>NZ_JH413793.1:0-23954 GCF_000162755.2 Legionella drancourtii LLAP12
CCATCAAGAGGTAAAGACAGATCATCAAAATATTCTTCTTTATTCTCTTCAAAGTTATTAGACCTCTGGCCGGGATCTTTGTAAAAAAGGGTCATGAACAAATTTCAATCAAATTATGCCTTCTACACGGTAGGTCTACCTTAACTTTTTATTTTCTATTAACGTCCGATTTTCTCCTTCCGGGTTTCTATAATAGAGATTGGTTATTCTGCAGAAAAAATTACCTAGATCAACAGCGAATTCCATCAGGGTTTAGCTACTTACAGGGTCTAATATTAACATGACCCTTTTTTACAAAGATCCCGGCCAGAGGTCAATTTGTCATACACCACTTTCGACTATAACTCTAAAATCAGTAATTATATGTTAAAACAGGCTTCATCAAACTGATGTTGTATATTTTTAATATTCTCAGGTGTTTCTCGTGCATAACTTTGAAAAAAATGTGCTGCTGAAGTCTCTCGTGCTCCTCTAAGCCTGAGGTGAGCTAACGATAGGTTATGGCTTCCAGTCGGTAAGCTTGTTTGTGCTACATCTTCCAACTTAACCAATTTACTGTTTTTCATCATATTGAGCTTAGCTTCAGCAAGTTCTTTGTAATGTCGGCAATATCGTAATTGGTCTAGCATATCTTTCGTATGCTTCCGATCTTTTTTGATTTTTGGATCATTATGAAGCGCACCGCTATCAGTAATGACGCCATCATATCGTTTTTCTTCTTGTTGATGCCCAGCTCTACCCTGAATAGTGACATAGGTTTTATATTCATCGGGAATTGTGTGCCATGCGTCGGCAGAATCTATGTTCCATCCAGCAAGCGATAGCAAGTAGTTAATCACTGGTTTAAAAAGTAATTTGCCACCCCAAATAGTCGTAAATTTATCACTCATGACATTAGACAAAGAAGAAAAAGAACGATCAACAAAAAGACGAACTGGATGATTTTCCTGGTGTAAATTGGCGACAGTTAATGTGGCAATAGCCCCACCTAAAGAATGACCTTTAAGTAGGATGTTTTCAGGCTTAACTCCTCTATGGATTAGATTTTTTACGATATCCGTTGTAACCGTTACCAAGTCCGCAGCGTACGTTGAGCTGCCCTTACTATTTCCTATGCCAGGCATGTTAAAAGACATCACGGCCGCATCAGTGGCTTTACTATCTTCCTGCATCTGAAAAAGTTTATCATCATCAGCAAACAACGAATCGCGACCGTTAATGCATAGTATGTATTTTTGCTCAGATGGATTTTTCTGTGCAAAGTTATTTGGATTAAATTGAATGGCTTCTAGTTTATCACCCCACCGTGTTTGTAACTTAAGGTCCATCTGGCTCATTGACGACAACTCAGGATCATCAGCCAGTCGTGCCTTGTGTCGCGAAGGATAAATGAAGTAAGCGCATAGTTTTGATAGCGGCTTGGTTGCCAATTGCCATGCGTTTCTAAAACCGGTGAACGGTGCAATCAAGCATGCAGTGACCGCCGCCAAAAAAGTATAGGTTATCAGCGGTAACAAACAAACAAAGGCAGCGCCGGTTACAGCTAATGTTTTTACTAATTCAACGACAAACCATTCCCGCGTAGATGCTAAGCGAATGGCGGAGCGGTCTTTCAGTAATAAGTCATTGGCAATCCCGGCTTTGGCTAATATGGACGAAATAAATTCGTTTGGATCATGTTTAGCGTGAACCGAGGTTGTTTGCGACAGTGCATCAAATAAATCCTTACCTTGGTCAGAAAATCCCAAAAATTGTTTCAAGGCAACCCATGGGGAAAAAGTGGCATAATGAGACACCAAAGCCGCTAAATCTTTTTGGATCATTCTAGGGGTGTATGCTTTTGGCGCTTGTTTTCCGTCAATAATGAGCATCGCCACTGGCTTTCCGTAATCTTCTCGTAATAGCACGTTTGCATACAACATATTCAGTCTGGAATAAAGCGTGTCTTCTGGGGCAAACAATCCTCGCATAGACGCTTTAGATGGCCCTACCAGCATTTCATTGCGCCTATCCGCTGGGGCATGTTCTAATGCTTTTTGGTTGAGATTATCTTGTAGTTTTTGTAAGCTAACGCCTTGCTGACGCTCAGATACGTCAATGACTTTTGCAACTTTTCTACTATAAATATCAAGCTCATCCTCATGATGTTGACGAGCCAGTTCACCGGTCCAAAATTTATCATCACTACAGACATCTTTTAGCCAAATATAACGCTCGCCATGCAGGTGCATTTGTCGCACATCATTGATAATACCTACAGGATTAAATTGGGCTCGTTTAAAAGTAGTCCCTTGGAAGTGCAACTGTTTACCATCCGGCCGTAATAGTGAATATGCTTTTTTCTTAGCAAAAACGGTATTTTTAGGCTTGCCACGATCCTCTTCCTTGTGAATAGCACCAACTAAAGGTTGCTCATGCTCGTCAAAGTAGTTGGAATGTGGTGGATTATTATCAACAAGGGGCTGATTTTCTATCGGTTCATAATCCTTGAATAAACGATAGACATAATGTCTCTTCTGCTGATCAATATAATGCCTTCTATCACCGATCTTTTGCTCACTATGCGCTGGTTTCGTTGAACGAAAAAACACAGGATCACAAATTTGCTTCATTTCAAAAGCAAAATCTTGTTCATCGCCGGGCTTAAAATTTATCAGCCGAATACACGCTTCGGTACTTTTTATTAATTCTAAAACAGCCTGAGTCTCTGAACGGATATCAAAATCATCCATTCGTTTCTCTTCCTTTTCTTCTTCAGATTTAGTGATATAAGGTATCTCAGAAATATAAGAAACCGGCGATGCAACCCCTGCAATCGCCTCCAGACACTTATCTACCGAATGACTACAGGCAGCAAAACGGATATCGTCTCTTTTTTGGTAAGAAAAGTAAGGCATTGAAAAGCTAATTTTATTTGGAAAATTCCCATCTAAGGTTAGCACTCGTCCATGGTGTTCTTTAAATTTAGTACTTAAGCAGTCACCGGTTTGAGTGATGCATTTTTGAGCATATAGAATGAGCTGCGTAAAGTCACGGTTGTTTATTGAGTTAAAATTGGAATTAAATGCACGTAAATGAGATATCATCGCTTTTGGTGGAAAACAACGAAGTAAATCAAGTTCATGGCAGAAGTGAACAACCGCTCTTGCAGGATCACGATTATTTTGATCATGTTTTGCGATGATAATTTTTTTAAATCTATCAATAGTTTCTGAATTAAAAGTCGTATTATTTTTGCAAAATTCCTCAAAGTGATTAGCGCTCGCTGCTAAGTATTTTCGATAGGCCTCTGGCGAATCTTTGTGGCCTGCTTCATCCTCACGGCCAGTGACCGAAAATAATAAGCACAGCTTTATAGCCAGCTGCTCTTCGTCTGTAAAACAGAAGGTAGAAATGCTGTTCGTTTTATCATGATGCCTGAGAAAGCTAATAACTGCATTTGAATAAGACATTTTACGCAAACTATGGGGGAGTCCGTGATTGGGACGGTGAATAATTTGGTCATTGCTGCAGCGGTAAACTTGGTTATTTCTATTAGCATTTCCAGTATATGGTTTGGATAAAAAATTATCGTAAACATATTGGGCTGCATGTTTAATTGCATCGTGTTTGTTACTCATAATTAAATAAACCCACTTTAAATTAACCTTAAATCATCACACAAGTATGATGATTATTTGATAATATATTTTAATATTTGATCAAATAAAAGTCAACAGGTCTGGTTGGTACTAAAATCAAAACGCTTCGTAACATGGAAATTTTGTAAAAAAGTCTTGCTGAAGAAATTGGTTTAGGCTGAACGTATGTTGGTGAAATGAATGGGGATCGAAATAAGGGGCTCTGTTGCGAGCGATTCCATAAAACGATTTTACAGGAGTTTTATCATCCGCTGCGCGCCATGGAAGGCGGAACGCCGTGGCGCGTAGTCCCTGGTAGCCTTAGGGCCGGATGTTTTTCCGAAGGAAAAATATAAGGCCATACGAGAAGGCGTCAGTCATTGTGGGAGGCAAATGCTTTGCTCGTTCAGAGCAAATATTGACGGACGCAGGACGTCCAGGGCCTTTAGCTTCGCGCGTTGGCGAGTCGATTTCGGGGACTGGGATGTCCCGGAATCTTTCACGAGGTAGCGCGACCCTTGTTTTGGGCTTAATTCGCATGTTAAGTTCTAATTTCCGATAGATTCGATAAACACGTTTGTGATTCCAGCTAAATCCCTTCACATTGCGCAGGTACAGAAAACATAGTCCAAAACCCCAATTACGCTGCCTCTGAGCCAAACGCAGTAACCAATCCGCGATTGTTGCATTTTCATTATTTAATTTTGCTTGATATCGATAACAGGTTTCACTGATACCAAACAGTTCACACGACATTCGAATGGAAATATCCTTATTAGTCACCGCCTTTTTCGCCAGTTCTCGTCGACGCGACGGTGTTACCACTTTTTTTCAATAGCCTCTTTGAGAATTTCAGCTTTAAGTCGTTCTTCCGCATACATTTTTTTAAGACGACTATTTTCTGCTTCCAGTTCTTTTAAGCGAGACATCATCGATGCGTCCATTCCACCAAATTTGGCACGCCATTTATAAAATGTTGCTGCACTGATGACATGGTCACGGCATAGCTCTGAAACAGGGGTGCCTCCTTCAGCTTGTTTTAGAATCGACAGTATTTGGCTGTCTGTAAATTTTGATTTTTTCATGAAGAATCTCCTGTGTATAGATTACGAGAAAATTCTACTTTTGACATCAGTTATTTTTCGGGGGGATTACCGGCCATTTACAATAAAGAGAAAATTATGAATACTCTGGTTGATAACTATTTCCAAGGATTAAAGGAAGTATATAAGGAAAAAAAAGGAGACGACATAAAATTCATTACTCACGCAACTGAAGATGAAATCGATTTAATAAAGAAAAACTATCCTGGCGTTCCTAACGAATTTGTCGATTTTTTGAAAAGAACAGATGGAAAGATAAGTGAAGAGAACTATGCTTACAGACCCACTATGTTCAGTATACATGAAGGAAATCTTACTTATCACATGTGCAGCATAAACAAAATGTTAGAACACGCGCAATATAAAGATCAGACTTTAGCAGAATTATATCCGTGGTTTCTAGAAGAAGATGTGGATGATTGTGAGTCCGCCACTCCAGAAATGGATCTTTATATACCGATAGGAGATCGATTACTTTTTGCAAGTTGTGATTATTCAGAATTATATATTGATTTAAAACCATCTCCATTGGGAAAGGTAGGGCAAATTATTCGTTACCTTCATGATCCTGATTCATATTCCTTTGTGTGTAATTCATTTTCAGAATTATTAAAAGAATCTATTGATACTAACTTTGAATATTTTTTTGATGAACATGAGCTATAGATTGAATTAGTAACTTGTTTGAACGTCTGATTAAGTATATTAATCAGACTTAGTGTTGCATTGCTTATCTATTTCCAATCTATTAATAATAGCTTGTTTAATGGTAGCTCCAAACTCTTGTGCTTGTTTCTGTAACTCTTTAAAACCCTCCATTTCAGATAGAGGTTCAAACATCAGCCAATGCTCATCCATAATGACTAATCTATCGCTATTTGCATTTTCTAGTGATTTCATTTGCATCTCCATTTTCCCAAGTTTTAATCTCAGTACGCGGCAGAACTAACACTCAAGTTATGTTTATTTTCCCTTACTTCATCGTGTAATGTTAGCGTTTCTTCACCCTTCTGTAAGACTACCTTGTAACCCAATATTTCAACAATTCTAATTAAATTGCTAACTTTGATATCCTGCTGTTTTCCTGAGCGCAAATCTTGTATCACAGAAGGCGATATCCTTGCTTCTTTTGCTAAACTGCGAACCGATTGATCATCTTCTTCCATAATAGAAATAAGCAGTTCAGAAAAAAGCAATTCTTTATAATGCTTCTCATAAGCTGCTTTAAATTTTTTATCCTGCATTTTTCTTTCATAAGTAGACAGTTGGTTACTCATAATAGTCACCTCGTAGAATTCGTAATTCATAGTCATCTTTACATTTTAAGGCTTTTTCTTTTTCGCCCTTTGGTAATTTGTTTGTTTTTTTATGAAAAGCATTCGTTATAATAATCTTACCGCCCGAGAAGAAAAAACATAAAAATCGGTGCGGTTGTGGCTTAAAAGCATAGATTTTGTCTTCTTCATAATTAAATTTTGTTTTATTTCTAATTGATCCTATCTTGCCCATCAATTCGAATAAACCTAATGCCTTGATCTGCTCATCCTCACTTAATGACTCAAAGTAACCTAATGAGCTACTATGCCCTTTACAATCAAAATACCATTCAATAACGAATTTAGATCCGTTAAATGCAACGTATTCTTTTGGTTTTTTAGTTATTTTACTCATACCAAAAGTGTACTACTTAATCAGTACAAAAGCAAGTTGCTGCTAATGCATCAAATGATACTTTTTAAAGGCAAATTAACGGGGGTTTTCTTGACTACTATATTCTCGCCCCTTAGGTTTAGAATAATAAATATAATTATGATTAATAAATCTAGTTAAGTTTTCTAAGTTAGGCTTATTATGTCTCCTTACTAATAACTAACTAAAAGTAAAATTATTGGATAAGTAAGCATTTCAACGGACGACCAAAATTTACTTATACATAAGCTTAAGTATTAACTAATTTTTTTTGCAATTTTATATAACATACCAACGGGAGATTTTTGTAGCTTGTTATTCTCTGTAATTAACTCCTTTATCGTAAGCGCCTAATTAACCCCACCTAGAACGCCCCAAGTAAGCTGTAGATAATTGCATCCACTGAAGCAACGGGAGCAAAACAATGAACACACAGTCACCACATCATCAAATTTGGCAAGAGCATATAAGGGCTTGGGAAAAGAGCGGCTTGAGCCAAAAGGCCTATTGTAATGAACAAGGTATTAAGTTGGCTACTTTTGGTTTATGGCGCAAGCGATTACGAACACCAGAGCAAGAGCGCATATCGTTTATCAAAGCCAGCCCCAGAGCACAGGAAGAAGGAACTCCGGGAAACGTAGTATTACAGCTTGTACTTCCCAATGGGGTACGTCTTGGCTTGAATGAAGATATTAATGAGCAGCTACTGCATCAGGTACTTCATTTTGCAGGGGCATTATGATGCTACGTTTGAGCGCTGGAGTTTGCATTTATGTTGCATCGCAAGCGATTGATTTTCGCAAAGCAATAAATGGTTTAGCAGCATTAATATCCGAAGAGTATGAGACCCCCGTTCAAGATGGTTCGGTGTATGTCTTTTATAATCGTGCGATGGATCGTGTGAAATGCCTGTTTTGGGATAAAAATGGCTTTGTGCTGTACCATAAACGTCTTGAGCGAAGCCGATTCAAAATGGGAAAGACGGAAGAAAAGGCCCCTTATCAGATAAACCCGCAGCAATTGGATTGGTTATTAGCCGGACTTGATTTTCGCCTGATGTCTGAGTTTCCTAACCTTGATTTTTCACATTATTTTTAATGCAATATGATTATTTTACTTAAAATATGCTTCATTTTTTGGTATAATTTGGCCATTAAAACACCATACTGTTGAACTTTAAATGACTGATGTTTCTGCGTTATCTCTGGAGCAATTACAGCAAGAATATGCGCGTTTAATGGCTTTAGTGGTACAGCAGGAGCAAACGCTTCAACAAAAAAGTCAAACCATTCAAACATTGCAACACCAACTCCACTTATTTCGTACCGCTCGTTTTGGTCGCAAAAGTGAGAAAGGTGTTGTTCCTGAGCAAATGGCCATTCAATTTGATGAAGCAATTCCTGTAATCATTACTGAAGAACAACAACCCACCGAAACACAAACTGAAACCATTACTTACACACGCACCAAAAAGAACACTGGAAGAAAACCACTTCCTCAATCACTACCTTATATAGAGCACGTGTATGATTTAAGTGATGAAGAAAAACAATGCGCTTGTGGCTGTTCCTTGACTCACATTCGTGATGAAGTGAGCGAGCAACTGGACGTGGTACCTCAGATGACCTTTCGTGTGGTTCACATCCGCAAGCAGTATGCTTGCAAAGCCTGTGAAAACACCATGAAGTGCGCAAAAAAACCGGAGCAACCGATTCCTCATTCCATTGCGACTCCAGGACTCATCGCCGCAATCATCAACTCTAAATTTCGTTGTCACATGCCCTTGTATCGACAAGAAACCATGTTCAATGAAGCAGGCATCTCACTCACCCGAGGAACCTTAAGTAATTGGGTGATTAAGGCGGCTGACTTACTGAGTCCTTTGGTGAAACTCATGGAAGATGACATCCAAAACTACGACATCGCTTATGCCGATGAAACCACACTTCAAGTGCTTAAAGAAAAAGACAGGGCACCCACTCAAAAATCGTACATGTGGTTGTTTATTGGAGGGGCTCCTTCAAAGCGAGCCTTTGTTTATCAATATCATCCAACGCGCTCACATCAAATCCCCGCGGACTTCTTTGCCGATTTTCAAGGCTATCTGCATGCTGACTGCTATAAAGCCTATGTCGCTCTGGGTACACAACAGCACATCCAGCATATTGCTTGCTGGGCGCATGCGCGCCGTTACTTCGTTGATGTGGTCAAAACCACTAAAAAACATGGCCTGGCTCAACAAGTCATCACTCTTATAGGCAAACTTTATCAGTTAGAAAAGTCACTCAAAGAAACCAATGCTCAATCTCCCTCTATCTTTGCTGCGCGCGTCCAAAAAGCCAAGCCTGTTGTGGATGAACTCAAAGAGCTTCTGGAGCAGGCCACTTTAAAAGTACTCCCCAAAAGTCCTTTAGGACAGGCTGTCTTTTATGCCCTGACTCACTGGGAGGCCCTCAAAAGTTACCTCTATGATGGACGACTCGAAATCGACAACAACCTCTCCGAACGCTCTATCAAACCCTTCGTTATCGGACGTAAAAACTGGCTCTTCCATGGCAACGATATCGGTGCTCGCGCTGGTGCTACTCTCTATTCCTTGATTGAAACCTGTAAATATCATAAGGTCGATGTCTTTTCCTGGTTTAAGTATGCTCTGACTCACATTCAACAGGCTCATACCTTGGGGCAAATGGAAGCGCTACTTCCTTACAACATCAACATACTGCTCTTGGCTGATTTGAGAAGCATACCTCTCTTGCGATTTCCTGAATAGAGGGTGCTTATTTAACCGCTTACGATAAGGTACGTTATCTATCTCAAATAATGCATATAGTAAATTAAAATTAAACCCTGGTTTAATAATTAACTTTCTGACTAAACTGTGTTGATCATTGGCAATTATTGTGACATATTATATTTTCTTTTATAAAACAAAATGTATAAGGATTTACATGAAATCAATTGATCCAAATAATATGCTAGCCGTTCAGGAAATTTCAAAAAGACAGCGAGAAATGAATGAGCAATTTAAGTTAGCCGAGACCCTCGAAGCATCACATCAATATTTTGAATCCCTGCGGCAGTATGAAAAAGCACGGCACAACTCCTATCCTGTCGGTAAAGGTCTTAAGGTTACCATTATGATCGAACCTAGTGACCTAGATAATTGGCACAAAATCAATAAAAAAATTGAAGCAGTTAAAATAAAAATTAGGTTACAGAGATCCATCTCCTGAAGTGTAATGAATTGAAATTTAGAGATTTTTGATTTGAAATAAGTTCGTGAGAATTGGTGATACAATTTTCACGCTTACTATAAAATTTACTCTAATGAGTCTCAAAAAAGGTCGTTTTTTGATACTTTGAAGATCTATCAATAAGGTGTACCTCAAATGGACATATGAGTTTAATATAATATCGTTTTGCTATTATTAATAAATAGCTACTTGTAAAATTCAAACTCAACTAATAGCGCTCTGTTGCAAAAGGATAAACTAAAAATCAAATGAAAGGATCTATAACAAGTGGTTATAAAAAATAATAGCAGGACTTCGTATGGATTAGGATGTTTACAGATTTGTTTCTTGCTACAGAGACGAAAAGACACATTTCCGCGGACAATCAAGATTTGATCATCCGGGATGCGCTCATAAAAGGCCTCGCACTCCGGAACTTGCGCCCTGACGTAAAAATTGTTTGGAAACGAGACCACATTGCTGTGATCCCGTTTCCAAACAACCATAGATTCATCGTTGGATTTCTTTTATTTTCGCCTCGATCCCTTCGCGTGAGCAATGCCATCAGCAGGATTTAATGGCCATTGATGTTTAGGATAACGTATCCGTAACTCTTTACGGATTTCTGAATAACCATTTTGCCAAAAGCTTTCTAGATCTCTTGTTACCTGCACTGGACGAAAATTCGGCCCTAATAAATGCAGTACAACTGACACACTCTGAAATAATATTTTCGGCGTTTCTTCCCATCCAAACACTTCTTGGATGCGTACTCTAAGAAAGGGATGTTCAACCGTTGAATAATGAATGGGTATCATGCTACCGCTTGGAACTTTTAACCTATTTGGGAGTTCGGTTTGTAAAATACTACGCAATGTTTCAGATATATTTAGTTCAAAAAAATACACTAAATTTTTTTTCAGTACGAAGGTCATTTTACTTTCACCGAAACATGCTTGTCTAAATACAGTTAAGCAAAATGATTTTTTTAATGCATCTCCGTCGAAAAGACTTTCCAATTCATCTTGTATATGAGGGGGTATTAATGCCTTATGGAATCGTAAAAATATAATCTTTTGATACCACTCATGTAAATTTTCATTTTTCTTCAGTGTGCTCGCCCAATTGTCAGTTAATATATCAGGCAATTTTTCTGCAACGTGTACAGAGGTTGCCAGCGAAAAATTCGGTTCTTCTATAGGTAAATCCCAAAGTGTTTTAAATTCCCGCTGATAAAATTGCGATTTTTCTGCTTCAAAAATGATGTCTCTTTTCTTTATTATGTTGTCGGAAAAGTGTTTGAACAAAAATTCTTTATTTATCCCACTCGCCTGATTAATCAAAGTTTCAGCCTCCCCGCTTTCTTCAAAACCATTCAATGCAATAAAAAATTCACTCCTTTTCACAAGCGTTCGATCTGATAATTTTACACCACGACCACCGACCATTAATGCACGATCAGAGTTCTTGCGGCGTCGACACAAACGATCACCAAAAGATAACATAAGGAGTAACTGTCTAGCTTCATCTTCTTCAAGATAAGCCGGGGGCTCTGCTTTTTTTAATTTTTTAGCAAGATCTAGAATCTGCTGATAACTTTGCGCGACAGTTTGTAAAATTGTGAAATGACCTTCATGTGAAGAACCATCTTTTAGAAATTTATTCAAAATTTTTAATCGCGGTGCAACATCACATTCAAAATGATCTGCTTGAAAATGATTCGCCATTTCTTTCCGTAGAATATCGCGCTCTTGTAATAACGCTGCAATTTTTGCAGCCAGATCGATGCAATTATTTTCTATACCTGCAATTAATAGTCTCCCCAAACGCAGAGGTAATGGGAAATCCAAAAGCTGGCGACCTATTGATGTTAATTCATTGTTATTTTTGATAGCACCTGCCGCTTGTAAGCTAAAGGTCGCACGTTCAATGTTGACACAGGGAGGTCTTTCAAACCACGAAAAATTCTGAAAATTCGAGATATGTTGATTAGCTAAAAAAAGTAAACTATCACTTAAATCTGAACGTAGAATTTCTGGAATATTTGATTTCACAAATGAACTTTCATCATGTTGATTCCACATCCTGTAACAAACACCTGGAAATTGTCGGGCAGCTCTGCCAGCACGCTGAATGGCACTCGCTAAGCTAATTCGCGAAATTTCCAGGCGTGAAAATCCAGTACGTAAATCTTGTTTCATTATTTTTACTAAACCTGAATCTATGACGGTATCAACACCGTCTAAAGTAACAGAAGACTCAGCAATATTAGTTGCAAGAATAATTCTTTGTGCTGAAGATTTTTGCAATGCGATACGCTGTGCTTCCAGAGGAAGACTGCCATGCAACGTGATCACTTCTATTTTTTTGCTTTCTTTCCAATCAAGTAAGTTTCCTTTAGCGCGTTCAATTTCACGTGCACCCGGTAAAAATACTAAAATATCTTTATCAGTCTGTCGCTGTGCTTCTTTGATGACTTGAGATAAATGCTCATAAAATTGATATTGAGGTGTTAGTAATTGGGTTGATTTTTGATAACGTACCGTTAACTCAAATAATTTTCCAGGCACGGAAATGACAGGACAATTACCCAAATATTCAGCAATTTTTTCTGCTTCGAGTGTCGCTGACATGACCACAATTTTAATATGATGCCCTAACTCTTGTAATTCACGTATTAATCCTAGTGTTAAATCAACGTATAAAGATCTTTCATGAAACTCGTCTAGAATCACAATGTCTACATCGTCTAACTCAGGATGATGAATCATGTGTCGGGCCAGCAAAGCTTCCGTCATGTAAATTAATCTGGTTTTATGCGATGTTTTATTGACAAAACGGACTTGATAACCAACCTCCTCACCGACTAGCCAATTATTTTCTTCTGCAACCCGATGAGCAGCAGCAATCGACGCCATTCTTCGAGGTTCTAGCACTAATATTTTCCCGGCTACCACAGAAAGCAATTCCGGAGGCAATCGAGTTGTCTTGCCAGCACCAGGTGCGGCTGTTATTACTAAATTAGTATGAGATGTTACCTTCTGTAAAATATCATCTATAAAATCATCTATTGGTAAATGAGTTGAGCCTGCTTTTAAAATGATTGTACCCTCAGTTGAAATTTTCAAATAACCATTTGAACTTGTAATTTAATGAAAATGAACATTTCTATAAATTGACCTCTGGCCTGGATTCTAGTAAAAAAGGGACCTGATTGAAATTTAATCAATAGCACTTTAAGAACCGTAGATTTATCTTATTCTTAATATTCTAGGAACGTTCAATATCGAGTGCCAAGTTTCTCTTGAAATTATAATTATTGGTCTTTAGATACTTTTTTTAGACCCCCTCTTTATCCGTTATTGGAGAGACAAAAGAAATAAAAATCCTTTCTTCTCTTCATCACATCAATGAACTGGTCTTGATTTTGAAGTTCGAGTTCCCATATATACAAAATGGTCATTCCTTATCTTTATCTATAATAATACTTGTTGGAGGTTTATACCTGGCTCTATAATTATCAGCAGAAATAGATACTCCTCTCAATTTCAAATATTTGTAAAACGTCGCTTTGCTTAAATCAAGTTGCATGCAAATCTCAGCAACACTAAGCTTTCCTTCCTTGTAGAGTAACTCTGATGAGTGCGCCTTTCCTTGAGCAGACTTTGATAGACCAGCAGGACGCCCTCCCTTTTTTCCTCGCAATCTTGCTGCTTCTAATCCTGCAAGTGTCCGCTCTCTTATCAGTTCTCGTTCAAATTCCGCAAGAGAACCAAATATATTGAATATTAATCGCCCTTGCGCAGTGGTTGTATCTATAGGGTCATTCAGACTTTTAAGACCCACACCTCTTTCCAGAAGATTATTTACTAATGTAATTAAATCTTTAAAAGATCGCCCTAGCCGGTCTAACTTCCATATGACTAAAACGTCATCTTTTCTAATATCCTGAATTAATTCATCCAAAGCCGGTCGGTTTATTGCAGAACTACTAATTTGATCTTGATAAATTTTCTCACATCCAGCTTTCTTCAAAGCATCAATTTGTAAATCTAAATTTTGGTTGGTGGTAGAAATTCGAGCATAGCCAATTAACATAGAGGATTTAGTTCAATATAAGGTTATATGTAGTCTAAATTAAACATTATATAAATGAAACAGTTTTTTAAACCGAGATGTGATAATGAAATTAAAAATATATGTCATTTTCAGAAGTGATCTGCACGGATGTCAGAAGTCCACTTCACTAGCGAGTTTCAGAGCAAATCAAAAAACTACTCATGACTTGTAAGGGTCATAAGAAGTAGAAAGTGGTGTGGGATTAAATTTCTGCTCATCTTCTACTTTATCTTCCTGTATTTCCTTAACTTCTTGAATGGGTTTATTTGAATTTGCTTTTTGCTCTTGAACTTTAACCGTTTTTACCGCAAGTTCTGGTCTGGTTGACAATGGATTAATATTCATTTGCTGGAACATTTTATGAGTACTATCAACAGACTCAGAGGAGTCCTCTCGAGATTTAAGTTGTTTAGTAGGGTTTTCTAAAGATTGCTCAAGTTGCTGGGTAGCTTTTTTTGTTTCGTAGGCCTTTTCTTGCATATCTGGTTTTAAAATAGACGGATTAAACCCAAAATAATTTGTTCCGTCTAACTCTTTTGCATTTTGAGCAAAGCCATAGGTTGGAAAAAAATAATTAAGTGCAGGTTGAAGTGCATCAGGTAAAACAACTTCTGCGAGGATATGCCCATTACCATTAGGTGATTTTGTCAGGTACACGGAGGCTTCAATACAACGGTGAGTTTTAGGGTCAATGGTTGCACCCACACCTGCTCGCCATTGAACCGTACTATCACCCATGTCACCGGTATGATAAGCACCTATAATTTGACCTTCCTTATCTTTTACAAGCCCCACCCCTAATCCCCAGGTGACACATTGTCTATCAACTTCTTGCACCACTACCTTTTCAACGAGCTTGTCTTCAGATTTGGGAAAATAGTCCTGCATCATAGAGTAAATGGGTTCTACAGGCTTAAAGAATGCGTAATTCAATGCATCATCGTTTATCCATGATTTTATAAATTTTGCATATTCTTCTGCTGTTGTCTTCAGACTGTTTGCTGCTACAGGTTTAGATCCGTAGGTGCTATTTGGCATATCTAAAGCCTCTTTTCTAAAAATATTCTCCTGAGCTAATATTTGCAGATCATTGACACCGGTTACTTCCTCAATAGCTGTCTGCAAGCAATCAATACCAGGACCTGAGTAAGCATAAAATGCACCGGGCTCGAATTGGAATGAAAATGGCTCTGGAGCTGCGATATGTAATCCGGTTCTGTGAGATAGAACCATTTCCGTAGTCAATCTTTTTGCCCACTCGTGGTCTTTAGGAATAAATTTTTTAAGGAAAGGATTTTCATCATCCGGTAACGTCTTCCCATGCTTATCTCGAAATACTTCATACAAAGGTGTCGTTAAATTAAATTCCGTGTCGAATTGATTAAATTTTCCCAGTCCTGTTTGGGCTGATTGGGTTTTATTGGTCTCTATTAATTTTAAAACCAAATAAGCAAATACTGGTTTACTCAGAGAAGCGCATTGAAAGGGAGTATCTTTTGTGACTACAGGATGTGGCATGATATCACCTTGAGAATCAACAGTAGCGAAAGACGCATCGTTAATTCCACCTGCTTGCATTCTCTTTTCAATTTCGAATTTGTTTTTCATGTCAATTATATTATCAAGGTGTTGTTGTTTTATTATACTATATTTTTCAGAGGTATTTATTTTTGAGGACTGTGCAGGTTAAAAATTACAGTTTTCCCCTATATCCAAGTCAAACTGTACCAAGTAATTTTTTTCCATCCTCTCTTAGCTCTCCTTTTGGTGACAAATGTCTATATAATGTTTGCTTAGTAATACCAAGCTCTTCGCACAAAGGACCGATTTTTGTTTCCAATTGACCTAACGATGCCATTGCAAGCCTAAGTTTTGCTGGGGTCATTTTATAAGGTCGACCCCCTTTGCGACCACGCGCGCGGGCTGATGCCATTCCAGCGAGTGTGCGTTCCTTAATCATTTCTCGTTCAAACTCAGAAAGTGCTGCAAAAATACCAAATACCAATTTACCAGCCGCCGTAGTTGTATCGATAGCTGCGCCATGTCCGGTAAGAACTTTTAGCCCAACATTTCTTGCTGTTAAATCATGGACCGTATTAACCAGATGATGAAGATCTCGCCCTAAACGATCTAATTTCCATACGATTAAAGTATCCCCCTCACGTAAAGATTTTAGGCAACTTTTAAGCCCTGGGCGATCATCTCGTTTACCCGAGGCATGATCCTGATAAATAAATTCCTCTTTGACTCCTTCCGCCAATAAAGCATCACGCTGTAAATCCGTTGTCTCTGATCCATCCGCTTTCGAAACACGGGCATATCCGATGAGCATTTTTTGTCCTTAATATTTTAACAGTGGTAGTCACATAAACGTTCGGTTATGTGACTAATCAAAACTGCTCATCAGTATAAACAAAAATAGTCACTTAACTGGTTACTAAATTAACGTCTTTTAAACCATATTGCAAATTGATTATGGAACTAAAAATTCAGGTGGAACTCCAAGTTCAATCATTGACTGGTTAGCTTTTTGAATTGATTCAAAATCGACCTTTCCAAAAAGAATAAAATCACGAAAATTTTTGGCCTCATCAGCATCATTTTTTGATAGTTCAATTAATTTATTTAGGGAGTCGAATGCTTTTCCCCATAGCAACCCGGGTTCTATTCTTGTATAGGGGTGTGCTTTTTCAGGATACGAAGGTAGGTCTTCACTATCTATGGGTTCTGGTAAAAATAAATAACATTGTTCCCCTGGTGGAGTAATTGTTCCATTTTCTATTTGCTCAATAGCTGTTGCTGCAGCCAGTAAAGTTAATTGCTGTGATTGAGTCGGTAATATCTCGTATGGCTGCCAACGTGCTAATCCACATCGTGGTTCTAAACCTAATGATTCCCATATATTAACTATATCTCCATATAATGCGCTGGTATAAGGCATTGGAATATGTAATTCATCAAGGAGAGTGCGCAATAATCGAAGCCATATCCCTCCATGTATTGTTCTGCGCGGCAATACAACTTGCCCCCTTGTTAACACAGACCACGTGCGTTGATCCAACGTATTAATAGCTGAGGAGAAAGAAATCAATAAATCACTTTCCTTCGTCCAGTAAACATGGCGCCCTTGATAACTGTAGCATCGACGCAACATACAGGGGTCGTGTGGAAGAAGTGACAAAAATGAGTGTTTCAGCTATTCACTACTTTGAAAATAATCAATTCGAACAAATATAGATAAATAAGGTGTGTTTTATTTCTAGTTTCCTGTCATGACCTAAGATTTTAACTACTTGAAAATACTAATAATTTTTTGAAACACTCATTTTTGTCACTTCTTCCACACGACCCAAAGAAGGAATGCCTTAATTTACATGAAGTTATAGAAAAATTAGTGACTAACAAAAAAATCGATTTATTGGCTACAGCCTAGACTAGAAAAGGGTTGTAGGGGTGTGCTGGGAAATTCCGTACCTTCCTGCAAAGAACCCCAACTTGAAATATAAACACCGAGGGTGGGCATTGATCAAGAAAATCATGAAAAAGTCCCCGCGACTATTTGCACATTGGAAGCTGATGTTTAAGGTTGCTTAATGGGAGCGCAGTGAGTTGAGAGATTCATGCTGCGTTCTGCGAGGGGTTGTCGGGGAAGTTCCGATGATCTACTTACCCGGCTTAGAACCCCAATTTTCGACATTCCGCGACTTGCCCGCGAGATCCAGTTTGTTCTTTATTCGGGCAATGAGCTTGTGTATTGACCAAAACCTTTGGATCCCGTAGATGGAGCGAGGAATGTCAGGCTATGGAAAATGAAATGTCAACAGCATCAAATTATTCACATTACCAAAACACTGGATCCGCCATGAATCTTTGCTCTTTTTCAATAATATTATTTAATTCATCACTATTTATTTTTCTTGTTGCGCCAAAATTAATACGTAATTGATTCATTTCATGTTGTTCGAATACTGCCTCTATAGAATTTTTTCTATTTGTTAATTCGTTCATAAGATAAAGGGCTAATCGATAATTCGCTCTTCGATTTGTTGCTTGTGATTCTTTAAAAAAGCGAAATCCAGCTTGAAAATTAATCTCATCTAAATTTAATTTTTTACCAGGATTGATTCGATTAATATAACGTTGAAGATCGTCAATTAATTCTTGTCTCTTTTCATCTTCATGCTGTAACGATATATATTTTTCATTAGCATCAGTAGGAAGTACAGATTGCAACTTTGATATATAAGTTCTATCTGCATTCACATCAATTGCTGTCATTCCTGTAGAACGTAGATAAGAACAATTAGAAGACTTATCATCTAAAAAAATCACATCTTGTGCGGCAATTTCTTTATAGTCAGGAGGAGTTATAGTATTTATGAAGCCTAGTGCGCGTAATTCAGGTGTATCTTTTAATTTTAGCTTTTGTTGATCTAAAATTTGAAAAACAGCCGCAATTTTGCAATCACCATCAACATAATTTGAATGATTTTCAAAAAATTCTTTTGCCCTAATTTTAATAATTGTTTGCCCTATTTTTGCAGTCCAAACGGTTTCGGGATTGAGTTTTATTTGTCGTTCATCACCATTAACTATATTCCAATCACCAAAATCATCAGCTTTTTTTACTTGTCCTGATGTAAGTGTAGGGATTTGCATCTCTGCCGCAAGAAAGGAATCACGAGCGCGTAAAACCGGATTTTTTTCGTCATACCGAATTCCATCGACATCAATCATACTATTGGCAAATGTTGTTCTCCCAAATTGAGCATAAGCAATCGGTGTATTATTCGTAATCGCGCTTGTGGTTTTAAATGCGAGAATGGCAGGATCAGATTCTATTGTTAAACTACCCAAACTTGCGATACCCATTTTGCATTGAGGGGTTTCTGCAATCGCTTTGATCATGGAAACCATTTTTCCAGGATTGATAATCTGATTATATCTATCAATTAAAGTGTCGTCGCGGTCAAAGATAATGCATTTTGGGCGGCTGGTTTTACGAATTTCATTAATAACGTAAGAGCCACCTCCTGTCCCATATAAATGATCGTAATCTTGTGAATCGAACGCATTACCTAAAAAATTAACATTAATAGGTACATCGAATAATGTCGTAACAAATGTATTGTCAGCTAACATATTTCTTGCTTTCTGAAGGACAACCTCTTTAGTTATCGCTGTTCTGTTCCACAATGACTGAACGTAGAGATACAAGTTGGTCAGCACTTCGGCAGGATCCAAATCAGCTATTTCAACCATATGATTTACTTGCATTGGAATTGGATTTGATGAGGTCATATTTTTGGACATTTTGATTTCCTTAATATCAGAAACCAATTCCTGGTCGCTACCGACATAAGCTCCCGAACACTCAATCTCCATAAGGGATTTGTTAGCTTTTAATGCTGCATATAATCTCTGTTTATTTTCAGCTGACAACTTCCAACCATTTAACGCTAATTTTTTTAAACTGGTACTATTAGCAATAGCATTTGCTAATTCAGAAATATCTGTGTCGCCGAAATCAAGATAGCGAGATTTCAAATTCACCAGGTTTACATTCTCTTTAAGAAGAGCGGCAAGACTTTTAACAAATTCCTGGTTAAGATCACTTGGATGGTAAACACGAAGGTCTAAGGTTTGTATAGATGGATGGTAAATTAATGCACCCATAACGTCAGCCAAAGAGTTAGCAATACCTGAATCTTTTAAAATTAATGTCTTGAGAGATGTGTTTTGCTTCAGCGCATCAACAATGAGATTAGACAGATTGATGACCTGTGACATTCTCGTAAAACTAAATGTAGAATATTCAATATAAAGAGATTCGACTTGATTATTCAATAACACGCTCGTTAACGGTGTTGCATCCAGGTACGTTTGATGACCTAGGTGGTAGTCATATTTATTGTTGTCTAATTGAGTTCCTGTCAATCTTGCTAATTGTTCAATTTTTTCGTTCATGTTTTACCTAAATCAAATCATCTAGAAAATAAAACTTTTTAAGTATTATTTTCTCTCGTAGAATTTTTTTGTGTCTTATTGTATAAAAAATATCACCAAATGGCAAATGGAGCCTGTGTGCCCGTGTGTATTGTCGGCCGACCTAGAAAATAGCAAAGTACAAGTGTTGAACGAGATACGTTAAGTTGGTTTTCCTCTGGGAGTCAGGGTAACTTTTGAATTCCCTCTTTATTCGGCAAGGGTAGTCCTGATGACAAAGATATAGAAGAAAATTCAAGATCCTTGCAACCATAAAGATAGCAAAGAGATGCTGCTTTTTAAGGTTTATCGTGGAGCAAGATTACCAAAAAAATCAAATGAATTTTCAGAGGCTGTAGGTTTGTTTTTATAAGCAGCACTCGCAAATAACCCAAAGCCTAGATGAGTTCTAGACGCAAATCTCAGAATTTTCCGTTCAATTTTAATCACTCCAGAAGCCTTTGAATCGAGTTGCGGACATTTCAGTATACCGCACTGTATTCTGAATATTTTTATGCCCCAAGTAATGCTGAATACTCCTTGTGTCTCGTCCATCATTAGCAAGCTTATATCCTGTAGAATGCCTCAGCATATGAGGATGTACCGACAGACCTAATTTGGCGACCTCACCTGCTCGTGCAACAATCTTTCGAAATGTATCCCCTGTTATGGGTGCTTTTCGTTCAGTCATGAATACATAGTCAGTTTCAGGATAATCACGTTTCAATTGCCGAAGCGCGCGAAGCTCTGCACCAAAGAGTGGATGATGAGTTGATAAACCATTTTTACGACGAATAACGTGAAACACCCCTTGTTCCAAATCAATTTGTGTCCAACAAAGCGAAATTAATTCAGAAACGCGCAATCCATGCCGATAGGCAAGCAGTATCATTGTTGCGTCACGCTTACCGTGTCTACCAGTACGCCTTGCTGCCACGATTAACTTATCAATCTCTGTTGGTGTTAAGTATTCACGTGCTCTAAGAAGGCTGTTTTTAATTTTTTTAGGCGGCATCATGCTACGAGTATAGCAAACTTTCCGTAAAACAGTGCTTGGTGAGCGATTATAAAATAATTGATAGGGCTTAACCACACTGGATCTGTATTTCATATCTTTCCGATAAATAGCCATTGTTCAGAATGTTTGGTAGAATCCACTGCCGATTTATAGAGTAAGTTTATTCATGCGCGCGAGCAATAATAACCTAACCATTTTATCTGAGGCAGAGCAAGCCGCTTTGTATGAGATTCCTGATTTTGATGATGTTCAGCGCTCGAACTATCTCAATCTCACCCCTGAAGAACAAGTTTTAATGCGAAGCCGCGATAATTTATCAGCAAAAGTCCATTGCGCCATTCAAATAGGTTACTTCAAGGCTAAACATAAGTTCTTTCCATTTAAGTGGGACGCAGTACAGGAAGACATTGATTTCATTATGCAAGAGTATTTCCCTGAACAACAGTTTCATCCAACTCCTATCAACAAACACCAATATTATGCACAATGTACCGTGATTACAGCGTATTTTGGTTATCAGTCTTGGTCAAAAGAGTTTGAACCATTATTGATTTCCCAGGCGGAACAGATTCTGCGTCGTGATGTTAGCCCACAATTTATTGTCATCGAATTATTGGCATTTATGCAGAAAAAGAAAATCGTGCGTCCTGGGTATACCACCTTGCAAGTGATTGTGAGCAAAGTCTTAAATGCTGAACGCAACCGGCTAGGATTAATTATTCGAGAATCCCTGACGATAGATGATAAATCCGCTTTGCAAAAATTGTTGCTGGAAAAAGAATCAGAAACGCTTTCTGGATTAGCGGATCTCAAGCAAGATACAAAAGATTTTAAAGCACGCATGATAAGTGCTGAGCGTGAAAAATTGCTTTCGATAAAACCCTTGTACCAGTTAGCCAAATCGCTCTTACCTACACTCAATCTTTCTCAGCAAAATACTCACTATTACGCAAGTCTTGTTGATTATTATGATGTTTATGAATTACGGAAGAAATTAAAATCTGAGCAGACCTATCTTTATCTTCTGTGTTATCTCTCTTTGCGATGCCTTCAATTGAATGATAATTTAATGGACGCTTTTTGCTTGAACCTCAGACAATTTGAAGCCGAACTTAAAGAAAAAACTAAAGATGCTTATACAGACTATGCCGTAAGTAAATAAATTGATTCTTTTGTTATGCGTCGATTTGCACGATTATTTATCAACCAAGAGTTAAACGATAAGCTTAGTTTTGGCGATGTACGTAAAAAAGCATTCGAAACAATCATCCCTGAAGCAGAATTACGAAATAAAATACCTGAAGAGAATGAAGAGGAATTAAAGCCCATCGATTTTCAATGGAAACTGGTTGATACCTTATTCCATCGATGTCCGCTGCAGTTACGACCATTAATGATGGCTATTGATTTTTCAAGTACTGTAGCTGACAGTCCTTGGCTTGCGGCCATTACGGCCTAGCGTTCCGGAGCTTGCGCTGTGACGCAAAAATTACATACAAAATTTACGCTTATTGGATCGTTATCACGCTAAATCACTCATTGCAGTTCCTACAACGGTGAGAGTAGGAACTCAATTAGTTATATTGGCGTGCTTACTCTCGAAAAATTGATAAAATTCAATAAAAATATCAACCACAAAAGTTAAATCGGTATCCTATGTGCAGGATTTTTTGCTTTTGTTGCTTCGATTTTGCATCATAGCGCAAGTTCCGGAGCGGAAGGCCCAGTTTTAGAAGATGAAATAAAATCACAAAGGGACCAATTTAGAGAAACGCTACATGACTTCCTTGAAACTCATTCTGCCAGAATGAATGGTTATGGAAAACAGACTAAATTAATTCAATACTTGAATGAAACCAAAGAAGCAACATCACTTAACGAATTACGGTTAATAGCCAGTCATGTGAAGCATGTTGTAAGTGAACATAGACATACAAGTGGGATAAGGGGTTTTTTTAACAGAAACCTGAAATTATCTCCTAAGAGTGAAAGCGCTTTTAACAAAATTGAGCTATTCAAAAATATAAAAGCAGTTGATCCCGATATGTCAAGTAGAATTTTAAATTTTAAAGACCGATACCATCAAACACTTGATGGTGGAAGTAAAGCTGTAGATGAACCGGACCAAGATGACACCAGCAAGGTAGGCATACGCCGGAAATAATTTCTCATTCTCTGGTTTTCGTAGCTTAAGATCGAGGCAGCTAATCTTCCTTGAAGGGGTCATGAAACGGACAGAACAGGACAAGTCATTAATCAGCGGCATTTATTGTTTATTTATTTGACATAAAGTTCATTTTTACAATAAAATAAAAACTACATATATTAACAATGGAACTTCTTTATGCTACCAAGAATACACTCGCTTTTTCCAACTAGAGAAGAAGTCACTATAAATCAAGGCTTGGCCTACTCTGATCATTTACCCATTCTTGCCAAAGTACCTCTTGGCGAAGAGAACACTTCTTTAAATATTATTTCACTTAATATTTTAGGAGGAATAACCTTTTCTGGAATTCATGCTCTTGGACAAAGGGAAGAAGAAGAGGAGATGATAGAACGCTATCAACGTATTGCTGATGGCTTAATTAAAGGTGCTCAAGAACATGACGTTGATGTTATTCTGTTACAAGAAGCTTCCGAGGACATAATCCCCATATTGAGAAATTCTTTAGGTAACGATTGGGAGATAATTGCTCAATCAGGAATTATTAGTTGTTATAATAAACAGCGACTAATACAACAGTCTTCAACTTATGACAACACCGCTAGAGTGCACTCATTCACATTTGCAGACCAGGCAAATGGAGGTCAAACCATAGATGTTCATAATATCTGGGGAAATTACAGCCCTCTTTCTCATCATCTGGAAGACGATTGTAGGACTAAGCTTGTTACGACTAACAGCCAGGTATCAATTATTATTGGGGATACTAATTCAAGAATAGCTCCTCTGGATGATCAAAAAAGAAATCTGACCACGGGTGCAATTCCTGGGAAGATTAATGAATTGTTGGGATATTCTGCAGAGTTACAGATTCCGGATCATCCCGACGGTGGTTTTTATCGCCGTGTAGATGGAACAATTCAACAACTTGCAATTCAAATTTTAGATTTTGCAACGGGTGAGATTATTGAAGATGATCGCTCGCAAGAAGAGATAGGGTGTTGGCCTGAATACAGG
>NZ_JH413793.1:25700-131107 GCF_000162755.2 Legionella drancourtii LLAP12
AAAAAGACTGTATTTGCAAAGGCTAAAAAATGACGAAGGCTTAAAACCTAGATGGGTACTGGTGACATCCTCTTTTCATTATAAGAGGACGTGTTTTTGTTTTTTTGACAAGTGTAGCTTATATGTAGATGTATTTTTGCTACGCTCACTTTTCCTGATTTTAAAAATAGGAAATGCCCGAACTTCTTGTATTCACTGGGTTCATATCAATCGGTAAGACCATATGGACGCATGTTTATTCCTTCATTATGTCCATGTAGCAGATGTAGCAAAGATTGAAATTGGATTTCGATTATTTGCAGTGGGGATTGAGTTCAATATTAATGTGTAGACTTGTCTGCGTGAAAGCCCGAGTTTACTGGCTGCATTAGCAGCAATTTCTAAAGTGACAATTTTTAATTGTGCGAGTGGTGCAATCACTTCCATGCGCAAGCGAGCACAATCCCACTCATTATTTGACGCTGAAAGTAATCCTTGTTCAATTAAAATATCATCGCATGAATCCATCATCCTGATCTCTTGGTGAAGCCCACTTCTGAGTATAAGGACAAATAGTGAAGATGGCTACTGAAAATATAGTAGTCAGAAGTCGTGTGCACGAATGAGGTTAAATATGGTCTATCAGTGAAGACGTCTTATGAAAATGACAATATAGAATTAACCTACATTTGCGAAAAAATTAATCATATCGACAAAATAAATAATATCAACTTAAATTTTAATATTATTAAAAAATAGTTTTGAATTATTTATTTTTTCTTTATAATAACAGCATGTGAAGTAATTAAATGTATATTCATATTAATTGGGAGATCCCACCTAATGGGGAAAATAATTACACAGTGTCCATCTTGTGATAGTTCAACGTTACATGTTGTCAAAATTGAATGTGCTAATTGCAATACTAAATTTGAAGGGCAGTTTGAGGTATCTGCTTTATTAAAGCTACCAGATGATGATTTGCAGTTTATTCTGGATTTTGTCAGATGTTCAGGAAGTCTTAAGGACATGGCAGTGATCCAAAAAGTATCCTATCCAACTTTACGAAACCGGCTTAATGCATTAATCACCACAATAGAAAAATTAGAAATAAAAAATGAAAACTCTAAGGAGAAAATTTTACAACTTCTTGAAGAAGGTAAGATTACAGCCAAAGATGCCGCTATTATGTTAAAAAAATTGTGAGATTTATCGTGAATAAAGAACAAGAACGTCTGTTGAATATGCGAAGAGAACATAAGATTTCAGAAAGTGATTATCTAATGCTTGCCAATGCCTTGAATAAAAAATCAACCTATTGGGGTATTGAAAATTCATTGTTAGTTAATCCATTTCAAAAAATAGCTGGATTTAAAGCTTTAATTCTAGGCCTGGTTCTAATGGTAGTGATGAGTGTTGTTGGTTCCTATGCCAATGTTTACTACGATGGGGCTCTTGCTTTTATCTTTCCTCTGGGCATAAAGACATCTGTTGCTCCTAGTTTTTTCTTGTTACTTTACCAGAATTTAGTGATTTGCTTGACCCTTTCTATTCTCTTTCTTGTCTCATCTTTTGTGTGTCGTCAAAAAAGAATCCGTTATATTGATTTTTTTGGAACAGTATTCTTATCCCGTTATCCGTTATTTATTTCTCTACTCTTCACTATGATACATAAATTTTTAGATCCAAAACCTTTTAATGAGGATATTTCTCAAGGATTTGAGCTGCATCTAAGCCTCATAGGTACAGTAAGTAATTTGATATTTTTAGCCTGTATCATTTGGCAAATAATGACTTATTTTTACGCACTCAAAGAAGCATCTGGTCTTGATGGCAAAAAATTATGGGGTAGCTTTATTGCTTGTATGCTTCTTGGAGACATTATCGCAATGACATTAAGCCGGTTTTTTCTTTACACCTAATCGAAGGTAAGAACTCACAATAAATAGTTAGTCTCAGCAATGGTTATAAAATAATTACAAGAGAGGTATAAATGATGTATCAATCAGTCTCCTTAACTCACTATTTCGTTCTTCATAAAAGCATTAAGAATACAATTAAATCTTTAGCGATTTTTATAGTGTCATCAACTCTTGCTGTTTCAACACTAAGTGCAGAAACACCTTTATTAACAAGACCCCTGCCTGCAAAATCTGGGACTACTGTGATATCCAAAGATTGGCTTCTTAATGAGTCCATGAAACATGAGAACAATTTTTTATCTATTAATTGGTTAAATAACAAGACTTTAATCTATTCTATATCATCAAGTATCAATGGCCAAGAAGATAGAATAGCAACTTACAATTTATTGGATAAAACAAAACACATCTTGGGCGAAGGCTCTATACCCAAGCCTTCTCCAGATGGACAATGGATAGCCTTTATTAAGGGTAAGGGCGAGGCGAAACAATTGTGGATTATGCGAGCCGATCATACAGAAGAGAAACAATTATCTTTTGTGGACGTTGGATTGGGTCATTATCAATTTACCTTTGATTTTGTGTGGGCACCTGATTCAAAAAAATTGATTTTGGAGCATCAACCCTATGTGCCTCATTGGGAGAAGAAACCAAAACCCAAAAGCATGATTGATAGCATTGATATTACTACAGGACAATCCAGACAGTTGGCATCTTTTGATGCATCTATTTTTTATTTATCCTGGCTGCCTGCTTCAAATGAAGTTCTTTTTGTGAAGCAACGTGTTGGTGCTGAATATAATGAAGAGATTGATAGAGACTGGGTTCAAGCATTGAATACTCAGGATGCCAGTGTGCGAACCCTTATTGAATTTGATGGTTTACAGCAATTTCTAAAGCCAATAGCTTCGCCTGATGGTCAAAAAATAGCACTGCTTTATGATGCTGAAAATCCTATATTTACCTTTATGCTGAGCCTTGGTCTCATTCCTGCGAATGCTAATACAGATAAATTGCCTGTAGAACCCATTCAATTAACTCATGAACTACAATTAGGTACATTTGAGTGGTCGCGCAATGGAAAAAATTTATATGCAAAAAGATATTATGGTGCTTATTCTCAGCTTTATAAAATTGACGCAAATTCAGGGGAAGCTTTACAGATAACGAATGCCCCAATGAATATTGAAACATCAATATTATCGCCTGATGGTAACCAAATTGCTTGGACTAGTCAGGATGCTCACGGTGTATATCGTCTGCAGGTCGCTTCAAGTACAGGAATCAATATAAAAAATATTGAAGTAATTAACACTGCTCCAGAGGAAATGACCTTAAGTGAAGTTCGTGAAATCGACTGGAAAACCACTGATTATCCGGTAAATATGCGGGGCCTTGTTGTGATGCCGCTTAATTACCAGAAAGGAAAGCAGTATCCTTTGATCGTTGATATTCATGGTGGTGATACGGGCGCTTCAATTTATTTACTTGGAGGAACTCTTCTTTCCAGTCCATTAGAGTGGCAATTATGGGCGGCAAAAGGATATGCAGTCTTCATACCTGAGTTTCGATCATCCGCATCATTTGGTTCCCTGGCAATTACTCGTGATTTCATCCAAGAACATGACAGATTAGGCGGCGATCTAAAAGATATAGAAGCTGGGGTAGATTCTTTGATCGCTCGAGGAATAGTTGATATTGAACGAATGGTTGTTATTGGTCATAGTGCAGGCGGCTTGAGGTCAAATTGGTTGACTGTGTCTACTCACCGCTATAAAGCTGTTGTCTCTAAAGAAGGGTGGGCAGATGAATGGACATGGGCTTTAAATGAGCCACCTAGTAAACGCCACTACGTAATGTATGGAGGTACACCTTGGGATGTTCCTGAAAATTATTTAAAAAATTCCGCACTTTATCATGCAGCTGGCGCGGATACACCTACATTATTCTTAATGGCCAATCCAGAGAAGGGTGGCGCTGATAAGTATCAGACGGTTTTTCAGTTGTACTATGCATTGAAAAACAATGGGGTTGACACACTATACAAATATTACTCTGACGAAGGGCATGTATTTGAAAAACTTGAAAATCGAAAGGACTCATTAGAGCAAATCGAGCAATGGATTGATAGTCATATAACTAAGAAGTGAGCGAGTTTGTATTATGAAATCTTCCAGAGCAGCGTTTTATGCAACTTTTAAATTTATAACAGAAATGACTAATAAAATTTTTAGTCTAGGGTGTGACCGGCTAAATTATTGTAGCAGCATTTGGCCGATACCATTCTACCTGATTGGCAAATTAGCAAAATATGTTATTGGTTTTCCTTTGGGAATTGTAGCTGGGCTATTTGCTGGGGGAATTGTAGGAATTGTCAATTTATTTAAAAACAAAAAAGTTAATGATATTGAAAAGGAAGTTTCACCAACGAGTCATACCGCTACTTTTAATCCTGTGTCTCATGAATTAAAAAAAGAGGGTATGCGAAATCTTTTTCTAAGTGATGTTGATATAACGAGTAATAGGCCCATTTTTAACACTGAGTTTAATGAATTCAAAAAAGAAGGTATACACAATCTGCTTCTAAGTAGTGGAAAGGATGGGGTTCCTGTTCAGGATACTAATATTAAGAAAAAAGCTAAAATATACCAAAGCGCACTTAATGAGAAAAAAGTTAAGCTTCGCAATAAGATCGATTTGTTAGGAGTTTTAATCGAAGATAAAATCACCTTGCTTAATCAGAGGTGTAAAATTCATGATGAAATACTCACACGTTGTGATCAATTACAATCTCAGCTGAATGATGAGGGATTGATTGCACATAGTGCGCAGAAATTTTCTCATAATCAACCCTATACGGAAAAGAAAATGAGCTGCCCTTGTGGCTTTGTAAAGTCTTATATTTGCCCACATTGTAAGATGCCTGCAATTAGCCATGAAACTATAAAAACGACACCTATTTATGTCCCAGACACAGCAAAAAGAAATTTAGCTAAGAGAAATTGTGTATCAATAGCGAAAGAACTTGCTTCTGAAAAAGAAAAAACATTACTCACTCAAGCTGAATATACAAAAAGAGAGGATCTTATAGAAATTAAGGAAAAATTATGCCAATTCATTTCTCTTGTTTCAAACGTACAAAATGAGAATAAATTATTGGAGCTATTAACGAACTATTCGATAATATTAAGTGAAGTTGAAAAGCATATGTCTGAAGAAAAGAGTTTTAGAAAAAATGACTATTTACCAAAAAGTGATTATGCTCAAAGTATCATTGCCGCAATGATGATACGTCAAACGAGTAGGGGCAATGTTTTATTTCAAAAAATCCCCGAAGAAGTGCAAGAGTTAATTGCTCTTGCAACGACTTCACCAGGGTTTTCTCAAGAAGAAGCAAGAAATATATTTCGTCTTAATTCAAAGTAATTGAAAGGTAAATCAGTTTGCCAGTTCAGATGCAGTTACCCTGCTATATAGAGAGGTTACGTACAATGAAATCCATGACTTTTTATGCAGTTTGGGTTAAATTACATATCCGGGGCAAAAGCGAATTACAACCCTTAAATAGCATAAAATTTAAACAAATCGACGTGAATCAAAAAAATTACCTCACAATAAATCGTGTTGATTTTTACTTATTAAACTTGGAAAAAGTCTTATTATATAAGGCATCAATCATTTATAGTCCACATAAAAACTAATCGCATAAATAATGTGTTTTAATATCCGGCCAGAAAAGTAAAGATACACTAATCGTATAAATATTATTATGCGCTTAGATTTAGAGTCATTACTTCAATAATTCAGATGAATTTGAATGCGCCAATGAATCATATTGATTAAATAAAACACATTCTGTGTATTAAATTTGATTATGCTGCCTTGAAATTAACTACATCATCGAATGATGTTAACGGTGGCATAAAAGCGCAGATAAATGGTGCAGGTTTCACCCCGCATTACAGCCCCATCCATGGGGTAGTGTGTACTTCGGAGCGGTTTTCGGTCAAAATTTTAGTGGGTTATTAGTGCGGAACGTTCTAAATATACACCTTATGGGGTGAAAATTGACTTTCCCTATAGTGCGCCAAAAGATTAGAATCTATATTTCTAAATATTCAAGCCAGAATACCAGGGTTTAGGGACATAAATGACAACTACATCATGCAAATGGGAACTAATCTTGACCGAAAACCGCTCCGACGTACACAGTAGGCCGTTTGAAGATAAAATCTATATTCACTCTCAGTTTGTTGTTTGGTGGTTCTTGTTTCAAATGTTTAAATACTGGAGAATATCCCTCATCTTACTGTCATTTTAAGGAGGAATCATGTCAGTGTCACATCAACGATATCTTGAAGCGGCCATAGAAGAGGCACGCCGAAGTCTTGCCGAGGGAGGAATACCCATTGGTGCAGTACTTGTTTATCAAGACAGAATTATTGGGCGCGGACATAATCAACGGGTTCAAAAAGGAAGCGCTATATTACATGGTGAAATGGACGCATTAGAGAATGCGGGTAGACAGCAGGCTAAAATTTATGAGCAATCCATTTTATATACTACGCTTTCTCCTTGCGCCATGTGCAGCGGCGCTATTCTTCTTTATAAAATTCCTTATGTTGTGATTGGAGAAAATCAAACCTTTATAGGTGAAGAGTCGTTATTAACATCACGAGGTGTCAAACTCGAGGTCTTACAGAATGACAAATGTATCACCATGATGCGACACTTCATTACTCAAAATAGTACGCTATGGAATGAGGACATAGGCGAATAATTTAGTTTCCCATAAAAATCAAAATTTGATATTTTTCTGACACTAAATTATGGCGCCTGCCTGACGCCAACCGAAGGTATACTCCATACTGACAATAAATTTAGGCATGGTTCAAATGGAGTGAACTCTTGTTTTATAAGACAAGATGATAATTATAACAAATTATTGATTTTTACGAGAAAAGCGTTCCCTAAAAAACGCATTTTTTGAACCATGACGAATTATTAATTAGAGCTATTATTTGATATATTAAGGTATTAGTATGGATTACCAATTAGAAAACCTTTGCAATAAAACCGGCGATGAATTAGCCAAAGCCTTTGCAGAAATCCCTGCGGGCGTGACCTCACTTAATTTGGCCTGGAATGACCTTCACAAAAAAACTGGCGATGAATTAGCCAAAGCTTTTGCAAAAATCCCTGCGAGCGTGACCTCGCTTAATTTAGCCTGGAATAACCTTCACAACAAAACCGGCGCTGAATTAGCTAGAGCCTTTGCAGGAATCCCTGCGAGCGTGACCTCGCTTGATTTGAGCTGGAATAACCTCCACAACAAAACCGGTGCTGAACTAGCCCAAGCCTTTGCAGGAATCCCGGCTGGCGTGACCTCACTTAATTTGAGCTGGAATAATCTTCTATACAAGACAGGTGCTGAATTAGCCACAGCCTTTGCAGGAATCCCGGCTGGCGTGACCTCGCTTAATTTGAGCCGCAATTACCTTCACAGCAAAACCGGCGCTGAATTAGCCACAGCTTTTGCAGGAATCCCGGCTGGCGTGACCTCGCTTGATTTGAGCCGCAATGACCTTGACAGCAAAACCGGTGCTGAATTAGCCACAGCCTTTGCAGGAATCCCGGCTGGCGTGACCTCGCTTGATTTGAGCCACAATGACCTTTGCAACAAAACTGGCGTTGAATTAGCCATAGCCTTTGCAGGAATCCCGGCTAGCGTGACCTCGCTTGATTTGAGAGGCAATAACCTGCGCGACAAAACCTGCGATGAATTAATTACAGCCTTTGCAAGAATCCCTGCTGGCGTGACCTCGCTTAATTTAAGCGGCAATAACCTTGAAAGGTTATCTGAAGAAGAAATAAATAAATTAAGGAAATCACTTCCCAATATAAAAACCATTCAACCTACGTCATTAGGAACTGGTTTTCCTAAGGTTAAAAATAATGCCGGGATCGTAGTAAATAGTACTTCTTCGCCAATGAATATTAACATGCAGATTTTAGGCGGTTTTATGGCAGTAGTTGGTTGCACTGCAGTTGCCACTGCTTTTATTTTTCTAAATGCAGCAACTTGTGGCGCAGCAGGATTAGTAGTGGCAGGTTTGGGAATGGCGTCTATTCTTGTAGGCGTAGGATTATTTGCTACTGGCACATGCCGCCCCCCAAAAACCACACCCATTAAATCTTTAGACAATTCAGACTCTTTTGTGCATCTGTAGCGAGTAAGGAGATGACAACCATCAGGGAACCACTGACATCGATTATAAAAATTACAAGACCTGCTCGGTTAAGAAGACACAAATTAATTGGAGTCCCAACAGTTGAAGACTTTGAACCCTAGGGTTTAGGTGGTGAGCAAACGTGACAGTTCAGGCTTCTCACAATTAATGTGATATAGCACAACGCTGGCAACAGAACGCTTCCCATTAAATGCTTATCGGTTCAAACATCTTTTGCTGTTGGGTTGTTATAAGTGTAGCACTTGAAACAAATAATAATTAATTTTAGTAACTATTTTTTATCATTAGCGCATGAAGTGATTTTGAGTATGATATTTCTTTAGACTATAAATTTTTTTGAACTTCTTTATAGCCTAAAAAAATATTGTAAATACAACCGAAAATTCAGGCCAGTTTAAGCCAGGAGGTATTTTAGTTCACCTAGGGTGCATTTTCTTTAGCGCTACCTGCGAGCTCATTCATTGCTTTAGATAAACCCGAACGCATTCCTCCTGAAAAAATACCAATCCCAGCAGCTAATATCCCTGCTCCAATAACGCCCTCCCCCGATAATGTAATCCCAACCATTGTTGTTAATGTAAAGCACAAAGCGGTGACAATTGTTCCGAGCGCAATCATCAAAGCACCTAAAACCTTCAAACCCATAGAAGGGTTTCCCTGGAGATTTTGCGCTTTTGCTCGGTATGCTTCCGGAGCCATTGAATGATTTAATAAGGCCTTGGTATCATTTAAAAGTTCAGTTGAATCAGGAATTGGAAGCTTCCCGTCATTTTTTAACCTTTCAATCTGATTAATTACTTTGTGAGCATGTTGCTTCGTTGAACTATTTAAAGACTCCTTTTCAAGCAATTTTTCTAATGCTGTTTTTGCTGCGAAATAATTCAGTACATAAAGATTAGTATGATCCTGAGTTTGTTTTAAAGGCATGTTCACTCCAGGCAAGATAAGATGTTGAAAAATATTACACCAAAATTATTAAGTTAGAATTAACAACGAAATTTTTTAACAAAATGGGCATTTAAAATTGATGATTTAGATTGTTACTCAAAGTGCTGTCTCCTTTATGGTGCTTATTAGTTTCCTCATCTGTTTGACGTTTCCGTTTCTTTAAAGAAGGCTCGTGGTCTTCGAAAAAACTGAGGCCTTTTTGCTGAGATAAAGACTTTTGAAGTACTCTCTTATCTCTTTCTTGTTCAATAAGCTGAGCTATTTCATCATGGCCTCTAATTAGAGCAATATCGTAGGCAGTGACTTTAATCTCATTTGAATCCAATTGCTTTTTGAGGAACGTATCTATTTGGGGAATGACTTCATCTCCCGTAAGCTTAAGTAAATCGTCAATTGAATCAATGCAAGAAATATCGAGATCAGTTTTTGGGGTTTTTATTAATTGTTTAACCATTTCAGTTTTACCCAATAGTGCCGCAACGAAAAGCGGTGTAGAATTATCATATACTAAATTAAGGTCGGCACCGCAGCGGATAAAATAAGTAAGAATTTTTGCATGCCCTTTTTGGATTGCGATAAAAATTGGAGGGGGAATATCTGCACAAGGTGTTAAATCAAGATCAGCACCACAGTCTGCCAAGGCTTTTATAGCTTCAAAATTGTCCAGGTAAGTTGCTACATAGACAGCAGTTTTATTATTATAAGATACATTAAGATTAGCCCTGTAATATGCCAGCTGTTTAATAACATGGCCGTAATCATTGGCCGCTGCAATAAAAAATGGCTGTCGCCCCATCATTATTCGCTTCATCAAAATCTATTCCAAACCGACCAAGTGCATCAATAACATTTGAATGGCCATTTTGGGCGGCAAAATAGTGCATTGTAATCCCATTGCTATTTTTTATACCAAGAGAACCGGTAGTATAAAGTTGAGTAATGAGTGTCGCGTCACCGTGTTTTGCTGCAACTTCAGCTAAATAAATTGCTTTTTCAGGCTCAGGAATGATTCTCGATTTACTATGTTCTGTTTTAAGTGAGCCCAATAGCTCTTTTAATAATTGAATTTTTTCATTTTTCATAAAATTTGTAAAAATGGACATATTAAAAACAAGATATTCATTTTCAGAAACCAGGGAAAAACTTTCTTTTATTGCATTAGTTAACTCAAGTGTCGAACCAGCAGGAAAAATTTGCGCGGGATATAGATTGATGTCCATAAATTTCCACCCGACACTTGGGGTGTAAATGATGGCATTGGTATGATCTACATGGGCTAAAACGATCCCTATAATATCCTCTGACGAAAAACAATTCTTTTTGGTTAACTGCTCTAGTTCATCTAAATACGTTTTAACTTCAATTGCGCTATAGATGTCAGAAGCAATTTCTTCTAATCCACCTTGGGAAAGGATTTTCTCTGAAGAGGCGAGAGATGAAATTTTTTTCACATCGACCTGATGAAGAACAACGCCAAAAAGCGAAGAATGGTGAGTCGGCATCTGATATAACTCAAGACTTTCGTAAAATGCAGGGATATCAAGCAGTTGCATATCATTTTCAGTAAGTTCTTTTATCGGTTTTTTTTGAGCCTCTTTAATTGCCTTGGTGAGGGTATCAAATTCATTGACTATCTTCAGAATGCGCGCATCAAAGATGTTTTCTTCATTAAGGAGGCAAGCTTCTAACCAACGAAGGGAAAACCCATGGCAACTACCAACTGGACTTACCTTATAGCCTAGTTGCTTTTGTATTTCTTCAATTGAATCATGAACATCCATAATAAGCTCTAAATTAGTAAGCAAGAGACAGAATGATAACTGTATATTATTAAGGCCATATTAAGTAGCAAGATGAATGCAAGCACGACGCGCATATTGAATTAAGCTCCCTGTAATATCTGTTCAAGGTATCCATAACGGATATTAATTAAATTTTTTTACTCAAATCGAGCCTTTGTGAGTTTAAACCCATATTGATCTACACTTGACCCCAATGATAAAATTTAAAGCAAATAATGCATTTTCCTGATTTAACATGCCTCATAAAGATTTTAATTCTAACTTTTTAAACGATAACACTTCATTACCCCTATTTTTTAAGATAGAGCAAATAACATATCGCCTAGTACAAAAATTTGCTTTTAGTTATGTCCAGACATTACCGTCCGAAAAAGCTAATGTAGAGGCATATATTGACTATGCAACAGACAAATACGGCATAGTGAATGAAAGATTATTTATCAATTCGCCAGATAAAAAACCAGATGATTTAAAAGATTTTTTAGACTACTTAGATGAAAACTTAACTCCCAAGCAGATTATTGACCTTTTAATTATAGAAATAAATAGCGATGTTCAATACATTGACATTCAGCTCCAATTTTTTTTCAAGAAGCCTGAAAAAAGAGTCTGTTCCTCTGAATTAATAGAACAAATCACCCCATTAATTGATCAATTTAATGAAAAATACACCCCACTTGTGGAGTTAAGCATACATTCATTGCTTCATGTCGTTGATAATGAGATAAGCCTTTTGCCTTATAATAAAATGGAACTCATAGTTAAAACAGTTAAAGGTTTTAGGAAGTTATTTTTATCAGAAACAGCTTTTCAATTTGAACGCGAGTTGGGGGAGAATAAAGGCTGCCTCTTTTATGACCATGGCGTAATATGGATTGAAAATCAATTAGCAGTATATCCTTGTACTCAAGCAGTGCTAAATACTCTAGATCATAACGGCACAAATGTTCTGTGGCTTTTGGCTGCAAATAAGCAATTTCTCCTAATAGAACAATTAATAAAAGAAGAGCTGATAACCCTGGAACAACTGTTGGCTACACCACACTCAGAAATTTACGCAGGAGTAAAAGTAAATGTCCTGTGGCTTTTGGCTTTTACTAAGCAATATCACCTGATTGAGCACTTAATGGCCAAAGAGTTGATAACCCCAGAACAATTGTTGCCTGCACCGCAAACAAAAGTTAACGCAGGAAAAAATGTTCTGTGGCTTTTGACTGTAGATAACCAATTTCCCTTAATAGAGTGTTTAATAGTTAAAAAGCTAATAACCCCAGAACAGTTGTTGGCTACGCCCCAAGCAGGAGTTCACGCAGGAAAAAATGTCCTGTGGATTTTCGCTGCAAAAAAGCAATTTCCCCTAATTGAGCGCTTAATGGACGAAAGAATGATACTCCAGGAACCGCTGTTGACTGCACCCCTATCAGGAATTAATACAGGAAAAAATGTCCTGTGGATTTTGATTTTTAATAATCAATTTTCCCTAATAAATCGCTTAATGAATGAAGGGCTGATCACCGAGAAACAACTCTTGGCAGCAGCTCAATCAGGAGTTTTAGCGGATATCAAACAACATTCATTTATTGAGCGATTAACGAACAGGGTTTTTATCAGGAACAATATAAAAAAATGCTCTATGGAAAAAAATTCTAATTTGACAGCATTAGCTGAAAATCCAACTCGCTCATTTAATGATTTAGTTTCTCATCTGCCCGAGTTACCTCCACCGGCTAATAGTGAACAACCTAGCGTTAATGATAGTTCTGATTCCAAACCAAATTTTAGTAAAAAAAAGGCTGATAATAAAATAGCCTATTTTAGCAAAAAATATTACTCATCCGAAGATGCCTTACAAGAGATTTATTGTCAAAATGAACATAATGATATTCACCCTATAGAATTTACTTGCCGACACCAGCTAATTCCTTTAACTCAAGCTTTAAACACAGGAACTAAGAGTGATTTATATGTTGAAACGATCGAGAGCAATGACTTCCTCAATTGCACCTTGCTTAGCTACTATGCTGCCGAGGAAAAATATTTATCAGATCAAACAGTGACTTTTATTTTTGCCGGAAGATTGGATAATGCTTATTTACCAAACCTAAATCATATGGGGCAAAATCAGCAATGTATTGTCGTGTTAACATCAGGGGAATATCGCCAGCTGTCAATAAAATCAGTCCCTAAGTCATTAGGATCTCTTGTTATTAATAAACTAGATTCTATGTCACACGGTGAATATTTAAACACTGGAACTATTCAAGCGAGACGATTGGCCGCTTTTTATGCATCACATCATTGGCAATTAAACAATTGTATTTATTTAGATGATAATATTGAGTGGATTGGTTTAAAACTCGAACTATTATCCCCTGTTTTAAACTGGTCTGATGTCACTAATTACCTTAGAGAAAATAGAGAAAGATCGCATTCGTTGATCGCCGGACTGCATACGTTATCAAATAAAGTTTTTTCACATAAAACTCCCCCCGATTATTGCTATAAGATTTATTCGATAAATTTTCAATGCATTTGTGCATTATTAGATCTAAAAGAAAAAGAGGACATTTTTATTCTAGGTTATCCAGCTACTTATGCAAACATTTGTACTGAAGATTTCTTTTTTCAAATGATGATTGATTTTGCTAATGACTCAAAAAATAACTCTCAGCAGCTCCTTCATCTAGCAGACCCAGAACAGGCAGGAATAAAACGCAGCGTAAAAAACAGGGGTTAGCAAAAAAATTATTACAACCTTATCAGGACGTTCTTAATATGAACATTGAGCTATTCATCTCAAATCTGTTCAATGAGCAACATAAAGAGTGGATAACGTTGAGTCTGTCACACCTTAAAAAACAAGCGAAATTCAATAAAAACAAATTCGAAGAGCACCAAAAGTATGAACGAACTCGCTCTGACCTGCCTAGCTGCACTCTAAAGACGGCGGCGATAACAAAAAGAAAGCTAGAGCATCTCATCATGGAAAGCATGGAGGACATGCACGCTGAGCCGACTAAAACGGCCTCTTCGAAAAAAAAGAAAACGCAGCATAATACTAAAAAAACAACGCAATGGACTCCCTGTTTTTCCGGTATGAGCTTAAGCAATTTGATGAGCATTGGCAAGCTGCCTTTAGCGACGTACTTATCCGACATTAGTCACTTATGTTATGCTTATCAACAAGAAGCATTAAAGGTAATTGCACAAACCAATAGAGTTCAGGGTGTATTGAAAATTGCAACCGGCGCAGGGAAAACCCGTTTACAAATACTCCTTGCCAATTATCTTGTAGCAAACAAAGTTAATGGTCCGATTTATATCGTAACAGCCACGCAACAATTAGTAGATCAATTTTATCTGGATTTTGAGGAGACGCTTGAGCTATTAGGTGTCCAGGCGCATTTAAATATGCTGGATATTATCAAAGTAAGAAGCGGCTCTGGTAATGTGCCATGGATGAATTATTGGGCCAATGACATTCTCAAAAAACAAACTAAGGTAGTTCTATTTTGTCAGGAAAGCTATGATAAATTACAACATAAATTAAGTGAAGTCCCCTTGGCTAACTATATACCGCCAGCGATTGTTTTTTTAGATGAATTCCATTTATATACAGCTACTGCGGATATTCTACTTGGCAGTAAAGCAACGATAGTGGGTTTTTCTGCAACACCGCCAAAAAATGTGTCTCCCATCTACAGTTTTTCCCGACTGGATTCTTTGCAGTGTGGTATTACGGTGCCGATGATTATTGATAAATTACCTTATCAGTTAAATAATACGAATGAAAAAAGAACACAAAAAATAGCAGAACTTATTAAAAATCATAGCCATCCGTCTAATGGAAGACCCTTAAAAGAATCTAAAGGGGTTATCTTTGTGAGCTCAATTGAGGAAGCAGACCAATTAGCAACGTCACTAAATCAACTGCTATCAAAGAATCTATTATTTTCTGTCCATAGTAAGCTAAATAATTACAATACATTAATTGCTACATTTCAAAAAAAAGAACTCGACAGCCCTGGTATTTTAATTGTGGTGGGCATGTTACAAACAGGTTATAACGACAAAAACTTATCATGGTGTATTATCGCTCGAAATAAGAATGAAAATAGTACAATGGTCCAGCAAATCATCGGGCGAGTATTACGGAAAAATCCAGCACATCCGAATAAGATTGCTTACATTATTGCAGATACCCATCTGAATATCCATGAATTTGGGCCATTAAGGGATGATGCAGCGCTTAAATTAGCAAGCAATGAGTATTTTAAAACGAATCATCAAATTATTTATTTAGATATTTTACGTGCAATCAAAGCTGGAGAACCTTTTAAATCCTATCAATTGTTGTTTGAGCTAAACCGTTTACAACGCCACTCATTAAAAAAACATCTGGAATTATTGTTGAATACGGATAAGCAAGACTGGTTAGAAGGGATGTGTCGATGGAATCAACAATTAACCAATGAAGAGGGGTACAAACAAGATCTTTTGTTTTGCTTTGCACATGAAGCATATGGTTTTTTATCTGATAAACAAAAAACGGAACATAAAGAACTATATACCGCTAAGCGCTTTAGCGTTCTCCTCGGTACGTTGAACCAATTTCTACCGAATAAATTAACATCATGGCTTGCTAAAACAGGGGAAAAGTCTTGTGCTTATTACGTCAAGACGATGAAAAACAAATACGGATGTAACGAGTATTGGAACGTATTTAACGAATACCAACAAATAGCAAATACATCAATTTATCCTCGTAGACTTGAGGATACAAGAACTCATCAGCCCAAAGATAAAGATACGAGTTCAACAATGCATCGTTTATTTTCCCCCAAACCAAAACATGAAGAGCTCGTGATCAACACATCCTATCAATATGAAGTAGAGGATATTCAAGCAATTCTTAGACTCCGCCTAGATAGTTGCCATGTTCCTGGATTAAAAATATTAGCCGCTGCTGATATGACCGGAAATTATGTTGGAAATAGGGTTGTCGATGTTTTGCAGCAATATATGACAGGACTTGAAGGACAGATGGCAAAAAATAGTGCTGTGGAGCAAAATATTATTATTCCTATAGCATATAATGCGCATTGGGTAGGGATCCGTTTGCAATTAAAAATAGGCCTGGCTCCTCAAATCACTTATTACAATAGTATTAAAGGGTATGAGTCCGATACCGAATTGATGTCTCAAATACTCAACGAGGTCAATCAGGTATTTGATGGGCATGCTGTTCCAGTTATGCACTACTTTGCTAAGTGCCTAGAACAAAATGATGGAACGAGCTGTGGTGCTTTTCTTATTGAGAATATTTATAGTGATTTGAAACAAGGAAATTGGAGACTAAGCACCGCTAACATACTTACAAAAGCAATTCGAGAGCGTCATTTAAAGCTTCTTCACGATTATGACCCTAATTTTTATAACGGCTTTTATGAGCGCCAAGCAACAAATCAGCCGGCTGCTTTTGATGAGGACTTCATTTTATAATCGAGCTTGCTCTGGGGTCTGTTAACAGACCCTAGCATTTACCTGCATTGCAATAGTATGCTCCTCTTCTTGTATGTATAATAGATCTGCTCCCTGATGAACTTTAACTAGAAAATATCTGATGAAACATTCTTTATATTCGTGTGCGATTTGTGAAAAATCCTTGCCTCAAAATAAAATGACCTCTGGTGAATTAATTCGTCCGGAAATTAGCAAAGAGATTATTCGCATCTGCCCTGATTGGAATGATCAACACTTCATATGTCATGAAGATTTAGCGGTAATGCGATCACGCTATATTCATCATTTGCTCATATCTGATAAAAATGAACTTACAAACTTAAAACAAAAAGTTCTAAATCAGCTAGATGACCAAAAGTTGTTGTCTGTAGAGATGGAACCCCATCTCGATCAACAATTATCACTAGGGGATCGTCTTGCCGATAGAATGGCTAGCTTTGGCGGCAGCTGGAAATTTTTAATTTCTTTTTCCATTTTTATGGCATTTTGGTTAAGGGCAAACTCATTGATTTATTGGTGGCAACCTACTGATCCCTATCCCTTTATTTTCCTAAATTTAATCCTATCCTGTCTTTCTGCAATTCAAGCACCAGTCATTATGATGAGTCAAAATCGAAAAGAGGCAAAAGATCGTGTCCGCTCTCTGCATGATTATCAAATTAATTTGAAAGCGGAACTTGAAATTCGTATCTTACACGAAAAAATCGATCATCTTTTATCACACCAATGGGAAAAAATGATGGCCATTGAAAAAATCCAACTTGAGTTATTATCTGAATTACGCTCAACCTAAGTTAACTCCACCCTCAAATTGTTTTGCTGGTAATGTCAAAAATTTTATTCGATGTCGAGGATCGCTTTGAGCGGGATAAAATCAGGCCGAAAGCTCATAAAACTTAATTACCCGCCATATAATCAATGGCTTCTATGATAGCTTTCTCAGAGCAATTCTTATGAGGCACATCTGCTTCCTTGCATAAGCCGCCATGAGGCATTAATCGTTTACCAATACTTGCTTTATATAATAAGTAGTCCATTGCTGTTTTAAATTGAGCGGGATTATTTTTTGATTCAATCGCCGCATCCTTAAATCGTACAGCCCATGCTTTTTTATTAAACGCAGCAGGAGCGTGCATGCCGAGAGCAAACCGCGGAGCATGGCAGGTTTGACATATCGTTTCATAGGTCGCTTTACCTAAATCACTGGCAAGAAGAGAACTATTAAGTGTAATGAGTAAAATAAATAACCTGATTTTCAAATTAAACTCCTGTAGAAGTAATATAAGATTATAGAAATCCAAATTTCGCAATTTTGCCAGTTAGTTACCAAAAAACCTTAGTGGATTTTATCGAACCTACACTATAATCAAGTTAAATATTAGTAATTGTTAACTATGCCTGTTTGCAATTAAGATTATCTTTATCCATAAGATATCATGAAAATTTCTCAGAGCATTGCAACAACACTAAAAAATATTAGTAATTTTAAAAACAAATCAGGCCAAATTTATTGGCTCACAACAACAAATCCGAAAACCTATGAATAATCTACCGAACAATATTGACCATTTAATTAATGAAGCAACAAAATACCAGCAAGAAACAAAGTGTATTCTAAGTCAACTGGTTCAAATTGCAACTGATGATGATGGCTCTTCTACTGAAGATAAAATGCTGACAATTCAACTGATATTGCAATACCGTTTAAGCTGCGAAAATGCCTTGAGCTTTGTGTTAAAGATGGATCATAATTTACTTTATTGGCTTGGAATTCAACCCCAGCATTCTGCTAAAATGAACATGGATCGATTGGCCTATGCTGTGGGAAATGAAGATTTAAAACAAATCTTAAATGTTTTAGCAATCTTAACAGGTTCCCTCTCCAAAATTATTACCCGTTACCAAAATAGTCATGCCTCATTTGCCCTAAAACACAAAGAACCACCAAAGCAACATATAATGCTCAAAGCAGCATCAAAACTAACTGCCAAACAAAATCAATTTTTAGACGTACTACATAAGCTTCATTTAGAAATTGAGCAACTTCTACAACTACAGGCTGCAGGGCCTGTTTTTGATCATATTGCCGCACTCAGAGGGCCCATTTCACATTTTCACCAAGCCATCATCCATGGTCTTGGGCAAGCAGAAGAGCTCTATCATCACGTGAATAAAACCCATTCAATAGATTATCAACTCCATTCTTTGCTAAAAAAAACAGAAGAAGTACTTCATTCAATACCAAGTAGCTATACCCCACATCCTAATAACCCGGTAACACAGCTTGATCATTCAACAACTTCCGAGCAATTAGAGCAACGCGCTGCAGCAAAACGATTAAGGCCTTTTTTTGGATAAAAAAATTATTGATACAGGAACTACAGCTCCCTACGGTGAATATTAAGCGGTGATTCTTTAGAGTCAAATTTTCAAAATCAGAATTAGAATTCATTATTCACTGCATAAAACCTTTGTAATCTTTCGATAAAAAACAATACCGAGCCTGGTTGAAATCAACCCAGATCATTCGTATTATATACATTATGGGCGCATTAAAAACACCTCAAGGTATGTTTTATTTTTAAATATTGAGAATAGGACATTAAAATCCTTTCTCTGAGATCAGCCAGAACTTATGTCCTTATACTTAATTAAGTCACATAAGATTTTGAATACTAGAATTGTTCATTGAACAGAGGAATAACAATACTATCACCATCAGAACATTATCCACTTTCATTAAAAATCGGCGATTTTAAACAGGGTTTATCTTTTTTAATGCAAATACCGACGGAACAACTTTACCGTCTTTATGTTGATGGCTATAAATTAGCCGCTGAAAAGGGGCCGATGCAGTATGATACTCGCTATGAGAACGAGGGGGGATCAAATACACACAATAAAAATGAAGTACTTAAAGCACTGCAAGGCTTGCAGACCATAGTACAGCATGGGGTTGACGAATTAAGTACTGGTTCCTCTGAGTTACATATACCCAATTTTATTATCCAAAAAACACGTGGCCGCATCATGCGAAAAAATGATTGGGCCCAGGATATGTTTATTGAGGCTATGGATGGTTCAGGCGGTTTTGGAGTAAGTCCGAATACTGTATCTGAACAGGGATTAAGACAATTGTTGCACAGAATGGCCGATCCCAATGAAAAAGGGTATAAACATGCCGCACTTCGAATCGGTGACTACCTGATAAACTCCTCTAATGCATGGAAGATTCCTGAAAGTGAAATACCTGATATATTGGTTAGCCTAGAAGATAATAATGGTGGATTTTTATATACGTCCGATGAGCAGGAGCATGAACTGGAGGAAGATTATTTTTCTAGCATGATGGAAACCTACACCGCAAAATTTAGCGATGAGTTTGCTGCCACGAAAAAAAATGGTGACGTTGATGAGGTGATTCGTATCATTGTCGATTATGTTCAGCGCTGTGAACAATTACATCCTTTTGGTGATGGAAATAGCCGTACTTTTGTTAATTCTTTAATGTGTTATTGTTTAATGCAATACGATTCATGGATTCAATCATGCGCAGATGATGGAACAACACCAAGAAAAGGCAGATCCTCATTTGCATCAAATAATCATGCAATCGTATGATGTTAAAGAGCATTTGCATAAGATTACGAGCACTCTGTTAGAAACAAAAGAACCGTTATTGAGCGAAGAGCAACTTAAAGAGCGGCGCCAGTACCACTTAGAGTCTTTACGCCATGAAATAAAACAGCTGTCTGAGTTATTATCCATGGCTACTGGATTAGAGCAGTCCCAAGACCAGAGAGAGAACATCAAAGAAATTTTACATAATCTAAGCAAAACAGACAATGTGGAACTACTTGCTGAAGAAAAAATGAGGCTTTATGATGAACTTTCTAAGATAGTTGAACACAATCTTAAATTTTATGAAGAAAAAAGAAGGCAGCCAAAAAATGCAACAAGAAATAACTCCATGATTGATAGCAACTACTTTGCATTCCATTCGCTTAAATTAGCATTAGAGGAGCGAATTTCCTTAGGAAAACACTATTATGCAGACAAAGATTTTTTTACTTTTCAACAAAATCATCTTAATGAGATCATTACATCTGAAGTTCATGAGCGGCTAAAAAGTACCACCCAAACTTATCTTGGGCAAATGAACAAAAAGAACTCAAATTACGTATTGGTAACAGAACTACACAAAATATTGACAGAAACCCACCCTAATGAACTGTCTATCACTCGATTTTATAATAAGTTAGCCGAGTCATCACCGCTGAATCCGCAAAAGACGAATATAGAGCTTATTAAAAATGATAGAAGTAAATCTACTAAAGATTTTATATTAGAAATAGTGACCATTGCTGCAATTGTAGTTACCGGTATTATCCCTGGGGTAATGATCATGGCAGCAACAAAAAAATGGCCTTCTGAGTTATTTGAAAGTTACAGTAATCAGTTTAAAAAACAAATCGATAAGAACGTTGATGTACTTGATAAAAATGTAACGGATAAATACAAACGCCGTTTAACAGATTCTAAAATAAAAGATGAAATAGTTCCAGAGCAAAAAATAACACCTGGCGGTAGGTGAAATCTCCCCCCGCCTAATTTAATAGATGGTTTTAAGGGCGTTTAGAGCCGTCTATTAAATGAATATGCTCTGACTTTGTAGATTGTAGGAGCCATATTATGCACTCCTTTGACACTGAATTTATTGATTGAGAATAAAACAACAGAATGAGCGTTTTCAAATAGTATAGCTCTCATCTTCAAGCGTGTGATATTCCCACTTCCAATCTCTAATTTCGGGTAAATCGTTCCCATGCTGCCTAATGTAGTGTTGATGTTCTAACAATTTTATGTTGATATTCTCGATAAGTTTTTGTTCTTTACTACCTAAATGCGGTAAATGATTAAGAACATCAAGAACTAAGTGAAAGCGATCCAGCTCATTTAATACAGTCATATCAAAAGGAGTCGTGATTGTCCCTTCTTCTCTGTATCCTCTAACATGCATATTTCTATGATTTGACCGACTGCTTGTCAACCGGTGAATAAGCCATGGATATCCATGGTATGCAAAAATCACGGGTTTATCAGGAAGAAACAAGAGGTCAAAATCCTCATCACTTAATCCATGGGGATGTTCATAATCAGGTTGCAGTTTCATTAAATCAACAACGTTGATAACGCGAATGTTTATGTGCGGTAATTGAGCACGTAAAATAGAAACTGCCGCCAAGGTTTCAAGAGTAGGCACATCTCCTGCACAAGCCATAATGACATCAGGAACCTCTCCTTTACTATGACTCGCCCATTCCCAAATCCCTATTCCATTGGCACAATGCTGTTTTGCTTCTTCGATTGAAAGCCATTGCGGTGCTGGATGTTTGCCGGCAATAACCACATTGACATAATGTTGACTCTGTAAGCAATGATGCATGATGGATAACAAACAATTTGCATCAGGAGGAAGATAAACACGAATTATTTCTGCCTTCTTGTTTACAACATGATCGATAAATCCAGGGTCTTGGTGTGAAAAGCCATTGTGGTCTTGACGCCAAACATGAGATGTGAGCAGGTAATTTAGCGAAGCAATTTTTTTACGCCAGGGAATGGTTGATGTGACTTTGAGCCATTTAGCATGCTGATTGAACATCGAACTAATGATATGAATGAATGCTTCATAACAATTAAAAAGACCATGACGTCCCGTCAATAAGTATCCTTCTAACCAACCTTCACATTGATGTTCACTCAGTACCTCAAAGACCCTTCCTTGAGAAGATAAAAAACTGTCCGAGGGCAAAATTTGCGTATCCCATTGACGATTTGTGGCTTCAAATACCGCTTCTAATCCATTGGAAATGGTTTCATCTGGTCCAAATACACGAAAGTTACTTGCGTTTAATTGGATTACATCTCGTATATAAGGACCTAATACGCGGGTATCTCCTTGGCCCGGCATACCACGCACCAATAACTTAATAGAGTAATTATCGGGATCAGGTAATTTAAGTGCTTGTAGTAATCCCCCGCCATTAGCATGAGGATTCGCACTCATACGCTTTTCATTCTCAGGTGCCATATCCTTTAAATCATTGAGTAACCGACCCTGTTCATCGAACAATGTTTCGGGTTTGTAATTTCGAAGCCAATGCTCCAAAATTTTTAGATGCTCAATATTGCTAGAACAATCAGAAATGGGTACTTGATGAGAACGAAACGTCCCCTCAATCTGTATTCCATCAACCACCTTAGGAGCAGTCCATCCCTTAGGCGTTTTTAAAATAATCATAGGCCAATGTGGGCGTTGGTTATTCTTTTGGGAACGTGCATCGTGCTGAATGAGTTTAATCTGCTCGATGATGCTTTGTAGCGCAGCAGCCATCGTCTCATGCATCAGCAGAGGCTCATCGCCTTCTACCCAATAAGGTGTCCAACCATAACCATAAAGCAAGCTCCCCAGCTCCTCTTTCGTAATGCGAGCTAAAACCGTGGGATTAGCTATTTTATAGCCGTTTAAATGGAGAATAGGCAATACTGCACCATCGGTTACTGGACATAAAAATTTATTTGCATGCCATGCAGTTGCAAGTGGACCGGTCTCCGCCTCTCCATCCCCAATAACACAAGCAACGATTAAATCTGGGTTATCGAATACCGCGCCAAAAGCATGGCTTAAAGAGTACCCTAATTCACCGCCTTCATGAATAGAACCAGGGCACTCTGGGGATGCATGACTTGGAATTCCACCAGGAAAAGAAAATTGGGAAAATAATTTACGCAAACCGTCTTCATCCTGACTAACTTCAGGGTATACCTCACTATAAGTTCCCTCAAGATAAGCATTCGCAACGACTGCTGGGCCACCGTGCCCCGGACCAGAAATGTACATCATATTCAAATCATATTTCTTGATAATGTGGTTTAGGTGGGTGTAGATAAAATTCTGGCCAGGAGTTGTTCCCCAATGCCCTAACAGCCTCGGTTTAATATCTGAAAAAACCAACGGTCGTTTGAGCAACGGATTATCGCGTAAGTAAATTTGCCCCACTGATAAATAATTAGCAGCACGCCAATACCTGTCTATTTTATTAAGCATTTCTTGAGTAAGTGTTTTCATTATAAAATCAGCATATTAAATTGATAGGGATTATACCGAACTAATAATTCACTTAATACCAGGTTCTGTCTATCAAATTACATAAGAAAAAACTAAGAATTAGATAGTTTAATCCGACGAAATCCATTTGATTTGATTGTATAAAACAAAATCAAATCAATATTAAGTCACTTGATTTATATGCTAGAACAGCATGGGTGAGATAATGAAAGTAATTTGCATTGATTCACTCCCATTAAGGAGTTCCATACCATTTTCTGGAATTATTGACTATTTTTACCAGTGACAACATCACCGGAATCTCAATAAGTACACCAACGACAGTTGCCAAGGCGGCACCTGATTTAAAACCAAATAAAGTAATCGCAGTCGCAACAGCTAATTCAAAAAAATTGCTGCCGCTAATTAATGCCGAGGGACCGGCAATGCAATGTCGTTCGCCAACCATTTTATTCAAGCCATAAGCCAATAACGCATTAAAATATATTTGAATAAGTATAGGTACTGCAATTAGCCCAACAATAAAAGGGTTCTGATAAATTTGCTGCCCTTGCAAACCAAAAAGTAAAATTAGCATCACGAGCAGCGCGGACATTGAAATAGGATGAATTATCTTAATAACCCTCTTAATATCCAGAGCACTCTTATTAATGATCCAATATCTACACGCCTGTGCTATTAAAAAAGGGATTAATATATAAACTGTTAACGAGATTAATAGTGTATTCCAAGGAATAGCAAAGCCCGTAATCCCTAGTAATAATCCCACAATGGGTGCATACGCAAAGAGCATAATAAAATCATTAAGCGCAACCTGCATTAAAGTAAAATGCGGCTCCCCCTCACATAAATAACTCCAGATAAAAACCATTGCGGTGCCAGGAACAACAGCAAGCAATACTACTCCGGCAAAATAATGTTCTATCTCCGAAGCCGGCAACCATAATGAAAATAAATGTTTGAGAAAAAACCATCCGAGAAAGGCCATTGAAAATGGCTTAATTAGCCAATTGACACCAAGAGTAATTAGACTTCCCCGCCAAAACTCTTGTACCTGATGAATTTCTTTGAGCTCAATTTGGAGGAGCATGGGAATAATCATAATCCAAATGAGAATACCAACCGGTAGATTTACCTGAGCAACCTCCAGGTTACTTAGTTTCTGCAAAGTATTAGGCGGTACCATTATGCCAATGCTAATGCCCAATACAATACAAATAATAATCCATAGATAAAGAAATCGCTCAAAAAAATTTACCTGCGCCTCCGTTCTCTTCATCATTTAGGAAGCATCGAACCACGAATAAGTAATACAGGCGTTGTTGCAATGCGAATAACATTCTCAGCCACACTACCTAAAAAAAGACGATTTACCCCTCTTCGGCCATGGGTACCAATAACCAGTAAATCAGCTGGCCACTCAGTAGCAGCAGCAACTATCAACTCGGCAATTCGTCCCTGAATTGGTTTTAGTTCAAAAAGAAACTTCTCAACTTTAATCGATGAGTGGCTTTCTATCATTCTTTGTGCGTTATCTAATATCTTCTGCCCATCTTCTTTCAATGAGCTAATAAAAGCGGGGTAATCAACAATTGGTCCACCATTATAGATATAACTCTCATCGATTACATAAATAAGACGGACATTAACCTCTTCACCTTGAGTTAGTTTGATAACCTCTTCTACTGCATAATTGGATACATCACTCCCATCAATAGCCAACATAATATTTTTATATAGCATCATCGCTCCTTTCATCCCGAAAAACAGCAGAATGATTATTCATTACATGATTTAAGTATATCCCCATAATTCCTCGTTTCCCACTACTCTATCAATCAAAGTAATTGAAAAGATAAAAACACCATGCCAAAATTAAAGAGACGGCCACAGAAATTTCTGCAGCACAAAAAATTATCAATAAAATTATATATGTTAGAATAAAGCAAGATAGGTAATACAAATGATTATTATTTAATAATAAGTGGTTTATATAAAATCAAAAAGGAGAAAATAAATCTAAAATATTGCATAAATTGATGCGAAACAAATAACAAAAATAATCAAGGATGAGAGCAAATGACTTCAGCACCGATGACAATCTATCGATTAAAAACTGTCTTACGTTCTTTAATAGCAATTTATCGCCTACCTCAAGAGCAAATAAACGCTTTTCTGCATTCATATGAAAGCTTTAACAAGGAAACACCCGATGAAAATGAAGAGCAAAATATTGCTAATTATTATGCGGTCTTAAATCATCTTTGCGCGCTTGGTGAAGTGGAAAAAATGTATATTCCCGCAGTCATGGATGTAACTAAAGGAATCTATGACAATCAAATCCTATTCGAAGAAAAGATGAGTAACGATTTAAATATTAAAGAAAACGATAATATTTTGGATATGGGCTGTGGTCGCGGCCGAGTGGCCGCACATATCGCCACGAAGACTAACGCCAAGGTTACAGGATTTAATATTGATGATGTCCAGTTAGAAAGCGCTAAAAAGTTTGCTTCATTAAACGGATTAACAGACAAGTGCCAATTTATAAAAGCAAATTTAAATGCTCCATTTCCTTTTGCTGATGCCTCGTTCAATGCTTTATATCAAATTCAAGTTTTAAGCTATGCAAAGGATAAGGAAAAACTATTTACAGAAATGTTTCGAGTTTTAAAACCAGGTGGCAAAATATCATTCCTAGACTGGGTGCAACTGGATAATTACGATGCGACTAACACACATCATCGGGATTTGTTACATCGTGTTAAACCATTAATTGGTGCCATCGATACCCCAACTGCGGATGAAATTAAAAGCACATTAGAAAAAGTTGGTTTTAAAGTACTCTTAAGTAAGGACATTAGTGCCGGTAGTCATCAAGCTCCGCTCATAGAAAAAGCAGATAAATTTTATGAACGAATGCAAAAGCTAATCTATCTGCTGGTTAAACTACACCTTTTACCTACACATTTTAAGGTATTATTTGACCGCTTCACGCAAGATGGCGAGGCATTTATTGAAGCAGATCGCTTAGGTCTTTTTACCACAAGTTTTCAAACTATAGCCGAAAAACCTAATGCCTAATACCCAAAGGAAGAATAGCTTCTCCCCGAAAAGCCATAGGCGTCAAGTTAAGAAATTTAACCTTACCTATCCTCGCTTCATTCGGGCTGAGGAAGCACTTTAGCACTATCTCGAAGCCGTGCTAGTCTTGGCACAAAGCTTCGAGAAAATCCCGTGTGGAGCAAACGGCGAAAAACATAAAATTTGCTATAATGTACTATAGAGTGTTAAACCAGTATCTACCCCAACCTAAGAACTAGGCTAAAGACAATGAGCAAGGAGCACGCCATGGAAAATCCAAAATCAACGATTCATAGAACTTCGATTGATGTAATGGATGCAATCTACAATCGACGCGCAGTACGTAATTTTTTACCCAAAAAAGTTGATTCTGAGATCATTAATCAATTATTAGATACGGCAATCCATGCTCCATCTGCCTTACATGAAGAATCCAGAGCATTTGTGGTCATTCAAAATCGCAGTGTATTAGATCGCATATCAGAAACGGCCAAACTATTAATGAAAAATGAAACTAAGGATCAACATGACTTACAGCGAGAACACATCATAGAAATAGCTGAACAGAAGGAATTTAATATATTTTACAATGCGCCCGCATTGATTGTAATCTGCAGTACTTTTAAAGGCCCCTTTGTCAGTGCTGATTGCTGGTTAGCCGCTGAAAATTTAATGCTTTCTGCTCTTTCTTATGACCTTGCATCCTGCGTCATTGGTTTTTCCGTTCCCGCACTGAATTCACCCGAGTGGAAAACTGAATTAGAAATCCCCGAACAAATGACGGCTGTAGCACCTATTATCCTAGGTTGGCCGGCAGGCGCAACATTAGCGACCAAACATCATTCCCCGGTAATTTTGAAGTGGCTTTAAGAGTGCATGCCTATTCTATGAGCATTGTCTGGACAATGCTCCCCTAAACACTGCCGTCATTCCCGTGCAGGCACTGAGAAATCTAAAACATAAAATCATTAACTTAACGTCAGTTTCGGATAAGAAATTGACGTTAAGTTAATGGCAGAGCCCTTACAGTGGGCTCTTCATCACAATCGGCAGGGCGATTTCATCAAAGTTCAAAAATAAAACACAGTAATAAGAAAGCCACACACCTGATAAATGCTTATAGCTCGCGCTTGGCTACTGTCTTAGGAAGTACAGTGCCCCCTGATAAATCCAATGAGATAAAGGGGATTCCTCGTATTTACCCGCCCATAGCCAGCATTGGAAGGACTTAAGTGCTTACGTTCGTGTGGAATCGGAACGCCCTTTGTCCAACGGGGAGATTGCACGGGAAACGCGCTACTACATCACCTCTATCCCTTACAAAAAATACAGGAAAATGCTAGAAGCGATTCGTGAGCATTGTCTATTGAAAATGGATTACATTACAAATTGGATGTCGGAATGAAAGAAGATCAGTGTCCCATTTATCGTGGTTATGCTGACAGAAATTTAAGCATTATGCGAAAAATTGTACTGAAACTCTTAACTGATGAAAAAACAAATACCGATGGAATTGCTTTAAAAAGATTAAAAGCCGCTCTTTCTGTTCAATATACTAAAAAAGTGGTTTGGTTTTAAATTTTGATGAAATCGCCCTGCACAATCGGGATAGTTACATTTAGTTTAATATTTCCTTAAGTAATTCGAATTAAAATAGAGCACTTCATCTAAAAAAGGGAAATGCTCATGGGGAAGTTTTTAGACCGTTTTAGTAAAAAAATTTCGGCTACAGACAAACAATATAAACGCAACCTTTACCAAACCTATTTAACTGCTCCGGAATGGCGCAATGTTGAAATGTCAGAGGAATATGCCGCATTCCTAAGAAAAGACAATCCGTTCTATCGCTACCCATTCTTTAAACAAATTTATGTATTTTGGAGCGTCTTTTTCCAGTCCTACGCTGCTGCGCGGAAAAAACAGGGCCATCTGGAGCTCATTTTTTCCGAGTACATGTTAATGAATTTATTTATTGGCATAAATACCACCTTAGAATTTGCAACGAAAGGTATGGCTTCCTTATTTTTATGGCCGTTTCTGCGCACAGAGAATAAAACTGAGTTTCAAGGGCATGTTGCGGCTTTGTTTCAGGATTATGCGGAATTTATTCACCATACTCCCTTTTACAATTACCGTTATTTTTCCCGATTAGGGCAATTGTTTTCCAATTTTTGGCAAAGTAATAATAAAAGCTTCGCCGATGTAATTTCGCTCATGGCCGTGTCGGTGGATTTCCTTGCACACGGAATCATTTCAGCACCGGTAGGAATTTGGTACAACCAAGAAGAGAATAAGGCTCCAGAAACAATTGATATTCTGGTTAAAGCCTCAACTGATAATGATGTTGATGTAGAAGCATTTGGTAATGAATTTCGCCAGAAAATTACCGCCATTGAAGGTGTTTCTGTCGTTACCGCAAATAACCAAGAGCAACTGTTCACCCGAACCTCCGAAAATCCCAAAAATCACCGTACCTATGCTTATGCGCACGTGCGTGTTCCGCGTTATGAACCATTTCAAGCTACAGTGGAACAATTGACCGCCGCAGGCATTAAAGTTCGTGAAATTGCAGGACAACAACACATCCAGTTTAAATGCGTGGTGAAAGGGGATATTCCTGAACAATTGCAAGAACGAGAGTCAAAACTGGCCAGTCTTAGAGATTGTACCAAGCTCTTCAGTTATCAAAATGGAGTAGATGCAGGGCAAACCTTTTTTTCCTTGAATGTGCCGACGAAACGTCTGAAAGAAACGGTAGAAGAAATTCAGAAAGCCGAAGGTATCCACATTAAATTAATGCATGACTTTTAATCTTAACCAAAGGATAACGATAATGGCTTTTGAATTTAGAAAAAAATTGCATAACCTCTATAATCGCGTGCCGGCGGTTGGGCGCTATGCAGAAATCCCTTCGGGATGGATTGATCGCATGGATTTAAAAGATAAGTCGTCCTTCCTTAATGAAATGAGACGCTTTATCAGCAAACGAGCCATTTTCCTTGCCTTTTTCCCAGCGCTGACCGCAATTGATATGGTTACATCTTTAATGAGTGCGACCAGAAACTTTATTGGTGTTTTGTTTTCATCAGATAAGCGGCAAGAATATTTTATTGGTCAAGTTAGAGAATACGCCACCTTATTTAGTAAAAGTTTATTGGGCTTTATTTTTTCTTTTTTAGGGCTAATCAGTCCTAAGCTCATTTCCTTCTTTTTTATTCCTGAAAAAAAATCAATTGCGGCTGAATCGGGTGGAGGGCTTTATAAGACGGATGGAGAAAAAGAAAGGCCTGAATCGGAACAAGAATTAAAAGATATTATTCGCAAAGCGCGGGAAAATGGCCAATCGGTCATGGCTGTTGGTGCTGGCCTGTCTCAAGGAAAGCAGTTCATTCCTAGTGCAAAAGATGGAAAGAAAGGCATCCTTATCGATATGAGTGAATTCAATGACATCGTCATTAATAAAGATGAAAAAACAGCCACCGTTGGCGCCGGGGTGCGTTGGGTGGATTTGCAAATGATTGCGAATAAGGAAAAACTAGCGCTTAAAGTAATGCAAGCCTCCAATGTATTTTCCGTTGGCGGCTCCATTGGTACCAACATTCATGGCTGGGATCATCGTTCCGGTAATTTGGCAAACGTCATCCGTTCTTTAAAGATTATTAACGCCAATAACGAACTTGAAACGATTGATAAATTCTCCCCTAAATTTGGAATGATCTTGGGTGGTTTTGGATTATTTGGTGTGGTTGTCAGTGCAGAGATTGAATTAACCGATAATGAGAATTTAGTAGAACAAGGCATCGATGTTTCCATTGACGACTACGTAAAACATTTTAGAGAAAAGGTACAAACGGATGACAATATCCGCATGCATTTATTTCGCTTATCCCTAGACCCTAACCATCTTTTGGGAAATGGAGTAGCGGTCAATTACACCAAAGTAGATGATTCACAACCGGTTAAAACCAAAGAAATCTTTAAAGAAGGTGAAAATGGAACGCGGATGGACCGAATCCTGGTCAATGTTGCTCGCCGTTCTGGTTACGTGCGGAAAAAATATTGGGAAGGTGAAAAGACTCGTCTTTTAAACAACCAAACCATGATGACTACCAATGAAATCATGCAGCCCCCCATTAACGGCATGTTTAATAATTCGGTAAGTGAGTCCGAATGGTTGCAAGAGTTTTTTGTACCCGGGGAAAATTTAGCCGCTTTTATTAAAGAATTAAGTAAATTATTGACAGAAAATAAAGTGGCGCTGATCAACAGCAGTGTGCGCTTTGTAAAAAAAGATGAGCTCTCTGCCCTAAGTTATGCAGCCGATGGGGATCGTTTTGCGGTGGTGCTTTGTTTTAATCAATCGATGAAATTAAATGATATTATTAAAACGAAAAAATGGATTCGCCAAGCCAATGATATGGTAATTCAGCATGGTGGAACGTTTTATCTACCTTACCAACAGTTTTCCTCACAAGAACAATTTGAAAGTGGGTATGGAAAAGAACGAGTAGCAGCATTCCAAAAGGCTAAGGCAGAAGAAGATCCAAAGGGGGTATTTTCCAGTGGTCTTTCTCAGCACTACATGGAACCGAAAGCAGATAAACCGAACTATTTTAAGGCATTAATGGCATCTGAAGACACCAAGCAGAAATTTGCTGGATTTTTGGATAATGTATTGCAACGCGTAGATAAAGATAAATTTTATACCCTTCTTGAAGACATCTTGAAATACAACGATACTCATGAAGAAATCTACGCAGAATTGTTACGACGCCTTCCTGATGTTATGCCTGGAAAATTGGGAACCTTGCAACGAATTTTAGGCTCACTCTCAAGCATTAAAGAAGACTTAACAGCTCAAGCTAAAGCGTTAATGCCTGATGTAAAAACCATCGATGGTTTGGTTGAAATTGGGTATCCAGGTCGATTTGTAGGTGCATTTAAGTCTGCATTCAAGGTTATCGGCCCCATAACGGCAGTTTATGAGCAGCCTTCCATTACCGATTACATTCAAACTGGATTTCCAAGGCCCTATGATAAATTTGTAAAACTAGATTATAACGTACCAGATTTATCCTCTATTCCTGATAACAGCGCTGATGTCATCACTTGTTATGTAGGTTTACATCATTTTCCAGAAGAACAATTAGAGCAGTTTTTGACGAATGTACGCCGTATTTTGCGACCTAATGGCCGTTTCCTCTTAGTGGACCATGACGCTCACGATGAGGAATCCATGTTAATGGCCAATATGGCGCACAGCATTTTCAATGCAACAAATGGTGTTTCTCTAGAAGAAGAAATGAGCGAAACCAGAAATTTCCAATCTCTGGACCATTGGAAAGCTCTTTTAGAAAAATATGGTTTAGGATTAGGATTAGGTGATTCAGGACCTGACGTTGCGATGATCCGTAAAGGGGATCCCAGCCGAAACACCATGGTCAGTTTCGTGAAGCCCCAGCCCAGTCTTTTAAGCAAGTTAGGTACGCGTAAGACGATGAGTGATGAAGACCTTGATGAACCCTATCATGCTAAAAATCTTACCCTGTTTTCCATGCCACAACAAAATCAATGCAAAAGCAGCGTAAAGCAGCTTGCTCCTGAAATTGAAGCACCTGGTCTTTAAGATAATGAATGTTGGACCCTACGGTCCAACATTTCAGGACTTGGGTCTGTCGCAAAAGAGCAAAGTCCAGTTATCTCAACGCCGCTAACCCACTTAAGGCGGCCCATGATAAAGAACAATCAACTCGTTACAGCATCTGTTATACGGATTAGACGATTATTCAGTCGCTATTTGCTCAATATTACGGGCAATATTCTTCGCAATACTATTCAACGGTAAATCATTATCTCCTTTTCCGAACGGCTCTTCTAACTCCTCAGATAAGATTTCCAAGCCTAATAAAATATAGACAATCATAACCATCATCGGAATAATTAAAAAACCAAATGTTTCGACCCAGCCAAAGGGAAACATCAAGGTGTAAAAGAGTAGTGCTTGTTTTACAAAGAAGGCAAAGGCGGGAGGAACGTGTGTATTGGCAATGCGTTCACAACCACCAATCACATCATTCAAATTAGCTAAATGCGTATCCAGCGCCAAATATTGTTCCAGTTGCAACTGATTCTCTTGTCGCAATTGATTGAGAATAATGTACATACGCTTTGTTACTAATAATATCGGGTGCTGTGTCCCCACTTCATGAATACACAAGGATAACAATTCTGTTTCTAGTTCATCCATTTCTTTGCGCAAATACGCTTTAATAAGTAGAGGTAACTTACTGAGCAATTCATAAAATTCTGGATGTTTTTGCAAACCAATAAAGGCATCGAACTTTAACCCTAAGTTTCGGCAATTATTGGTAATGGCTCCCCATAAGGTTCGTGCTTCCCACCAGCGTGCGTAACTGGTATTGACTCTAAAACTGATAATAATGGCTAAAATAAAACTAAAAATCAGATGAAATTGGCCAAAATTATAACGCGTGGCATTTTCAAAGAAATAAGCAATCAAGATGGCATAAATGACAATAATCATCATAATTGGCAATAACTTGCGAAATACTTTTTCTTTATAAAATAAAAATAGGTGGGGCACCCAGGTTAAAAGATTATGTGATTTTAGTTTCATCAAGCCTCCTATAGCAAAAACAATTGGCCAGATGATCATTAACCATGCCGGTCGCCTGCATAAAGGCATAGCATATGGTACTGCCGACAAATTTAAAGCCACGCTTCTTTAAATCTTTAGACATAGCATCTGAAATTAATGTCTTCGCCGGAACTTGCCCCAGATTTTCCCAATGATTTTTGATAGGCTTGCCGTCAACAAATTGCCAAATGTAGCTTGAAAAATCCCCATTATCTTGTTTCACTTTTAAAAAGGCTTGCGCATTAGCAATCGCTGCCTGGATTTTTAAGCGATTACGAATAATGCCAGGTTCCGCCATTAACGCCGCAAATTTATCTTGATCATAAAGCGCAATACGCTCCGCCTCAAAATTATCAAAACAACGACGAAAATTTTCTCTCTTTTTTAAAACCGTTAGCCAACTCAAACCAGCCTGCATCCCCTCAAGAATAAGTAATTCAAACAGTAAACGATCATCATAAGTTGGCACGCCCCATTCGTGATCATGATATTCAATATAAAGAGGCTCACTATTCACCCACGCGCAACGTGTTTTCATCGTTTAAATTCCTGAATTAAAAAACAATAAATGCAAAAGACTCAACTAAGCTTATATAGTGTAGCATTGAAAATGGTGCCATTTACAATCACAACGACGACAAACTGGCAATATAAATGTGACGTTTCGGCAATGGAGTCTCTGCCTAATGAACACCCAAAAAAAACAACAGCTTGCAGCTGATTCGCTCGGAATAGGCAAATCCATTGTGATGGGTACAGCAGGAGCCGCCCCAGCCTTTAGTGTTTCTGCTGCAACTGCAACCCTTGTCGCAACAGTGGGAACCTTAGCTCCAGGAAGCATTTTATACTGCGGTTTTATCATGTTTGGTATTTCCTTAGCATTTATCCACCTTAATAAAATACTGGCTAATGCCGGAGCATCTTACGCCTGGGTCACCAAAATTTTCGGCATGTATCTCGGTTTTTTAGCAGGCTGGGCCGTTTTAGTTTCTTCTGCTGTTTTTATGGTTTCAGGTTCCATTCCTGTTGCAACATCAACCTTGCTATTAGTTAATCCACAGTTAGCACACAGCCCCGGCTGGACTGCGTTTACTAGCATTCTGTGGGTAACCACCATTTCATTAATTGCCCTTAAAGGGATCAAACCGGCAGCCTATCTCCAAGTGCTTATGACCGGTTTTGAAATACTCTTCTTATTGCTCATTATTATCCTGGGAACAATTAAATTTGCCCAGCTTCCCGCCCATCCTTTTTCTTTGGCGTGGTTATCCATGACCAGTTTTACGCCCAGCTTGTTTGCAAATGGCGCATTAATTGCCGTATTTCTTTATTGGGGTTGGGATGTTGCCCTTAATTTAAATGAGGAAACTAAAAATACGCTGCACATTCCCGGTTTAGGGGCTTTCTGGTCAGTACTGCTCATTATCTTAGTTTTTGTCTGTTTTACAGTGGTAACCTTGCTGGTACTTAATGATCAGGAAATACAACACGCAGGAACGAATATCATTTTCGCCGTTGCCGATAAAATAGTTCCTCGCCCATGCAGCTACTTAGCGATATTTTGTGTCATAGTAAGCTCCATTGGCACCCTGCAAACGACTATTGTGCAATTTACGCGTACACTTTTTGCTGAGGCCAGGGATGGCATCATTAATCCACGTTATGCCAAATTACACCAAGATTGGGATACACCTTGGCTTGCAATTCTCTTTATCTGGTTTTTTGGTGTTTTTTTCTTATTCTTATCTTCTTTTTACCCCACGGTAAACCTCATCATCAAAGACTCAGTAAATGGTATTGGCTTCCTTGTGGCATTTTATTACAGTCTGACAGGTTTTGCCTGTGCTTGGTATTATCGGTCGATGTGGACCAATACATATGAACTAGTAATTTATATTATTTGGCCCATTTTAAGCGCTCTATTTCTAATTTTTATCTCCTGTTTCAGTATTCCAAAATTTGGTTTGATTACTCTGATTATTGGCATCGGCGGCATCCTTTCAGGCATGGTGCCATTGTGGTTTTGTTTTCGCCATTTACACCAAAATGAATCGGCTTAAACAAAAAGAGGTTCCGTAGTGCATAAAGCCAATACAGAACCTTATAAGAATTAAGACCACGACTGAATACGTCGCTCGACCTCCAATGATAATGCGCGGTGCGCCATATCCGTTGGGTGTACGGTATCCGCAAAAATATAGCCATTTGAAGTATTGGGACAAAGAATCGCTGATGCATTACCACACACAGGAGTGCTGTAGTTCGTAAAATAAAATGCTTGTCCACCAATAACCGAAGGTAACCCTAATTTTGCATTGGCAATTAAATTATCCAGCGCGGTATAAGTATCAAAATATAAAATTTTAACAGGATAACGCATCATTAACAGGCCTAGTTTTTGATTAAGCAATGAATCAAAAATAAAGCTTATGTTTTTTACGCTCGCCGGAAACGTTGGATCACCCAATTGCAAAGCTAAGCCATTAATTAACGGCGTAGACCCCACATTAGGCAAAGACATCACCACAATTCGCTTTGCTCCTCTGGCACTAAGCAATGCCACTTCATTAACAATCGCCGTGGTTGTTGCATCAGCTACTTGTAAGAATTGGACTTGCGTAGGCAAAGGCCGTTGGCTCAAGGCGGTAAGTAAATCATTAGCACCAGACCACACGAAGTACATGGCATTAGGATCCAACTGCTGTGGTGCAGTTGATAAATAGTTTTGAATTTGTTGATGCAAAGATGGAGCCCAAAGCAAATCAAACCCAGGATTGGCATTCGTCCGGCTGCCTCCGCAAGCATAATCAATACCAGTTAAATCAGGGATAACCGTACCGAATGAACTTGATGTAAGTGGCGTAGTATTATTGGTGATCTTATCCAGCTGATTCGATACCGGAAACGGCCCTTGCGGTGGAGGTAAAGGATACCCCTTGATGTCGCGAGCTACATACTGTGACCACGTATAACCTTCATAGGTTGTAAATGTAGGGGCTTTAGTCGGAAAGCCATTGAGCGCAGTAAAATTATTATTAAAACCACTATCAGTTAAGCTATCCCCAAAAAAATAAACCTGGCTGATTGCACTAAATGGAATGGCTTGGGCGACATTAGGCACTATGCTGCATATGGAAAACATACAGACAAAAATGCATAGATGCGTTTTGACCTGTACTGCCATTTTTTCAACTTTTGTGAACATGTACTTATCTCCTTATAAGAACTTAACAACGGTAACGAACGGCTAGAGATACCACATTGTCTGAGCCAATATATTTAGCGCTAACCTGATTGCTTTCTACGACACGGCCAGGAACACTCATATTTGCTTGCAGCACATTTACTTTTTTATCATTCATAAAAATATGTGAATATGCGCCATCAACAGATAAATGGTTGTTTAAGAAATAACTTAATCCAAAATTCAACCAAAAACGGTCTTGATCGGGAATACGTGGATCGCGACGAGTATCGCGAGTTGGTGTTTGGTCAAAAGCAACTCCCGCACGAGCAGTCCAAGCTGGATTATAACGATAATCAGCACCCAGGGCAGCAAACCAGGTATTACGCCATTTCATCGGAATTACATCAGCTGTTTCAAAAGTAGCTGGAGTATCGATTCTCAGCTTATTGATGCGATTCCAGAAATTAACTTGAAAGCTCCCTTTAAGGGTCCAATTGCTAATATCACGAGCCACACCCAGAGTCAGAATCCCTGGTGTTTTAATGTGCGTTTCTACGCCAGTATCACCATTAAATAAAAACGTCTTAGCAGACGTAGAGACCACCTCACTGCCAGGTAGTGTGTATTGCGTACCATCACCGCTCAGGTAGGTCGCTATTTGTGAACGATAGCTTATCCCTAAACGAGTAAATTCATCGGGTTGATATAAACCACCTAAGGTGTATCCATACCCCCACCCGTCACTTTCTAAATAGCTAGGTTGAGTAGCCGCTAATAAAGAATCCATTGGCGCCAAGCCAGTATAAATGCCATTAAAATTAGAAAAAACAGTTTTTAAATACTGAGCTTGAAAACCAAAACCCACCGACCATTGCTCAGTAATTTGGTAGGCCAGCGACGGATTAATATTTACGGAGTTAATTTCACTCTTAACTGAAGCAAAACGCACTACTGAATCCCGTGAATAATGATTTGAAAGATAATATGGCTCAACAATTGCAACACCCGCTGAGAATTTATCAGCAAAACGCCAACCAATAAAACCATTAGGAATAAATGCTGATTTACTCACATTATTTTGATGAGTACGACCATCAACTGGAGCGGTGAAACTACTAGAAGGCATACCAGGGACATTAAATGTATGGATAGCCGCACCTCTGGACATATCGATGTTTGGCAAAAACTCACTAGCCCCAAGATAAAATTGCGTATCCCTTAATGTGGATAATGTGGCTGGGTTGTTAAATAAAGCCGAGACATCGTTGTTCGCTGCGGCGGCACCAGCCATTGCCGAACCTTGTAAGCTTGGACTTGTTTCATTAAGTTGAAAACCTGCGGCAAATGCAGACATCACAAATGACTGAGACATAATTACTGCGACAACAACTTCCTTATTAAATAAACGTGAACTGCTCACCGATACTTCCTCCTTATTTAAATTCAGTCCTTCCTAATAAACGGAAAGCCCAAATAGACTTTCATCTTTCCATGAATAGGTCAATGGTGGAAGCAAAAATAAACGACGAACGCGCATTATCACCGTCCACATAAATTTCCTCTTTACTTCATTTTTAAATCAAACAAAATCCAGCTAAGATAGATCTCACTTAAAAATCATAAGGAATGGATCCACATGAATGATTTTTTTCAAACACCCCCGAGTCTAGGCAATCAATATGATGACGATCGGATACTTAAGACGTATCTTGCCTGGAAACTCCCTACCGCGATGCTCCGTGAAATTGAACCGGAATTACGTCATTTAGGTCAACGCGTTATTGAAGACATCCATCAATTAGGACAAGAGGCTGAAGCCTCCCCCCCCAAACATGTCCCCTATGATCCCTGGGGGAAGCGTATTGATCAGATTGAGGTTCCGGCAGCATGGAATGAATTAGATAAAATTTCCGCGGAAGAAAAGTTAATTGCTATTGGTTATGAACGCCGACATGGTGCCTTATCGCGCATTCATCAATTTGTTAAATTGTACTTATTCCATCCCTCATCGGCGATTTATACCTGCCCGCTCGCCATGACCGATGGCGCAGCGCGCGCCTTAGAACTTTATGCTGATGAAGCACTAAAAAAACGTGCCTTCTCGCATTTAACTTCTGCAGATCCAACTCAATTCTGGACTTCAGGTCAATGGATGACTGAGCGCACTGGCGGCTCCGATGTCAGTGGTACCGCAACTATTGCCAAACCTGATGGTGCCCAATTTCGCCTGAGCGGAGTTAAATGGTTTACCTCAGCAACCACCTCACAAATAGCAATGACTCTAGCGAGCATTGAAGGAGCGCCAGCTGGCAGCAAAGGGCTTAGCTTGTTTTATCTGGAACTTCGAGATCCAAATGGGGCGCTTAATGGAATTCGCATTAATCGTTTAAAAGATAAATTAGGTACGCGCGCTTTACCTACAGCAGAATTAACATTGGAAAATGCCTCAGCAACGCTTGTTGGTAGTGCAGGAGATGGCGTAAAAAAAATCTCTTCGCTATTTAATATCACGCGTATCTACAATGCTTGTTGTGCAGTAGGATACATGCGTCGCGCCATTGCTCTTGCGCGTGACTATGCAAACAAACGAGTAGCCTTTGGTCGTCCCCTGTCGCAACATGGGTTACATCTGGAAACCCTCTCAAACATGCAAGTGGAATTTACCGCGGCATTTCACTTAGTTTTTCATGCAGTTGAATTGTTGGGAAAAGATGAATTAGGTGAAGCAACCGAATCAGAACGTGCGGTATTAAGACTCTTAACGCCGCTAGCAAAACTCTACACCGCCAAACAAGCAATTGCCCTGGTCAGTGAAGCATTAGAGGCTTTTGGTGGCGCGGGTTATATTGAAGACACGGGACTGCCCCAATTGCTACGCAATGCCCAAGTTCTATCGATTTGGGAAGGCACGACAAACATCTTAAGTTTAGATGCCTTACGCGCTATTCATCGAGAAAATGCAGCTGGAGCATTCCTTGCAGATATTCACAAGCGTCTGGATCAAATTATCAATCCACAGCTCATTCCATCAAAAAACAAAACACAGGACGCATTACAAACAATCCAGCACTACATGCATTCCATGGCGCAAATGAGTGATGAAGAACAGCAAATTGGTGCACGTCAGTTTGCTTTTGCAATGACACAAACGTACACAGCCAGTTTATTGCTGGAATATGCGCAATGGTCTTTGCAAACGGGAAAAGATCCGCATGCCCGCATTACCGCCCTGCGTTGGTGTGCCAAAAATCTCCCCGACCTACTCCATAGTTCGCAAACACATCAAACAGAATCGCAAATGCTTGCTTTGGATGAAGATTAAGGAACGCGCTCTTTAGTTAATTCGGATAAGAAATAGGGACAGAGCATATTACGCTTCGATCCGTTCGGCTGAGGAAGCATTTAATCCGTCTCAAAGCCTTGTTAATTTTGACGCCAAGGCTTCGAGACAGTGCTACGCACCGCCTTAGCCCGAGTGGATCGATGAGGACGGCATATCTTATCCATAGATGACGTTAGCTTAAGAGAAAATGCTGCATTAAATAAACCTGAGCTCATAACTGATTGGGGCTATTTTAATAGTAAAATTTATCAAGTATCCTCTTCCCTCGTTCTTTAGACTTACTATTCACCAATAATATGTGATTATTTAATCCAAAATGACATTATAAAACGTTTGTTGTTAATATTTTGTTAATGTTCGTTACTTACAATAAAACTGAATTTAAAACATCTATTTTAGAGATACATTATGCAGAACAAACCAGAAAAACCGGTTGCGCCGAAGAACCCGCAAGAGCCAGTGCCATCACCAAAGGCCATCTCTCCCTCTCCATGGGAGTTTGCTAATTTTATTGTGGTTGCAGGGACCACCAGTGCTGCGGTTATCGGTGTACAAAGTCCGGTAAAAACTCTGCTCATGAATCTTAGCAAACACAATACCCTTCTTCCCAATACTTACAGTGGCGGTACTTTAAGTTTCTTTAAAGCACTATATGCTGGAACAAATACCTCGATTAAGGGATCAGCAGCAAGAACTGCCTATGTTACCAGTACCAAAGAAAATAAACCGACTGAAACAGTATTAAACGAGGGACTAATTAAAGAAGAAAATATTGTCGAAGATGGAATTAAACCTAACCACCGCGTAAGCCCTGGTTATGTTGCCTCAGCAGCACTTGGTGATACCGCAGTAACGCAAATTCCCGAGTCACTTTCGCAGTTAAAAAAAGTACCCGGACTTCTGCCAGCAAATTTTAAATGGTATACCCCCTATAATGCTTATAAGCTGATGTCTAATGGTTTTGGATTTCGATATTCTGCTGGTTTAATCAACTTTATGTGCATGCTTCAATTTGAAAATGAGATTGCCCGTCGATTACCCATAAACGATACGGTAAAAAAACACAGCTTAGCGGGCGCTTTAAGCGGAGCAACAGCAGCGTTTTTTGCCTATCCTTTTGCCGCCTACAAAGATTATCTCTTAGCGCAAACAACTGTGAATAATAAAGGGCTATTAATTAACGCGCGCTCCTCAATTGTAATTAAAGATATTATTAATAACTTAACGAATGATCCTAAAAAGGCACTACTACAAGTTTTTGACAATACTAAAAAACAGCTGCCGATAAGAATGGCCCTTACAGCTACTATATTTGCAATTATATCTGGAACTGAAAAAATACTTGGTCCTGAACCCCTGACAAAAATTGTTCCGGAACAGTATCGCCCCTCTGCGACTTCACCCCGCTTTTTTGCGATGTCAAAAACCGCGGAAGTACGTCCTCCAGAAGCAAGCAATACAGAGGCTCCATCTACCCCCAAACTCTAAGGCATGTTGACAATTGACCCCTAACACCTAATGGCGCTTACTTAATATCTGAAAATTAAGTATTACCCAATATTCATCCTAATGGGCGTAAATCCCATTAGGGTGTTGCTCCTTGTTGTTATTTTCAAGGAGATATCAATGAATATTTAAGACCTAGCCAAGCACTTATTGAACTAAGTAAAAATCTCAAGCACGACGCACCTAAACTAGATACAGAAAAAAATTCTTCTAATCCTAAATGTTCGGAGCTGGAGCCTAGAAGTACAAATAAGGACTCTATCGAAAATTTTTTCATATAATTGACGCGCCCCTATTCCGGACGTAGTTAGGCTCGCTGTTTATTCTTATATGAATTAAGACCATTCTTTTAATTTTTTAATTAGTTCCTGATTATTTGATTTTTTTAGCAATTCCTCCCAACTATTTGGTGAATTTCCATTCGCTAACATTTTTTTAAATACAGCATAGGCATCAGTTTTTTTATCATACGCCCTTTTAGTGCTATCATCATTTACCCAAACATAGATAATAATTTTTTTTTCTAAATGATATCTAAAAAATAATCTGTACTGTTGAAAAAACTTCACTCGGAACCAATGCTTATTCTCATTACCTAATATTGAACCTTGTCTATATTCTGGTAACGTTGGATCATTTGGTATTTGCTTAAACGCCAATTGAAAAATAGCAGCTAATTTTTTGGTTGCTAATTTTGAACGATAATTTATTGGATCTTTTGACTTTAACTCCCCGACTTCCTCTGCCAAAGAAGCAATTTGATTTATAAAAAGAGGATGTGCCAAAATAACCCAATCATTAATGATGAGTGGGTCATTCATAGAGTTCTTCCAAAGGTTTTATCCTCAATCTTTAGTGATTCTTCTTTTTCTTCATCATCTAATAACATTTCATTCAAATCAAATTCAACACCATTCACTAATGATTCAATTCGATTGAATAATGTTTGATTTATTGAAGTTAAATGCTGAGGGTTATTTCTTATATCTTCAGCTATAAACTCCAGAAAATTATCTATAATAGGATCATCTTGATTTTCTTCTATTTTTGATAGGAATACATGTCCATCAGGCTGAACGGTATAGAGAATTTTATCTCTTTTATTCAAATGTAATGCCTTTCTAACTGCATCAGGAATGGTAGTTTGATAGCGATCAGTTAATGTAGATTCAGTTTGTAATAGATTGGCCACAATTCATCTCCAAAATTTCACATACAATACATTGTAATGCAATTGCATTACCAAGTCAAGACCATGCCAATCAGGATTAATTAAAAGTCAAATCAATTAAGCAACATTACGGAGCAAATTTGCTTCTTGTTCTAGGGGAATTAGGATGTAAAAAAGATTTATTATTTCCTGCATGGAGTCCGTGGCCTAAAAATATTTTTGCGACAAAACGGAGGCTGGCGCGGTGCTTGGACTATTGTCTGGAGAGGTGGAATTAAAATAGCCGAACCTATTCGTTCCTTGCAGTGCTATTTCCGCGTGCCTGACAAATTTTTCCTCCGATCTAAACTTCTTTTTTAACTCTGCTAATTGAAGTTGCAATACGCTTAATTCGTTATGGGACTCAGGGGAAGATTGTAAAAAGACCTGAATATTTTCTAAATTCTTATCGATCAAGGAGAGCATATCCTTATCATAGAAAAGGGCTCGAAAAATTTGTCTAAATTGTTCTGCTGAGGGAGTAACAATGGCCAATAAATCTATATTAAGCGGCAAGCGGTATTGTGGTAAATAATGTTCATCATGAATTAACTGCACACTCCGATAGAGGCGCTCGATGATTGATGCATTGCCTCGTTTTGTAGGTACGGCTTGCGCCAGGGTCCACACAATCTCGGCTAAAGAATTGATAGACTTTTCCCGATTGTTTAAGTCCAGCAAATCAGGAAACTTTGTTTCGACAAGATTAAAAAACTCATCAAGCTCATACCGTTCAAGATTGGGATGCAACAGGTAAATACGTTCTTCGCCATCACGTGGACTTTTATAGGTTTTTATGGTGGTAAAGGGGCGCTCATAATCCCCTGCTTCCTTAAATAAATAAGGATTTTTATCTTCTTCGCGGTGAACGGTACCCCGGATAGCAAAGATGCTTACCTCAACCGGAATCCCTTTATAGTTCTTATCCAATAGAACCCGTTTCTTTATGTCGGGCTTCGGAAAAAAGATCTTAAGCAATTCGAGCATATAGCCATATTGGTCTTGATATTGCCCTTCTTTAGCGAGACAGGTACTAAGCCGCATATGACAACCTTCATCAGCGTCCCGGAAGGAACCAAACGCAAAAGACGCGGCTATTCTGGTCTTTTTATATTCATAGCTAGCTCTTTTCCTCGCTATAAAAGTGTAGAACGTTAGGAGATTAGGAAATTGTTCCTCTTTAAGTTTCGCACCAGCCTCACGAGCAGTATTAAGCCCATCTTCACCCCAGACCTTTTCATCAAAAGAGGGAGAGGAATTACGTTTGCAGCTAATTGTTTTGGAGGCCGGCAAAAAAGCTTCATAGAGGCGAGGCCCAGTTAAACGCTCTTCTTGATAAGCGTTTTTAGCTAGAAAGGTTGTTAGATGCGCCTGCTGTAACAGTTCTTCCATTCTGAGTTGAGATGTACTCATATCACTATAATAATAAAGTCGAAAAGCAATCTTTCTGAATTTATACTAAAACCGGCTCCGTTACAAATAATAGCATAAACGTCAGAGCAGCCAAGAAAAAGGTTTCTTATTATTGTCAAATAATGTACAATTATCCTCTATTATTTAAGATACATCATTCTCGTACTATCATAAAATTTAATAAAGGCATAATAACTATGGGTTTACTCTTTAAGCTAACTGGCCAAATCGCAAGGGATACAGCCTTGACCTTAGCCTCAGCAGGAACTGCACATGCCGCTTATTATGGCCTGTCATCATTCTCAGGTTATGCGAAAAACAAATACCTTTTATGGAACCAGCCCGCCCTAAAAATCAAGAATCATTTAGAGAACAAAGTCCCATCAATGATGGAAGAACCAGAAAATTTAAGTCTTTAATCCAACCCAGAAAAACCATTATCTTATTTGCTTAAACGGAGTTTTGCTGCTGCAAAAATTTTTTCACTGCTAATAAATCAAGATAAGTTTTTTTCTTATCTGCTGGTTTACGCAAAAGATAAGCAGGGTGATAACTAACAATAAATGGCGTATTTTTATAATAATGCACATTATTGCGTAATTGCTTCAAAGCAAGCGGCTTATTCAGTAAAAATTGTCCGGCAAAACGTCCCAAAGCAAGAATCAAGCTTGGTTGTAACAATTCGATTTGACGACTCAGATATGCGCTGCATTGTCTAATTTCCGCAGCTTGAGGATCGCGATTATTGGGTGGCCTGCATTTTAAAACATTGGCAATATAAAAATCCTGTTCAAAGAGCTCGACGCTCTGCAGCATCTGGTTTAATAGCCCCCCTGCTTTCCCCACAAAAGGCAAGCCTTGCTGATCCTCATAAAAACCAGGCGCCTCACCAATAATCATCAATTTTGCTTGCGGACTACCACGAAAAAAAACAGTTTGTTTACGCGTCTGATGCAGCGGACATCGTGTGCATGCGGCCACCTCTTTTGCCAAAGCAGACAATTGCTCTTCACAAGCAGAATAAGTGGTAGTTAAACCATCAGACATGAGCAGCATCCTGTATGTCACAGGGTCTCTCCCAACCCCAGCGCTAAGTAACAAATGGACAATTTTAGTTTGCGCTACATGGTTAAATAATTTGGATATGTAATTTAATTGTACACTGTAATTCGTATTTTTTATATAACTATAGAGGTAGTCTTTTTGCACGCTCACACAAAAACTTTCCCCGTTTTACATGCTATTCCAATTTATTAAAAATGAGTCATTAATGATAGAGAATTATTTTGCTATACTGTAGTCATTCCAAACTCAAGAAAAAAACTCATGGCATTAGATAAGCAAATAAATCCCTATTCGGCGGACACTGCTCTGAGTGACGGACGCTTAAGACAAGCCCAATTAAAAATGTTGGCCATGCTTGAAGTCGTCGATGCCATCTGCCTGAAACATGGTTTGGATTATTGGCTGGATGCGGGCACCCTTTTAGGTGCTATTCGCCATCAAGGTTTTATTCCCTGGGATGATGACATGGATATTTCCATGCCACGCACCAGTTATGAAGAATTTTTACGTATTGCCCCACAAGAACTCCCAGAACATATATGGCTACAAACCATTCACACTGATCCTGGTTATTTTAATATGGCAACTCCTTTAAAAATCAGAGATCGCTCCAGTCGCTATATTGAAAAACACGAACAGGGCAATGAGCCTTACGTACAAGGTATCTTCATCGACGTGTTTGTTTATGACTGTATGCCCGAAGATCCAAAGCGGCGAAAACGCTATAAATTTTGGGCCAAAAAGATTTCGCGTTTCTTAAGTAGCAAATATGGCGTTGTGAACATAGGTCATCATGCCAAAATCTATAAAGTACTTGGCAAACTGATTCCTAAATCCATCCTGGAATTCTCCCTACGCAATATTATTCATAAAGCCAATGCCAGTGGCAGTCCGTACCTTGGCCGTGGTTATAATTGTGTAGGCAAAAACTTATTGCATCAAGAAGATATCTACCCGTTAAAGCAAGCCCAATTTGAAACAGGCTCATTTAATATTCCTAATCATGCAGAGGAAATTTTAACCCAACAATTTGGTGATTACCTTAGCCTCCCTCCAAAAGAACAACAGATTATGCGGCATTGTAAAGAGTTAATTCCCAACCTGAACTAAATACGGCTTTACCTGCAAAGACGTTATTCAATACAATTTTCATGAACAAATTGTATTTTTATGATACAATAGACAGTCTATTTAACAATCAAGGTTAGAATTTATGTTAACAAGAATTGAAAATCAACCCGTAGCTTATGCTCTAAGCGAAAAATTATTTGATGATGAAACATTACTCACTCTTCTTCAACAAGCCCAAACAACTCAGATCCCGATTGATAAATTAATCACAAATTACTATCTTTTTTTAACGGCTAATGGCGAGATTTATGACGATTTTGGCGAAAACCTTTCCTTAGAAAAAATACGCACCGCAGTATCTAATAAATGTACTTTAGTGCAAAAATGCGCTGAAACTTCAGATAACGAATTAATAGACATTTATCGCAACAGTTCCGCAGCAAGGTATACCACTACAGCAGCTTTAGTGAAAATAAAATCTGCTGAGCCATTTTTTAATTCCAAACAATTTTCGGTCACATCCTGTAGTATTTTTAGTACAGAACGAACAGAAGCAACCACAGCAAAAAATACAGCGAAGTCCCCAAAAGAATCTTCATGTTACTTAATGTAATCAAAACTAAAAATCAATTCCTCTCTGATAGAGAGGAATTGGCAACACACCTACATACGCCCCCATAAATAATGCACTATAATAAATCTAAAATGTGTGCATTTAGGTTGTATCCCATGCAAGATGAAGTTTTAAGTGGATTAGATGACGATATTTGGTCCCAAGAGACTGTAAATGCTGTTATTGCGGCAAAAGCTGAGAAAAGAGCAACAAAAGGGTTAACATTAAATTGTTATTCATTAGATGTCGGCGCACGCGAAGACGAAAATGAAAAATTTAATGAAGAACATATTAATGCTTTTGCGGATTCAATCTATGAACGAGCACAAACATTAGCAGACGGCGAAATATTCCGTTTTCAAGTTGCAGTTAAAGTAAATAACGTTCATTGGACGGCTGTTGATATGGAAGTATCCAACAACAGTGTTAAAGCGCTAAATCTGGATGCTATGGGCGATGAATCAGGGATTAGTGCTGCAGAAGCGATGTTTCATCAACTAGCAGATAAATATCCAAACTCAAACGATGCAGCTGCTGCGGATAACTTTAAATTCACCTGGCTCAAACTTAAAATCATCGATGGCACCTATGATAAGACCCAAGGGATCCAATACGACAATAACAGCTGCTCTCGTTTTACCTTGGATCATTTATTTCATTTAGCCAATATTGATACCTTTCGCGCATTAAATGCCGATCAGGCGTTTAGAAAATATAACATCATTGAGCAAGACAGAAAACATAGAATTGTTCAGTCATTTGATTCAAGTACGATGCCAAAAGAATTTTCCTTTTTATACCGCGATACACAATCTAAAACTTCATTTGCTTCTTTACCGGATAACATAAAACAACAAGTAGTTAATAAAAAAGGACAAACGCTTGCCCAATCTGAAGCAGCACATACACAAACTATTCAAATTAAGGGTGAAGGCAAATTAAATAACCAAGCCATCTACAATAAAAAAGCAGGTTTTGCAGTCGATGCAAGAGCTCTGGCAACAGCAACAGATCATCAAGCATTGCTAGACAATAGAGACCTACTTAATGCGCTTGATAATAATACCTTTTTACAAGGGCATAACTTTTGTAAACAGAGCATAACCCGAAATTTGATCGATGAAGCAAAAACAATCAAATCAGCAAAATCCATTGGTTCACTTTCTGATATCTATCATCATTTTCGCGATACTCTTAGCATTTATCGCGCTGAAAAAAAATTAGCCTCGAATAACGAAGAAGACGCTTTAGCTCATCTCGCTAAATTAAAAAGCACCACTCCAATACATAAAGAGCAACTTGCTCAAGCGAAAGAAAATTTCAATAAACAAAATGAGAAACAAGGGAATACAGAAGAACGAGATGACATGGCAAGAAGACTTTAATATACACTTCAAGCCAAAAACAACAATATTTTTAGTTAGGAGTTAATTGCTTATGTTATTTAAAATAGCAGAAAGATCCGCCCATAAGACAGCAAATAAAATTTTTGGGACAGGTTCATTATTAAGCCCATCAGGAATAGCAAAAGCAGCTTTCTGTCGATTTTTTTGGTGCATCAATGAGTCAAGTAGTCCTCCCCGCACAAAAACTATCTACTGATGAAAATTTTCTCCAGGATACAGTAACCCAAGAAGAGTATTTTGCAATAAAAGTTGCTAATAATGATTTACTCGAGCAAGAATTACATACACTCGAATGTTTTGATGGTGCATCCTTAGAAACAATGGAATTAACCCATAAAGAACAATTAGATAAAGCTAAATCAGAACAACAATATGTCATTTATCTCTGCGGTAACGGTATGTGCATGCAAGACTTATATGAGGAAATATATAAGCTGAGTCTTTCAACACAACGTAATTTTGTAGCCTTTAACTTGAAAAATGTCATCAGAAGTCGTGGAACAATACATCATGAACTGGATTTAATTAATGATGTTATTTCACAAATAGAACGTTTACGCGATCAAGGCGTTGACCCTAAAAATATTTGCTTGGTCGGACATTCTTTTGGTGCAGCATTTGCAACCTTAACCAGTTATATTTACCTTAAAGAAGGAACGCCAATAAAAATATTTAATGGCCGTTCGTTCTCAAATTTTGCCAGTATGGCCTACCTTCACGAAAAAAATAGTGGCAGTAGTGAATTAAAAGCTCAATTAAAGAAAAGGCTTTTATTATTTTCAAATTTCGAAATCGAGGTAGCAAAGTATTATGATCTGATCCCTGATGAATATAAAGACTACATTACTATTGAAGAACTCCCTATTGAAGGAGATAAAAAAAGTGTTCCCGATGGCATTATTCCACCGGAGGTTTCTTTACGTCATGAAATTCAAGACAAAGCATCAACCCATTTAGTACGCTCTACAAATATGTTTGGTATGGGACATAACGATCCCTTGTATACACTTGAATGTCATGATGATGGTCAAACAGCCGATGAACGATGTCGTGCCTTTATTTTAAAATAACAGAGACTGAATTAGCCCAAGTATTCACAGCAATACCAGAGAGCGTGACCTCACTTAATTTGAGCAACAATAGCCTTCAAAAATTTTCGGAAAATCTCTAATGCATAAGTCGTTTATTTTGTGGATTCATTAGAGTCTGTGCAGGATTAATAGAGCTAAGTGAAATATTTTGCACGCCAACAAGATCAAAAACAAAACAAACAAACCAAAATAAACCCAAACAAGAGATTTCTTGCAAAATATTCCTAGTTTATATGAATGATCACTATGAATAATTTCAGAACACTAATCTATACTGAAAATGTGAGCCGTCACAATTTAATCCGCAAAGGATGCGATATAGGCTACATCAAAAGGAGTTTGTTATGAAATTTAAGTATTTAGTTACCTCCCTAATCCTATTACCACTTTACGCATTTAGCTACCCGAAGGATGAATTTAACTCCATGACCTTGGCACCAAAAATTGAAAACCAAAACACCCATACAGCAACCTACTCAAATGAATCAAAAGGCTATGCACAGATTAAATCATTTAACCGCAGTATTGAGTACCCAACCCAGATTATTCGCATGGAAAGTAATATAGAAAATCAACAAATAACCTGTGCCGCAGTCCATGAACAAATCAATAAAACCTTGGTAGAAAATATTGCTAATGAACAATTCACCTATGCAATTTACATTAGCTGTCACTATGATCCAGAAACTTTTCTAGCGACACAATTCACCATTAATAGCTATTTCGATCCGGTGAATGATGAAGCCATTACGTTTTTAAAAAACTATCTTAGCGAATACAATGGTTCCACATTATTGGGAACTAAATTTAAAATTGAATCCGCCAAGGGATTAATTATTTCATTAAGTATGGCGGCAGGAATGAGAAAAAATCCGACGAAACCTCCGTTTATCGAATACCGCAGGGATCGCAGCAATTTTTATTTTAAGAGCAATTATGAAATGAGGAGTAAATTATTTGCCGATATTTATCAAAATTTCTATTCGAATAATCCAGCCCAAGTTCTTCCGTTCTTGAATAAATGGGTATTTTCCCATGCAGACTCCATGTATAAAGCCATACTAAGAGATTCAAATTATGCCGAATTACAACCAGAACGAATTTTTCTTATGGAAAATGGCGAGGAACTATTCGTATCCGGTTTAAAACAGTATTTTATGCACCACTGTGACAAATATGAAAATCATCGTTGCTTAAACCCCACCTAAAGACTACTCAAATAAAAATATATTGATTATTAATTAACACACATAGTTCATTACATTATTGGAGCATATTGCCTATATATTGACATTCTTATCACGGTAAAATAATCCGAAAAATACACTCAATGAGCCGTGACTTGTTCACGGACTCCGGCGATGATATAAGATTTCTGGATCCTGAAAACAGGTAACAGAATCCAGGAGTAAAGAGAGGTAATTTATTTTATTATCTACCCTAATTTATCCCAACTCAGGACCAAATACAGAGGATTGGCGTTTTGCTTTTACCTCACCGCGCTCCTCGGCTACAGCCTTATCATTAACGATCTTAGTCACACAGGCATCAGACCAAACATTCAAAGCAGTTTCCAACATATCAATTAACCCATAGAAAGGTAAAATAACCCCCATCAATACGATAGGAACATTCATGCTGGATAAAAGACTAATGCTTAAGAAAAAACACCCCATTGGCACACCTGCATTACCAATCGCGGCAACGGTTGCCACTAAAATCCACAAGCCCATTGTCGCTAAAGAAATAGGCATACCATGATTTTGCATCAGATAAATCACCGTTGCAAAAATAAATGCGGCACAACCATTCATATTAATACTGGTGCATAAAGGCAAAACAAAGCGGCTTACTGCGGGTTTCACTTGTAAATTATTTTCTATCGTATTCATTGTAACCGGTAAGGTTCCTACAGAAGACTTAGAAAAAAATGCAACCGATAAAGCAGGAAGCATGGCATGCATGGCCACAAAAGGTTTAATACCATTTTTCTTCAACCATAAAGGCAATACAATAAAGCCTTGAATTAAATTGGCAAGCACAATAATTAATAAATATTGCCCTATGCCTTTAATGTCCATCCCCGAACGCAGTTGCACTACAGTTGACGTAATAAAACCAAACAGTCCTAACGGAATTATTGTAATGATCCAACGCGTCATCACTAAAAACATGCCGTGCGCACCGCGGAAAAAACGCGTAATGGTTTGACGTGAATCTTCTTCAGGAATCTGACGTACAGCAATACCAATAATAATACTTAAAAATAATACCCCCATAACCTGTTGTTCCAGAAAGGGTGATAATAAATTAGTCGGAATGATATTTGCTAAATAGCCAAAATAACCCAGGCTATTGGTCGCTTGCACACTATGCGCATCGATATTCACTTGTACCGAACCAGGTTGAATCACCAGATACAATAAACAACTGATCGTGGCGGCAATAACGGTGGTGGAAAATGTATATTTAACGGTTCGTAGCCAAATCTTTTTCATTAAGCCATCGGTTGTATAGTTGGCTAAGGTGACAATAATGGATAAAGAAATAATTGGTAAGCTGATGCACTTAAATATTTTGATAAACAAATCAGAAAGAAGTAAACCAAGATCCTTTAAAAAAATAATATTGGACATACCGCTTATAATACCCAAACCAATCATCAAAGCATAAATTAAAGGGGTACTGAAGATGAGTTTGTTCTTTTGCTGATGCGCTGCACACATGACTAAAAATCCTTAAAATAAATTGGCAAAAATGATAAATAAGAAATTATTAGCAGCAACAACAAGAAAGTGACTTGGTATATGAATTAACTGAAGAATGTATCGGATGGCAAGAATTAAATAGCATAGAAACCTTATTCTGATTAAAATATGCACAACAAGAATTTATTTTAACATAGTTCTTCGGTTCGTCAATAGCTTATTTTATTCAATTTAATTAAAATCGAATATTTATGCTTAAAATATTAGGGTTTGTGGGCATTTCGCTAACTTGAACAAGGGCTTACCAATCATTCAATCAACTCAATGCAAGTAATTTGCTGCTTTAAGCGAATAACACGTCGATAAGCCTCTTCAATACGATGTGGATCAATTTTATGCTCAAGCACCAAGCATTCAATACGCTCAATAACCTCTGGTGCAGTAATCGTATCCAATTGATTGGCAAAAATTATCATGTCTGCGCCTGCATTAATCGTAAGACGCAGCGCTTCATCTAATGAATAATGATCCGCGATGGCTTGCATTTGCAGATCATCACTAATGATAATGCCATCATATCCCATCGTCTTACGTAACAACTCAGTTAATATTTCATGCGACAAAGTAGCGGGTAACCCTTGAGGATCTAAATGTTTATTGATCACATGGGCCGTCATAATCATTGTTGGCTGATAAACATCCTTTACTAATTGAGAGTAAGGAACTAATTCTGCACGCTGAAAAGTATCGGTTACATCAACAAAACCCTCATGCGTATCACCTAAAGCGCTACCATGCCCCGGAAAGTGTTTGTAACATGATGCGATACCATAACGACGAAATACATCAACAAATTGCCGCGCCATACGAATCACAGTTTCGGGATCATCGGAAAAACTACGATGCAAAGCCCCAATAATTCCTTGTTGATCGTACATATGCAAATCGACTACAGGCGCAAAATTAAGATTAAATCCTAACGCCTTGAGCGTTTCAGCCATTTCACCTAATTCAGCATTCAAGGCTTCGAGTGATAATCGCGTCATCTCATAAGCTGGCGTAGTAGTCATACTACCGGGCACATGAGTTAACCTATCAATTGCCCCACCTTCATAATCTAGAGCAATTAATAAAGGTAAAGCATGATTGTCTTCATCAAATAATTTCTCGGAATACTGGTTAAGCTGATGAATTAAATGTTTTATCTGTGCCTGATTTTTTAGATTCTTTCCGTATGTACCAGTAGATACGTCTTGATCAAATAATATAACGCCACCTAGTCCGTCTTGCGATAACCATTCGGCAACGGGGCTTCGCTCATGAAGCTCACTACCGGCGAAACCCATAATCAACATTTGACCAATTTTATTTCGTAAAGTAATCACTTTTTTGTTCCTTTACTGAGAGTAGGAAGAATAATACACAAAGATAAATACGAACGCCATGCAGGTTTTTATCAAGTCCAATCATTTATTCCAGTGTGAATCTGTTGATATTTCCAGGGTCTGTTGCCCCTTCCACTATCTTGGCCAAAATGAGTCGATATTTTCTGTGCTCCCATGCACACCTACTTAACGTATGCTCTGCTTTTATGCTCAAAAATTGACCTATTTGAGTTCAGTCTAGCGAAATAGCTCTTCCACATTTAAAGTTTTTTCGGTGGAATTTCAGGAATACTCGAAAAATCACACGCACAAGAACTTGTTGCTTCAGGAGTCATCGGCACTTCCGAAAAATCCGAAGGATAGCACACCGAAACATTCCACGCAGAATCCCCTTCCTTGACACCATTGGGTAAAGACCAATAATTTTTTGCCATATACACCTTCCCTTTTTCACTATCCCAAATGGATGGTGAAAATTGGGCACGATACATTAATTTTTGTCCATTTGTTTCACAAGGAAAAGTCACTCGCGTCCAAGATTTTCCTGCAGGCACCGTCACCGTCGCCAACACTTTTGCACTTAGAGCATCCATAACATCAACCGTAACATTATATTTAAGCCAGCAATTATCCTTTGCTAAGGTATAGTAACAAGTAATAGCCCAAAGTGGGCTTGAAAATAGCCAACTTACTGATAGAACAAGCAATTTACGCAACATGGTTCAATCCCTTTTAAATCATTAATGACCTACTTATAGTATACACGATATAAAACAGAAACTCCGTACGTAATAAAAACCTACACTCTGAACACGTAAAGGGTTGATTTTATTGGCTGACATGTATAAGCTTCCCCCATTGGAGAGGTGGCCGAGTGGCTGAAGGCGCACGCCTGGAAAGTGTGTATACGGCAACGTATCGAGGGTTCGAATCCCTCTCTCTCCGCCAAGATTAATATTCCCAGCTTATATGAACCAATTCATTTAGGGATAATGCGATGAAGAACTACTTTACGCGACTACAGATTGCCATAGGATTTTTATTATCATCTACTACCTATGCTAGCGGCCTATCCCCTAAACTCACGTCGCAAGACCAACCCTGGTCAATTACTGCCAGTGCAGGCAGCGGCAACTATCAAGTAAAAGCCAATGACAGAAACTCAGCCCTAGGCAGATTAGCCCTGGGAAATGAAATGTTACTTGCTGGAGACATTGCGTTAGGCTTGGAATTAGGACTGCAAACTGGTACTAAGATTTGCTTAAATATTCCCAAAGAGACCCTAAACTTCATCAAATGGTTCCCCGTTCAAACTACCCTTGCCCCCACGCTTGATTTATTAATTACGACCAAAACAGATCCCATTGGTAATAGTGCTTTTTTTGCCCAACTAAAGGGCGGGGTCGCTTACAGACACTGGAAAATTAAACGCATTCCAATTAATGAGATCTCACAGATAGCCGGTGAAATACAAGCAGGATTTGGCTATCCAATTACTGCTTTAGCTAATTTAAGCTTGTTATATCAAGGAATATATGGCAACACCCCTAATGTGCAAATCAGCCCTTATTCTAAAAAAGAAAATCTGGCCAATATCCCAACACTGCATGCCATATTAGTGGGGCTGTCTGTCAACCTATAAAAAATTGAGTAAGATAAGTTGAGTCATTTATGCCGTCTCGAAGTCACGTGCCAAGACGAACAAGGCTTCGAGACGGCGCTTATTCCTCCTCAGGCCGAACGGATCGAGGAGGAATAAGCGCTGTTCTGATTTCTTATCCGAAACTAACGTTCACTTAGTAGTAATGGGCTATGCTCCGACGTATCATGAACTTTTTATTCAAAAGATTCTAGAACTTTAAAAATCCCTTTTTCTTCTTATTTTCCTCTAACTAATACTATAATCTAACTAGATAGTTCTGTTTTTACACAACCGGAGTATTATTATGAGAGAGAAACATTTTGCCTATAAAATAACACGGGGCTCGTGTGGCTTTCTTTATCCACACTTTGAATTACAAAACGAAAAGATGGTGGATTTACTAAAAGAAATAAAAAAACAACATTATGATGGCTTATTCTGGGTATTTAAACAATTTGATAATCAACCCCAAGAACAACTTTGCATCATCGATTGCCCTAATAGTCGAATTTATTATCATTATTCTGGAGATGTCGAAGATCTAAATACGACCATATCCAAATTGACTCATTAATAGTAACAACCAAAGATAAACGATTATTTTTTACCACATAGTGCATTGTTATTTATTTTTGTTAAAATTTAGACCGAAAAGACTCTAGACAAATGCTTTTTTTTTAGTCACCATGCAACTCAAAAATAATATTCTCGGTGAGTCTCTATGAATTTTAAAAAAAATAAACAAGTCATTTTAAGTTTTATTCTCTTAAGTTTCTTACAATCAGTCTATGCCCTCACACCAAAATCGGTTACCAGTGACACAGAGATACAAGATGCTGTTTTAGTTCACATTAATGAATACAGACAACAACATGGTTTACCTAAACTAACCATGAATCAAAATCTAATTAGAGAAGCCAAACAACATTCAATCGACATGGCAACTCACAAAATACCTTTTGGTCATCAAAATTTTGCAAAACGTATTAGCCATGCACATGCACAAATTAAAAACTCCGGAGCTGGAGCGGAAAATGTTGCCTACAACTACAAAGACGCACGTACCGTAGTACAGCAATGGGTACTTAGTCCCGGACATAAACGAAATATAGTTGGGAATTATAATCTGACTGGTATAGGTATCGCCCGGGATAAACAAGGCAGAATATACTACACCCAACTGTTCCTTCGTACTGGAGAAAGTAAACAGCGTGTCACTGCAAAAAGACCTTTTTGGGGTGTTTCATTTAGAAGAAGTGCTTAATGGCTTATAGGCTGGGCTGTAATGCCCAGCCTATAAGCCACTAAGATAAGGAAATCTGTCATTCCCGCGCAGGCGGGAAACCATCCATGAATTGGCATTATAGCCAGTGAGGAATGGATCCCCGCCTACGCGGGGACAACAGGCTCTGAGAAATTTGAGCATAAAATCTTTAACTTAATAGCAGTGCCTACTACACTTTTAGTACTGTCTCGGACTGATGAAAGCAAAACCAAGCGATTTTTTATTAAATTAATCATAAACTTAACGACCATAGGCCTCATACCCCAACCCCACACAAAACCCAAAATCCCCGCTATAATTCTCATCATTACAAAATCTTTGCAATAAAACGCGAAAATCCAGTGGCATTAGCCCAAGGACTGACCTATTATAGAAGCATAGACGGTACACATTGTTCAGCCAACATCACGGCATTGGGAGCCAGATTGAGAGTGCGGTGTGCATGCTTAGCTTATACTAAGAAGCCTAAACCACTCCGGAGGAGTCCACATTAGTGAATAAGGACTGTACTCAATCTTACTGTCTATTCCAATTGCAAAATGAGGGCGTATTTATACGCCCTTTTTATTTTAAGAGATTCGTTAATCCAGGATATGTTGACCCTGGAAAAACAAAGCAAATTACTCTAAGATAAAAACTATTTAGGTAAAAAGGATTTACCATGATCATTGCAACCCTACTGGAAAAAGGCCGTGAAACACGCGTGGCAATTACGCCTAACTCAGCAAAAAATTATATAAAAGCTGGATTTGAAGTTCACATTGAAAAAAATGCGGGAGTCGCCGCAGGTTTCTCTGATAAAGAATATGAACATGTTGGTGTGCACATCAGCAATGATAGACAGAAACTTCTGACCGAAACAAACATCCTCCTATGCATTAATGAACCAGATCCTAAAGATTTGGGCGGTTTACCCCCGGGGGCTCTAATCATTGGCCATATAGAGAATGAACCACAAAGCAAGCTCATCATCTGGTGTAAAGAAAAACAAATTACCCTGCTCTCCATGAATCTTATCCCCAGAATCAGTCGCGCTCAAAGTATGGATAGTTTGTCATCACAAGCAAATCTGGCTGGCTATAGAGCCGTCCTCGAAGCAACGAACCAATACCACCGCGCCATTCCGATGATGATGACTGCCGCAGGCATGATTCAGCCCGCTAAAGTACTGATTTTAGGCGCTGGTGTTGCTGGTTTACAAGCAATTGCAACAGCGAAACGTCTTGGTGCCGTGGTTTATGCTTTCGACGTACGCCGTGCTGCCAAAGAGCAGGTAGAAAGTTTAGGCGCAGAATTTGTTGAAGTAAGCCAGGGACAAGATAGCGAAACAAAGGGCGGCTATGCTTCTGAAACAAGTGATGAATATAAAAAATTACAGGCTGAACTTATCGATCAATACGCCAAATTAGCCGACATTGTTATTTCTACCGCCTTAATTCCTGGACGAAAAGCCCCCATATTACTGCATAAAAAAACGATAGCACAAATGAAGCCAGGCTCTGTAGTCGTCGATCTGGCAACATCCCGCGGTGGAAACTGTGAGGTTAGCACGGTGGATGAAACCATAAAATATGGTGAAATTACCATCATCGGCTTAAGCAATATGGCAGGTTTGGTGCCAACAACTGCCAGTGAACTCTATGCTAATAATTTAGCACACCTGATCAACTTATTGGCGAGCACACCATCGGAGCTACAATTTAAACCCGAGGATGAAATTATCCAACAAGCGGTTTTGTGCCACCAAGGCCAATATTTACCGTTCCAGGAAACTAAGGAGAAACAAAATGCATGAGAACTATGTCACGATACTCACCATTTTCGTCTTGGCATGTTTTGTAGGATATTATGTGGTATGGAAAGTAACACCCGCACTGCATACCCCCTTAATGTCCGTAACTAATGCAATCTCCAGTATTATTGTTTTGGGTGCACTCATTGCGGCAGGGAGCCATGTAACCGGCAGTATCACCTGGCTAGGTGGTTTAGCAATATTTATAACCTCAATTAACATTTTTGGTGGTTTTGTTGTAACCCAACGGATGTTACGCATGTATAAAAAATAAGTACCTTGTCCACCATCGCAAGGTACAAAAAGAATACTGAGTAAATATTTCCCTCTTCTACAGTTCAATAAGAGGGATCCAAAATAAAAATATAGGATGGATTCTTATGACAAACCTGGTTCCCTTGTTTTATTTATTATCTGCGGTGTGTTTTATTCTAGCGCTAAAAGGCTTGGCCAGTCCGTCTAGTTCAAGAAGAGGAAATTTATTGGGGATTGCCGGGATGATTATCGCAGTAGGCTCGACCCTAATGATGCCAACCACTTATCATCACCTCTTGTTAATCAGCTTAATCATTGCTGGTGGTCTAATCGGTACCTTTATTGCGTTAAAAATTAATATGACGGCAATACCTCAATTAGTCGCCGCCTTCCATTCATTAGTGGGTATGGCTGCTGTCCTGGTTGCCTTTTGCGCCTACTTATCACCAGAGTCCTTCCACATTGGCACGCCTGGTGCTATTGCTAAGGCCAGTTTAATAGAAATGAGCTTAGGCTTAATTATTGGTGCCATTACTTTTTCAGGCTCAATCATTGCCTTTTTAAAACTGCAAGGAATTATGTCCGGTGTACCAATAAAGTTTGCTGGGCAAAATACAGTAAATCTGGTTATTGCCTTAACCATTCTTGGTGTCTTCATTTTATTTTTCATAAATCAGCCTCTAAGCCTCTTTTGTACTCTAGCGGCCTTGTCTTTTTTAATTGGCGTCTTGCTCATTATCCCTATTGGTGGCGCTGACATGCCCGTGGTTATTTCCATGCTCAACTCTTACTCAGGATGGGCTGCGGCTGGTATTGGTTTTACTCTAAGCAATGATTTACTGGTAATTACCGGGGCCTTAGTAGGTGCTAGTGGGGCGATTCTAAGTTACATCATGTGTGTTGGAATGAACCGCTCTATTTTTAACGTGATTTTTGGTGGTATACAAGCATCAGGAAGCAGTACACAAGCTCATGTCGGGGCTGAGTCGCGTTCAGTACGCCAAGGTAATGGTGAAGATGCCGCATTCCTTTTAAGTAATGCCAAAGATGTAATTATCGTTCCTGGGTATGGGATGGCGGTAGCACATGCTCAACATGCTGTAAAAGAGTTAGTCGATGCTTTAGAAAAACGATCCATAAAAGTGCGTTTTGCGATTCATCCTGTTGCTGGCCGTATGCCAGGACATATGAATGTATTGCTTGCAGAAGCCAACATTCCCTATGACCGAGTGTTTGAACAAAGTGAAATTAATCGTGACTTTGCAAGTTGTGACGTTGCCTTTGTTATTGGTGCCAATGACATTACAAATCCTGCAGCAAAAACCGATCCCAGCTCCCCTATTTACGGAATGCCAGTCTTAGAAGTTGAAAAAGCAAAAACCGTGCTTTTTGTGAAACGCAGTATGTCACCAGGATATGCCGGCGTCGAGAATGAGTTATTTTTCTATGACAATACCTACATGTTGTTTGGCGATGCAAAAACAATGACCGAATCGATTTCCAAGGCTCTTGAAGCCATGTAGCCATATAACCGACAAATAGCGCTATGCATGCTCAAAAAGGCATTCGTAGCGCGCTTTTATGCGTCGTTCAATTCCAAAATGAACCCAAAAGTAGCGTTCAGGGAAAAATAGCACCGCATACAGAGTGAATTAAAATTGACCGTTAATTTGCCAAAATAACAAAATAACGGTATCTTAGCCGAGTACTTTTTACTTTGGAGTTACTTATGCTAAGAAAAATAAGTTTTGGTTTATTATGTATAGCTGCGTCATTAAGCACCAGTTCATACGCTTTAGAAAATAATATCATGCTACAGCAAGGTGTTACCATTGAGTACGAATTACCTCCAAATCAACCACAGATTTTCTCTAATTACATGTTCTGGACCATTGAAGCCAATTGCAAAATGATCACTGAAGATGAAAATGATGACCTACATGTTGTCGCCTTAGCGAGAAAAGGAAAAGTTAATGATGTTCCTTTATCAACAGGTCAATCGCTGCAAATTACAATCCATCCCAATGAGAACCTAAAAATCAGCGCCGATTCGGGTGCCAAAGTTCAAATTACTAACTTGGGCCAACATATGGTTAAAGCAAGCTGCTCGACTTAAAATCCTGAGCCTCCAAGGCCATTAAGTTAACATGAGTAGTAGATAAAAAATCAGAACAGAGCTTATCCCTTCTCGCTCCGTTCGGTCTGAGGCAAAGCAAGGTTTTACTCGCTTTCTTATCCAAAACTGGCTTAAATTAATGTGAGTTCTACATAAGAAATCGAGAAACCTCTTAACTTTACAGCGATGGCTTCACAGCCCAACCAGCCCAAATCATCGCTATGCCACTTAATGCTCACGCGTTGCGAGGAATTTAATTTTTGGATACCGCTCTTCAGCCATAGCTAAATTAACGCGAGTTGGTGCAAGATACATCAAAGCCTCACTACCATCTAAAGCTAAATAATCATAAGCTTTCGTACGAAACTCCATCATCGCTTTATCATCTTCAGCATAAACCCAACGCGCACAAGCCACACTGACGGATTCATAAATACAATCCACTTTATATTCATGCTTTAAACGATGCGCAACCACATCAAACTGCAATATCCCCACCGCACCCAAGATTAACTGATTACTATTTAAAGGCCTAAATACTTGGGTTGCTCCCTCTTCAGATAACTCAATTAATCCTTTTAACAAAGCTTTACTTTTCAGCGGATCTTTTAAACGCACTAAACGAAACAATTCGGGCGCAAAATTAGGGATCCCTGTAAACTTTAATTGCTCGCCTTGGGTAAAGGTATCACCAATACGGATGGTGCCATGGTTATGCAAACCAATAATATCACCCGCTAAAGCAATTTCTGTATGCGACCGATCGCCGGCCATAAAAGTTAAAGCATTGGCAATCTGTACTTCTTTTCCAATGCGCAAATGACTTAATTTCATACCTTTTTTGTAAGCCCCAGAACACACCCGCAAAAAAGCAATTCTATCTCGATGCTTGGGATCCATATTCGCCTGGATTTTAAACACAAATCCAGAAAATGCCTCTTCACTAGCTAATACGGTTCGTTCTTGAGCCAAGCGCGATTGCGGTCCTGGTGCATAACGCACATAGTCATCTAATAATTCTTTAATACCAAAATTGTTAATCGCTGAGCCAAAATAAACCGGAGTCATTTTGCCCGCTAAATATTCATCCAAATCAAACTCATGCGATGCACCTTTCACTAACTCAATCTCATCACGTAATTCCTGGGCGCTATCCCCTAACAGTTCATCTAATTGAGGGTTATCCAAACCTTTAATTTGTATCGCATCTTGCTTTTGCGCATTCTTACCCGGCTCATATAAGTAAACAATGTCTTCATAGCGATGGTAAATACCTTTAAAACGTTTCCCCATGCCGACTGGCCAGGTGACTGGCGCACATTTAATCCCGAGCACTGATTCAACTTCGTCAAGTAAATCGATGGGTTCGCGTCCTTCACGGTCTAATTTATTAATAAATGTCATGATCGGAGTGTCACGCAAGCGACATACTTCCATTAATTTAACGGTACGATCCTCTACCCCTTTAGCCACGTCAATAACCATTAAAGCAGAATCCACCGCCGTTAATGTGCGATAAGTGTCCTCAGAGAAATCCTCGTGACCTGGCGTATCTAATAGATTCATAACATGTTGGTTATGAACAAATTGCATTACCGAGGTGGTAATTGAGATTCCACGCTCTTTCTCCATCTCCATCCAATCAGAAGTAGCATGCCTATCAGCCTTGCGCCCTTTCACCGTACCGGCTAATTGAATAGCGCCTCCGAATAAAAGTAGCTTTTCAGTAACGGTTGTTTTCCCTGCATCCGGATGAGAAATAATCGCAAAAGTGCGACGTGTATTAAAATCCTGATAAAAATCAGACATGAAGTTCTCTAAATAAATATAGTGTTTAACATAGAGTGAATTTTAAGGCATTCCTGGGTAAATACAAGTGGCCTAGAGTCTATCATTCGGAATGAAGCAGGTTAGGCGATGCCGCATAACCTGCTGAACGTCATATATGGAGAAGAAATCGGAACAGAGCATTAACTACAATATTAAGGCCTGTTGCCATTTCGCTGGCTTGAGCAAAGAAAGTAGAAATAGCAACCGATCGCTATAAATGACAACCAATGCCGTCATATCCGATAACTTGGCATGATTTATAAGCTGTTTGGTCTAATCGATAACGAACCGCTCCATAAGACACAAGAATACCGCCATCTTTAGCCTTAATAACATGCGGATTTTGATAGCTCACCGCAGATTCACAACCTACATGATTTTGTATCCACACAGCACCATTAGCATAAACACGGTTTTTACCCGGTATTAAGCCATTTTTTCCACATTCTTTGATTGCTAGATTATCTAACTTAGGCGCAGAAAACATCACATCATAGTATGCTAAGGCTGCTTTAACTGCATTTTCTGCATCCAAAATACCATGGCCACAAGGTTTTCTACCAATACAGGATTTATTGGGATCCTCATTAATACCAAACTCATGGGTCGTTGTATAAAGTATTTGCTCAATTTGTTCTGGAGTTAAAGTTTTATCACTGGCTGAGAAAATTAATCCAGCCACGCCTGCAACATGAGGTGTGGCCATACTCGTTCCTTGATAATAATCAAATCCAGAACCATTATACCCACCACCAGGATTTACGGTGGATAAGATTCCGCCCCAAATCCCATAACGCTTATCGCCCCCAGGCGCCGCCAAAGTAATACTGGGCCCATAGTTAGAGAAATAAGAACGCAGTCCCTCAGGACCTGTAGAAGCTACTTTAATTGTACCATTACAGATTCCGGGCGCATTAAAATGTTCCCAAAGATTATCATTCCCGGCAGCAACCGCAAGAACAGCTCCTTTTTTGCGCGCAAAAAAGACCGCCTCTTGCAAAGCCTGATCACAATAATCAACTTCATCTTTTGGCCCCCGATCCACACCAAAGCTCATGTTTAACACTTTAGCTGGATGAATATTAGTGGGGACACCAGGGACATCAGCACCGACAGACCAATAAATAGCGTTTATTACCGCGCTTTCGTAAAACATGCCAGATGCACCAGGAATTTTGATCGGCAATACTTTTAAGTCTTCACCCATACCACTCATGACGCTGCCATAACCCGCGATCGTTCCCGCAACATGGGTTCCATGATAAGATTTTGTCTCATCTCTTATATCATTATTATTGGCGGCAAAATTCCAGCCCCACACATTACCTTCACTATCTTTTACGAGGTTATTAATTAAGCTGTCGTTTAAGCTAATGCCAGTATCTAATACGGCAATGACCACCGGTTTTTTAGCCAAACCAGTAGTATAAGCCCAAGCACCATCTCGTGAACCAGGCTTAGATTCCAGCATCACACCTGCGGGACGTGCAAATTCATCCCATTGACTTTCGTGACTGAGCAAATCAACTGTCGTACTTTGCAGCGCCGGATCAGGAACCGGTATAAAATGCCCAACTCGGTCTTTAACCGCATAAAGTACATCTGGATTTTTACGAAGCCGCGCTAAAACCAGAGCAGTAAGATCTTCATCACCTTCCTTCACGGATGCCGTAGCGGGGGCATGTAAAATTAACGAATAGGCACCATTAGCCATGGGATTTATTTCTTGAACCGGCAATTGGGCAAACTGCGTTATTTGTGCTTTTAATGCAGCACTATTTTTCATTTGCTGCTTGTATTTAATGATAATTCGCATTGTATCTTGACTGGGAATAGCAAAAGCACCCTGGGCCATCGATAAAAGCCCCAAACCTAAAATTCCTGATTTAAAATGCATACATCAATCTCCTTATTAATTCCCAAAAACTGATAAAACGCAATCCAGTATGCAATAAGATAAATTGCAACACAAGGACAACACTCTTCGCTTAATATGAGAAATAAACAACTGTAATGTATTCAAATTAATAAAACCCCCAATAGATATTTCTTTATTATTAATACAAAACAAAACCTAATGCTCTTTAACTGCCCTGTATACAGCCATTGTTTGCGCAGCGCAGCGTGCCCACGAAAATTGAGCTGCTCTTAAATGGCCGTGTACAATTGCATTTTTTCGCCACTCATCATCGACTAGCCCCTGCTGCAACAGTTGTGACCAGGCATCAACATCCTGCGGCGCCGCCATTAACGCAGCGTCTCCAGCAACTTCTGGCAGTGTCGAACTATTAGAACAGATAACCGGTACTCCAGAACTCATCGCCTCAAGAACCGGCAAACCAAACCCCTCATACAACGATGGAAAGGCAAATAATCGCGCGCCCGCATATAAAACAGGCAAATGCTCCGCAGGAGTAAAACCTAAATAATTTACCCAACCACTGCGTTTTGCCTTATCAATACGTTGATGTATGGCTTCGCTACGCCATCCCTCATATCCGGAAAGAACAAGCGGAAAACGCTGCCGTAATGCCAATGGTAATTGTTCATAAGCATCCATTAACGTCATTAGATTTTTTCTTGGCTCAATGGTACCGGCAAAAAAAGTGTATTGATTATGCTGCAAGCCATAATGCGATAGAATTGGCATAGCTTCACGTTCACTATAAGGTCTAAATTCTTCGCTTGCGGCTAAAGGGACTGTAAAAATTTTATCAAGAGGGTATGAAAAATAACTGGCTAACTCTTGACGAATATATTCGGCATCAACAATTAACGCATCCGCAGTCTTCAGTGTTTTCGGTGTTTCTTTTTGTGCATATTTCACGCGTTGAGGCGGATGACACTCAGGCCAGGTAAAGGGTGATAAATCATGAAAGGTTGCAATTTTTTTTCCCGCAAAAGGTGGAACAAAAAAATTAGGGCCGTGATATAAATGATCTTCTTTGCCTTTTAATATCTGTTTTTTTAACTTCGGCATAAGCAAACGATATACCTCGGTTACCAAGCGGCTTTTTTGCAGCAAACGTTTGAGTTTATGTTGCTGATTAGAATGTTCTCCTGCTGTCGGTAAATCCTTAATAAAATCGGTTCCCGTAAAATAAAGCAAGGATTCAACATCAGAGTGCAAGGACAGATGGCGCGCTAACTCCCAGGTATAACGCCCAATACCCGTTAAGGGAAAACGTATAGGTTCTACAGACAAAATTAATTTCATGCTTCAATCATCCAATGCAGTGTCTCGTGTAACGTTTTGCCAGGCAAATCACCAATCAAGTCAAATAGTTTAAAATTATTTCCACACAGTGTCTTAACTTCATTCGTACGTACAAAAGCAGGGTTAACACGGATTTCTATTTGATGCTGCGTAACTTGTCGACAATAATCGATGATTTCGCGCAAACTATGGGTTTTCCCGGAGCAAACATTAACAATGTGGCCAAAGGCATTGTGCTCGAGCAAACGACGATAGGCAGAAACGACAACACGTACATCACTAAAATCGCGCCACACATCAATATTTCCAAGCTCAATAGAAGCTTCTTTACGACGAAAGTGAGAAATAATTTTGGGCAGAAAAAATTGCTCCGCCTGACCAACCCCGGTGTAATTAAAAGGCCGGGTAATAATAATGGGTAATTTGGTCATCCAAAGCTTTGCCATATACTCCATTGCTAATTTGCTGACGGCATAATCGTTGGCGGGATTAGGCCGCGTATCTTCATCCTGTACGCCCTCAGCAACATTGCCATAGACATTGGCACTACTTGCCAGCAATACCCCTTTCACCGGGAGCTGCATTGCGGCTAATCCTGCAAGCAAATTGCGAGTCCCCTGTACATTAATCTGATAAAAGGCATTGGCATCACTATGTGCCACAAAAGCAAGTGCGGCAAGATGAATCACATAATCCGGCTGCACCGCATCTAATACGGTCTTAACTGCCAAGGGATTGCACAGATCTGCCTGAAAATAATGTTCGTCTTTACTCGGCGAGGAACCAAGGCCGTAGACCTGATACCCTGCTTGCTGCATTTCCTGAGCCATATAACGACCAGTAAATCCATGTGACCCGGTAATTAATACACGGGGTGATGTTTGTGTCTGCATAAGATATTCCATTTAAAACCAGGCTTTGTTTCATTAGATCGCGATAAAACTAAATTAAAAATTACATCCCATAAAAGCTAAGCAGCATTCGCGATAACCGCTGTGCAACCTTTGGATATAAGTGCTCTTCACGCCAGTTAGCAGCCCGCTCTTCCTGTTCAATTATCGCAGGTGAGCGATGTTGAATATGTCGCATCATTTCCGCAATGCCTTCAGCAATTTGTTCTGATGTTGTGCCTGCTAACTTAGTTACAGCAGGGCCAACGTCATCAAAAATGGCTAATGGGGTCACAAGCACCGGTTTCTTACTCGCGATACCATAGCGAACTGCGGCACTAGATGACTCTCCGGTTTCTTGGTACGGATAAATAAGGACATCCGCTGCATTTAACAAATCTAAACATTCTAAATCAGTCAAAAAATCGGTATGAAGCGTAATAAAATCTCCCGCCTCTAATTGCTCAATTGTTTCTTTTGCTTGTTGAATAAGCGTCGTTGAATCAATATGAGGATACTCCGCATTGATCATTTTAAGTCGCAGCGAACAACCTTGGCGATGCAACGATACAACAGCGGCGATCAATTCAAGAAGCCCTTTATGAGGCAAGAAAAAGCCATAGCTTGCGATGACAAACTCTTCATTTTTTGCAATAGCAACAGCGTCAGCTGCTAACTTGGCTTGATAATCAATGATACCATGTGGAAAAAGACAAACATTATTGATCAATCCTAACTGCTTTAACCGATTCATATCGGCAGGCGCATGCACCAGTATTCTTGTGCAACGCGCAAGTGCATCTTTAATGTTCACTAATGCTTTTTGTGGATGCTGTATTGGATCTATCGTGGAATGAAGTGTGACAATAATCTGCCGACCTAATTTCACTTGCTTATTTACAAATTCAGAAAAATGCTCAAATTCAAAAAAATAATAATTAAATTGAATCACAAGCGTATCAATATGATGTAAATCAATTTGCGCGTCTAACAAGCTCAAGTTATCTTGTTCACCGGCATTCCAACAGCGAACAACCGCATGACTATCAGTGGTAACAAGGTCTGTGGTTCGATTTGCAAAGATAACCGTATCCAATGAGAAATGTTTTACTAAATGACCAGAATAAGCAGCAATACCACAACGCGCATTCCAGGTTGAAATCCAACCCACTCGTGGTTCTGGTACATTAACTATTTTTGCCAACGAAGCAGGGAGTGCTACAAGCCTCTTAACGACATCTTCCCAGCGAAATTTTGACAAAAGTAAGTCTCTACCCTTTGTTGCCCGCTGCGTTCTTAGCTCGGGGGCAGTAGCATACACAGCGCACATTATTTTTGCTAAGTCGGCTATTTTTGGCTTTGCCCAAACAGATGAAAAGATATTAAAATGAGTATCTGCACGCTCAAAATCATAATCAACCAGCCAAGCTGTTTTTGCATTACAAAAATCAAGCTGCCCACCCCAGGCGGTGGTAATAACAGGTAAATTGGAAAGCATAGCTTCCGCCATTGGCAAACCAAACCCCTCAGCTTTACTGGGAGCAACTAAGACGTGACATTGCTCATACAAAGCTTTAAGTTCCGCATCAGTCAAATCCCCCATAATTAGATGAACATCAGGGTAATTCGGATTTATTTGTTGCGCTTCTGCTAACCAAGAATCAACTTTATTATGTGGATTTGCAAAGGTTTTAATAATTAAAGTTACATCATCTGCAGATGTAAACGCTTGGCCATAAGCCTCCAGTAACTCTTTTACCCCTTTTCTAGGAAAACATGAGGATACATGCAAAAATCGAAAGGATTTTCCGCTAACAATATAGTCCTTATCGGCAACAATACGTTCCCAATGATCTACACCACATCCAGAAACTAACAGAGGAACAGTCACCCCATGCTCCAGCATGATTTTGCGCACATGTTCTGAAAGACAGGTCAACCCTTGTAAATACGAATTAAAATCATCAACCCAGTGCAAAGGAAATCCAGATTCCTCCCAAGCATAATGATGCAAGAAATTCCAGCGACTGTGCATATCAGCAACTCGGGGTGGATAGAGATTACGACTACTCACATCTGCGTCAAATGGTGCGATTTCTCGTTCTTTATAATATAACTGTGCTAGCTCGCTATTTTGCTCAAGAAAATGAGCATTCGGCGCAAAATCACCTGGCCCATCTGTCGAGTGCAATACAACTTGATGCCCAAGCGTCACCAATGCCCTTGCTGTCTCTCGATTAAGGAGTGCTAAGCTATAAGTACTATCAAAAGGACCTTCGACACGCCAAGTTATTGGCGCTGGCAAGGTCGAACCACGGGCGACTTTTTCTGCAGTCTGAATATTGCGCGCGATACAATTGGCAAGCACAATCAAATCTGTTTCAGTAAGAGTAAAGCCGGGCACCGTTATTGCAGCAATTGATGAAATTAAATTTTGGTAATTTTTTTCTCGATTAAGCACCTGTTCTTTCCAATTTTGCTTAATCTTAGAAGAGCAATCCACAGCAATAGCCTCAAAGCCTGCAAGAGCGGCTTTAGCACAGGCATCCCAAGAAAAAGTAGCTGAATGCGCCAATGCGTGCTGCCGCAAAGATTCTCGATATGCCGAATCAGTTAATACTTTTGCAATTTTTTCCGCAATATCAGCGGGATCTAAGGGGTCAAATAATGCATCCTCACGGCCTATTACCTCAGGAATACTGGTGACGCAAGAACCGATAGTCGGTGCACCACATGCCATGGCCTCCAAGGCTGGCAAACCAAATCCTTCATGCACAGATGGAAATACAAATACTTCACAGTATGAAAAAAGGGCGATTAATTCCGCATCGGAAATATAGCCTGTTAAAATCAACGAGTCACTAACGCCATATTTACGGGCGAGTTTTAAGAGCTTTTGTTGTTCAACATCCGCCCCTTTGCCAGCAAATACTAATTGATGTTTATTGCGTAACTCTAAGGGTAATAATGAAAATGCTTGTATTAAACGCTCTAAATTTTTCCGTGACTCAAGCGCGCCATTATACAGAGCATAAGGTAATGTAATCTTAAAGCGTAACAACAGCTCCTGCTTTGATTTTTCATCCATACTCGCAGGAAAAAAAATATCGGTATGTGCCGAAGAAATAGCGGTAATTTTCTTATCGTCCAAACCTAAGAGGTCAATCGCTTCCTTTTTCGCATAATTGGAAATTGCCAAAAGCAAATCGGCTCGCTTTAAGCTTTCAATTTTATCCATGTACCAATTCTTAACCCAAGCAAAGCCAAGATGAGCATCAGGATTAAACAGAGGAATTAAATCATATAAAATAACTGCTGTAGGTATTTTACACGAGCCAATACCTATCGAATGAGTCGCATTCACAGTTACTAGCGCCTTCAAATAGGCTGGTGATCAAAATTAAATCCGGATTAAGATCGACAAGAAAGTTTTCGCGTATTAGTTCTGCAACCTTTCTACGAGAAGAATTTTCAGGCACCTCCCATGATAAGTTCTTAGGTACATCAAAAGCAACTATGCGCTCTGGAGGTAAAACATCCTTAAACGCAAGCCGAATGTCATTAATTGCCGGCAATTGTAAATTAACAACAATAAAAATCTCATGTTCTTTAGCATTGCGTACAATGGCCTGAGTCAAAGCGGTAGAATATCGACCAATACCCCGGTTGCGACTCTCTGTTTGCGCCCCTTGTAGATCAATAACGATCCTCATTCAGCACCTCGTTTTGCAGTGGCTTTTTTTAAATCAGAAAAAATTTTCGCGGCTTTTACAGAGTAAAATTGGTTAACCGATTGGTGTTTAAGATCCAAGCCAATTAAATCATTTCTTTTAGTCAAAGCAAATAACCGATTACGAATCTTACTTTTTAACTTGGGATGCTTAGCTAATATTCTTATGAAGCCATATCGAAGCACGCGATTATCTAATACCACCTTACTTAAATAACAAATAAAATTAATTAAACGATGCCTTATTTCCGCCCCTACTCGCCACTCCACTTTCGCAGAATTTAAGCGCTCAAAAAATCTCTTTAGTAGACGAATTGGACGTGTAATTCGCCAAGAGGTGCTTGCTCTCATCGCATCAAGTTGGGCTCTATGAGTATGTTCAGCTTGTTGCAGTGACGCATTAAGCTCCACAATTTGGTGATTTAAATGGCGTGTAAAGGGATGCGATGCATAGCCACTTAATGCAAAGCCATCAAAAATGTTAGGTGCTATTTTAAAAAAATTGCCTAATTCAAGGTGTTCGTTAGAAATATAAAACCGATTAAGCCCATCAAAATAAGCAAATTGATATCCTTTTTGCAAAACCAAGAATTCCCATTCCTGATAAGACTCTTCCTGAGTATTCGGCTTGGTACTTTCAATCACTAAAATCCAAGGGCGAATGTCATCGGCAGTCCAGCTTTCAAGTACTGATTTTTCTAAACCTTCAACATCAATTTTTAACCAGTGAACCTCATCGGTTACCACTTGGTTAAATACCTCATCAAGGGTTATTAGCTGGACTTCAGCCTCTGTGCAGACAAAACCTGTGGTTTTATGCCGTAAGGCAATGTCTCTATTCGCCGTAGAAAGGCCGGTATCCGCAAATTCATACAAAACAATGGAACCAGGCTGATTACTCACCGCCACTTGCATGATAGTTTCACCTGGGCGCGCTTTTCGTAATTTGTCTGCATATTGTTGTGTCGGCTCGACATGTACACCACGCCAACCTTGTTCATAAAATACTTTACTCACCGAATCAATAAGGGGGTCTTGTGCCCCAACATCAATATAAAAACCATGCTTAATATGCTTTAATGCACGCCAAAGCATAATATCTTCAAAATTTTGCGCATAGGACACCATGCTCATTGCTGTAAAACTCCTATTTCAGGATCAAGCCATGCCACGCCAGCAAAATAAGGTTTATCTATATTCACCACATGGAACATCAATGCCAAATCACGCCACTCATAATTATTTACCAAATGCGTATCGGTACTTGCCAGTGCCGTTTGCACAGAGTAGCTTCCTGGGCCTAAATTCACATCAAAAACGAACTGATAGACAACACGTTGCTCCGGCAATAAATTCTCTAGTACTTTTTTCTTTAAATCAGTATTCGTACCATACACTACCTGCCCCAAACGATCTTTAATGCCATAGCCTAAGACAAGGCGTGGAATCTCAGCATACACCTGTACTTCAGCACATAATGTAACGCGCTGCCCCACATTAACGTATTCAACCCGTTTTCCATGCTGATCAAGCAAATAAATCTCTTTTACTTTTGCCTCACCGGTGCCTGAAATAGTTTGCACGTTCCCATCATCTGTTTTTATTTGCTCAATGTTTTGATTTTGTTTCTCGGCTAATAAAGCATTGTAATAATCCATAACAACTTCTGGCGCCCCTTCCATCTCGACCTTGCCTGCATTGAGCAAAATGGCCTTGTCACAAATACTTTGAATGGATTGCTTATCATGTGAAACAATCAACAAAGTAGTGCCTTGCTTATTATATTCGCGAATGCGAGCAAAGCTCTTGTGTTGAAAATAAGCATCGCCAACTGACAAAGCCTCATCAACAATTAACACATCAGGGCGCACAGCCGTGGCAACACTAAATGCCAAACGCATTTGCATACCGCTTGAATAAACCCGCACTGGCTGGTTTATATAGCTGCCTATTTCCGCAAAAGCCTCAATTTCAGGCATTAATTGCGTAATTTGCTCAATGGACATACCCAGCAGTTGCCCAGCCATATACACATTCTGCCGGCCGGTAAAATCAGGATGAAATCCCATCCCTAATTCCAGCATCGCCGCAACCTTTCCTTCAACATGTACATGGCCCATTGTCGGTTGCGTCGTACCAGTGATCATTTTGAGCAAGGTACTCTTACCCGCGCCGTTAATACCAATAATGCCTACAGCCTCACCAGGTTCTACTGTAAAAGAAACATTCTGTAAAACCCATTTCAAGCGATGCTTTGGCTTAGAGCAAGGGATCAGCCATTCAAACAAACGCGACCAACGCGTTGGATAATTCTTATAAGCCTTTGCTAAATTGTGAACAACAAGTCTACCCATTAAAGTTCATCCACCATCTCACCGGCATGCTTATGAAATAAACGCATACCAATCAAACAAAACATCAAACCAAGCACGGCAGCCGGTAATAAATTCAACCAATTAGGTAATTCGCCCTTAACCAAAATCGTTTGAGATGCCATCACTAGCCCGGCCACAGGGTTCAAAGCCATTAATCGATGCGCGTTTTCAGGTAAAATAGCTATCGGATAGACAATAGGCGTCAACCAAAACCAAAACTGCAGAAAAACACCAAAAAATTGCCCCACATCACGAAAAAATATATTCAAGATACCGAGCGTAATCCCTAATCCCACCGCAAAAACCACTAAAACCATAAGTACCGGAAATATGGCAAAATACACCCAGCCAGTAAAATTTCCACTGACTAATAAAAAAATCGTAAACAAACTAAAAATAATGGCAAAATTTAGCAAGGAATTGGCAACAACGGTTACAGGCAAACACAAACGAGGAAAATTAATTTTCTTTAATAAATTGGCATACTCAAGAAATACATTTTGGCCACGCCCAACAATCTCAGCAAACAAGCCCCAAGTCAGCACCCCCGCACATAGATAAATACTATAAGCATAACTTGTATCTATTCCCGGCAATTTAGCACGCATGACCTGTGAAAAAATCACCGTATAAACCACGATCATTGCCAACGGATTGATTATATTCCATGCTGCGCCTAACAGTGAGTTACGATATTTACTTTGGAATTCCCGCTTTACATTGCCAAGAATAAAGCCTCGATAGGCATACAGTAACTTAAGTGAAGACAACCGCATTGATGAATTACTCTTTAAAAATTTAATTGTGAATTTTCAGCAAGTTGCTGCTAAATAGCTCAGTTTTTGCTTTAGATTTAATGCGCCAGTTTAACATAGCCCCAATCTTTGATCTATATAAGTTTAAAGCTCTTCCCCCTCTCACTTGACTTATCCCTTAATAGCCATTTAGTATCATAATCTTTCGGTAAACAGAGTAAAATATTAACTATTTTGGCAAAAACTCGCGATGAATTTATTTGTCCATCGGCAATAGCTTTTATACGCGTCCATAAAGAATTGCATTTCGTTGCTCTGGATATATACCAATGAAAAAAATCTCCATAACAACACTGGATGTAGGAATTAAAAACAGTTTAATCCCCTACTTAAGCATCATTTTTCTATTAACGGCCTTAGGCAGTTGGCAAGCTTTTTTAACGCACAGTACCTGGCATATGGGTGATTGGCTAATCAATTACCAAGGCGGCTTTGTAAGAAGAGGATTCTTAGGTGAATTTATTTATCAACTTGCTAATTACACAACAATTAATCCAGGTTTTTATGTTTTTTAATCCAGGTTTTTTTAAATGGCTTCTTTTTATTCTTTTCTTTTTTATTATTAAAAAAACAAAAAACCTTATTGCCTTACCTACTCCTTATTTTTTCTCCTTTTTTATTTACTTTTCAAATAAATAGTTTTGATCAAATCGAAAGCCAGGGAGGCTATTTTAAGGAGGCGATTTATTGTTGCCTAGTGGCTTTTGTAGGTTGGTCTGCCGCAACCTATGAAGAAAAAACATTTACAACTCTATTCTATGTTATCCTGCTTTTCTATCCGCTAGCCATTTTAACCCATGAAGCCTTCGCGATTTTCCTGCCCATGCTGCTCATGATCTATTTAGCAAAAATAAAACTCAATGCAAAACGTGGTTGCATTATTATGAGTTTACTGAGCTTATCCGTAGTCAGTTTTGTTTTATGCTTGATATTTTCTGGTGATAAAACCCAAGTAATCGCGATTTATAACTCTTTACTGCCTAAATACCCTGTATCCACTTATGGTTCAATTGGTTGGCTGATGGTGCCTATGCAAACGGCCGTCAAACGCGTTTTACTTCAGATAAATTACAGCCATTATTTTAGAAATTACAGTTTGATTATCCTGTTATCCCTTCTTGCTTTTATCCCGCTTTTATCGCAATTAAAATTTATCTTTAAAAATAAATTGTCACGTTTGCTATTTTTGCTCTCATTAGCTGGCACGATACTTCTATGTTGCATCGCTATTGATTGGGGACGTTTTATTCGCATAATCCTGGTTACTTTATTTATTTTGTCATTAGTAGCCGGAGCATTAATGAATGAGGAAGATAAAACAACAAAGAGTATATCTATGCTATTTATTGCACTTAGCCTGGGATTTATTCTAATTTACGCCTTATTATGGCGTATCCCAAATTGTTGTAATTACCGCCCGCCAATATCTGGTTTTCAGAGCAATAATTTGCTGTGGTCTTATCCACCCTATAAGAAAATAATTAAGGCTATTATTCAAACAATTAATAAGGTATAGGGGCGATTGATGCAGCACAATTCTTTGAATAATTTGAAAATCCTATCATTATTATAAGCACGTTCAGGGATGATGGCTTGAGGATAAGCTCAGCGCTATGATCTGCAAGCCTTCTCATTGCTTCCGCAGCGTATTGAGCCCTTAGTGCATATTACGGATCATTATTGGCTGGATAATATTCCCTTATGTTATCTTTATGCGAATCATGCTTGCAAAGCCTCTTACCCGAGTAATGATCTACTGTTTGTTGAAAAAGCACTCGACAACTACGCTCGTTTTGAAATTTTAAGTCGCTGCGCTTGGCACATGGGCAAATTTCAACAAGGCCTAAAGGCAACAGAACAAGCGTTGCAGGCACAACCTGATACGCCGCATTTACTTAATAATTTAAAACTTTATCGAGAAAAAGTAGGGATGGACTATACTCAGTTGGCTTAATTGACATAAGCTGGGCGGTCAAGTTGAGGGAAAACGGCTTTTTGATACGCCCCCAAACCATTCGAGCGGCGGAAAAATTTATGCTGTCTCGAAGTTTTGCACCGCTTCGAGACAGCGCTAACGCGCTTCCTCAGCCCGAAATTAAATTCCTTAGCTTAAGCAATGAGCTTAATAACGATAATGATCGGGTTTATAAGGTCCTGCAACACCAACGCCTAAATACTTCGCTTGCTCATCAGTTAACTGAGTTAATTTGGCACCAATACGTCCCAGATGCAAACGAGCGACTTTCTCATCTAATAATTTAGGCAAGACATAAACTTGCTGGTCATAATTAGCCGCATGTTGGAATAATTCAATTTGCGCCAGCACCTGATTGGTAAACGATGCCGACATGACAAAACTAGGATGCCCTGTAGCACAACCTAAGTTAACCAAACGACCTTCTGCCAGAAGAATAATGCGTTTGCCATCAGGAAAAATTATATGGTCAACCTGAGGTTTAATATTTTCCCAAGAGTATTGTTTTAAGCTATGCACATCAATTTCTGAATCAAAATGACCAATATTGCATAAAATAACTTGATTACGCATGCGTTGCATATGCGCATGCGTTACAACATGGTAGTTACCTGTTGCCGTAACGACTATGTCCACTTGCTCTGCAACCTCATCAAGAGTGACTACACGGTATCCTTCCATCGCTGCTTGTAAAGCACAAATGGGATCAATTTCGGCGATGAATACTGTCGCACCCTGGCCACGTAAGGCTTGGGCACAACCTTTACCTACATCACCATAACCTAAAATCAACGCAATTTTACCCGCAATCATCACATCGGTAGCGCGTTTTAAACCATCTAATAAGGACTCTCGACAACCATAAAGATTATCAAATTTGGATTTAGTAACGGCATCATTCACATTAATCGCAGGAATTTTTAAATTCCCTTGTTTCGCCATTTCATATAAACGCGCGACACCGGTAGTTGTTTCTTCAGAAACCCCTTTAATTGCAGTCAATAATTCAGGGTGTTTTTGGTGAATGATTTGCGTTAAATCACCGCCATCATCCAATAATAGATTAGGAAACCAATTGCCTGGACCAGTTAGTGTTTGTTCCACGCACCACCAGTATTCTTCCTCAGTTTCCCCTTTCCAGGCAAACACAGGAATACCTTCAGCAGCAATAGCCGCTGCCGCATGATCTTGAGTAGAAAATATATTGCATGAGGACCAACGAACTTCGGCCCCTAAAGCAACTAAGGTTTCAATCAATACCGCAGTTTGAATGGTCATATGCAAACAGCCCGCAATACGCGCACCACGCAATGGCTTTGTAGCCCCAAACTCTTCGCGTAGGGCCATTAAGCCAGGCATCTCTGTTTCGGCAATCGCTATTTCTTTGCGTCCCCAGGAGGCCAATGACTTATCGGCTACTTTATAGTCTTGTGCCATACTGGCTTTAGTCCCTAATTCCATTTTTATATCCTTATCCTGTTTTATAATGCTTTCTGTAGTTCAGCAGCCTTATCTAAACGCTCCCAAGGGAATTGCTCTCGTCCATAATGTCCATAAGTCGCGGTTTCTTTGTAAATAGGACGCAGTAAATCATGGTGTTCAATAATACCTTGCGGTGTTAAATCAAAATGCGTATGAATTAACTCAATAATTTCACTATTTTTTAAACGACCAGTGCCAAAAGTTTCAACAAAAATAGACGTAGGCTCTGCAATGCCAATTGCATAAGAAACCTGAATTTCACATTTGTCGGCGATCCCGGCAGCTACTATATTTTTAGCGACATAACGTGCAGCATAAGCTGCTGAACGGTCTACTTTTGACGGATCTTTACCGGAGAAACAGCCTCCGCCATGTCGGGCCATGCCACCATAAGTATCAACAATAATTTTACGTCCTGTTAAACCGCAATCACCTAAAGGACCACCAATCACAAAACGACCTGTTGGATTAATAAAATAACGTGTTTTATCAGTTAACCATTCTGCAGGTAAGGTGGCTTTAATAATTTCTTCGCGTACGGCTTCGGTTAAGTCACTATGACTAATGTCTTCGGCGTGCTGAGTTGAAATAACGACCGTATCTACTTCAACGGGCATACCATGCTCATAGCGTAAAGTAACCTGGCTTTTTGCATCAGGACGTAACCAGGGTAAAGCACCTGATTTACGCAAACTGGCTTGTTTTTCCATTAAACGATGCGCATAAGCAATAGGTGCAGGCATGTATACATCCGTTTCACGGCTAGCGTAACCAAACATTAAACCTTGATCACCAGCACCTAAGATCTTGGTGGTTTCATTATCCACACCACGGGCGATGTCAGGAGATTGCTTGCCGATTGCCGAAAGTACGGCGCAAGATTCCCAGTCAAAACCCATTTGTGAACTATTGTAGCCAATATCTTTAACTACTTGCCTCGTTACGGCTTCGACATCAACCCAAGCTGTAGTCGTGATTTCACCACCAACCAGAACCATACCCGTTTTTACAAAAACCTCACAAGCAACCCGCGCACTGGGGTCTTGCATTAAAATTGCATCTAAAATTGCATCTGAAATTTGATCGGCAATTTTGTCCGGATGTCCTTCAGAAACCGATTCGGAAGTGAAGACATAGCTTTCATTCATTGATAAATCCTCTTTGTATTTATTGATAAAGTTTACTTCATCAACTTTATAAATTCATTAAAAATTAATTCTATATCATGAGGCCCAGGGCTTGCCTCTGGATGGCCTTGAAAACCTAATGCGGGTTTCTCTTTATGTCTGATTCCCTGTAAAGTATCATCAAAAAGCGAACGATGTGTCACCGTTAAACAAGTCGGCAAACTGTCTTCATCAACAGTAAAACCATGGTTTTGGCTGGTTATAAAAACGCGTTTTTTACCTTCTGTTTCAATCACCGGATGATTAGCTCCATGATGACCAAATTTCATTTTTTTGGTCACGCCGCCGCAAGCTAAAGCCAAAATCTGGAAGCCTAAACAAATACCAAATACAGGAATGTTATGCTCTAAAAACGCTTGGGTTGCACGAATAGCATAATCACAGGCTTGTGGATCACCTGGACCATTCGATAAAAACACACCATCAGGATTCATGGCTAAAACTTCTGTAGCGGAAGTTTGCGCCGGCACTATCGTTAAATGACAGCCTTTATCATATAAGATGCGTAAAATATTATGCTTTACACCAAAATCATAGGCCACAACATGAAATTGTTGTGGTTGAGAATCAGCCCCCCATTGACCTCGTCCTTCATGCCAACGTTCAGTAGTTTTTCGCGACACTTCTATGGCTAAATCGACACCTTGTAAACCTGCAAAAGATTTCGCTCTCGCTAAAACATGCTCTGGATCGTCGACATCGGTACTGATACATGCGCCAAGAGCACCATGGTCACGTAATCTTAAGGTTAAATCCCGCGTATCAATGCCGGCAATAGCAACCACACCATTTTTTCGGAGCCAATCTGAAAGCGAATGTTCTGCGCGATAATTACTGTGGGTTATCGCATTGTTGCGCATCACTAAACCTGCTGCCCAAACTTTATTAGACTCCATATCTTCGGAGGTACAACCGGTATTACCGACATGCGCTGTAGTTAGAGTAATAATTTGGCGGGTGTAAGAAGGGTCAGTGAGCATTTCCTGATAACCGGTTAAGGAGGTATTAAAAACCAGTTCACCAACACATTCACCAGTAGCTCCTACCGAGATACCTTCATACACTGTACCATCGGCTAACACTAAAATTGCTGGTTGATTCATTATGGACATACTCTATGTTGATCTGCTTTTTTAAACTAAGGCCTGGGTAATTTCCTTCTTCTGTTGCCAAGGCATCAAGCTAAGGAAAAATCCGCTGCCTACTTCCCGCGGAACGTAGGAATCAGCAATTTTACCTTTAGCTTAACGTCTATGCTCCATTGAGGGGAGAAGGCATTAGTTCAAAAAATACACATAAAAAAATAAATTGCGCAATTATAACGTACTTAGTTTAAAATTTCATGTCTTCAAAAAACTTTTTCACACCAGCAAACCAAGAACTGGTGCGCGGAGAGTGATTTGCTTTAGCATTTTCTAATGATTCATGCAGCTTGGTTAATAAATCTTTCTGTTCACGTGATAAATTAACAGGAGTTTCCACCACAACTTTACACAATAAGTCCCCTTGCCCATGTCCACGTACCGACTTCATTCCTTTACCACGCAAGCGGAATACTTTTCCAGTTTGGGTTTCATCAGGAATCTTTAATGTCACTCGACCCTCAAGGGTTGGCACTTCGATAGAACCGCCCATCGCCGCGGTGATAAAACTAATAGGAACTTCACAATGCAAATCATTGTCATCACGTTCGAATATGGCATGTTTTTTTACATTAATTTGCACATAAAGATCCCCTGGGCCGCCACCATGCATTCCAGCTTCGCCTTCACCACTTAAGCGCACACGATCACCATTATCAACGCCAGCAGGGATTTTAACCGTTAATTTTTTACTTTCACGGATACGGCCTTGGCCATGGCAACCAGAACATGGGTCAGTAATTATTTTTCCTTCACCATGACAGCTTGGACATGTTTGTTGAATCGAAAAAAATCCTTGCTGAATTCGCACTTGCCCCATGCCATTACAGGTTTCGCAATTCTTTGGATGGGTTCCTGGTTTTGCTCCAGAACCACTACAAATAGTACATATGCCTTGTCTAGGGACTGTAATCTCAACTTCTTTACCTAAAGCGGCTTCTTCTAAAGTTAAGGTCACGTTAAATTGTAAATCGGCACCGCGTTGGCCACGAGATTGCCGACCCGCACCACGACCGCCGGAAAAAATATTCTCAAAAATGTCTTCGAATACATCGCCAAAACCACCAAAACCACCGCCACCAGGGCCCCCTCTCATCGAAGGATCTACGCCAGCATGACCATATTGATCATAAGCAGCACGTTTTTGCTGGTCGGAGAGAATGCTGTAGGCATTTTGAATTTCTTTGAACTTTTCTTCTGCCGAGGAATCATCGGGATTACGATCTGGATGATACTTCATTGCCAGCTTACGATACGCTTTTTTAATTTCCGCATCACTCGCAGTTCGATTTACTTCTAAAAGCTCATAATAATCCCGCTGTTCCATAACTACTCACACTATTAAAAATTAATGAAAATACTTTTTATTGACACCATTACGTAAAATGCAGCCATAAGACCAACAATCGTGCCCTATTAGTGCATTATAGCCATATAATGCCCATTGTTGAACCCAGAGCCTAATCGCACTTTATATTGTCTACTCAATCAATCCAATATAGCTCCGTCCCGCGACATCAAGTTAAGGAGAAAAAGCCCATACATGCCATTCAGACCCGTTCAGGCTTATGCTGTCTCGAAGCCTCATGTCAAGGCTTCGAGACAGCGCTAAAGCGCTTCCTCCGCCCGAATGGATCGAGGGTAGATATGGCTAAGCTCCTTAACTTGACGTCTATGCGCACACAAGCGAGAATCCATCGAGCAAGCAGCATAATATACTCGGCATAAAGGAATCCCCGCCTGCGCGCGGGGAGGACAACGTTCCTAGTGTCATTAGGTCTCATGCGACCCAACTTACATGTACATTTATTCTTACTTCTTATCGTCTTTAACTTCTTCAAACTCAGCATCAACAACACCATCATCCGCTTTTGGCGCTTCATGGGCATGCTCTTGCTGTGCACCACCTTGTTGTGCTTGTCCTTCAGCTGCTTTTTTCGCATAAACACGCTCAGCCATCTTCGAAGAAGCTTCAGTTAAAACTTTCAGTTTGTCGTCGATTTGCGCTTTATCAGTACCTTGAATGGCTTCTTTTAATTCAACAATCGCAGTTTCAATGCCTTTTTTCTCATCTTCAGCAAGTTCCGCAGCTAAATCTTTCATTGATTTTTCACAGCTGTGAATCAAGCTATCTGCCTGATTGCGAAGCTCTGCCATTTCCTTAAACTTTTTATCCTCTTCCGCATGAGATTGCGCATCTTTTACCATTGCATTAACTTCTTCATCACTCAAACCACTAGATGCTTTAATCACAATAGATTGTGCCTTACCCGTTGCTTTATCGCGCGCAGAAACATTCAATATACCATTTGCATCAATATCAAAAGTCACTTCAATTTGTGGTACGCCACGTGGTGCAGGAGGAATATCTCCTAAATCAAATCGACCTAAAGATTTATTCGCTGATGCTTGCTCACGTTCACCTTGTAATACATGCACCGTTACAGCGGTTTGGTTATCATCTGCAGTAGAGAACACTTGATTCGCTTTCGTAGGAATCGTGGTATTTTTCTCAATAAGTTTTGTCATAATGCCCCCCATTGTTTCAATACCTAAAGACAATGGTGTCACGTCAAGCAAAAGAATATCTTTTACTTCACCAGACAATACAGCGGCTTGAATCGCAGCGCCTACAGCAACAGCTTCATCGGGATTCACGTCTTTACGTGGCTCTTTACCAAAAAACTCTTCGACAGTTTTTTGTACTAGAGGCATCCGTGTTTGACCACCAACCAAAATCACTTCATTAATTTGTGATACAGTCAATCCAGCGTCTTTTAATGCTGTTTTGCATGGCTCAACCGTACGCTCAACCAATTTCTCAACTAATGATTCTAACTTAGCCCGTGTCAGTTTGATGTTTAAGTGTTTTGGTCCAGAAGCATCTGCAGTAATATAAGGCAAATTCACATCTGTTTGTTGCGCTGAAGATAATTCAATTTTCGCTTTCTCAGCAGCTTCTTTCAAACGTTGTAACGCCAATGGATCATTATGCAAATCAATGCCGGAATCTTTCTTAAATTCAGCAGCCAAGTAATCAATTAACGCTAAGTCAAAGTCTTCACCACCTAAGAAGGTATCCCCATTCGTCGCTAACACTTCGAACTGGTGCTCACCATCAACTTCAGCAATTTCAATAATTGAAATATCGAACGTACCACCACCAAGGTCATAGACCGCAATGACTGAATCGCCACGTTTTTTGTCCATGCCATAAGCAAGCGCTGCCGCAGTAGGCTCGTTAATAATACGCTTGACTTCAAGACCGGCAATACGACCTGCATCTTTAGTTGCTTGACGTTGTGAATCGTTAAAGTAAGCAGGTACAGTAATTACCGCTTCTTTCACTTCTTCACCTAAATAATCTTCCGCAGTCTTTTTCATCTTACGTAAAACTTCGGCTGAAATTTGTGGTGGTGCTTTGTCGTTATTTTGTACTCGAACCCACGCATCGCCATTGTCTGCTTTGACAATTTTGTAGGGAACCATTTTAATGTCTTTTTGTACGACAGCATCATCAAAACGGCGACCGATTAATCGCTTAATCGCAAATAATGTTTTTTCAGGATTGGTTACTGATTGGCGTTTTGCAGCTTGACCAACTAAGATCTCACCATCGTCAGTATACGCTACAATGGAAGGAGTAGTACGATGCCCCTCACTGTTTTCAATTACCTTAGGTTTGTCGCCTTCCATTACCGCAACACATGAGTTGGTTGTACCTAAGTCGATTCCTATAATTTTTGCCATTCTTTTATTGCTCCAAATTAATAGTTTTTCTAGTGTGATGAATTTTATATGGGGCGTATTGCCCTAATTTCAACCCAATGCCAATTATTTTTTTGATACAATCACTCGTGCAGGCCTGATCACGCGATCATTTAATTTATATCCCTTCTGGAATACCGCAATTACAGTATTCGGCGCGGCACCTGGCGCATCCTGCATGGACATGGCTTCATGCTCTTGTGGATCAAAAGGCGCCCCCATAGGATCAATTTGTTGTACATCAAACTTTTGCAATACATCGACAAATAATTTCATCGTTAATTCCAAGCCTTCACGCATTGCCGCGTCTTCTTCTTTTACCGCCATTTGTAAAGCCTGCTCTAAACTATCCACTACCGGTAATAAAGAGCTCAGTAATTTCTCAGCGCCATAACGATGGGCATTGGCGATTTCACGCTCAGCCCGACGACGAACATTATCGAGCTCCGCCATAGCACGCACTGATTTTTCCCAGTTTTCATGTGCTTTTTGTTCGGCATGCGTTAACTGTTCGCTTAATTCCTTATAACTGGAATGTTCCAAGGATTCTTCTTGAAGAGTTGCTTCCTCATCGCCAACCACTGGCTCATCCACATTCATTGCCTCGTCAACATGCTCTTCTTGAGCCTGGTTTTCTTCTTTAAATCGCTGCCAATTTTTTTTATTGTGTTCGCTCATTCCAAATACTCCTGACTAACCTGAACTATGCAGATGGGGACAAGGTATTAAAATTTCAAGTGCTGTGTTTTAAAATCTCTGTATTGCAGTATCTGCTCATTTATTCCATACTTAGACACCAAAAAAATCACTTGGATTTATTATGCAAAAATGGTCGCCAAGTTCCTGGCTCCAACGCTCTTATTTGCAAGCTGCAACCTATGCTGATGAAGCACAATTAAAAAAAGTTGTCGAGCAATTGAGCTTATTACCGCCACTGGTTACCAGTAGTGAAATAAAACAATTAAAAAAAGAAATTGCCCGGGCTGGACGCGGTGAAACCTTTATTCTTCAAGGTGGGGATTGTGCGGAATCATTTAATGATTGTCGTGCGGAAATCATCAGCAATAAATTAAAAATTTTGCTGCAAATGAGTTTGATCTTGCTGCATGGTCTACGCAAACCAATTATTCGCGTTGGCCGTATTGCCGGACAGTATGCCAAACCACGCTCCTCAGACTTTGAAACAATTAATGGCATCACCTTACCAAGTTATCGGGGTGATCTGGTTAATTCGCCTGAGTTTACGCAAAAGGCCAGAGAACCAAATCCTAAGTTATTATTACAAGCCTATAACTGCTCTGCCATTACACTAAATTTCATTCGCTCATTATTAGACAGTGGTTTTGCAGATCTAAACCATCCTCATCGCTGGGATTTGAGCTTTGTCGAACATTCAATGCAAAAAGAAGAATATCAAGCTCTGGTTAAATCAATTGCTGATGCCTTAGATTTTTTAGTAACCATCGATGGCATACAATCCAGTAACTTATCCAAAGTTGATTTCTATACTTCTCATGAAGCATTGCATTTGCATTATGAACAAGCATTAACACGGCAAGCAGAAAATGGCTTGTGGTATAACTTATCCACCCACCTCCCCTGGATTGGCATGCGTACAGCACAAGTAGACAGTGCCCATTTAGAATTCATGCGTGGCGTACAAAATCCTTTAGGTATAAAAATTGGTCCTAGTGCAACCCCAGAATGGCTTGCAGAAGTATTGACTATTGCCAATCCGGAGCGTGAAGAAGGGCGCCTACTACTGTACACACGTCTGGGTGCGCAACACATCAATAAATTGCTACCGCCACTAATCGAAGCGGTGCAAAAAACCAAAATCCCAGTAACCTGGTCCTGTGATCCGATGCATGGCAACACGGAAACTACGGTTGATGGCATTAAGACACGTCACTTTGACAATATTCTTTTAGAATTACAACAAGCACTTGAAATTCATAGTAGCATGGGCAGTTACCTTGGCGGTGTTCACTTTGAATTAACTGGTGATAATGTGACTGAGTGTATTGGTGGTGCACGTGGCTTAGCTGCTAATGATCTGAAAAAAGCTTATCATAGCTTGGTTGATCCACGATTAAACTATGAACAATCAATTGAAATGGCTTTGCAATTGAGTCGACAATTTAGGGCTAGTTAAGGAAAAACACGCTTAAATGCCATCCAGACCCATTCGGGCTGAAAAGGCATTTACGAAGCTCGAACGGATCGAGGATAAACAAGGCGAAACAGCTTAACTTGAAGCATTCTCCCCAAGGGGAGAATGGACTTTTTCCTGACAGCAACACCGATCATCGATGATAAAAAGGGCTAAATTCATGAACTGCCTCAACCATCGCAGCCACATGTTCAGGAGGCACATCAGGAGTAATCCCATGCCCCAAGTTAAATACATGCCCTGAACCATGACCAAAAGATGCCAATACCTTTTGCACGTGCTCACGTACGCAGTGTTCTGAAGTTAATAGCACCGCGGGATCTAGATTTCCTTGTAAGGCCACCTGAGCGCCAACACGCTGACGAGCATCCCCTAAATCACAAGTCCAATCTAATCCCAAGGCATCACAGCCTGTAATCAACATTTTTTCTAACCATTGCCCACCGCCTTTAGTGAACAAAATAACTGGCACATCAGGATGTGTGGTTTTAATGTACTGAATAATCTGGTGCATATAACGCAAAGAAAACTCTTGATAATTAGCAGGCGTAAGCACGCCGCCCCAAGTATCAAAAATCATCACTGCGTCAACGCCGGCGTTGATTTGCTCTACTAAATAATTGCCTACTGATAAGGCGAGTTTATGCAGTAACAAATGAGCGGCTTCAGGTTGCGTATAAATCAATTTCAAAATACGTTTAAAGTCTCTACTGCTACGACCTTCAACCATATAACAAGCTAAAGTCCAAGGACTTCCGGCAAAGCCAATTAAGGGTAATTCTGCGGGCATTTCTTGACGAATTAAACGCACTGCATTCATCACATAAGCTAATGAATCGCCAACATCAGGAACCTGCAGATTTTTAATTGCCTGGATGTCTTGCACTGGATGGTTAAAGCAAGGCCCCTCCCCTTCAGAAAAATATAAACCAAGTCCCATTGCATCAGGAATAGTTAAAATATCTGAAAATAAAATCGCGGCATCCATAGCATAGCGGCGTAAAGGCTGCAAGGTTACTTCACAAGCCAGTTCAGGATTCTTACAAAGACTTAAAAAATCACCCGCCTGTTCTCTTATCTTACGGTATTCGGGCAAATAACGACCCGCTTGGCGCATCATCCATATTGGTGTTCGTTCGACCGGTTGACGCCTTAATGCTCGGATAAACAAAGATTGATTTAAATCATACATATGCAAGCCCTCAACATCATGAAAATACACTTATAGTAACATAATCGCCCTCAAGTGTATTGTGGTGGTACGTGGCTTAGGTAGCTCTAAGATTAAACGATAAACGAGCAATCGCAATAGCTCGATAATTTAGCATGGATTTAATTCATTCCCATTGATGGCTATAGGCAAGAATAAAAATTAAGGTAAAATAGCGCCATTACTATATAACATCGGCAGAAAAAATTGGATACTTTACATATCAAGGCTCTAAATGTAAGCACAAAAATTGGGGTCTATGCCTGGGAACAACGGATTAATCAACAGTTATTAATTGATATTAGCATAGAAACTGACATCAGTGCCTGCGAGGATGATTTAAGTAAAACTATTGATTATGCGGCTCTATGTGAAACCGTCACCCACTTTGTGGAAGCAAATTCATTTCAATTGATTGAAACGGTAGCAAATGAAGTAGCTCAGTTAATTCAGCAACAATTTAAAGTAGCACAAATTACGGTAGCCGTGAGCAAACCACATGCGGTAAAAAATGCCGGAACTATTCAAGTCATTGTACGTCGTTAATAGATTAATCAAAAAGAGTAGGCTGATCCCAGACTACGATCCACTGCCATTAAGTTAAGCTTTGTAGCCCTGATTAGCGCAGCGTAATCCGGGCTACGTTTAATAGGTTATACTTCCCAAAGCGCTTAACTTAATGGCATTGGGGCTACGATCCGTTTACTATTTATTATCCCGCCGTAAGCATCCCACGTAGGCGTTCATTCCTTGCTAAATCTATTTGTGCTTTCTGGGCTAAGGTACGATTCGCATAAGGCCCAACAACAACGCGGAACCAAACTCCTCGATGCGCATGATTAATTGGCACAACACTCACATTAAATCCTTTAAGCGTTAATAAACCTTTCATATGCTCCGCGTCCTGGCGTGCTTTAAACGAAGCAACTTGCACCGAATAAGCGCCTCTTCCAGCTGTCGGAGCAATGGGTTTCGCGTCTACAGTTTTAACAGCCGATGGTTGTGGTACGCGAGGCGTAGTCACTTTAACTGCTGATGTGGCCGCAGTATTAATTGCGGTCTGCATCGCGGCGTTTACCGCCGTTGTATTCGTTGCAGTATGGGTACTACTGGCTTGTGCAGTAGATGCTTTTTCAGAGTTAGGAACCTTCTCATTGGTCAACAAAGTATAAAACTCAAACTTAGGCTTGGGAGGAACGGCCACCTGTCGTTGTGCTGGTGGTTTACTTGGGGCTTTATTCGCCTCTTGATGAGCTAATACCTGTGAATTAACCCAGTGCGTAATGGTTTCAATATCAAAAACGGTAGCCGTAAAGTAGCCCAGTAAAAAAGTAATGGTAATTACTAGAAACTGATTCGGCGCACGTGAACGTGCGCGTGAAGGCCGCCTGTTACTGTATTCTCTTCCCATTACATACTCTCAGGAGCTGACACGCCCAATAAATCCAACCCATTACTCAATACCTGACGCACTGCAGCCAACAAACACAGACGCGCACAACGTAATTGCTCTTGTTCGCATAAAAGTTGCACCGCATTATAATAGCTATGTAATCCATTAGCCAACTCACGCAAATAATATGCTATTTGATGCGGTTCACAACTGCTGGCAGATAATTCCACAACCTCAGGATAACGACAAATTAAAGCAATTAATGCTGTTTCATGTGGCTGGTCTAACAAATGCACATTCTCTAAGCCAATTGCTTTATCCCAGAGTAAACCACGCTCTTTTAATTGTCTTAACACAGAACATATTCGCGCATGCGCATATTGGAGGTAATAAACCGGGTTATCGCTGGATTCAGATTTTGCTAAATCCAAATCAAAATCCATATGTTGTTCTGATTTACGAGCAACATAAAAGAAACGTGCGGCATCATTACCCACCTCTTGACGCAACTCTCTTAAGGTCACAAACGAACCACTGCGGGTTGACATTTGCACTCGATCACCGCCGCGATACAAAATGGCAAATTGCACTAAAAGTACCGTCAATGCACGCTCATCATGCCCCAAGGCTGTAACCGCTGAACGTAAACGCGTCACATAACCGTGATGATCCGCACCAAAAATGTCAATAACCCGATCAAAACCACGATCATATTTATTCCAATGATAAGCAACATCCGAAGCAAAATAAGTCTTTTGCCCATTCGCTCGCACTAACACCCGATCTTTTTCATCACCAAAATCAGTGGCTTTAAACCAAAGAGCCCCTTCTTGTTCATAGGTGTGTCCCGCATCTTTAAGGGCTTGAATCCCTTTTTCAATGGAGCCATCCTGAAATAAAGAGTACTCTGAGAACCAATTGTCGTAATGCACGCCAAATTCAGTCAAATCATCTTTAATGTCATCTAAAACCGTAGTTAAAGCATGCTGATGAAACAAGGCAAAAGCGTCTTGTCCTAATAAGACATTTGCGCGCTCGATCATTGCATCAATATAAATTTCTTTATCACCACCTTGCGGCTCATCAGCGGGCATACCATTAAGAATCTCGGCCCAAGGATGAACAAATTGCTTGCCATGCTGTGTCCATAGCACCTGCGCGATTTCAATAACATACTCACCTTTGTATGCATTTGCAGGAATAACAACTGGCTCAGCAGCTAATTCTAAATAACGCAGCCAAACACTAGCGGCCAAAATATTCATTTGCCGTCCGGCATCGTTCACATAATACTCAGAAGTAACATCATAGCCAGCAGCTTTTAAAACATTACATAAAGTAGCACCAAAAGCGGCACTGCGCCCATGCCCTACATGTAAAGGCCCCGTTGGATTAGCAGAAACAAATTCAACTAAAACTTTTTGATTTTGACCAAGAGTACTGCGCCCAAATTGTTCCTCTTTATGCAAAATTTCCGCGATAATTTGCGATCGCGCATCGCTGCGCAGAAAAAAATTAATAAATCCAGCACCAGCAATTTCTACTTTTTCTACAAAAGCAGCATCAGGTAAGGCTTGAACTAAAAGCTCGGCAATTTTACGCGGCGCCTGACGACAAGGTTTGGCTAAAATCAAAGCCAGGTTACTGGCATAATCACCGTGAGCAGAGTCTTTTGCGCGATCCACTTTGATCTCAATATCCAGATCTGCAGGTACATCCCCTGATTTTTGTAAAGTGGTTAATGCCTGTCTTAAAAGTTGCTCTACAGTATGTTTCATGCGACTCATTTTCCATCAAAAAAATGAGGTTATTATGCTCTTTTTCGTGCCAATTGAAAAGGTCTTAATAGCAAGGCAAATATCTAAGACAAGGGCTATGTCATAAACTCTAAATTCAGGTTACACTGCACCATCAAATTTTTTCACGATAAATAATATTGTGCTATCAAACTCCTGTGATGCCTTAACTGGTGTCGGGCCAACACTGGCAGCAAAACTGGCTAAATGCGGTATTCATACCGTGCAAGATTTACTCTTTCATTTACCTTATCGTTATCAAGACCGCACCCGCATTACCCCGATTCAGGATTTGCGTCCCAATGACTGGGCGGTTATTGCCGGGCAAATATGCAAAACAGAGGTCAGACCCGGAAAACGCGCCATATTAACCTGTTATATTGAAGATAAAACCGGCATTATCAAGCTGCAGTTTTTTCATTTTAACAAACAACAAATTAATGCCTTAAAAAATTGCGCAATGATTCACGCCTTTGGTGAGGTACGTGAATTTAACAATCAATTGACGATGACCCACCCTGAATATCAATTACTTGCCGAAGGTGAGGAGTGTAGTGTCAATGAAACCTTAACACCTATTTACCCAAGTACTCACGGATTAACCCAAACACGATTAAGGCAAATCGTCCAGCTTGCCTTAAAATACGGTGAACATGAATTGCAACGCTTAGAATGGATGAATGAACAACAGCTACACACTCATCATTTTGTTCATCTGGCCAATGCCATTAGATTACTGCATACCCCACCGCCAGACATTTCGATTCAAACGCTTGAAGACGGACAACACCCCGCACTGCAACGTTTGGTTTTTGATGAGTTATTAGCCCAGCGCCTGAGTATGCAATTTGCCAGACAATCACGCAGTACACTGCATGCCCCGCGCTTACAGATTGACGCCACATTAAACCAACGCTTTATCAGCTCGTTACCCTTTACATTAACTATGGCACAGCAACGAGTCGCCCAGGAAATCAGCCACGATTTAATGCAAACAAAACCCATGTTACGTCTGGTTCAAGGCGATGTAGGTGCAGGAAAAACCATTATTGCCGCCCTGGCGGCACTCCAAGCAATTGCCAATGGGCAGCAAGTTGCGTTTATGGCACCTACTGATTTATTAAGCGAACAACATGCCTATAACTTGACCAATTGGCTTAACCCCCTTGGGCATCAAAATATTAAGACTTAGCGGAAAAATGAAAATTAGCGCGCGTCGTGCCTCCTTTGCAGCACTTGCAGATGGAAGCTGCCAACTGATTATAGGTACCCACGCTTTATTTCAGGAAGAGGTCATCTTTGCGCGTTTAGGATTAGTGATTATTGATGAGCAACATCGTTTTGGCGTCGAGCAACGCTTGCTGTTGCAACAAAAAGGACAACTTGAGCAACTCATCCCGCACCAATTATTAATGACCGCAACGCCAATTCCCAGAACTTTATCGATGGCTCATTTTGCCCATTTGGATATTTCGATTATTGATGAGTTACCGCCAGGACGTATGCCCATCGCTACTGCGGTATTGGGGCAAAGTAAACGTGAAGCCGTCATCGAACGCTTGCAAGTCGCCATTGCAGATGGACGGCAAATTTACTGGGTATGTACCCTTATTGAAGAGTCTGAAAAACTACAATGCATGGCGGCTACGGCAACAGCAGAAACCCTGAAGGCCCATCTCCCTAACGCACGCATAGGTCTGGTACATGGACGCATGAAAGCCTTAGAGAAAGAAGCAACCATGGCAGCATTCAAATCGGGAGAAATAAACTTATTAGTAGCAACAACAGTCATTGAAGTGGGCGTTGATGTCCCCAACGCCAGCTTAATGATTATTGAAAATGCCGAACGTTTGGGTTTATCACAGCTCCATCAATTGCGCGGCCGCGTAGGACGAGGAAGTATGCAATCCCACTGTATTTTACTTTACCAATCGCCCCTTTCCCAGCAAGGTGCTGAACGTTTAAAAATAATGCGTGCAACTAATGATGGATTCATTATCGCCGAAAAGGATATGGAGTTAAGAGGCGCAGGTGAGGTTTTAGGCACACGGCAAACAGGATACAGACAATTTAAAGTAGCTAACCTACAACGAGATCAGGCCTTATTAGCGCGTTTACCCCCCATTGCTAAAAAACTGGTACAAGAATCACCAGAAACTGCGCGAATGATTACACAACGTTGGCTTGGTAATTTCGAACAATTTTTACAAGGATAAAATATTTTACAAATATTCCAAGTCAAGACTGTTTTTTATTTTTTTTCTTTGTTATCATACCCGCCCTGCGTTCTTGCCGCATGCAAAAGTCCTCTGTGGATATCTCTAAGCAGCAATTCTAATAACAAAAAATACATTCTTTACCAGAAAAACTGGAAACCCCTTAATTTACAAGGGTAAACCCCTATTTACCCGCTCCTGCATATTAAAAATATTTATCCACAATTTCTGTGGATAACCCTGTGCATAGGATGTAAAACATCATGTATATTCAGCTTGTTTCTCCCTATTTTAGAACGTACGCCTAGATGACTACTTCTCTAAATTTTGATATAAAATAATCGCTAACCATGATTAAATAAGCCTAAATAGAAAACTCAACATCACCATGACTCAACACGACAGATACTGGCAAGCTAAAAAGGTAACCCTAATCGGGGCTGTTTCAAACGCACTTCTTGGCGTGATTAAATTAGTTGGTGGTTTTTTATTTCACTCTCATGCCTTGGTTGCCGATGGACTGCATTCGTTTGCCGATCTAATTACGGATGGTATGGTTTTACTCGCATCCAAATACGGCAGTATTGATGCAGATGACACCCATCCTTATGGGCACCAACGTATTGAAACCGCAGCCACCTTCTTATTATCCTTATTACTTATTCTGGCTGGATTTGGCATTGCCTGGGATTCTATATATGAATTAATCCATACGACGTATACGATGCCACAATGGTTGTCACTCCCGGTAATCTGTATTTCCATCGTCAGTAATGAACTTTTATTTCACTATACCTTGCATATAGGAAAAAGCATTAACTCCAAATTAATTACTGCGAACGCCTGGCATCACCGCTCCGATGCCGCCTCTTCACTGGTAGTCTTCCTGGGGTTAATCGGAAGTTTAGCCGGGTATGCTTATCTGGATACCGTAGCGGCAATTATTGTCGCCATGATGATCGTTAAAATGGGATGGAGTTATGGCTGGAATAGTATTAAAGAATTAGTAGATACTGCCGTTAGCCCTACCCTATTAGCACAAATTGAACACGTGATTCAAAATGTAGATGGGGTAAAAAAAATCCATCAATTACGCAGCCGCTTCATGGGCGAGGATGTATTAGTTGATGTGCATATTCTGGTATCACCAAAAATATCGGTTTCTGAAGGACATTACATAGCCCAACATGTAGACCGCGCACTAGTTGAGCAAATTGATAGTGTTAAAGACGTTATTGTGCATGTCGACCCCGAGGATGATGAAGTATGTAGCCCCTCACTCCATCTCCCAAGTAGAGACGTAATCGCCCAACAATTGCTAACTGAAGTGCACCTTAATTTCCCACAGATTTTATTTTGGAATGTACATTACCTTGATGGCAAAATAAGCATTGATATAGCCTGTAATGAACAATTTACGCAATGGCAAGAGTTGCATAATCAAGTTATTTTAGCCTTAAAACTGCAAACAGATATTGAAGAAATACGCTTATTTAGCTTGCATGAAGCCATGCGTCCAAACCCAGCCCCATGACTTGCAGTAGTTTAAACTACTTTTTTAGGTAAACTATCGCCCCAAAACTTCTGATTTAAAGATAGGCATCATTCATGGTCTCAGCTACCAGTTTAAAAATACTTTTTGCACTTTCAATTTTTATCGTGATTTTGCTTGCTGGCTGGTATCCTTTTAGAAAACGCATTAAAGACGATAAGCATATTGATTTCCCAGTCGGAGAAACCCTGGCTACCGGCGTTTTTTTAGGCGCTGCATTGCTCCATATGTTGCCTGAAGCAAATTCTCTTTTTAAAACAATGGGGTACAACTATCCCTTTGCCTTCATTATTACTGGAGCCGTATTTCTAATTTTTCTCTGGTTTGAACACTTAGGCAAAGAACTTTATCATCACCACAATGCAGAACATCCAGCTTTTGCATTATTGGCCTGGGGCATGCTCTCGGTGCATTCGGTAATGCTGGGCGCCGCCTTAGGATTAGCACATCACAACTCTGTCATTATTATGTTGTTTTTGGCAATTATTACCCACAAATGGGCAGAAAGTTTTGCGATTGCCGTGCAATTAAATAAGAGCTCGATGAGCATGAACCACAATTTGATTTTCTTTATTTTATTTAGCTTTATGACCCCACTAGGTATTTATTTTGGTTGGTATTTTGGCCATGGAGTGGAAACCAATTCTATTTTTGATCCTATTTTAATGGCGGCTTCAGCAGGAACTTTCCTTTATTTAGGGACACTGCATGGTTTAGAACGCTGTGTTATGGTCGAGCGTTGTTGTAATTTACGCGACTTCAGTTTTGTAATTATTGGCTTTACACTCATGGCAATGGTCGCTATTTATGTCTAAATTTCTCCATCAACAACCAATCATTCTTGCTTCAGGCTCTGCAATAAGACGTAAATTATTGCAATCACTTGGCCTGGAATTTTCGGTTGTGCCATCTACTTGTGATGAAGAAGCAGTTAAAGAGTCATTTCATTCCAACAATAAAATTGATTTAGGTTATGCATTGGCTGCAAGTAAAGCATTGGAGGTCAGCCAACGATATCCAGAACAATTTATTATTGCCGCAGATCAAATTTGCCTTATCGGCCAAACATTGCTAAATAAACCATTAAATCATCAAACAGCTATTGCGCAGTTAAGTTTATTGAGCGGTCAACAACATCAACAAATTGCCTGTCTTTGCATTGCTCAAAATAATGAACTACTGTGGCAACATCATGAAATAGCCAATGTCACCCTGCGCCATCTAAGTAAACAAAGCATTGAGGCTTATTTACTAAGCGAAACCCCTTACCAAAGCTGCGGTGCTTATCAATATGAAACGCAAGGTAAATGGTTATTTAAAGAAGTAAATGGCTGTGAGGATACTATTCTAGGGCTTCCACTGCTGCCCTTGACTGCAGCGCTGGTAAACTTAGGAGTGGTACAATTCTAAGGAGAGCTGTTGCTAATAACCCTGCTTTAAAGAACTGTTGTAGCCTTTACGCCGGCCCCAGGGTCAACAATTTTAATCGTAACCAGGAATCACCATGCAAATAACTAAAATTCAAGCACGCGAAATTATCGACTCTCGTGGTAATCCAACAGTTGAAGCCGATGTTATTTTAAATAATGGCATTATAGGAAGAGCCAGTGTCCCTTCTGGGGCCTCAACAGGAAGTCGTGAAGCCTGTGAACTACGCGATAATGATCCTAAGCGGTATAAAGGTAAAGGGGTACAAAAAGCGGTTGCTCATATAAATAATGAAATCAATCAAGCTTTAAAGAATTTTTCTGTTGACGATCAAGAAGCTCTAGACCATGCCTTATGCTCACTAGATGGCACCGAAAATAAATCAAATTTAGGTGCTAATGCCATTCTTGCCGTATCACTTGCTGCGGCAAGAGCACGCGCAAATGCACACAACCTACCCTTGTATGCCTCATTAAATCAAGGTGAAACAATGAGCATGCCAGTCCCCATGATGAATGTATTAAATGGTGGTGCTCATGCGGATAATAATGTAGATATCCAAGAGTTTATGATTATGCCTGCTGGTGCTCCTGATTTCCCAACTGCACTGCAAATGGGCGCCGAGATTTTTCATGTCTTGAAATCCGTATTAAAAAAACAAGGATTAAACACCGCTGTTGGTGATGAAGGCGGTTTTGCACCGAATATAAAATCCAACCACCAAGCGCTGGATATGCTTTGTGAAGCCATTAACACTGCAGGCTTTAAGTTAGGTGATGAAATCGTCCTATCTCTTGATGTGGCTGCCTCAGAATTATATAAGCAAGGCGTTTATCATATGGACTCTGAACAACAAACATTCACCGCCATACAGCTTATTGATTATTACGCCGATCTCGTTTCCAGTTATCCTATTGTCAGTATTGAAGATGGCCTGGATGAAAAAGATTGGGCCGGATGGAAACAGCTAACCATACAACTAGGTGAAAAAATTCAATTAGTTGGCGATGATGTATTTGTCACCAATCCCAAAATCCTCCAAGAAGGTATTGACCAAAGAATTGCCAACGCCATCCTGATTAAAGTCAATCAAATTGGTACCTTAAGCGAAACCCGACAAACGATGAAACTGGCGCACCAAAATGGCTATCGTTGTGTCATGTCGCATCGCTCAGGAGAAACAGAAGATACCTTTATTGCCGATCTGGCGGTGGCCACAGGCTGTGGTCAAATCAAAACGGGCTCTTTATGCCGTACCGATCGAATTGCCAAATACAACCAATTGCTGCGCATTAATGAGCTGGCCTCATTGCCTTATGCTGGTAAAGCTGTTTTGAAAAAATAGAAATCCCATCATTAATTGATTCATCCTGCAGCCTTAGGGCAGGATGAATATGCTTTTTTCAGCCCAATAATCTGCAAAGTGAACTATCTTATCCTATACTTAATTTCATGACTTAATTAAACGTTTCATGGAAGAAGCTATATCTGGATTGGTATGCCAAATGAAACGTATTGATGTAGAAATACAACGCCAACCACAAATCTCTCTCGAAGAGCGCATACAAAAAATTGCTAAATACTCAATTTTTTGCTTATTGAGTCCCGCGTCAATAAATCAATTGGCCTTATTGATGGAAGAGGTTCATGTGCAAACTAATGAGGTTATTGTTCGAGAAGGCGATTATTTTGATGGATTTTTTCTAATTGTTGCGGGAACAGCAGCTGTTACTAAATCGTTAAAAAGGATTCAAAAAACAAATCCCAAACATATTGTCAACTTAGGCTCAGAACAGGCTATTGGCTTGGGAGAAGCCGGCTATTTCAGCCAGCACGGTATGCGAAGTTCTACGGTTACGGCCTTATCACCCATGATCTTACTACATATTGATTTATTTAATTTTTATCATTTCTTAACCGAACATGGCACAGCCTACCCAGCGCTTAAAAAGACCAGTGAAAAATTTTTATTACAATATATTATTCACGAAAATCCACTCCTTGCTTCTTCGTTAACAAAATATCAGGAACCGCCTACCTTAATAAAAAAATGCCCTGAAACTAAAGAAAAGGAACCTCAAGATAAGGTATTCTTGCTCCCCGAAAAAACGGAACTAAATATTTCACCTCAGGAACAGATGATCTTTAAGCAAATTAATGCTAAAAATAGCTTAGTAGATATTTTAAAAAATGAATTCAATGAATTAAATGCCGATGAAGTACATTTAGTTAAGATAAAATTAAAAAAATTAGGTTTATACGATCTTGATATACTAACAGGTCAGATAAACCCAAGACCAATCCCGATTTTTAAAAAACTGGTTAGGAAGATAGTTCATTATTGGAAAGGGAAAACTCCTCGTGAAAACAACGAATAGATACACCATTCTATTAGTAATTCTAAGTATTTGTTCCCTACTTTCGAATTGCAAAACAAAAAAAGAAGCCTCATTTCCCGGTTATGTTCAAGGTAAATTTACCTACATTTCAGCTTACGATACTGGAATATTAAAAAAAATCAGCGTAAGTCCAGGAGATTCCGTAAAACAAGGACAGGCATTATTTACACTAGAACCCTACCCTGAAAATGCGGAGCTACAAGCTGCAAATGCACGGGTGCAACAAGCAATTGATGAGCAAAATAAGCATGAAGCAGATTACAACGTACTAAAAGAAGAGCATGAACGAAATCTGATTTTGTTCAAAAAAGATGTAATTTCAAAAGAAGAGTTAGAACAAAGTATGGGCAATTTTCGTTCGGCTGAAGCCAGTAGAAACGCAGCCCAAGCCAATTTACGTGCCGAACAAGCGAACCAAAGCAAAGCAGTTTGGATCTCCCAACAAAAAACCGTTACCTCACCGATAGATGCCTTAGTATTTGATACCTACTACTCAGCTTATGAAAAAATAGAGGAAGGAAAACCCATTCTGGCCTTATTAGCAGCGGACGCCATAAAAATTATTTTCTTTATACCAGAGCAACACTTAAGCACCTTAAAATTAAATGAAGAAATCACGATACTTTTAGATGGCGCCCAACAACCAATTAAAGCCAAAATCACTTACATCTCACCCAAAGAAGAATACACCCCCCCGGTTATTTTTAGTGAAACAGAACGGCAACGATTAGTATTTCGTGTTGAAGCACGCCCTATAGCAAGCGATGCCTATTTGAAAATACATCCAGGCCAACCAGTTACAGTAAGGCTTGACACTGATAATAGCGAGACATCAGGGCAATATGGACAACAGTAATTTAATTATAAATGTTAAAAACCTAAGCAAAAATTTTAAAGGTAATGCGGCTGTTGTTGGTGTTGATTTACAGGTAAAACCAGGTGAAATCTATGGTTTTTTAGGACCCAATGGCTCTGGAAAAACAACAACTATTCGCATGCTTTGTGGCTTATTAACACCTGATTCCGGCTCAGGAACTTGTCTTGGGTATAACATTTTAACCCAATCAAAAACCATTCGAAAACATGTGGGTTATATTCCTCAATTCTTTAGCCTATACAAACAATTAACAGTTTATGAAAACATCTTATTTATGGCAGAACTCTATGGCGTATTAGAGCGCGAACGAGCGACCAAACAAATTATGACTAATCTTGGACTTAGCGCCAGAAAAAATCACCTTGCAGGTGGATTGTCTGGCGGATGGAAACAACGTTTAGCCCTGGCTTGTGCCTTGATTCATCAACCCTTTTTATTGCTACTTGATGAGCCAACTGCAAGTGTTGATGCCGAATCGCGCATGGATTTCTGGGAAATTATGCGTGATTTGTCCGCGGAAGGGATGACGATTCTCCTGAGCTCACATAATATGGATGAAATTGAACGCTGCCATCGTATTTCGTATATTTCCGATGGTCATTTACTGCTAAGTGGCAATATCAAAGAAATTATTCACAACATCAATTTACTCACTTGGAAAGTTCAAGGAAAAAACATCTTATTGTTGGCCAAACAACTCGAAGCAACGTCCGGGATTGAGCAAGTAATTATCCTACGTGATTCGCTTCATGTAAGCGGCAAAGATCATGAGGTCCTTAATAAAGCCATTGAGCCTTATCAAAGTAATCCCCATTTTACGTGGAAAATTATTGAACCATTTTTGGATGATGTATTTGTATGGATGACTAAAAATCAATCAAGGACGAACTAGAACATGCGCTTTACACACTATCGATCACTACGTTTATGGGGTATGTTCAAGAAGGAATTAACCGTCATACGACGCGATTATCGCACTTATATCTTTGTTCTTGTTTCCCCTTTTCTGCAAGCGCTGTTATTTGGCCTCATCATTAATAATGACGCCAAGCATATTCCTACGCTGGTTGTCGCCAAAGACCATTCCCAGTTTACTGACAGCATTATCCAATCATTTCGCAATACAGACTATTTTGCCATTAAAGACATTACGCAAGATGAGAAGGCTGCCGAACGCGCTATGCAACGAGGTGAGGTCAAATTCATCATTCATATCCCTGCAAATTTTAGCCGCGACTTAGTGAGAAATGAATCCCCTCATATTCTTTTAGAAGGCGATGCCAGCGATCCGGTAATTGTTAATAATGCCTTTCATGCCACCTCCGTTGTTGCTACTCGAGCGTTGGATGGTATTGCCCAAGGTCCATTAAAATACCTGTCAGCAAAGGATAATAGTTTTGTAATCGACACCCATGCAAAGTATAACCCGGCTGTTCAAGCCCAATATCATACCCTTCCTGGCTTATTAGCAACTATTTTAACCGTTTCGCTTGCTCTGCTTATGGCTATTTCTATTAGTGGTGAATATGAAAGTGGGACTATGGAAATGTTATTAATTACCCCGATTAATCCATTGGAAGTAATTATTGGCAAATTACTGCCCAATATCTTTTTAGGATATATCTTATTTTTTGCTATTCTTATCATTTCGCATACGTTATTCCATGTTCCTTTTTATGGGAGCGTGCTTTTATTATCGCTTGCCGCCTTCCCGTTCATTATCGCTAATTTGTCTTTTGGTATTGCTACTTCATGTATTGCAAAAACGCAATTCCAAGCAGCACAAATCGCAGGAACGTATTCTTTGCCCGCCATCTTATTTTCAGGATTTTTATTTCCCCGTGATTCAATGCCTACCTGGGCACAATGGCTCAGTGATTTATTTCCCAGCACTTATTTTCTTAAAATCAGCAGTGATGTCATGTTAAAGGCTTCTGGTTTTTGGGATATTTTGCCCAATATATGGCCTATGCTGGTATTTTTTGTCGTGCTTATTACTATTAGTTATCGGTTTTATCGTAAAACCTTGGATTAGCAGCAAACTACTGCAGCTCTGTTTATGCCCTGTCCTTACCCGCCTTATGCAACCAACGATTCACCGCTAATAAATCGTGCGTACTTAAAGTCCCTGCTTCCTTTTTAAGCCGTAATAAATTCATGATGTAGTCATAACGTGCTGACTCATACTGCATTTGCGCTTCTAATAATTTCGTTTGTTCCGTCAATACATCGGTTAAACTCCCAGCCCCAGTAGCATAACGATCCTTTAAACCATCAAGAGAACTTTGTGCCGATTGAATCGCGTCATGTTGGTATTGAATCTTTTTTATATTCGCGACAACATGCCGATAACTATCACGGACATGGTAGGTCACTTTACGTAATGAGTGCTCTAATTTCTGTTGGGCTATGCGGAAATTATATTGCGCTTTGCGGGTGGACGCGACGACCAACCCTCCGGAAAAAAGAGGTACATTGACATTAAGCATGGCCGCCGCATTACGCAGTCTGCTTGACCCGGCAGCAATAATAAGACTGCTTTGCGTGTAATGGAATGAATTGTCATCGTACAATAATTTCGCATTTACGGTAGGCAGATGATCGGCATAACTTTGTTTTATTTTTTCACGAGCTGCTTGCAGTTTTAATTGATTGGCTTTGACAATCCAATTCCCTTGCAATGCCTTTTGGACCCACTTATCAGCATTTGAAGGTTGCGGAGAAATCAAAGGGATTTTATTATTTAGTTCCGCAAGTGAAGGATAATCGGTCGCAGTTAATTCAGTTAAATATTCTTTATCTGCAGCCAGTTGCGTTTCGGCGGAAATCAAATCGGATTCGGCGGCACTGTATGAGGATTTAGCAACATAAACATAACTCTTGGTTGTTTTACCCGCCTTATATTTTTGCTGAACATCATACAATTGCCGCGCCAAAGCCTTCTTATTCACGTGTAAATAAGATAATTTTTTCTCACTGCGCAGCACATTAAAATACGCTTCGGTGACACGAATCATTAAATCTTGTAAATCAGCATTCAAACGCGCCAAGGCTGCTCTGGCGGTTACTTTAGATGCCTGATAGCGTGAAAAAACAGCAAAATTAAATATCGGTTGAGAGAGGCTTAAGCGCATTTCATAACTATGAACGGTGTTATTGGGCGGTTCAATCTCAGGCACAATCGCACCAGAATTCGATTGTTGATCCAATAATGGCTGTGCATCAAATTGCGCATTAGGTAATAAATACGCCCGATTAATCGCCACGTCTTCTTTATGCGATAAAGCATTAAGCACCGCTTGTTGATATAAATTATCATTGCTTAATGCTTGTTGAAAAACATTTATAAGATCGGTGGCATTGCAATTGATGGACATCAATAGGGTTGAAATAAAGACCAATCTTTTATTCACGTCATCTAATCCCTGAGTTTACGTACAAAACGAGGTAATCCAGCGCTGCAATTTCCCTCAAAAACTTCGGAAAACTTAAGCTGTTCTTTTACCTAAAAAGTGAACGATACCTTATTTTTTATAAAAAACACGTCCTGCATCAATGATGTTTAATCTTTCTTAGACGAACTATACTCAGGAATTTTTTTAGGATGACGACCTTTTATTTCTCTATAATAATCAAGAATTTGTGGAAAATCCTTGTTGATGTCGCCCGAAGGCCAATAGGCCTCGCGAATACGAATTTCTTTCGATGCATAATCCAGACCAACCAAAACTAACGGCAGTTCCGCTTTACGGGCAATATGGTAGAACCCCTCTTTCCAACGCGTTACCGGTCCACGCGTTCCTTCAGGTGTAATAGCCAGCCTAAACTCATCGCTTGCATGACATAATTCAACAACTTTTTCGACATTATTATTTTTTTTAGAGCGATCAACCGGTGCACCACCTACTGCTCTTAAGAAAAGCCCAAGAGGAAAAAAGAATAATTGTTTTTTAGCGATAAAATTAATTTTCACCCCTAATGAAAAACGGGAAAATAAACCAACCAGGAAATCCCAATTACTCGTATGAGGGGCAACAATAACCAGGTATTTTTTATCTTTTGGCAGTGTACCAACAATTTTCCAACCACATAATTTTAAAAAAAAGCTTCCAAATCTTTGCATGAGTAATTATCTAGGGTTATTTATTAGTAAGTATATAATATACGGGTTAGTTATTTTGATATAGTTTTATTTTTTAGCAGCATTTTCGCCGATATTTACAGCTGTATTAGAGTGAAAAATCCTCTAACGCCCCAGTTATGTACTAAAATTATACATATAGGCGCGAATAGGGAGCCAAACATGAAAAGGCATGATCCAGCACTTCTTTTTTCCAATCCCCGATTATTGGGTGCTATCTACTATGGATTGTTATCGGTGGTAGGAACCATTCTTATCGATGCATTCTTGACTCTTATTGGCATCGAAGAAGCAATACCGCTTTATCAAGCCATCTTGCTCGGAATGATTGTGGCTTCTGCAACAGGCGCATTATGTGGTAAAAGCATTGTTCATTGTCCCAAACCATTCATGCTGAAAACGTTTTTAATCGGGTTTACAATGGTTATTGCATCATTACCATTTTTTGCCCTTGGTTTAATACTCTGCATGGATGAGTCAGGTACCACTTTATTTTCAATAAAAAATTTCCAGGATTTGGTGTATGCTTATTTAGTTGTACTCGCATACAGCTATGTGCTTTTTGGCATAGCACTCGCTATAGCCGCAGGATTTGCTTCCATATATTTACGAGGTTGGTTAGTATACGATATCTTACATACGGATAAGAGAAAAAGCATGCGCCTCCCCCGCTTTGTAGCAGCGCAAGCTCGGCCTAAATCCTTACATAAAGCCCATGTTACTCATCGGAAATGAACCAGGTATGATTAATTAATGCATGTTTTTAACGATAAAAAGCATCTTTTTGCTTTACTCGCAGAAGGAACGACGGTGATCACGCCCAATAATCGGCTTAGTGAATCCCTGTTACATCACTACTTCATTCACAATAACCACAATACATTAGATAAACCGACCTGCTTGCCGTATGGTGTTGTCCTCACTAAGGCTTATGAACAACTTAATGTAATTAACCTGCATGCATCGCCGCCAACTCTGTTAAACAAAGCTCAATGTCAACATTTATGGCGTAACATCATTAAATCGCATGCCCAGATCACCTACAGCGAAGGTTTACTGCAATCAGTAATCAGCGCTTGGGAGCGCTGCGAACAATGGCAAATTGATCCAGAAACCCCAGTATTTCATTACACCCCACAAACACGACAATTCCAGCAATGGTGGCAATTTTTTAACAAACAATTAATGCAGCAAAATTTAATTGCGGAATGCCAGCTTATTCCTTATTTAATCAATGCACAAAGCAGGCTGTTTTCCCAACCCGTCGTTTGGGTCTGTTTTGATGACTTCACCCCACAACAAATACAATTGCAACAGCATTTACAGCAACAAGGGCTCATGCAATATCATTATGATTTAAAAGAGCGTTCACATGCACCAAAGGTACTTGCAGCCCAAGATGCTCAAGAAGAATATCAACAATTAATGGCATGGCTACAAGTCAAACTAGACGAAGGCAATCAACGCATTGGTGTTGTCGTTCCTGATTTACAGCAAAAATCACCCACGCTGCAACGTACTTTAGCGCAGCATTTTGACCCCGCATTATTTAATATATCCCTAGGACAAACGCTTAGTGAGTTTCCCCTGGTAGCTCATGCTCTATGTTGGCTTAATTTGGATACTCAATTACTTAATCATCATCAAGCAGCTTTACTCTTACAATCTCCTTATTTAGGGGGTGCTCAAGAAGAGTTTCTGGCACGCTCAGAATATCTGCAAGACGGGACTTTACTCGAAAATCAACATCTCCCATTCACGACGTTCATTAGCGATCTTGAAGCGAATACCCCAAAACTTGCGGCATTACTAAAACACATCAGTCCCTATCCTAAAGAAGCCAGCGTACACGAATGGATAGACTACTTCCAAGAACGTTTAAACTCGTTGGGGTTTCCTGGCGATTATGGATTAAACTCTGAAAATTATCAGTGCTTTAATCGTTTTACGCTCCTCTTTGATGAATTAAGGCAATTAAGTTTACTCAGTGCTCGCCTTAATAAGGCAGAGGCTCTGGAAGCACTACAACTACTGACGCAGAACACCATATTTCAAGCCCAAAAAACCACGGCCATCGTGCAAATTTCCGGTTTACTGGAAGCCTCTGGTTGTGAATTTGATAGTTTATGGGTTATGGGCTTAACCGATCAGTGCTTACCCCAAAAAGTTCATTTATCGGCATTCATTCCCCCACAACTACAACGTGAATTGCTTATGCCACATAGCCTACCAGCCCGCGAGCTGCAATTTGCGCAACAAACATTAAAACGCTTGCAAAGCAGTGCTGAGTCGGTGGTATTTAGCTACGCAAAATTGCAAGCAGATAATCCTAATTTACCCTGCTCATTAATTACCAATCACCCTCATTTTGAGCTTCTGCCAAGCAGTAACCAAACCCCAGGGTGTGATGAATTAAGCGCGCTTGAGGAACACTACACGGTGCCTATACAATCAGAAGAGCACATCACTGGTGGTACAGCAATACTGGCAAATCAGGCCAAATGCCCATTTAAAGCCTTTGCAGAACATCGATTACGGGCTAAAGCTGCCTCACAAACTACCGATGGACTCGATGCCAAAGAACGTGGCCAAATTATCCATAAAGTAATGGAGTTATTGTGGCAAACATTAGAAAGCCAACAAGCATTATTTAACCTAGATGAACACCAGTTAGAACAACATATTGAGCAGGCGATTCAGAGCGCTTTAGCGCCTTTAAAAGAACAACACCCAGAATCATTCTCAGCCTTCATCCAGGAAGTCGAATACATACGCCTAAAACGATTAGTCTGCGCCTGTTTGGAATGGGAAAAACAACGCTCTCCATTTACTATTGCCGCCTTAGAGCAATCTTATACCATTAATTTAGCTGGACTTGATTTTCGGGTACGTGTTGATCGACTCGATCAGGTAGCGGATAAAAAATGGGTAATCGATTACAAAAGCAGCCTCCCCAGCAGCAAACCCTGGAATGAAGAACGCCCCAAGGAACCGCAATTATTACTCTACGCCCTTCTGGATAAACAAATTAATACCTTGTTATTCATGCAATTAAAAACCGGCAAAATAAGCTGCAGTGGATTTAGTGAAGAAAAACAAGGGATTAGTGGCATTGGCTCCTTAAAAAAGGAAGAACAGTGGGATAATTGTCGGGACAATTGGCACCAACAATTAACTCGGTTAGCCGAAGAATTTCAACAGGGACATTGCCCGCCACAACCGGCACAATTAACACTTTGCCAGCAATGTGATTATCAGAACCTATGCCGTTTCCAAGCGTAGGAGCCTCCACGTAAAGAGGCGTTGGTGCGTTGCTCACAAACGACAGGAGGGCTAGATTATACAACCCGTAATTCGCCGACTTTCAATTACCCACAATTTTGGTAAGCTGCATTATTTGTTGAGTCTATGGATAGAAAGTGGA
>NZ_JH413793.1:131528-149460 GCF_000162755.2 Legionella drancourtii LLAP12
ATATCGCTATTGGCTTTAAATTGGCTGAAAAATAAGTTATGGGTAATTGAAAGATTCGCCGAACGCATACAACTCAACTGCCTTAAGTTTAAACTCTCTTGTATAACTGTTGTTACTCATACTCCTCATTAAAAGTAAAACAAGGTGTCTTGGAAATCGGGGGAAGATCACCCCAATGAGCGTATCTTTTGTTATCAATCACCTCTTGTCTAAATAAGGAATTTTGACTCATAAAACACCGCAATCCCTAATTGTAAAAGTGATGATGAAATGATAAATAATTGAACTAAAGCAAAAGCTATCAAATACATATTGTAATTTTCATATTATGCGTTTATGTCTTGTATCAAGCCATTTTTCCCAAGCACCAACGTTATGAGATCCAAAATCTTTACCACTAATTTTCTTTAATAAAGCATAAGCCATGTCATGATTATTCGGTTGCTTTAATCGTAATAAAGAAACGAGTTGTTTTTTACCCTCTCGAATGATTAACTCCTTTAGATGAAGTTACATTTGCAGCGCTCAAAAGAACTAATAAAGATTTATTTCTATCCGTATCAAACGGTGAGTCCAGAAGGTTTAAAAATGGCAATACATCAATGTTGTATATCTTAGCTTTATACATTGTTGTCCCTATTACTCGCATTGCACTATTTCTCACGCCATCATCAGAATCCATTACGTGCTTAGTTAATAAAGAAATAATTTCATGGGGGTCATTTAAAAAACCTAGTAAAAAAATGGCAGCTGTTCTTCTTTCTGGGCTAGGATCATTATTCATTGTTTTAATAAGTAGTTCTTTTTCCTGACTTACACTCTGAATAAATAACTTAAATGAATCTTTTAATTTAGGATGATTAAAACCAAACAAACAATGGTAAACTGGACATTCAGGTTCTTTCTTATTTAGTTGGTTTTTTAGAAACATCATCATTGCACTATCGTTAAATATAACCATTTTATCAACAAGATCCGGCTTTAATTTTGCCGTATAATCAGTTGTGTTTTTTATAGGAATGAACTGAAGCCGTTCTTTATCATTTTGACTAACCACCTCAATGGTTGTATATTTATTTTTATTGTCTGGATAAGTTACTGTATTAAATTGCACATAAGCAAAACCATATTGTTTTTGAATTTTTTTAACCAATTGAGTTTTCTTAGGAATCATTACATTCTTGATATAATGATCGTTGCCACCATTAGATATTTTAATAAGTTCTTTTAAATGTTGCGTTTCAAGTTCACTGATCTGAAAACCATAATTTTTAATTAAATCTTCCGATATTCTGATATCAGCGCCATACACATCTAAAACATTTGCCGCATTTAAGTTTATTGAAAAAACACTAAGTAATATCAAAAATTTAATTCTTCCCACAAAAATCCCCTATTTACAATGATTCGGCGCACCGTTTAGGTAAACATGACGTTGCATATTTTGTTTATAAATTTCATGCATTTTTGTTCTATATTTTTCAAGTGAATGAACATAATGAAATTCACAAACATATCCAAGATTTTTATTTCAGAATTTAATTCTTCAAGCCACAAAAACTGCCCTTGTTCGTTAACCTCAAGAAAAATGTACTCATTATCATGAGTTACAATAAAATCTAAAGAACCGAGTTATTGTCAAATCTGGTGTATGCCCATTAGGCGGCCACTCTGTCTGACAGTTCACTAATTTGTACTCCATCTACAAACTTCACATTATTAATAACTCAAGTTAATAGGCTAAACCCTCTGATTTTAATCCAGCGTTTTTGAGCCACCTCCATCAGTTTAAAGACCATTGCTAATGTGGTGTCTCTAGACCCACAGTTTCTGGATTTATGAGTTCTCAAGCGCACTGTAGAAAAGGCTGATTCAATAGGATTAGTCGTCCGTATGTGAATCCAATGCTCCGCTGGAAAATCATAAAAAGCCAGCAACTCCTCTTTGTCTTTAGCTAAGCACTCCATCGCCTTGGGGTATTTAGCACTGTAGAGCGCGATTGTATTATCAAACGCCTTATAGGCATCTTCTCGTTTCTCAGCCATCCAAATTTCATGCAGGGAAGCTTTCACCTTAGGTTGCATTGATTTAGGGAGCTTGTTTAGCACATTAGCTGTCTTATGCACCCAACACCGCTGATGTTGTGTTTCTAGATAAATCTTGCTAAGCGCTGCCCAGAAACCTAAAGCCCCATCTCCAATTGCTAATTTGGGTGCCGTGGGAAGGCCTCGTTGGCGCAAGCTTAGGAGTACCTCTTCCCAGCTCGCCGCAGGCTCTCTATAACCGTCACAAACAGCAACAAGCTCTTTCAATCCACTCTCCGTAACACCAATAATTACCAGGAGACACAATTTATCATCCATACGAACTTTGCTATAAATGCCGTCTGCCCACCAATAAACATAGCGTTTATCACTTAAATCTTGGCGCTGCCAGGCTTGGTGCTCGTCAAGCCATTTCTCCTTTAAGCGAAACACTGTATTGGCTGATAAACCACGTGCACTCTCACCAACTAATGCCGATAAGGCTTCAGTATAATCACCTGTCGATAACCCCTTTAAATACAAGCAGGGAATCAGCTCTTCCATGCTCTTGGAGCGTCTCAAATAAGGGGGTAATAAGTGGCTGCTAAAATGAATCCCTGAGCCACTGCGATCCCTTACTTTGGGAACTTGAACCTCTACTTCTCCTATACCTGTCTGTATGTCGCGAGAAGGTAGATAACCATTCCTGACTACTGCTGGGCGACCATCCAGTAAACGTACCTCAGAATAGGTTGACAGCATCTCCGATAACTCCGCTTCTACTGCTTTCCTGGCTCCCTGCCTCAACACCTCTGTTAATGGGTCTTCCAGGTGCTTCTCGGTCACTGGTGCCGACGCAAGCTTTAGATTACAATCCTTCATGGCGTATCTCCTTTGTTGATTTGTGTTCCGACAAGAACAATCAACAGAATACGCCACCTATTTTAGTTTGTCATACACCACTTTCGACTATAACTCCTCTTTTTGCATACTCCCTGTCTTCCAATTGAAATGGATGAAACAATTCATCCTCCAAATAAATAACTCTATTTAATAGACAATGTGTTTCATTCGAATATTTAAGACGATTAGATTCATACCAACGTATCACCGCTTGGTTATCATTTAACTCATCCCTAATGTCATACTCATTCAATAATTCAGCGACGAATATCAAATCCACTATTGAATCAAGTGAATCATTTTCTCGAATCCATTTTGTAATTGCCTCATTTCGAGAAGATGAGGCAATAAGCAATTTCTTATTAGACATATTAAAATCTATAATCAATTTCATTATTTTGATGACTATTCATCGTATTTAAACCAAGATCATGCCCGTCCTTGTGACAATCTTTACTACCCTCCTTGCCATCACTGTACATACCAAAAAATATGTCGATAACGCTATCCTTTTCAAAACTCATCTTAATTCGCCATTACTTATTAATTACTTCGCCACCAATGACACTGCCGCCAATTTTTGAACCACCACTGACGTAGACTTTTCCATGACCATCATCAAAAACAATATCGCCACCTACTTCAGAATTGTTATCTAAAAAAACTTCTTGCTTGAGGTCATCAATATGACGAATATTTAAATTGCCATTCGCTTTAGAATTAACAAATCGAGTTGAACTGGAGTAAATATCTAATGAGCTTTCAAATTTGGCAGAGGATGCTTTTAAACTTCCCTTAATTTCAGCCCCGGAACTAACAGTACACTGCATCAATGAAACGCTACCATTTACATTTAATGAAGAAAAACTTGCATCATCAGCGGTTAGCATCCCATTTATCACGGTTGCTCCCTCAATTGTTGTGCCGTTTACAGAAACCATTCCGTTACCAGCTAAGCTTTTTACTGTGCCTTTTCCGCAAGTGATACTGCCTGGTGTTTCCTTGCATACTTCCGCATTAGCCATTGATACGGCTCCTACCATCATCACAGCAGAAGCTATTTTTTTTAGACTCATTTTTTTCTCCTTGTTTTTAAAACCTATTTAATAAAGCATCTAAATCAAAAATATGTTCACAGTGTTGCGCATTGATAAATTTCTTTTGGGGAATATGTGACTCTAGAGCGGCTTTTTCTTTGACCTCTTCTAATGATGTTTGGCTAATTAACATAACATCAGTTATGGAGAAGCTATTTCTTATCCAGAACTGATGTTAATATATTTTTACTGATTTGCAACCAACCGTTAATGGCTCGGGGGGAGTAAAGATAAGAGTTCCTCAGAATGCTCTTCATTTTTCACTCTGCGACCAAATATTCCCATAGAATGCAAAGCTTCATTTTTCTTAACTGTTGCAACTTTTGCATTTTCAGAAGTATTGAATAGCGAATGTGACCAATAATTCTTTTGCGTTGCTTGCTCCACTACTTGTTTGACAATTTCCGGAGCTTTTTGTTCTGGTAAAGGTAACGTACTGTATACCTCAGCTGATTGTTCTTTTACATTTGATAACCCTTTATAAGCCATTATGTTGATGCCTAACATGCTTAATTGGGACAGACATAACATAAAAGAACTCAGTAGCGTTTCAACAACTGCAGACGTATCAACGGGTATAATTAACGAAACCAGCTGCGTAATACCCAGAATAATTGCTAATGGAGGGGTCACTTCATATAGCTTTTTTAGAACCACTAATGATGCAAGCAAATTACTAACAGCTAAAATGTCTGCGAGCACGAGCAGCAGGGTGATGCTTGAGCTAAGTGATAAAAGAATTGAAAGCCCTGCCACTGCAGCAATACCCAAACCAACTGTAAGGATACCAACAGTAACTACTGAAATATTAAAATATTCTGCAATCGGCCTAATAATATGGTTTATGGGATTTGCTAAATAAAAGAGTCCTCTCGTCAATAATGGCAAGGATAATAGCACCAGCAATGGTGCCTCGGGTAACAGCAGGAGAGGAATAATAAAGATCGCCATTAATACAGCAACTTTTCCTAAAAAAGGAAAAATGCGATACCAGTTAGAGGATAGACTGCTTACGTCATCAAGAATAGACTTAAAAAGTTTCCTAATAAAATATAAGGGTATTGTAGTCAGCAGGTTGTATGTCCCGGAAACAATGAGACAAAGCCATTTTAAGGGGGAAAGAAGCTTGCGAACCGCAAGAATAGGCCACAGATTTCCAAGAGCAATTGCTTCACGATAGGTAATATCATCCAAATTTTCTTCAGCAAATAATTGAATAACTAATTTATTCCAATCCTGATAGAGAATATTAAATAAAGAGGGGGCATTACTTACTTGATAAAATGCTTCATCTCGTCTTTGGCAAATTTCAGAACGATGCTTATTTAACCAAATAATAAATTGCAAAAAGGACTCATTTTCTTTAACAAATTTCCTTTTATCTTCATTTGAAGACAATGATATATAGGTAAAAGATATTTTTTCAAAATAATTATCTATCTGTTCTTCTATTCTAAAATCAATGCAATCTAAAGGGATTTGATAACCGAATGGGGCAATCCCATCCAAAATGCTCGGCTTGATTTCATCAGCACTAATTAACTTATTATAAGCTTCTGTCACCGCTAAAAATTTTTTTGTTAATTCAGGATCATTATTGTTTCTATCAGGATGATACTTTAAAGAAAGCTTTTTTTTCTGTTTGCTTATTTCCTTGAACATTTCTTCTTTGTCTAACTTAGATAAATCAATTATCTCACTCCAGGAAAATTCGGCTCTACCCCAAATAAGGGGGCACTTTAATCAAGTTAGTCTAAACTAACTTATTGATTTCGCGATCAAAATGGAGATTAAAGTGCCCAAGCATAATCTTATCTTAAATTTACCTGGTTTTACCATACAAAAAGTGAGTGGCTATCAACCTCTTATATTAGATATTTCCTACCATAGGCTACCTCGTTGTGCTCATTGCCAGAGCAAAGCGGTGCGAAAGAAGTCTTCTTATATACGTACGGTTGCTCATGAGTTAATTGGCCATCGCCGCAGTCTTTTGCGTTTCAAGGCTTATAAGCTTTACTGCAATACGTGTAAGCGCTACGGTAATCAACAATTTCCTGGCATTAATAAGCATCAGCGTTCCACCTGGCGTTTACAAGCCGCTGTATTTCATGACCATACTCGTGGCATTTCTCAAAAAGACCTTGCCCAACAATTTAATAAAGGAAAAGCCACCATTGAACGTTGGTATCATCGCCATTATCAGGAGCAAGCAAGAGAGCTCATGAACACACCATGTCCCGTGGTGCTTGGTATCGACGAACATTTTTTTAGTCGAAAGCAGGGATTTGCCACAACGCTCTGTGACCTTAAAAAGCATAAGATTTTTGACATCGTTAAAGGGCGAAGCGAAGCAGATCTTTCCAGTTATCTGGCTTCACTGGTAGGAAAGGAACGGGTTAAAGTGGTCTGTATGGATTTAAGTAGCACTTACCGCTCCATTGTAAAAAAACATTTTCCCAATGCAAAAATAGTAGCAGATCGCTTTCATGTCATTCGTTTACTTCAACATCAATGCATGATGACCTACCGTGAACTATCGAGAAAAATCAAAAGTAATCGGGGTATATTGGCTTTACTGCGTACACGACCCGATAGATTGACTCCTCAACGAAAACTCAAGCGGGATGCATTCCTCGAAGACAATCCAGCTATAAACGCTATATATCAGTTCCAGCAACGCATTCATAAACTGCTCTTACACAAATCGATGAACAAAGATTGGTGTGAAAAAAAAGATTCCCCAGTTTTTAAGTATGCTGGATGAACTGAAAAATAGTCCATTTAAAGCTCTGGCATCGCTTGGAAAAACATTCTGTCAATGGAAAGAAGAGATCGTGCGTATGTGGCGTTTTAGAAAGTCTAATGGCATTACAGAAGGGTTTCATAGAAAAATGAAATTGATACAAAGAAGAGCTTATGGCTTTCGTAATTTTGAAAATTATAGAACTCGTGTTAGGGTGCTCTGTTGTTAACTGGTGAGTGCCCCCGTAATTGGGAAAGACCCGAAAATTCTAATTTGATTAAATGACGACTCTGTGCCTCTGTAAGTTGCATACCTCTCCCCAAAAAAAGAAAAAAATGATCTGTAATCAAAAATTATTTTACCGATTAAGCGAAAGCAGCCATTACCAAACTTAGCATCACCGAGCTAAGTTCAATAATTGCTCCCGCCCGTGCTTTGGGGGCAATCGATTAGACAGAAAATATGATCAAAATGTTAACATGAAATTAAGGATTTACACAATTATCAAATTGTTAGGAAAATACAGGAGCCACGTATACGAGTAGATTTGACAATAACAATAGACCAGAGACTTTAAAGAGCCCTAGGTATTAGTAACATCATTATCTTATTTCGAATTAAAGAAGTGAACACCGTAAGTGATTTTGTTCAAGCTCTTCAAGATAAAATTTCTAAAAAGTCACAAGAAAATCTATCTACTTAAATGAATACCCACTTGTTAAAGATGAGCATGCAATTGCTTCACCACAATCACCCGCTTTGTAATGAATGGTTATACTAATTTTTAAGAAGATAGCCATTATTGGCGTGTTTAAAAAACAAGCAACAACTTTGGTTTTTCCCCTGCCTGTGTTATAAATTCGCCCGGAGTTAGCCAATAGTTGCTGGAACTCATTTTCCCTAATTTTACATTTAAAGAGACAAAATTATGCCTTTCAATCACACAAAATTAGAAAAACGCTTAAGCGATTGCGATGAAAAATTAAGCGCTCTATTTAATGATGTAGAAATAAGCGACGCCATTAAAAAACACATACAAGAAGTACAGACTTACTATAATCTATCCTACACCAAAGCCCAAAAAGGCAAGACCGCAGAAGCCATTGTAACAACTTATGAAGAATATGTAATTCACTTGGAAAATGTAAAAAATGGTACCTATTGGTATACAACCGGGCGATATACCTATGAAGAAACACTAAAGTCTTTCAATGATGCTAAAGCGGCAATGGACTATGCCAATGACTCTAGAACGATTGACGCGGTGAAGCATAATCTTGCCAACATATGCGCATTAATGTTCTGGGCCTCCACAGCCCTTGCCCTTTATGCCTCAGTTTATCTGATTGCTCTACCCATGCTCATTGTCCAAACTGCTTTAGGCATAGCAATGGGAATAACCATAGGCGGTTTCTTCCTCAAATCAGCAGCAAACTGCATTGAATGCTTTACTGGATTTAAAGGGTTTGGACGTCATTCAGCTGAATATGAGCATGAAAACCAGCTACTTAATTTTTTATTCAAACCAGCACAAACAAAATCAACACCAAAACCAGAAGCACAACCAGATCAACAAGATATAAGTACAGAGATCCCCTGCCTTTAGTATTTGCCATTAATTAAACAGTTAGGCCATCAGACAATCAGTTCTGATGGTCTGAATCAACAATAACGCCATGCCAAGTACCAAGCCTGCATTGCGAAATTTAACCAGATGTTTAATAATGATAAAATCGCTTAACTAGGGAGTGAATATGTCACTCAATTTAACTAAAACACAAATCATTTACAGTGCCTTAATCACTTGCTTACTAAGTAGTTGCGCTCATCCTCCTTATAATAATTTTAAGCCACCCCATCCTATTGCCCGCGGAGCAACTATTGGTGCCACGATGGGAACTGCGATTGGAGCCGCAACGACGGGAACACTACCTGGTGCTTTAGCAGGTACCGCCATTGGTGGTGTTATTGGCGCGGTAGTGAACACCGGTACAAATCCAAAGGGCCGGATTATTAGAACATTACAAAGATGCGATATCCAATTCATCCAGTATGGCGATACCATGACATTAAACATACCGACAGATAAGTATTTTATGTTTGAAAGTCCTCGCCTTAATGAAATAAATTATAAAGGCTTACAAAATATCATTGCCTTATTAAGACTATATCCCGAGAGTCATGTTTATGTCGCAGGGTTTACTGATAATGTTGGAACGGAAGACCATAAAAAGCGCTTATCGCAAGCACAGGCAGAAAGTATGATGACTTACTTATGGGCTAATGGCATTCAGGCGCAAAGGCTCAAACCAGAAGGCTATGGTGATAAAAATACCGTCGCCGATAATGCACTCATCCATGGCAGTGCAATGAACCGACGCATTGAAATTCAATGGTTCATTGGCAGAGCACCTAAGTGCTGTTTTGCTAAAGCACGTCCTATAAATTACGCAATGAAGTAAGGTGTACTAATGCATTCCAGATTTATCGGCGGAATTCTTTTAATTGTAGGCACATCTATCGGTGGGGGCATGCTTGCCCTGCCCGTAGCCAATGCCGCAACCGGTTTTTGGCAATCTTCCATTTTTTTGTTTCTCTGTTGGGTGTTCATGACTTTAGGTGCGTTTTTCATCCTTGAAGCCAATCTTTATTTACCCAAAGGCAAAAATATGGTGTCCATGGCGACCGCCACTTTAGGTAAATATGGTTTGCTGATCGCCTGGATAAGTTATTTATTTTTACTCTATACCCTGCTTTCCGCCTATATTTCCGGGGGCACCGATGTACTAAACAGTTTACTCTTTAAGGTGGGACTGCACTTAAGCGATTGGCAGGCAAGTTTCTTATTTACCTTACTCTTCGGCCTTATTGTTTATGGCGGTATTCGCTATGTAGATTATGCAAACCGTGGCTTGATGTTTGGTAAATTGGCTGTTTATTGTTTATTGATTGTGCTTATCGCGCCCCATATTGATGTACATCATTTTCAGCATGGTAATGCACGTTACATTAGCAGCTCCATCATGATCTTAATCACCTCATTTGGATTTGCCATTATTGTGCCCAATCTTAGAGATTATTTTGATGATGACATTAAGCTCCTGAAAAAAGTTATTTTTATTGGCTCGCTCATTCCTTTATTCTGCTATTTGGCTTGGGATGCCGTCATTATGGGTGCGATTCCCGCGGAAGGAAGCCAAAATCTCGAAAGCCTAATGCACAATCCACATACGACCAGTGCCTTAGCGATCTTATTATCCAATAAGGTACAAAGCTCGACGATTAACGCGCTCTTTAATTTTTTCACCTCAATTTGCATGCTTACCGCGTTTTTGGGCGTATCCTTATGCTTGTATAGTTTTTTAGCTGATGGGTTAAAATTACGTGCGCACGGTGGCCATGGCATTGGCTTATTTTTATTAACATTTGCCCCACCATTACTGATTGTTATTTATTACCCAGGTGCATACCTGCACGCTCTTAGCTACGCGGGTATATTTTGCATCATCTTGCTACTACTTTTACCGGCACTTATGTGTTATTTTGGCAGAAAACATCACCAATCTGTCTTTATTGTTCCAGGTGGCAAAATAACCCAGATCGCGGTGATGCTTGTTTCTCTTGGACTTTTAGTGCATGAGTTTTGGAGATTGTTGGGATTATAAATTCAAGAATAAATCTTTGCGCGCTTCCGGCAAAAGGATTTACCGCACAATAAAACATTCTAAACTTGAGCATTATAGGCCTTAACATTGACTTTAACCGAGAAATAAAGTAGCATATTGCTCTATATTTGTACTATTTCGGATTATATCACATGACCAATTCAAAACTAATTGGTGGGATACTCCTTATTGTTGGCACCTCAATAGGTGGAGGAATGCTTGCGCTGCCAGTATCTACCGCGGAAGTAGGCTTTAGTAATTCCATTTTTTTTCTTTTTTTCTGCTGGTTAGTCATGACTGCTGGCGCTCTGTTGATCCTAGAAGTTAATTTACGTCTTCCGGCAGGCAGCAACATGATCTCTATGGCTAAATCTACGTTGGGTTTACCTGGACAAATTATAGCCTGGATAACTTATCTGTTTTTATTGTATACCCTACTGTCCGCTTATATTTCCGGCGGTAGTGATGTATTTAATAGTTTATTACATAAAGCAAATATTAATTTGCCAAATAGTGTTACCTCAATTCTCTTCACTATTTTATTCAGTCTGGTCGTTTACAAAGGCATACGCTCTGTAGATTATGTAAATCGCGGCTTAATGTTTGGTAAATTAGGTGTCTATATTTTATTAGTAGCCATTATTAGCCCACATGCCTCGCCGGCAGGCTTAACCGGTGGTTCAGCACGCGCATTTACTGGCACCTTGATGATCTTGATCACCTCCTTTGGCTATGCAACCATCATCCCAAGTTTAAGAGACTATTTTGGCGAAGATGCACGTTCTTTAAGACGCGTGATTTTACTTGGCTCACTTATTCCCTTAGTCTGCTATATCGTTTGGGATGCGGTGATTATGGGTGTGGTAGCTCGTGAGGGGCAAAATGGGTTAATGGCATTAATGAATTCAGAACATGCCACCAGTGGTTTAACGGAGGCCTTAAGTCAATCAGTACAAAGTCAATGGATTAGTGGCTTTTTTGGCTTTTTTACCTCCATCTGTATGCTGACTGCCTTTCTTGGTGTTTCTTTAGGCTTATTTGATTTTCTGGCCGATGGCTTAAAACTACAAAAATCAGGCATCCAAGGAAAATACACCTTAGCCCTTACCTTTCTGCCCCCATTAGCAGTGGTTCTCTTTTATCCAGGAATTTATTTAAATGCCTTAAGTTATGCTGGGGTTTGTTGTGTGATTTTATTATTACTCTTACCTTCGTTCATGGCATGGAAAGGAAGAAAAACGTGCGTACTCGCAAGAGAAAGCCACTTAGTACCTGGAGGCAATTCTAGCTTGGCATTAATTGCTTTAATTGCAACAGGCTTACTCATTATCGCGATTATGAGTTAATGGAGCACGAAGCAACGTTTGAGAGAATTGATTGTAGTACTTGAAACGTACCGGTCACCCTGCATCCGCCCTTATGCCGAGACGCTAAGAGATTAACCTCCTTGTCTATCCTCGATCCGTTCGGGCTGAGGAAGCGTTTTAGTGCCACCTCGAAGCCTTGCTAGTCTTTGGCACAAGGTTCCATGCCTCTTTTATACTGAACGGCTCTGGATGGCATTTAGGGGCTACTAAGTCATCGTCCTCTGCCCATCTAGAGACGACAATAATTAGTCATAAATTTTAACCTGAAGTTCCCGAGAAGAGCTTTTCCAGGCTCTTTTCATAATTTCAGTGTTAAATGAAATACCAAACACACCGTGCTTATCCAAAGAGATAACCCCCATCTCACCTTGCAATATTTTATTACGCTCAAAAATAACGTAATCACAGGCTTCTTGCAAACCCATCTTCGCCTCGACCATCATCGAAATGGTATGACCAACTACTTCGCGAATTAAATACTCCCCTTCTCCAGTTCCGGATACAGCACAGGTAGTATTATTGGCGTAACATCCAGCACCAATAATACAACTGTCCCCAATTCGTCCTGGCAGGCAATTGCTAAGTCCTCCGGTTGATGTTCCGGCAGCAAGATTTCCCTTACTGTCTAAGGCTACAGCGCCTACCGTGCCTTTCATTTTTTTATTCTGAATATCTTCCATGGTTTCCATTTGATGCAGTCGTTTGTATTCGGCAAACTGATGCTCGGTTATAAAATAAGATTCTGGCTCCATAGCCATTTCATATCTTTGGGCGCATTCTAAAGCGCCATAGCCGGAAAGAAACACATGTTTTGTTTTTTCCATCACCAACCGCGCCAAAGCAATGGGGTTTTTCACGAAACGAACCATAGACACAGCACCTGCCTGTAAATTGCTACCATCCATGAGCGAGGCATCCATCTCCACCTCACCATGAGAATTTAGAGCAGAACCTTTGCCCGCATTAAATAAGGCATTATCTTCAAGACATATAACTGCTTCTTGTACTGCATCTAAGGCAGAGCCACCTTTCTCCAGGACCGCATATCCCTTTGTAGTCGCTGCGGCTAATCCCTGTTCTGCTTCTTTTTGATGTTGTTGCAAAAAAGGACTATCTTCACTAGCACCACCATGTACCGCAATTGCAATGTTCTTCATGCTCGTCTTCCATCACCTATTATTTTATTTTTTTACCGGAATCGCTGGATTAGCAAGAACTCGTTTGGAAATTGAAAATTGGCACCCTTTTATCAAGAGATGAACTTTCAAATTCTCGACAAAAACAGGATCGCCCTCTTCTACTTCTGTGATATTGGTTTGATCGATATTACGTCCATCGATAATAACGACCATGCCTGAACCATAACATTCGGCATCAGTACCATTGCGGATAACTAAGGCCGTATCCTCCCCTAAACCAACACCTAATTGCTCAGGATTCATAATAATGGCATGGGCAAGACGACTAAAACGCCCTCGCCGAATAAAATGAGTATCAATAATGCATGATTGTAAAATACCCAATCCAGAACAGGTTAATAAGTTACGATAAATTAAGGCTTCTGAGAGACCACCGCCCATAATCATTACCGAAGACATCACCATGGCCCCGGCACTGGTTCCCGCAATAATGAAATCACTGTCTTTAAAATAACGTTCTTTAATAATATCAACAATAGGGGTTCCACCTAAGATCGTCGACAAGCGAAACTGATCGCCACCAGTAAAAAAAATAGCGCCCGCATTTTCAGCACGATTTAAGTACTCCATGCTCCGTGCCTCATTTCTTTTCTTAATAGGCAAAAATCCTATATTGTTATACCCCATATTATTAAAAACTTTTTGGTAAACTTTTTTTACCTCGCTTTGTATTTCTGAGCCGGTAGTAATAATCTCAATTTTCTTATTTGAAGGCGGTAATAATTCACTTAAAATTTCATAATGAGTATACTCTTCATCCTGTTCCACACATTCTGGCAGTGCGACTCCCTTATCTTCTGCTCCACCAATAATGAGTAATTTAGCTTTGGGTGTCATTATAAACCTCGTTAACTCGATTAAATTGCTTTACTTTTTTCTTCAGATAATTCGTTATTCCAAATACATCTTCAACAGCACAAAAAACAAAGGTATCGGCATTTGCTCGTGCTAAAACGCTTTCAATAGCAGCAAATTCATCAGAAATAATATTAACCTCAGGCGTTAATCCCGAGCGAGCAATGCCTGCGCGTAAATGCTTTGTTATGTCATTATTGCTTCGTCCGCGACCATCTTTATCATGACGGATAATAATTTCATCAAACATCGATGCGGAGTAATATCCTAATTTTTCGATGTCTTCATCACGCCGATCACCTGCGACCCCAATAATTCCTATTTTGGTATCGCATTCAATCGTATCCAGATAGTTTTTTATTTCACAAAAAGCACCTTCATTGTGTGCATAATCGATCATGACATCGCATTTAGGGAATTTAAAAAGATTCATTCTTCCGGGAAGATTTTCGGGGGTAGGATAAAAATTAAGCAATGCTTCTTTTATTTTATCTATAGAAAAATTGCTGATAAATCCAGCCAATACTGCAGGTAATACATTAAGAATCATGCACGTTGCAGCTCCCTGAAAACTAATAGGGATTTCATTTATTTTTGCTATATGATGACGCCGAGCTCCTTGCTGAATCACGACATATCCTTTGTCAATATATGCAGTCAGGCCACCTAAATTACAATGTTTGCGTATCCGAGGGCTTTCAAACATACTAAATAAAGCAATATTACACTGTAAATCATGTCTTAAATTATAAGTTAAATTATCATCGGCATTTAAAATGGCATAACCGGTTTTTTTAGTACTCCGCGCAACAACCGCTTTTACTTCTGCCATCTCTTCAAGAGTGTGAATATCACCTAGTCCTAAATGATCTACGGTAATATTGGTAATGATGCTGATATCACATTCATCAAAACCTAATCCTGAACGCAAAATTCCGCCGCGAGCACATTCTAATACAGCAAAATCAACTTCTGGAGCGTGTAAAACTACTTCCGCACTTCCTGGGCCACTGCAATCCCCACGGCAAATCATGTTATTATTGATATAAATGCCTTCAGTCGTCGTAGTGCCGGTGGTGTAATTTACCTGGCGGGCCAGATGCGAAATCAAACGCACTACGGTTGTTTTCCCATTAGTACCAGTCACCGCCACAATGGGAATACGTGCAGCAACACCAAAAGGATAAAGCATATTCAGTATTGGTTCTGCTACATTCCGTGCTTTCCCCTCATTAGGTGCTAAATGCATTCTTAATCCAGGACCGGCATTTACTTCGATAATTGCCCCATGATTCTCATTAAGTGGTAAACGAATGTCTTTGGCAATGACATCTATACCACAAATATCTAAATTAACGAGTCTGGCGGCGCGCTCGGCAAGAAATACATTAAATGGATGAACTTCATCGGTTACATCCATGGCCGTCCCCCCCGCACTTAAATTGGCCGTTTCTTTTAAATATAAAACCTGTCCTTTTGCCAATACACTTGCCAGATTTAAATTATTTTGCCTTAGAATAGAAAAAGTGGATTCATCAATTTTTATGGTAGTTAATACTTTTTCATGGCCTTCACCACGATTAGGATCTTCATTCGCGTACTTAATTAATTGCTCAATCGTAGATACACCATCACCAAGGATCATTGCTGGTGTGCGTTTGGCAACAGCAACTACTTTATAATTAATGACTAAGAAGCGATAATCATCACCACTAACAAAGCGCTCAACAACCAAATCTTGCGAAATTTTTTGCGCTAATTCAAAACCCAAAAAAGCTTTCTGCGCACTGGTAATATTTGTAGTGACACCTTTTCCATGATTTCCATTGAGCGGTTTAATAACCAATGGAAAACCCAGTTTGGCAATAGCAGCGTCTAATTCTTCTTTAGTTTTGACAGTCAATCCTTTAGGAGTAGGGATAAAATGAGTACTAAGAACTTGCTTGGTTAGCTCTTTATTCGCGGCAATATCAACACCAATGTTGCTTGTTTTAGAAGAAACAGCCGCCCAGATTTTCTTTTGATTACGACCATATCCTAAGGTAATTAATGAGCTGTTCTCAGCGCGTGCATACGGTATTTTTCTCTTTTTTGCTTCATCAACAATAGCTTGCGTGCTGGGCCCCAGACCTTCTTGCTTACAAATCGTTTTTAAATGTGCAATATCCTCATGCAAAGGATAATCCCTGCCCTCAGCCAACGCCGTAATCAAATTGACCGCCGCTTTCCCTGCGTACAAACCCGCATTAACCAATTGATAAGCAAAAATCACATGGTATACCCCATGCTCATTAGTTCCATAGGTTCTACCGAAACCGCAGTCCATGCCAGCTAGACATTGTAATTCTAAAGCAACATGCTCGATGACATGCCCTAACCAAGTACCTTCCTCAAGTCGTATTTGCAATCCACCTTCAACCCCTTCAGAACAGCGATGACGGTATAAACTAGGAAGATAATTCATCAAGCGCTGATTAAAATCACCTAAAAGGTTAGTAGGCAACTCCTCATAGATTTCCAGGTCAAGTTTCATTACGATCAATTCTTTTCTATAGTTTGACCAATAATTAGGACCTTTTAATACTTGAGTTTTTAAAATTCTCATTATCATTCCTTTGATTTATCATGATGAAATTAATAAAAAAGCCAATTTAGCTTAGGTAAAAAAATCCCGTTCTTCAATTAAGCGTCAACAAATAATTTGTCTTATTTGAGATAATAACCAAAAATAAATCAAATTTTAAACACCAAGGTCAACAGCCCCTATAATTCAGTGCTTCTTTAAAGTTTAGACTTTATTTAAGCTTTGTGTAATCAATTCTTAATGGATTATTCTTAAATTCTACGCATGCCAGCACGCGCATCTGATTGCTAAATTTTAGAGGTTAAGCGCATATTTTAGAGGGATGTTTACAATTTACTACTTACCTGCCGCTCGTATCAAGAGGCAGGCTATTTCTATTAAGTTGCGTAATTTTATTACCCTTTAGAAGATTAAAAACAGCGTATTTTCATCACCGTAACAGGATGTCCTTTAAAATTATCGGTAGCAATGATATTCCATCCTAATGACTGATAATATTGAGGAATTGTTAGATCAAAAGCAAAAAGATAAAGCGCTGAAAAACCCCATTTTTTTGCCTCTTGTTTCACAACCTCAATAAGCTGACGAGCGATTCCTTGTTTACGATAATTTTCGTTGACAGCAAGTGAACCCAACCATGGTGTTAGATCGGGACGAATGCCATCATTTTCCCGCAAACTACACATCCCCACAGCGTTACCTTCATGAAGAGCAACATAAGTTAGCGGCATCTTATCGACGTTAGCATGCTCGCTAAATCGCCGCTCAGCCTCTGCAACAGACACCTCAGGCAACCAAATCCGCCCTAATCCTTCATGCCACATTTGCGCCAAATCAGGAAGAGTATGTAATTGATTTTTAAGTAAATCTATTTTTATCATCAGGAAGTTCCCTTATTTATGCAACATAGACCTCATTTGCATCATGTGCTATTTCTTCAATTTGATAACTTTGAATCAAAGCAGGATTATCTGGTGACAACGCGAAACTTATTTTTAAATCCGCATTTTCACCTTTCATAATAAAATACCCACGCAACTGGTTCTCAGGAGTTAATGCGCCAATCGCCAGTATCTTACCGGCTTTTGCAAAAAGCGCTTGGGTTTCTTTTTTTAATGAATTTTCTGAAGAATCAAGGAAAAAATTCGCAGCAAAAAGACCACTTGCTGGCGCTGCCTGCCAATTCGGCAATAACTTGATTAACTGCTCTTTGCGCATTTGCAAAATCGCGGAGGGCGGCAATTGTCTTGGTTTTAAATGGGCTTTATTTATGAGTGTATTGATGACCTTAAGATTAATTGCCTCAGCCACAGCGTAGGTATTGTTGGCAAACAAAACCGTACCAATACCATATTCTGGCATAATAACCCAATTACTACCAAAACCAGGCAAACCACCACTATGCCCAATGTAGACTTGTTCATGGCAATCACGTAACCATCTTAAGCCATAACCATAAGCACTGATGGTTGCACATCTTTGTGCATCTAATTTA
>NZ_JH413794.1 GCF_000162755.2 Legionella drancourtii LLAP12
TCACAGATCAAATACCCACATCTTCCTTTGTGCCCTTTTCCAAAGACAAAAATTGTGGAGGAATTATTAGACATATTAAAATCCCTTTATATATTACCTAATAATTATAGAACAAATATTGTACATATCTAGGAGATTTAAATAACCTTATGATTTTTGAAATATTTTGTATGATTGCAAACTGTAATTACTACATTGAATACACTAAACAATAGTTCGTTTAATCTATTTATTATTTAGGGATTTGGATGAGATGAAATGACAAAGGCTTCCGAAGAAGCCTTTAACGTGGCATCAACAAGGATTGTCATCTCCATTTTGTTGTGCCAGCTACACTGGGCGGACCTTTGTGTAGTCTCGAATGCCTGATGCTAATGTAGAGCAGGTACAGCATTCACATTATTCGTTATCAGCATTGATTGATTTTTTACCTTTAACTCCCCACGAGTAGCCACCCAAAGCCCCAGCCCCTACATACATAATGACCTTGAGGATTTCCATAACAATTTGGTCTTTATTGTATCTAATGGCCACTCCAAATAGAAAAAACAACCCAATGAGAATTGCTGCTGCAAAAGCATAGCGGAATTTTGTGTTGCTAGATTCATGCTGACGAATACCTTCTCGATCTTTAATCTGCGCATCTAACGCTTTTAGAGCATATTCGTGGTCGAGTTCTCTGGCTTGTTTAGAGTGTTCTAGCTCTTTCTCTCGTAGCGTCAATTCCTTGTCTTGGATGTCAAGAAACCTGTCTACCGTTGCTATAGGTAGCTTCTTATTATTGTCTTCTGTCATTTATTTATAAACCGGATTCTTATAATGGACTGTTATTTTGCCAAAATCTTTTTGGCCAAGGCGTGGGGGCACAACCTCTGTATAGGAAATATTAGCCTTATCTCCTGCTTTTAAGTTTACAAATTCTTTGGGGGATAAAGATTCTTTAGAAATTTTGTGTAAATGTATGGTTTTAGTGTTCATTAATTGTCCTCCATCCTCTCTAAATTATAGGGTATTAGTGACTCGATAACTATAGATTAGCGAAAAAAATTAATAACCAGTATTAACAAGGCATATTAATACAACCATTAGATTGTAACAGCAGGGAAATTATATTGAATCTTTAAAAACATATGCTATTCTACACAAATAACGTTGACTACATTAAATACACTAATCTTATAGTACCTTTAATCTATATAATCAGACTTAATGTGATTATAGAATAGGGCAGAGAGCCCTGCCTTTTTCTCCTATCAAATTTAGTTTTTAAACTAATCGAAGCTCTAACAAACCTGAACTACCAACGGACATTAATCATCTCGTATAATTCTCTTCATAAATTTGGATATAATTTGATATCGAGTACTCCTTCCGCCACCAGGTAATTTTTCGATACAACCTTTATCTAGTAAATCAGAAAGATGTCTAGTTGCTGTAGCCTTACTTACTTTAGTAATCTTTTTATACTGAGCAGCACTAATTCCTTGTTCAAATGCGTTATCTTTTGCATCAAACATCAGATTAATAATTTTTATTTGCTCCTTGGAGAGCTCACTCTCTTGAAAAACCTGCCAAAAGCGACTCTTAGCAAGAGTTTGGTCAATCTTATTGATGGCAGTTTGAATACTACTATCCAAAGTTTTTAAAAACCATAACAACCACAAGGTTATATCTGTCGTTTGACGCTGACTTTTTTCCAAAATTTGATAATAATCGTTGCGATTAGTAAGAATAGTAGCCGACATAGCATACAACCGAATACTCTGCTTATCCTCTTGAGCTAAAGCTAAATCGGTTAGAGCGCGCGTGATCCGCCCGTTTCCATCTTCGAATGGATGCACTGTTATAAACCAAAAATGACTAATTGCTGCTCGTAATAATGGATCAAATGTTGGCTCTTTTAGGCTTTTGTTGAACCACTCCATAAACGCATTTAATTCTTGCTCCAATCGTTCCCTTGGCGGCGCTTCATAATGTACCGTTGGCTTATCAATACGCCCAGAAACAACTTGCATAGGATCATTACCTCTTAACTGTCCTGCGTTAACTCTATATAATTTAGACGCTTCATCATCAGGAAATAACCATTTATGCCATTGTTGTAAGCGCTCTAGCGATAAAGGTATATTTAAATTATTAATAGCATCCCACATCATTTGCGCTAAACCTTCTGAGCGCTCAGTAGTTGGATAAGGTTGCTTAAAATGCAATCCAATGCGTTTTGCAAGTGAAGAGCGGACAGAGTGTTCATTCAACTGCTCTCCTTCTATTGCAGAGGATGCAATTATATTTTGCAGCAAAGTATCCAGAGCAGATTCTAAAGATATATTCTCCGCTAAAGACCCCGTTTTACCTATTAGAATCCCCTGTTTCATTCTAACTTCACGCAATAAAGGCTGTATGAGCTGTTCTTGCCAATGAAACTTTGGCCAATCTAACCATTGCCAGATCCATTTTATTTGACTCTCATTCATAATTTATGCCTCCTGAGCCAATTAATAAATTTATTCAGCTCATTTTTTGATTACAACAATAGAGGTATTCGGCTCACAAATCAAGCCAATAAGAAAAATTATTCGGCTCAAGAAAATAGAGATTTAATTTTAGTTAAATAAATGGGCCGGCTATCTAAGTGACATAAAATCCATTACCTTTAGATTTGGTTAATTGAATATACTGGCAATAGGTTAAATAAATCACATACAAAATTGCGATAAAAGAAATCAACAAACTACCATAATATAAAACATTATTTCCTGTATCAGAAAAATGAATCACGGAATTCACGTAAGTGATTAGGCTAAAATAAGACAACCAAATTAAAAAAAGTCCAGTACATAAAGTCTTTTGTAAATCAAAATAATAGCTATGAAGCACACTTAAACAAGCTAAAACCATGAAAATTGGAAGTGAAATTAAATAAAAAAACAACTGCATTCCTGATGGTTCAAAAGGAATGTGGCATATATTATCAACCTTTATCGAGCAAGCTATATTAATATAACAATATATAAGGTACAGCGCAGAAAAATTAAGTACTATTAAAGACGATATCCCCATAATTTTTTTCATATTTCCCACCACCATTCTATAAATTCGAGTTACTTTATTCACCATCTAAATGGTTCACCCAATCAGTAAAAGGCCTAAAACCGGGTCTAATTAGTCGCTGGCGCGAAATTGATTCATGCGATTTTTCTCCTGACAGGTAATTTTTGCCACTTAATGAGTTGCCTCATGTTAAACCCAAGCACTGCAGTATATCCAGAAGATTCAATTCCTTTATCTGATTTCATGCGGCTTTGTCCAAGCTGACCGCCATGCTTGGCATGTCCAATCAAAGGCTCGATGCCTGCTCGCCGATTAACCAATTCCTCTTCACGTTCTTTTAATAATCGTGATCGAAACTCTTCAATTTTTGTATGATCGGGCACATGCCATTGTTCAACAATCCCTACACCACAAAAAAGTTGGTACGCCGCGTTATCTTTGACATCATATTCAATTTGCCGATCTGTTTTGTTAAACAGTTGCTGTAATAAATAAACACCCAAATGAATACGAACTCTTAATTTTCTGCCAAGCCACCAATATCCCCCTTTTGTCTTCTTTAAATCAGGAAGAATCGTTTCTACCAGTATGTTTCAAGGTAAGGACTGGGATAAGCGAATAAGTGGGTGCTGTTTTGATACATCAACTAATAAACTCCCTACCCTATACTGCAAAGGTGATTTGAGCAACTAATTGATTCGCATGGATATTGTGAATACCGAGGGAAAATGGTACTGAGACAAGTTGATTATTTGCAATCATCCTCCCTCCTTTCAGTGCAGCATCACCTAACCCACTGAATCGGTAACCTAATCCAAAACGAGCATACTGATTAACATCTACATCCACACCAAGCCCAACACTGTAACTAAATTGGGTTACATTATTATCTAGGAAGAATGGGGATGTATTCATACCACCAGCTTCAACAGCTGTTGCTCGAAAATTCCCCATATGATTAACTGCTGCCCCTATTCCTACTGAGGCATAAGGATGAAAACGTTCATGAGTAGTCGTTAAGAATTTTGCTGAAGCAAGAAATTGGTGCGCGAGGAAACTGTAGTGATAGCGATGCAAAGTTGATGCTCCAGAAGCCATGGCTGCAGTATTAAATCCCTGTACCCCCACAGGACCAAAATAACTATATTCCATGCCTGCTTGCACCAATAAATTATACCAAGATATGGGGTGTTCAATCCCTAAAAATCCCCCAATAAAACCATCGCTTCGGCCATCTTTTGAACTTCGGTAGGAATAAACTATACCATCGCGCCCAAAATAAGATGCCCTGCCCCCTGCATCAATATAGGTATAACCACCAAAAAAAGAAATCACTGAACGATTGTTCGTAGTCGCGCAATTAATATCGGATATACCTGACTCACCTGCCAAAGTACATGAAGAGTGCAAACAAGCCTCGATTATACCTAGAACAAAGATTCCTAAACGCATATCATTTATCCTTAAATTAATTTCTTTTAGCATATTACATGAGTAATGATGCTAACATAAACACACTAACCACAGAACAATAAATTTACTTCCTGCACTCGTAAACAAAAGCAGCATCATTATCGTCAGGATGAGAAAATCGGTCAAAAGTCTTTAAGATCTTAATTTCTCTAATTCAGTCTGAATAATTTTATTGTTTTCGAGCAACTCGTATTTATCAATTGAATAGCAAACGCTATCTTGTATCGCTGATAATCGGCTTATCAAAATTTTATTACCATCTGGTTTATTACAAACCATACCACGCCAAACACCCAGTTGGTTTATGGGGGCTGAAAGAGATGATTCGACCTCAAATAACAAAACTCCATTTTTATTTAAATGATCATAAAAATTTTCAAGAGATTTTTTAACTTCTGCAAACTCGATGATATGACCAAATGAACCACTAGGAATGAAAATAAGATTATACTTGTCTTTACCGTCTAATTTTCCTACAAAACCCTGCCATACATTAGGCTTAAGATGGCTAGATACTGCTTTATCATGCAGAGCTTTAAGCATATATTCACTTGCATCGAAACCATTAACATCAAAACCCTCTTGAATCAATGAAAGCAAGAAACGCCCTGAACCACACATTGTGTTCGAGTATATGTCCAGCTATCTCACTTACATACGAGCGATAAAATGAATAAGCATCTTCGGGAGGCTCTGGTTTAGAACATCCTTAACTTAATGGCGGTGGGGGCTCGGGAGCTTATGCTGTAACGCAAAAATTAAAATGGGAATGCAGTAACAGTAACTACAGAACCTAAAAAATTGAAACATATTAACTAAATCTTGATTTTCATTTGAAATATTAGTTATGAGGCAACACGCTCGCGTTCACAGCCATTGGTTTTTAATTTATCTTCACGTATAATTTGCGTCTACCCTAACCAGTAATAGTACAAACTAGAGAATTAGAAAAGAAAAAATTTTCGAAATTTCAAACTAAATTAGTTCTATTATATTCCTCTTTTTTTGGTGTAAAAATATGCAAAATAAAATAGATTTGAAGATTTTTTTAACGAAATTTGATATTTGGGATTCCTGGCAGGAAAAATTCAATTTGAAAAATATGGGCTTATTTGTAAGTCATGCTAAGCCATTAATCATGTCCTTAGATGATTTATTAAGAACTGATTCCCTTAATAAAATTTTAAAGTCTATTTTATTAGATGATAATTGGGATGACATTGAGTCTATAGATGTTTCCTCACGCATTGTTGGCAATACGTATGTAAAGAAATGTATTGCAGCCATTGCTGAATTAGAACAAAGAGAAGACTATGCCGATATCAAATTATTGATTTATTATGCCATTGCTATTCGCTTTTATATTGAAAAAATAAATAAAAGTGTACCGACCCCCTCCACCAAATTAAGTGCAGAAAAATCCAAAGAGGATTTCAACAGATTAAAAGATATAGACCCTAGCTGTTTAACATTGAGCTCAAATGAAGGGCGAAAGTCATCAAACTATTTTATGGAAGAATTCAGATTTTCTTGTAAAAAAGAAGGAAAAAACGTAACTTATTTCCAATATTGGAGTTCATCTTCTTTAATTGGAAGAATACTTTCCTTTTTGAAAAAAAACGATTGCATTAAACCGACTTTATTTGATCAACACCGTAGTGACATAGCTCCTTCACAATTTCGACCTGCAAGCATTAAATATTTGACCTATTATATTACTCAATTAGACTCTCGAGTATCTATAACCAATTATTTGAATTTATGCGGAGGATGGGGAGACCGATTGGTTGGAGCATTAGCAACTCCTAGTATTAAGCGATACATACAAACGGATCCCAATGAAGAGTTACTCAACGCAACTCAGCAAATTTATGATACCTATGATCCTGCTCATGAAACCACTGTGTATCTTTACGATAAACCTATGGAAGATTTGACCAAGGAAGAACTTTGTCCTGGTGGTGAGAAAAATGACCTCGTAGCATATTCTCCACCTTATTTCAAAAAAGAATTGTATCATGGAGAAAATCAATCGCATCTCCGATATCCTACGATAAATGAGTGGGTCACCGAGTTTTTATACAAAAGTGTGGGGGTAAGTTATAACGCGCTCAATGTCAATGGCGTTCTTGCTATTAATTTGGCAGACATTAAAATACCAAATGGAACATTATATAAGTTAACGGATTGCCTTGTTCACTATTTAGAAAATAATATGTCTCATTTCTTTTCAAAATTTTCTGAGCCACTTATCTATCCTACTACGAGGGTATCTAATGAATCAAAAATACTTTTATATCAAGCTAAAGAGTGTACAGATGTTTTACCAAAACGTCTTAGGTTTAGTATGGAACCTTGGACAATAGTAAAAAGCAATAAAGCCGAGTCAAAACAGAACAAAATAAAGCGTAATTCAGGGCAAATAGTAACAGATTCAAGTAATGAATCAGCGTTACCTTTAACGAGAGCTAATACCAATAATGCAGAAACACAGTACGTTCAGAATCCCAGTGCTTCAATATTGCCCTATCCAGGATTATTTTTACCATTTGGCCAAAATATACCTTCAGCAATGCCTCCTTTCCAAGCAGAGCAAGCGGCTCATTCATTCAATAGGCTTTTTAGTCCGTTTCCGATAACATCCAATACGCCATCTTCTTCTACAGTAAAGAGCAAAAAAATCGAGCCCAAGCAAGAAAAAAATAAAGCGTAATTCAGGGCAAATAGTAACAGGTTCAAGTAGTGAATCAGCGTTACCTTTAGTTAATGCCAATAATGCAAAAACACAGTACGTTCAGAATCCCAGTGCTTCAATATTATCTTATCAAGAATTATTTTTACTATTGGGCCAAAATATCCCCCCAACAATGCCTCCTTTCCAAACAGAGCCATCCAGCAGTATTTTAAATCCATTCTCGACAGCATCTAATGCCCCATCCTCTTCTACCATTGGGGTATCGTCTAATCCATATCTATTTATGTCGAGTAACAATAAGCAAAAAAGCCCCTCTTCATCTGAAGAGCATAAGAGTAGTTATACAAGTAGATAAACCTTAGAGCCATACCCAATACTATGAAGACGAGTTCCTTTTACGTCTCATTCATTGATCTCCGAGCGAATAACGAGGTTTAGAGTAATATATTAGGAAAAACCCATATCAAAAATTTTAGATAAAAATCTTGAATTTTACAGAGGTACCCTTATCTAAGAATTAATCCAAAACATATTTAAGGAGACAGCATGAACACATTAAGAAGAACAGTGCCCATGTACCGTGATATGGGCCATTTGCTCGATGATTTTTTTAACATTCAAAAGCAGGATGACTCCTCCTTTATTGAAACCAGCACTTGGTCCCCTTTGGTGGACATTAAAGAAGAGAAAGACTGCTTTCTGGTAATCGCCGATATACCTGGGGTGAAAAAGGAAGACATTACCATTGCTTTGGAGCAACATGTTCTCACTTTAAAAGGTGAACGTAAGTTTGAAAAAACAGAGCAACATCAAGGCTATACTAGAAGAGAACGTACACAAGGCCAATTTTACCGTCGTTTTAGCCTTCCTCAAACAGCGGATGATGCCAAAATAACAGCGCGTTATACTCATGGAGTTCTTGAAATAAAAATTCCTAAAAAAGAAGCGGCCGCTGAGAAAAAAATCGAAATTTGTGTGGAAGAATAATGTATCAAGGCCTCTATATGAGGCCTTTTGGTTAAGGAGGGGGTTATTAACAATCACGCCACCGACAACTGGTTTGGCTCGAAGGCCAATATGGTTCACATCCATAAAGACCTTCAAAAATCGTTTATCATTGGGATCAAGTCTAATCACACATTAGCCTTATCTGAAAACGATGCCAAAAACGGATGGTACGAACAAGTAAGGGCATTAGAACTTGAAGAGGATATAATAGCCCACACAGTCTGGCTTAAAGGCCTAGGCTCCCCATGAGGCTTCTGAAACGAAAATGGTTCAACAGGAATTCTCTATCTTGTTTCTAATGATATGCTAAGTAGTGCCGAACGTCTTTATATGAAATGTACCAGAAACAGTGGCGGATTGAAGAGTCTCACAGGGGTCGTGGGTGAGTAGAATGGTCGGATCACTCCGACCAAACCCTCCGCAGAACCGGACTTGCGGAACTACCGCATCCGGCTCCCGATAGATTGAATGGTTTGAAATTTAAATGCAAGAAAATCGATTTCTTGTAATCAGTTTTAGTCGCATCACGCATGGGTATATTTACGGTTCCAACAATATCTAACCCCAATAATTTACAAGCATGTCCAATAATACGAGTATCAAGCGAGTTAGGATTATCCAGCAATTGGCCAAATAATCTCAAGGCACAGACTTGCAGAAAACCCCATAATTGGTATTGTTTCCTGAATTTTTTAATGAAGATCGAATCATCAGTGCTTAATGACCAATCGCGAATAATTTCATCTTCAGAAAGCCTTGGCTGTTGTTTCATTAATAAATCAGTCTTATTTTTTTAAGTATTGATATAAGGTTTCGCGGCTAATACTAAAATCATGTGCGATATGACTTTTTTTATCTCCTCGAGCCACACGTTTTTTTATTTCATCAATTTGTTCCTGAGATAAGGCAGCCTTACGGCCTTTATAAGCACCACGATTTTTAGCAAGAACGACCCCTTCCATCTGACGCTCTTTAATTAATGAACGTTCAAACTCTGCGAATGCGCCATTGAGCTTAATTGTGGTCTTTTCTAAATATATGAATTTAGTTTTTTAGTAAAAGCACTAAATCAAGCATGCGAAAAGATTGCAATGAATGGTTTTGTTTTGTACAATATGGCAATTATATTATACTGAGATTTAAAATGCCCAAGCTAGCTATTACTTCAAATCACAATAATGATACATTATTGAATCAAATTCATTATTCTTTAAGAAAGAAGTCATTTGGTATTGGCAGTTCATCTACGAGT
>NZ_JH413795.1 GCF_000162755.2 Legionella drancourtii LLAP12
CTTCATTAACTCCTACAACGATTACTAAATCGTTGCGTTAAGTATGCCTGATGCTCAACATCAGTTTCGTGTGTTAATGCCAGGCGTATATACTCTAATCGCCCAACGCAAAACTGAACACGATTTAAACTTAAGACGCTATCGGGGTATTGCTCGATTGCAGGAATTAATTCTTCTATATAAAAAACATTATGGGGTTTGGCACTTTTAAACACGGCTTCGTCACTAAAAACCACAATATTATGGATACACTGTGGCTCTATGAAATCAAGGGTCTTTCGAATGGCTTTAATGTGTTTATAATTCTGATGAATGGGATTTTGAAATTTGAATTTATCGTAATAGAGCGATTGAGACCAGCTTCGTGAGTTTGCTTTAGCGAATATCCATCCCTTGTAATGCTTTGTTTCTATAATGAATATGCCTTTTGTTGTAATTAGAATATGATCGATTTGAGTTGTGGAGCCATCCTCTAAACGTAATGTAATATTACTCAGAACATGCGCATCTTTGTTTTGGCAATACTTTGCTAAAGCGTGTCTGACTCGGGCTTCGCCATAATTTTTCCAATCCATAAACGTTTCTCCGTAAAATGCCACCTAAATGGAAAAGACCCCTTTTTATTTTGTCTACATTGCGTCTACATGACTTTTTTGAATTTTCTAAAAACTACCACAACTACTTGATTTTATTGGTGGGCCCACTAGGACTTGAACCTAGGACCAACGGATTATGAGTCATGCTTAATAATTTTAACCACTTGATTTTATTATAAATTTTGCCGAGGGTTTTTCCTACAAATGGCGTACTGTGTCGTACGATGTCGTACTCAAATACGACGATCTCCCGAAGGGGTATTTTAATCCAATTTATACTGAATTGGGAGTTGGTTTTAGTTTATTGAGCGTAAATATTACATTCCATTTCTAGCTGATTTAATGTCAAAGAGATTGATTTGATTAATCTTATCCTTATGGATGACAATGGTTAGTTTTGCTGGATATTTAAATCTCATCTCGCTGATCCGAAATGTCCAGAGCATGATTTTTAAAAGATCTTCATCACTAATATTCTTGTGACCTTTGATTCGGGTTATGCCCGAACCAAAAATTGTAGTTGATACATTTTGTTGGGCGTAAACTCTATTAACTTTGTCCCAGAAGGTAATCAGAAATTCTAAATACTCAGGCATAGTTAGGTTTGCTTTGTTGTTGCTATCAAATTTTGAGAATGCTGTTAGAAGGTAATCTTCATATACACATATTGTTCCAATATGATACTGAGTGGTTTTTCCAGATTTTCTGGGTACATTCGTTGCTAAAATCTCATTTTCGTCAAATTCATAAGTTTGAATGTATTCATCGAGTTCTATGGGGCTGATGTTCAGATGCTTGTTGATAAAAATGCCATTAATTGACTTTTGCGCAATCACTTTATCATCAACCAACGTATCAAAATATTCATTGAAAGCAATTACTTTGAACCCTTGTTGATTAAAAATATCTCCAACTTTGATATTTACAGCACTCCCTTCGATGTTTAAGTTTATATCTTGAAGGCTGTTGGCGCGATACCAAATTGCAATGTAAAGGATAGGTAACAATATCAAAAATGCTATACCATATTTGATGCGGCATTCGGCAGGTATATCAACAAAAATAACAATTGTTGTAATGACCATAGATATAACAGATATCTTTTCTAAAAATTTTCTAAATACTTGTGTATCAGTGATTTTAACCTTTGTCATTTTTATTTCTAGGCCTTCCGCCTTAAGTTTTATAGATGTAGATGTCCGCTTCTTTTTGGGTAGAAAACATGAAACCCTGATTTGTTAGAGCTTGGCGAATTACTTCTTTGTCCATGGGAATATGGAGTGTGGGGACATTTTTTATTGAATTCTTAAATATAGGTAATTTGTCCCATAAATTTTTTACGTCTTGTTTAAGATAACCATTAGTCAATAGACTTGCTTTGGAATTGTAATCAGGATAAACAACAATCACCGGTAGCTTTTGATCGTTGATTCCATAGTCGATTTCTTCTCTAAGTGCATTAGAGTTGGTCGTTGTTGAACTGAGAAATAAAATAATGTTCTTTGATACTCGAAGTCGTTCTCTTAGCCGTGGCTTCAATGTTAGTTCCCAACTACTGCCGTCGCGGACATTGTATGTCTTGTCATGTGAGTCAATGAAAGGGAAAGTAGCGTCTGCTCCCTTCCATAATTTTATGAGATTGTAGTAATAGAAGTCTTTTGTTGCATGCGCTCCTAATGAGCTGGTACTAAAAGGCTCAGCGACATAGAAGGCACAATAGTTTCCATTCCTAACTGACATTGACTCACCTATTATTTATTAGTCTGTTCCAATTTTTATTGGTTATTTTTATGAAAAATAATTGTCGGATAAATTGCATCTAAATTCAATTAATAAATGACCTACACTACCTTAATTTTTATCTTTTTTGTTGTATGTGGGGATTGTTGTGTAAGCCCTCAAAGAGGGCTTAATAGCTTGAAAAAACATGAGTCTGTCCATTATGCTCAACCGAACAGTAATCATTGATAAAAAGATCCCGAGCAAAAGCCTCAAAATCAAAATAGCAAATCAAACTATCCGGCATTTGATGAGCATAACAGTCATCAAATAACTGCCTGGCAAAATCAACCTCTGAATCATAACAACCTTGGTAATGATCCTCCAACATGGTTTGTGCATCATCTATCGAATAACCATAGAGTAGGGCTAAGCCAAGGTCTCCGTGCTCTTGAATAAATGAAGCGTACTCCACAATATTACTTATTGACTCATACTCATGAATTTTGATGCTGCCGAATCCTTCATAATCATGTATGGCGTATTCTTCAGCATTGGGTTCAGGGCTGTTATCCAGCATTTCCCAGATTTCTTTCATGATGTCATCTTCGCTTTGAGTAGCATCTATCCAAACGCCATGCAGGATGGCGTTGTTGTAAGAGGCCAAGCAGGCTACATAGATTGAAGGGGTGTCCATGGGATTATCTCCTTATGTGAATGGAGCAATCCCAAACGGGAGCTTGCTCCCGGGGTAGGGTATGATTAAAACGGAATTTCTTCTGAATCTGGTTGCAACATTTCACGCATCTGAGCCATGTGCTGTTCTGCGGTTTTGTTGCTGGATTCATCAGCTGATTTTGGTGGGTTGAGAAGCTGAATGTGACTAACAACAATGCTTAAGGCTTGACGCGCTTTGCCTTCATTGTCAGTCCATTGATTGGAATGCAATTTACCTTCGAGGTAGACTTGTGAACCTTTCTTTAAATATTCAGCGACTTTAGTCAGCTTTCCAAAAAACACCAGCTGATGCCATTCGACTCTGGTTTGCCATTCATCATTCTGTTTGAATGACTCATTAGTAGCCAAAGTGGCAGTGACAAAAGATTGTCCGTCTTTTCCGGCGATACTTTTAGGATCAGCACCGAGATTACCGATTAATTGAACGCGATTTAAAGATGCAGTCATTTTATTCTCCTGTTATTGTTGATGTAGGCGGCATAACAGAAAAACATCCGCATAAGCAGGTGGTTTTCTGTTATGCGGATAAGACTTTAATTACTTCAATTAACAAGCGATTCGTTGAGTATCGAACTGTTTGACAAAGGAGATCAGTGATTCCAATTTGTTTAAACTTAGCTCTGCTTGCTGAATGTCATGGGTGTTAATTTGAAGTCGGTGTCGGCTTAAATCATTCACACAACAATTCAGCTCAAAGAGCAAATGTTCAATCTCAAGTTGTACTGGTTCTTGGTGTTGCATAGTATGCTCCTTAGAGATCGGGAGGATTAGCCCCAAAAAGGACAGTTCATCCCAATTGGGTTATGCAAAAAAGATCACCGAAACATCGGTTGATTTACCTGGTTATTAATGATGATATGCTTAAAGCACTCCTCGGGCGTAAAGCCGTAATGACAACTCCAAATAGGGTTTCCCTGCTAATCGCTTTGCCATGGAATTAGGGAACAAGATGGCATATCACAAGACCTGGTGGTTTCGTCAGAATTGCACTGACTCATCAGTTGTGTTGCTTTCAGATTATCAAGCCAGTATTGGAAATCAAGATTTATTTCTTGTTGATATTAAATGAACGCAAATGAACTTATTATGCTCTTTTTATGCGATAGGAATGTGTTTCGATAGTCGGTGATTCATCGGCAGGATGTTGTTTTCATTAACTCTTACAATGATTACTAAATCGTTGTGTTAAATATGCCTGATGCTCAATATCAGTTTCTTGTGTTAATGCCAGGCGTATATACTCTAATCGTCCAACGCAAAACTGAACACGGTTTAAACTTAAAGCACTATCGGAGTATTGCTCGATTGCAGGGATTAATTCTTCTATATAAAAAACATTATGAGGTTTGGCACTTTTAAATACTGCTGCGCCACTAAAAACCACGATATTATGGATATGCAGTGGATCTATAAAATCAAGAGTCTTCTGAATGGCTTTAACGTGTTTATAATTTTGATGTATGGGATTTTGAAATCTGAACTTATCGTAATAGAGGGATTGAGACCAGCTTCTTGAGTTGGCTTTAGCGAATATCCATCCTTTGTAATGCTTTGTTTCTATAACGAATATGCCTTTTGTTGTAATTAGAATATGATCGATTTGAGTTGTGGAACCATCCTCTAAACGTAAAGTAATATTACTCAAAACATGAGCATCTTTGTTTTGGCAATACTTTGCTAAAGCGTGCCTGACTCGGGCTTCTCCGCAATTTTCAGCTGCCCTTTTACGATATCGTCCGGTAATATAACCAAATACTATACCTAGAAAAACTAATGACAATAAACTAACGATTTCAAGATCAACCATACATCTTACCTCCAACAAGCCCATTATTTTAACAGTGCCAGTCGGTATTTTCCAATTTGGTGAAAACCAAGAGCCTGGTATGCGCATATAGCGGAATTATCATTAGTGAACAAAATTGCTCTTTTGACTTGCCGGTCGGCAGCTTGTTTTAGACAAAGATACACAGCAATTCTGGCAAAACCTTTATTTCTTAATGAAGGCGGGGTATAAACGGGGCCGATCTGTACAATATCAGGTAGATTGGCATTAAATCCGCATAGGGAAGCAGGAGTGTTGTTTACAAATAAAACCCATCGATTTTGACTAAGCTGCGTATCTTGAATTTCATCAATAATGGATTGTTCAAGTGTGGGATTATCAGTATCGTCTCCGAGTGCTTCAATATGATAAGCGATAAGCCACTCTTTGATGATATCCATGTCGCAATCTTGTACTGGTTTAAGTGTGCAGCTATATGAATGAATCGTTTGAGGTATAGTCATTTTGTCGAGATTAAGTAAAAATAACTTTTCCTGATAATTAATGGCAAATAGGGGCGCTTCTAAGTTTAGCTTATCAATGACAAAACTGGCTTGGGTGTCTTCGCCAAGTATTCCAGCAATTGGTCTTGTTCTTTTAAGCTCAAATTCTTCTACTAAAGCTGATAATGCAGAAAAATTTTCAGTTTGCATCATCACATTACCATTCCAATAATGCGCTAAAACCCCATTAATTTGATTGTTTTCAAAGGAGCCGTAATATTCTCCGTGAAATGGCGCATCTTGGTAGGTAATTCCCGAGTGGTATAAATTGTTCCTAATGAACATGGTCGTTTCTTGGTAATGATTGAGATAGGATGACAATTCATCTATATCTAATTGGTCTAGCCTTTTTATCGCAATCATTTTTTCCTCGATATGATGAATATTTTTAATACACTTTTAAGACATATGCTAAGATAGCCCAATATTGGTTATTATTAAATACAAAATCTCAGAATATGATTACCTTACTTCCTCATAATCCTGCGTGGAAAGCTGCGTTTGGAATTGAAAAGCAACAGTTATTGCAATTGGATATTAAGAATATAATCCAAGTTGAGCATATTGGCAGTACAGCTATTCCTGGCATTTGTGCAAAACCAGTGATTGATATTTTAATTGGTGTTAAATGTTTGCGGGAATTTACTTCTGAGGATATCCAAAAAATTGAATCATTGGGTTATCGATATAACCAGGTTTTTGAATCAGTTTTTCCGCATCGACGTTATTTCCAAAAAGACAATGAACATGGTGAGCGAACGCATCAGATTCATTTGGTTAATTATCCATCTTCTTGGTATGCGAAGCATCTATTATTTCGCGATTATTTGTGTGCTTATCCCCATATTGCTAACGAGTATGAAGTACTTAAACTTAATTTGATTAAAATTCATGACAATACGATTGATTATGCCAATGCCAAGAATGAATTTTGTCAGGATATTGCAGAGAAAGCCTTTTTGCATTTTGGCATTAATAAACCATTCATTGAAACCTCACGTCTTATTGCCTTTATCCCTCAATTAGCGTGTCATGAAGACTACACAATAATGCTTGTAAACCCTGAGTTTATTCAATGTTATGGTGTTTCATACGATGAGCACCAGGCTTTATGCCGTTTGGAATCTGATATGAATCATTACAATCAACATGGTTTTGCTCCCTGGATGTGGTATGACAAGGAAACTCATAGCTTTGTTGGGCGAGGGGGATTAAAGGCCTTTATACTCGACGGAAAAGAGGAAGTTGAGTTAACTTATCAAGTAGTTCAAGCATACTGGAACAAAGGTTTAGCGCTTGAAATAGGGCTTGCATCATTGGATTATGCAGAAAAGCATTTAAATTTAGCTAGCACAATCTGTTTTACCGCATACAATAATTATCCATCATTGCGCGTTATGGAAAAATTAGGTTTTAAATTTGAGTTTGATTTTGAGCATACTGGGATCCCGCATAAGTTGCATCGAAAAACTACAATAAAGAAGCAATAGAGGCCTTAATGGGTAAAGTAAAAATTGACGCACACTTAGTCGAAAAATTAATTGCTGAGCAATTTCCACAATGGCAATCACTGCCCATTCACCCAGTTGCTCAAAGTGGTTGGGATAATCGAACGTTTCACTTAGGTGAAGAAATGGTGGTTCGTTTGCCTAGACATAAGGAGTATGAGCCGCAGATAGAGAAGGAATATCAATGGTTGCCTTGGCTCTCTAAACAACTTTCATTTCAAATTACCCGACCTATTGTTCTTGGAAAACCATCCTTAGCTTATCCGTGGCATTGGAGTATCAATCACTGGATTGAAGGGGAATCTGCCTCAAGACAGAATATTCATGATATAAAATGTTTTGCAGGAGCATTGGGAAAATGTTTAAAAGAATTTCAATCTTTAGATGCAAAAGGTGGGCCTCTGGCTGGCGCACATAATTTTTATCGTGGCGGTTCATTAAATGCCTATGATCATGAAATGCAACTTGCAATTCCTAAAATTAAAAATTCTCAAGAACAAAGTCTTGCAGCATCATTATGGCAGGAGTCACTTTCTTCTGAGTGGCGCTTGAGACCTGTTTGGGTTCACGGAGATCTAGCAGTTGGTAATATTTTGGTTAGTAACGGAAGATTACATGCCTTTATCGATTTTGGCCAACTTGCGATAGGCGATCCGGCATGTGATTTAGTAATAGCATGGAATTTTTTTTCCAGTGAAGAACGGGCTATGTTCAAAAATGAAGTTCAATTGGATAATGATACCTGGATACGAGCCTTAGGATGGGCGCTTTGGAAAACTTTATGTTGGCCAATTAAAGGTACTAATGTTAAACAGGTTTTGCATGAAATTTATACGGATTATAATGCGCTTAAATAAAAGTATTGGAACTATCCCATGATTAAAGTTCGAAAGTATAAGAAAGAGGATGCTGCTGTGTTAGCATCAATTTTCTATCACACCATTCATATTATAAATATTGGTGATTATACAGAAGCACAAGTCAATGTTTGGGCACCTGAAACATCGAAGGATACAGCAAGGTGGATGAAGAAATGGGAGAAAATATCCCCATTGGTCGCGGTTATTAATGAACAGCCAGTTGGTTTTGCAGAGTTTGAGTCGACAGGACATATTGATTGTTTTTATGTACACCACGAGTATCAGGGGCAAGGTATTGGTTCTCTATTAATGAAATCAATTTTTAATGAAGCTAGAAAACAAGATATAAACCGAATCTTTGCTGAAGTGAGTATTACTGCGCGACCATTTTTTGAGCTCAAAGGATTTAAGGTAGTAAAGCAGCAAACAATTGTGCGTCAAGGGGTTGAATTGAATAATTTTGTGATGGAAAAGATCTTTTAGAACAGCCTGTAAAAATTATTTCTTACATTCATATACAAATGCGGCATCACTATCGTCAGGATTAGAAAGACGGTCAAAAGTCTTTAATAGCCTAATTTCTCTAAAGCCAATATTTCGAAGTAATTCTAATAAAATGGTTTTATCATCATAGAGTCGAACATTAAATTTCTCTATTTCAGTGTGAATAATTTCATTATTTTTGAGCAATTCATACTTATCAATTGAATAGCAAACACTATCTTGTATAGTCGATAATCGACTTATCAGGATTGAATCGCCATCAGGCTTATTACAAACCATGCCGCGCCAAACACCCAACTGGCTCATAGGTGCGGAAAGAGATGATTCAGCTTCGAATAAGAGGATCCCATTGTCACGGAGGTTCTCATAGAAATTCTCAAGAGATTTTTTTATTTCTTCAAATCCTATGATATGACCAAAAGAACCGCTGGGAATAAAGATCAGATTATATTTCTCTTTCCCATCCAGATGACCTACATAATCCTGCCAGGTCTTGGGGTTAAGATTTCTTGATGCGGCTTTATCATGCAACGCGGTTAGCATATATTCGCTAGCATCAAAACCACTAACGTCAAAACCCTCTTGTATCAATGGAATCAAAAAACGCCCCGAACCACACATGGGTTCCAAAATATGCCCATCCGTTTCAGAAACATAAGATCGATAAAATAAATAAGCATCTTTGGGAGGCTCTGGCCTAATTAAGTCATAAAATTGTGTAGACAAGCCAAGATAGCTTTCAAGTTGTTTTGAATTCACAAGATTCCTTTTCTGTTTGCGTTGGTATTATCAATCATCACTCAAGTAATTGTTATATTACAGGGGCTCGTCTAATAGTAAAGGACCACTGTAATTAATTTTACAACAGACAGAGCAATTAATATGTTTAATTTTAAGTTGATTCTTTTATGAATCTTTCCATATTTTCCTTCCCATGATGTTATAACCTTTTCTTCGATTAGGTGGCTTTGTTCGTCATGATTGGATGATGAGCGTATGAGTTGATACATTTCAGTAATCCTAATTTACTGCCGATTTAACCGCGATTATACTACTTATTAATTAACCCAAA
>NZ_JH413796.1:0-50289 GCF_000162755.2 Legionella drancourtii LLAP12
AGATCCTTGTTATTGAAATGCGAGAATGACCCATATCAAAGCTGAGGATTTGACGTGCTTTTCGATCTATTGCCTTTTCCGCTGCATTCATTTCTTTAAATTTTTTGCCACCTTCAAATGGACATGCCATTCCTTGTTTATTGGGATCAAAGGATTTAGTCAGCTCTCTATATCGCTCTTGCGCATAGGCATGTCTTAAACCATGTAGTTTACTGACCCCCATAGCTTTTGCTTGCTCTTCGTAATAACTTAGGTGTTGCTTATAAGTCCTATTGGACGGAATAAGTGACTCTCCTGCGCGAACAAGTTGAGAAACCTTGGCTAACCATTGCCGTTGACCTTCCTTCGTTATGTTTAATGTGCGTCCAATACCTCCTTTTGTCCAGCTAGGTTTAATGATTAAATGATTGCCATGATGAGCTTCACTTAATGTAAATTTCATGGATTCTTCACGGCGTAGGCCAAAGAGCTTTTGACCCTCTAATGACAGCTTAATATAAGGATCGGTGCATTTGGATAAATCGATATGATGAATTGCTTTATTAATGGTTGAAGCATACGAACGCTTGTTAATGCTGTACGCCGCATTATCTGACTTAACCAGTTTTGGATCGTTCAGTAAATAAGCTGTCTTTCGTAGTTTGGACATGTAGTTTTTAATTGTTCCTGGATTTTTGCCTTGTGATTTCCAATGTTCCACCAGCACATAGATGTGCTTTGCTTTTAATCCTTTAATGTGACCGATTTTATACCCTAGCTCATGTAAATCTTTGACGCATCGAAAGAGCATATGGCGCATGTCTGCTTGGCTTGCATAGGAATGGCCATGAGCTTTTTTAACCAGTTCGTTAATTGAAAATTTTGCTGCGCGCAATTTTGTATTACTCATTAAGATAACTCCAAAGCGTTCGCCTGGATTGTAGTCCCATTTCGCGCAGGATGGTTTGCTTTGCTAAATAAGGGGATAGAGTTTTGCTCAGCTCTGGATACATATTTTTGGCATAAACACCCCGATAGCTCTTGGATGAAGGTACACCTACTGCTTTCAATTCATTACTGTACGCGCCGCGTACAGAATGATACCCATACGTTAGAATTAGGTTTTGCTCTCTACATAAACTTAAAAGTGAGTTTTTCGTTTCTATTTGTGCCTCATTTCTAAAAGGGATCGTCCTATCGTGGCTGTTTGTAGCAATATCTCTTGTAATCCATAGTTGATGTTCTTGCACGTGAATGGTTGGGCATAGACGCATTGCTTCACTTAAAGTTAAACCAAAATGAATTTGTAGTTCGATCAATATTTTTGCAGTAGGGTTTACTAGCCGATCAGAAATATCTTCTGGTAAATGAATTCCTGTTGAGCTGGATTTTTGGTTTTTAATTCCCATGCTTTGATTGCTAATATCTGGGATGGCATGCTCAATCTTTTGAAAAAAATCACGGATGATAGTCATGTACTTCATTATAGTTGATGGCTTGAGGCGCTCTTTTTGCCAATGTGTAACAAGGCGTTGAATATGTTCGTGAGTGATAGCATGCCATTTTGGTGGAACATGGCCTATATGAAATAAATCACGAATCATTTTGTGAAGCACAAAATGACGGTGCTTTCTGGCTCGGTATGATCCAGTGTGATCATGATGGCAATAATGATCAACTTGTTGCCTGAGTTGGTTTTTTCTCATTGGTATAACCTCTAAAACTATTTGCCCTGATATTGGTTTAGTGTTGGTAGAGCGGCCTGCAAGAGTGCGGTACCAGGCATGAAGCCTCAAGGCTCAGTTCAGGGGCAAATCAGTTTTAAACTGCAAACTTATATTGACCTGATAACATCGGTACTACTGAGTTTTTTGGGGGATGGCCTCCTTAGGTTGAAATGAGTTTAGGGGGCAACAAAGTCTATACGAATTCATTGTTGCGCATGGGGCAATACAGAAGAGGTATTGTGTGGTTCAATTCTTAAGAATTACATTACGTTGATTGCAATGAGCCCTGCAAAGTGCAGGTGTTGTTGTGTTCCCGACTTATCGTTCTGCCACAAGATTAAGGAATGAGGGTGGCTATTGCATAAGACCTATTGAGGTTTCGCCGGAATTGCGCCGGACTCATCAGTTATGCTTAATGAAAGATTAGCAAAACGATTTGTGTTGGACAAGGGGATTTTGATGATTATTTTGAGCAATCGCGTTGCATGCGATTGCTCAATCAAGAGTAGTATGTTGAATTTATTTGAAAATTTCGCAGTCCTTCGGCTGCGTCACTGCGGATATAGCAGTGACGCAGCCTGTTGTGATGCTTAAATAAATTGCTGGGTAATTATGCTATATTTGAATGAGTTTGCAATTAAAGAGAGTCAGTATGTCTAAGCTTGATTTATTTGAATTTGAGAATAAGCTCACTCGAAAAGAGGCTAAATCTGTTCTAATCGCATATCTGGCCTTAGACACAGTCAGTAATAATGAAGAACTTGATACGGATCTTATTGAGCAAATATATAAATCATGGCGCGGTTGTTTAAGTGTAGTTCCTTTTGATGCAATTAACGCAGAGAGCGAACTGTGCTTACGTCAGCCTCAAATTTCTGCATTGTTTTCAATTTTAGCTCATTGTACAAATCATAAATCAGGAGATGCCACGGTTGTAATGCCTACTGGTACAGGAAAAACAGAGACTATGTTAGCGTCAATATGTAGTTTACCTGTAAAAAGAGCCCTAGTTATAGTTCCTACCATTAGCTTAAGACAGCAAACATTTAAAAAATTTTTATGCTTAGGTCGATTACGAGAGTTAAAAGCTATAAATAAAAATACGTTAAATCCTATAACAGCATTACTGACCGGGGGAATATCAACTCAAGAGGAGTTAGATCTTGCCTTAAAAGCAAACGTAATAGTGACTACTCCACAATCTTTAAATAAGGCTGATGAGCAGTTACGTACTAAGCTATTTAAAGAATGCTCACATCTTTTCGTAGATGAAGCTCATCACATAAGAGCTAACACATGGGAGCTTATTAAAAAGAAATTTATAAATAAGCCTGTAATACAATTTACTGCAACACCCTTTAGAGAAGATAGAAAAAAAATAGAGGGGTTGTTTATTTATAATTACCCAATATCAGTTGCACAAGAACAAGGCTTTTTTAGGCCAATTAACTTTAAAGCTATCTATGAAATTCATGAAGAAAAAGCAGATAGAAAAATTGCAGAAGAGGCCGTATCTCGGCTTAGACAAGATTTATCATCTGGTTTTAATCATATTTTAATGGCTAGATGTAATACAAAAAAAAAGGCTGACAAAGTTTTCAAAATATATCAAGAAAACTATGATGCTCTAAATCCAATTTTGATACATAGCAGCGTACCTCAACGAGATAAAAAATTGCAGGCAATTATTGCAAAAAAACATAAAATTATTGTTTGTGTCGATATGCTTGGTGAGGGATTTGATTTGCCCGAACTAAAAATTTGCGCACTTCATGATATACATAAAAGCTTAGCAATTACTTTACAATTTGCTGGGAGATTTATTCGAGGAAGAGATGATCTTGGCGATCCTACATTCATTGCTAATATTTGTGATCAAAATGTTGAGGATGTTCTCAAAGATTTATACAAGGAAGATCCTGATTGGAACATGGTTTTAAAGCGCATCAGTGAAAGCCGTATCCAACATGAAATTGAAACCCAAAAAATGGAATTAAGTGCTAGTAAAATGGGAGCAGATATTCCTTTAGACAACATTAACATGGCGCTTAGTACAGTAGTATATGAAGTTGATAAAGCTAATCTTAATGAGCAAACATCCTTTGTCCTTGAAAATCACGAAGAGCTTATTTCAAAAATAACTTTTTCAGATTCACAGTTAGTAATTTTAATAACAAAGATTGAAATTCAAACAAAATGGTCTCCTCAAGGTAATTTTACAATACCTGAGTGGCGTCTCATCGTGCTTTATCTAACTCAAAAAAACAACATGCTTTTTATCCATGATTCTTCGAAGTCAGGTTCAAGACAAAAGCTTGCTCAGTGTATATCTAAAAAAGCAAAGCTGCTTAAAGGAGATAATGTTTTTAAGTGTTTTGGAAACATTGAAAGATTAACCTTGCAGAACGCAGGTTTAAACAGAGGTAGAAGAGGCCCTCTCCGTTATGTAATGTATACTGGTATCGATATTGAATCTGCAATTAATGAATTAGTACAAGGAGCTTCATATAAATCTAATCTATTTGGCAAGGGATATTATAACGGAAATAAAGTTAGCTTAGGGTGTTCTTATAAAGGTAGAATTTGGTCGATGAAATCCACATCCTTAGTAAATTGGATGATGTGGTGTGATGATATAGGGCAAAAACTAAAGGATCCCACAATAGATCCAAATTCAATTCTTAACAAAGTATTGCGCACTAAAGAAATAAGTACTTTTCCAGTTGGTTTGATTCCTATAGCAATCGATTGGCCTGATTATTACTATAAAAATGGTGATTTGTCAGAAATAAATTTAGTGATTGGTGACGAAAAATTTTCCTTAGATGAAGCTGAGATAAAATTAATTGATTACACATCAAATTCAATAGCATTTATTATTCAATTCAAGAATATCGAAGTTTCCTATAAATATGTACTTCAAAATCAATCTTATGTTGTTAAAAAAACTAGTAACAAAGAAATAAATATAGTTAAAAAGGACTTTTCTCAAGTAGCCTTACATGATGAGTTTTCTCAAAATTGTTCGCCTGTAGTATATTTTTCTGATGGTTCTAAAGTATTTGATAGCTTTCATATTGTAAGACCAGAAGGATATACCATTCCACACATACATAAGGATTGTTTCGTTAAGTTTGAATGGACTATAGATATTCGTAAGGAGTCACAAGGAAGTACGAAGGATAGTAACTCTATACAGTATGTGCTACTCAGTGAATTAAAACAAAAAAATTACTGGTTTATTTTTAATGATGATGGGGCTGGGGAAATTGCAGATATAGTTGCTTTTAAAGAAGAAAATGGACTCCTTTTAATAGAATTTTACCATCTTAAATTCTCGCAAAAGAGTTTAGCAGGATCAAGAATTGGTGATTTTTATGAAGTGTGTGGCCAAGTGATAAAAAATTGCAAATGGGTAGGTGAACTCGATAACATAATAAATCATCTTAAAGCGAGGGAGAGAAAGCGTATAAATCAAGATCAATCCTCACGTATAGAACAAGGGGAGTATAGGAGTTTTGATCATTTGAAAGTACACGGAGGTAGGCTGAAAAAAGAATATAAAATTTTCATAGTTCAACCGGGTCTGGATATTAATTTATTAAGTAATGATGTTGCTGCGTTGTTAGGGGCAACTGACCTATATGTTAGAGAAACAACAGGAAAAAATTTAACAGTCATTGCCAGTTAACCCAAATTAAAAACATTTGGATAAAAGTTGCGCTAATAAGCGCTATTGTATTATTCTAAACTCAGCAAGGGTTCATTCAGAAATTTTGCTTGGAGTATTGTTGTATTCATTAAGGATGTAATTGTGAAAAAATTGATTTTTGTTTTATTGTGTTTCCCTACCCTGATTTTTGCGGATCAAGCCGAAAAAAGTAGCGTAAAAACATTTGAGCAGTTGTGTAAAAATGCCAAGGATGTTTCTATGCGAGAGCATTACTGCAATCTTCTTGAACAACAGAAAAAAGCAGAGGCAATATTTAAAGATTTTGAAAAAGATAAATCATCGACCTAATCATGTCAGATTGAATCGTTTTTTTTATGGCATTGTCAGTTTATAGTTCAATGCCATATTTGGCTCTCATTCAGCCCGAGATAATTCTACTGAGTGATTGGTTAGTAAGCTTTTGTTTTTGTTTCATGTGGGTGAAGTATGTTTGATCGGTCTCAAAACACCCGGCAAGCCGAAGTAATTTCAAAGTCGCAATGAGTTGGTCATAAACCTCAATCAACTCAGCTAATTTCATACTTAGGGGATTGCATACGATAATCCTCGGATAAAACTGCACCACAAAATTAATCTGCTTGTCTTTAAACTCTTTTTTCTTAGAAAGAAGCATCTCAAAGTGTTTAATTTCAGAAGCAAATTCCTGGGTTAGCGCATTGATCTGTTGCTCCATTTCATACAACATTTTAAGAGCTGCTGGCTCTTGCCTGCGACATCGCCCAATGACGATGTTCATCTTGTGCAAAATAGCCTCAATAAAAAGTCTATCTCCACTAATCCTTCTCTCGAATAACTTATACACTTCCCGTGTACGAAGGTTTAAAGTTATTTCTGCTTTCATTTTAATCTCCAAGGTTATCATTCAATTGGTTAATTGCACGAATAGCACTTTTGATATCCTTGGGGGCTAATCCATCGTTAACAGGTAAGGGGATTCTTACCTTATATAGCTCTCCGCCATTCACTAAAACAAAGGCTTGACCTTTGGGTAACGAGATGATGTCGTTGACATCAATCATGTTGACTTGCGTAGTTTGTACTCGATCTTCGTTGGTGGTATTGAAGTAAACACCGTCCTCTCCGTGTGGGGTGTCGTTGACCATAGACACTTGAGAGTAATCAACTACGTCAACTTTTGGTAAAACTTTGACTAATAAATTTGCTGTTTCCTCATTTTTGACACGTAGCATGATAAGGGTGTTTAGGTTTCCCTCGGTTACTTCTGCTTTGGCTTTTGAGCCTAAAGCTACTTCCAAGTCTTGTTTAGTCTGTGCATAGGCTGTGACTTGAAATCCTGCCCCACCCGCCTTGTTTAAAATTTTTACGAAAGAGTCTTGGATGATTTCAGAAAGCTCATCGCAATGTAAATTGAGGCGGTAGTGTGCGTTACTTTCTTTATATATTTTTCCTGCGGTGGATACCAAATCAGATAAGAAGGCTTTGCCGACTGCTTGAGCGATGTTGGGATTTGTTAGACTGTCTAATCCGATATAGATGACTTGTTTGTTTTTAATGGCACTCATTAGTTCAATTTCGCAAGAGCTTTGTTGAAACGAAAAGATGCCTGATGCATTGCTTTTATTAATTTCAGACAATACAGGGCCAATGCTGGCTGTGATTTTATCGTAATAACTTTTGTCCATGATGGCGGCATCAAACAGATCAATGATCACTTGATCATGAAGGCTTTCAACATTACCAGAGGTAATAGTTTTGCTGATGTATTCTTGCAAATATTGAACGACTGCTTTTGATCGACTCATAGGTGGTGGGGTCTTGCCGTATTTGTCTATGCGGCAATCATTATTGGCTATGATTTCATCTATTGCTTCGTGATAATTTGGATCGTGTGTAGGCAGTGTAAAATCTGCATAGGTCATGAGTAGTTGATCCAGACGACTAACATAAAATGCTATAGACCTATAAGAAATCGGTTGCCTCATTTCTTCAAGACAAAGTGCCACGATGTTGGCGTATTTCCAGGCAAACGCGGCAAACTGTTTGCCTTCACCTTCGGCTTGAATTGCATCGGTAATGCGCGTAGCGACTTCACTGACTTGATCGTAGTTTTTTAATGGATTGTAATGAGCGGATAATTCAGGAAAACCTAAGTGTACCACTCTAAAATCATGCAATCTTCCACTAGCACGACAGGCAGAGTACATATCGCGCACTAAATCTAAATCGCCCTTGGGATCAACAACAATAATCGCGTCCCCATTTCTAATATCCTGATTGATTAGGATACTAGCCAGTCGTGTTTTACCCACGCGAGTTGTACCTACTACAAAGGTATGCCCAACACGTACTTCTTGTGGAATAGCGATAGAGCTGTCTTGCTCGCCTAATCCATGCAGATAGGAGCTGCCTCCTACGGGTGGATCAGGTCTAAATGGATTTAATTGTGATGGTTTATTAAGGAGTTTGGCCAATAGAGTCTCCTCATGGTTTTTACAATAGTTTCGTGCTGCGCGATAGTAGATACTGCGTTGCATAAACGATTCGTTTCTAATTTGTTTGATTTGCTGAAGGCGTTGAGTGTGATGGGGAAGCCAGCGAAAACCTTTGCCAAGAAAAAGCCATTTCTTTGAAACTGGAATTTCTGTGGTAGATAAAGCGTAATACGGCATGGCAATTAATCTTTTATGATAGCGTTTAATACGCAATCCTTGATAGCCTCGTATAAGGCTTAGAGTCATGAGGCTTAACCCTGCGTAATAACCCATACCTTGAGTCAGTAAAAAAAGATAAGGCTGTGTTATGGTCAGTGTTGCCAGTGCACCACAAGTTAAACTGGTATAAAGTTCCGTGGGTTCTCGTAATAGATTTTCAACAGGGTATTGGCTCATCATTACCTCCACCAAACCAACAACTCAAAAAAGATTAAAGCGGCCAATAAATAGTTTCTGGCTTGCAACGCTAATTTGATTTGAGAATCATTAATTTCATGGTGGCAACGATTACTAAGAACAGTAATCAATCTTGGCCAGCAGCAATATAAAGCGAGATAAAAAAAGCTATGAATGATAAGAAATTTTATTTGATGTGCCTGAAAAAAGTGGCTGGCACTATTGAGTTCAGAGCTGAATCGGATGAATTGAGGTGCTAGCAATAAAATAAGCACTACTGGCAGAACGGTTTTGCTTATGCCTATAATGAATCGACTAATATGTTTATTGGACATGGGAACACTCCTTATGATTAGGAACACGAAACCAGCGCAGTCTACGGCTTTTAAGGCATTGAAAATGCTTGGCAAGGTTAGTATGATTGCGTTGCAAGTTATTGTTGCTTTTGCATCGGATGACGATAAAAAAACACGTTTGACCGCAGGAAAAGCTCGACAGCTTTATGAAGATGGCGTTATTAGTGGAGCAGAGTTTGCCGAACATATTCATGGCGATTGATTGAGAGGTATTCATCTTATTTTCCCCATGCTTGCTATTTTTGCCCCCTGTTTTAAGGTTTCAACACCCGAGCTTGCTACCTGATTGCTGTGTTGAGCGGCATTCTCGACTAAACCCGCAAGTCCTGCGCCTGCCTCACCACCAAAATGACTCGACAGTTTCAAGAGCAACATGGGTGCGATAAAGTAAAACAAGACCGCCATATTGCGCATGGCTGCAATCGCATCGTTCTGACCTAATGGATCGAGCACACTGCGCTCTACAAACCCGACTAAATGCCAAAGGTATTGCAGGAAAATCGTCATGATAAACAAAGCACATAAACTGCCTAATGCTTTAGGGTTATAACCACTTAAAGCCAAAACGACAGGAGTCAGTATAATCAAGAAAAAATAAAGAAAAGCCTGCATGACTGGTAGCGTTTGCATGATGGCTTCACGCTTTAATGGGGTTGATGTCCATGATTTAGTCCACTGTCCGATGTTGACCAGCCCATGAGACAGTGCGCCACCTAAAGCTCCATTGGTATTATTCATCAGGTTTTTAACGCTATTGGCCTGTACATCACGGCTGTCATTAAGCAACATCTTAGCAATATATTCTTCTGAGCTAAGTTGTGAACCCCAGGCTTTTGGATGATTTTTTTTAAAGGTGCGTACTCTCTCCAAGACAGCAAAGTAGTTAAGATGACTGTCAAAAACACTCGCGTTGTTGGCTACCAGTACCAGATCATTTCTTAGTTTTTTCCACCATTGATTGCAAGTGGGATAGCCATGCTCTGGTAAATGCTTTGCATCAATGTCCCCCCGTTCAGCTGCTTTTTCTAAATTTTTATTAGGCGCTTCGTTGAAGGTAAAACCTGGTACGGGCTGTCTGGCGTAAATCTTATCGTAATAAAGTGTTTGATATACTTTAGAGCCAACCCAAGTTAAATCCTCCTCACCACCGTATTTTTTTAAAATATCATCAACCTTTTTTTGATCGGGAGGCTCATTGTTATAACTGCTACGCGCTTCCAGAAAACACTGCCTATGAAATTTTAATGCTTGTTTGCGTACATCCGCAGGCAGATAAGTTGAGATTAAATCGCCTTCAATAGCCTGCAAACTGTCTGTGCAGCCAGTTACTCTCATCAATCCATAAGTGATACCTGACATATAGTTTTGCAGAATAGCAAAGCCCACAGGCATTTTGACGTTGTTGGTTAATACATCAGCAAAGGCTTCATCGTAGGTTGTTCCTGTATCTTTGAGTGTTGATGTTTTTGCGTCACTTCCTTTTTTGATGCCACACATGGGTTTAAACGTCATGGCCTTTTCCTCTAACGGCACGCAAGGATAAATAAATATCCCACAAATCAAAAAAGTTACAGCCAGCTCATAGAGGAAATGATTCAAGGCATGTTCTGCTGCATGATGTGTTGCACCACTTGGTGCTAGCACATTTTTTAGGAAACGATACCCCACCATAAGAAAGCCCAGATATAACAATCCTGTCTGCCACAGGGCATTGAAAATAACCTCGTATTGTTGCCAGCCTAAATAGGTGGTGTATAGCGACAAAGGGCTAAATACAATCATCTCATGCTCCTTTCGCAGGTTTAACGTAGACCGCGCCATTTTTAACCTGTGATTGCTCATGATCATCACCAGGCAATCCTTTTGCGATGTCATTGCCTCGCAAATCCATGAGAAGACCTAACGTTTCAGTCATCATTTTTTTACGTACTTCATTTTCGAAAGCCAAAGAATGAATATCGTCATCCAGTTTTTTTAAGGCGAACTTCACCATGTCTAAAGCGGGCTTTAAATTTTGCACTTCTTGTACCTGTGATCCTGCCTGTATCATGCGGCGCATCATTAAGGCTTTGTCTAGCATGTTTTGTACGGCAATTTCTTCTGCTAGTTTGGAAACGGTTAGGATTTGTTCTTCGCGTGGCATACGCTGAATGGTGATGATGATTTCATCAGTAATCATCAAATTGGAGGCGCTGACCATTCTGAGTTTTTCCTCAGTCAGCGGCCATTGTCTGTCTACTAGATTCCATAGCGCTTTAGATACATTAGAGGTGCACGTATTAGAGCTGTCGCAGCTTTGCAATAATGCAGATAAACCAATGCCTGCTTTGGCATCATGCTTGGTTTTGTCTGCATCATTCGCAGAACTCACATGAAGATCGCCTAATACTTTGACTGCCCACTGGCTTGCATCGGTGGGTGTTGGCCAGGTTTGAGTCATAGGTGTTCTAGTGTCTGGTTTCTTATCGTTATTAAGCGGTTTTCGGTTTAATAAAATGTTATAACCAGCAATCACTACGTCATTAATGACTTTGATCGGACGTTGATATTTCCCGCCCGCATTGCCACTTTCTTGACCTATCCAGGGCAGTCCGTATTCATCTCGTTTTTGGGCAATGCTTTTCGCTGTGGAAGTCACATCGACATTTTGGGTTTTTGCACGTTTAGCTGCCTCAAGCCAACCCTGACTATCTGAGACAGACAACATGCTTTCCATTGGCGATTGGCCTTCTTCCAATGTCTTTTTTACATCCTGACAATCTTTAACTTTGACGCTAAATTCATTTTGCGCATAAGCTGCGGTATTTTGCAGTACGTTATAAAGAGCGGGCATGGACTGTTGCAGTTTATAAAGTGGAAAACCAGCCACTGAACCCTTGAGATTATCAATAATCCCACCTGGAATATTCATGGCAGAGGATTTCATATCCTGAAAAGTATTGGTAATGGATACTACCGGATTGAATCCGCTACAGGTAAAACCTAGTCGTCCATCGACGATACCACCAATAGTAAGCGTTTGATCATTATTAACAGGAGGTATATAAAGATTGGATGAACCACCCAGTTTGTAATAATAATCCGATTCATTGGGCATAAACGAGGTTGCCAGCAGGGTTTGAGGCAATAGTAGTGCCAGTAAAGAAAGAGACAGTTTTTGCATCGTTAACTCCTAACGTTTTTGAGGAAACCCACTTTGGGGAATGAAAGTGAGCGGATAAATTTCCCTTCATGTTGAATGCAGCCTCGGTATTTGCGCCAAATCACAAACACATAATTTCCATTTCCGGCTTGCTCATCTTCTATGCCCATATCAGTGGCATCATTGAAATTGATGTTGCGGTTTTTTGGGTAGACCTCTTGCCAAATGATGTTTTTGTTGTGTGCATCAAATATCACATTAGATACCACGCAATTAGGACCACAGGCATTGTTGGTACTTTGAGTCACATGAAGGCTGTTTTTATTGGTGACAATGTCAGCGGCATGTAAGGCCGCGACCATAGAGGCTCTAAATCGTGAGGGGTGAGTCACTCGCATCAATCTTGGGATTTCATGCCCCCAGATTTGGGTTGTGCTGCCAATATCGTGGTTAAATAGCAAATGAGGATGGGTGGCCATATAAGCAATTTCAGCTAATTCTGTGCGATCTGATACTGCATCGGCTTCGCTTAAATAGTAGGGGTATCCAAAACGTGTTTCAGGTTTATGTGATAGATACGGTAAACGATACAAACCAGCTGGACTACCAATAACATCCACAACACGTGTACGTTCTTCATTCATGTGCATGGCATTGGTTTGGCCAGCAGCATCACCAAAACCTAGTTCTGAACCAGTCGCTAATTTATAGGCTTTCTGATACAGCGCTTGGCTTGCTGGATTTTCATAAAGAGCTTTTGCCTCAATCCAGGGATTGGTTTCAGGGCGATTGGCCACAGTGACAATCAAATCCGGCATGAATTGTTCTATCGCAGGAACGGCCACCAGTTTAGGAGGAAATCTCCCTACCGCCCAAGTGCAAGAGCCGATCACTTTATAGTGGCTGTTGCTAAAGAGTTTGCTTAAAACTTTAGTTGCAATACCAAAACTGCTGATAGAGTGAGGAGGCTCTATACTCTCTGTTGCATGAAGATTGGTGCTAATCATCATAGAAACAAGCATCATTGTTTTGACTTTGTTTTTTGTTCTCAAGTTGTTCCGCAATAAGTTCAGCAGCTTTAAGGACATCATGTTCTTTCTCCAAGGCATAACGTTCTGCTTTTTCTGATTTTTCATTCATAAGAAGGGCAAGCAGGTAACGGGGTGGAATGACACGAAATAATCCTTGATAACGTGAACCTAACAAGACCGCTTCCGCATATAAGCCTTTTTGTGAATCAATGTCCCTGATTAAGTCTTCTTGTTGCGGAGTTAACTGTTTAAATTGTTTGACGTCATTAATTTCTTTTTCATCCAGACCTAATAAAATCCAGGTTTCAATCAGCGATAAAATTTTGGTGGCTTTTTCTGAGTTCATATCGGTGACGTTTTGCGTAATGGCAACAAGCCACAATCCGAGTTTTCTTGCGACTTTCGCTACCAAAAGACAGCTGGTGACAACGGAGGGAATTTGAAATTGCAGATGTGATTCGTCAATAAAGAGAAAGGTAGGTCTGTTATCGTTTTGGGTTGCCTCTGCCATAGCCAGAATTCGAGGCAATAGAGACACCATAACCAAAGCCAGTTTTCCGGTATCGTCTTTAATGGCTGAAATATCAATGTGGAAAATATCAAAGTCGCCTAAGGGCTCTGTTGGCACATTAAAAAAGCGTGATTTGGCACTATTAATTACATAGCTGTTCAAGCGGTCATGCATATCCAGAATACGGTCTTTTTTGCGGGCAACCGTTTCTAGTTCTATTCGCCGTTTAAAAGCGGCGACCACATGCTCAGTCAACATTTGTGGCACATCATTGTTGAATGAAGTTAAAATAGCATCGCTTAATACTTCAATTAAGAGTGTTTCATCCGCCAAGGTAAATTGCTCTTCTTCCAATGCATTGGCTTCGGTAATCATCGTCCGTAAAGCTAAAGCAAGCTCTGCCAAATAGCTTTGTGAACCTTCATCATTGGCAAATTCGCTCACATTGGCTGGTTGTGCAAGATTCCCTTTTAATTCCATCATTTTTTGAGCAATGCGAGCTGCTTCTGCTGCGTTTAAATTGTCGCTGAGTTCAGGAATTGCTTTGTATGCCTCACAAAATGGATTTAACGGAACTGCTTCACCTTTTTTTATTGCTGAGTAACAACTGCTTGGTTTTTTTTGCCATGAGCTTTGGCGTGAATGAGCATACGATCAAAGGAGTTACCCATTTCAAAAAGAATGATGCGTGCATTTTTGGTGGCCATAAGAGAATTAATCATCCAGCCTGTAGCCACTGATTTACCGCCACCCGAATTGGCAAATAATGCCATATGGGAGTTTTGGCTGATAAAATCATGATGCAAGACATCAAACAGCACTGGTTCTCCCAAGCGGTTAAAAAGGTGAAGCAGGGCAGGTGTCTTGCACCTTGATTACGGCCATAAACGGGCAGCAGTGCTGCCAATTCTGAGGCATACATCAGCCTGTCAAAACGTAAATACTGACGAGCGTATTGAGGGATAAAATTAAAAGGCAAGGCATTCAAATAACTGTTCATTGGGTGAAGGTCAAAACAGGAAGGAATCAAAGGCATTTTGGCTTCAATAAATAAGTCCTTGAGTTCTTTTTCAATCTGAAGAGCTTCTTCGTTTGTTTGAGCGCGATAAAATATGGCCTGATTGACCCAAAATAAACGATTTCCCATAGACAGTTCATCGCGTGCTGTTTTGATATCCTCTCTGACTTGCTGTGGCTTAAGACTGGTTCCAACAATTCCTTTTTCCAGACGCATCAAATGAGCATCCAAAGTTTCATCATTACCAAAGGTAACTTGGATGGTATAGGTTGCTCCCTCTGGTAATTTATCCAGCAAAGCATATCGGTGCTTCGGATTGGCTTGAGATTTCTCACGAGAAATAAGCCCAATTTCGGGTGCTTCTTTTAATCCATCAACATACAAAATACGTTGATGAGTGCCATCAAAAATGAAGCCTTGCTCAGCACTTTGAGGTTCATGAAACAAAACATTCTGGCTTAAACTGTATCCGGCAGGTTTTTTGTTTGTGGGATAAGGAAAGCGGCTCAGGATTTCCTCTGGATTAGAATTAAACCAGCGTACCCACCATTGATAATAATCTTTTCCGGTTAGTCTTTTCAGTTGAAGCCCAGGTGATTTTAATTTGCTTTCAATTTGTGCGATGACTTCCTGATGCTCAATCAGGGCATTGTCGCGTGTTGTTTGGGTTTGTTGATATAAACGGTAAAACAAAACCCGTACCCGTCTTCGTCTGCCACGATAAGGCGCATCGGTTTTGGGATCAACAAACAAACCATTCGGTCTGGTCATTTTGGAAAACAGATCATCAAGACGAGACAGATAATCACGGGTAAACGGTGTTGTGGCAATTTCTGGTGCAATGCTTTGTTGAATATGATGAAGGACTGGTTTTAAACAATACTCGTCATTGACATACATTTGCATAATCCAGGGATCTTCCTTATGCAAAGGAACAACGGTTGCAAACGTATCTTTGATTTTGTTAAAGACAGCATTCAAATGTTCTTTGGAGGCTGCTTCTGCCGGAATACTGGCTAACTCAAAGCCTGAACCAATACTGATGCCGTCATTGAGTAAGAAGAGATTGAGTTCGTCATTAAAATCAACAATAGAAAGCATATCGGGAAATGACGGATTAGGGCTTTCAAATCTTTTTTTGATGCTTTGCTCTGTAAGCACAGCCAGGCTTTTCTTGCCTACCAGCCAATCACTTATTTGATTCACGAGTGATATCATACGCTCCCCTTAATAACGCTCAGAAGCCAGCGCAAACTGGTTTTGCTTGTAAAGGAAAAATCCGGTGGTGTAGCCTGGCTTTAACAATTGCTCATCACCAATCAGTGCCACATGTGGAAACACGTAAATCGGAATTTGTGGGTTATCCAAAGGTTTGAATAAATTTTGAATCTCGTTGGATGCTTCTCTTGTATAACCTGCATAATTTACTGGTTTGGTCTGTCTTTTAGGTACAGACCATCCAGGCATGGCATCGCCTAAGCTTTGTTGATACAGCTGACTTACAGTGAGTCCACCTTCGGGAATCGCTGTAGAGCTAATTGAGCTTGATGCACAAGAACTTAATATCAATGCACTACCTAAGGCTAAAATCGTGTGCAGTTTGTTGTAAATGGCCATAATCCAATACCCTCCCATTGGTTTCTTTATCAAGGTTGATGGTTTGTGTGATGTGGAATGAAAGCTGTGTCGGTCTGTACCCGATAGACGCGGGCACAAAAACCATATCAAAGCTGCCCTGAATGTGTTTTTCGAGCCAATCGCCTGCTTTAACTGTTCCCTGAGACAAGGCCCCGCCTAAAGCATAGTTACCCATTGAACCCGTAGGTGTTCCGGTCGCGCCATTGGCATTGGCGGTATAAGTCATTTGCCATTGAGACAGTGCATTGCCAAAACCTTTAATGCCATCTGATGCCATCAATGCGGCTAATACCCTGGGGGCATTGGTGAAATATTGGCCTTTGATGCAGGGATTGCCAAATGCGGTGGTGAGGTAGCCCAAACTTTCGTTATTGACCATCTCGGTAGTGCCAGTCATTTGCTCTTTGCCCACAGTAACAAAATGCCCGTCATCAAAGACAAACAAGGCAGAAGTCACATAGGCACGGACACAACTGATATTATCCAAAAAAGAACCTACACCTATGGCATAACCATTGACTTTCATCCCTGCAATATTCGGTGGCAAAGGAATACCATTGGCTGCCATTAAATCGCCACGGTTAATGATGGCTGAAAAAGGAAAAAGAGGTTGCATTAACTTTCCCTCAACAGGTACTTCGCCGATTAATGCCGATAGCAGAGTGGTTCGCCCCAGATCAGAGCCTGCTGGAATGGTGTAATAAGGAATGTTTTTTTTATCATTGTTACTGGATTGAGTAGTTTTGTTTCTTTGAGTGAGTTTCTGGTGTTTTTTCTTAATACGATTCCAATAAGCCAGCTCGTTAGGATTGCCTTCTTGTTTCATCAACAGCAAATCAATATCTTTAACGTCTTGCTCCTTCGGTGAGTTGTTTTCTCCATTAACTGTATAAGATGGCTGTTCTTGCTGGCTCTCTTGATTGTTCTTGAAACGAGCCAACTCCTCCTTCAATGTTTCAATTTCCTTGATCACTTCAGAAGGATAAGTCGCTGGCACCTCCGAGTTTTGACGTTTTAATGCTTCAATGTTTGCCAGTTTCTTTTCTGTTTCCTGTAGTCTTGCTGCGACATCTCGAATGTTGTCATTAAACTGGCTGGCAATGGCCTCATTTAAGTTATTGGGATCTTTATGTTGCTGCTCTGATGTTTCACTCTCATGGTGACTGCTGTTCATCATTACGAGTGCTACTACAGTAATTACCGCGCCGGTTAATACTTTAAGTCCAGTATTCTTTTTCATCGTACATACTCCCGACCAGAGGCTAATGCCGTGCTAAATGGTCTGTCTGATACCAGAAATACAGTAGTAGTATCTTCTTTCCCACGAGGTGCTAACGTATTGGTGGGATAAAAGGTTGCGGTTTGCCAATTACCGGTCATTTGACGAGGATCGACTATCATCTCCTTGTTAAGAAGATTTTTTAATTCCACCGCAGTGACATAAAAAGAGCCGCCATGCCATGAAATGAGTGGCCTTGCTTCAATACTTGCTCCATAAAAAAGGCTAATCTGTTTTCTAGTTTGCATGGGAATACGCCCTATGCCCTCAGGAATAACCAACAATCTTTGTGGGGCATATAATGATTGAATGGCAAAACGAGTCAGCGTTACGGCATTCAAGTCCAGAGGGTTACTTATTTCTTCTGTGGGCTTGGTGTTGTCTTCTTTAGTTTCCAAGAGAATATCGACTGGCTTAACATCATGTGCTTTGTCATTAACGTTTAAGCTTAAAATAATGACCTCGCCTTGAGGCATTAACTGCACCAAAAGCCGTTTGTTTTGAAAAGCTTCTTTGCCTTTTAAGTACAAAGTATCTTGGACTTTTAAAACCGCAATTTTGTCAGCAGCTTCATTATCTATGATGCTTATTGCTTGTGGAAAGTGCACCAACCGTTCTTCATTTAAAGGGAGTTCAAGTGGAATAGGTGTTTTATCCCACAAGACATGCTCTGCATTAAGTGCCAATGCGTGCTGACTCACGCTCAAGACAAGCAAGGCCAATAACCATTTACCTGTTTTCATGTTGTGTACCTCCTAAATCAGTTGCCAATAAATCATTAACCAGAACCTCTGGCTGGGTATAACCATCCAAAGCCAATTGAAAAGGATTTTGAAGACGCGACAGATCGACCTTGACTACACGCACATGGTAATCAACCACTTTGTCAGCAATGACCATCGGGCTATCGTCTTTAAGTCTTTGAGTCATGCGTAAAACCAGATGAACTTCCCATGTGTTATTTCCTAAAGGCTTCACATCATCGTCTTCCATAAAGCGATACAAACTGGCTACTTGCACTCGATCAAAAAGCTGAGCATCTTTATAGGCGTTTAATGTTTTATTCATTAATGCCTGATGGCGTGCTGTGAAATAGTAATGAAATCCTGAAAGATTATTGGCAAACTCTGTTTTTCCACCGTTTGACCAGGTGTTTATCGTAGGCAAAAGGGTTGCAACAAAACCTTGCACGTACTCTTTAGATATTTGGTTTTCCTTGATTAAACCGCCATTGGCGCTCATTATAGGAGTTAACCAAAACTCAAAACGTTTTGGCATGTTGGCAAGCGTTGTAATCAGTCCTGCCACAATCAGAATGAGGACTGCAACAAAGGCAAGCAACAAGCGATTGATATGATTTAAACTGTCTACTTTTTTCCAATAATGAAACATGAATTACCTCACTAGTTTGGATTTTTGCCAGACACCAATATGATGAAGATAGGGCGAGCGTTTTAATCCCCAATGCGCTAATAGCAGCAGGGTCTTTTTCATCAAATAACCATGAGGTTTTCCTGCTTTAATCGATGCCGCACGTTTGGGGCAAAAGGTAATGGAGACAATAAACCCCACGATGAAACCAACACAGCCACAAGCCAGTGGATAATCAATCAAAAGACCAGCTAAAGAGAACAAAATACTAATGACTGGTGTTGTAACTAGTACTATCCAAAATAACTCTCTTAGGCTTAATCCTTTATAAGCCTCATAATCGTGAGACAGGTGGCGTGAGGATGGTTGGTTCATAACGCCTCCTAAATCTTGAATTTGGTGATCATGCTGTAACCGACATAGCCCGCTACAATACTGATGGCAAGATAGGTAATTCCCATCACGGCAAAAGTACCAAATGCGACCATTGAACCATCATTCTTCTTGGATTCTTCGATCCCATGCTGAATGGTGGTAATGAATTTGATAAAACTCATCACGGCAGCAATAAAGAGAAGAAGTCCTAAGCCTTGTTTGACGTAATTACCAGCTACGCTCATCATGCTTTTGCTGCCATCACTAATGTCATCCGCATTGAAGATTCTAGGAAACCAACTGTCTGCAAAAAGCGCTGGTGCATAGTTTAAAGTCATGAGTCCTAAGCTCATTCGTTGCCCCCATTGTTTGATAGTTACAATCGACTTTTTCATAATTAACTCCCCTTAACGATTAAAATAAGAATGAATAAACAAAAACCTAATACGATGCGGATTAAGCGTGATCCCAACAGAATGAGAAATCCTTCCTGATCTTTTTCCGTATTGCCCATGAACTGATTGATGCACCAGATAATCCCGATAATGACCAACATAATGGCGATAAAGCGGATGCATCCTGAGTAAGCACTTGCAGCCGTGTTGCCTGCTGCTTGTTTGAAACTTGTTGCAAACGTTTTGGCAATATCCACTTTGCTCATGATTACTTCCCGATAAAATCAAGTTCTAAAGGTTTAATGGTTTTAGGTGAAAGTGCTGGTTTATTGATGTAATCAATCAGTGCATTACGAATAGCCAACAGATCAGTACGAAGTCCAGCATGTGTTTTACTGTCAGAGCCTTCAAAATTTTCGATATGCAATTGAATGCGAGTATTCGGTTCGATTTCGGTTTGTGCTTCATCAAGCAGCGGCATAATGGCGTTAATCTGATTAATCACTCTGACTAAGGTTTGGTTTAGCGCATCTTCTTGCGCATGGCTGGCTAAAGGTAGACTTAATATCAGTACTAATAACAAGCGTTTCATTTTTTCTCCTTACAAATATTTCTTAAAGCGGCTCGCCGTGACAGACACTATAATGCTTAACAACAAGCTCACTGGCACAAAAACAAAAGCGGGGGTTATGCTTACTGGCAAGGCAAGCCATAAGCTCAGTAACAGCAAAAGACCACGTTTGAAGTAGCGGTTTAGCTGATGGAATACATAGGATGATTCGCGTCCCAGAGATGCTGTGCGTATGGCGCGTTGATTGAGTCCATCAACAAGTCCTACGGTAGTTGCTAGCAAAAATAAAGGGATAGCCGAGATGAGAATAACGAGTTTGATGAGCATTACTTGAGTTGTTAACCCCATCAGTAACCAGATTTGTTTCGCTATGTAAATAAAATGTTCTGCTGCATTATTTAATTCATTGATGTCATCAGGGATCACCTCATTCAGACTGCTTTTAATGAGCAAGCTGGTTTGATCTACCTTATCGGTCAGTGCTTGTGTGGGTATGTTGCCAAACCAGGATTTCACTGTGTTGGCGATTTTCATACCACTAAATCCTGTAATAGCTTGTGTTTGTTTTTGTGACAGCGCCATGACGGCATGCAATGCCTGATCAAATCCTGAGACGCACCAAAGACTGGATACCCAACCCATAAGGATTAACCAAGCGAGCAGGACAAGTACCATGAGACTCATGACTGTTCTTTTTGATGGTTTGGGTGTTGTCGTCTTTATTGCCATAAGTCACCTTCAAAAAAAGCAAGTGGGTAATAGCTTTCTTGAAAAAGGCTCATCAAGTCATCGACATTGGCGGGTAATAAAGGCGCTTTGGTGAGTTGTTGCAGTGATTGTAATTGTTCGCTGTTGCTGATGTTGGCAACAAAACCTAATGCCTGTGCTTCTTCCAGTTTTTTTGCATGTTCTTGTAACCATTGGCGTGAGGTAGCATCATCTCCAATAATAAATATAGGGTATGAGAAATTGACCAGTGTTACTTTTCGGTTCACAACTTCACCAACAGTAGCCTTGCTGGATACAGGAAGTCTTGCATCCAGTTTTTCTTGCAGTTTTAACGACTCTTCGGTTAATTGGGCTTGAGCCTCTTTGATGTATTGTTCTGGATTAATAACTTGCCAAGCATAACAAGAGGTAATCATTAACAGTCCCAAAACTAGTGCAGTTTTGCGCATCTCAAAATCTCCCTAAATCAACAATGCTGGAATGGCCATTTTTGGACAGCAGCAACAGAGGCAGTGATTTTTTATTTCTCTTAAGGGATTGATAACTTAGCTCGCCGTGATTGATGCTAATACGGCTGTTGTTTACAAGATGTTGTGGAATTTGATGCTGATTAGCCCATATCTGGATTGCTGTATCGTCCATACCTAATAGCATTAAATGCAATTGAGTGTTTGATGTTTGCTCTATTGCTTCAAAGAGCATCATCAAAATGGTTTTTACAGCATCTTTTTCGTTGATGAAAAAATACAGAGTATCGCCCTGGTTTAACTGCACTGGTTTATGGGCATAGGGTGAATAGGGTGAAGGATCAAACTCACCGACCACGGGTATATTGGTAAATAATGTGTTGTAGGCTTTGTAAAAAGCATTGTTCCATGCAATGTTTTTTGAAACCTTTTGTGCTTCTTGTTTTGCTGCTAGTTCTGCATAGTGACTACGTTCTGTTTCATTGCGGGCATTAAGTCCCAGAATATCAACGGGTGTTTGCCTTAATCCTTCATAATAGAATTTACTTTTGTTTTGCATGAGCAAGATATAGCGCTTTTCTTCTTTCGGTGTTAACTCCCAGACTTTTGCTTCATGGCGTTGTGCTTCGTTGAGCGTGATTTTATTAATATCTTGATCCGAAGTCAGTTCGTCTTCATTAACCGTTAATCCGGTTTTTGCTAGCGTTTGATCCCTAATGGCAAGGTGATTTAGGGGTTGTTGGTTTAGCCCAGGGATATTCAGTTCAGCATGGGCTAATAAGGGAAGCAGAAAGACAGAATATTTAAGCATTGGATTCTCCCTGAATTACATCCAGCGTCACAACAACATGTTCTTTATTGCTGTTTTCCAATTCCATACGTTGTAAACCAAAATCAATGTTTATCACTGTCCAACCAGCCAGGCTGTCGCTTTTTTCTAAAGGAGTGGTTTTAAAGTTGTAGGCCACTGTGGCCACACTGACATGTTGAATGCTATCTATACTGATGACCTTAAATGGCAAGGAAGTCACAGGTAGATATTTGATGGGATGCTGCTTTTTATTTAAAGCCGTAACCATGTTATGCAACGAATCTAGCTTTTGCGTTAACTCGCTACGATGTTCGTTAATCAGGCGATTGAGGGTAGTTTCGTCATTATTTTTTAATTGTTCAATCAGAGAGGTTAGTCTATTGAAGTCTTGATTGATTGCGCTTAAATCCACTGCCTCTGTCGGTTTTTTCACTTCTTGATGTAATGCTCCGAGCTGTGCCTGAATGGTATCAAGACGGTTGGAAATGGCTTCGGAATTTTGAGCTTGATGTGGTGAGTGGTATTTAATACAAACAATGCCGCAGGCTACAGCTAGCCCTAAACCAGCAGCTAATAGGTATTTATAATTAATCATGCTTTACTCCCTGTTTTTATGCCAGGTTTTAATTTGAAATTCACTTGCCGCAATAGAGGATCTTCAATTAGGACGAAGGATTGTTGACCAACAAGTACTTCGAGTCCGTCTTTAACAGTGAGAGGCCCAAGCGTTCTGTCAATTTGGGGTAAGGCTTGACGCATGACTGCTTGCAGACTTTCAGATAGTTTTTCTTTGGATACCAAAGAAAAACCCGAAAACCTCAACCACCATTCAATCGCTTGACCTATTGTTTGCACTTCTTGAGGGAAATGGACTTGTTGAACCGCTAATAAAGGATTTATTTGTGCTGCCAATGGTTTATTGGCAACAGTGGCATATCGATTAATTTGTGTCACATTCGCGGCAAGAGAGGAGCAAGCAAGCACACTGAGTACACTAATCATGGGCAGGCGAATCATTGAGTTCATTGTTATTCCTTATCATCGTTGTATTCAGGATTTGCTTGTTTTCTTAAGAAAATTTCTTTTCTATCCACATCAATATGAGGTGGTGCTTTAATGCCTAAAGCAACGACACCTCTTCGCTGATAAATGACGTGAATTTCGATCTGCCCTTTATCAATTAATATTTGTTCACCCTTTTTTCTTGTCAGTACCAACATTATTTTTCTCCGGTTGTTTTTATTTTATGTTTAAGATTGCCTTTATTTTTTTCAGGTGTGTGTTGGCAACAATAGGGTTACAAGGTTTATAAGGTTCTCTGTGAAAACACTCTTTTTTTCTGGCTGATAGTTGTTTACAACACTCAATAAATTGAGCCAATGCGGGAGGCATTTCACGATTTTTTAGGCACTCGTCAATGGCTTGATCAATCAGTTTTTCATCAAACTCTTCCAGAGCTTTCGACCACTCTCTGCGCGCAAACTCCGAGTAATATTCATTTTTGAATTGGCTACGCCATATGTATCCATAAAAAGTTGAAAACTTCAGAAACAATTTATTCACTTGCTCAGTACATTTTCCAGAGCTTTTGGAACTCGGTGTCACTAATGCTTTCGCCTGATTGTGTAGCCCAGATGCTGTGTGTAGATGATTGGTGTGGACGATTTGTTTCATGGATTGCATATTCATACTCCTTTGCTTCAATAATCGTGGGTGTTGTTTCCCAGCATCGTTGTGCTAACCAGTTTGCTGGATATTTCCAAGCAGGCATCCAAATACCCTCGGAACGCTTTTGTTGGTCAAATTGGATGTGTTCTGTCAGGCTAGCTATGATTCCTTGCATCAAGGCTGGAGAAAGGTTTAGCTTTTTAAACATCTCAAAAGCGTTTTCTTTTTCTTTTTTCAGCGGATACAACCCCCAGAATTCTTCAAAGGCTTGAGATAAAGAAATAAAATAATAATTATTACTATCTTGAGGAGTGGCGGGATCATGCTTCGGGCTTGTGTCGGGATCTAATTTATTTGTATTGGATTTTGTTGAATTTAATAGACTTTTTCGTGATTTTTGAGGTGCGCTATAGTCATGTGTTTTTATGGCTGCTTTATTATGAACAGAATCATGCCTGTCCAGTAATAAACAACGTAAAACAAGCTTCCTTTCCCAAGACTGGATTTGAATTAACCCTACCTTCTCCAGTCCTTTCAAAGCACGTCGCAATTGATCTTTACTTGGGCTACCGCTTTTAATACCAGAGTGAGGCTCTATGTAAAGTGCTTCACTCAATGACTGATAGCTAATACCACGGCGAATACCTACTATCCCCGTTTTGTAATCAACGTAGGGTTTAATGCCTTGAAGATAAGTTAATTGTTGTAGATAAGGCAAACCACTGAGTGCAGAAAGTTCCTGATGGGTGATAATAAAAAATTCCATAACATGACCCTATTATCAATGAATAAGAAAGGAAAAATAAAACAAGATGTGATTTTTAAATAAATTTATGATTAAATATGGTATGTATCACTAATTTATAAAACACATTACGTTTTAATTAATTTATAATATAAAACGAAACGTGTTTTTGTCAATGGGTATGTCTCATTTTTTTTGAAGGATCACAATGGATATCAGAGAACAAATAGGTAATCGTATTACCAAAGCCCGTAAAGAGTTGGGTATTACGATTAAGGAGTTAGCTGCAAGAACGGTAACGCTTTCACCTGCAAGGATTAGTAATTGGGAGCAATGCACGCGAAGCCCTGGTCCTTTAGAAGCCAAATTGCTTGCAGAACAATTGGGAGTTTCTGCTTCTTATTTGTTGTGCTTAACGGATAATCCTCAAGGAGATCTGATCCAGAATCCTGAAAATAAGTTTCGGCACATCCCTATACTGAATACGAAAGAAGCGCTTCATGCCAGAGAAATTTTAGGACAACAAGAACCCTTTATTTTTGAAAAAACAATTTTGGTTGATTCACTGAATCCCTCGATTAAAAGCTTAGCTTTATTTGCCACCTCAGTGGACGATAGCAGTATGCAACCAGAGCTTACCCCAGGAGATGTAGTCGTTATTGATGGAGATTTACAACCTAATCCAGGCCACTATGTTTTAGTTTATTTAACCCAGAAAAAACAGACTGTATTACGCCGATATGGAGAAGCTGATGGCTATCATTTTCAGTTATTAGCAAGTAGTGATTTATGGGCAACAGTCAGTATTAAGGACGCTCAAGAGGCTCAGATAATAGGGGTCGTTGTAGAGATTAGAAAGTATCTACAGTGATTTTTGGTATTGATGCTGATGTTTCCTGGAGCAGGATTGACATAAGTGGAGTTTCTATGAATAAAGACCTAATACAAAGGATGCAAGAGTTAATTAATTTTTATGTCCAAGATAAAGAATTCATGGGGACTGTATTGGTTGCCCAAGATAATGATATTCTTGTGCATCAGGGATATGGATTTGCTAATATAGAGTGGACTGTTCCGAATGATACAAACACAAAGTTTCGTCTCGGTTCTCTTACAAAGCAATTTACAGCCGCCGGCATTTTGCTGCTCGAAGAGCGCGGCTTATTGAAGACGGATGATTATATCACACAGTACCTGCCTGACGCGCCGAAGGCATGGAGCAATATAAAACTATTTCATTTGCTTAATCATACGCATGGTATTCCAAACTACACACAACTTCCCGAGTTTAGAGCAATAACTCTTTGCACAAAAACGCCCTATGAGCAAATACAACTCTTTATCGATAAACCCTTAGATTTTGAGCCTGGAACACACTATTGCTATAATAATTCTGGTTATGTAGTACTTGGATTTCTGATTGAGCAATTAACTGGGCAATCGTACGCGCACTTTATTCATGACGCTATCTTTGCCCCTTTAAATATGAACGACTCAGGATATGATTCTTTTACAGAAATTATACCTTATCGCGCATCAGGGTATTTAAAAGATCCTGATGCACAAATAACGAATGCAGAATACTTGGATATGAGCTTGCCCTATGCTGCTGGTTCACTTTATTCAACGACAGAAGACTTATTGAAATGGACACAAGGACTATTCAATTTTAAGCTTGTGTCTGCTAACTCCGTGAAAAAGATGACTACATCCTTTATGGATCACTATGGATTTGGTGTTGAAGTCAAAGAGATTGATGGCATTAACGTAGTGATGCACATCGGAGGCATCAATGGGTTTCACACAGCACTCATTTATGTGCCATCTACTAAGACAACCATCGTGGTTTTATCCAATTTGAATACTTTTGGTTATGTTTGGGACATAGGGTTTATAGCTCAAAACATTGCCTTGAAATTACTTTCGGTGGTACATGGCATAGAGGTGACTCTTCCATCGGAAAAATGCTCGATAAAGGACACTTCTGAAACCCTCGAGCAATATGTTGGAGAATACGACATTAAGCTGAATTTGAAACTGATCATCACGTTAAACAATGGCCAACTCGAAGCGGCCTTTTCTAATCAGCCTGTTATTACACTTCATGCGCAAACAGAAGCGATATTTTATTCTATTTTACCTGACATAAGATTTCAATTTTTACGAAACAAAGCGGGGCACGTGGTGCAAGTTTATTTATCTCAAAGTGGATATGAGTTAAAAGGAACAAAGATAAATGACAGATAGAACCAACGAAAAATTACAAAAACACATTAGGTTCTGCGCCCCAATTTATTTTCGCAATTTATCAGAGCAAGACTTTCCATCTCTTTTAAAATGGTTAGAAACGCCCCATGTCAAAACCTGGTGGGATAATGAAGTGGTTTGGACACTAGATAAAATCTCTCAAAAATACAGCAGTTATGTAAACCAATATAAGATAGAAAATGGAAAGAAAAAATCCATTTTTGCTTTTATTATTGTGCTGGATGAGCAACCCATAGGATATATTCAGTATTATGATGCGCGCGCTTTTCTTCCTCTACCTGCTAATAAGACTTTTGATTTCAAAAAAATAGCCGCCATTGATTTTTATCTTGGTGAAGAATCAGTTTTAGGACAGGGGATTGGCAGCGCAGCATTGATGCAATTTGTCCAGCATACTGTTTTTCAGCAATTTGATACAGCACTAGTCACGCCAGATATTAAGAATCACAGTGCAATCGCCTGTTATCAAAAGGCAGGATTTATTCCTTGCTTAACAAAAGAAGAAACCCATGAGCTATGGTTAATCGCAAACAAGGAAGTATCTCATGTCTACTAATCACCTCAACACGCTTAAAAACACCGTATCGTTGGTACATGGTGATGTTGGAACACAATGGTGGCAGCGCTTACCTCAATTTCTTGAGCACCTTGCTCGTACACAGAAGCTTACCTTACTGACCCCGTTTGAACATTTAAGTTTCAACTACGTGCTTCCAGTTTTAGGTCCAAAAGAAGAGGAATGGGTATTAAAAGTTAATGTTCCTCATAATGAATTCTCAAAAGAAATTCATGCATTAAGACATTTTAATGGGAGAGGTTCAGCTCGATTAATTGCTGCAAATCCTGAAGAAGGTTGGATGCTCATTGAGCGTCTGTTGCCAGGAACACGATTGGTCGATGTGCTTGATGAGCAGCAAGCTATTCCCATTGCAGTAAGTGTCATGCAACGTTTGTGGACACCGGTTACAGAACCACTGCTTTTTATTTCATTAGAAGAATGGCTTGGATGTTTGGAACAGCTTGATGCTCAAGCATCATTACAACAATTGGTCAGCAAGAAACTCAGGGATTTTGTGATTAGTCGTACAAAAGAACTGATATCAAGTCAAGGCGAGCCAGTTCTGTTGCATGGTGATCTGCATCACTACAACATTTTACAGCATCAATCAGAATGGCTGGCAATTGATCCTAAGGGGATTGTTGGCGAAAGAGAATTTGAAATCGGTGCTTTTTTAAGAAATCCATTCTGTGTGGTTGAGGACCCGCTTGAAACCAAAGAATTAGCACGCAACCTGGATTGGGTCATTGACTTGACTGCATTTAATCGGGAACGTGTCTTAAGCTGGTGTATTATTCAAGCTATTTTATGTGTTTGTTGGTATGTTGAGGACGCTATGCTTGATAAAGCGCGTCAGCTTACGGCTTATGCCGAGCGACTGTATTCATTAATTTAATTTGGAAAACAGATGTTACTAGAAATAGAAACTGAACGATTGATTTTAAGACCTCCAAAGCTTGGAGATGAAAAACCACTGAATCAAGCAATTAATCGATCATTACCAGAATTACAGAGGTGGATGCCGTGGGCAAATGATCCAAGCATGCAACCAACTATTAATTTCGTTAAAGAGGCTATTATCAGTTGGGGATCGAATGCGCCACGTGACTTTCCAATGGTAATTATCCATAAAGAATCACAATACATTATTGGAGCCAGTGGTTTTAATGATCGCTCGAAACCAGAAGTACCACTGTTTGAAATTGGTTATTGGTTAGAGACTGCGTTTACAGGTCAAGGACTTGCTACAGAAATGGTGCAAGCATTAACCCGTTTTGCATTTGAATCGTTCAAAGCTGCACGTGTCCAAATTGTGACACAGGTAGGTAATGATGCCAGCCGGCGAGTTGCTGAAAAATGTGGATTTATTTTAGAGGCAACGCTTAAAAACTATTGTGTGGATTCTTTATCTGGAAAACCTTCGGATGATTGGATTTTTGTACGTTTCAAGGAATAAATGGTGATTTAGCTGTAGTGACTTACGAGAGAAAAGATGAATCTTACCTATGAATCTGAACCAAGACAAGAAGATATCGATTTTTTAAGTCAAGGTATTTCTGAGTACGCTTATTTAAAAAAAGGGCAACAGCCTATAGAGTCCTTTGCTTTTTTTGTCCGTGATGCAGATGAAGTTATTATTGGTGGATGTAATGGCAGTATGTATTATGGCTGCCTCTACATTGATCAATTATGGGTGGATGAACGTCACAGGAAACAAGGAATAGGAAAGCAATTGATTGAAGCGAGTGAGTGTTTAGGAAAACAAAAAAAATGTCGTTTTTCTACCATTAACACTATGGATTGGGAGGCTTTAGGCTTTTATCGAAAACTAGGATATCAAGTTGAGTTTCAACGTGAAGGGTATGAACATCATTCAACGTTATATTTTTTAATTAAGGAATTTAATAATGCAACCTAATCCGATTGGATTATTAAACACTTGGATTGAAGAAGAACAATCGATGGGTGCCCAATATGCACAACATGCCGTATTGTCCTCACAGGGATTAGATGGCATCCCTCATGGCCGTATCGTCTCCATTCGTGAACTAACAAAAGACGGGATTATATTGTTTACTCAAAAACGAACGAGAAAAGTATTTGAGATAAAGAATAATAATCAGGTAGCCCTTACCTTTTGGTTTGAGCGTTATGCACGAGAAGTCATGGTGGAGGGTGAAGCCAGCTTTCTATCAGCAGAGCAAAATGCACATTATTGGGATGCCTATCCTAAATCGGCTCAAATACGCTTTTGTAGTTATGCTCCGACATCAGGGGAGCCGATTGATGATAAACAACTACTAGAACACAAGAGACGGAGCTTAGAACAGTCTTCTAAAGACACTGTTTTACCTTGTTCACCCGATTATTGTGGTATTGCAATTAAGCCTAAACGGTTTGTTTTTTATAGCTATCGCTTGGATGAGTTATCTGATGTTTGGGAGTATTTAATTGATAATAATATAATTATCCAAAGACGATTATCGCCTTAAAGAGAGGTTTTTTAAATGAATAAAGAGACTCGTCTACGTATGAGAGAAATTAAGGCTAAAGATTTAGAGGTTATTGTTACTCTGTTCAAAGAAACAGTTCATCACGTCAATGCTAAAGACTATAGCACAGAGCAATTATTAGTTTGGGCTCCTCATCACATACACCATGGAGATAATCGATGGAAAAGCTTGCTAGATAATATCGCCTATTTGGTGGAGATTGATGATGTAGTTGTTGGATTTGCAGATATCACTAGTGAAGGCTATCTGGATAGGTTATTTGTTCACAAGGATTATCAACGCCAAGGTATTGCCTCTGCGCTCGTTAAAAAACTGGAGTTACACCTGCTCTTGCGAGGAGTAAAGAAAATAACGACAGAAGCGAGTATTACGGCCAAACCTTTTTTTGAAGACATGGGATACCTTGTTGTTAAAGAACAAAATAAACCGCGTCCAGGTGGAGTTACATTAACTAACTTTCTTATGGAAAAACGATTAGATGGCCGACCGATAAACATAGACTTACTTAAAAATCATCCTAACGTCATTCCAGAATTAGCAGCGATTTGGCATCAGGTATTAGGCAGTATATGGGTTCCTGATATTGCTGTTGAGCGTGTTATAGCGCGTTTTCAAGAACACTTAAATGAAAACCAACTACCAGTAACACTTGTTGCTTTTTGTGATGATATGCCTGTAGCTATGTGCAGCTTACGAGAAAATGATGGTATTCGTCCTGATTTAGCACCGTGGCTTGGTTCTCTTGTTGTTCACCCTGATTATCAGAGAGAAGGCATTGCGCTCAAGCTGATTAATGCTATTAAGCAAAAAGCGAAACAGCTCGGTTTTAACCACCTATACCTATTTGCTTTTGATCCTACATTACCCAATTACTATTCTAAGCTAGGATGGAATATGGTAGGGATGGATAAGTTTAAAGAGCATGACGTGACCGTTATGGATATTGCTTTATGACTTTCCCATATAAATTAGTTGATTTAACACACCCATTAACAGCAAGTACGCCCTCATGGGATAATTCATGCGGCTTTAAGCATACCACTTCATTGGATTATGCTGATTGTACGAGTGAGGTTAAGTTTAGAGTTCAAGGCATTAATATGCCAGCGGGTATTGGTACGCATATGGATGCCCCCGCACATTGTGACCCTGCGGGTAAAACAATTGATGCTATTTTACTGAAAGATTGTCTTGCTCCTTGCGTCATCATTGATATTTCTGAAAAAGCACATGAAACCTATCTATGCTCTACCCAAGACATCTTGCATTTTGAAAAACAGCATCAATCTATCCAACCTGGTGATTTTGTCATTATTCGTACTGGATGGGCGCGTCATTGGCCACAGCCTACGCAATACCGGAATAATTTGCAGTTTCCTTCCGTGTCAAAAGAGGCAGCCCAATTGTTGATTGAGCGTGATATTGTAGGTCTTGGTATCGATACTCTGGGGCCAGATACGGCCGAAAGTGGCTATCCTGTGCATCAGATTATTTTAGGTCAGGGAAAATATTTAGTGGAAAATGTTGCTAATTCAGATTTATTACCGCCTATCGGAAGTACTATTCTGGTGGCTCCTCTGTATATTTTAGGAGGAACAGAAGCGCCGATAAGATTAATAGGATTTGTTGAGTGATCTTTTTTAGTAATTGGATAGATTGTTTGAGTGAGTATGGTCAATATGGTTACGACTAAACCTAATTTTTTTATTTTAACGGGTGGTCCTGGTTCTGGAAAAACATCAGTTCTAACTGTTTTAGCTCAAAAAGGATTTTTAACAGTACCAGAAGTTGGACGAAAGATTATCAAAGAACAGCAACTCATTGGTGGAAATGCGATCCATACAGGGGATAGAGATGCCTTTTTAGAGTTGATGTTGCGTTATTCTCTTGATGATTATCAGAAGATGCAGGAAAAACAGACCGCTGTTTTTTTTGATAGAGGAATACCTGATTTATACGGATATGCAAAAACTTTTTGTAATAAAGAGCAGAGCCAAGTGAATCATGCCGTGAAGCAGTACAGATATTGTCAAGCAGTCTTTTTATTTCCACCTTGGGAAGAAATTTACACCAATGATAAGGAGCGGAAGCAGGACTTTAGGGAGGCGATGCAAACCTACAGCGCATGTAAAGAGGGCTACCAGCACTGTGGATATACCTTAATCGATGTACCTCTTTTACCCATTGAGGGTCGAGTCAATTTTATCTTAAAAACATTAACTCAACTTGTATTAGCTGATTTGCAACATGAGATAAACCAATGGTTAGGTATTTATGAAAACACCCCAAGAATTAATTATGGTCCTTGCGGGGTATTTGCTAAATTATTTTTTGATGCCTGGAATGAACGCTTTACAGACAAAGTTCATATTGTATTTATCTTAATGAAATCGCATGAAGAATGTTGGCATATTGCACTGCGTTTACCTACTGGTGAGCTCTATGATGGGGGTATTGGTGTTCATCACGACAGTTATTATGGAGAAAACTATTTTATTGAAGAAATGATTGAGTACGATCATGCTTTGCTAGAAAAATGGTCTTATGGATTGGACCGGGTTTATCCACGATATTGCCCTAATTTTGATAAGGATAAATTGCAGTGTTTAATTCAGAGCCGCTTGGATAGGATACGCACTCAGCGTTTATAATTTATTAATATATTACCTCAATTAATAGAAATTATTGGAGTCATTTGATGAGCCAAAATAAAGACACTAAATTGGATGATCCAGTAATCAAAGCACTTTATGATGAACTCTCAAACCAGTACAGCTGTCATACAATCATCCTGTACGGCTCCCGAGCTATTGGGAAAGCTACTTCAACCAGTGATTATGATCTTGCTGGAATTTTTAAAGAAGGTAAGATGTCGCGGATATCAAGATTTGATCCTACGCACCAAGTGTTTATTGATCTATTTATTTATCCCGAATCAGCGTTTCATTCTATTCAAGAAGAGCATTTGATTATGCATGATGGTATTGTTCTGAAAGAAAAGGAACAATTTGGTACTTCTTTATTAAAACAAATCAACGCCATGGTTCTTATTCCACCTCAGTTAGCGGAGTATGAGCTTGAGGTGAGACGAGTTTGGTATGAAAAAATGTTGATGAGGGCAAAAATAAGCGATGTAGATGGCACGTACCGGCGTGTATGGATAGTGCATACATTAATTGAAGACTACTTTGCATTTCGTCATTTACGTTATCTTGGACCTAAAAAATCATTCGAATACCTGAGAGAAAACGATGGAAATGTATTAAAACTCTATGAGAGTGTGCTGAACAATATGCGCGATATCGAACAATTAGAACAACTGATTAAAGTAGTATTAAAAACATCAAATGATGTTGTAGGAATAACACAAAAAAACTAAATAACAACGTGCATACAGAAGAAGATATAGGATTGACCTCATGACACATATATATTTTATAGGTGGTGATAGCGGCAGTGGTAAAATAGCTGTAATACCGCATTTAAAAGAAGTTTGAAGGTACTATGCTGATAAAACCTGATCTCAAAGACGAAGAAATCGTTAAGTGTTTACACACTGCCTATGGATTGCACGTGAAGAGAATCTTATTCCTTCCGCTGGGTGCGGATCTGAATACGGCGGTGTACCGAGTTACAACAAACAGCGGAATGGATTACTTTTTGAAGTTAAGGCGTGAAGTATTTAATGAAGCTGCGGTATTGGTTCCAAAACATCTTGCCAATCTGGGGCTTAAACAAGTGATTCCACCGCTTAAAACCAATGTAGGTCAACTTTGGACATGCTTGGCATCGTTTAAGGCGATTCTCTATCCTTATGTAGAGGGGAGCAATTCCATCGAAGCTAATTTATCAGATCAGCACTGGATTGAATTTGGTGCAACCATGAAAAAGTTTCATAGCGCCAATATTCCTGACACAATAACAAGCGATGTACCACAGGAAACCTTCGCTTCTAAATGGCGACAAATAGTAAAAGCTTTCCTTGCCCGAATTCAACATGAGGTTTTTGAAGACGCTATTGAAGCCCGAATGGCTGTGTTTTTGAAGTCTAAAAGCGAGGAGATTCTTGAGTTGCTGAGGCACTCTGAATATCTTGTCAGTGTGTTAGAGAAACAATCGCTCGATTATATCTTATGCCACGCAGACATCCATGGATGGAACTTGTTAATTAGTAAAGAGGCTGCGCTGTTTGTAGTGGATTGGGATACGCTCATCTACGCGCCTAAAGAACGGGATTTGATGTTTATTGGCGCAGGTATTGGAGATACTGGGCGTACCGTACCTGAAGAAGAAAGCCTGTTTTATCAGGGGTATGGTTCAACGGACATCAATCAGGATGCCATTGCTTACTATCGTTTTGAACGCATTATTCAGGATATTGGTGAATATTGTGAACATATTTTTTTATCTAATGAAGGTGAGGAAGAGCGGATGCAGTCGCTTGAATACCTGCAAGCTAATTTTCTACCGAATGGCACAATAGCTAGGGCATATCAGTCCTACAAGAAAAGGAAGGGTTAAGAATCTTCTGAATCAATTAAATTTCGTTACTTTGTAGCAGCTATGGTGTGGTGCAAATTCTTCAAATGCGGCTTTCGTAATTTGCGCAATGACTGCATCACTGGGTTTTGCATCGGATTGATTGCTCACAGTAAAAATTGATAATATAACTGGCTTACATACAGGTGACCAAACGATACCTATATCATTAGCAATACCATAGCTTCCACTGCCCGTTTTATCAGCCACAGACCAACCAAGAGGAACGCCTGCTCTAATCCGATTATAACCAGTGGTATTATTTCTCATCCAATCAAGAAGTAAGGCTTTATTTGGGGTAGTCAATATGTCTCCCAACATAATTTTTTTAAGACTTAATGCCATATCTTTAGGTGTTGATGTATCTTCATTTATTTGGGGGTTTGAATTTAAATTGATTTCATAATGCGCCATTTTAAAGGATGAGTTTTCAATGCTCTGTGCAAATTGGTTAATTGCTCCAAGCCCTCCCAACTCACGAATAATTATGTTAATTGCAGTGTTATCACTGTAGGAGATTGCTCCTTCTGCCAGTGTTTTTAACGGAACTTTCTGGTTTACGTATTGCCCTGAAATAGGATGCCAGAATAAAAGTTCTTTTGGATTTATTAACACTTTTTTCTCTAAAAGCGTTTTATCGCTTGCTAAAAGCGCGGATACCCCTATAAATTTACAGGTGCTTTGAAAAGGGAATCTGTCATGAGCATGGTAGGTAATCACTCGCCCGCTATTAGTGTCCAACGCATAAATACCTATTTTAAGATGGTGCTCATGTTCTATAGCCTGTAATTTGGTATCAACAATAGGAGGTTTTACATCGTTTGGTTGTGATGAGGCGCTTACGTTATTGGTAATGAATGAAATGAATATTATTTGTAACAGCTTAAGCATGTTTTTCCTATTTATTATTTATTATTGAGATCGGAGGCTAATTGGAGATAAATATTTTTATCACTCTCTGCTTTTTCCCAATTAACAATGGGTTTTGTATTTTGGTTAAACTGAATGCCGTTTTCACACATCCAGGATAGCTGATTAAGTAGAGCATATACGGTAATTAGTTGTTGTTCGGATTGAGTTAATTCAAGCTCCTTAATAAGTGCATTATAATAAAATTCGCCATGAGATGTGCCATACCAGCTTAATTTGATCCGACTCAAAGCTTCCAGAGGATCTCCTTGTGTTAACCCATCTAAATCAACCAATCCATTGAAAACTCCTTGATTTATCATGACGTTTTTTGAGCAAATATCACCGTAGTACATGGTCGGTTTTATTGAATCAAAGTATGTTTCGTAATTACGGTAAAGGTCTTTTGCAATACCTTCAAATTGTTGATTCATTATCCCTGTTAAACGTCCATGCTTAATAGACTCTTGTATCCATAATTTCATTCGCTCTGCCCAGCTATCACTGACATCGTTATCACCACCCCAAATTACTCCAAATTGTGTGGTTACTGGTAATGTTTTAACCTTGCTAAAAATGGTGGCGATTTCTCGTGCTAGCCCCATAAGCTCGGTTTGATTTAATGATTCAATCACAACACCCAAATCTTGTCCTTCTATTTTACTTTGAATTTGATAACAAAGAGGGATGCGAGTCTGGCTATAGTCCGAAGCTAATATATCCGGTACTTTAATGCCTAGCTGTTTAAACTCAGGGATATGAACCTCTGAGCCGCGTAAATATTTATCGGAAGTACTCAAACGAATAATCACATCATGATCGTCTAAAGCGATACGATACACCTCGTTACAAATACCGATTGTTATACGATTAATTTTTTTTGGTAGTTCCGCAAAGTGATGTTCAACAATAATGTTGATCATATTCCTATGAGATTGTTGCGAGTAGTTCATAAATCAAGCACATTTTTTACGTTGTCCTAGTTTACATTAATTGAGCTTGTTTGTGATAAAATCGAATGTTTTATTTAGCAATATAAAATTGGTATGCGGTAATGGCAAATAAACTAATTATTGATAAAGTATTAGCACGGTATTTGATTAACAAACAGTTCCCAGAGTGGAGTCATTTATCTATTGAGCCAGTAAACAATAGTGGTTGGGATAATAGAACTTTTCATTTAGGTACGGAGATGCTTATTCGTATGCCAAGTGCTGCCGAGTATGCGGGGCAAGCCAAGAAAGAGCAGATATGGTTGCCTAAACTTGCATCACATCTTCCTCTTCCCATACCTACACCGATTGCGCTTGGAAAGCCAGAAGAGGCTTACCCGTGGACATGGTCTATTAATCTCTGGCTTCCAGGAAATCCAGCTGCAACCTCCAAAATTGACGATTTATCCCAATTTGCTGTTCAACTGGCGGAGTTCCTCAAAGCGTTGCAGAGTATTGATGCAACAAATGGCCCACTTGCTGGCCCTCAAAGTTTTTATCGCGGTGGTGATATTGCTGTTTATGATGCTGAAACACGACAAGCAATTGAACTATTAAAAAATGATATTGATGTCCCTTTAGCGATAGAAATATGGGAGACGGCCTTGTCTACTAAGTGGCAAGATGAGCCAGTATGGGTACATGGTGATATTAGCGTAGGAAATCTTCTGGTAAGCAATGGCCAATTAAGCGCGGTTATTGATTTTGGCCAATTGGCTGTAGGTGATCCAGCCTGCGACCTCGCTATTGCTTGGGTATTTTTTGAAGAGAAAAGCCGTGAAGCATTGTTCCAAACCTTGCAACTTGATAAAGCTACAGTAGCCAGAGGACGTGCTTGGGCATTATGGAAAGCATTAATTTTGGTTTCAGGGATTGCAACTTCCAGTAATACAGATAAGCAAGCGTGGTTAGGGATTATTAGTGAAGTGATGAAAGATCATCGTCAAGAGAAATCAAAAACAAAGGACCACTGAATTGAACCAAGATAATCCAAATCGAGAGATCATTAATTGGGGTTACAATACCCTTAAATCTCTTGGGTTTACATTAAAGAGCAGCTTACCAGAAAAAGTTCAAGATACTCCTTGGTCTTGTGTGATGCGCTTTATAACCGATCAGGGCCTTATTTATCTGAAGCAAACACCCGAACAGCTTGCCTTAGAGGCTCTTATCACGCAGGTTTTGTATACCCAGTATCAAGCTCCGGTTCCAGAAATTATTGCTCATCATACCGAACTTCATTGTTTTTTGATGAAAGACGCAGGCAGGCCATTACGAGAAATTTTGAAAACAAGATTTGATGTCAATTTGTTCCGTCACGCTATGGAGCAATTTTCATTACTCCAAATAATGGTTGCAGCTCGTATCGATGCGTTTTTTGCCATGGGTGTTCCTGATTGGCGATTGGATAACTTACCCAATTTATACAGGCAATTGCTGTCACAAAAAGAGATCTTGTTAGCCGATGGACTCTTAGAAGTAGACATTGATGAATTAAAAAGACTACTGCCAACGGTTTCCAGTTTATGCAACCAATTATCTGACTATGCTATCCAAGAAACATTGGTTCAATGTGACTTCCACGACAATAACATCCTGATAGAAGAACAATCAAAAAATAGTACGTTTATTGATCTGGGTGAAATCGTGATTTCACATCCATTTTTTTCATTGGTAGGTTGCTTGCGACAGGTTAAAACACACCATGCTTTAACCGATAAAGATGAGGCCTATTTACAGCTTATAGACGCCTATTTGGGAAATTATATTAACTTTGATTTTAAAGAGCGTTTATTAGAGGCACTTCAATTGGCGCAAGTGCTATGGTGCATTTATGAAGCACTAGCCCAATATAGGTTGAGGCTCGCCTGTGAGCCAACGCGATTTATGTTAGTACAGCGGCATGGGAAGCTAAGTGGTCGGTTGAAGGAATTTATGAGCTTAGTTCACGGTTGTTCATGATATAAAGCAATTAATTCCTTACTTGAAGAGCAACCTAAAGATTCTATCAATTTGGCAATAGTTCCTTCAACTGTCCTATAGGAAACATGGGTTTCCCGTGCAATTTCTTTAGCTGTTTTTCCTTGAGCTAGTAACTTGAGGTATATGGCCTGTTGTTCAGACAAATCAACTTTTGTATGAGATATTTTATGGAATAGTGTCCTATCTTTTTTCTCTAAAGTTGATTTTAAGCTTGGTCTCGACGGTATATTTTCATTTCCTAAAATAGCTTTAACAATAGAATGTGTATGCTCTTCTAGTTTGCCATCATCACCCTGAACCGTCAGTGTAGCTATTTTTTTATATAAACTATCGCGTTCATTATGCAATTGATCAAAAAAATCATGCAAACTTGCTACAGGTAATAAATAGGTTGCATTGCGTGAAGTGCGTTCGACTTGAACTGGCGTACTAACATCCAAAAATACGGTCATTTCTTGGCACAATAATTGGCGATTTTTTTCGGAGCAGGCAACACTAGGATCGGTTGTCACAACGATATGCTCTTGAGTGCACAAGGAGGCTAAAATTTCAAATTGACAATCATAAAAAGCATGACTTCCTTCGCTGCCGAGGACTTCAGACAAGTGACGGCCAGTATGAGATTCCAATCCAAAATCTGCATCAATAAATCGCCATCCTAATGATTGGGCTACATTCTTCGCAAGCAACGCTTTGCCTGCCCCATGGTGACCGACAACAAAAATTCGTAGAGGCTGATTCATTTCTATTTTCCCAAACATAAACGATACAATAAGTATACAAATAGGTGGGAAGATGTATCAATACGTAAAACTACGTGAGTTGGAAGTGATCCATAATCTAAAAAAGATAAAGACTATTCCGTTTTAATTAGCCTGTTTCAGGGTAACTCTTAGTCACAAAATGTGACTAAGAACAACTGGCCTAAACATTTAGCTGCTTCATCCTCCAGATAAGATTTTCCCTGGTGAACTTGAATTAATGTTTTAACTGGCACATCAATAATGTGTGCTAAATGTTCAATATTTGACTTACTAAATCGTAGTAAAACATCAATCCATAGCTTCTGCTTACATTTATTTTGAGTAAAATCAAACCGAAAGCCATCGTTAAATTCTACAATACATCCCATGTTACAACTCCGTGTAAATATTATGACAACATGGTGGAGTATAAAATGTTCAGCAAGATATCCTATCCCCAAATTTGGGTATTTTACGATAATAGCCCTAAACGAAATGCTTTTGAGACTGCTTCGGTAATATTAACGCAGTTCATTTTAGTTCGTATTGATTTGGCATGAGTATTTACTGTTTCACTGGATAGATGGAGGTATTCAGAGATTTTTTTTATTGTCATACCCTTGGAAATCATACTTAAGCATTGTAGTTCTCTTGGTGTGAGTTGCGTTAGTGGTTTTTTAACTGCTTTTCGCATAATTACATTGTTTCTGAACTCTTGATCATTAAACAGTGCTAACCATTTTTGATTTGGTAGAGCCGTTTTTATTTCAGGCAACATCGCATCCAGAAAAAGGCATATAAATTGTTCAAAGGTATCTCGGATTTGGTAGTAAAGCTTTTGGGGATCTGCTATTTTTTCAGAATGATAAGCTTCTACAATTAAATCACATTCATCGCATTGGCGAATCATAGCGAATGTGGTGCTTAAACTGTAACGGGCTTCCAATATTTGAATAATGGGAATTTGCATTGCATCATACTTTATATCTCGCTGAATAAAAAACTCTTTGCCATTATAAATGCTGCGGTCATGATCAACATCTCCACGATACAATCCTTCAGTCCTATACGGAATAGCCCAAAGATATAGATTTGAAATGTAATACCGTTGACCGCCGTGAAAAAGCATTGAAATAGAAAAATTAGATATTTCTTTTGGGCAATTTAATGTCTCGGTTAAGTGATCAATTTTAGCACGAAACCGAATTGAGTCTGATAACTCATTATAGTCATTTAAGTTAACACAAATAGTTCCATCTTCATCAACGCTATGCATTGCTACACCTGTGACAGCAGTACTACTTACAGCCAATCGTCTAATATTTGGTTCATTTTTTTCCGGTTGCTCCAACATAGCCATGTGGCCACATTGCTCAATATAAATAAGTTTGGAATGCTTTATATTCTTTGCCATATGCTCTGAGCGCTCAGGAGGCATGACATTATCCTCTTTACTGGCTATTAACAGTGTCGGACATTCAATTGAAGGCAATAAAGTTGAATGATCTGGCTTATTTAAAATGGCGTTGAGTTGATTTTTATAATTCTCGACCCCAACTTCCATTGCCATTTCTTGGGCTAGAGGCAATAGCTCATTGTGCTTTTGTGTATCAAAAACTGAATTTTTAAAGATGAGCTTGATTAGGAAATCAAATTTTCCTTTACTCATTAAATCAAGCGAGCGTTCACGTTCTAATCGCCCTTTTTCAGATACTAATTTGGCCGCAGAATTAATTAAAACAAGTTTCTCTATACTATTTGGAATATGCCTGTACAATTCAAGAGCAACGTAACCGCCCATCGAAAATCCAATTAAAGTAAATTTTTTAGGGGCATGTGGAATGAAACGATTAGCAATTTCTTCAATTGAATCGCTGCCAAGCACATCAACGTACCTTAACTGCTTGTCCCGCTGAAGAAAAAGTTCTTGTTGCTTCCAGAGCTTTGGAGTTGCCAATGCTCCAGGAATGAGTACTATATCCTTATTCATAGTTTATGATCACATTATTTACAACCCTTATTAAGATATCCTATGGTGACAATAATTCAAGCAAAATTCGAGCATTTGAATCAAATTTATGCAATAATCCTGGAACTGGCAAAGTATGAGAACATTCTGGATAAAATTAAAATAACGGAATTACAGCTTGGTGAACTTCTTTTTTGTGATGAGCCTCACCATTTCATCGGTGTTGCTTTGGTGGAAGAAGAAATTTGTGGTTTGGTGATGTTTAATTACACCCAAAATAACATTTGCGTCAATGTAACGCGGGGAATTTATATTGAGAATTTATATGTTTCTCCTAAGTATCGGCGTCAAGGTATTGGGTGTGCTTTATTCAAGTATGTTGCATGTAAAGCAGCTGCTTATAACTGTTCAAGAATAGAGTGGTGGGTATCTCGAAATAACCGAGAGGCCAGGCATTTTTATAAAAAAATTGGTGGGGTCGCTTTATTAGACTGGCAAATTTTTAAGTGTGACCAAATGGGTATTAATAACTTGTTGAGCATAGGAGTTGCTGATGAACATATCCTCTTCGAGTAAAGCATTATTCGCTGGAGTTTCTGGCACTGCATTACAATGGTATGATTTTGCGCTGTTTGGCTATTTCGCGCCAATTATTGCAGCGGCTTATTTTCCTAACGACAATCAATTTGCTTCGCTTTTAAGTGCATTTGGTGTATTCGCTGTTGGTTATTTATTGGCACCAATTGGTTCACTATTTTTTGGCTATATTGGTGATCAGTTCGGAAGAAAACGTGCTTTAACTCTAAGTATTTTAGCAATGGCTATTCCTACGGCTCTAATAAGCGTCATTCCTTCTTACCAATATATTGGAATCGCAGCACCTCTTCTTATTACTTTGTTAAGGGTTATTCAAGGTTTTGTCGCAAGTAGTGAATTTACTGGATCTGCTATTTTTCTTGTTGAACATGCTAAGCCTGAAAACAAAGCATTTTATGGTTGTTTAACCAGCTCAGCTTACAGTACTGGTTTGATGATAGCTGGCCTGGCCGCTTCATTCTTTACGGCTTCGTTTATGCCGGACTGGGGATGGCGAATCGGTTTTGGATTGGCTTTGATTGCTGGTATTTTGATTTTTTATTTACGAGCCCATGTTGCTGAAACGCCTGAATATGAACATATTGCGCAACATGATAAACGAAGTTTGCCTTTTCTGGTGGCACTAAAAGAAGCACCTCTGGCAGTAGTTGGTATTATAGGGATAGCATGGTTGGTGAGTATCATGACTTTTGGAACTTATGTGTTTACTGCTACATACCTGCATAGTTATTTTCATATTTCACTTGGTTTAGCTACATTAATTATCACCATAGCTTTAGCAGTTGATGCCACACTTGAACCATTTATTGCTTTGTTAGCAGACAAAATCGGGCTATTAAAAGTAGTTCGATTGGGTATGGCGGGCATGTTGCTTTTGAGTATTCCCATTTTTTACCTACTTGCTACTGGAAAGATTGTTTTGATGGCGACGGGATTGGTTTTTATGTCTATCTTGATTGCTATTACTTATGCACCACTCAACGCCTATATGGTTTCTCTATTTCCTCATCAGTATCGTTATAGCGGGTTTGGCGTTGCTTTTAATGTGGGTATTTCATTGTTTGGCGGTACAACACCTATAGTGATGATGTGGCTGGTAAATATAACTAATAATTTTATTTCACCTGCTTGGTATTATATGTTTGGAGCAATCATAGGATTAGGCTCCATAATGATTTGTGAACAAGGCCGAAGAAAATTGATTCCTGTCGAACCTGCTTTAGCCTATTAAAATGAGGTATTTGTAATGTTATTGTTTAGTTCAGCGTTAGCAAAGCACAAACTTACTTTTACACGATTAAGTGATTGTATAGAGCATATTCCCCTTGCAGCTAAATGGGCTGAAGAGGAATGGGGATACATACGAAACAAAGGAATTGAATATCGTGAAGGTGTAATGCATTCGTTGAGTCATGATGTCTATATTGGCACTTATGCAGGACAACCTGTGGCGATGTTTGCTCTATTGGAACATGAATTTCCCAATCCACGCGAATTAAGTGCGCGTGAACTAATGTACGTTTATGTAGATAAAAATTATCGAGGACTAGGGTTTGGCAAGCAGATTATTGAAGAAGCAAAACGTTTAGCAGCTGCGGCAGGATCGGATTTGGTTTTGCTAGATACGCTAAAACCTAGTTTAAATCGATTATATGAAAAGCATGGTGCGAAAGTAGTTTGTGAAGGTAGTTTGTTCTCTCATCCAACCGACGTGTTAAGTATATCAATTTAATAATTTTTAGGAATTTTATAAGTGGCCAAAGAATTAAAAGGAAACAATCAGACGGATTTTGCTAAAGTGCATCAAATGATTACTGAGGCTAAATCCAGAGTGTGGCTACAAGTCAATAAAACTCTTATTCAGTTATATTGGTCTATCGGACAATATGTCTCTAATAAGATAACACATGATGGTTGGGGCAAGCGTATTGTAGAAGAACTAGCGGACTATATATCAATAGAGCTACCAACAATTAAGGGGTTTTCAGCGCGTAATATATGGAGAATGAAGCAATTTTATGAGACTTATCATGAGAATACAGAACTGTCGGCAGTGCTGACAGAAATTACGTGGACAAATCATTTACATATTTTGTCTAAAACAAAGTCTATTGAAGAAAAAGAGTTTTATCTACGTTTAGCTGCCAAACATCATTACTCTGAGCGCGATTTCTCAAGGTTAATAAACGTTGGAACATTTGAAAGAACAGTGCTTGCTGATCAAAAACTGTCAGCAGTGCTGACAGAATTACCCGAGACTAAGGGGAGGTTTAAAGACAGTTATGTTTTTGAGTTTTTAAATTTGCCTGATGATCACAAAGAAAAAGATTTAAGACGAGCCTTGGTTGCAAACCTAAAGAAATTTCTACTTGAACTTGGTCCTGATTTTAGTTTGATGGGAGAGGAATACCCTTTGCAAGTAGGAATGAAAGACTTTCGCGTGGATTTATTGCTTTTTCATCGCGCGCTTAACTGTATGATTGCAATAGAATTAAAGTGCACTGAATTTAGTCCTTCGCATTTAGGACAATTACAATTTTATTTAGAAGTATTGGATAAAAACATAAAGAAAGCACATGAAAATCCAACGATTGGTATATTAATTTGCAAAACGAAGGATGAGGAGGTTGTTCAATATGCGATGAATAGACATGCTTCTCCAACGTTAATTGCAGAGTATGAAACCAAATTAATCAGTAAAGCTGTATTGCAAAATAAGTTACACGAGTTTGCATTACAGTGGGACAATGAGGAATAGTAAGCATTCCAAATAAATTATTTTTCAAAAAATTAAAGAAAAACAATTGAACCAAAAAACACGATATGTTTAAATAAAACAACATATCGTGTTTTTTGGTTTTTAATATGTCTACTATCGCTTTACTACCTCGGCTTATTCGTTTGAAAGATGTCCCCAAGTATATTGGCATGGACAGAAATCGATTTAATACGTTTGTAAGACCTAATCTTATAGAAATTCCTATAGGCAAACAAGGTGTAGCGTTTGATCGACTTGACCTGGATGCTTGGGTAGATCAATATAAGCAGTGTAGTGGGCGTCCAGGCGGCAAAGAGCAAAGGAGTACAAAGCCATGGGACGTAAACAAACAACAGGACTATTTAAAAGAGGCCAAGTTTGGCATATCGAAAAGCAAGTCCTTGGACATCGCATTCGAGAAAGCACTGGCACAAAGTCGCTCCAGGAAGCGGAGCAATACTTAGCTAGGCGGTGTGAAGAGATTAGACAGGCAACGATTTATGGAGTAAGGCCAAAACGCAGTTTCAAAGAAGCTGCGGTGCGATTTTTAAATGAAAATCAACATAAGGCCAGCATTGATACCGATGCAATACTCCTAAAGTCTATTTGCCCGTTTATTGGTGATTTGACCTTGGAGCAAGTGCATATAGGAACGTTGCAATCATTTATAAAAGCAAAACAAGAAGCGAAACTTAAAACGAAATCAATTAATAATACACTGGAGTTAGTTCGGCATATTTTAAACGTTGCAGCAACTGAGTGGATTGATGAGAATAGTTTAACCTGGCTTCTGGTTGCTCCTAAGATTAAATTATTGCCAGTTAAAGATGCACGAGCACCATTTCCTTTATCTTGGTCAGAGCAATCCAGGTTCTTAGAAGCATTGCCAGTTCATTTAAATCAAATGGCACGCTTTAAAGTCAATACAGGATGCCGAGAGCAAGAGGTATGTCAGTTACGTTGGGAATGGGAAAAACGTGTTCCAAGCTTAAATACGAGCGTTTTTATTATCCCTAGCCATATTAATAGGGATGGCGAGTTAAGACAGCTCGTAAAAAATGGGGAAGACCGGCTGGTTATTCTTAATGACGAAGCTAAAGCAGTCATCGAGGAGGTTAGAGGTATTCATTCTGAGTTTGTGTTTTCTTACAATGGAAAGCCAATTACACGCATGAACAACACTGCTTGGCGAAATGCGCGTAAAAAAGCAAATCTCAGTGATCTGAGAGTTCATGATTTAAAACACACTTTTGGAAGAAGACTTCGAGCAGCTGGTGTAAGTTATGAGGATAGACAGGATCTGTTAGGGCATCGTTCTGGCAGGATTACTACTCATTATTCTCAGGCTGAGTTGAGCAACTTATTGGAAGCTGCGAATTTAATTATTCAAAGCAGACGAGAAAGTAAAGAGCTTACTATTCTGAGAGTAAAACAAGGTGGAACCCACACTATCCCCACAAAATCCCCACAGTGTGAAATTAGGGCAATAGGTTAATTGAAAAGATAAGAGCTAACTATTTGATTTTAAAACGATTAAATGGTGCGCTCGGAGGGACTCGAACCCCCGACACCTTGGTTCGAAGCCAAGTACTCTATCCAGCTGAGCTACGAGCGCAATGGGGTAATGATTTGATGTGCTTTTTACTATATTTTATTTTGGTCGGAACAATCGAAACGATGACCAAAATGGTGGGCCGTGTAGGATTCGAACCTACGACACAGAGGTTAAAAGCCTCCTGCTCTACCAACTGAGCTAACGGCCCTTCAAGGGTAATTCTTAAAACAATACTACTACAACGTCTACTACAAAAACTGGTGGGCCGTGTAGGATTCGAACCTACGACACAGAGGTTAAAAGCCTCCTGCTCTACCAACTGAGCTAACGGCCCTAAAGAGGCTGAAATCATACCGGATTAGCGTAGAATTTCAAGTGTTTTTATCAATTTTTGTTATTTTTTTGTGATTTTCTCATACAATGGTTCATTTATTTGCGCACCCAATGCTTTTTTGGTTTTCTATTGAACAACTCGTGGGTGCGATTAAGATGATTTTTGTGAGGAGAATTTTTCTTGGTTAGTGCCAATCTATATGGAGGGAATGCATTTTCGTAAAAGCAAAAGAATTTTCTGTCGCTAATAGCGTGCGATTTTCAGCATTAAGTTTATTATTTAGTGAGGATGCATTGGTTCGGGAAGTAACTAAGAGCAAAACATCAGCGCCTAAAGCTCCGCAACCTTTAACTGCTAATACTTCGGGATATTCTTTAAATTGCTTAATTAACTTAAGACTATGTTCAGCAACCAGGTTTAATTGGGCTAATTGTTCATGGTAGCGGTTAATGCAGGTAATTAATTGTTGTGAATCAGCTTTTTCGAAAGCTTGTTTGGCTTCATCAACTAGAGCGGATAAATAATCGATTTTCGGGGGGAGGGCGGTGTCTTGTAAATGATGATGAGTGGCGAGTTTTACGCCCGTGTGAATTAGAAAAAAAGCTAAATCATGAAAGGGCCAATCATAAGATTGGATGATTCTGTTTTGTTTATTGATGTAGACGCATCCTTGTTGCGACTGTGCAATCACATCATAGCCACTGGGTCTTAAGCCTTTTCCAGTCCAGGATGATTGATAATAAGCGCTAAGCATGGTGTTTAGCCCGGGTGTTTTATTCTGCATGGAGCAACTGGCTAGATAACTTGCTAGAAATTGCGCGCTGGATGCGCCTAAGCCACCACGACCTGCATAAGGGTCATGCCAAGCCAAGCCTTGGTTTAAGGCTTGTTGTTGCCACCAAAGGCCTGCGGGCGATTCAGGATGAATTCCTAATAAACCTTGCTCTGCGGTGAGTGATAGCTCAAAGCAGGGGGCTGTGGTTAATACAATGGCAGAAGCTTCGGCTACTGCCGCATATTCACCTAATAAAAAGGTTTTGGCAGGGATTGACCATTTCATACAGCAATCGGTGTTTGTCTGATTTCTGCCAGTAAATCATGAGCATTATTCAGGCTGATTCGTTTATGCAGATTAAGCCAATTTTGCAAACGCTCTTTTAGTTCTGGCATTTCGTTTTCATTAGCACCCGCGGCTAGGAGTAGATTATCAATATGTAATTTCATATGGCCTTGAATAATTCCTTCCGTACACAAGGCTTTTATTGCACCTAAATTTTGTACCAGTCCGACGGCTGCGATCACTTGCGATAGTTCATTTGCTGAAGTGATATTCATCATACGCAAACACATTTTCGCCGTAGGGTGCAGGGCGGTTACACCGCCAATAGTGCCAACAATAATTGGTGCGGTGAGTCGTCCGGTCAGAACGCCATCTTGATAGCGCCAGCGGGTAATGGCTTGATAACGGCCCTCACGAGCAGCATAAGCATGTACACCGGCTTCAACGGCACGCCAATCGTTTCCCGTGGCGATGAGTACGGGATCAATGCCATTCATCACCCCTTTATTATGCGTGGCAGCTCGGTAAGGATCCATTTCGGCAAAAAGAGAGGCTTCTTGTAGTTTTTGCCCAAGCACCGGATCAATCATATTAATTGTCACTTGTGCTGTTGTTAATTTTTGGTCATTTAAGTTGGACAAAATGCACATGGTGACTTCTTCACCAGTTAACGCCTCAATCGGTGATTTTAAGTATTCTAGAACTTGATTAATGATGTTCGCACCCATGGCATCACAGCTATTCATGGTTAAATGAATTACCGCCATATCATGGCCATCTTCTCTTTTGAGTTGGCGCAATTGCAAATCAATGACTCCACCACCACGTTTTACCATGTTTGCAGCAACATCTTCATTGGCTCTTTCAATCAGATATTGGCGATTTTCTGCAAAGGTTTGTGCAAATTTGTGGAAATTAGTTACTTTGGCTAATTGAATTTGGCCGAGGATGCAATCACCCGCTACCCAGGTTTTGATTTCGCCAGACTGTCTAATCCATTTGGCTGATTTGGATAGGGCGGCAATAATCGATGTTTCTTCAACAGCCATAGGGATAACGTAGTCTTGGCCGTTAATATTAAAATTGGTGGCGACGCCTAAAGGCAGTTGAAAATAACCGATAACATTTTCAATGAGTTTGTCTGCGAGGTTTAAATCTTTGATGCCGCCATTTTTTAGAAAAGTAATATCTTCTGGGGTTACTGCGCCAAGGGCAAGCAATCTTTTAAAGCGTTCGTCACGTGAGAGTTTTGAAAATCCACGGAATAATTCGTCAGTATTTGGTGCTAGCGGCATGCTTTCTCCTTTATCTACGGCGTTACGCAAGTTTTATAGGGCAGCGTTTGCGTTGTTCAAATTGGCTGTAGTTGTCTTGCATACCTGGTTTTAGTGTTGAGAAAAATGAAGACAATTTTATCATAAAATAGTGACGCAAACCACCCAAAAATGTTTGCTTAGAGATGGAACATTGAATTTTCTGTATCAATGTTCCATAGGATTGACCTTTTAGATAAAAGTAAAGTCGGTCTCATCGTCCTGTTTGTGTTCTTCAGCTTGTTGCTGATTACTTGTTTGCTCAGATGCTGGCGTTGATTCTGGTGTGGGCTTAGAGGAGGTGAAGAAACCATATAAGGCTTTGATGGCTCCTTTTGTCAAATCGCCAGGTTGATAATTTGATTGTTCTTCTACTACAGGTTGATTAAGAGTAGCAATCCAATCTAAAAGAGCTTTAGAATAATCTCCAAATTCATAGGGTTTCTCTGAATTATTCTTGGGTATATTGGCATTAACCGAAAATAAAAAGTCAGCGACTATATTTTTTAATTTTTTTAGCTCTTGGATATTTGTTTCATCTACGTTGCTATTTAATTTTTCTGTAGCATTTAGAAGTAACAAGTAGCGAGGGCCGCGCTGTATGGGTTGGATTAAATGAGCTTGGAGGTCAAGTGGTTTTTTCCGCTCAATAAGTTCTAAAATTTTATTCGCTAGCTCTGGATTTTCTTCACTTTCGAGTCGTTGGTCGCCACGAATATAAGCGCTAATTTCTTTAAATTGACTTCGATCTTTTTTATAGGCCTCAGAAAATTGCTGATAGAGTCCTGCATAGCTCTTATAGGCATTGAAAAAGGCCGTAATTAACTGCCGTCTTTGTTCTCTTAATTTAGGGCCATCAGTAGTTTCTGTCTTAACCGCTTCTTCAACATTGGTCAATAGTTTATCAGAAATGGTTTTTAAAGCTGCGACTAATGGTTTTATGGTTGAAAGAACTTGCTTATCATTCACATCGTGATTGTGGAGGATAAGGTCTAATAATGTTAATGATTTGTTATACGTCATTTCGGTCATTACCATTTCTTTAAATACATCATTTTCAACGATAGGATTTAATTTATCTGCATCAGTCTTAGCGAACATAGGATCTTACCTCTTTATGCTAACCATCCTGGTTAATGGGTTTTTAGTAAAAAATAAATCTTTATGGATAATATAATAACACCCAATTCCTTTTCGGAACATTAACAGGTTGGAATTTTCGCTTAAATTAATTTAGTTAGATGTGATTTATGTAAATAAAATACACACTTATTGCGTATTTGCTTTGTAACTTGCAGTGGTCTTTTTCCTTTTTTTAGAGTACATTATGCCCATTTTGTGTTCATTGATTTACTAGGAGTTGGTAATGGGAAAAAGAGTTCAACAGCAGAATCAAGCTTATAATGCTTATTTACAAAGAACAGAGGATCTTACTAAGAGAATAGAAAAGTGTGCTTCAGTTGACGAATTGGATTCTATTTTAAACTTTTATAAAAAGATGCAGAAAAAAAACTTTTTTCAAGTTCCTAAGGTGGCGGGAATTGGCCAGCAAGAACATGTAAATAAGGCGAAAACAAAGCTTAACGCAGCAATTAATGCGAAACAAAAAGAGTTTACCTTATCTAAAGGTATGGATAATATAAGTGTGCAGGGGTCTAAAGCTGCTCTTGAGAGCACCGAAGTTAAAACTACTCCTGAGAGTGCAGAAGTTAAAACTACTCCTGAGAACACCGAAGTTAAAACTACTCCTGAGAACACCGAAGTTAAAACTACTCCTGAGAGTGCGGAAGTTAAAACTACTC
>NZ_JH413796.1:50582-82016 GCF_000162755.2 Legionella drancourtii LLAP12
AGTTAAAACTATCCCTGTGAGTGCTGAAGTAAAACTACTCCTGAGAGCACAGAAGTTAAAACTACTCCTGAGAGCACAGAAGTTAAAACTACTCCTGAGAGCACAGAGGGTAAAGCTACTCCTGAAAGCACGGAAGTCAAAGTTATTCCGGAGCCTAAAGACATTCCAGACGGCACTCGTGGTGCAGCAGAGAATTCTGCAGGGGAAACACCAGAACCAAATTTAGCAGAAGAAAAAAGAAGACGACAGCTTGCCCCTATTTTTAAACAGTTAAAAGCTATTGATGAACTGCATAAAGATCTTCTTAAGCGAAGTAATAACAGCACCTCGAGAAAAAATAAAGAGAATTATAAAAACGCGTCTAAGGCCGCAGGGCAGATTCACTTTGATGTATTTGCTTTATCGCAAAAATACATTGCTGATGGTGATTTAGATCACTATAAAAACACTAGTGCGCACATTTTTAATGACGGTAAGGATATCCAGGAACTCAATAAGCATCGTGGTATTAATAAAACTATATTAATTAATATTGCTTTATGTATTGCAGGACTTGGTGTGTTTTACGCAGCCGCTTGCTTAGTTAAAGGCGGTTTCTTTAGTGTTGATACTAAATCTAAGAAAGTAGTTGATGAAGTTTCTGCTACAGTTACGGCTGCAATTGCGGCACCAGCAGCTTAATCATTGATTGGGCTGGAATCGGCCAAAGGCACTCTTTCCAATAAAGGAAAGAGTGCATTATTCTTTTGAAGTTCATATTATTGTTATCCACAACTTAATTAGCTTTTGTGCTTCATTCGTATTATTCTTGGGGTAATTCTTTAAAGACATAAGACTATGGTAAAAAATAGCCCGCAAATTACTTTTGATGAGGAACTTGCCCAATTTAACTGTACAGGCCGGTGGTCTGTTATGGATGTTGGCAGTTTGTTAAAAAAAATTACCGCGAGCACCTTACCTAAAACGCAAAAAATCAAAGTAAATGGCGAGGGGATCAGCCATCTTGATAGTGCAGGAGCCTTGGCTTTAATTAAATGTGTTAATGCGCTAAAACAAAGAGATAATGAAGTTGCGCTGGTGGGGTTTAGCAAAATACAACAACAGCTTTTAGATTTAATACAAGAAAAACAGGGAATCTTGGACTATCAAATTCCGTCCCCCCCCAAAGAGAACTTTCTTTATAAATTAGGTAAAGAATCTGAAACTAAATTAGCTCAGGTTGATGGCCTGATTATTTTAATTGGTGATTTGGCAACAAAGCTTTTTGATGCTTTTGGCAATTGGCGTCGTTTTCAATGGCCCAGCATTATGTCAAACATTGATGCTACTGGAATAAAAGCTTTACCCATCTTGGCATTACTTTCATTTCTGATTGGCGTGGTGTTGGCTTATCAAATGGGATTGCAATTAACAACTTATGGTGCAAATAGTTTTATTGCTTATTTATCGGGTATGGCTATTTTTCGCGAATTTGCGCCCTTAATTACCGCAATTATTGTTGCCGGGCGAACCAGTTCAGCTTATACGGCACAACTAGGTAGCATGAAAGTCAATGAAGAAATTGATGCACTCTTAACTATGGGCTTATCACCCACGGAACTCTTGGTTTTGCCTAAGGTATTAGGGTTATTGATTGCTTTTCCATTATTAATTTTTTGGGCTGATATTTTTAGTATTTTAGGCTCGATGATTATGGCCAATAATATGTTAGGAATTGGTTTCCTTGATTTTTTGCAGCGATTAAGAGATTCTGTAGGTATTTCACAATTTAAATTAGGTCTTTATAAAGCGCCAGCATTTGCATTATTAATTGCTTTGGTGGGGTGCTTTCAGGGATTTAGAGTTGAGGCAGGCACGGAGAAAAATATTGGGAGCCAGACGACGAAAAGTGTGGTGCAATCGTTATTTCTGATTATTATTGCTGATGCGATTTACTCAATAATTTATAGCTGGATGAAGTTGTAGATGAGCGAACCCATTATCGAAATTACCGGAATGAAGAATTATCTTGGCAGTCAATGGGTGCATTCAGATATTAATTTGACGGTTAATAAGGGTGAAATTTTAGCCATTATTGGTGGCTCGGGTAGTGGTAAGACCACCATATTACGCTGTTTGTTAATGTTGTTGAAACCTACAGCAGGCAGGATTAAAATATTTGGTCAAGATATTAACGGCCTAGATGCCCAGCAGTCCTTTCTGCTGCGCCGGCGTTGGGGTATGCTTTTCCAACATAGCGCATTATTTTCATCCATGAATGTTCTGGAAAATGTGATGTTCCCGATGAAAGAATTCACGAATTTAGAACCTGAATTCATGCATGAATTGGCTTTATTAAAGATCGCCTTAGTAGGGTTACCTCAAGAAGCCGCAGGTAAATTGCCTTCCGAATTAAGTGGTGGAATGCAACGACGAGCAGCAGCAGCTCGTGCAATAGCCATGGATCCGGAGTTATTATTTCTCGATGAGCCGACTACCGGTTTGGATCCACGAAGTGCACGACTTTTTGATGATTTAGTTGTTTTTTTAAGAAATTCTTTAAACTTGACCATTGTGATGGTGAGTCACGATATTGAGTCTTTAAAGCGCACTACAGATCGTGTTGCTTTTGTTGGCGATGGCAAAATTTTAAGTGTGGAACCAATTCATGAATTAATGAAAAATAAAAATAAGCTAATTGCCGATTATTTTAATAAAGTATAACAGAAATTAAGACGTAGGAGATAAGTTATTTGGAAGCGAAAACCAATTACACCATTGTTGGTGTAGTCGTACTTATATTGATAGTAGGGCTTTTATCTGCCATGTTATGGTTGTCGGTTGGTTTTAACAAAAAATCATATAACTTCTATACCGTTTACCTGCATGAAGCGGCTTCGGGATTAAGTAAGGATGCCGCGGTAAAGTATAATGGGGTGCAGGTTGGTTATGTGCATGAAATAAAATTGAATAAAAATGATCCCAGACAAGTTGAGATTATATTAAGTATTGAGTCAGGAACACCTATTACTACGAGCACTGTGGCAACTTTGATTTCTCAAGGAATCACTGGCGTGACTTATATTGGCCTGACTGCCGGTTCTTCTGATCTGACCCCCATAAAAAAATTACCCGGAGAGCCTTATCCCGTTATTCCTGCGCGCCCCTCTTTATTTAATCAATTAGATAGTCTTTTAAAAGAGGTTTCTGAAAGTATTGGTAAAGTAAGTGTCCAGGCGCAACATATTTTTAATGAAGAAAATGCAAGCCACGTAAGACATATATTAGCCAATATGGAGCGGTTGACTGGGGTGGTTGCGCACAATAGCAAAAAAATTGATACCAGTATCAAAAATGCTGATGTATTTTTGGCTAATTTGGCTAAAAGCAGTCATGATTTTCCACAAATGATTCGTGAATTACAAACAGGAATATCCAAATTTAAAACAATGGCCGATAGTTTAAGTAAAGCTGGAACCAGTGTCTCAAGTACTATGAGTTCAGGAAAAAATACACTGGAGAAACTTTCCCAAGAGACGGTTGCTCCAGCGGCAATTTTATTACGTCGATTAAATGCTATTTCGGCAAACCTTGAACAGGTTAGCAGTGAAATTCGCCAAAATCCTTCGGTCGTCATTCGCGGAAGTGCTGCGCCGAAACCTGGGCCAGGAGAATAAGTGATGAGAATATTAAAGGGTATTGGTGTCAGTATGAGTGCTTTAACGCTTATTGCGTGCTCACCAGTCAAAATCCCGGTAACCAATCAATATCAATTGACGGAATACAGCAGTAAACAGCTTGCGAAACATCCTCGGCATATTGCTCTATGGGTTACGGCGCCTGAGGCCGTTGCCGGTTATCAAACAGAACAAATGCTTTATGTTAATAAGCCTTTTCAACGCGCACCTTTTGTAAAAAATGCGTGGACTAATCCTCCTGGCGATATGCTCTACCCATTAATGGTGCAAAGTTTACAACGAACTGGCTTTTTTTATGCAGTGATGTCTAGTGTTTATAGCCAGGGTGCTGATTATCGATTAGATACGCAACTGCTTTCGCTCGAGCAGAATTTCCTTAAAAAGCCTAGTGTTATTGAGTTTTCAGCCAAGGTCGTATTGACAAAAGTAGCTGATAATAAAGTAATTGCGTCGAAGATTATTAGCCAACAAATTCCTTGTCCAGCAGAGACACCTTATGGTGGCGTTGTCGCAGCGAATAAAGCAACGCGTCAATTTACGGCGATTATGTCTGATTTTGTGGTATCGCATATTGGCGATGGAGCTTAAATTGATTCTGCTGATTTTAATACTAATTAATTAGCCGTTTCGCCTTGGGTGCTGCTAGTAAAAGTAGGAATCAGCAAGACCTTCTATAGCCAAAAAATAAAAAGAATTGTACAATGTGCCCTCAAGTGCCCAGTATTGGGATTTTATTAATTGTTAATAATAAAAAGAATAAAGGAGATTGAGGATGAAAGCCGGATCGTTTTGTAAATTAGGTCTGCTTGCTGCGAGTGTTTTATTTGTAGCTGCTTGTTCTAAGGCGCCAGGTAGTGCTGATGGAGCTGGTATAAGTGATGCTGGAGCTTCTGCTCAAGGTCTGGGACAATTTACTCATTTTTCTGGTCAAGAGCCAGGTGAGTCCTATACAACTCAAGCACCACACAATCAATTGTATTTATTCTCTTACGATGACAGTAATTTAAACCCTAAATACTTGCCATCTGTTAACGCACAGGCTGAATACCTGAAGTCTCATGCTGGCGCGCGTGTTTTAGTCGCAGGACATACTGACGAGCGTGGTAGTCGTGAATATAACGTAGCTCTTGGTGAGCGTCGTGCAAATACGGTCGCTGATATTTTACGCATGGCGGGTGTAAGCAGACAGCAAATCCGTATTGTGAGCTATGGAAAAGAGCGTCCAATTAATTTAGGACATGATGAAGCGTCGCACTTGCAAAACCGACGTGTGGAATTTACTTATGAGGCAACAAGATGATTAATTGCAAAAAACACATTATCGCTGCTGGTTTTATGCTAACACTTCCTTTGGTCGGTTGGTCAGAGGCACCCGTGGTTGATGATAGTGATAATTTTGCAATTATGGATGGACGGCAGGCGCATGAAGCGTCTGTTGTCGATTCCAGATATGATGAGCCACAGTTTGAAAGTGCACAAAATGATACTTACCCAACAGACGGTTATCCAGGGGACGACGGTCCTGCACTTGCCAAAGACGATCAAGCGAATAGTTCCAATAATAGCGTAGCAAATAATGCAAAGCTGATTGATAAAGTTCAAGGTTTGCAACAAGAAATACAAGAGCTTCGTGGTCAATTAGAAGTTCAAGCACATGATTTAAAATTATTACAGCAACAACAAGTTGCTTTTTATAAAGATTTAGACACGCGTTTGAGTGGAAATACTTCCGTAAAAGCCACCGTGCAAAATAAACCAGCAATAGATCTCTCTGCGGCCACTAAAGAACCAGCGCCCAAAGCAAGTGCACCAGCAGTGCAACCCCATGGAAGCACAACTGCTGCAACGATGCCTATGCCAGCTCCTGTTTCCAGAACAAATCCAGCTGATGAGCAAATCAGTTATTTAGCTGCTTATGAATTAGTAAAAAATAGACGTTATGATGATGCATTAAATTCGATGAATCTGTTTGTGCAAAAATACCCTCGCGGTGGTTACACTGCGAATGCCCAATATTGGTTAGGTGAGTTGTATTTAGTTAAGAAAGATTATGCAAAAGCGGTAGAACATTTTAATGTGGTATTGCAACAATTTGCTACCTCAAGTAAATCAGCTGCAAGTATGCTGAAGGTGGGGTATGCGTATGATGCAATGGGTAATAAACCCGAGGCGAAGAAATACCTGCAACAAGTGGTAAGAGCTTATCCTGGCACACCTACTGCGCAATTAGCTAATTCAAAATTACAAACAATATAAGACATTTTGGATGGGAATTAGTTTCCTATTGCTTAAGACAACCCATAAGTATTATGGGTTGTCTTTTTCAGTTTTAAATACATAAAATTTTGTGGAATGACTTATTAGATCATTGTTCCCAAGGAGAAACATTATGCATTGGGTTGCTCATGCTCCTGCTAATATTGCATTGATTAAATATATGGGTAAAAAGGATGAGAGTTCGAATAATCCAGATAACTCCTCGTTGTCCTATAGCTTAAATAACTTATTAAGTACGGTTAAATTAGAGCAAATCAATTCAAAAGACGATGTATGGGAACCCTTAAAGACGCCAGGGGTACCTGAATTTGCTTTGTCGGAGGTGGGGAAAACAAAATTTCTCAATCATTTGGCACGTATAAAAAAACGCTTTGCTTATGATGGGGGATTCTTAGTACAGTCGTGCAATAATTTTCCTCATAGTAGTGGCATGGCGAGTTCTGCATCAAGTTTTGCCGCATTAACACGATGTGCTGTATTTGCACTTGCTGAATTAACGCAAAAAGAAATACTTTCAGTTGATGAGCAAGCATACATAAGTCGTTTGGGTTCTGGCTCTTCGTGCCGTTCTTTTTATTCGCCGTGGGCGTTGTGGCAAGAGGATAAGGTTACGGCAATTGATTTACCTTACCCCGAGCTAGTACACCAGGTAGTTGTCATTGACGCCGAGAAAAAAGAGGTTTCGTCAAGTGAGGCTCATAAACGGGTTAAGAGTAGTGATCTTTATGTCACACGTAGCCAAAGAGCAGAAGAGCATTTAACTTTATTATTGGCGGCATTTAAAGCGAACGATTGGGGCAAGGCTTATCAAATCTGCTGGCGTGAATTTCAAGACATGCATCAATTGTTTAATACCTGCGCCCAACCTTTTTCGTACATCACTGAAAATAGCTTAGCCGTGCTGAATGATTTGGAACAGCTTTGGGATAAGAAAGGTGATGGCCCTCTGGTGACCATGGATGCTGGACCTAATATTCATTTGCTGTATCGTCCGGATCAAATTGAAATGGCACGTGAATTTAAACGTGATTATTTAGTAGGTAATTATGACGTTCTGTGATTTTGAAACAACAACTTATGGTAAATGGATTTTAGTCGGTGAACATGCTGTTGTGCGCGGGCATGCTGCTTTAGTGTTTCCTATTAAAGAAAAAAAATTAACCTTAAGCTATTCTGCTAAATCCGCTTCGCTGGGAGCTGATTATACGGGTAGTAGTGGCGCAGACATGCAATTATTGTTTTGGAGCGTATTAGAACATGGCATGCAGTTGCTGGGGCGCTCATTGAATCAATTAGGTGGCCATTTTCTTTTAGACAGCACAATACCCGTTGGTGTGGGGATGGGCGCTTCTGCCGCTCTTTGCGTGGCAATGAGTCGTTGGTTTTGCACACAACAAATGTTAGAAGAAAGCCAATGTAATGCGTTTGCCAAAGAATTGGAGCATTTATTTCATGGCAAAAGCAGTGGTTTAGATGTTGCCGGTGTTGCGGCTGATGGAGGCGTTTATTTTAAAGCTGGGTATACCGTTCCATTAAAACAAATAGTTCAACCCAAGTATTTTTTATCTTCGTGTAATCAAATTGGTATTACTTCTCATTGCATCCAGCAAGTGCAAGGTCTATGGGATAAAAATCCTGCCTTGGCCCGCAAACTTGATGAGCAAATGGTTGAGTCTGTGGAAGAGGCCAAAGTAGCATTAGAGCAGGGTGGTGCAGATGCAGAGTCGTTCCTGGCGCAAGCGATTAATAAGGCAGCTGATTGTTTCGTGCAATGGGGTTTGGTAAGTGAAGGCTTGCAACAGCATATGAATCGTTTAACTGCTGAAGGCGCTATTGCCGTCAAACCTACAGGGTCTGGAGGTGGGGGTTTTGTGCTGAGTCTTTGGAATAAACAGCCTCCAAATGATTTGGATTTATTAGCCGTTTGAGCAAAAATCCTCTTTTGCCTGTGGGAAAGGTGTCACGTTAAGGATAAATCTCTACTTCCCGCGGAATGTAGGAGTAAGGCTTAACTTGACGCCTTTGAGCTTTACCGCCGGCAATTTAGCCCGGGCCATTTTTCGTGTAAGGCTCGCGAGTCACGACGGGTGGTAATATAGGTGCTAAAAGCTGTTTTTGATAATCACGTAATGCCTGTAAAGGATTCGTCTCATCACGAGTTATACTTTCTTTATACTTTTTATAGGCTTCAGAATCAAAAGCTTCATTTTTCAGTGATGCCTCAAAATGTTCTAATGATTTTGTTTTGCCCCATAATGGCATAAAGAATGTTTGTGGGGATCTAAATAGTGCAGTAAGAGTGCGTGATATGTTCAAGGCTTCTCTTAAGCTTGGAGCAGAGATAAATACCCCACCTTCTTTTAATGAGTCATCTATATTCCAGTAAGTTACTTTGTAGTCAAGCAACGCATCGATGGTATCAAATACCTGAGCCTTCAATGCGTTTAGATCAACATCGGCTTCTCTTTTGTTTTTTACTAAATGAATGTACTCATGAATATTTTCTTTAATAAAAAGCACACGTCTTAATTGATAAAGTTTTTCATCAAGATGCATTATTTTAAGTCGACAGGCTATAGGGGCATATCCGAGAGGCGAAGAGTATTCTTGTTTTCTAAGTAGCTCTTGTTCAACGCTGATCCTTCCTTCTAACGCTAGATATAAATCGTGTAGTGGTGTATTTCCCGGCAATTTATAAGGCACCGATAGAGACGGCTGAGAATCTTGTTTTGGCATTTACGTTCCTTTGTTAGTGCACATTTAATGAGCGCGATCTTAACAGAAGACAAAGTAAAAACAATATGAAATATACGAAATTTAGGGCAAGCTGGTAAAGCAACAAACAATGTAAATGCTTACAAAATTAATAAGATGCTATAAAAAATAACATTTAAGCATTTTTAGTGTAAAATAATCCTGCGCTTAAAAAAAACAAAATGTAGAGATGGTGTTATGACGACAAGCAGTGGAATTCTTCAATCTTATCTGGATACGTTAAGTAGCGATACATTGCTTGAGCTGGATGATAATGCTTTATTTCTTCATAATAAGTCAAAACAGGGCGGAGATTTTTCCCCCGTACTTAATGATTTTCTTAAAGTTATTGAAGATTATAGTGGTGACATGATTTCTTATGAACTCATGCTTCCTTACATGAGCGATGAGCGAAAAAAGCAATTGATTGGGGATCTGCAAATCACCAAAGTACTTTTATTTGCCCAAACTAAATATGAATTATTGCATCAAAAAAAAGAAAATCAGCGAAAATATGCTGATTATATAGAACGATGTGATGAACTACTTGTTTTACTTAATCAATACAAGTCATTAAGATTTTATCTTGAGATTATCAATAATTTTGATGCTGCCTTGTTTCCTTATTTAACTGCAGAAAACAAAGTCCAGTTACAACGAAATTTGAACATTGCGGCTCTGCTGTTATTATCTGAAACACAATATGACGGTGAAAAACAACGATGCGAGCAACTTCTCGATGCTTTGCAACATGATGCATTGAAAAAATCACCAGCGCAAGCTCATCTTACAAGAGGCAACCCCATTAAGTATGTGTGGCTTAGCCTTGGAAACGTACTGTCTAAATATATAGTTCAATGGGTGGACAGTAGTCAAACCAAAGTAATTATAGGTGCGATGAGCGCACTTAATGAGAAACGATTGTACTGGGTTTGGGGCGGCGGGCTGTTAAATACCGTCATTGGTTTGCTGCCGGCAGATTTTTTTAATGTGGATAATGCTTCCAAAGTAGCGTGTGCGCCGGATCCTTATATGGGGTGTATGAGCTGGGGCCTATACTATTTTCGCTTTGCTCTGAATTTGGGTTTATTGCTCAAACACACAATTAAGGGACCATGGATGTCTAAAGAGGAAAGCCAAACCCCCATGAGCGAACGATTTCTTACCCAGTGGAACCAGCGAAAGTTTACTTTGCTTAATGATTCACTGTGGGCCACTGCCAATATGGCTTGTTTTTTCTGGCTTAATGCCAAAAATGCATTGGGAGCCTGGGGTGATCTGTTAACCTTGGTACTTTTAGTTTTTGATGCGAGCGCGGCGATTTGGGGTTTTGTAGAGCAAAAAACACAATACCTTAAAGAGGTAGAGCAATTTGATTTGGATATTCGGCGTTTAACGGATGAGATTGAGCATGTGCAAATGGATGCCCAATTAGATGAAAAAAATAAACTGATAAGGATTCAAATATACACGCTAAGATTACTTGCCTTAGAACGCTCGCAAACCCAGTGCAAAAACACGTGGGAATGCCAAAAATTAAGCGCACAAACTGAGATTGCTTATGCGATTGCTCTGGTAATTGCTTTTGCTTTAATGACGGCGCTCTTTTTGCCGATTACAGGTGCTGCATTAATGGTGATTAGTATTGGCGGCACGGCTCTTTGTTTTGCGCTTACGGTGCTTTATAATGCAGTAAAAAATGATCTAAAAATCTATGAAGCCCATTTATCTTCTGAAAATTCCCGCTGTGCGCTTAATAAGAAAATCGTTGCTTTTCAAAAACCAAATTTAGATGCTCACGAAAAAAAATTACTTTTTCTGGAAATCAAGCAATTAGAGGCGGAAGCGAAATATCAAAAAGGAATGGTGGATTTGCAGACCATGCATTTTTTTCGTTCTCTGATAATTGAGGCTTTTTTCCCACCGCTTATTTTTGCTTCGTTTGTCTTTTTGCCTTTAGGTCCTGGATTTGCAATATTAGCGGTTGCCCTTGCTTTGGCGGTAAAATCTAATTCAATGATTAATTCCAAGTTTAATCCTCCCAAAGAAGACTTAACCGCATTTGCTCAAGAAGAATATGAGCAATTTTGTAAGAATGCAGGTCAACGCATTAAACCATCTTTGTGCTCGGGATCATTTTTCTTTAAATCTAATTCGGTTGTGCAAGAAGGTTCTTTTGATGAGCGGCTTGGGCATGCAGGATGCAGTTTGTAATGGCGTAGAGGTTAATCAACAAATTGATAATAAACTTCGTTTTCTTTTATCATCCCTAACTCATGGCGTGCTTGTTCTTCTAAGGCTTGCTCACCACTTTTAAGTTCTTTAATGTCGGCTTCCAATGCTTTATTGCGGGCAACTAATTTGTTGTTTTCCTGTTCATGCTCAGCCAGCTTTTTTTCCAAGCTTATCCATTGAATTAAATTTCCATCGCCCAGCCACAGCTTATGTTGTAAAACAATTAAGGCAATAATCAAAATAATAAATACGGGGCGCATAAGTTTTGCTTATTCATTTAGAGTATCCATTAAATCATTGTATTACCTTATTGCAATATGGGGCAATATCTGTAGGAAGTATTTTCAATCAGTTGTTGACCTTTTCTATGTCCCAATGCTTGCATAGTTCATGGTATGCCTTACTTTGGTGCTTGAAAATTAATCTTCTAACCCAAGGTTCATCGCCCCATTATTATGGTTAATCAATAATTTTACGCAAAATATGCAGTTCATTGTCCAGTTTTTCTATTTTTTCTAACAATTCAATGGCGAGTACTACGCCAGGTAAATTAATACCTAAATCTCGATGTAAGCGAAAAGCTGATTCAATGCGACGCAGTTCTTTCTGATTTAATTTTAACTGTTCAATTTGCGTGGATTTGTTGGAAAATAGTCCATGTTCCATCATTTCTACCAACAATTTTTCAGGTATATTGTATTTGTGGCATACTTCGGTATAGGTAATGGTCTCCGATTCTTCAATTAGCATGCCGATTAAAATACTATCTTGACTCATGTTTATACTCCCATTTTGTCACGTGGATTAAAAGGCATTACTTCGGCCATTTTTTTATATAAATCTGTAGCCGCTTCGGTTGCTGCTGGCGGGGTAACAATTTTTAAAAGCACATATTGATTGCCTGGAGTTGCACCAGGTAAGCCTCGGTTTTTCAATCTTAATTTTTGGCCACCTTGTGAGCTTGCAGGAATCTTTAAATCAATTTTTCCTGACAATGTAGGAACTGTCACGGTGGTTCCTAAAGCGGCTTCCCAAGGAGTAACGGGTAATGTAAGGTAAATATCATTGTCCATCACATCGAAAACAGGGTGTTTATCTACATGTATAGTAAGGTAGATGTCACCAGGGGGGCCTCCATTAAATCCTGGGGCTCCTTGGCCTGCTAAACGAATTTGTTGGCCTGATTTAACTCCTGCAGGGACTTTAACTTTTAATGTTTGCATGGTTGTTTGCGCACGTTGTCCCACGGGAATCTGAATGCTTTTTACTGTTCCATGAAACGCTTCTTCCAGACTGATATTAATTTTACCTTGATAATCTTGTCCTGCCATAGGCTGTTGTTGGTAACGCGAATGACCAAATAAGGATTCGAACAAATCGTCATTAAATTGCGTACCTTGGCTTTGATAGGGACCAGAGTGTTCCGTGTGCCAAGTAGATTGCTGCTGTCCTCGGCCACCGGCGTCCTTATGTTTCAGATATTGATCATATTCAGCGCGTTTAACTGGATCTTTTAAGACCTCATAGGCTTCCCCCATTTCTTTAAATTGTTCTTCAGCATTTGTTTCTTTACTGATATCCGGATGATATTTGCGAGCCAGTCTTCGATAAGCCAATTTAATGTCTTTCTCGCTTGCATCCTGGCTTAATCCCATTATTTTGTAATAGTCTTTATCCATTTTTATGCTCTCAAAAGTATGCTTTTATTATTTTTGTAACACGTAATCCCCGGGCGCATCAGGTAAGTCTTTATTAAGAACAGGGGGCTTAATTTGCGTAGAACTTGATTGTTCAACAAGCCATTCATGCCAGGCCGTCCACCACGAGCCACTTCGTTCTTCAGCTTGTTCACACCAGGCCATCGGATCAAGATAAGGTGCGTCTTTTTTATGTTCACTAATACGATAGCTGCGTCCAGGATGTCCCGGTTCGCTGACTATTCCGGCGTTATGTCCACCATTGGTCAGAACAAAGGTAATATCACTATTAATCAATAAATGGGTTTTATATACCGATTTCCATGGGGCTACGTGATCTTTTTCCGTACTGACGACAAAGGCAGGGAGCTGGATATTTCTTGCAACGATGTGTTTGCACTCTATTGTAAATCGGCCTTCAGCAAAATCGTTATTAAGGAATAATTTCTCCAAATATTCACTGTGCATTTTATAGGGCATGCGTGTGGCATCAGCATTCCATGCGAGTAAGGCGATCATTCCACGTTGAGTTCCATGCATGTAATCTTGTACCATCTTAGACCAAATCAGATCATAAGAACGAAGCATTTGGAATGTACCTGCCATTTGCTTGGTATCTAAATAGCCTTGCTCCCACATCATGCTTTCAAGAAATGAAACTTCGCTTTGGGTAATAAATAGTAATAATTCACCAGCTTCAGTGAAATCACCTTGTGCGGCAAGCAAAGAAAGCGTTTTAATGCGATGATCATTATTTTTGGCCATTGCCGCAGCGGTTATCATGGCTAAAGTGCCACCAAGACAATAACCCATTAAATGAATTTTGGCATCGGGCCTTGCTTGAGAGACGGCATCAATTGCTGCCATAGCGCCTTGTCGGTAGTAATCCTCGAGTCCCAGATCCCTGTCTTTAGAATCTGGATTTAACCAGGAGACAATAAACACAGTATGTCCTTGTTGCGTGAGCCAGTTTACCAAGGAATTGGTCGGTAACAGATCAAGAATGTAATATTTCATAATCCAGGCAGGGAGCATTAAAATGGGTTCTTTATAAACTTTTTTAGTTTGAGCTTCATATTGGATTAGTTCAATTAGATGGTTTTTGAATACGATTTTCCCCTTAGTGATTGCTACGTGTTGGCCTGGGATAAAGTGTTCTACACCTGCGGGAGGGGAACCTGTAAGTTTTTCAATCATATCCTGAATTGCCAATTCGGTTCCGCGTATTAGATTTTGTCCATTGGAGCGGATGGTTTCTTGCAATAAATCAGGATTAGTAAATATAAAATTCGAAGGAGATAAGGCATCGAGCAGTTGTCTCATTCTAAAAGCGACTATTCGTTGAACAGGTAAGGGTAAACCCGGTATGTCACGTGTTGCTTTCAAACACCAGTCTTCTATTTGCAAAAATTGTTCGGCCCAGAGACGCCAAGGATAAGCACTCCAATTTTCTGTATGAAAACGTACGTCATTACCTTCTGCGGGTTTTTCATGATTCATGAGATTATTCAAGTAATCAGGAAACTGCATCATCGGATACAAACCAAGTTTCAATAGAGTTCCTGGTGCTTGTAATAGTTGTGCTCCCCATGAGTAATAAGCGGTTCCCATGGCTGCAGGGCTAATACTTGCAGTAACTTTACCGAGATTGGCTTGATATGTCTTATCAATAAAGTCAAAAACATCAATTGACTCATAGGGATTATAATCTTTACAGTCTTGAGTTGTTGGTGTAGCTTGTGTTTTTTTGATTTGGGACGACGACTTATTTTTTTTAGCAGGAACCGTTTTTGTTATCTTTTTCATGGTCTCTGTCTCATCGCAAGTATTTGATAAAAATAAGTATAGGCTAGACCCTTTTATTTGTGTATTCGGAAATTAAAGTTCATACTATTTTTCTAGCTGTTTTTTATTCTATAGTGGAGATTTTTCATGCAAAAGTATTTGTTAAATACCTTTACTGCTAGCTTTTTATTGTTATTGGTAGGATGTCAGTCAAATCTGGGTAAGCCGGCTATGTTGTTTGGTAGCCCATTTAATGGACCTGCTTTTGCACCACAAGTTAATTTGACGCAATCGGTGCAGGAAGCGCTAATGCGTAATGATGAGCTGGCCATCGCGCCCGTCCGCGTTGAAAGCAGACAAAATACCGTTATTCTGAGTGGGTATGTGAAAAAAATTCGCCAAAGTGATACTGCAGAGCAAATTGCGCGTCAGGTTCCAGGGGTGCAATCTGTAGAAAATCGCATTATTGTTCGTCCGTAAATATTGGTGCAGGGTAGGGCCGTCTTGAGCTGATGAATCCTCATATGTCATTGATAGGCTGGGCTGTATGGCCCTTTGCCGTTAAGCTAAGGGAAAAAAGGGTGTTGATACGCTCCAGACCCGCTCGGGCTGAGGATAGATAAAAGTTACATTCCTTAACTTGACGGCTACGGAGTTTTTGTCTTTTGGTAAACACTCTTTTTTCTCTAAGAGCGCTCCACTTTTATTTTTCAAATAAAAAAATGATTTTGCAGTTTAAAATGCCCTAACTGTACTATATTTATACAATAGATTGAGCGAATTATTGCACCATATGGAGAATAAAATGGCTGATCTCATTCATAGTGTGTTACCTAGACCTCTTCGTGACATTGCATATATCCATCCTGAAGAATCTATTCGAAAATGTATTGATTTGATGATAGCCCTTGATATAGGCGCCGTAGTTGTTGTGGATAAACACCAGAAACTGTTGGGTATGGTAAGTGAGCGCGATATTGTGCGTTCTTGTTTGCATCAATGCGTTAATCTTGAGACGGGTAAGGTTGCTGATGTTCTTTACAAAGATGTGACTATTCTCAGTCCTAATGATGTCGTAGAAAAAGCCATGCAAGCCATGACGAAGACGAAGAGAAGGCATATCTTGATTCGTGATGAGAATGATGAATTTATAGCCATATTGTCTATCGGTGATTTGCTATTCCATTTATTAGACGACAAAGCCCGAACGATAGAACATTTGGAAAATTATATTCATACCTATTAACAGGACTATTATGAATGCTATAGTATTGTTTTCAATTAAGTTTATCTCTTATGAAAATAGCATATAGATTGTTTCTAATATTCCTCTTATTCAGCGTTAATGTATGGGCGAGTGATGTTGTATCTCCTTGGTATTCGCTCAACGCAGATAAAAAAGTAACCCTTAATGTGGAATTATTTCTTTCCACTACCTGCCCTCATTGCCATAAAGCAGATGCTTTTTTTAAGGACATTGCCGCCCAGCATCCTGAGTTGCATATTCAATCGAATTTTATTAATGAAGATAAAAATGCACTGCTGCGTTTTAATCAATTATTAAGTGAGCAACATCTGAGTGATTTTGCGGTACCCTCTATTTATTTCTGCAATTCGCGCTGGCTTGGTTTTGCGTCGGCTGAAACCACGGGTAAAGATCTTTTGCATGCGCTTAATTATTGTAAACAACAAATTGAAAAAAGTGGTACGTTAAGCACGGCTACAGTAAATACCTTAAGGCAATGGGCTAATGCCAATAAATTTGATGCGGGAATGGTGGAGAATCCGTCGGCCTTTAGGTACATTGTTAGCATTGCGCTTATAGATGCTTTTAGTCCCTGTTCCTTTTTTTGTTTTGCTGGCTTTTTGGCTTTTCTTTTCGTGGAAGAGCGTGGAAAAAAACAAATTACTGCAAGTTTGTTATTTATCTTTTCGGTGGTATTTATACACTATTTTCAACAGACTCATACCAGCGCCTTTTATCAATTACTTCCGTGGTTGCGAGTCCCTGCAGCCTTAGTAGGGGGGCTAGGTATTTATTTTGTAGTGCAACATTATAAGAAAAAGGCCAATAGCACTTTGTATTTTTCATTAGCGTTTTTATTGGGGTTAATGACCACGGCATATCAGCAAACGTGTGAGATGAATTGGGCTTATATTTTTGAGCAATGGTTGCATAATCAGCAGATATCTACGATGCAAGCAGGTATTTATCAATTATTTTACCAAGTTCTGTATGCATTGCCGTTACTATTAGGCTTAATTATTTATATAACTCTTCTTAAATTAAAGCGTTTCGCAGCATGGCAACCTCGCTTGCTCGCTTGTGGTTTGTTGTTTATTTTAGCGATTGCTTTATGCTTAATTGCTTATCCAATGCTGTTGTCTTATTTGCTGGTATCGCTATTTACCATGATAATATTGATCATTTGCGGACGCTTTTTAAATTTGACTTGATCTTAAACTAATGATTTGGGATCATCATTATTCTTTGTTTTACAGGTGGTAACATGAGTAAGCTTCTTGATATTCCCGTAGTTGTGGAAAGTGGACAAAAATACAAAACATCTCATGGCGTAACGGCGATTAAAGATGGGGTGAAGTCAACTGGGGATGTTCATGAACGTTTACCTAAACCTAAATGGTTGCGTATTGTTAACCAGACTAGCCCTGCTTATAGCCAAGTAAAAGAGCAGGTGCAAAAGCATCGTTTGGCCACCGTCTGTGAAGAGGCCAAATGCCCTAATATTTCTGAGTGTTGGTCTCATGGCACAGCAACCATTATGCTTATGGGGGCTGTGTGTACGCGCGCCTGTCGTTTCTGTGCCGTAGATACGGGCAATCCGCATGGCTGGTTGGATGCTCATGAGCCAGAGAATACCGCGAATACGGTCGCCTTAATGAATTTAGATTATGTGGTTTTAACCTCAGTAAACCGTGATGATTTACCTGATGGCGGAGCAAATCATTATGCGCAGACTATTCGTGCAATTAAGCAACGTACACCCAAAACTAAAGTAGAAGCCTTAACGCCTGATTTTCAGGGAGTAGAGCGCGACATTGCTGTTTTATTGGATAGTGGCGTGGATGTCTTTGCGCAAAATGTAGAAACTGTAGCGCGTTTAACCCATCCTGTACGTGATAATCGAGCTGGTTATTTGCAAACGTTGAATGTTCTTTCTTATGCGAAGCGTTATCGACCTGATGTATTAACCAAGACTAGTTTAATGTTAGGTTTGGGGGAAACGGATGAAGAAATCATGCAAACCATGGATGATCTACGTGCTCATAACGTCGATATTTTAACTTTGGGTCAATACTTGCAGCCTACAAAAAATCATTTACCTATCGCTCGTTATGTCACTCCAGAAACTTTTGCTGAATTAAGGCAAATTGGTTTAAAAAAAGGATTTTTTGAAGTGGCTTCTGGGCCATTAGTGCGCTCGAGTTATCGGGCGGACCGTATCTTTAAAAGAGATAACTTAGGCTTAGATTAGTTTAGCCTATAAGACTAAAGTGCTTCTTTCCACTATTAAGTTAAGCCCAAAGCGGAGAATAGGGCTTAACTTGATGCCTATCCCCCATCGAGAGAAAAGCTATGCTCGCTATGATTTTTATTTGCATTTTTAGATTGTTTTTCTTGCTAATAAAACTTGATTATATAATAAATTGTTCTTAACATGGACACCATGTAATTAAATTGTTTTCGAGATTGATTCATAGGCAAAAGAAAAACTATAGGTAGTGACACACTACAACAAATGATGAAAAGGCTGGGTGAGGATAGAGAGCTCGTGAGCACAGTGCTTCCCCAAAAATCAGACGACTTATAATGAATATCATGCGTTAGGAACATTTGAATGTACGCCATTAGGTCATGCCTGGACAAGATTAGAGGCTTTGGCTTATGGGTTAGGCCGGATTAGAACTGATGAGCGCGTCAACCAACTGCCCTTGCGCATAACCAACGACAATGATTATGCGCATTTAATCTTGCCCCTGCAAGACATGCTTCGGCGTATTTACTTAAACCCTTTAGTTTATGTTAAAGGTGAGTTTTCATTATCTCTTCTAAATCTTGCATCTCATCAGTTTATGCCAGCTCCCAAAGAGGCATCTTCGTCTCTTGAATCCCGTAGTGAACAACACGAGGGTCCTCCTGCCAAGAAGAAAATGAAAGCAACTGCGGTCATTGAAACTTTTGCTGTACCTGCTCATGCCGTACCTATGAGAGGTGGTAAGAGAAATCTTCGTCGTTCATGGAAAGACAATCCGGACAGGCCCTCATTTTTTGTGTAAAAAGTGTGCGTAGAGAGCATTTACCTGACTATTTTCGTGATGAAAGAGAAGACAGATTAAACGGGAAGGAACCCCGAAGTAAGATTATAAATTAACATTTAATTGGCAGGCTGGCCCATAAATCCGAATGGCACTTACTTAACGTCAGTTGTGATAAGGAATCGGGACAGAGCATCTTACGCCTCGATCCGTTCGGCTGAAGCAGCGCTTTAGCGCTGTCTCAAAGCATTGTTAGTCTTGGCACAAGGCCTTGAGACGACCATAAATGCCTCCTCATCTCCAACGGTTTGGATGGCATTTATGGGCTTTTTATCCTTAATTTGACGTCTACGTGAGGACGACAATTTTTCTTAGGCAAGCGCCATTGCTCCATAAATCCCGACTTGCATAATAGCAAGCAAAGTATCAAATTAAGGGCAAGAATCCTTTATAGAGAATGTGAACTTGAACTAGTCGCCACCTCAGTTTCCTGGCTTTCTTTTTGCACATGCTCATGTACGCGCTTCTGTAAAAATGTAACTACTTTTTCGGCAACAGCAGTCGCATATTTATCCGTATTATTTCTTTTAAGATCTTTTTGATTAATTGACTTTAATGTAGCCGTAAGCTTATCTTCCAAAGCCTGAAGTAAATAAAAATCTTTATCACCCAAAGTTCCTAAGGGAGCAATAAATTGGCTATAGTTTTTCTTAAAATTTTCGTTGATAGCTTGCATGGTTGTTTGAATTATTGTGTGCGTAATGCTTAAGGGTAATTCAGGTTTTGAATCGTTTGGATGGGTGATTTTTTGCAAAATAGAGTTAAATGATACAAAATCTCCAAGTACCGGAGGTGAGCTAGCATATTCTTGTGTTATTTTATTGATTGAGTCTGCATCCTTGACTTCAGGAGTATTTGATTTAACAATAAATTGAGCAATTTCCTCCAACTTAGCGTTGACGGTGTGTAAATATTCGGCTGTTTGTTGTAAGAAAAATTTGCGTAAGGACATTAATAAGGGCTCTAACTCATTAATTTCATGTTCATTGGCTACATAGGCGAGGGGGAATTTGTCGCCTTTAGTAACTAAAAACAGGAATTTCATGAGCATTGCATTGGTTCTTGATTTGAACGCGTCTGTTCGTGAGTCCTCTACTAATGCCGCAGGATAATCGGAATTCATGAGCCCATCAAAATCAGTTGGTCTATTGTTTATGCCTTCATTCTTCATGGCTGTGACTATGGCAGTTTGGAAATACTTAACAAAACTCTTGGTAATTGCTAGTTTGTTTTCTTTATGCCATTGAACATAGACTGGATCAAGTAATTCCAATAATTGTTCAATTGCCACAAGAACATTATGTTTAAACGGAAAAAGTTTCTTTGTTTTTTCATGTTGTGCATTAACTATAAATGCAGCTGAAGACCTAACATAGGCTGCGGCACGATTATATCGGTCTTGCTCAGTTTTTTTATTGAAATGCTCTAGATAAGCAACTGTATCGCCCCATAGAGAGGCGGTACTCGGATCTCCTTTAGGAATTAAATACGTTAAATGAATGTGTTCCAGTTTAGGAGTGCGAGGGCTGATAGGGGTAGGAAAAAAGGCACTTTTTTGTCTTGAAAGTACGTTCTCAGGTGGCATCGCACGAGTAGAATGGCTTCTAGTAAGTTTTTCAGTTTCTAAAACAGGGATATAGGCGTCACCAAATTTGCTGACTTCCTTAATCAGCGCTGAGTTCTCACTAACCTCAATGCTGGCAAAGGCCTTTAATGTTCTAAACATCAGGGCACGTGCTTTATCGTTCAACTGTCCGTTAATACTATAAAACAAACAGGTAGCTTGATTCGTTTGTTCATCAAGTTCCCACACCAAAGGGCTGCCTTGGAAGCTAATTTTAGGAAAATAAATTTTCATAACGGTACAACACACTCTTTTTTGTTTAAAAAATCACATAATACGAACCTCATTGAGAACAAGCAATAGTGGTTTTAGGGAAAAGTAAAAAATACATTAATTGTCTATAACATTAAGCTAAAGCAACACCACGATTTTTCATTATTTTTTGTAAACAATAAGCAACGATACACATGATGCTGCCTAAGACAAGGGCACCTACACCTAAGAGCAAATAATAGTTTTGATAATAAGGTAAGCTCTCTATAGCCGAGTGAACGGTTGCCGGTATGGCCACCCAGCCTGCCATTCGGCCAGAGATGGCATGCGCCAAAGAGCTGGCAAGATACCAAACACCCATAGCAAAGGCGATGGACTTTTGGTCGCAATAAAGCCCAATCATACTTAAACCAATCGCGCTGACCCATAATTCCGCAATGGAAATGAGGATGTAGGTTAGGGCAAGATAATTGCCATTAATCAAGCCATCAATTGCTCTATGAGCAGCAAAGGTCATTACTAATAAGGCAATGCCAGAAAGAAAAACACCTGCAGCAAATTGATAGGGAATGGTAAAACGAGGCACCCATTTATAAAAACGTGGAAGCTGGCTGCCGATGGCTAAAATTAATAAGGGATTGAGTATCTGATAATGGGCAGGTGAAACCGTTAAACCCCATAAATTATGATCCGAGTTATTTTTGGCAAATAAAACCAAGGTGCTGTTCATTTGATTATAAATTACAAAAAATACGACTGCTTCAAGGATTAATAGCAGGGCAATCATTTGTTTGTCACGTACTATGCCGGTTAAGCTTACGGTTTTTTTAAAGAACCATAAAATACCCAGGCCGCAACCTAAAGCAATTAAAGAGCTGGCGGCATAAACATAGGAATAGGCATACAAGGTCAGTAAATAAATTGCCGCTATGTAAGCAAGCAAACGAAGTATGCCTTGTTGCGATAATTTGGATAGGTCCTTACCCCAAATGACATTGTCATAAATGCTGTAGCGTTTGGCAAAATTCAAGGCAGCGATGGATTTACCCACAAACGCCACTGTAAGGATTGATAAAGGACCAAAACGGCTTTCGAGCAATACTGGAGCAATTAAGGTCGCCAGCAACGCTCCAACATTAATTGCAATGTAGTAATAGGTCATTGCTGATTTTGCTTTGATGGCTTCGTCGGAATAAATATGAGAAACCATACTGGATGATGTACCCATTAATAATGAATTCGTTGCCGGGATAAATGCATAGGCGGCAAGAAATAATTGGTCACCTAAAAAATTTACAGTATAACCGCTGAGCATGACGAGCAAATATGCGGTGGCGAGCAAGATACTGCCAAGAAGAATGGATCTACGGATACCGACAATTGTATCGGCCATATAACCGCCTAGCATGGGCATTAAATAACCCATTGCATGCGCTACACCGATAAAGGCATAAGCTTTAGCTTGGCTGTAGCCTAAGCCCTGGGCCCATAATGGCCGTGTTAAAAACAAAACCAAGATGGTATTGAGTGCATAAGAAGAAAATTGGCTCCAAAAGGTAATAAATATGATGTTATTGGTTTGTTTTTGCCGCAAATCTAGTTCAGGTAAGTAATTTTTAACTTCTTGTGAAATCATTTTCCCACCTCGCTCTGTAGATATAATTGATACTATCGTTAAAGCACTTTTTCAGCCTGGACAGGGCTTTTAGTATACGATGCGTTAAATATCAGATTATCACTTCTTCGCTAGAACTACATCAATAATGTGGGTGTCATGATAGGGAAATGTAAAAATCTTACTAAAAAGGCGTTTAAGCCGTTCTATTAAGAAATTTTTGGGCAGCATACGTATGGATAAGGTGTTGAGAAACCATGTTCCTTCAATACCAAAATGTGCTAACTCATCGATATTATTGAGCGTGATGGGAATTTCTAGTCGCCGGTGATCAATGACGTCAAATTGATGCTGTTTAAAGGCTAACATTAATTCCTCATTATTTGCAGCAACGGTCGTATTTTTCACAATGGATTTATAATAATGACCGACTACGCTACTTAAGATGGAATCTTGTGAGATAAATTCAGCCAGCTGTTGCTGCGCTACTGGAAATGAATCATAAGTGGTCGTGATCATGGAAAAATGACCATTAGCGCGCGTGAGTAATTTTGCTTCATTGAACAATACATTAATAGGGATGTAGGCATTAATGAAATGAGCGAGGATTAAATCCTGGCTATGTGGAGGTAAGAATTTACTTGCCTGAGCAGCACTGCATTCAATGGTAACTAAAGGCAGTGTTTCTTTGGCGCGCCGTAACATTTCTGAAGAAACATCAATACCGGTAAATTCTGCAAGCGGCATTGCCTGTTGCAATTTGTGTAAAAACGAACCATCACCAACGCCCAGATCAAGAACCTTATAATGAGGCTTCATCCCCAAATAAAATTTCTGCATCTGCTCAATTGCAGTAAGATGACTTTTACTAATTGCTCCAAAGCGATTGGCCGTGGCGTAATTTTCAGCAATTTCATTATACATGGCCTTCAAGGACATGCAGGATTCCAATTTCAAACAATTTGGATAAGTATATCCTTAAATGAGGGCGATTTGCGACTGCTGTTTCATGAAAAATTCTTGTTATTTTTCTTGTAATTATTCGTCTTGCTGGTATAGAGTTCGAAGTTGTATTTAGGATAATTCATTAATATCAGGTTAATTTATGGCAAAAATATTAGTTACTGGCGCTACAGGTTTTGTTGGAAAACGCCTTGTTCCAGAACTTATTGCAGCAGGGCATGAGGTGCGCTGTGCAGTATCTCGACGTGTTGACTGGCTGCACGCTGAGCAGGTAGTTGTAGATAAATTAGAACATAATCCTGATTGGGGCGAAGCACTTTCTGGCATGGATGTAGTTATTCATTTAGCGGCCAGAGTACATGTCATGAAAGAAAAGGCAGAGTTCGTTTTGGATGATTATTGCAAAATAAACAGTATTGCAACGAGAAATCTTGCCAAACAGGCAGCAAAACATCATGTCAAACGTTTTATCTTTTTAAGCTCTATTAAAGTAAATGGTGAATTTACGTTAAAAGGGACTCCGTTTACTGAAGAAAGCAGCGCTCAGCCGGAAGATCCTTATGGCCAAAGTAAGCTCTATGCAGAGCAGTATTTACGGGTAATTAGTCAAAACACTGGTTTAGAAGTTGTCATTATTAGACCACCATTGATTTATGGTCCTGAAGTCAAAGCGAATTTCTTAAGAATGCTGCGCTTAGTCAAGAAAGGTTTGCCATTGCCTTTCGGCAAAGTGGAAAATAGTCGTCATTTGGTTTATGTAGGTAATTTAGTTTCCGCATTATGTATGGTTGTAGCACATCCTGAAGCTGCGAATCAAACCTATTTGGTTGCGGATGATGACTCTTTATCATTAACTCAATTAATGAGTCTTATTGGTTATGAAATGAATGTAAATGTTCGCTTAATTCCTATCCCTGTGCGTTTTATGGAGTTTTCGTTTAGGATATTAGGTTTGAGCAAGCTTAATATGCGCTTGTTTGGCTCTTTAGAAGTAAGCAACAATAAGATAAAATCACAATTAGGTTGGGTGCCACCAGTAAGTTCTACTGAAGGCTTAAAAGAAACCGTTAAGTGGTATCAATGTGAATCTAATTCTTAGTATTGTTTTTTTAATTCTTTCAGCGGTTCTGACTAAAGTGTTTTGTGTACTAGCACAAGATACACGTTTAATGGATAAGCCGAATAGTCGCTCCATGCATTTTAAACCGACGATACGTGGAGGCGGATTAGTTTTTATTGGTTTAGCATTATTATCACTCCCGCTTCTTGGTTACCTGACACAAACTTCCTTTCATAATCAATGGGTATTGATGCTGAGCATTTTGCTGATTGCGACAGTAAGTTTTTTAGATGATTTGTATCATTTATCGGTGAAACCACGCTTTTTGGTGCACTGTGCCACCGCGCTATTAGTTGCCTTATTTATTAGACCAGAGCAATTGAATTTTGGTTTCTTTTCAATAAGCTATCCTATATTGATTATCCCCTTTGTTTTTGTTGTGGCTTTGGGGGCGATTAATCATTTTAATTTTATGGATGGGCTTGATGGTTTTTGTGCTTCGCAAGCGGTGTTTTTATGTGCTGCCTATGCGGTTTTGTTTGCCATCCATGGGGCTTCTTTTTATCTGAGTTTTTGTTTAGTCCTTAGCTGCAGCCTTATCGGTTTTTTAATTTTTAATTTTCCTCCTGCTAAATTATTTATGGGCGACATTGGCAGCGCTACATTAGGGCTAATTACTTTTTGCATTGCTTTAATTGCTCAGCAACAATTTGAAATTCCTATTTTATATTGGTTTATGCTCAATGGTCTTTTTTTATTTGATGCAACCTGTACCCTAATTCGTCGTATTATTAACAAAGAAAAATGGTTTGCTCCACACCGAAAGCACGCCTATCAACGCTTAAGGCAATCTGGGATTACGGTGCGGATGATTTTGTTAGGGCAATTACTGATCAATGGTTCATTCTTTACATTCGTTTCATTACTAAATATGCGGGTTTTTGACTCAAGCCTGTTAATTTCATTGCAAATGGGGATTATTTTTTTAATTTATTATTTAATTGAAAAAATTTTTCCTATGTTTCAATCTGAGTTTACTTATTGAATTTATTGAATAATTTTCAATTTTCATAATAGAATATAGGCGGGTATGCTATTTTTCTTAATACTTTGTTAAGAATAAAAGTGTACAATAACATCCGTGAAATAAATATTGCTAGGTTTTTAATCATCTTGTAGTTGCCGAGAACAACCATGGAAGCGTTCTATGGAGAAAATAGGTGGCTGCTTTGTTAGGGAGATTTGTTATGTTAATTTTAACTCGACGCATAGGCGAAACCTTGATCATCGGTGACGATGTGAATATTACTGTGTTAGGGGTAAAGGGTAATCAAGTTCGTTTAGGTATTAATGCACCAAAAGATGTGTCTGTTCACCGTGAAGAAATTTATTTACGTATACAACAAGAAAAACAATCAGATGATTCTGAAACAACGGTATAAATCGATTTCCTCGCAGTTCATCCAGTTCCGAGCACTTAACAATGCTCGGGACGAACTCAAGTATGTTGCAACGAAGTATCTCCTGTGGATAGCAAATGCTTCACGCCCGCATCATCCTCTAAGATTAACTGTCCCCAATGATTAATTCCACACGCTCTCCCAGATAAAGTTCTGGAAGATTGACTGACTTGGATGTGTTTTCCAGCCAAATAATCAGCTTGGTTCCATTCATCCATGAATGCATGCAAATCATTATTGAAAAATTTGTCGAGATAACGTTCTAAATTGCTAATCAATCTTGCAACGAGAAGATTGCGATCGAAATATTGCTTGGTAATCTCATATAAAGAACACCATGGTTTATTGGGAAGAGGGTGCTTTATTGTGTCGGTATTGACGTTTAAACCGATGCCAATAATAACCTGGGCATTGCTGTTGGATTCGGCAAGAATCTCAATCAAGCTGCCACACAGCTTTTTATCTGTCCAGTAAATGTCATTCGGCCACTTAATTTTAATCTCAGATGGCAAATTAAACTCATTTAAAGTTGCAAGTATTGCCAAACTGGTGATTAAGCTCAATCCGGAAAGTTTCGTCAGATCGTAATTAAGAGTCCAGCGACTGGAGCAGTAGATATTCTCACCAAAAGGGGAATACCAGTGCCTGCCAAATCGTCCTCTACCGTGGGTTTGAATTTCGCTACAACAAATCTCAAGCTGCTTGCTGCTAGGCAAATCTTTCAAAAAGCGATTGGTGGAGTCAATGGACGTAAATAAATGCAGATTAAATGCGGTTGTCAGCCTTTGGGCTAATAGTTGCTCGGTAATCTGTTGCTCGTGTAATAAAATAAGCTTGTTAGGAAGCTGATAGCCCTGCTGAGGTATGCTCTGAATCGGAATTCCAAGCTCAATTAGCTGGTTTATCTGTTTCCAGATTGCCGAGCGAGTTATGCCTAAGGCTTGTCCTAAGGCTGAGCCACTATGGCAAAGGCCATCTCCTAGTATATTTAACAGAGTACTTTGTGACTGGGTAAATTGCATCATACAGCTAAAATCTCAAGGTAGGCGTATTGGCTTGAAGTTGGATTATTCCATGGCGGATTTCACGAATAGTAGGGTGACAACATAAAGCGCCACTGCACGCGACTTCAGGCATGAACGAACGTAAATGCCATGTCATATTGTGCAGTGGATCATCCACTAATTGATTTGTTGGCATTGAGGTTGGCACATTAAAATTTTTGGTTGGATAAGCAAGCCCTAAGCCACAGGCTTTAATAAATGCTTCTTTTTGCGACCAGATATGGAAAAATACTGCTGGTTTTAATGCTTGTGGCACTTTCATAAACTCTTCAAATTCATGGTCAGAAAAAGAACTTTTAGCGATTCCTTCATAGGGACGAGCAGAATATTTTTCTATATCAACGCCCATTGGAAATCCTTTACCTACAGCAAGTACGGCTAAATCGCCTGAATGACTAAGATTAAATTGTAAGCGTGCTGAATTAATTACTTTGGGTTTGCCATGTGAATTATAAGAAAACTCCAAGTGTGCAGGATGGGTGTTTAAATAACGTGCTAAAATAATTCTTAATGTCGCACGTGCTGTAGAAAAACGCCGCTGATGCCGACTGAAGTAGAATCGTTCGGTGCGCGCTATTTCGTCGGCATTTAATATTTGCATCGTATTGGGTAATTCATTCTCTAAGGAGAATTGCCAAAGGTCAATCCGTGCTTCATTTAAGATGCAGTTCGCTGTATCTAATGCTGTAAATCCTGTAATTATCATATGCTGTTTTTGATTCTGGCATCAATTAGGGGTTATAGGTTATCATATACCATGATATTTTAATTTACCAAAGAGTATTGAATGAGCCGACAATTTTTGGATTTTGAGCAACCCATCGAAGAGTTGAATCAGAAAATTGAAGCACTTCGCATGGTGGGTAATGACAACGAAGTGAATTTAAGCGAAGAAATCACTCGCCTGGAAGTGAAATGTGCTGAATTAACAGCACAAGTTTTTTCTAATTTAGAACCTTGGCAGGTTGCCCAAATGGCCAGGCACCCACTTAGACCACAAACAACAGATTACATTGAACATATTTTTACGGATTTTCAAGAGCTGCATGGCGACCGTAGTTACTCTGCTGCGCCGGCAATTATTGGTGGTTTGGCGCGCTTAAATGGTGAACCAGTGATGGTGCTTGGCCACCAAAAAGGTAAGCGTACTAAAGAAAAAGTATATCGTAATTTTGGAATGGCGCGTCCAGAAGAATACCGAAAAGCGTTACGTTTAATGAATATGGCTGAAAAATTTAAATTACCAGTAATTACATTCATCGATACAGCCGGCGCTTATCCTGGGATTGGTGCGGAAGAGCGAAACCAATCGGAAGCAATTGCCCGCAATTTATTTGTTATGTCGCGCTTAAAAACCCAAATTATTTGTGTGGTTACTGGCGAAGCAGGCTCTGGCGGCGCTTTGGCCATTGGTGTTGGCGATAGAGTGTTAATGCTGCAGTTTGGTATTTACTCGGTAATTTCACCAGAAGGTTGTGCATCCATTTTATGGAAGGATGCGGCTAAAGCAAAAGATGCGGCACGTGCGATGCGTATTACCGCGCAAAGTATCTATGATAATCAATTGGTCGATGGCATCATTCCTGAGCCTTTGGGTGGTGCTCATCGCAATGTGGATGAAATGTCTACGAGTTTAAAAGAGGTTTTGGTTAATGAACTACAATCGTTAAAAAAAATACCTGTAGATCAACTTATAGAAAAAAGATATCAAAAATTTATGGCTATGGGCGCCTTGTAATTGATGTGCCTGTTCATTTGCTTCATAGCAATGTCACATTAGATTAAAAGTAGGGCGGTGCTGAGCTTGTGAAGCCCAACAACGGAGCGCAGCGACCTCATTATGCTGGGGTGCACTTCGTTTAGCACCAACCTACAGATTGGTGTAAAATACGTTTCACCAGGACCAAGCAATGAATCATGATCCAAATCCACTACTTAATGCCGATTGGCTTGCACGTCTTAATTCGTTTGGCAAATTAATTGTAGGCTTTAGCGGTGGACTAGACTCCACGGTGTTGTTGCACGCTCTAGCTGCTCAGCCAAGCTTGCGGACTAAACTAGTGGCAGTTCATATTAATCATGGAATTAGCTCCAATGCCTCGTCCTGGCAACAGCATTGTGCACAATGCTGTCACGATTTAGGTATCCAATTTATTACTGAGTCAGTACAATTTGATCGTTCTGCCAATATCGAAGAACATGCACGTATTGCGCGTTACGCGATTTTTGCTTCATTATTAACTACAAAGGATTGTTTGATTTTAGGTCATCACCAAGATGATCAAGCTGAGACAGTGCTTTTGCAATTATTTCGTGGTGCAGGCATTGATGGTTTAGCGGCAATGACTGCAGTAAGTCATTTAGGTGCAGGCACATTGGTCAGACCTTTTTTAACTTATTCGCGTTTACAATTAGCGCATTATGCTACCGTGCATCAGCTTATCTGGATTGAGGATGAAAGCAATCAAGAGATAACGTATTCACGTAATTATTTGCGCCAGCAAATTATGCCATTGTTAGTTGAAAAATGGCCCGGTGTGGTAGGCACAATTGCCAGGAGCGCATTGCATTGTCAACAAGCTAAAAGCAATTTGGATGCTTTAGCAACGCAGGATATTGAGGGAGGCAGTGAACTTATTACGTTAACTTCCACATCCTTATGCATTGACCCGTTATTGAATTTAAATTTTGCGCGTATTGCGAATATTCTGCGAGTTTGGTTGCGTAACAATCAAGTACAATTGCCTTCAACGGCAACGTTTCATCGTTTAATTAATGAATTGCTCTATGCGCGTACCGATGCTGCTCCTGCTGTGAGTTGGGGGGATATTTTAATCCGTCGCTATCAAAAATATTTATATTTAGACAGAAAAACCAGCGCCACGTTGCCTGCTTGCAGCGTATGGTCAGTCTTCCCGGCACCGTTAACTTTAGAGGACGCTGGAATTAACCTGTGTGCAAAAAAAGCGGAGCAAGGTTTAGTCATTCCTCCGGGGGCCAAATTAGAGATTCGATTTAGACAAGGTGGAGAAGCCTTTTTTTGGCATGGACAATCCAAACAGCTTAAAAAATTATTTCAGGAGTGGGGGGTTCCACCTTGGCAAAGAGCACGTACCCCATTAGTGTATATCAATGAGCAGCTAGCAGCGGTTATTGGTTATGCGATTAGTGATTTATTTTTTAGTTCCTCTCCGGCTTGGCAACTTTCCACAAGCTCGGTTTTTACGCATAAAAATGATTGATATCAATCGTTTTTATGTGCCTGTATGGTATATTGCCCACCACACTTATTGCGATAACGTTACTTGAGTAAATTATGGCTAGCTCTTTGATTGATTGCATTTTATTACAAGCAGATAACCTGGATACAACACTTGAAGATATGCCAAGGCTTAATGAGCTTTTAAAAATGAAGTCACACCAAGGCCTTTTCGGCTTTAAAAAACTCTCCGGTGGTTTAGGACATGATTATCAATTTATAAAATCTTTCTTTCTTCTTAATGAGAAACAAGTAATTATTGCCATTAATGAAGATGAACTCCAGGAACGTGCAAAAAATTTGCTGAATGCTGATGCACTAAACAAAGAAAAATTGGCTTACAAAGCCGGAATTTATTTGGCTATACTCGCGGTGTATGCGAGCACAACGCAAAAAAAATTAGCAGCCTATGCGCAATTAGCGGAGTTATTTCAATCAACAGGCATGCTAAGTAGTGCATCCATGTTGGCGCGCTGTAATGAGTTCCTGCAGCCAATCTCTTTAAATGGTGCATTTTATTCTACTAATAGAATCATTAGGACTTGGGAAATTAAGGGAGGGGCTGAGGTCTTATCCTTTGAGGCTAGACGCCAGGCCGCATTATTTGGCGGCTCTGTACTGAAAATACGGCACGCGCTTTACTTACTTGGGTTATCTGATGCGGATAAAAAACTCGATAGAGAGAAAATAACTCAGGCAAGTATGCTGTGTAGACAACGTTTAAAAACCATCGCTGAATTAAAAGCCCAAGAGATAAAAGATAATCCTCTTTTCCAAAACTTTCAAAATGCAGAATATCTTCTCTTAAACTACGAACAATTTAAACATTTTAATTACAAACAAAGCTTTCGATTATTAAATGAAAAAATAGCTGTTGCTAAAAAGGCAGATCTTAGCGAAGAAATTACTTTCAGCGAGGTGTACAAGGTTTTTAAGGATCTTGAGTACACATTAAAGCAGTTAGTGAAACTCGCATATGTAGATCACCCATTCATTACCGAGGATATGATTTTGGAGTGTTTGGGCACTTCTGTTGGTGTACAATTTGAAGCCCAAGTTCTATTAGCTAAATTAGCCGGCGATTATTGGTATCTGGTCTGCAATAAAATAGAATCATTGATTTTGGACGTCAGTAAACTTCAATATAGTATTGAATTCATAGTTAAAGATATAGAGTCTATTAGACAACTTCGTTCTAAATTAGGGAGTGCTTTAAGGGTTGTAGGGCAAATTAAAGGTTCAGCCCTTGAAGATCCCAATATTGTTTCCGATGTAGCGACTGATGTTGACGAACAAGGAAAACGACTTTCCTATTTTTTCGAAATTTTAGGGGAAAAAATAGAGCGCTATGAAGGAAAAATAAAAAATATACAACGAGTATTATTGAGTTGAATCAGCATGCTGCGCAAGAAG
>NZ_JH413796.1:82376-95996 GCF_000162755.2 Legionella drancourtii LLAP12
TAGTATTTTACAGGAACCTGATCTGAATCGATTTATTCGTGATAAACAATTCGTAGTGCAGCAAATGGATGAGTATTTAAGTTGGCTACAACATTTAGATAACAACGCCATTGCCCTGGCAAATAGCCAATTTAAAATGCAGGTGTTATCCCAAGCGACGCTCAAAGACGTAATTGCTGCAGTTACTAAAGAATTGACCCACATAGATACAAATGCGGAATTAGGAAAAACAGTTCGTGAAAATGCAATGAACGCTTTTCTTGGTGTTCGTAATTATAATGCGCATATACCGCTTAATGTTACGGTGGAGCGGTTCTTTAATAACAAACGCGATCAAGATTTACAGATGGTTGCTAACTTATTAATTGAAGGAGTTAGAGCGGCAATTAGCGAACAAACAGGAAAAAAAGCAGCTATTTCAGCAAAGGACTTAATCCCAGAAACTACCTATCTAACTTTTGATACTGCGGTTCAGCATCTGGAAGAAAATAAAGTTAAATTTGAGTTAGCGGTCAAAATTGCTTCTGCACAATTAAACGAAGAGCTACAAAGTGCAATTAAGCTGCTTAGAGAACAATATAAAAAGACTGCTGGTATTCTGCAACAAGCGTATCAAGGGCGAAGTAGTTTAATATTTTCATGGCAGCAATATTTCATTGCCTTTTTGCAGCAGCAATCTGGACTGAATGATAATTTTGCAAATCTTGGTAAAAAAATACCGCTAGATTTTCTTAATGCAAATTATCTTAATCCTGAGGTTAAAGAATTGATTAGTGAATTACATCAACAAGATGGAACATTAAAGAGCGAAGCTAAGGAAATGAAATCGCAAATAGCAAGCGCAAGTATTGATGTAATTAATTATATGTTGTTAAAAAATTGTATTAAAAAAGAAAGAAAATTATATGTTGCACAAGGTAAGCATGATGGTGCGCGTATGGATTCACTTGAGCGACTTAGCTTAGAAATAGAACGGCTCGATGGTATTAATTTGCCCGAACGCTTTTCATTATTAATCGCAGCAATTAAGAAAGAGCGAGAAGTAACTGCTGCCTCACATCAAAAAATAGGTTTTCTAGGGTATTATCGACCCTCTCGATTACAAAAAATGTATACGAAAATTATTGATGAAGCAGATAAGTTAGAGACCTATGCGCCAAAATACGCGCAGCATATGTCTTTAAATTTAGATACCTTGCACTATATAACCTTAAAGAATCAGATTCTTTTGCACTGCAAAACGTATATAAAACAAGGAAAACACCATCAAGATCGCCTAGACTCACTGGCTCGCCTCACGCAGAAAATTGACGCACTAGATGGACAAGAGGGGACTAACGAAAAGCGTTTCACTACATTGTATTTAGCCGTACAGCAAGAAGAAATAGTAACCATTCAATCTCATCTTAAGGTGGGCTTTTTTGGTAGCTGGCGCCCCTGTCGATTACAAACAGTCTATGCTGAAATTCTTGCTCAAGGCGCACATGTTAATCAGTTATCGGTTGCTGGTGTTGCAGCAGAATATGGCGGTGCGGTGACTCAAGGCATGTAATTCGTCCCGGAGTATTGCTTTGTTCAATAATCCAGGCTAGAGCTGAAATTAACACTCAGGTAGATTCACTGCCAAGCCACCCATAGATGTTTCCTTGTAGATGCTTTGCATATCCATTCCTGTTTGCTTCATCGTTTTAATTACTTTATCAAGCGAAATATGATGCTGGCCATCACCAATCAACGCCATACGTGTTGCATTTACTGCTTTTACTGAACCCATAGCATTGCGCTCAATGCACGGTATTTGCACTAAGCCTAACACTGGATCACAGGTCATACCCAAATGATGTTCCATAGCAATTTCAGCTGCGTTTTCAACTTGGGTTACGGTGCCGCCAAGAACGGCGGTAAGGCCTGCTGCTGCCATTGAAGACGCCACACCTACCTCACCTTGGCAGCCCACTTCTGCGCCAGAAATAGAGGCACCTTTCTTATAAAGGATACCGATTGCTGCGGCAGTGAGGAAATAGATATAAATATCTTCATTGCTCATGCGGTCATGGGCATGTTGACAATATTTAAGTACGGCAGGAATAATTCCGGCGGCCCCATTCGTGGGAGCGGTTACAATACGTCCACCAGCCGCATTTTCTTCATTAACAGCCATAGCGTAAAGATTTAATAGGTTCATGATGTCTGATTGCTCAAAAACACTTTTAACCCCTTTTTGATCCATAAGTTTTTTATATAAATCTGGAGCGCGTCTTTTCAAATTCAGGCCACCTGGTAAAATACCATCATGCTTACAACCGTTAGCAATGCATTCATCCATTACTTTGGCAATCGCCAAAATACCCTGATGAATCTCTTCAGGACTACGCCAGGTTAACTCATTTTTGAACATTAGTTCCGCAATGCTCAAGTTGTTCTCTTTACAGAGTTTTAATAATTCATTGGCCGTTGCAAAAGGATAGGGCGGCGGATTGTGGTCTGCCGTTGGTTTAGAAAAATCTTCTTCCGTAGTAATAAAACCACCACCAATAGAATAATAAACCTGGGCAATTAATAAATTATCCTGAGCATCAAACGCGGAGAAGCGTAGACCGTTTGTGTGTCTGGGTAAAAGCTCTTTTTGTAAAAATAAAAAGTCTGTTGCTTCATTAAAAGAAATGTTTTTCTTCCCTGCTAAATTCAGGGTGTGGGAGCTTAGGATTTCATGCATACGCGGTATCATGGATTCAGGTACGACGCTCTCCGGTGCTTTATTTTCTAGCCCATTGACGATGGCTTTGTCCGTGCCATGGCCTTTTCCAGTTAAAGCAAGTGAACCATAGAGTTCAATTTTAATTCTTTGGATGTTATCGATTAAGTGCTTATTTTCAAGTAATTCTAAAAAAGCATTTGCCGCCAGCATGGGACCTACCGTATGCGAGCTTGAAGGGCCAATTCCAATAGAAAATAGATCAAATACACTAATGTTCATGTGCGTTATGTCTCTTGGTTTAATTAATGGCAAGTTTAGAAGGATCTCGCTTATTTGTCTATTTTAATTAATTCATATGTTATTACTGGTAATTTAATGTGAATTTAGGCAGAATAACCTGGGATTTTTATAGCGATTTATATCTTACTAATCAATTAGCAAGATATGTATTATAAGCAAAGACTAAAAGGGGATTCTTTATGAAGATGAGATTGGTCACTGCGGCCGTTTTAGGGCTAGCATTGTCTACTGCAATGGCTGCTGATGCATTAGTTACTGACAAAGACAAATTATCTTACAGTATCGGTGCTGATTTAGGGAAAAATTTTAAAACTCAAGGCATTGACATAAACCCAGAAGCATTAGCAAAAGGAATGCAAGATGGTATGTCTGGTGGTCAGTTGATCTTAACTGAACAACAAATGAAAGATGTTTTAAACAAATTTCAAAAAGATTTAATGGCAAAACGTAGCGCTGATTTTAACAAGAAAGCTGATGAGAACAAAGTTAAAGGCGAAGCGTTCTTAACAAGCAATAAAGCTAAAACTGGCGTGGTCGTATTACCAAGCGGCTTACAATATAAAATTCTTGAAGCGGGTACAGGCGCTAAGCCAAGCAAAACAGATACAGTAACCGTTGATTACACGGGTACTTTAATTGACGGTACCGTTTTTGATAGCACACAAAAAACAGGTAAGCCGGCTACATTCCAAGTATCTCAAGTTATTCCTGGTTGGACTGAAGCATTACAATTAATGCCTGCTGGTTCTACTTGGGAAGTTTATGTTCCTGCAGATTTAGCTTATGGTCCACGTAGTGTTGGTGGTCCAATTGGTCCTAATGAAACTTTGATTTTCAAAATTCATTTGATCTCTGTTAAAAAAGCAGCATAATGTCTACTTTACTCACCCCAGATTTTTTCTGGGGTGAGTTTTTCCGCTCAGTTTTTGTCTTTAAGTGATCTAATGAACAAACGCTTGTTTATCGTCTTCATTTTAGGTTTTTCCTCTGGCTTACCGATGGCGTTAATCAGCAGTACCTTACAAGCATGGTATGCTTATAGTGGTATGTCTGTTCTTGTTACTGGGACATTAAGCTTAATTAGCTTGCCCTATGCGTATCGTATTTTCTGGGCTCCCATCTTAGACCGTTATTCTTTATTTAATCTGGGGAAAAGGCGGAGCTGGATCCTCGCCATGCAATGTTTATTATTGCTGGGATTTAATGTGATGGCCTGGTTTACCCCTGAGCAATACCCTAAATTTTTAGCCTTCTTGGCCTTGATCCTGGCGTGTTTTTCTGCAACGCAAGATATTGCCATTGATGCACACCGAACCGAATATTTGCTGACAACGGAACATGCCTTAGGTGCTTCTCTAGCCGTATTTGGTTATCGAGTAGCCTTATTATTATCTGGCGGCTTTGCTTTAGTTATGGCACAAAAATTAGGTTGGGCATTTACTTATCGCGTGATGGGTTTATTGATGAGCATTGGCATGCTTGCTATTTTCTTTAGTAAAGAACCTAGCACATCAATTAAAGAAAAAACAAATTTGACCCAATTATTTATTGCGCCTGTAAAAGATTTATTAGCTCGCCCTGGAATTATTTGTCTACTGTGTTTTGTTTTTTGTTACAAGTTAGGCGAAGCCTTCACGACCACGACAAGTGGCATTGTAATGCCTTTTTTAATTCAGGGAATTGGGTTTTCTCTCGACACTATAGGTTATGTTAATAAAATGTTAGGCGTAGGTTCTATCTTATTAGGGGGATTAATCGCAGGGCTTTTATTGACGCGTTATTCTTTATATCGTTCCTTGTTTTTCTTTGGTTTATTGCAAGCATTAACCAATGTCTTGTTTGTTGCTTTAGCCATGGCTGGTAAAAATATTGTTTTATTATCTGTAGCCGTCTTTTTTGATAATTTTGCAGCGGGAATGGGCTCTACGGCATTGGTTGCTTTATTTATGCGTTTGGTAAATAAGCAGTTTACGGGCACGCAATTTTCAATCCTTGTTGCTTTATCAACCCTACCGCGTATTATCTCTGGTCCTGTTGCGGCATCCATTCAAATGGCCATAGGATGGGTTGGACTATACCAACTGTCGATTGTCTTTGCATTAGCCTTTATTCCCTTTTTAATCTTGATTAAAGAACAAACTGAAGACAATAAACAACCCGTAACTCATGTAAATAAAGAAGGAAATTTAAATCCGGTTCAGTAGTTGCCCATGCACCGCCACTAAATATTGCTCATCTATTATCAATAACCATCTCTATGTCTTTAAAATAACCTTTTTTATTAATAATAAAATATATGTGTCGAATTATTATTCCTTGTTTCTTGCTAACCCATATTTCATAAACCATATTATGACAAGGTTTATGATAATTTTATACAACTTGGGTTGAGTGCAAATCTGGATGCAGTTGTCACCTTAGTTTTTCGTGTTTATTCAGTGAGTGAGTAATTACCCCATAATAGAGGATGGTGATCATGAAGAAAAAAAAGATTTCGCATATGGTTATGATGGGGGATAGTTTAAGTGATCGCGGGACGGCGGATAAGGATTATGTCTTGGGCTGTATACCCTTGGCTTTTCTTTCAGGTTTAACCGGAAGCTCACCTAAAGGCCGATTTACAAATGGTTATGTATGGGCTGATGTTATTAGTTCTTTATTTGCTAGTGATTTTATGATTAAGCAGATTAAGAAAAAATACGGCTATACCAATGAAGAAATTGCTGATGCGGTGCTCACTAAAGAAAAAGAGATTATGGATGACCTGAAAGAAAAAAGGATCATGGATGACTTGCTTTATGATTACAATTTGGATAATGATTTGTTTGTAAAATTTGAAGGTCAAGATTTTATTCGTTCTTACGATGAGGGGGGGTTAAGTGCTTATAATTATGCATGGAAACTCAGTAGCAGTATCTCGCGTTTCTTCAGCAGAATCATCTTATCAACTTTAGAAGAAAAGCGTAAAAAACTATTAGATTATGATGAAGAACATCATCTTTCGTGCAAACAAAAAACGCAAACTTTAGTCATTGAATGGTCAGGAGCCAATGATTTAATTACGATGAATGCTAGACCCTCAATTGTTGAAGTGGACAGAGCAATTAAAGAAAGAATAAAAAATCTTGAACTATTGATAAAAAATGGATACCGGAATTTCATTTGGTTTAATTTGCCCGATCTTTCACTTACGCCTCGTTATCAAAATATGACAGGAAAAGAGGGGGACTTGGAACGTGCTAATGCACAGCAATGCTCACTCTATTTTAATCAAGAATTAGCCAATGCCTGCCAAAAATTGCAAACCATGTTTCCTCATTGTTCATTTGATTTGTTTGATATTAATAATGTATTCACGAGTGCTTATGACCATCCTGAACAATATGGCTTAGATCCCGAAAAGCGAAAACAACCTTATAAAACATCGGTTGATTTTAAAATCCTGCCTAATGGCACTTCGCCAGCTAAAGGTTATATGTTTTGGGATGATGTTCATCCAACAGCGGATGTACATGCAATATTAGCGAATGAGTTTTATAAAAAATACAATCCTCAATATGAATTTACTGAACCTGAAAGTGAGGATGTGCACGAAGCAGAACTCAATATTTCTGCCGCTGATTTACAAAAAGCCTTTTGTGCTCGCTATGATGAACAATTAACAACCGATCAACATAGTTTCTTTGGTCGGTATAAAAAATCAAAGATCAATTATCAAACTGCAAGTCTTGAAGAGGTATTGAAACATGCACTTTGTGAGAAAGGAACACGCACGCAGGAAGTGCTTAAAGATTTGCAGTGGCTTGATAGCTCAGGAAATGTCAATTTGAATATTCCTGCATTAAAGGAGGCAATGATGGAAGTAGACACTAACAAAAAAAATACAGCTTTTGCTGTTTGAGGTTCTTTCCCAATAATAAATTCTAATTTTTTTAGAGCGTTTTTTTTGGTCTATCCTTAAGGGAACATATTCTTAAGAGTATTCGGACAAAGTGACGTCCAAATATGATTTATCTGGACATTGAATAAGGATTATTCATCATGAAAAAAACAATGAAAGCCGCTGTAGCCCGAGAGTTTAAGAAACCCTTAGTTTGTGAAGAAGTCAGCATTCCTGAGCCTAAGCCTGGGCAAATCCAAGTAAAATTAGTAGCCTCTGGCGTGTGCCACACTGATTTACATGCCGTAGAAGGGGATTGGCCGGTAAAACCACAGTTACCTTTTATCCCAGGACATGAAGGCGTTGGCTTTGTGTCAGCGGTTGGCGCTGGTGTCACCTACGTCAAAGAAGGCGACAGAGTTGGTGTCCCTTGGCTTTATAGTAGTTGTGGTCATTGTTCTTATTGCTTAGGTGGCTGGGAAACTTTGTGTGAAAAACAATTTAATACCGGCTATTCAGTGAATGGTAGTTTTGCAGAGTATATGATTGCAGATCCTAATTTCGTCGGCCATATCCCTGCCAGTGTTGATTTCATTGAGATTGCGCCAATCCTCTGTGCCGGAGTGACTGTGTATAAAGGTTTAAAAATGACGGACACAAAACCAGGAGATTGGGTCGTTATTTCGGGAGTAGGAGGCTTAGGCCATATGGCAGTGCAATATGCAAAAGCCATGGGATTGAACGTAGCTGCTGTTGATATTGATGATAAAAAACTCGCATTAGCGACACAATTAGGCGCATCAGTTACGGTTAATGCGCTAAAAACCGACCCCATTGCTTTTTTTAAGAATGAAATTGGCGGTGCTCAGGCTGTTTTAGTCACGGCTGTTTCACTAAAGGCATTTGAACAGGCACAAGGGATGTTACGCCGCGGCGGCACAGTTGTGCTTAATGGTTTGCCACCAGGCTCATTTCCTTTATCTATTTTTGATATGGTGCTTGAGGGGATTACCGTTAGGGGATCTATTGTCGGTACCCGCCTTGATTTACAAGAAGCACTGGCTTTTGCCGCGGAAGCAAAGGTTAAGGCAACGGTAAGCATTGAAAAGTTAGAAAATATTAATACGGTTTTTGCCCAAATGAGAGAAGGGAATATTAATGGACGCATTGTGCTTGATTTTAGGAATTAATCAGCACAAATCAGCCAATTTCAGGAGAAAAACATGGCAATTCAAACTACAAATCCTTTTGATAATAAAGTGCTTAAATCATTTGATGAGCTGAGCCACGAACAGATTGACAAAGCAATAACAAGGGCGCATCAGGCCTTTCAATCTTGGAAAAATACCTCTTTTGCAACGCGCGCGCAATTAGTGAGTAAAGCTGCCGCACTGATGCGCCAGCAAAAAGAAGAGCTTGCGCATACGATTACTCTTGAAATGGGAAAGTTAATCGCAGAGGCGCGAGCGGAGGTCGATTTAAGTGCTGATATTTTGGATTATTATGCCAAGAATTCCGAACATTTTTTACAAAACAAACCCCTTAATGTCGAGCAGGGCGAAGCTTATATTAAATATTGCCCCATAGGGGTAGTGTTCGGAATTGAACCATGGAATTTCCCTTTTTATCAAGTGGTTCGCATCGCCGGCCCTAACATCATGGCAGGAAATACAGTATTGATTAAACATGCTTCAAATGTGCCACAATGTGGTATTAATCTTGAAAAAATATTTCATGAAGCGGGCGCACCAGAAGGTGTATTTACTAATTTACTTATATCATCCAAACAAGTAAATCATGTAATTCAAAATCCGCTGGTTGCAGGAATATCATTAACCGGCAGTGAGGCTGCTGGTGCAAGTGTTGCTGAAGCTGCTGGAAAAGTACTTAAAAAATCAGTGCTGGAATTGGGGGGGAGCGATCCATTCATTATTCTGGATGATGCAGATATTGATAAAACCATTAATTCAGCAGTTTGGGGCAAGATGAATAATACTGGTCAGTGTTGTGTAGCTGCCAAACGATTTATTGTGATGGAGCATGTCGCGGATGAATTTATTCAAAAATTTAGTAAAAAACTTGCAGTTCTGGAGGCGGGGGATCCATTAAATGAAAAAACAACCCTTGGTCCTTTATCGAGTGAAGGGGCAGCGGTGCAGTTACAAAAGCAAATTGATACAACATTAAAGATGGGAGCAAAAGCGCTTATTGGTGGGGCTGAGCGTAAGGGCGCCTTTATCCACCCAACCATTTTACTTGATGTCAAACCTGGTATGCCAGCTTATAGTGAAGAGTTATTTGGTCCTGTTGCTACGATTTTTCGGGTGAAAACGGAGGAAGAAGTGCTAAAGTTGGCAAATGATACCGCATTTGGTCTGGGCGCTTCTATTTTTAGCAATAATATGGAACGAGCAGAGAAAATGGCTGCTCAAATTGATAGTGGCATGGTATTTATTAATCATCCAACCTGGACAGCTCCTGAATTACCTTTTGGTGGCACGAAAATATCAGGTTATGGACGTGAGCTTTCTGATGTAGGAATTTTCGAATTCGTGAACAAAAAATTAATTCGTAAAAATGATTACCACGATCCTTTCTAATAAAAAATACCGCCGTCTATCTTCATGGGTTTAATCCCTTGAAGATAGACAAACTACACAGCTAAGATAATTTATTTTTTTGTTGGAATAATTTAATTATTTGCGCAAGCTCGTCTTCTTCAGCATAAAAATAGGCTGTAGGCACAGCGAGTATAAGGGCGATTCGTTTAAGTGTCGAAAAATCAGGAGCATGTTTTCCTGTTTCATATTGATTAATCCGTGGACTTGCAGAAAACTCATCTACCCCAGCAGAAATGCCTAATTGCTTCTGCGACAAACCCGCCGCAATACGTGCTTCTTTAAGCCTTTTGGGTAATGGTGAATTCGCCATTTTGCCTAACCTATAAAATAGCCATAACTAAGAGAGTCTTAGTTTTTTGGCGCCCAAGATACTAAGGATTACTTAGTATCCGCGTGGTGATGAACCAAATATGATCATTTGGTTTTTTGGAAATGCATGAAGCATAAATAAAAAACCCAATGGTTATTTGTCATCAAAATTTTGACATTAACTTGTTATATTTAACAATTTTATTTAGGGGTACCTAATGAAATCAAGAATCATGTTATTCAGTGCATTAATTTTCTGTTTGGGTTCTTCTGATCTTCTTTATGCAAGAGGATATCACCATCATCATTTCCATAGAAAACATCGACCGCATTTCTCACATGGCCGAGTGCATGTTGCCCGCCCCTACTTCAATGGGCCACGCGCGCATGTGCACCGATATCACGCCGCTAATCCGTACCCTGGTTTGCATTGTCATAATAATATGTGCTAACCGCTGCATCCATAGGATGTTTTTTTAATAACCTAGTGTGAGAATAACATGAAAAAAATAATCGCCATTACCCCACTTCTGTTTTTATTGTTTAGCTGCGCAACTGGCTACCATCCTATGTCGTTAACTGGAGGATTTGAAGACTTTAAATTAGCTAATGATACCTACAGCGTGAAATTTTTAGGCAATGAATATACCAATAGAGATCAAGCTTATAAATACGCTTTAAGACGCTCGGCTGAATTAACCACGCAAAATGGATATCGCTATTTTAAGATTATCGACTCAAATTCCAGTGTCAGTACCAAGACTTATGAAACACCCGTTACTGAAACGACCACCACGGATTCAAAGTCTGATTACCATCATCGACATCGTCATTCAACGACGAGCACAACCATTATTTCCGGTGGGCAGGAAGTCACCGTAGAAATACCGACTACTTATATGAAGATCAAAATGTACAAAAATAACATTGGTGGTGCACTGGATGCTGAGGTTATTTTAAGTAATTTTAAAAAATAGAAAAAAGCACTAGGGGCTGTTGACATTTCATTAGATTGAGCCAGAATGAGTTGATTTTTGAGCACCGAAGGGAGCATATATCAAGTATGTGAGCATCGGAGCACAGAAAATCAACTCATTCTGGCCAAGATAGTAGAAATGTCAACAGCCCCTAATGTGCACGGATGCATTTTTTAGGTAACAAGAGGGGGGGGGGAAGAGCAATTGCATTAAAGAATAGATATAAGATAATAGAAAAGAAAATAAAGGAAGAGAAATAATATACAAGATGAGCGATTAACGTAGAAGTACATGCTTCACTCATATGTTTAAATAGTGCAGCAACTACCGTTATTATTAAAAAAATTAAAGCCCATACAAATATCATCACGCGTTCTACTTTTTTACCTTATACCTTAAAGACGCTAAAAGAACCCTCAAGAGGAAACCTTGCTATCCATACATTATATGCCAAAATTGAGCATATTGCTCAAATAATGAATATATTTTTCTGGGGAGGTATAACAGGCGTAGTTTGGGGCATTATGACTCAACAAAAAGGAGTTTAAATTCGTTCCCACTATTGCTTCGTAAGCAAAATCGGAATTAAAGTGAACACAGGTCAACCATTCGATGCTTCCTTATTTTTCCTCTTTTTTTTCCAACTTGTGGCCATCTAAATATCGTTCATTACGTTCATTTTCTTGTTTCTCTATCTGCTTTTCTTTTTTTGTCCTTCCGAATTTAATGCGATTTTCAGACGCTTTTTTTGCTTTTTTTAAACGAATTTTAGTTTTTCGTTTTTTATTAAGATTAATGACATCTCCCATAATACGCTCTATTAATATGATGTTGTTTATACTATAGCGCATAAATAACGCGCAATTCATTTAAATAATTAAAACCTTAGCCCCAGGATTGGCTTTTATCCAATTAGCCACATACTCGATATGGTTATTTTTGCCAACAGCAATGCATCCACGCGTTGAGTTTGGTAAGTTGTTTAACCAACTAAACCAGTTAGATGACTGAGTTGGCCCATGGATCCCTACATCTCTACCTGTATATCCTGCAGCTAATTGCTTTGTAGTCGGATAGAGAATTGGAATAAAGACTTTAAATTGATTGGATTTTCTTGGATGAGCTAACCCATATAAACCAATTGGAGTTTTATTATCCCCTGCTCGTTTTTTACCGACACCTTTGTTTCCGAGAGCCACTTTAAAGGTTTTAATTACAGTGCCATGTTTACAAATATTTAAAATTTGCTTTGTGGTGTGTACATTGATTCCGTTTGATAATGGACAAGTCGCGGTACTAGCGAATAGAGCGACAGGAAAAAAAATAGAGATCAATAACGAAATTGCTTTTATTTTCATATGAGTAGACTAATTTTATTAAAATTGGCCAATAATTATTCCATAATATTCCCTTTATTCATAGGGGGACAGGCTAAATCTTTCGCTTGACTCCATAGGTTTTATGTCATTTAACGCTACTTTAAAAACAGTGGGTTTAGGTAAATTGTAATTGCCGCCATGCTTCAAAAAGAATAATGGCGACGGCATTGGATAAATTAAGGCTGCGACTGTTTTCTACCATAGGAATGCGGATAGACTCATGCTGGTTTCTAATCTCTGCTGGCAATCCTCTCGTTTCTGGGCCAAATAACAGGATATCTTCTGGTTGATACACGACATCGCAATAACTTTGTTGCGTTTTGGTAGTACAGCAAAAAATTCTTCGCTTTGGGTTTTTAATAATAAAGTCATCCCAATCGTCATAATGCTGAACCATAGCCCACTCATGGTAGTCCAATCCCGCGCGACGCATACGTTTATCATCCAAGGCAAAGCCTAAAGGATGAATTAAATGCAGCTGTGCGCCGCTATTAGCACAGAGTCTAATGATATTGCCGGTGTTAGGAGGTATTTCTGGTTGGTATAAAGCGATGTGTAACATATAGAATATAGGCTCCAATAGAATGTGGTTGTAATGTACCCAAAAAGTGTTTCTTTTTAAAGCCAGAACGTAAAAGATACTCGCTTAATTCAATATCAATGTGCGTTTATCAAGTGAAAAACAACTATGAAATAATTATTATGTATAAGTTGCATGAAGAGACAGTACGTATGTGGCGTTTTAGAAAGCCTAATGGCATTACAGAAGGGTTTCAGAGAAAGATGCAGACGTAACTTTGAAAATTATAGAACCCTGTTAGGGTGCTTTGTTATCAAATGGTGAGTGCCCCTTTGTTAACATTGTTGTTTAATTTTCCTCCTAATGGATTTAATTTAAGTTTCTTTGATGTATTAATTAATGCTGGATGTCTTCTTGCAGTATTTTTATTTGCTTGTCTGAAAAAATAAATATTTCCTCTTGACTCTCACGTTACGTGATAGAATAAACTCCACTTTGGAGACCAAATGAAACACCATAAGATTAGAGACATCAGTCAAATGACTGGATTAAGTATTCGTTCGTTGCAATATTACGATGACATTGGTTTATTAAAACCGGCTTCACGTTCAGAGTTTGGTTATCGTTTATATTCAGAGCAGGATTTAATTCGGCTACAACAAGTGGTGACATTAAAATTCCTAGGGTTTTCCTTAGGTTCCATTAAAAAAATTTTAGAGAGAACTGAGTTTGAAGTGCTGTCTTCTATGCGTCTTCAGGCAGAAGTCTTAACAGAAAAGGCGCATCGCATTCATCAAGCTGCTGATCTGATGACCTATATTGCCGGAGCATATATCAAGTATGTGAGCATCGGAGCACAGAAAATCAACTCATTCTGGCCAAGATAGTAGAAATGTCAACAGCCCCTAATGTGCACGGATGCTATTTTTTAGGTAA
>NZ_JH413796.1:96062-98944 GCF_000162755.2 Legionella drancourtii LLAP12
AAGATAGTAGAAATGTCAACTTGCCAGTCAGATCGAGGCAGGTGAGCGCGTAAACTGGAATAGTGCATTGCAAATTATCAATATTTTGGAGACTCATCGCATGAATGAAGCGTTAGAAAAAAATATTACACAAAACCGGAACAATCTGAACTAGGTCGTTCATCTGAGTACGATTCACATTATAATCCAGACCGATTGTTTGCCATTCCCCGTGATGCGAAGCGTAAAGAAATAGGTGTTGACCCTAACGAACTTCCTTTCTATGGCTTTGATTGTTGGAATCATTATGAAGTGTCATGGCTTAATGAAAAAGGTAAACCTATTGTTGCATTGGCTGAGATTATTTATGATTGTGCGACGGTTTATTTAATCGAATCCAAATCATTGAAACTCTATTTTAATTCATTCAATAACACCCAGTTTAAAAATAGTGAAGAAGTTAAATTGGCTATCGAGCGTGATTTAGCGAAACGCGTAGGAGGAGAGGTTCAGGTGAGAATTCTATCTTTGAAAGAAAAAGAACCGGCTATGATTGAAGCAGTATCTCAGGGTGAATGCATTGATGACCTCGATGTGACTTGCTCTGTTTACCTTGTTGAACCTGAGTATCTCTTTGTAGAAGATAAGCAAATAGAAGAAGTGCTGTATTCAGATTTGTTGAAATCGAACTGCTTAGTTACAAATCAGCCAGATTGGGGCAGTGTCCAAATTGCCTATACGGGAAAACAGATTAATCGAGAAGGCTTATTGAAGTATCTGGTATCGTTTCGTAACCATAATGAATTCCATGAGCAATGTATTGAACGAATTTTTGTAGATATCATGCATCGTTGTAAACCAGAAAAACTTACCGTTTATGGACGTTATACCAGACGGGGTGGCTTAGATATTAATCCTTATCGTTCAACTGAGAAAGTGGAATCTCAAGGGTTAAACCTGCGATTAATTAGGCAGTGAGCTTAGTTTATCTGGGTAAGGTTATTTTGAGTGCGTTAAACACACTTTAAATAGGTTCTATTGGGTGCAACCTTTATTTTACGGCTGCTCTTACTCGGGTTGACCTTTCCATCATTTTGGTCAAAATGAGTTGATTTTCTGTGCTTCGATGCTGAAAAATTAACTCATTTGGGCTCAATCTAGCGAACTGTCAACAGTCCCTAAATCAGTTGTAAAAGAATAGCATCGATTTTCATAGAAAATAGATTTGAATTAAGTTGAACTTAGCCTAATGAATACTGACAGTCCGACACCAAATGAACAAATTGCATCTTCTGTCGTACGCTCAATGACCGGAGAGCAGGTGCTATCTGCGATGCGAATGGTTACTGGGGAGCAAAATTTTGTATATGCCGTGCGGACTCCTGCTGCAGAATATGTGCTTCGTATGACTGATATCAGTCACAAACATAAATTTCATGCTGCTATTGCATGGCAGAAAATTCTCCTGCCACTGGGAGTTCCTCTCGCTGAATTTATTAAATCAGATTTAGATGGCAAGTACTCTCCATATCCAGCATTACTAATGATGCGCTTGCCTGGCGATGATCTCATTAATGTCTATCCACACCTTACAGATTCAGATAAGAAAAATTTAGCTAATGAGATGATTAACATACAGGCTCTATGTAACAGGCTTCATGAATGTTCAGGTTATGGTATTCTCGACAGTTATGACGATATTTCAACAGAAAAAACATGGTATGAATTTTTGTTCAAAAGATTAGAGCTATACAAAGAGCAGATAACAAACACTGCTCTTTTTACCCCCAAACTGGCGACACAAGTTCTTAACGTAGCAAAATGTATGGAAGATAGTTTTAGAATTATACGACCAATGCCTTTTTTATGGGATGCCAGCGAACGAAATGTACTGGTACACAATGGTAAGATTACAGGTATCGTAGATGTCGATGAAATTTGTTTTGGCGACCCATTATTGGTGATTGCGCTGACGAGTACCTGTCTTGAATTAGAAGGCCTGGATACCATATATACTGATTACTGGGCAGCAGGCTTGCATCTTGATAAATCAGCACAAGTCAGACTTGATTTTTATAGGCTGTTTTATGCTATAGCATTCATGCGAAAACACTCAATGCAAACAGCAAATAGTAAAAAAGTCATGTTTGATACTGAGAAACTGCTAAGTATTTTTCATCACTCGTTGGAGCGTCTGAATAAATAAGCTAATTAGTTACAGGCGCGAAACAACCATTGAAAAGTACGATTAATGAGCACGTTGATATCTTTTATGATAGACGATGTCATCTTTGGGCTTTAGTAAAAATTCTAAGAGCCTCTTGATTGGGGGAATAATGCAGTTAATAGGTGCTGATAAGACCACGGAGCATTTGTTTTTGCCCACCAGGAACACCATCGAGATAGGTGGTTTTTGATCGCGGGTAGCAAACCCATAGGGGACCATTGACTTAACCGTCTCGCGTGCTTTTCGAAGTGTTCTTGGGTATGGGGTAGTTTGGTTGGGTTTTGCCGATCCCTGTAACTTTGATATTGATTCGATAGTACAAGAACTCAAGGATAGAAATACATTTTCACAGGTTTAAGTCAGCAGATTTATAACGAACTAGTACTTAAATTAGACATACCAAGGTTTTGTGATAGTATTTAATTTATGGACTTTATAATCGAATAGCTCACAATAAAATGGAGTTAGTCTCAAAAGGATTTCAGAGATGAAAAAAGCATTTCTTATCGTAATGATTTCATGGTTTATTTTTCCTGTATGGGCAGCAAGCCCTGATGTTGTTACTTTTGGAGTTTATCCAATTAGCATTTATGATGTTGATCCAGCAAATGGCACATTTAGCATTAGGGTCTGTTGACATTTCACATAGGCAACCATAAAAGTGCGCAAACCATGG
>NZ_JH413796.1:100103-108410 GCF_000162755.2 Legionella drancourtii LLAP12
CTAGCCATTGCAAACTCGTTTTTTTCTTGTGTTAGAACCTGAAGTCTACGAGTTTGCTCATATTTTTCAATATGTTAACGACAAAATGTCAACACACCCTAGTTATTATGCTTGGTGGCGAACTACAGATAAAAGCTATAATCCGACCAAAAGTATTGAAGTTGTAAATGCTCGTGACTATTCATATAAATTTGGCGGTAAAGGCAAGGTGGGTAATGAGTATTTTACGTACGCCCATTATTATGCCAAAATACATCAGCCTTGGTATAGTAAATATTTTCCGTTTGGACGACAATTTTTAACAATCAAAATGGAGGATTTTGCAGATGATAATAAGGTGATTTTTGAACCTGATTACCAAGAATCGAAACTCCATTCTGAATTTACCATGCCGGGTTGGAACATTATTGGCTTAAGCCTAATGAAATCCGTTACTCATTATGCAACTAATTTCGGTAATGCCTCTCTTGATAGCAGCCCATATGCTCGGCTTAGTTTTATTATTGAGGTGAAGCGCAACGGGTGGAAACTATATATAAGTTATTTTATTGGTTTCTTTATGGCGGGCATTTTAGCGCATTTGGTATATATGATGAGTTCATTACCTTTTGCCGCCCGGGCAACTGTATTTATAGGATCCGTTGTTGCGTTTATAGGGAATAAATACATCATTGACCCAAGATTACCGCCAAGTCCAAGTTATGGTCTTGCGGATGCCATCCAAATGATAACTTTTTTGGTAATTATCATTTCTATTTTGGCTTCTATTGGCCTCGAACTTAAATATCAGGATGAAAAAAAGCGGGCTGCAGTTTCTTTAACAATCGGTGCCATTAGCTTAATAATTTATGTGTTGTACATTATTATTTATACTTGGATAGCAGTTTCTTCATAAAGCCATGCCCGTTTTAGAAAGTCGGCTCTACCCCAAATAAGGGGGCACTTTAATCAAGTTAGTCTAAACTAACTTATTGATTTCGCGATCAAAATGGAGATTAAAGTGCCCAAGCATAATCTTATCTTAAATTTACCTGGTTTTACCATACAAAAAGTGAGTGGCTATCAACCTCTTATATTAGATATTTCCTACCATAGGCTACCTCGTTGTGCTCATTGCCAGAGCAAAGCGGTGCGAAAGAAGTCTTCTTATATACGTACGGTTGCTCATGAGTTAATTTTGGGAAGACCCCGTAATTTTGAAAATTATAGAACTCGTGTTAGGGTGCTCTGTTGTTAACTGGTGAGTGCCCCCGTAATTGGGAAAGACCCCAAATATCTTAATGGTACCTAGGGTGGGACTCGAACCCACACGGTGTCACCACCACCGGATTTTGAATCCGGCGCGTCTACCAATTCCGCCACCCAGGCACACAGGCGGTCATTATAACAAAGAAATAGATTCTCACAATGGGTTTTAGTATATAATTCATAAAAAAGGATAACTAAAGAATGTATTTTATGAATAAATGCCCTATTTTTATTTTTGGATTCGTTTTCGCGCTTGGGAGTTTGGGCGGTTATGCTACTAATTGCCCCGATCCGCAAACTACGTCACTAAAATGGGGGGAGGTACCCGCACCGTGGGTGGTCAATCCTTATTCTCAACGGCCGCAGGGTGATGAGAATACGCTTTTTATTCGCGCCAACATTCTCGTTGCTGGATATGGGCGCGGTGTTACCTGTACTTATCGTAATTCGGGTGGTGAATATTCCATTTGGTGGTCAGTACTTACTAAAATACCCTCACGTATGGATTACAATTGGATTGATAGCTTAGGTGGTTTTGTTTGTACTCAGGGACTTGAAGCATGTCAGTTTTCAGTGGCAGCCGTTAATCCAGCACATTAATTCTATGTATTTTATGATGATGCGCTCTAAATGAGCGCATTCGCTTTCACTGGGAGAATCTGTAATGATTGATGTGTATTTTAAATTCTGTCTTCAGTAATGTTAATCATCATTTGTAGTGATTTTTTCGCATTATCGATAACCCATTGCTGATCCTTGACTGGTAGTCGATTTCTAGTTCCCGTAAACTCATTAACCACATCGCCTGCTTTTACTTCATTATAAGACATGGTTTTTCCTTGGCGTAATAAATCAACTAAAGCAACTAGATGCGGTGGGTCATTGCGCGACATGGTAGCGCAACCACACCCAATGCCTTTTTCCGCTTCATTTTTAGGTGCTTCAGCCAAATTAACGACGTCAATACCTAAACCTTCGCAATATTGTTTTAGATTTTCCACCATATGATTTTCAGTGCCAATTGCATAGCGTTTGGTTTGGGCGCGATCATTGACTACATAATCCCAAATGAAGGCTGTAGATCCTGCGTGTTGTGCAACACGAATTACGGAGTTGCGGCATTCAGGATGGACAATCGTTGTATAGGATTTACTATGCCAATATTCACACATTTCAGGTTGATAATGGGTGTGTACTGCACATTGGCTTGCAAATAGGATGAGTTCGGCATCATCGAATTGTTTTAATGTTTTTTGATCTTGCGCTGCTAATGAATATTGGGCTCCAGCAGTGCCTCCCGGCCAATAAGCCAGATTTTTTATACCTAACCAATAGGCGACATTTTCGCCCATATGTTGATCAGGAATAAAGAGGATTTTCTTATTTTGTTTTTGTGCCCATTGAAATATTTTCTTCACATTAGAGCTGGTGCAAACAGCGCCACCTTGCTCACCTGTCATTGCTTTGACGCGACCGGAAGTATTCATATAACAAACGGGTAAAATATTCTCAGCACCATAACGTTCATTTAAATCAAGAAAAGCGGGTTCGACCATGAAATCTTTAGCCAGCATTTCCATAGTACATCCAGATTTTGGATTGGTAATATAAACGTGCTGGTGGTTATTGGCCAGGATGCTGATTGATTCCGCCATGAAATGTACTGCAGATTCAATAATGACGGATTTTTCTGGGTGTTCTGCTGATTTCAATGCGAGTTGGTATGAGTCACCAATAATGCCGCCGAACTGTTCTACTAGTCTGACAATGTCACCACCCATGTAATAGTGGGCAAGGAGTAATAATTGGTCACCAAAATGGTCTTGAGCTTTTTTTAGATAGGGGGTCATCCATGCCAGCACGGTAGTTAACTTACGGTCTGGTAAGGCTTGGTACTCTTGGGCATAGGGAATAAACTCTTCCTGGTACCAATCTATAGGGTAATCACTTTGGCAAATACTCATATCATTACTGATCCGCATTAAAGTCGTTTCAGGAGTATAAACAGTTGAATTTTTAAACATATTCTTTTTACCTCTAACTGGTAATTTTATTTTATTCAGGTGAAATATCCGTCCATCCTTCCTTCGCAATACTTTCCTGTGCCCGAAGTTTTTTATTTGGATAATCTTCCCGGAAGTGGCCGCCACGAGATTCACGCCGTGACAATGCAGCTCGGACAATTAATTCAGCATTGAGAATGATGTTTCTTAGCTCAATAAAATCGCGAGTAATGAAATGTTTCCAGTAATATTCGCCAATTGTTTTTTTTCTCTTCTTTATTAATTGTAGTAGATCTTGCAGGCCGGCTTCAGTACGTACTATTCCGGCGTAAGAAGTCATTTCCCCCCTCAAACCTCGCCATTGCGCATTAATTTGGCTTGCGCGGCGTGCGTTCACTTCACCAGGCGCACTCCAGTTGGGAATATGAGCGGTAAACTTCCAGGGTGAAGAGATATCTTTTAATGTACAGCGCGCGGCATTTGAGCCCATCACCAAGGCTTCAAGTAAGGAGTTACTTGCTAAACGGTTCGCTCCATGTAAGCCGGTGAATGCCGTTTCACCAATAGCATAGAGTCGTTTTAAATCCGTACGTCCATCAATATCTGTAAGTACCCCGCCGCATTGATAATGCGCCGCAGGAACAACGGGAATCATATCCTGGCTCATATCAATGCCAATGGATAACAGTGTGGTATAAATTTGTGGGAAACGTTTTTTCAGGAAGCTTTTTGACTGATGGGTAATATCAAGGTAAACATAACCTATTTGACTGCGTTCAATTTCACTAAAAATAGCGCGAGAAACGACATCACGAGTTGCCAGTTCCATTTGTTCTGGCGCATAATTTTGCATAAAGCGCTCGCCAGTTTCGGCATTTTTGAGGATCGCGCCTTCGCCGCGCACTGCTTCGGAAATGAGAAAGTTATTTAATGAATGGTGATGTAAAAGGGTAGGGTGGAATTGATAGAATTCCATATTGCCAACCCGGGCTCCGGCGCGATAAGCCATGGCGACGCCATCACCGGTGGCAACCATAGGATTGGTTGTATATCTGTAGGTTTTACCTGCACCACCCGTAGCTAAAACGACACTATTTGCCAAAAAGGTATGGATGAGATTTTGTTGGCAATCTAAAATATAGGCACCTAAAACTTCACCTTGAATGTCGGTGCGGTGCGGGTGGTAATGCGTAATTAAATTAACTGCAACGTGGTGTTCAAAAAAATGAATTTGCTCCTGTTGCTGCGTTAATAGGTTCATTGTTTGCGTAATTGATAAACCGGTTTGATCCCCGCAATTGTAAATACGTCGGTGTGAATGTCCGCCTTCTTGTGCAAGGTGGTATTCTCCATTTTCCTCTTGCTTAAAATGAACAGAATACTTCTTTAACTGTTTGATGATTTCTGGACCTTGTCGGATAATGAACTCTACAGCGGGTACATAGCAAAGACCATCGCCAGCAATCAGGGTATCCGCTATATGGGATTCCAGGGAGTCTTCAGCTAAAGATACTGCCGCAATTCCTCCTTGAGCATAACGGCTATTGCATTCAAGCGCTTCTGCCTTGCTGATTAAGGCAACTTTTAAGTGCGGTTGTAGGCTCAATAATTGCAGGCAATATTGTAATCCTGCTAATCCTGTACCGATAACAAGTACATCGAATTCATAAGTTCGACCTTGTTGCGATAGGGTATCGTTCATGAAAAGGCCTTGACAAGTTGAGTGGCTAACCCGGTGTAATTTTCTGGGGTGAGTTTTGCTAATTGTTCTTTAGCTTCCGCAGGAATAGACAATGTCTGGATAAATTTCTGAAGGCTGTCGCCATCGATTCCTTGTCCTCGGGTTAATTCTTTTAATTGCTCATAGGCATTGGGTACGTTATAACGGCGCATCATGGTTTGTATTGCTTCGGCCAATACTTCCCAGTTTGCCTTTAAGTCATCTTGCAAGGCGCGTTTGTTAATTTGCAGCTTATCATTACCTTTAGCTACAGAAAGGTAGGCGATTAGACTGTACGAAAAGGCCATACCAATATTACGTAATACAGTAGAGTCCGATAAGTCACGTTGTAAACGTGATTGGGTTAGTTTATTCGCAAAGTGAATAAGCAGGGCATTGGCTAGACCTAAATTACCTTCTGCATTTTCAAAATCTATAGGATTTACTTTATGGGGCATGGTAGATGAGCCAACTTCTTCTGCTACTGTCTTTTGTTTAAAGTAACCAAGGGAAATATAACTCCAGATATCTTGAGTATAATCCAATAAAATATTATTAATGCGTACCATAATTTGTGATACTTCCGCTAAGCCATCGTGTGGTTCAATCTGGGTGGTATAGGCATTAAACGATAGTCCTAATGAAGTGACGAAATTAGAGCAATGTTTGCGCCAATCTACTTCAGGGTAGGCAATAATATGCGCATTGTAATTGCCAACCGCACCATTGAATTTACCTGGGATTAATACTTCAGCAAGTTGTTGTTGTGGTCTTTTGAGTCGAGCAACGAAATTCACCAACTCTTTGCCCATCGTTGTCGGGGTAGCTGGTTGACCATGTGTTCTTGCTAGCATGGCAACATCACCATGCTGTTTACCGAGCAGCGTAATGCCTCCCATAATTTCAGCCAGGGTAGGTTGTATCACTTGGGCAATGGCTTGTTTGACCATTAAGGCATAAGCTAAATTATTGATGTCTTCTGAGGTGCAGGCAAAATGAATGAATGCAGTTGCTGCATTTAAGCTGGCATTATGCTGGAATTTATCTTTTAGATAATATTCGACTGCTTTAACATCATGGTTTGTTTGACGCTCAAAGTCTTTGATCTTTTGTGCTTCCGCTTCATCAAAATTTGCAATGATGTTATTTAAAAATTCTTTAGTCTTTTGAGTCAGTTTTGGAACTTCAGTGATGTTGTCATTTGCTGCTAAAGACTCAAACCAGCGAATCTCGACCATCAATCGATAATAGATTAGGGCAAACTCGCTAAAATAAGGACTCAAAGCCCGGGTTTTTTTCATGTAGCGCCCATCTATTGGCGATATGGCGTTTAAAGGAGTAAGAGTCATAAGTCGCTTGCCTAAATAATAAAGTATATATGATATTAGAAGTGCATATGATATTAGATGCGAGCCAATATGTGAATTAAAGTCAGATATTTTATCTGCATAAAGATGTTTTTTAGTGCAAAATTTATCCATAACGGTTATTTATGTCAAATTATTCGTGCTAAGCTTATATTCTCGAATATTTTTTTCTAAAGTAAATTGTTTTAAATATGATATTTTTTGCATCCTATGCGTATAATAATCGCAATATTCCTTTAGGTGTCTTTATTTTATGAAAACCATTATTGAATCCTATCAGGCCGGCTTATTTCAAAAGAAGTATTGGTTACAAAATATAATATCAGGTGTCATTGTCGGTGTGGTTGCCCTACCATTGGCAATGGCTTTTGCTATTGCTTCAGGTGCTAAGCCTGAACAAGGATTGTATACCGCAGTTGTTGCTGGACTGATTGTGTCGGTTATGGGGGGGAGTCGTTTGCAAATTGCCGGCCCTACTGGCGCTTTTATCGTAGTTCTTGCAGGCATCACGGCAAAATATGGAATTTCTGGCTTACAAATCTCTTCATTGCTTGCTGGCTTTATGCTGTTATTTTTTGGTCTTGCCCGTTTAGGTGGGATTATTAAATTCATACCTGCCCCAGTAATTATTGGTTTTACTGCGGGAATTGCGGTCGTGATTTGGGTTGGGCAGTGGCATTATTTTTTTGGTTTTTCTTCCGGAGGTAATGGGCATTTCCATGAAAAATTATGGCATTTATTGCACTCATTTCCGCAACTTAATCTAACTACAACTGCTTTAGGTTTCCTGGCTTTATTTATTGTTCTTTTTGCAAATAAAATTCCTGGTTTAAAACGGATACCTGGGCCACTAATCGCATTAGTGGTGCTTACCAGCGTGCAAAGCATTTTTCATTTTGAGGGGGTTGCCACCATCGGCTCCATGTTTGGTGGAATACCTCAAGGTTTGCCTAATTTTCAAATGCCGGATATAACGGTTGATCGCGTGATTGAATTAATTGGGCCTGCATTTACGATTGCTATGCTCGGTGCCATAGAATCACTTTTATCTGCTGTAGTGGCTGATGGCATGGCGGGTACAAAACATAATTCGAATCGCGAACTTGTGGGTCAGGGAATTGCGAATATTTTTGCCCCTTTGTTTGGTGGTTTTGCGGCTACTGGCGCTATTGCACGAACTGCAACGAATATCCGTAACGGAGGTAATAGTCCTTTAGCTGGTATTATTCATGTGCTTACTCTTGTTTTAATTATTTTATTTTTAGCGCCTTTGGCGGTCAACGTACCTCTGACGGCGCTGGCGGCAATATTGTTTGTGGTTGCCTGGAATATGAGTGAGGTAAAACATTTTATTAAGTTAATACAACGAGCGCCAATGGCGGATGTGGTTATTCTTCTTGTTACGTTTGTTCTTACTGTATTTGTTGATTTAGTTGTTGCCGTCAATATTGGGGTAATCATTGCGGTATTGCATTTTATCCGACGTATGGCTTCTAGTGTGGAAGTGCAGCAAATGACCGATCAACAGTTGTCGCAAGAATTAGCACAACAGAAAATCGAGACGCTACCGAAGGGGGTATTAGTTTACGCGGTAGAAGGTCCATTTTTTCTTTTGCTGCAGCAGAAGTTTTTTGAGCAAGCTTTGGCTGTAACGCATACGGATCCGAAAACATTAATTATCCGCATGCGTTGGGTGCCATTTGTGGATATTACTGGGTTACAAATGCTTGAAGAAATAATTCATGACTTACAAGGTCGGCACATCCGCGTTATTTTAAGCGGTGCCAATTCACGAGTAGAAGGTAAGTTACGCAGGGCTGGTATTGTAAATTTAATTGGTGAATCTAATTTTTATCGGGAGTTTTCTGAGGCTATTGCGGCAGTAACCCAGTAGGGCAAGACCCTAGGGGCACGACCATTAAGTTAAGGATTTTATGCTTCAAATTTTTCAGAGCCTGTCGTCCCCGCG
>NZ_JH413796.1:108526-111462 GCF_000162755.2 Legionella drancourtii LLAP12
AATTCATGGATGGTTTCCCGCCTGCGTGGGAATGACAGATTTCCTTAACTTAATGGCAGTGGACCCTAGGGGGAATGAATTTATAGTTTTACTGGGTACCTTAAAGTTCTAATTCCAATAGCGCTGCAATTTAAGTAGAATGACGACAATTTTATGGATATGAGGTAGTTATGACGATCAAAACACATGTTATCGATTTAGCACACCTTGGGATGCGCGATTTGGATCAGGTTGGAGGTAAAAATTCTTCTCTTGGTGAAATGATCAGTCATTTGTCTTCTGCAGGCGTTGCTGTTCCTGGCGGATTTGCCACCACTGCCGATTCGTTTAGAGAGTTCTTAGCACAAAATGGTCTTGATAAAAAAATCTATGCCCAATTGGCTGCATTAAACACGGATGATGTGCATCAATTAGCTGCTGTTGGTAAACAAATTAGAGAAATGGTAATTAACACGCCGTTTACCCCAGCATTTGAACAGGAGGTGCATGCGGCATATCAACAGATGGTAAAGTCAATTGGCCATGATGAATTTAGTGTTGCAGTTCGTTCTTCTGCAACAGCAGAAGATTTGCCTGATGCCTCTTTTGCTGGACAGCAAGAAACCTTTTTAAATGTAAAAGGAATTGATGCGGTGCTGGAATCAATTAAGCATGTCTTTGCTTCATTATTTAATGATAGAGCGATTGCATATCGTGCCCATCACGAGTTTGAACATCATGATGTTGCCTTATCTGCTGGAATTCAGCAAATGGTGCGTAGTGATTTAGCCGTTAGTGGTGTTATGTTCACTATGGATACTGAGTCTGGTTTTGATCAGGTGGTTTTCATTACTTCATCTTACGGCTTGGGTGAATGGTTGTGCAAGGGGCAGTAAATCCAGATGAATTTTATGTGCATAAACCAGGCCTGCAAGCAGGAAAGCCAGCCATTATTCGTAAAAATCTAGGCAGTAAAGCTCTGAAGATGGTTTATTGCGATGATTCTACACAGAACCGTCGTGTAAAAGTAGTTGATGTTGCGCCGACAGAAAGCCGCTTATTTTCCTTAACTGCCGATGAAGTCGAGCGTTTGGCACAACAGGCTTTAATCATTGAGAAACACTATGGCCGTCCTATGGATATTGAATGGGCAAAAGATGGTACGAATGGTAAATTATACATTCTGCAGGCTCGTCCTGAAACGGTTAAAAGTCGCGATAACAAACAAATATTAGAACGCTACACCCTCCAACAAAAGAGCGAGGTGTTGGCAGAAGGGCGCAGCATTGGTCAACGTATCGGGCAAGGTGTTGCGCGCATTATTAAAGACGTTAGCGAAATGGATCGCGTACAGCCAGGCGATGTATTGATTTCAGACATGACCGATCCTGATTGGGAACCGGTAATGAAACGCGCTGCTGCTATTGTAACGAACCGAGGTGGTCGAACTTGTCATGCCGCGATTATTGCGCGTGAGCTAGGCATTCCTGCTGTGGTTGGTTGTGGGGATGCCACAAAGACTATACGCGATGGCGATAAAGTGACCATAAGTTGTGCTGAAGGGGATACTGGTTTTGTTTATGCTGGTTTACTGCCTTTTGAGCGAGCATGTCTTGATGTGGAAACTATGCCTGAATTACCTATGAAAGTGATGTTGAATGTGGGCAATCCTGAGCGTGCGTTTACGTTTCAATCTATTCCTAATTCAGGTGTGGGTTTAGCTCGGCTGGAGTTTTTAATTTCAAATACGATTGGTATCCATCCACGTGCCTTACTGGATTTTGATCACTTGGAAGATAAGGAATTAAAGAGCTTTATTTCTGAAAAAACAGCTGCTTATGCCTCACCTGTTGAGTACTATATTGAGCGTTTAAAAGAGGGAATCGCAACGATTGCAGCAGCATTTTATCCTAAGCCCGTGATTGTACGTTTGTCAGATTTCAAATCAAATGAATATGCTAATCTTACTGGTGGTTCTTTGTATGAGCCGCATGAAGAAAACCCGATGTTAGGTTTTCGAGGAGCATCGCGCTATGTTTCTCCTGAGTTTGAAGCATGTTTTGCTCTGGAGTGTAAGGCTGTACGTCGTGTTCGTGAGGAAATGGGCTTAACCAACGTGGAGGTTATGATTCCTTTCGTGAGAACCGTTGCTGAAGCGAAAAGCGTTATTGAGGCGTTAAAACAAAATGGTCTTGAACGTGGTAAGCACGGCTTACGCGTTATTATGATGTGTGAATTGCCTTCTAATGCCTTGTTAGCAACTGAGTTTTTAAAATATTTTGATGGTTTTTCTATTGGTTCTAATGATTTGACTCAGTTAACTTTAGGACTGGATAGGGATTCTGGCTTGGTAGCTGCGCAGTTTGATGAGCGTAATGATGCCGTGAAAGCATTATTGCATATGGCGATTGTTGCATGTAAATCAGCAGGTAAATATATTGGAATTTGTGGCCAGGGCCCTTCAGACCACCAGGATTTCGCGCAGTGGTTGATGAAAGAGGGCATTGAAAGTGTTTCGCTTAATCCAGACTCGGTGTTAGAGACTTGTTTGTTTTTAGCGAAGCAGTAATCATCTTTTTCTGGATAAAGAACTGTCAAATAGGAATGTTGGGTCATTTGACGCATAGCCGTCAAGCTAAGGACTTTAATCTTGCTTATCCTCGATCCGTTTGGGCTGAGGAGGCTCATTAATGCTGTTTCGAAGCCTGGCTAGTCTTGGCGCAAGGCTTTGAGATGGCATAAATGCCTCCTCAGCCCGAATGGTTTTGGCGAGTACAAAAGCCCTTTTTCCTTATCTTGACGTCTAACGGGTATTTGCCCCAACATTTTTATGCACAGTTGTGAATTAATTATATAAGTTATGAGGCATAAACTAATGCAGCATTTAAAGTGGTGGTTTCTTTTTGCAGGATTAAGCCCTGTTCTTGCCTTTGCATCTTCTGACGCGAACCATGCAG
>NZ_JH413796.1:112315-129274 GCF_000162755.2 Legionella drancourtii LLAP12
TTAGTTTTTGCCTCTATTGGTCGTACTATAGGTGTGATTTCTGATGATTTATTTTCGGCAATTGTTTTAATGGTTTTGATTACTACATTTATTGCGCCACCATTATTAAAAGCGCGCTATGCAGCTCAGGAAAAAAAGGATCGTATCAATGGATAACATTTTATTACAAGCAAAACAGGATGTAACACGAGCATTGCACGAGGATATAGGAACCGGCGATGTAACCGCAGCTTTATTACCGGAGCAGCAAGTGGCGGAAGCCGAAATTATTTCGCGTGAACCGATGCTCGTTTGCGGCCAACCTTGGGTTACAGAGGCATTTCAGCAGGTTAATTCACAGATCAAAATTACTTGGTTAGTTGCAGAAGGGGAATGGCTTGCTCAACCGGCTACTCTGTGTCGTATTCATGGCCCTGCACGCGGCATTTTAACTGCAGAACGTACGGCGTTAAATTTTTTACAAACCCTTTCTGCAACAGCAACGCAGGCTTATCATTACGTTCAGCAACTTAAAGGAACGAATACTCGTTTACTCGATACCCGAAAAACCTTGCCTGGTTTAAGAGTTGCACAAAAATATGCCGTGGCTTGTGGGGGCGGAGTGAATCATCGTATGGGGCTTTATGACGCATTCTTGATTAAAGAAAATCATATTAAAGCCTGTGGTTCGGTGGCGCAGGCCATTACTTTGGCAAGACAATCTCATCATAATGTTTTAGTTGAGATTGAAGTGGAAACTTTGCATGAGTTAAAAGAAGCTCTTGCCGCAGGACCTGATCGAATATTACTGGATAATTTTAATCAGGAAATGCTTGTCGAGGCGGTCAGAATAAATCAGTCCACACACTGTGATTTAGAAGCCTCAGGGGGAATTACTCTGGAAAGTATTGCTGATGTAGCAAAATTAGGTGTTGATTTCATTTCCGTTGGTGCTATTACTAAATCAATTCAGGCCATCGACTTAAGCTTATTAATTAGGACTATTTTATGATGCCAAGTATCGTTTTTACCGGTGGAGGAACTGCGGGTCATGTTGCGCCGAATATGGCATTAATTCGTGAATTTAGCCATAAAGGCTGGGAAGTTACTTACGTTGGCTCTGCTAACGGCATTGAAAAAGAGATGATTAAGCCTCTAGGAATCCCCTTTTATGCCATTAGTAGTGGTAAATTACGACGTTATTTGAGTGTTAAAAATTTACTTGATCCCTTTAAAATAGTGCTTGGTATTGTGCAATCTTTTTTCCTGCTTAATAAGTTAAAGCCAGATGTGGTTTTTTCAAAGGGTGGATTTGTTGCCTTTCCGGTAGTGGTTGGGGCATGGTTAAACCGTATTCCGGTGGTAGCTCACGAATCAGATATGAGTCCTGGTCTTGCGAATCGTTTATGTTTTCCTTTTGTTAACAAAATCTGTTTGACCTTTGATGCGGGCAAAAAGCACTTTAAAACACAAGATAAAATCAAAGTAACTGGTACCCCTATTCGGGAACAATTATTTACTGGCAGTGGCACTAAGGGGCTGGAACTCTGTGGTTTTAATCTAGTGAAGCCATGTTTACTGGTTATTGGCGGTAGCTTAGGTGCTGGTTCCATTAATCACAGCATTAGAGAAGCTTTACCGCAGTTAACTAAAGATTACCAAGTGATTCATTTGTGTGGCAAAGGCAAGGTCGATGCCTCACTTAATGGCGTCGAAGGTTATAAGCAATTTGAGTATGCTAATGATGAGTTAGCTGACTTATTGGCCGCTGCTTCCATAGTTGTTTCACGGGCTGGCGCGAACTCACTTTATGAAATCTTGGCTTTAGGTAAGCCTCACATTTTAATCCCTTTATCTGCGCAAGTTAGTCGTGGGGATCAAATTCAAAATGCCAGATACTTTCAAGGATTGGGTATCAGTATCGTCATTGATGACAGCTCCTTGAATGCCGTGACTTTATTAGCTGCCTTGCACGATCTTGAGAAAAATCAGGGTGAGATTAATAATAAAATTAAAGCATTAAAAATTAAATCTGCAACGGAACAAATTGTGGTAATTATTGAGGAGCAAATTCATGTTCAATCCCCAAGCGCTGTATGATTTTGTCTGTCAACAGTGGCAGGAAGAGATTCTTCCCAGTTTATGTGATTACATTAGAATTCCAAATAAGTCGCCCCATTTTGATGCAAAATGGAAAGAGCATGGATTAATGGACCAGGCAGTAGAGCATATTGCTGATTGGTGTAAAGCTCATGCACCGAAAGGGATGCAGTTAGAGGTTCTACGATTACAAGGACGAACACCTTTACTTTTTATGGAAGTTCCAGGACAAATTAATGAAACCATTTTAATGTATGGTCATTTGGATAAACAACCTGAGATGTCAGGATGGCATGAAGACCTGCATCCATGGAAACCGGTCTTAAAAGATGGACGCTTATATGGGCGCGGCGCCGCAGATGATGGTTATTCTGCCTATGCTTCATTGACAGCGATTAAGGCATTAGAAGAGCAGGATTTACCTTTTCCTCGCTGTGTTTTAATTATTGAAGCCTGCGAAGAAAGTGGTAGCTATGATTTACCTTATTATATTGAGTTGTTAAAAGAACGTATTGGTAAACCTAAATTAGTTATTTGCCTTGATTCAGGTGCTGGTAATTATGAACAATTGTGGATGACAACTTCATTACGCGGTAATGTGGTTGGTGAGTTATCTGTGGAGTTGATTAGTGAGGGGGTGCACTCTGGAAGTGCAAGTGGTATTGTTGCCGATAGTTTTCGCGTAGCGCGACAATTAATTAGTCGTCTTGAAGATGAAGCGACTGGCGAAGTGACGTTAGCGCAATTACATTGTGATATTCCTGACGAACGAAAAAAACAGGCGCATCATTGTGCGGAAGCTTTAGGTGATCTGGTTTATAGTGAATTTCCTTGGTATGAGGGTGTTGAACCTGTAACTTTGGATAAACAACAATTGATTTTAAATAGAACCTGGCGTCCTGCATTAACGGTAACTGGCGCCAACGGATTCCCAACTATAGCCAATGCCGGTAATGTAATGCGCCCGTTAACCTCACTGAAACTATCTATGCGTCTTCCTCCTTTAGTAAATCCTAAAATGGCTGCTGCAGTGATTCATGAAACGTTAACCCAATCTCCACCTTATAATGCAAAAGTAAGTTTTAGTGTTGGTGATGGCTCCCAAGGTTGGAATGCACCAAAACTTTCTTCCTGGTTGGAACAGGCTGCGGATGAAGCCTCGAAAACTTATTACGGCAAACCAGCAGCATATATGGGGGAGGGAGGAACTATTCCATTTATGGGGATGTTGGGCGAAAAATTCCCTGATGCACAATTTATGATTACTGGGGTGTTAGGCCCTCATTCTAATGCGCATGGTCCTAATGAATTCTTGCATTTGGATATGGTTAAGAAACTGACTGCCTGCGTTGCTTATGTGCTGCATAAGGCGGCATAATTTTTTTGCCTAAGCAGTAAGTTGGGCGCAATCTTACGGTTCAATTTACTGCTTGAAAAATAATTAAAAAATTTCTCGACAGACTCTCAAAATATTGGGATACTTTCTCTGGCTCCGGAATGAGCCATTTAGTCCAACAATTAGGAGAAATTTATGAAAGTAGTACCATTCATTGCCGCTGCATTGGCATTATCTATAGCAATTCTTCCTGCTCATGCGAGCGCTAGCCCTAAAAAAGCACCTGAAAAGCAAACCGTTGTTGCCACCAATAAAATAGATCTCAATAAAGCAGATGCATCATCACTTACTGGTTCATTTAAAGGAATCGGAAAGAAACGTGCTGATGCGATTATTGCTTATCGTGATAGTCACCAGGGGTTTAAATCAATCGAAGAACTTGCTGAAGTTAAAGGCATTGGCCAACATTTTATGGCGGCTAATCGCGAGAAATTAAATGAGGTTTTTGTTATTAATTAAACTAGGGTCTGTTGCCATTTCACTAGGTTGAGCCAAAATGGCAACAGACCCTAATTTGCAGCATCCTCTTATTGCTCAATAAGAGGATTGCTTTAGCCCTATAATTTAGTTCCATGGTTCCTTTGCTCTGATGCGACATCCGCCTCTTCTTTAATTGTTTTAATCTCTTTAAATTGTTCTTTAAAGTGTTTGAAGCTTGTTGTTTCATTTTTTTGAAACAGATATGCACGGTTGAGATTGATTGTTTCAAGAAATTTGCCAATATTTGTATTTTCTTTTTTATCTAATTTTTCCTGTATGGTTTGCTCGCTGTATTTACCTAATTCAGCTTTTTCATCCAGGGTTAGTTTTGCAAAAGCAGATGAAATTTCATCTGCTTTTTTCTCTGAAGATGAGGAAAAAATATCTTTAAAAAAATCTTTGCGTCTCCTAAGACCTTCTGTAACTGTATTAACCGCTTGGGATATTTTAATGATGGCTAAAACTTTATCCTCTAGAGGTTGTAATTCTTCAGGTGTTTCTGCTTTGTGTATTTGCTCTTTTAATTTATTTAATTCCTCAGTATTTACACTTAGCTTATTAAGCCCTTGTGTTAATAAGTAGCTTTGTTTACCACGCATAATTTTTTGCGTATCCATAATTGGTTTAGGTTCATCTGGCATCTGTTTTTTCACGTGCTCATTATTTTCTTTAATACTTGCTATAGCTGCCTTGAAATTAGTACGTGTAATTGCTGGGTTATGTGGTGGTTCTACATGGGGTATTGCGGGGCTTTGTGTTTGCGATTCGGGTAAGGGGATCGCATCGGATATTATGGTTTTTTGCTGCTGCACAGCATGTTCATTATCTTCATCATATTCCTCATTACTAGTTTCTTCATCGGAGGCAAATACATCTGAGTCGCTGTGAGCGCTTTGCGACGATGATAGAGCGCTATGAGTCGTGGTTGTGGATATGAAACTTGGAGTCTCATCATAGTCAGCTTCACGCTTCACTAAAGAGAAGGTTAAATTATTTTTTACTAAATTTTTATCATCTTTAGTCTTCGTTTTACCAATTATCCACTTACCTAAAGTACTTTCAGGACCAAATTCTGCAGTAAATTTCGTGTTTTGCTCTGGATGTTCTTGAGCTACAGCTAAGGCAGCTTGAGCTAGATTATAGGCTGCTAGATATTTACCTGTAGCCCCAATTTTTTTGTCCTTAAATGCGTGGGCAAGTTCTACGTATGCTTGAATTTTTTGTTCTGCAGTAAAATTTGAACTAATAGGTTTTGTGCTTTTTAAAACAAGCCAAAGGGGGTTTGGGTCTTTTTGATATAAGTTATCTAATGTTTGCGCATCAAATTTTGCAGGATCAATTGCTAATGTTGCGGCTCCAGTTAAGCTTAATTTTTGTAAATCATAGCCTAATGCCTTGTGAATGTTGGCATAATTCGAATTGTCTGAGGGAAGAGTAACATCAATCCCTCCCTGAATATTTAAGTTAAATATTTGAGGGTAGGTTTTAGCTAAAGCCGTTTTTAAATATTCCGCAAAAAAAGTAGTAGTGGCCTGATTCTCTTTTTGTAATGGCGTATTGATATTAATAGATAAAATATTTCTTAACATACCTGTTTGTTTCTGTGTTATTTTCATTTCGGCTGGAAAGTCATTGAACTCTTCTTCCGCTATTTGAGCCGCTTTTATCTTGTTATTGTATTCGTGGACATTATTTTTTGCATTTGCAACGCCTGTATCTGCTAGTTTTATTAACCTTTGGAGCGCGGGATTAGATTTTGTTGGCTTCTCATTTGCTGCAAGATGGTAGTCTGGTTCCTTGGATTGAAAGCTAGCAAGTTTGTTTTGTAGCTCTTCTATTGGCATATAGATTCTTGGCAAATTTTGCACAGGCATAATAGTAAAGTCTGGAATTTGCCGTTGTTGAGTAGACCATCCTTTGTTATTTAGCATAATGTCGCTGGTTCTTTCTTGATTGTAGGTTGTTAATTTTAATAAATCTTGTTGATAGGTACGATATATATCATTAATTTTCATTTGATCATCGGCTAAATCGCCAAGTTGTGACATAAGTTTTTTTAATTCGGGCCGATTAAGTTTTGTACATAGCTGTTCTATCAGTTCTTCGGGAGTGGCTCCCATACCTTGGTCGTTAATTGATGCTAGTGGATCGGGTAATGCCGCATAACTTTCCAGTAATCCATCTAATTTGGTTAGATAGTTATTAAGAATAGCCAATTGCATTTTTTTCTCGCCATCACCATGTTCAGTAACATGAGCACGTAAAATAACCAACATATTATTTAAACGCTGCATGTCAGTAACAAACTTTACTTGGTTAATTATTATTTCTTCTACAGCCATAACAACAGATGTAGGTAAGTGGTCTTTAGTCGTTGCCAAGCTTTCGTGTATTTTTTTCCATTTGTCTGTTTTGGCTTGAGCGATACTGTATGTGTCTTGTATCTCTTTTTTTGATGGCACGTTAAATCCCCCTAAAAACAGAAAGAATGGATAATAATTCGAAGTGTAGTATTTGTTGCCTGGTTTATCAAAAAATAAACAATAATTAGGTGGGTTGATGTCAATATTATCGAGATGCAACTGTTGATTGGTGTTTTGTCAAAAATTTACTGCGTTATTTAAAATTGTTATTCCAGAACTGTCGATTTTTACGCAAATTTAGTATAAAGTAACGCACAAAAAAGAACGGGGTAGTGCTGCTTATGTTCAGGAAACTAAGAGGCGTGTTTTCCAATGATTTGTCAATTGATCTGGGAACCGCGAACACATTGATTTATGTAAGAGATAAGGGTATTGTCCTTAATGAGCCATCGGTAGTTGCTTTGCGTAGTGAGTCAGGTCAAAAACGCGTTGCAGCCGTGGGTCTTGAAGCAAAGCGTATGCTTGGAAGAACTCCTGGCAACATTAATGCGATCAGACCGATGAAAGATGGTGTTATTGCGGATTTTTTTGTTACGGAAAAAATGCTCCAGCATTTCATTCATAAAGTTCACGAAAATAAATTTTTACGACCCAGCCCACGTGTTTTGGTTTGCGTTCCTTGTGGTTCAACACAAGTTGAACGTCGTGCTATTCGTGAGTCTGCGATGGGTGCTGGTGCGCGTGAAGTATTTCTTATTGAAGAACCAATGGCAGCTGCCTTGGGTTCTGGAATGCCAGTGGAAGAAGCCAGTGGTTCCATGGTTGTCGATATCGGTGGTGGTACTACTGAAGTAGCCATTATCTCTTTAAGTGGTATCGTGTATCATCAATCAGTGCGTATTGGTGGTGACAAATTTGATGATGCAATTGTCTCTTATGTGCGTCGTAACTATGGTACACTAATTGGTGAAACAACGGCTGAGCGTATTAAGCATGAAATTGGCTCTGCGTTCCCAAGCCGCGATTTATTTGAAATTGAAGTGCGTGGAAGAAATCTTGCAGAGGGTGTTCCGCGTAGCTTTATTCTGACGAGTGCTGAAATTTTAGAAGCTTTACAAGAACCTTTATCAGGTATTGTTGGCGCAGTGCGTGCTGCATTAGAATTAGCTCCACCTGAATTAGCAGCGGATATTGCTGAACGTGGTATGATCTTGACTGGCGGTGGCGCATTGTTGAAGAATATTGATGCCTTACTGATGGAAGAAACCGGTCTACCTGTATTAATTGCTGAAGATCCATTGACCTGTGTTGCACGTGGTGGTGGTAAAGCTTTAGAAACCATGGACTTACGTGGCGGTGATTTCCTCTCAACAGAGTAATGCTCATAACAGATTATTTAGCAAGGGTGGACACAATCCAATTGGATTTGTGTTGGCTCTTCTTTTGTCTGTTTTTTTAATGTTTTCTGATTACCATTACCGTTATTTAGATAGTGTACGTAGTGGTTTCTCATTCATTGTTGCCCCGTTGCAATACGCTGTTGATTATCCTGTACGCGTTGTTGGCTGGGTGCAATCATTGGTTAGTGCAAAAAAAGCACTGATTGATGAAAATATGCGCTTGCGTTACCAGCAAGCAATGGCTGGAAGCTGAATTACAAAAGCTTTTGGTTATCCAAAAAGAAAATTCCCAGCTTAAAGAGTTATTGCAAACGTCCGCTCAAGCCAATATGAGTGCTATGGCGGCGCAGATCCTCGCTGTTGATACCAGCAATTCCCGCCAGGTTGTTGTATTAAACAAAGGTAAGCGTGATGGGGTCTATGTTGGACAACCAATTTTGGATGCTAAAGGTGTCATGGGGCAAATAGTCGATGTAGGGCCTTTAACGAGTACCGTATTACTTATTTCTGATTCTAAAAGTGCTGTTCCGGTAAGAAATAATCGCACCGGTGAGCGTGCAATTCTTATTGGCACTAATGATATCGAGCGCTTGTTCTTAATTAATTTACCTAAGACCTCCTCCATCCATCCGGGCGATGTATTGGTTACTTCAGGTTTAGACCATCGATATCCTGAAGGATATCCTGTTGGCAAGGTAGAGCAGGTTAGCAGTATCCCAGGGGAGGATTTTGTTAAGGTCAAAGTCAGCCCGGTCGCACTTCTGAATCGCAATCGGTTGGTACTCTTAATTTGGCCAGACAAAGAACAAGAGCAGTTAACCGTGCAAATTAACAAGCGTTTGAATGCTAAGGAGATGATGTGATGAAGAATCTTCGCATACGCTTAACCTTGGGCTTCGTAATCTCCTTAATCTTATCTATATTACCCATGCCTGAGTTAATCGCCGATTTTAGGCCGCCGTGGGTTTTATTACTGGTTCTTTATATCGAGTACTTTTTGCCAGGGAATTTTAATCAAACTACCTTGTTATTTGTTGGATTGTTGTTGGATGTATTGCTGGCCACTGTGATCGGCGAACATTCCTTTGCACTTCTTTTCGTCACTTGGATTGCTTCTGGTAAATCACGACGGTTCCAATTTTTTTCTATGATGCAGCAAATCTTTTTAGTTGGCTTTTTTTGCTTGTTATATCAAGCGATTATTGCGTTGATTTCTGCCTTGTTAGGCTTTCATTACAGCTTATTTATGCCCATAGCGAGTGCAATAATAGGTATGTTTCTCTGGCCGTGGATTCGTTTACTTGGCGAGGATACTTTGTTAACTCGTTTAGTTTATCGGTGAACTTACTTTGCCTCAGCGCCGGTTCTTAGGGGCTGTTTTAGATAATTGCTGCGTTACTCTAAATTCACCAGGCTGCAAGTCGCCAAGCTGCCAATCGCCAATCCGATGTCGTACTAATCTTAGCGTCGGGAAGCCCATCGCTGCTGTCATTCGGCGTACTTGATGATTTTTGCCTTCTCTTAGGATGATTTCTAACCAACTGGTTGGAATGCTTTGTCGGAAGCGAACCGGGGGGGTACGTGGCCATAGTGCGGGTTCCTCAATACAGCGTACTTCAGCGGGTAAAAAGGTGATGTCTTTAAGAACTAATCCTTTTTTTAGTGGTTCTAAATCAGCAGCAGTAGGGATGCCTTCAACCTGCACCCAATAATATTTTTTCTTATTGAATTTAGGATGGGTTAACTGATGCTGCAATGCACCATCATTGGTTAATAATAACAAGCCCTCACTGTTTTTGTCCAAACGTCCTGCTGCATAAAAATCGGGTTTATCAATAAATTCTGCTAAGGTATGCTCATGTTTCTCGCCGGTAAATTGGCAAACTACAGCGAACGGCTTGTTGAATAGAATGAGTTCTGACATAAAATGGCGTATAAAAAATTTAAAGGGGCTTATAGTAGAAGGATTAGACATCAGGAGCAATCTTCTCAGTATGTTTATTTTGATAAGTTGTGTTCGTAGAGCAATTATTATACAATGCTGCACAATTTGTGTTTCATAGTGGCTATTATTCATGAAATATTGTTTGTTAGTTTTGTTGTTTTTTTGTCAATTCGCTTATGCAATGAACCATATTGTGATGGTTGGTGATGAAAAAGTAGAGATTATGCATATGCTAGGTCGAGGTAAGACCTTTATTCATGTACATCATAATGAACAAACTGCTTTAAAAGCTGCACAAGCAGTTATTAAGCAAGAAGGGGGGAGTCTTATTACGCTTGTGCATTCTGGCGGTCGTAATATAGTATTTCATTTAAACCAGACGCGCTATGAATTTGATCCCAATCGCATTTTCACAGATAATGGCATTAAAAAAACGCTTGCCACTCTAAGTCAATACAGTCCTGAAGCCCATAAAGAAGTTAGAAAATTAGCTGAAAAAATCAAACAACTTTTACCCGCAGGCAAAGTGGTTGCTGTGCATAATAATTCATCTTACTCACTTAAAGATTATTTACCAGGAAATCCACTTGAACGCGATGCGCAAGCAATTCATATGTTGCCACGAAATTATTACCGCAATTTTTATTTAGTTACTAAAATCAGTGATTTTCTGCGTTTGAAGAGTAAAGGTTATAACGGAATTTTGCAAAAAAATTCCGCTACTGACGATGGTTCCTTATCTATTTATCTAGCTAAAAATGAGTACATCAATGTTGAAGCAGGTTATGATCAGCTGCTTGAACAGATTAAAATGTTGCAGCACGCCTAAACTTAAGACATCTATGAATTATTCCCATTAATTTAGCGCAAATGGACTTGGGATTCCAAGTTGCCACGTGCTATTATTGATGTCTTTAAAATTTACGGAGTTGTCAATGACCTACGATAAAATCAAAGTGCCTTCACAAGGTGAAGCTATTACAGTTGCCGCTGATCAGTCTCTTCGTGTACCCAATAATCCGATTATTCCGTTTATCGAAGGCGATGGTATTGGTGTTGATGTCACACCGCCTATGATTAAGGTTGTTGATGCTGCGGTAGAAAAAGCTTATGGCCATCAGAAAAAAATTTCTTGGATGGAAGTTTATGCCGGTGAAAAAGCAACTAAAGTATATGGTGCTGATCAATGGCTGCCTAAAGAAACTTTAGAGGCTCTGAAAAAATATGTTGTTTCGATTAAGGGTCCTTTAACTACGCCAGTTGGTGGGGGTATTCGCTCATTAAACGTAGCAATTCGTCAACAATTGGATCTGTATAATTGCATGCGTCCTATCCGTTATTTTCCTGGTGTCCCAAGTCCGGTCAGAGAGCCTTGGAAAACGGATATGGTTATTTTTAGAGAAAATTCAGAAGACATCTACGCCGGTATTGAGTGGCAAGCAGATACTCCTGATGCGAAAAAAATAATTGATTTTTTAAGAAATGAAATGGGTGTTACCAAGATTCGTTTTCCAGAGCATTGTGGTATCGGTATTAAGCCTGTTTCTAAAGAAGGAACAACGCGTTTAGTAAAAGCAGCGATTCAATATGCCATTGACAATGATCGTCAAACAGTAACCTTTGTGCATAAAGGTAACATTATGAAGTTTACTGAAGGGGCGTTCAAAGATTGGGGCTACCAAGTAGCACGTGATGTTTTTGGTGCTAAAGAATACCAAGGTGGTCCTTGGATGGAGTTTAAGAATCCCAAAACAGGCAAGCAAATTATCATTAATGATGTGATAGCTGATGCATTCTTGCAACAAATTCTTTTAAGACCAGAAGAGTACAGTGTTATTGCTACGTTAAACTTAAATGGTGATTATATTTCTGATGCTTTAGCTGCTCAAGTGGGTGGTATTGGTATTGCTCCAGGCGCTAACCTAAGCGACAACATTGCGGTGTTTGAAGCAACGCACGGAACTGCTCCCAAATATGCAGGTCAAAACAGAGTCAATCCAGGATCAATTATTCTTTCTGCTGAAATGATGTTGCGCTATATGGGGTGGCATGAAGCTGCTGATTTGATTATTAAAGGCATGGAAGGCGCAATTGAAGCCAAAACAGTTACTTATGATTTTGAACGTGGTATGGAAGGAGCTACATTAGTTAGCAGCTCTGGCTTTGCTGATGAAATGATTAAACATATGTAATTGCTCTACCCCAAATGCAAACGCATTAACGTCTATAATGTAGGTTGGGCTGTAAAAGCCCAACAATCGCTCTGGTAACCATTGTTGTGACTGATTGATGATGCGGTGTGGTCATTAAACCAGCCTACATTTTTATATGAAGCTAATAAAATGGTGGATAGATGTCGTCCATTTTCATGGAAGGGATCTAATCAATATGTTTTTGATTATCCCAAAGACTAACTTTTTCATTAAAATTAGCTGATTTTACTGGCCAAATGCGTGTGGGGAGTCTATAAAAATAGTAAGAGGTTGTATGTTATGAGTGGGCAAAACATCGAGGAAATTGTCAGGCATAAGGTCGCTGAACCGGAAGTTCGCACAGAGAATAAATTGCCAAGAAAGTACAGAGTGGTCTTGCTCAATGATGATTATACACCAATGGATTTTGTAGTAGATGTGTTGAAGCACTTTTTTCATCTTAGTGAGGAAATGGCCGTTCAGGTGATGTTACAGGTTCACATTCAAGGAAAGGGCGTGTGTGGTGTATTTACACGCGATATAGCAGAAACAAAAGTAGCTCTGGTAAACGAGTATGCCAGAATGAATCAGCACCCATTGCTATCTAGCATGGAACCGGAATAATTTGTTGTGGGCTGAAGAGGAGCAACGACAATGTTAAACAAAGAACTTGAATTCACCTTGAATCTTGCTTTCAAGGAAGCAAAAGAAAAACGTCATGAGTTTATGACTGTTGAGCATTTATTGTTGTCATTGCTTGATAACCCTGCAGCAGGTAACGTATTGCAGGCTTGTGATGCAAACATTGAAGCCTTGCGTCGTGACTTGATTGAATTCATTGATGAAACTACGCCCAGAATTCCTGAAGATGAACTAGATAGGGAAACTCAACCCACACTTGGTTTTCAACGCGTCTTGCAACGTGCTGTATTTCACGTGCAATCAGCTGGGAAAACAGAGGTAACCGGTGCTAACGTACTCGCAGCAATTTTTAGCGAGCAAGAAAGTCAAGCGGTCTATTTCTTGCGTCGTGAAAATATTACACGTCTGGATGTAATTAATTACATTTCCCATGGTGTATCTAAATATCAAAATAATGATATGCATGAAAACATGAATTCATCTATGGATGAAGACATGGGTTCCTCCGAGGGTAATGAATCTCCTCTAGAAAGCTATTGCACAAATCTAAACAAACGGGCAAAACAAGGCAAGATTGATCCTTTAATCGGACGTCATGAAGAAGTTCAACGTACCATACAGGTCTTATGCCGTCGTAGAAAAAATAATCCCTTGCTTGTTGGTGAGGCGGGCGTGGGTAAAACTGCAATTGCTGAAGGATTAGCGCGACGCATTGTTGATGGTGAAATACCAGAGGCCATTCGTGATTGTGTCGTGTACTCACTTGATTTAGGTGCTTTACTTGCTGGAACCAAATATCGTGGTGACTTTGAAAAACGTTTAAAAGCAGTATTAAAACAATTAGGACAGCAAGAAGGAGCCGTTTTATTTATCGATGAAATTCATACCATCATTGGTGCGGGAGCCGCTTCAGGGGGGGTTATGGATGCATCGAACCTAATTAAGCCTTTATTGGCAAATGGCGAGTTAAAATGCATTGGTTCAACCACTTATCAGGAATACCGTGGTATTTTTGAAAAAGACAGAGCCTTGGCACGACGCTTCCAAAAAATTGATATTCCTGAGCCTTCCATTGACGAAACTTTTGAAATATTAAAAGGATTAAAAGGACGGTTGGAAGAGCATCATGGTGTGAAGTTCACTATTCCTGCTCTTAAGGCAGCCGCTGAATTATCTGCTAAATACATTAATGACCGCTTTTTACCGGATAAGGCAATTGATGTAGTTGATGAAGCAGGTGCTTATCAAAATTTATTAACGGCTAGTAAGCGCAAGAAAATTATCAGCGTAACTGAAATTGAGAGTGTGGTCGCAAAAATTGCACGTATCCCCATTAAGAAAGTCTCTGCACGAGATAAAGATACATTACGTAACTTAGAGCGTGATTTAAAACTCTTAGTTTATGGACAAGATCAAGCGATTACTGCTTTATCTTCTGCAATTAAATTAGGGCGTTCTGGACTGAGAGAACCACAAAAACCGGTAGGATGTTTCTTGTTTGCCGGCCCAACTGGGGTAGGAAAAACCGAAGTAACCAGACAGTTAGCTAATGTTTTAGGCATTGAATTACTGCGTTTTGATATGTCTGAATATATGGAAAAACATACTGTTTCTCGTTTAATTGGTGCACCTCCAGGATATGTCGGTTATGACCAAGGTGGTTTACTTACAGAAGCAGTCACTAAAAATCCGCATGCAGTGTTATTGCTTGACGAAATTGAGAAAGCACATCCAGATGTCTTTAACTTGCTGTTACAGATTATGGATCATGGTACCTTAACCGATACAAATGGTCGTCAAGCCGATTTCAGACATATTATTTTGGTGATGACATCGAATGCTGGTGCAAGTGAATTGGTGCGTAACTCCATTGGTTTTTCAGCTCAAGACAATACTAACGATGGTTTGGAAGTGATTAAGAAACAATTCAGCCCTGAGTTTAGGAACAGACTTGATGCGATTATCAACTTTGCTCCATTAGATTCAGTAACTATAGGCCTGGTTGTTGATAAATTCATTATGGAACTGGATGAGCAATTAAGTCATAAAGGTGTGAGCTTTAATGTTGATAAAATGGCTCGTGAATGGTTAATAGAACATGGGTACGATAAAGCAATGGGTGCCCGTCCTATGGCGCGATTAATCCAAGAAAATGTGAAGAAGCCACTTGCTGATGAGCTTTTATTTGGTAAATTAATGCATGGTGGTCATGTAACCTTAAAGGTTAAAGACGGCAAATTGCATTTTGATAGCCATGATCATAGAGAGGGTGTTGTTTAAATGGCATTGACTGTAATAATAATTGCTAAGAATGAAGAACGAAATATAAGACGGTGCCTTGAATCAGTAAAGTTTGCTGATGAAATAATAGTTCTGGATTCCGGGAGTACTGATAATACTGTAGCCATAGCGAAAGAATATACAGAGCATGTTTTTTCAACAGACTGGCCTGGTTACGGGGCACAAAAGCAAAGAGCTTTATCAAAGGCGACAGGAGATTGGGTATTAAATCTTGACGCGGACGAAGCGGTCAGCGAGCGATTGCAGCAGGAGTTACTTCAGGCTATAGCTTCTGATTCTGCTGATGCTTTTCGTATTGCTATCCGAATGAATTTTTATGATCAACCTTTAAACTATTCATCCAGTCCTAAACGGCATGCACGCTTGTTTAAGCGTGTTAATGCACATTTTAGTACCGATATTGTTCATGAAAAAATCATTCTTCCTGAGGGTGCTCGGATAGGAAAACTCAAAAACGCTATTATGCATCATTCATTTAAAGATGTTAGTCATGCGCTTTATAAGATGAATAAATATTCATCGTACAGTGCAAAAACATACATCTCAAAGAAAAGAAGTCCCAGTTTTATAAAGACTTTGGCAAGTACTACGTGGATGTTTTTTCGATGTTATATATTACAACGCGGTTTCTTAGATGGTAAAGTAGGATTTTTATTTGCGGTCTTTAATGCGCAAGGTACTTTTTATCGAGGAATTAAGCAATTATATCAAGACTGCAATATAGACCAATTACCTAATTTAGCAAAAATTAAAGAGGATGTAGTGTGAAACGTATTTTATCCGAAGAAAAAAGTGTTTTAATTGTTTCTTTTTTTCTTGTTTTGTTTGTATTTTGTATTCCTATTAGTGCCAGTTTAAAGTCTATTAGTTCTGTATTTTGTTTAACTGCAATACTCTTTATACCACACTATAGAAAGCATTTGTTCGACGCGTTTAATACGTTATGGGCTCGTGTAGGGCTTGTTTTCTTTGCTTATGTTGTTCTTGCTTGTTTCTGGTCTGATGCGCCATTCTCGATGCGCTTAAGTATGACTGATAAATACTTAAAATTAATTTACTTGCCTATTCTTGCGGTTGGTTTTATTAATCCTAAAACCAGGAGATGGGCATTTAATGCTTATTTTGCCATTATGATTGTGACCTGTTTTGTTTCCTTCTTAAAGCAAAAAGGGCTTGTGACCATTAATAATATGGAGGACACTGGTGAAGTCTTTCATAATCACATTGCTACGGGATTTATGGTTGCCTTAGCAGTTTATTTTGCCGGTATCTTATCCTTTGAAGCGCATCTTAATAAATGGTTACGTGCTTATTATTTATTTATGGTTGCTTTGGGTAGTTACCAAATCTTTTTTCTTAATACTGGTCGTACTGGTTATGTCGTATATGGTCTGTTAATCTCGTTACTCTTGGTACAAAAATTACCGCTGAAAAAGGCGATGATTGGCTTTACTTTGTTTTGTGCTGCAATCGGATTAATTTATCTAGCTAGCCCATTGATGCAAGTAAGAACCGCGGCATTAATCAGCGACATTAAGTTTTTGCAACAGCATGAAGAGAATACTTCCTTGGGTTTTAGGGTGCAGTTTCATGATTACGCCCACTCTTTATTTAATCAGCATCCACTTATTGGGGTGGGAACTGGTGCCTTTAAATACAGCTATGCTCGCGACCAGCCTGTTCCGGCATGGGACCGAAAACTCAATGATCCACACAGTCAATATTGGTTGACTCTTGCTGAACACGGAATAATTGGTATTACGCTATTACTTCTTTTTATTGGTACTTTGTTTATTACCATATTTCAGTTGAGTAAGGAAACCAGGCCTATACCTCTGGGTATTTTAGTGGCTTTTTGTTTTGGGGGGTTTACCGACAGTATTCTTTGTTTTTCAACAGTAGGTACTTTGCTGATTGTTTTTTGTGCTTTGGGTTTTAGTGAGCTGTTGGAGAAAAATACAGTTAGGGTGGTTGCGAACGATGACGTTCTTTCTCCTCCTAATGGCGCAGAATTAGCGGTTTAATATTGATTTTTGTTGTAATCGTAGTCTGGTTGCTTGCAGCCAGACTACGTAGGATTATCTTTAACTTGCTACCTTTGTGATCTTGTTCAGCTATGTTGTTCAGATATTTATCATCAAGTCGCCTTTTTTCTAGGCAT
>NZ_JH413796.1:129693-153222 GCF_000162755.2 Legionella drancourtii LLAP12
CCTATTTTCGTCAGAACCGTAATTTGCCCTTATATTTCTTCAGTCCGGAGCAAGGTTTTATTAAATGGTAATTAAATTTCCTCTATGGCTTTTAAAGTGATTAATTGATTTGAATTTGATCTATTGGTATAATGAATGCTTTTGCGGAAGCTCCATATGCTTTTAATTAAGTACTCTGATGAATTAGTTGCAAAAGCGATTCAAATCTGTAAAGACAACGGGCTGGTGGAAAAATGGCAGCCAGTATTATTTGCAGGGATTCATCTTTACGAACAAGACGATTGGGAAGATGCTTTTCCTTTTCTAGAAGCTGCAACCTTGCGCGGAAACCTAATTGCCTACGAATATTTGCAAGCAATGACGCCAACCTGTTCTAGCCTTTTGGCGCAATCCAAAACCAAACATAGTGCAATCTATCAATGTTATGAATCCTTAGAACATTTTGAGTCGACATGTATCATTGGTAAAGACTGGGTAAAAGCCTCTAATTATTATTCTGCGATTTTAAAAAGTAGCCAATCACCAAGTAGCAAGGCCAACGCGAAAAAATTAAAGAATTCTGAGCAAGCCTTGCTCGCTTTATGCGGGAACTTAGCCAAAAATCAGCGGGCCAATGAATTATATTGGAAACTCTACCCCTCAAAACTTGACTTCCAATTAGGCATTTATTTGCTTAAATCGTGTTCGGTGCTGTATCGTAATTACTTAGTCAAACAAGAGGGGAGGGTGGCTCGCGAACAAAGAACAATCTATTTAAAGCAATTGCTCACCTTATTTAAAGCGATTGATTTTGCTAAAGACAATGATGGGCTTCAAGCGATGCAATGCGCCATTAACCTGCCACAATCTGCAGAGAAAAAAACCTGGCATATTATCGCTGCGCAGCTCGGTGATCCGCATGCCGCTGTGATGCTTAGTTTGCCAGAAAAATCGGAAGAGAACATCCCCTATTATCCTTTTTGGATTTATCGAGCCGCGTCCCTGGGTGAATATCAAATGATGAGCCTGCTTGTCGATAAGCTATCCCATCCTAGAGCGAATTACCGTACTATCGAGTCGGAGCTTGAGTTTTGGTGTCGAGAACTTATTCAAGCCGCCTCTGCTCCTTTAGATAGGCGGTTTTCTGTCTCCTTGATTCTTGTTAACCACATACTGAATACAAAGCCTTTTCTCAGCAGAGATGACCTAGGGCAGTTGCGCGAACAACTGGAACAATGGCAAGCTTTCTTGGATGTCTTGAGTGAACATCCTAATCTTGTCGATTATCATCGCTTTCTTTGTAAAATTTATACGCTCTTGGATAAAGTCCAACCTGCTGCTCAATGGATACAACGAGCTTTACATCATGCTTCCTTAGGGCAATTAAGAGTGGAAAACGAATCCTTATTCGTACTTTATGAAGCTTGGAGCCGAAAAAGGCCGGATATTGCTTTTGATGAAATGTTGATTGAGCACATTTCTCAACAGCTAAAAAAAAGATCAATACGCTCCTTTTATGTGTGTAAAAGAAGTCCAAGCTTTAGAAGCTTATCTGGATAGTGCTTTACAACTTGAAAAGCATCCTGTTGATTTTCAGCATATTAAGTCGGTACTAGATATCTTATCTCAGTACCATCAACAAGAGATCAATCCGAAGGTGGCTGCCTGGGGCATTATGGAAACTTTTTCCAACCGGCTCCTTGATATGCGCCAATTTCATCCCGAACCGATGCAGTTCATGCGATCCTATCTGGACCCACTAGAGCCGCAAATCCAACATGTGCCAGCCCTGCAAGCCATGATGCATTTTATTGAAATCCGTTATGGTGATGCTTCTAAAAATAAAGAGCACCTTGCTTTCTTGGAGCGCTTGCACGAGCAAAATTGTCAGCAGGCCTTTCCTTTGATTGGCTATATTTTGGAGCATGGCGTAGCTGGCACTCTTGCGCCCAGGCCTCAACGAGCAACAAATTTTTATCTAAGTTGCCTGGAGAAAAAACTCAGCTCAGAAAATCGACTCTTTTGTTTGAATGAATTGGGGAAATTGTATTTAAATTATCAGCAGGTTAATCTTAAAAAAGAGCAAGTTATCACCTACCTAAAAGAATGTAATCATCATGAAGTAGCAACATTCGCCTATAATCTTGGCTTAGTCTATGTTGCTGATAGGGATACCTTGTTGCAGAGTTTGCCATGGTTAGAAAAGGCAGCACGGATGGATGATGTTGTTGCCATGCATGATTTGGGCTGTTTATATGCGAATTATACGGCTGAGTGTTATGAGCCGCGCTTAGCCTTTGAATGGCTCTTGCGTTCTCTGGCAACAGGCTACAAGCCCAGCGCCTATTCTATCGGGGTGATGATGTTTAATGATGCCCACCTTCGCTGCCCAGAAACGAGCGGTTTTAAAGACTGGCATTTCCTCAATTTTTTGATTATGGCAGCTGAGGACTATGGCCGTGCGCAGTATTTCCTAGCTATATTCTATTTATGCTTGGATAGTTCTAATACGGCTGTTGGCAAATCGGCGCTCTTGTATGAACAAGGGCTGTTTTATTTGCAGCAGGCGAAAAAAAATGGCTTATTATTAGAAGCAGAGCAGGTGGAGAATATGCTTGAAACAACAGGCACACACAGTTTACCTGCTTCACTTTTTGATGATCTTATTCATCATGCCTTTGAGTCTGCCTGGCAGAAACTTGGAGTAATAGAACGTGAGACAGGCAGAAGAGCCGTCAATGAACGCACAGATAATGTTCCGCCTCTAGAGCGTAGCCAGCAAAATACACTTTTGTTGCCGCGCCGTTTGCAGAAATCAGTCGATGAGTTTTTAGCTAAGCGTAAATTAACTGGTAACGACTTTATTGAGCTGCTGAAGAAATTTTGCCATGCAGGGAAAGCACGCTTGAATGAATCAGCAGCAGGTTCCCGGGTGACTTTAACCGCGGGCCAGCGCCGTCATACCTTTCATCAACCTCACAAGGGCTCAGAAACGGTGGGACAAGGAAGACACCGTGATTATAAGGCAACTGTAGAATGGTTAGCAAATTATGGAAGTGAAGAGGATCTTTTGCCAATTGGGGCTGATCGCTCACGAGATGGCCCTCTATAGCTAGTCTAGGATTAGTTTACAATTCTACTCTCTTTGCCAAAAGCGGACGAATTGTAAACTAATCCTAATTGCCAGCTTTTAGTAAGATAAGCATTATTTGCAACAAAAAATGCATTCAGGTACCCGAGTATCTCTTGGGATAAATGCCCAGTTTTTTTCTATGACTCGTTGCTAAAACTCAGACAACGTCACCGGCCATAAATGATAAAAATGATGTACCGGCCCATGTCCTTTCCCTACACTATTATCTTTTGCCGCTTTGATGGCATTAAATAAATACCTTTTTGCAATTTCACAGGCTTTTTCAATTTCTACGTTTTGCGCCAGACACGCCGTAATTGCTGCAGAAAGAGTACAACCCGTACCGTGTGTATTTTTAGATTCAATTCTTGGACTTTCAAACCAATGGCGCGTACCGTTTTTTCCGATTAGTAAATCATTGGAGGTAGACGCGAGCAAATGTCCCCCTTTGAGCAAAACATATTGGGGGCCAAGATCCAGTAATTTCTGCGCGACAACTAGCATTTCTTCTTCAGATTGAGCATCCACTCCAGTAAAAGTATGTGCTTCGGGAAGATTAGGCGTTATCAAGGTAGCAAGAGGCATGAGTTTGGTAATTAAGGTATCCACTGCTTCGGGTAATAATAAAGGATCGCCACTTTTGGCAACAGTTACAGGATCAAGTATAATAGGAATATCCCGCGCATGTTTTTTGAGAAATGCCGCGACAAGTTCAATAATTTCGCTATTGAATAACATACCAATTTTAATACCATCTGGCCTAATGTCATCAAAAATAGCATGCAGTTGATCATCAATCGCCTGCAGTGGGATGTCATAGCAGTTTCTTACACCGCATGTATTTTGTACCGGTAATGCGGTGAGGACAGTCATGCCATAACAGCCAAAAGCAGAAAAGGTTTTTAGATCCGCTTGAATGCCGGCGCCGCCAGAACCATCAAATCCAGCGATTGATAAGGTTTTATAGTGCATGATTAAACTCCTTCAGCCGCGCGTGTAAAAAAATCCCAATCAGGATGAAATAAATTGTCAATGAAGACCTGGCGGAATGCAGCAGGGGCTTTTGCTTGTTGATAGCTGAGTTGTCCACACAAGCCAAAATAAGCAGTTGCTTGTACGGCTGCTTGGAAATGTTCTGAATTACAGGCAACAAAGGCACTAAGAACGGCCGTCATTGTACACCCCATACCGGTAATTAGGGGCATTAAACAAGCACCAAAAGTCAGTGTTTGTGCTTGTTTTCCATCCGTTACGTAATCTTCAGGGCCACTAATCACGATAATTTTATTATGGCTCTGTGCCAGTGCCTCGGCACTGCTTATTGCTTTAAGTACTGGATCAGATGTTTCAACACCTTTACTTGTGCCGGTTGCTCCAGTTAAGGAAATAATCTCACTGGCATTGCCTCTGACAATTTGTGCTAGAGGAAGTAGTTCCAGGGCAGCGGAAGTTCTAAGTTTGCTGGCTCCCGCACCAACGGGATCAAGGATCACCGGTTTATTTAAAAAGTTGGCAATCTCTGCCGCAAAAAGAGCGCGTTCGATAAACCTCTTATTTAAGGTGCCAATATTAATATAAACTGCTTGGCTTATAGTCACTAACTCTTCAATTTCTCTTTTGGATTCAGACATCAATGGGGCGGCACCTAGTGCTAAAAGGCTATTGGCCATAAGATCCATAGTGACGTAATTGGTTAAGCAGAGTACTAAAGGTTTGACTTGTTTTATTTGGGTTAGTGTGGATTTGACTTGTTCTATCATTTTTTGATTCCTGGTGGTCAACTTCGCGGAAACGGACTTTAGGTTTAGGTCATTCCGCGAAGTATAACGTGAGGTCTACCAGGCTGCAATTTTATCCGGAGGGTTTTGCAGTGTGCATTCTTCTGACACGGAGCCATCGCCACATACAATTAATCCTGAAGGCGCACTGACTGAAAGAGGAACCTGGGCAACCCCTCCGCGCCATAGGCAGCAACCTTGGAGCAATTGTAAATCCATTACTGCGTGTGGTGTGCAATAACAGGTAGAGTAAAATCCATTGTTACAAACAAGACGTCCAGCAGATGAGTCACAGTAACTAACGCCGCCCATTTTATTGCAACAACCGCCACTGTCTCCTTTTCCAGCAAATACAGGAGAGACCAACAGACTGAATAGGCCTGCAATAAAAAGTGGTTTAAATAATCGCATCTTGATTTCTCGGGTAATTTATTAGTTTTAGAATAACATAGAGTTTTAAGCAAGTGTAGCCTGGATGCCCAACGAATAGTAGCTTCTAAGTGGCTTGTTATGACAGCATAAAATAAGAAGGATAAGCTTGAATTAAATAACTCGTGGCAAGGCCTGCCAATAGTCCAAATAAATGCGACTCCCAAGATACTCCTTTTTGCTGCGGAAAAATCCCCAAAAATATACCTGCAAAATAATAAACACTAATCAATCCGAGGATAATAGTCGTTAAGCTACCACTTTGATAAATATTACTAACTAACAATCCCCAATAGCCCGTGATCACACCACTTGCGCCAATATGCACACCTGGTTTTGCAAAGCACCATACACCGATGCCACTAAGTACGGTGATGAGTATCGTGACCATCAAATAATAGTAAATTCCATTGATCAAGATAAAGTTACTTAATACGATTAAGGGGATGGAGTTGAAAAATATATGATTAAAGTTGAGATGCAGAAGGGGAGCAAACAAGATTCCAGGCAGTCCACGGATACGTCTTGGGATAATTCCCAGAATGTATAATAATTTTTTATCGAACACCGTAACAAAAAATATCAACCAGGGAATGATTAAAATAACGGCCAAAATTGAACCGTTATTCTGGGTTTGGCTAATAATTAAATTTAGACTGCTCATTAGTTCATCAAGCATGGCTTATTTAAATCCTATGATGTGGATTGAGTTTGCGTTACCTCACAAGTAAGCTTACCTTGAGCTAAACGTACGTCAATCAGGTCGCCAATTTGCACGTGTTTGCTAGAAAAAAGTACCTTGTCCTTTTGGGTTGCAATAGCATAACCTCTATCCAGTGTAGCCAAGGGACTGACGGCATGCAAGGTGGATAATAGGCCTTTTAATTGATAGCTGAGCTGATTTACTTTGTTGTATATGTTCTGGATTAATTGCGTTGTTATTTGTTGCAGTAAAATCTGTGCTTGTTTGATTTGTGTTGTGGGATTTTGCGCATTGAGTTGGTGGGTGCATAAATGCAACTGATGTTTTTTGCGCTGTAGAGCATGCATCATGCATGAGAGCAATTGTCGTTCCAAATAATCAGTGGTTTGCCAATAGCTGGCAATGGCTTTTTGCGGAGAGGATATTTTATCCTTTAAATGCTGCAGTCTAATTTGATTTCTTTGCACTATGCGGTGCATTGCTTCATGTAAGCGTACTATGGAATGGTTTAATAATTTCAGGAGTTCAAGACTATTGGGCGTTACTGCGGTGGCGGCCGCTGTTGGCGTTTCGGCGCGATAGTCGGCGACAAAATCAGCAATCGTGAAATCCGTTTCATGACCTACACCAGAAACAATAGGTATTAAACTGTCGGCAATTTGTCGTGCTAATTGTTCCTCATTAAAGGCCCATAAATCTTCGATACTGCCTCCGCCTCGCGCAAGAATCAGTACATCACAACGCTTATCTTTATTCGCACGTTGTAAGGCTTTAATTAATTGCGGAGCTGCGCCAGCACCTTGAACCTCGCTGGGATAGATAAGCACTTGAGCCAAAGGAAAGCGTCGCGCTAAAGTAGATAATATATCACGAATAGCCGCTCCTGTTGTTGAGGTAATTACGCCAATGATTTGCGGCATAGTGGGCAGTGGTTTTTTATTGCTTGGCTGGAAAAGTCCTTCTGCAGCAAGTTTATTTTTTAGCTCTTCAAAACGTTGGTAGAGTGCTCCTAAACCGGCTTCGGTAACTTGTTCGATAATTAATTGATAATCGCCACGTGCTTCATAAAGGCTTAACTTGCCGCTTGCGATAATATGTTGACCATCACCCAGTTTCGCGGCAATGGCGCCAAAATGGCGATTTTTAAAAAACACACAACGTATTTGGGCGCCACTATCTTTTAATGTAAAGTAAAAATGACCCGAGGCGGGTTTGCTTAAATTAGATATTTCTCCTTCTACATGAACCGTACCCAATTCATTTTCAAGATAACTTTTAACTTGGCGATTGAGCTGACTTACGGTGAGTATTGACGCCTGTGTTTCCATAACCAATTGTTCACAACCAATGAGAGAAAGTGCTATCTTAACAAACTATTATTATTGCCCCAAATACAATCTAATGATTATTTTACCTGTGAAAATACTTGACTCGCTGGCCTTACGAATCAATCTTCGGCTGGAGAAGTTGCTGATATTGGCAATCATTATAAGAATACGTTATTATCGCCATTCATAAAAAACTTTAATAATAATAAAAATGAATCGTTTGCTTAATCGACAATTTAATTTCTATGCCTCATTCTTTTCTTTGATTTTGACGATGAGTATGAGTGGATGTGTTGACTTATCGGGGGCAAAATATCACCCCAGTCCTAAAAAAATAACACATCATGCTGATTCTACGACACAAAAAATTGCTCAGACTAAGAAACATAAGCCTTATCGAGGTGAAGTCCATACGATGTTAGGAGGACTTGGGGTTTTCAGTACTGGAATGAAAGAACTTAGTAGTTCTGTAGTGGATAAGTATGACATTCCTGCGCCTAGTTCTATGTGGTACAACGCCGGTAATGTTTCTCGTTCCATCGTAACTTATTACTATAAACACAAAAATCATAGACCAATTATATTAGTAGGTCATTCATTAGGCGCTAATGAGCAAATCAAAGTCGCACGTAATTTGGATAAGTTGGGTATTCCAGTTGATTTATTAGTCACTGTTGATGCGGTGTCACAAACTGTAGTGCCACCTAATGTGAAACACGTAATGAATTTTTACAAGCCAGGTTATGTGCCAATGTTCAGTGGTTTGAAACTTAGAGCTATTGAACCGGATAAGACACGCCTTGAAAATATTAATGTAAGCACATTAAAAGGCGTTGCAGTCAATCATTTCACCATTGATAAAGATCCTGTTGTGCAAGCAATGATTATGGATGAAGTTAAAAAGGTAACTTATAATGCAAATAGAGCAAAAGCCTAAGCAAAAATATCTCCCTCGTGTCTGTGTTATCGGAGCTGGTCCTTGTGGCCTTGCAGCCATTAAGAATTTACAAGAACAAGGCGTCTCTGATATCACCGCATTTGAAAAAAACAATCAGATAGGGGGGAATTGGGTTTATGATGAGCACAATAATCATTCCAGCGTTTATGAAACAACGCATATCATTAGTTCAAAAACATTGTCTCAGTTTGAGGATTTCCCCATGCCTCAACATTATTTTGATTATCCCTCACACAAGCTAGTTCTCGAATATTTTAACAGTTATGCAGCGCATTTTGATTTAACCAAGTATATTCGTTTTAACACTACGGTTTTAAAAGTAAAACGGCTTAGTTCGCAGCAATGGCATGTTGTCTATGAAGATGCGCAGGGTCTACATGAGGATTGTTATGATTACTTATTGGTCGCTAATGGGCACCATTGGGATCCTTTTATGCCAGAATATCCAGGGCAATTTGCTGGTAAAATCTTGCATGCACACCAATACAAAAAGGCATCTGTTTTTCAAAATCAACGTGTTTTAGTGGTAGGTGGTGGTAATTCAGCCTGTGATATTGCGGTGGAAGTAGCACGTGTATCCCCACAAACCTGCATTAGTATGCGTCGTGGCTATCATATTTTCCCTAAATTTATTTTTGGTAAGGCTACTGATGAAGCGGTGGCAAAAACGCTATGGATGCCTGCCTGGTTACGCCAAAAATTCTTTAGTTTCGTGATTCGGGTATTGCAAGGGCGGTATCGCAAGTATCACTTGATGACGCCTGATTGTGGACCTTTAGAAATACACCCAACAATTAATTCAGAACTACTCTATTCAATTCGTCATGGCAAAGTTCGTCCACGTCCTGGAATAACTCATTTTGAGGGGAATAAGGTACATTTTACGAGTGGTGAGCAGTATGAATTTGATACGGTTATTTTTGCCACCGGTTATAAAATCAGTTTTCCTTTCCTTGATAAAGAACTGATTGATTTTAGTGGTTCCACTAAAGTACCACTCTACCGCAAAATGATGCATGCTGATCTAGACAATCTCTATTTTATTGGTTTATGTCAGCCTCAAGGATGCATCTGGCCAATTGCTGATTATCAATCAAAAATTGTTGCTCGTATCATTATGGGAACACTAAAACGTCCTGAGCAGTTGCATAAAAAAATCGAGGAGGAAATGAGTAAGACTCATTATCGCTTTAAAGCACATATGCGCCATGCTCTGGAAGTGGATTACCATATGTTCCGACGCGAACTGTTGGAGATGTTGGGTTAATTTTTTTTATATCAGTTATTTCTCTTGGCTAGGAATAACCGAGCGTACTGTTTATTCTAGATACATCCCTTCGATAGCAATGACAAAGCCCTGTCTCAGGTCTTCACCGTATACCCCTAACATTGAATCGTTGTAGGGGTATAGGTAAACTATCTCTAGATCCTCATCATGAACCTAAGACAAGCCTTAGTAGTTATAAGGAAGACATTAGTATTTTTTCTGTAAAAAATTAATATAATCATGGACGAAAAACAAACATTTTATCACGCATTAGCGATCACCTAATTCACTGAAAATATTATGCTGCGTTGAAAGTCTATTTTGTATAATTTTAATTACAGGAAGTAATAATGAAAATCAGTATTTTTGGTTTGGGATATGTTGGATCAGTTTCCGCGGCATGTTTGGCTGGCAAAGATAATCATGTTATTGGTGTCGATTCAAATCAAAAAAAAGTTGACATGATTAATGCCGGAAAAGCGTTGATTATAGAGCCTGGTTTAACAGAATTAACCGCTAATGTTGTAGCCAACGGATATTTACGAGCAACCATTGATGTGAATGATGCTATTTTAAATAGTAGCGTCTCATTCATTTGTGTAGAAACTCCCAGCAAAAAAAATAATGATTTGGATTTGCAATATGTGAAACGTGTGTGTACTGATATCGGCCATATTTTAAAAGAAAAAAATGAGTATCATATCCTTATCTTCCGAAGCACAATGTTTCCAGGTTCCATAAGAAATGTAGTTATCCCGCTCTTGGAACACTATTCAGATAAAATTGAAGGAGATGGTTTTAGTGTTTGCATTAGTCCTGAATTTTTAAAAGAAGGTTCAGCGGTATATGATTACTATCATCCTCCAAAAAATGTAGTCGGTACTTCTGACGTACGTGTTCGTAACTTTATGAATGTAATCAATGCATTAATCACAAATATGCCAACCATTTTCCTGACTATTGAAGAAGCAGAAATGCTTAAATATGTGGATAATATTTGGCAGGCACTAAAAATTGGCTTTGCAAATGAAATAGGAATTGTATGCAACTCGTTAAATATTGATAGCCATCAAGTGATAGATGTTTTGTGCAAAGATGCAAAACTCAATATGTCCTCCTGTTATTTAAAGCCTAGTCTTTCTTTTGCAAGTTCCTATTTTGCAAAAGATTTGTGCGCTTTTTTATATGAGAGCCAACGTTTAAATGTCAATTTACCAATTATTAGTGCTGTGCTTCCGAGTAATAAAACACAAATTGAAAGAGTACTTAATCTGGTGATAGAACAAAACAATAAAAATATTGGGGTATTAGGCTTTTTTAAAGAAAATATCGATGATTTATGTGAAAACCCTATTGTTGAAATAATTAAACGTCTTATTGGCAAGGGGTATACATTGACGTTATTTGATGAAAATGTGTCTGAGGCTAAATTATATGGAGTCAAACGCGATTACATTTTAAATCATATTCCTCATCTATCAGAGCTTATGGTGGAGAGTATTGAAGAATTAGTAGATAGCTCTCAAACAATTATTATTGGTAATAAAGCAGCTGAATTTGAACATGTGTTTGATTTGATTAAATCAGATCATGTGGTTATCGATTTAGTGAGAATACGTAAAACACCTCCAAAAATAAAACAATACGTGGGAATTTATTGGTAGTATTGGGAATCAGGACATTAACGTGAAATTATTAATTACGGTTATTATCAGTTCATTTGTTTTGTATTCTGGATATTCCATGGCTACTATGAGAGTTTGTCACCCTAAATTATGGCCTTTCACAAGCCCAATAGTAAACACATCAGTTGCAATACCACAAGATACTTTAATCGAATTGAAGCAATGGGCAAATAAGCTGGTGAAGCAGCCATCATATCCTATAGTGGTATTGGGTCGTTCTGGAATAGTTGATATTAAAAATAATAAGCTGACTGTATCGAGAAAAACAGTTCAAGATGCTGACCGAGCGGCAGTTTTAGCCATAACCTATCGATTGACCCACAATGAAGACTATTTTAATAGAACACGCGAGATTCTGACGAGCTGGGCGGAGACTAATCAACCCACGGGTAACCCTTTAGATGAAACAAGACTTGATGGGATGATTTGGGCATATGATTTAATTTCATGTGATTTATCTGAAGAGGACAAAATTCAAATAGTGAATTGGTTTGAACGTCTTCGTAATAAGAAGAAAGCGTGGATCTTTGATAAGATAACTAGCTTGAATAATCACCGTATTCACCAATTAAAAATGTTATTATTACTTGATAGAGTATTAGGTCATTATGCAGACTGGCAGAGCGATTTAAAAACAGTAAAAGAATATTCAAAAATAAACCTAAATCCTGAATCTGGCATTTCAGTTGATTATCGTGAGCATAGCGAACTTTATTCTCAAAATTACGTGACGCAAGCATGGTTAGAGATCGCTTTAATCTCAGCATGCTGTTGGCAACCGATTAATCATGCCTTTTCTTTCCTAAGTACCAAAATTTTATTTTATGGTACTGGGAATGAATTTTCCAAATATCAACCTCCAATTGATACGCTTCGAGCGAATAACGAGTTTATGTATGCGAGGAAGAGCAGTACGTTTGATCTTACACGAGTCGCGCCTACAATTGTCACCTATTATACGCTTAATAGGGCTATCCCTGAGCCTAAATTATGGTTCATTCAAGCACATGCTAAACCTTCTCCTAAGATGATATTTTTAAATGCGCGTAGAATGTTGTGGTAGCCCTAGGCTAGGGAAAAATACTGGGTAATGAGATTGGACTAATCAGATCATTCGCATAAAAAGACAAGGTATGTATTAATGTAGTAATAACTGTATCTTGCGGTAATCACATTACTCTCATTTTAAGGTACTGGATCATTTCTAACCTGTCGCTGCTTTGTTTATAGCATCCAGTCGATTTAAATTATGAAAAAATTTCTTGGAGAGGCTTCTTGTTTAAATTTCAATTTTTTGAACTATACTTTTTTATGGTATTAGAGCACCTAAGGTGATCCCCTCCCCATCATTTATTATAAGGCGGCGTTGCTATGATTCATATTGCTTCAACATATATTGCTGATGTATTGAGTTCTAGCTTAAATATAATTCTTCAAAAATTTTGCGATCAGCAAGTTTGCTTTCATTATAATCAGATTTTTCAACAAGCCCTTTTGCCTAATAGTGAATTTAATGAAAATATAAATGGTCTTAATGTCATCTTGATAAGAGGGGCGGATTTATTTAGTCCGGGAAAGGATAATAACCGGATGATAACTGATTTGGCTATTGCTCTTAATAGTTTGCAAAAAACTATGAGAGTTCCATTACTTATCCTCTTCACACCGACACAAACCTCCACGATAGAAGAAAAAAAATATTACTCTACCTTAGAGAACAATCTGAAATTAGCAATTGAACCTAATGTAAACACTACATTTGTTTCTTCGGAAGAGATGCAAACCCTAAGTAAGCTCCCTCTTTTATTTGATAATTTAACAGAAAAATACGGACACATTCCGTACACTATGAATTTTTATGATTCATTAGCGATATTTATTGCAAGAAAATATTCTTTGCTCACAAGAAAACCTTACAAAGTCATCGTGTTAGACTGTGATGGAACGCTGTGGAATGGAATTATTGAAGAAGATGGTATTGATGGGCTTGCTATTAATGGTGAATACCTTGCATTACAACAGTTTATGGTTGGTTTATTTCGAGCCGGTTTTCTTTTATGTCTGTGTAGTAAAAATAGCGAAGAATCTGTTTTAAATGTATTCAAAGAGCGTAAAGAAATGGCTTTGGATATTGACAAGCATATTTGCAGTTATCGCATTAATTGGTTGCCTAAATCAGCCAATATTCAGTCACTAGCTGACGAACTTAATCTTGGTTTGGCTAGTTTTATATTTATAGATGATAATAATATCGAATGTGCAGAAGTCAAAGCGGCTCTTCCTGAGGTATTGGTTATTCATTTACCAGCTATCAAATCTAAAAAAGAAGATTCAATATCCCGACTTGATTATTTGCAAAATATTTGGGCTTTTGATGTGAATAGTAAGAGCTCTGAGGATGAAAAAAGAACAGAATTTTACAAGCAAAATAGACTACGACATGCATTAAAGTCCCAGAGTACTAGCTATAAGACATTTTTAAGTAGCCTAAAAATAAAAACAAATATTCGAAAAGCAACCCTTAAAGATCTAGAGCGCATAATTCAGCTTAGTCAAAGAACAAATCAATTTAATTTATTTCCAAATGCAATTTCAGATATTGAATTTAACGAGCGAGTTATCCAACAAAAATCGTCTGGTTGTTTAATTATTGAGGTATCTGATAAATATGGTGACTATGGGGTGGTAGGAGTCGTTGCTTATGACCTTACAAATGATGAGTTAGTTATAAGAAGTTTTTTCTTAAGTTGTCGTATCTTAGGACGAGAAATTGAATACACGGTTATTAATTATTTAGCCATGATTGCAGAAAAATATAATAAAAAGGGAATTAGACTATTATTTAAAATCACCGATAAAAACATTCCTGGAATTGGATTTCTTCAGCATTTGGCGAATAAAGTAGAGCTTAAAAAGGTCGATCATATTGCACTTCTTTTGAGTGATCTCAAAAAAATAACCCCTAAAACTATTTATTCATCTGAAAAAAATAAAAAAATAACCAATCATAAAATAAATACCGCTAATGATTATATGCTCGATATTGCAAAAAATTGCGTTCAATCTAAAAATAGGAACATTGATGATCTAAATAAGAAATATAATTCAATAACGCACAATAAGTTAATCACTGTTGAAATTAGTTTATTAGAACTGCTGAGAAAACATAATTTATTGGTTAATAAGAAGAAAGACACTCCCTTTGTGGATCTTGGAATAGACTCGATAACCTGTGTATTAATAGCAAGTACTATTTATCAGCGATTCAATGCAGAAATTGCTCCTTTTGAATTATTAAAGTCAGATTTTACATTCCGTAAACTAACTAAATATCTATTGAATCAAATTAAAACTAATAATCAAGAGAAACCTGAAATGCCTATGATAGGTGTTCATGATGCACGTTTGTCTTTTACACAGCAGCTTCTGTGGGAAGATGAGCAAATTTTTTCGGGAACAAATAGAAACAATATGTTTACGGCCTATCAGGTCGAAGGTGACATTAATATAGATATTATGGAAAATACGTTTGTCCAATTAATGGCTCGCCATGATTCGTTGCGGTTTTCTTTTTTGGAGCACGATGAGGAACCATTGCTAAAATTAAATGCATTACAATCCATTAATTTTAAAATTAGCACTTTTTCTAGTGACAACGATGAGGATATTAAGGAATATGTGACCCAGTTTAGGCGAGAACCATTTAATCTTTCCCGAGCGCCCCTTTTCAGAGTGTCTGTTATTAGGAAAAAAGAAAAAGAAACGATAATTCTGTTCTGTGTTCACCATATTATTCATGATGGATGGTCATTAAATATACTTATTGGGGAGTTTGGTACTATTTATAATGCCTATTCTAAACACTTACCTCTACCTGATTTGAGCACCTCATCATCGTATATCAATTTTATTCAATGGCAACAGCACCATATTTCTAAAGAGTTACTAGAAAAACAACGAGCGTTTTGGAATAAGCAATTATTGCATATACCAAAACTAGATCTGATCTATGATAAAACAAGAAAAGAAGAATATGAAAAGCCACTTAATCATCGTATTTCATTTAAAATAAATTCCAAAACCACACACAAACTTAAACAAATATCCGTTATAAACCATGTAACATTATATGATATTCTTATGTCCGCCTTTGGGCTTTTTTTGTCTCACTATGCCAATCAAAATGATATAAATTTTATTACAGCTGTATCTGGTCGGCATCATCCGAATGTAGCAAATATTGTAGGTTTGTTCACGAGCTTAGTATTGATCCGCATGAATATCGATAATCATGAGTCATTCAGTGATTTAATTAAAAAAAACAAAAAGATAATAGAGCATATATTCAATAATCAGGATTTACCGTTTAATGAAATAATCCAGTTAACAGGGGAACGAGTTAACTCCAAACTACATGCGTTCAATCAAGCAGGTTTTATTTTTCAAAGTTATCCAATAAATAATCTCATTATTAATGATAAAGTTTGCAAAAGAGTTTTTGCAGATGATAAGGCTGAGCTGATTTATGATGTTTGTGATGAATGTCGCTTTGGAAATCTTGTTTGTTTTATGCAGGAATATGAGTCAGAGTTATATGGCCTATTTGAATACAATACAGCTCTTTTTGATAAGAAAAGAATCAAATACATGATTGATTCATTCACGACTCTTCTTGAACATATAGGTGAAGTCCCAAATGGGCCTGCCCGTTCTATACCGCTGATATCTACCAAGCAATACCATTTATTATTTGATAAATGGAATCAACCTAGGGTGAACTACTCGACTGATGTCAGTTTATTACATTATTTTTCTGAACAAGTTATGGCTCGGGAAAATGCTCTGGCGGTGATACACAATGAGTCTCATTTAACTTATGGTGAATTAGATAAGATAAGCAATCAAATAGCTCGAAAACTCAAAAAAGAGGGTGTTGCGCATGAAATTCCCGTTGGCATATTTCTGGAAAAAAATATAACACGAGTTGTTGCTATGTTAAGTATTCTTAAAGCTGGTGGATGCTATGTTCCCCTGGAAATAGACACCCCTATTTACCGAATGAATAATATAATGAGCGATGCAAAAATCTTATTCGTTCTAACCGATAGTGAAGCAGGCCTTCACTTTATCAATCAATATTATCCTGAGATTAAAGCTATTTTAGTAACAGATAATAGCCTGCAATCGGAATCGAACGCTCCGCTTTTTGATACTACAAATCCAAGGCAATTGGCTTATATAATGTACACATCAGGATCCACGGGTAATCCCAAAGGTATTGAAATAGAGCAAGGCGGAATTTTAAGATTAGTTAAATCTTCTAACTATATAGAAATCAATTCATCAGATTGTATTGCTCAAACATCAAGTTTTCTCTTTGATGCGGCAACGTTTGAAATCTGGGGGGCGTTACTTAACGGGGCTACATTAGTTCTTATTGATAAAAATACCTTACTTGATGCGACATCATTGAATGCTGCTATAAAAGATAAGAAAATTTCTATTTTATTTCTGACGACACAATTATTTCATGCTTATGCACATATAGCTCCTTATTTGTTTCATAATCTAAATTATGTGGTTATTGGCGGAGCGGCTGTTTCTTATGAAGCTGTTGCGCGTATATTCAATCAAAAAAATAAGCCTGCTTGTTTTATAAATGGTTATGGACCAACTGAAAATACAACGTTTTCAACGACCTATTCTATTAAAAACCATAATGATTTATTTAATCCAATTCCTATTGGAAAGCCAATTACTGGAACGCAAGTTTACGTGCTAGATCATGCTTTAAATCCAAGGCCTATAGGTGCTCCAGGGAAGTTGTATGTTGGAGGTGTTGGATTAGCAAGAGGGTATATTAATCAAGAGAAACTAAATCAGGAAAAATATATTTATTATTTGAATGAAAGAATTTATGATACGGGCGATATTGTTACTTGGAAATCTGATGGCAATTTAAAGTATCTTGGACGAAAAGACAATCAAATTAAAATTAATGGTTATCTTGTTGAGTTAGATGAAATTGAAGTGCAATTAGAAACGCATCATCTAGTTGTTCAAGCAATTGTGCTGGTGAAAAATGAACCTCCCCATCGACAATTAGTAGCATATGTATTATTGAAACCTGGAAATGAGCTGCATAACGTTAATTTATATCATTACCTTAAAACAATTTTACCTCAATATATGTTGCCCAAATTTTATTATCAAATTGACGAGGTGCCATTAACGGCGCAGGGAAAAGTAGATAAAAATGCACTTTTAAGAAGTGACTCTTTTGCTGTTAGCTACACAGAGTACGCTCCTCCGACCAATATAATTCATGAAAAATTAATTTGTATTTATGCAGAGCTATTAAATATTTCACCAACAGATATCGGTATCAATACTGAGTTTTTTGATCTAGGAGGCACTTCCATATCAGCGCTTCACCTTATTGATAAAGTAAATCAACAATTTAACATCAGAATAAATTTTGCTGATATTTATGAAAACGCAAATGTTAAATCATTAAGTGAAAAAATTATTGCTTTATTAAGTAATGAGATTTGTTTATCAGGCGTAGATTATACAAAATTTAATGGCAATACTCTTAAGTTAGTTAAAGTGGGGGAGCCACAGAAAACACCTATCATCTTCATTCATCCTATAGGTGGCACAGGATTTTGTTATCTTGATTTGATCAAATTATTACCTAACGATCAACCTTGTTATATTATTCAAGATCCAAGTATCGATGCGGATCAAATATTGTTTGAAGATATATCTACTATGGCCGCCTATTATAACAATCTGATATTAAACAAATTTAAGATAACAAAATTTATACTTGCTGGATATTCATTTGGCGGCATGTTATCCTTAGAAATGGTATCTCAATTGGAGCACCAGAAATTAGATGGAACTATTCCCTTTGTTATTGCATTTGATACATGGGTGATCTCTGATTTTTTGAATGTTGAAGCAAAGGAAGCGCTCCGACTAAGCATTATGAAGCAATATAAGCGGGTAGCAAATGAGTTGGCAAGGGAGCATATTGATCCAAAACCCTGGATGGAATTGCATTACCGTCGTTTACAAAATTTAGGGTTTGCTTATAATCCCCCTATGATTAATAAAAAAATCATACTTTTTAAAGCCAATCAGCAACTAGATGAATTTTCTGCTATGAATGATTTGACAAATTACCTTAATGCTCATACCAGTCAAGGTGTTGATGTTTACTTGGTATCAGGCAGTCATGATTCTATTCTTCAATACCCTCATGTTAAAGATATCGGCCGTTTATTAAATCAGCATTTTAAGGATAATATTTTTTGAATGTCAACTATAAAAGTCAATTATAAAAAGAAACTGAATACTTTTCTCAAACGATTTTCTAGAAACAAAAGCCAATATGAAACGATTATTTCTTTAAAGAAAAAAATACAGATGTTGGAGATGAGCCAAAGTAGGACTGAAAATTATATAAATAATATAATACGCGTTATTCCTGCAAATATTTACTGGAAGGATTTAAATTGTGTCATTTTAGGTGGTAATTTATCTCATGCGAAGCATGCTGGATTTTCAGATCCCAAAGAAGTTATTGGAAAAACAGAACATGATTTTGTTTGGAAAGAGCAAGCAGATGAAATTATGAAAAATGACCGACGAATAATGGAGTCAGGTGTTGGATGTCAATTAGAAGAGGTTGCAACTTTAGCTGATGGAAAACTTCATACTTTTCTAACTTGCAAGGATCCTCTTCGCGATAAAGACAACAAGGTGATTGGTATAATTGGTGTTTCTACCGATATAACTGAGTTTAAAGAACTACAAAAAGAACTTTTGCGAATAAAAACGTTCGCCGCGGAAGTTTCTGCTCGCGCATCCAATGCTAAAGCAATAGCTGAAGAAGAAATGCGTAAAACCATTATGATCTTAGTGGGGGACATTGTTCATGATCTTCGAACACCGATTACAACGATAAAAGCAGTAGCGGATCTTTTAGAGACCATGTTTCCTGCTTTTCTTGAGATTGTTGAAGAGGCCAAAAATCTAGGCTCGACAAAAGTAAATTTATTAAATCAGAACAGCTGGGATTCTTTGCTGAATAAGACACCAATAACTTATATCCAAGATTCCATAGTAATGATTAATGATTTTATCAATACAACACTAGCTGAACTTGCAAATGCACATAAAGCTGTATCCTCGGAGCTAACTAGAGATGATCTGACGAAGAATTCAAGTCGCAGGATCATTAATAATACACTAAAGGCGTATCCATTTTCTGATTTTGAGATAAATAAAATTAAACAAAATATTACGTATGATTTCCACTTCATGGGCAATTCAATATTGAGCATGAAATTACTTTTTAACTTAATTAAAAATGCATTTGAACAAATTGCTTTAAACGGTAAGGGAGAAATTATTATTTCTACAGAAAAAGGGGATGACTACAATTTAATAAAGATTAAAGATACAGCTGGTGGTGCGCGGCCTGAGGTTGTGTCTAATTTTTTTAATGGTTATTTTACTACCAAAAAGAATGGTACAGGTATTGGTTTGGCATTTTGTAAAAAAACGATGATTAGTTTTGGTGGAGATATAGTGTGCAACTCTGTTTACGGAGAGTTTATGGAGTTTATTTTAAAATTTCCTGTCTGATATTCTAAACTGGCTTTAAATGGCGATAATTTCATGTTTCACTATCTATTATTGAAGGTTTTTTATGAAAAAGAAAATATTGATTATAGATGATTGTTTACCCATATTAAATTCTCTCCATATGATATTAGAAATGCATTATTATGAAGTTGAAATAGCACAAAATGGGAGATGTCTCCTAGACAACAATGATGCGTTACCAGATATTTTACTGGTTGACTACCGTATCTCTGGTATTGATGGTTGCAACCTATTCACACAATTAAAGAATAATACACAGTTTAAACACATTCCTGTTATCCTCATGTCTGGTGATATAGATATAGAAAGAATAGCTGTCTTTCTCGGTGTTAATGATTTTATAGCTAAGCCATTTAATATAGACGTTTTATTAAATAAAATTGAGCGCTGTATTAAATAACCCGGGTCATCTTATGGATATTTAAAAAAATGACTTATTCAGCTTTAAGAGATAATTTGCTTAGTTCTAATCTCCAATTAGAACTTAACGATACAACAGAAATTCCCTTCGTTAATCAGCTACGAGAAAATTTTTCTTTATTTTTTAATAAAATAGAGGCTACTCATGAATTTATAAATAAATCAGCCGAAATAGATGGCCGATTTATGGGAAATCAAAAAAATGATGAACTTCGTGTCCATATGGAAAAGTCTCACGAAACAATAGTTAGCCTATTGGAATTGATGAATTTGGGCCTTAATTATTTTATTGATCGTGCTCCTTCACCGTTATTTAAATTATATACTCAGACGGTATGCAGTCGCGCGAAAGCATATGATATGGCAGAAGAATTGGCAGTGCTTTATAAATATATCAAATTACACGATACTAACCAACAGTATATTGCTACTTTACAACAAGAAATTAATGAACGAAAAAAAATAGAATTTGAATTGAACCGTAGCGAAGAGTTTCTTGAGTTAGTGTTAAAATCAGGACGAAAGCATTGCTGGGACTGGAATATTCAAACCAATAAGATGAACGAATTTGGATACATAACCTCAACTTCTTATCGAACACCGAATACTACAGAGTATACATTTGAGTCATTTATTAATGGCATTATTCTAGAGGATCGCGAAAAGGTAAAGCAGCAAATATTTCAAGCATTAACAGATGGTGAATTTGAACTGGAGGTTGAGTATCGTTCATTAATGCTTGACAACACCATACAAGGGGTTAATTTTCGCGGAAAAATTTTCTATGATGATAATAGAAAACCGCAGCGTATGATTGGTGTCGAAGTTATTAGCGCCAAGCATAAAAAAATAAAACGATTGGGTCTTCAACAGCAGGAAAAATTAGATCGCATTATCCATGCTATCTCTATGTATGAAGTAGCAAATATATTGGCTAATGAACTAACTAACCCATTTGCTGGTATCCATACTAATATTGATAGTTGTATTCAATATTTAGAGAGCGATGTTCTAGTAAAGGAGCCCATTATCAAGGCGATGAAAAAAGCCATAGAACATGTTGATCATGCTGGAAAAACTATTCATCGCATGAAAGATTTTTATTGTAAAACGGAGTTGCATTATGAAACATTAATAATTAATGATTTGATAAAAGAAGTTGTATCTCTGATTCAAGATGAAAATATTCATGATTCACCTACAGCTATCATTTTTGATATACCTGAAAATTTGTTTATTATCGAAGCGGATAAAATTCATATTAAACAAGTATTTTTGAATCTAATGCGTAATAGCATTAAAGCAATGCAGGTAGAAAAAACCATGCGCCCTACCATTATAATTCGTATTGTGCAAAACAATTCATATACTGTTAGTGTTAGAATTGAAGATAATGGACCGGGTATCGATACTGATGTTAGTGAATTGTTATTTCCATCTTGCTTCATCACAAAACCGGGCAGCGCATGCATGGAACTTGCAATCTCTCATATCATTATTGAAGCATACGGTGGACAATTCTGCGCCCAGAATTTGCCCGATGGTGGAGCCTTTTTTCAAATTACTTTACCAATTTTACTTAATGAACAAGCAATTTGAGACGACTGTTTTTGTCATTGATGATGTTCCGAAAGTTTCTACTGCTGAGTCAGATAATGATCTTAACATTATTGACTTTTAATCACGATCTATCTTTTTATATTTCAGCTTCCAACCTAGAGGATTTCCTTATATAACAAAGGTAAGTCATAATTTTTTTTTTTGAAAAAAAAGCCCACACTTAAAACGTAAACTTAATACCGGTTTACATTAATTGATAATTTTTTAATTGGATAATTTATATTTTATGGAGAAAATATAATGTAAAAATTTATTTATAAAAGGATATTGAATGGCGTTGTAGCCAGTATAAACAGCGAAGAAATCCGTATTCAAATACCTGGGAGTTGAAGATAATATCGGGTCAAACCTTCATTATTGATATCAATAATGAAGGTTTTCGCTTTTGGTCAAGATTGTAGGTCAACAGACTCTAGAGAAAACCACCGTATTTAGATTTCAGCATCGAGTACAAATTTATTACATGATAAATTTTATTATTCAAATACAAAAGGATTTAATACTATAATTTAATATTTTTTTAATTGCTTGGTGTTGAAATTTGTCATTAAAGATATAATATGGGGCAAATCGGGAAAATTATTCACACTTCATTCAAATAGATATTGTGGTCAATCTGAGAACAGAATATTAATGTGTTGAAAATAATATTTTATTAATTTATTAATTTTGGTTACTTACATGAATTTAAAGAGTCAAACTATTTTCATCATTGACGATGAAGCTTGCGTGTGTGAGGCACTGCGTTATCTTTTTGAATCAATTCACCTTAATGTTAAAACCTATAAAGGTGCTCATCTGTTTCTTAAAGAATATAACAGTAGTGCGCAAGGATGTATTATTGTTGATGTTCGTATGCCTGTTATGAGTGGGCTTGAATTACTTGAGCAGCTTAATTTATTAAATAATCGATTACCTGTAATAATTATTACAGGATATGGTGATATACCAATGGCTATTAGGGCCATGAAATCAGGAGCTGTTGACTTTATTGTAAAACCTTTTAATGAGCAATTTTTATTGGAAACCGTGCAAAAACACGCCAATCGAATTATTGATACTGATGCAATTGAATATATTAATGAACGAATCAACAGTTTAACAGAGCGTGAGCGCCAGATTATTGATTTAATATCAGAAGGAAAGTTAAATAAAGAAATAGCTTATGAACTTACTATCTCTATATCAACAGTAGAGGCTCATCGCGCTAATATTATGAGAAAAATGCAGGCGAAAAATCTAGCACATCTTATAAAACTTTATTACAAATCTCAGTGGGGTAGTATGTCTGTTAAACCCTATTTGGACGAAGTCTTTTAATTTTCGCTGTTTATGTGCTTTTTGGGTAAAGTCAATTGAACACAAGCTCCGCCCTCAGATAAATCCTCGATGCTGAGTTGCCTCTCATGCGCTGAAATGATGGCATGAGAGATTGCGAGAGTCCCATGCCCACCATCTTTGATGGTACTAGTATTCGAGTTTATTTTCGCAGAGCGAATTATGATGATAGAGTGCCTTGATTCTGCTGTATTCATTGCTTCAATGCCCTT
>NZ_JH413797.1:0-9675 GCF_000162755.2 Legionella drancourtii LLAP12
CGTGAGCCCCCGTTATGCTCTTATTATTTGTGCTCTTGCTGCTCCAGTTAACTTATTCTGATAATGAAATGGAGTTGTTTACGCTAAAACCTGGTACGTTGGTTGTGGCATCTAGTTTATTGTCCATGGCTCCCGCGGACAGCCGCGGGAAGTAGGCAGCGAATTTTTCTCGAGTTTAACGCCTATGCCTAGTGATGAGCGAGGTGTATTAGTGCGTAATAAAGAAGCAATCGCCTTTTATCAAATTACAAAGGGTACAATTTTATACGGAACAAGTTCACAATATTTATGCCAATATTGACCGTACTTATCCGAGCAACGACGGTCATCGCGAAATGCTCGGTCTACAAGCAAAATAGTTAAAAAACAAAGATAGAAGTAAGGTGAGAAATTTTCAAATAATGCAGGCACTGACCAAAAAAACGTACCTGCCAGTTCGGGAACATAATGAAAATGTCGGGCAACACCCCACCAGCCTGAGGCAAGTAAAATCGTTTGTTTTTTATCACCTTCAGTCGTTTGATATTGAGCGAAGACGGTAACGGGCTTTTTACCCCAGATTTTACACTCACCATCGGTGGCTCTTGTCATGAGTCTTTGGCGATCAGCAAAATAATTAATAAGAATACTCGCTGCACCTAAAACTAAAATGCTAGTTGCTAACCAGAAACTTAAATGGATGGGGTGCAGAACAAGGTACATGCTAGGTGAGGTATAAATGCAAGGAACCCAAACGAGACAACCCCAACAAATGTAAAAACCAGCACGGTCATGCATAATATCCAGTGAGCGTAGGTACCCTTTTTCCCAGAGGTAAAATTTGCTTAAATATAGAAATTGTAAGGCCACGGAAATGAGCATGGAGTTAGCAAGATCCCCTAATTCAGCTTGTTTGGCACAATAAGAAATCAGAAATAATCCCCAACTCATCATGCCAAAACGGCAAGTAATAAACTTTTTAATGCTCCAGCCGAAAATATGGGGATAAAGCTCTGTGCCCCAGTAGTAGTCGAAGATAATGTTATTGGTAATTCCTGAATCAGTCGATGAGGGAAAGTAACGACCTTTGATGTACAATAACGCGCAAAATATCAAACTAAATACGTTCAGTGCGCCTAAAATAGCTCCCAAATTGTCATAAAGAATGGACGCTGGAAATAAATGTAAACCAAAGCTGGCAACGCAAAAGGTAGTCATGGTGGTGATGAATGCTAAAGGCCCATTTTCTTTATAGATAGGAACATTGCCTTTCGGTGTAACTGGCCCAGTAAATTCTTTTCCTGGTAGTAAACGCATTAATGCCAGTTCGAAAATAATAAAGGCGAAAATAACTTTCCAGGCAAGAGCCGAGCCCCAAAAATAGGGTTGCCATATTTTATAAGTTGTTTCAAAAAGACCTTGTTGGACGATTAAATCCCATAGCGTGGATAATGAGCCTTTGAGCTCTGTATTGGTATACCACATCAACATGACGAAGATAGGACATGAAAGAATAAGCAGTAACGGTCCTAGGGTGTTCCTAATCTTAAAATACATAATGTGTTTCCCTACATTGTTAAAAGAGGAATACAGCGTATCATAATAAAATAGTTTTCTGCATAGTTTAGGAGAGGAATTGATGAACAAATTTTGGCGTAATGTACCAATGGTTATGATGATGCTTGTTTGCATAACAGTTTATGCTCAGGCTCCATGCGTCAATAATAAAGGGGAGGATTTTAATGTGATTGCCTGGACTTATGAGGCCATGTATGTCACTTATAATATTAATTTCACCACGAAAAAAGATGAGTATGCAAAGGACGCATTACAGTATTACTCGCCAAATGCTTGGAGCAAGCAGTACCAGCTATTAGAACAACAACGCGTTTTTGCATCCATCCAAAGTAAAAAGGGTATTTTATTAATGGGATTACCAGTACAACCGGTCATAACGTATAAGGCTAATAATGAATGGAAAGTACTGGTTAAATTTGACACCAAAATATTGACTGCTTCTTCAACGGATGCTTTACAACCGTTAAAGGGCGTTATGCTTACTGTGAAAAGATCTGGTGATTGTTTCGTTATTGATGATTTTGTAGATGTGTAATGAAATAAAGAAAATAAAATCCTGGGGTGCAGTGCAGCGAAGCTCGGGGATTCGCTGCTTAAATGCTATCCTTTAAAAGGATAAAAAAACGTTGCTTCATGTTTGTTATAAAACAGGTTGGTAATATATGAATTGGGTATCGCCTGAAATTGCTTCAACGTAGCCAGATTTGTTTCACCTTGTAGTTTGATGGTAAATATCATTTGCTTGGCTTTTCCAGAAGCTATCCATTTCATAATGAGCGCATAAGCGCGTTCCGGGTAACAGGCTACATCGGATAAGACCCACTCATAAGTTTGTTCTAAAGTCGCAGGTTCAATGGCAAATGCACTTTGTTGGATGCTGTTCACACCCGGAAGTTTGGCAATGTTCGGATCTATGGGCGCTTTATCCACGGCAGTAACGTGTGCACCCAATGAATGCATCACATAGGTCCAACCTCCGGGGGAGGCACCTAAATCTAAAGCTAAATCACCTGATTGGGGGGAGCGGCCTAACAAAGTTAGTGCTTCCCACAATTTTAAATAAGCACGATTTGGTGGATTGATTTTATCTTCAATAAAATAACAGATTCCTTGAGGCCATTTTCGCAAGCGTTTTGCACTAAAAACCAGCGTATTTTGATCTAATAAGCTAAAAGCACCAATATCAGGGATTTCCTCGGTAATAGGAAAATGGCGCATAAGCGATGAATACTGCCGCAATTGCTCTTCAATTAAACGTGAGCGTCGCACGTGAGAAATTGGATGTAAATACCAGAATTTCCCAGCTCGACGCAGAATTTTGACTGCTTCTGAAATCGATTGAAAAGTGACTACTTGCGGTTCTAGCCAAATATCTTGCGCAAAGCATACATTGGGGTTTTTATGGGGGGAAAAAACTAAATCTTCAACAACATGTGAAACTTCACTTAATTCTTCAGTGAGTTCTGCGTGAAATTCAGGTTTTACAACATAAATCGCAGCGAGTTCTTTTTCCATGCGCTAAGCCTAAAATGGGTTTTAAAAAATTGCTAATAGGATATCATTGTGTTAATCGTTAATACATCAATTCTATTGGTGTATTGCTGTTTACAGGTTATTTTTCAAGGAGGATTTTAGTGAAAAAGAGTGTATGCCTTACGGTTTTATCTTTCGTAGCAGCTACCGCGACAGCAAGTTCGGTTGTTACGTTGGGTGGAGGCGGTGATGTGGCGCCGGCGATGAGCTTAAATGTTTCTCTAAATGGCCTGGTACCTTCGGTGACTTATAGTGTGGTTTGCTATATTGATACGAGTTATCCATTTCAGTATGTCCTCCTTGGTAGCTCCTTTAGTGACAGCACCAGCACAATCATTTCTTACAGTCTAAATGGCAATTATGTCACACAAGATCAGCTGATTCCTGGACATAATATCGTTGTTATTAACGGTAAATTTACTAATCCAACTACGGGTTATATTGTATTTACTAATCTGGATCAGGCGCATTCATTTAATGTGAATAACTGTTTTGGGATACCTATTCAAGTGACTTCTGGGGGCGTATAAATTTTGTTTTTAAAGGGAGTTTTTATGAACAGTAGATGGATAATTATGTGGGTATCGATAATTCTTGCCCAGGTTGTCGTTGCAGCTAATGCCCCGATACAACGCATTGATGTCGCTAATATGTTAGTCTCAGGAGGCTCAGTAACGGCTGTGGTCGTTTCTTTTAGCAATGGTGTGCCGACACCATGTTTCACCAAAACACTAGCATATTTGGAGGAGATTACGGTATGGGCGGGTACTGGGCAGGTTTGCATAACCCCGATTAGCAGCGTTACGATTACTCCTGTGGCAGGAAGCGGAGGGGCGATGTACGATACACCTGCTGTTCCGATTTCAGTTAGTAACACGCTTTATTCTACTCAGATTAAAATTAGTGAAAATACCCCCCCAATATTTGATTCCAATAATGGTTCTTTACTCATGGCGGGAACACTGCAGGCAGTTGTTTTTAATAATTTGCGTTAATATTAAGTGAGCGGTAATTAAACAAATAATGGCTACACTTACTTATAGGGACTAGGGGCTGTGTTGGCCAAGACAGTAGAAATGTCGACAGATCTTATTATTTTAAGGGAATAAATCATGGCTGTGACTACAGGATTATCTGGTAACGAAATATATTGCCTGCAACTGAAAAATTATGAACCTGGCAATATTGTAGTTGGCAATAGTGTGCATTCGTTGGGCATTATTGGAAGTGTTGGCTCAGGCCTTAAAGCGATGTTAGGAGGTGAATTGCAACAGGTTACCTCGCTCATCGAAGAAGGAAGGGAAACGGCTTATAAACGCATGTTGCAAGAAGCACAAACTAGTAATGCTACCGGAATTACAGGAGTTACCAGTCAGCTTATCTTTCATGGTTCTAATGTGGAGTTTTTATCTATAGGTTCGATGGTTCATGCCATTAATGATGCAGATAAGTCCAAGTTTTCAACCTCCGCCGATGGTCAGGAATTATACGCCCAGTTGGATGCGGGTTATAAGCCCATTTGTTTTGCTTTTGGTAACGTTGCCTATTCGATGGGGGTAGGGCGTGGTCTTTTAGGAAAAGTAAAAACATTAGGCCGTGGTGAAATCAAAGAATATTCTGATATTTTTAATAAAACCAGACACTTAGCTTTAAATCGTATTATTGCCCATGCAGAACAATATAAGGCCAATGCCGTGCTCGGCATTAGAACTACGGTTTTGCCTTTTGGTGGTGTTAATGAAATGCTAATGATTGGTACGGCCTCTTACAATGCACAATTGTTAACAGATGCAAATAATCGCATTGTAACCAGTGATATGACTAATATCGAAATGTGGAACATGGCAAGCATTGGTTATGCACCTATGAAACTTTTATTAGGAACATCCGTTTATTCTTTAGGCGTTGTAGGGGGAATTACTTCCACACTGAAATCTTTTTTCAGAGGTGAAATTAATGAACTCACACGGATGATCTATGCCGCGCGTGAAAATGCTTTAGCAATAATTAATAACGAAGCAAAAGCCATAGGAGCAGATGACGTCGTCGGAGTGAAAACCTATGTGTATCAATTAGGTAATGGCTTAATCGAATTTTTAGCAATAGGCACTGCGGTTAAAAAAACCGCGCGGATTAAAACGGAATCAGAACAATTACCACCGCAAGCAATTGTTGTCGATAAAGATACATTTTATGACTCAAACGACGGAGCTATTAATGTAAATATCAATAGTGGTGCAAAACCGGTAAATAAGGGATCGTTTTTCATCCCCATAATCATTATTATTTTTTTTGTTGTGCAATTGTTAATGTCGATTCTTAAATAATTTAGAGAATCAGGTGGATCTAAAGGGAGATATTTGATGCAAGTAAAAGCAGCTGTAGCCCATGCAGCAGGAAAACCATTAACCATTGAAATGGTGGATTTGGAAGGACCACAACCAGGAGAAGTCTTGGTTGAAATTAAAGCAACTGGTGTTTGTCATACGGATGCATTTACTTTATCAGGTGCTGATCCAGAAGGGATCTTCCCCGCAATTTTAGGACATGAAGGCGCAGGTATTGTGATTGAAGTAGGTGCTGGAGTCACTTCATTAAAACCAGGCGACCATGTTATTCCTTTATATACCCCCGAATGCCGACAATGCGAATACTGTCTTTCGCAAAAAACAAACTTATGCCAGGCTATCCGTGGTACACAAGGGCAGGGTTTGATGCCTGATGGGACAAGTCGCTTTAGCCTGCATGGACAAAAATTATTTCATTACATGGGCACGTCAACCTTTGCTAATTACACCGTATTACCCGACATTGCATTGGCAAAAATCCGTGATGATGCACCTTTTGAGAAGGTTTGTTATATAGGCTGTGGCGTTACAACGGGTTTAGGAGCGGTAATTTATACCGCAAAAGTAACACCAGGCGCTAAGGTGGTGGTTTTTGGTTTGGGGGGCATTGGACTTAATGTAATTCAAGGCGCGCGCATGGTTGGCGCAGAACAAATTATTGGCGTTGATATTAATCCGGCTCGTCAGGCCTTAGCAAAAAAAATGGGAATGACTGATTTTGTGAATTCCAAAGAATTGGGCAAAGATTTGGTTGCTCATTTGGTTGAGTTAACCAAAGGTGGGGCAGATTATAGTTTTGAATGTGTGGGTAATGTAACTTTGATGCGTCAGGCTCTAGAGTGTTGCCATAAAGGTTGGGGTGTTTCTACTATTATTGGTGTTGCAGGAGCTGGACAAGAAATTTCGACCAGACCGTTCCAATTAGTTACAGGCCGGGTATGGAAAGGCTCGGCTTTTGGTGGAGCACGTGGGCGTACTGATGTTCCTAAAATAGTTGATTGGTATATGGATGGTAAAATTAATATTGATGACTTAATTACCCATGTCTTACCCATAGAGCAGATTAATGACGCCTTTGATTTAATGCATCACGGGGAGTCAATTCGTACTGTAGTTACCTTTTGATCTTTAGTAGAGGAATTAAATACCATGGTGATGGAACTTATCGAAGAGCATCAATGTTTTGGTGGGGTACAACGAGTTTATGCGCATCATTCGCTGAGTACTCAGTGCACTATGCGTTTTGGTCTTTTTTTGCCGCCACAAGCCCTGCAGCAAAAAGTTCCTGTGCTTTATTGGCTTTCAGGATTGACTTGTACAGAACAGAACTTTATTACCAAGGCGGGAGCACAACGTGTTGCTGCTGAACTTGGTTTAGCATTGGTGGTTCCTGATACCAGTCCGCGTGGTATTGATTTACCTGGAGAGCATGACCATTATGATTTTGGTAGTGGTGCTGGATTTTATGTCGATGCCACGCGAAATCCATGGTCAAAATACTATCAAATGGCGACTTACATTCGTGAAGAATTACCGGCATTACTGCAACAACATTTTCCTCTTGATGAAAATGCCTGTGGTATTTTCGGGCATTCGATGGGGGGGGCATGGCGCACTAACTTTGGCTTTGAAAAATCCTACGCAATATCGTTCTGTTTCTGCCTTTTCTCCTATTTGTGCGCCGAGCCAAAGTCCTTGGGGACAAAAAATATTTACTGGTTATTTAGGCGCTGATAAGCATCTTTGGCAGGAATATGATGCCTGTGCGCTTGTTGTTGCTCGAGGTTTGCCGCATAAAAGTATATTAATTGATCAGGGAGCAGCGGATCCCTTTTTACAGGAACAGCTAAAGCCTGAATTATTCCAGGATGCATGTTTGCGAGCTAATGTCGCTCTTAGCCTACGCCTGCAACCAGCTTATGATCATAGTTATTATTTTATTGCCAGTTTTATTGAGGATCATTTACGCTTCCACGCCTCAGTCTTAGTTTCTCCACAGGCAGGCGATAAACTTAATTAATATGGAGATATTTTTATGACTGCTAATGATCCTTTGTTGCCACCTGAATCACCTTGCTTGTGTAGAACTTTACTATAAAGGAACAGCCTTAGCTGAATTTTGGTTTGATTCCTAGAGGAAAATTTGCCCGTATGAGTCGAGCAATACGGGCAAACAGTTCATGGTTAAAATTAAATCAATATTATTTCTGATAAAGTCCTACTAACTCAGCACTACCGAGAACATGTCCTGTCATTGCTTGCAATATGCTATCAGAAGTTGCTCCTTCCCCTAATGTTAATACATTATCCATGGCATAAAGTTTAAATACATAACGATGTGCCCCCAGTGGTGGGCAAGGTCCACGATAACCTAAACTCCCCCAACTATTGTTACCACTAGCAGCCCCTTCTGGAATGGGGCTTCCTGCGTCTAATTGTGTTACTTTGACTGGAATATTAAACACAATCCAGTGCGTCCATACCCCATTCGGTGCATCAGGGTCTTGCATCACTAGAGCAAAAGATTGGGTCTTTGCGGGCGCATTATGCCATTCCAATGGCGGGGAGTGATCCTCACCATTGCAGGTATATTCGGCAGGAATCATAGTATTTAATTTAAAGGCAGAGCTCTCAAGCGTTAATTTTTCTGCAGCTGCAAAAATTTTATAGTTAAAAATATAGAGTAATAAAAATATAATTAGAGATATTTTTTTCATTTGTCGTTAACTCCATTTAACTGTTTGATTTTAATTAAAAATTAAGAATAATAACTGCAATGGATGTCGGTATATGAATAAAGTGTAGCACTTAAATAATTATTAGTGCGCGTAGGACCAATTTTTTGTTTTTTTGTGCACGAATAAATTTTTTCTGATACGGATGAGGGTGGACAATATTGGTTCAATCTTTGCTATTAACGGGAAGAGCAAAGCGAAATGCAGTTCTTTTATTTGCGATTTGTTCGACCCAAATTGTCCCATCATGAGCGGCAATTATTTTTTCACATATGGCTAGGCCTAAGCCTAGGCCATGTTCCTCAAGGGCCTTTTTACCGCAGTAAAATTTCTTAAATAATTTTTTTCTTTCTTCGATGGCAATTTCCAGGCCAAAATCCTCGATACTGACAATTACGTGTTCTTCTTTTAGTTGAACAGAAAGTTGAATGTTCGATTTGGGTACGGAAAATTTAATTGCATTATCTAATAGGTGCATAAGTACTTCTTGGATGTATTTATGATCTAAAGTTATAAGTGGTAAATTGTCCGGTATACTCAATTGAATTGGCCTTTTTTCAAAGGTTTCGCTCGAGATTTTAATTGCTGCGTTAATAATCCTTTTTAAGTACGAGGGAGTTTTTTTAAGTTCAATTCCTTTTTCTATTTAATAAAATTTGGTTTTAGTAAATATATTAACCAAAACAATAGCATAGTGTTATGGCTTAATCCACTGTATGAAACCTGATATAAAATATAAACAAGCGTAATAGTAGAAGCATAGACTTTTGTTTTTTAATGAATCTCTATATAAAGGTAGTAACTATATTAAATACGCTTATTGAAATTTAGCGTATATAAATACTTAAGGATTAAGTCATGGCGGTGCAGAAAATTGATGTTTTAAAAAGATTGAGTTTATTGTTTTTGATTTTCTTTTTTCTGGTTGTTTTCCTTTTTCTTGCGATGCATTTTTTTCTCGGTACTCAAGGAACAGCGATGCGCAGTATTCCGAAGGATACGAGTGCCCATGTCCATGCTATTTCTGCAATAATTGTGAGTAAAGGATGGTTTAATAATTTCTCTTTGGTAAAAGATAGTCCAATTATTTATGCCAGTGGTATGGGACTATCTTCTGGAAGTAATCAGTCTTTGTATAAAAGTAGTGATGGTGGAAAAACATGGGTACCTATCAATACACCTTTAGTAAGCAGTATTTCTGCATTTAATGCAGAGATTGTTTATGTCGGCAGTCTTGAGTTAGGAATGGGGAAAACTTTAGATGGTGGTAAAACCTGGATTCCTAGTGGTTTGGCAAATACACAAATTATGCAAGTTAATACGGTCGATGCAAATACTGTGTATGCACTTACAACAGGTAAATATGCGGTTAATGGAGGGACTGTATCTAAAACTATGGATGGTGGAGTTCACTGGAATGAACTGTATTCTTCTCATTGGGCTAGGCCAACAACGCTTTATGCAGTGAATAAGAACACGGTATACGTAGGTCTACAGCGAGG
>NZ_JH413797.1:9695-11789 GCF_000162755.2 Legionella drancourtii LLAP12
CACGGTATACGTTAGGTCTAACAGCGAGGTTTTCTTGAGAATAGTAAAATTCTTAAGACAAGTAATGGTGGTAAGTCATGGTCAACCATCTATGTGGGCAAGAAAAATATGGAGGTTAAACATATTTATGCGGTGGATGAGAATACTGTATTCGTAGCAACATCAGCAGGCATACTTAAAACCTTAGATGGCGGAGCGAGCTGGTATCTGACAACAAGTAATGTGCTGACTTTAAAATATGGAGTTACTGGTATTTATGCTCGTGATTCTAAAACAGCTTATGTTACCTGTAATTTTCCCTATTCAGTGTATGTCACTTATGATGGGGGGGCTTTTTGGCAAAATATTAATATGGGCTCGCAGGTGAATGCAATTAGTGGGTTTGGCAATACTGTTTATATAGGAACGCAACAGGGGCTTTTTCAACTTAAAGAGTCTTCATAATTAGGGCTGCTGAAAGGCTCTTATTTAATGCGTTTTATCTCTCATCCTACTTTCTGTGAACAAATCGAGTCCGGGGGCACCATTAGAATCATGCTCTACTGTACACGCAACCTTTATTCCTTAGGTCTTTGTAATATAAGTTCTAACTCACTTGGGGCTACAGGCTTACTAAAATAAAATCCCTGAACCTCTTCACAATGGTTGGATTGTAAAAACTCTAATTGTTTCTGAGTTTCTACCCCTTCAGCCACTATTTTCAAATTTAATTTTTTTGCCAATGAAATAATAGACTGAATAATGACTTCATCGCTGGTATTTAAATTAATATTACTAATAAATGATTGGTCTATTTTTAATCGATCTAAGGGGATTTTTCGTAAATAATTAATACTTGAAGTACCCGTACCAAAATCATCTAATGTAATGTGGATGCCCATCGCATACAATTCAGGTAACGAGCTGAGAGCCAACTCAATGGCGTTAAGGAGCACATTTTCTGTTATCTCAAGTTCAAGCCAATTTGGGCTTAATCCTGTACTGTCTAATATCCCTTTAATTTTCTGTACAAAATCAAATTGCTTAATCTGTTTTAAACTAATATTAACCGCGACACGCATGGGTAAAAATCCGGCGTCCTGCCATTTTTTATTTTGTTCACATGCGGTTTTTAATGTCCATTCCCCAATAGGAATAATAAGCCCGGTTTCTTCTGCTGCGGGAATAAAATCAATAGGAAGCAAAATACCTCTTTTAGGGTGATTCCATCGAATTAATGCTTCTACTGACGATATTTTTTGGGTCGTGATATCGAATTGGGGTTGATAATATATCATGAATTCATTATTAAGTACGGCGTCATGCAACTCATTTTCTAATACAAATTTTTCCTTTATTTGCGTGCCAAGTTCTGCTGTATAAAATTGGAATTGATTCCCCCCGCTATTTTTGGCTTGATACATTGCGGCGTCAGCATTGCGCAATAATTCGCCAATCGTTTTGCCGTCGCGTGGAAAAATACTAATACCAGCACTTGAGCACACGGATAATGATTGACCTGCTATTTCAAAATTACTATTAAATGATTCTAATAAGTGAGTTGCCACAGTACCTGCATCAAATTCATTTTTAATATTATCAACTATTACAATAAATTCATCACCACCAAGCCTGGCTAATGTGTCTGTTCCTCTAAGCATAAACTCCAGTCTTTTCGCGACAGTTTTAAGTAATTCATCACCCGTATCATGGCCAATACTGTCATTTATTAACTTAAATCGATCCAAATCAAAAAAAATAACAGCAAATAAAGTGTTTTGTCGCTTCGCTTTGTCAAGAACATGACCTAATCGATCCAGCATAAGGACTCGATTAGGCAAACCCGTTAATGAGTCATGCGTCGCTTGATATTTTAATTGTTTCTCCAGGATAACTCGTTGAGTAATATCACGAAAACTCCAGATACGTCCGGTTATTTTCTTATCAAGGGTATAGGGTTGGGAGTAACATTCAAAAATAAGGTCATTTGTAAAATTATATTTCTCAATTTTGACTTTATCGATTTTTTGTGACAAATCGGCAACCATTGTTGAAAAAGCACCTGAATCCTCTGCTTGCTGTGAAATATACCGCATCACTCGCTCGCCTTGACGG
>NZ_JH413797.1:12252-17491 GCF_000162755.2 Legionella drancourtii LLAP12
CTCCGCTCGCCTTGACGGGTATCAATAATGCTCTGTGGTATGTTGCACATTTCAAGCAACTTGAGATTGTAATCAACAACATAGTTGTCACGATCTAAAACAAGAATGCCGTCAGCGGAGGATTCCAGTGTGCCTCTGGTAACCGAAAGCAGTTCTTGAAGTGAGCTTGTGCGTTCTTTAACCTGCTGTTCCAGTCTTTTCGTATAGTTACGTCTTTCTTGTAGGAGCTGCCATTTTTTGGTCAGCGAATAAGCTAATTGACGTACTGAAATGTTATCAAACGGTTTTTTTAATATGAGCAGGTTATCTTTTTTCCCTAATTGTTCTACAGTTTCTTCCCAGGAATAATCGGAGTATGCGGTACAAATGACCATTTGTATTTCCGGATCTATTTTCCAGATGTGCTTGATTGTTTCAATCCCATCCCATCCTGGAGGCATGCGAATGTCTACAAATGCCAGCGCATAAGGATTGCCGTCTTTAAATGCTTTTTTAATGAGCTTAACGCCTTCTTGGCCTTGTAACGCGGTGTCGATTTGAAAATGGGGTAATATATTTTTATTTTTTTGGGGAATGTCACCAAATAATTTTTTTCAATATCAGATTGTTTATTTACTTCAGTAAACGATAATGTTTTGATAAAGTCTTTATGAATGGCCTTGTTGTCATCAATTACGATGATTTTAAGAGGTTCCATGTTCGTCATGATTTATCCTTCATTTGTCTAACCCCCTCTTTATCAATAGGCAATGTCAGGATAAATAGAGCTCCATTACCAAAGCCATCACTTTCAACCTCAAGCGTTCCGCCTAATTGTTTCGCAATAAGAGCGCTATTATGTAAGCCAAATCCATGGCCATTTTGCTTCGTGGTAAAGCCAAAGGTAAAGATTTTGGATAAGTTTTCAGGCAAAATACCTATACCATTGTCCTTGATACGCAGCTCGACTTCATTTAAATTTTTTTTTCGTGCAATACTAATATTAATTTTTCTAGGCATGTCTTCTTTTAATTCCATGACTGATTCTTTAGCATTTTTCAATAAATTAACAAATATCTGCATCAGGTTTGTTTTATTGGTCATGATAGAAGATGTGTATCGATAGTCTTTATTTAGGGTGATGTTCTTTGTAAGCATAGAGTCTGTCCTCATCACAGTATGAATTGATGAATCCATTACTTCAGCTAAAGATACAGGTTCACTCACGGATTTTGGGCCAGTTAGCTCATCCTCGGCACTTAATATGTCTTTAATTAGATGATAATGCTGCTGTAAATCATTCACTTCATTATCCAGTATCAATTTATTCCGTTGTATTTCTGCAAATAAAAGCATTAAATAGTCTGGTATTAATTTTCCTTGTTCATCATTTTGAAAATATTCAATTAAATTAGATTGATGTTTTTTTAACATATCCGTGAGTAATCCAATTTTCTGATATATAGAATTACTCATACTTTCTTTTATTATCCCAACAGAAACACCTACACTATTCAGAACATTCCCAACATTATGTATTACAGAAACTGCAACCTCCGCCATACCTGCTTGATGAGCCATACTCATTAAATTAGCATTTAAAACAGTGATTTTTTCTTGTGAACTCATATTGATCAATGCTTGAGTAATCAATGTAGAGTACCGCTTAATTAAATCAGCATGTGAACGATTAAAAAAATTACTTCGAGAATCACAGCAGATCAATAGCGTTTCTTTCTCATTAAAATCTAATCCGATATGAATGACCGATTTTATTCGATTCCTCAAATGTTCTGATTGCGACTGCCATTCGGGTATGGCTTTCGTATCAAACGAAATAGATAGATCGCCTTTTAGCACCCGATTCAAAAATACTTGTGGCTCCAATTGCATATCATAAAAAAAGTCTGATGTTGCTGCCTGTGTTCTTAAGATACGACGTACATCAGCATTCATAACGATGATGTCTTCACATCCAACGATATCCCGCAAAACAGAGATAATGTCTACTAGAATATTTTTTTCATTAAATCGTTCAACCAAAATCTTTAATCCTTTTAAAAGATTCTCAGATTCTTGATTAATTTTATTAGAAATAACCCGCTCATTTTCTAATTCAATGAGTGCTTCATAGAGTTCTTCAGTATTTAATAGAGACCTGTCCATGGTGTCATCCAAAAATAATTGCAGAAATCATTAAATTACCATGACGATTTTCTCCACCGTATAAGCACCCTTGTTCTCCAAAACTAAACATGCCAAAAAATGGTTCAGTAGGCAATTCAGAATACACATTGTCGATAACATCCTGGATTTCATCTTGAATCGCTAAAAAGCATCCAGCACAATAAACAATAAATGCCCCTTTAGGTTTTTGATCACCATTGTGTGAATAATTTTCCTTTGCTAAATGGATGACGCGTTTTATCCTGGTTTTAAGACTCTCTTTTGTTCCTGTCATGAATACAACCCTATCATTCTCCTGAATACTAGAAAAAAAATTCATGGACCCATCTGTAAAAATTTCACTGGGATGAGATAAGTTATAGTAAGGTATAGTACCAATCTTACCCACCTCATGACCCAACGGATGAAACGTAGAGAGGGCAAGAATATTTGAATCAGTCCCTAAGACACTTTGAATCAGTCCTCCAGACCATTGGTTATATATTTCAGCCGCTGGTTTATTATCAATAGTATTGATAATGCGTCCCGTTGTTTTGGTTACAATACCCGTCTGTTTCGTTGGGATATATCCATTATGGAATGCGTATCCGATTGCTTGAGAAGCATAAATTACGGCAACGGCTATGCCATTTTGATAGATATCCTCACCACAAAATTGTTGCCACAATCCTGATATTGTATTATCTGCAGACGTTCCACCAAAAATCGGCACATTTACACCGACTACACTCATAATGCCATTGATTAAGTCTTCTTCATGTCCGGGGGCGCTAGTAAGTAATATCATGGTTGGCAATTCGCCAAGTCGTCCCGCATTGTTTAATGCCTTTTTTATGACTTCTTGCCCATCGCTTAAAGGATGATCACTCAATGACAAAGCCGCAATCCCAAAACAACCCTTATCATCCTTGAGGCCTAATAAACCCAGGGCTCGGTTGTTCTCACTGCAATATCCTCTTTCTGTAAATAAGCCTATGCAACTGGTACCCCCGATAAGTTTAGTATTATCCATAAGCGCATTCAGTTCATGCATGATTATTTTGTTGTTATAAGTAGCTGTTGAAAGAACAAATAAGAATGAGGGGATACCCATCTTTTCAGTGAGTTGATTGTAGGCTTCTCGTACCGCCTCGGCTTCATTTAATTTTTTTGAGCAACCTGTTGCTATGTCCATATTCTATGAGTTCACCCATATGTAACATTCATCTATATATTCAATATCCCTTATCATCAGTATAGTTCGCTGATTTATTGCATACAAGTAATGACTTTCAGTCACCGTGAGTTAACCTAGCTAACTAGCATAAAATTTTTTTATCATTATACTAAATGCGTTTTATTGTCCTTTTTATGAAGGCATTAAATTTCATTGGATATTAGGGGCCATATATGTCAACAGACCTTATAACAAAAGGAACTGTATTAATGATTAGAAAATCAGCTTTTTGTCTTGCTTTGATAATTGGGGTAATGAGCTCATCTGTCTTTGCCAAAGAAGAAGGAACTTATTCTGCAAAAAGGAAAAACGGGTGTCTTGAAAAGATAGATGAGTATGTTTATGAAAGTTACCTCCACTTGAGCTACTGTAAATTGCATAATCGTGATATCCCACAAATTCTTACTTACCTTGATGAACATCCACAAATCACGAAACTATGGCTTGCAAATAATGATATTAATGATTTAGGGGTAGAATTATTAGCTGCTAATACGCAGCTCCAGGAGCTCGATCTTAGCTACAATCACATTAGCGCAATTGGCGCCGAGGCTTTAGCACAAAGTTCCTCTTTAGTCAGCCTTTCACTCAATCATAATTACATTGGTTCACTTGGGGCAGCTGCCTTGGCAAAAAGTACTTTATTAACGGAGCTCCAACTTAATGATAATCGGATTGGTTTGTTTGGCGCGGAAGCCTTAGCAAAGAATACTACGCTAGATTTACTTTATCTTGATGACAACCAAGTTGGTATGCGCGCTGCTAAAGCTTTAGCAAAAAACACGACATTGACCATGCTTTCGCTGCAAAACAATTTAATTGGTCGCGAGGGGGCACAGGCCTTAATTCAAAATGGAACATTAAAATATTTAGGTTTGGCAAACAATCATCTTTATAACGATGCGCTTGCGTCGATCGATAAAAACGAATCGTTAATTAGTCTTGATCTTTATGGTAACAAAATAGACAGTGATGGGGCTAAGCTTATTGCCAAAATGCCTAATTTGAGTCTTTTGTACCTTGATCATAATCCGATAAGAAATGAAGGCTTAAATGCTTTAGCACAAACAAGTAATCTTTTCTTTCTTTCAGTAGGTAATTGTGGTCTGGATGAGGAGAGTGCTCAAGCTTTATCTGTAAGTAGTACAATCAAGTATTTGTCTGTTGATAATAATTTCCTTGGTGATGCTGGAGCTATTGCCTTGGCAAAAATGAATTCTCTATGGTTTCTTGATCTTTCGAATAACACTATTGGTGATGAGGGTGCAAGTGCTTTGGTAAATATACCCGCGGAGTACCTTTTCCTTAGTAATAATCATATTGGTGATGTAGGGGCATTGACTCTGGCTACAATGAGGACGTTAAAACATTTGGATGTTAGTTACAATCAAATCAGCTCCATCGGCATTAAAGCGTTACTCAGTAACACACAGATGAAGGTAAGGACTGATGGTAATCTTGATGATGCAAGTATCCTTTCTCATCGAAATAAGGCCAAAAATGCAATGAATTCCTTGAATTTATTATGTAAGCAGGAAGCTTACACTAAAGCGTGTTTGTTGTTCTTAAAAAAACAATTAGCAAAGTAAACGACGAAAGGTAGCCTGTGTTCAGGCTACTTAAAATAACATTTCTAGGGCATAAATTTTTAGGGGGGAGTATTATTACTTTGATTCGTTTCTGGGAATTCTTTAGAACGTTTTCGCGGCATCTTGGGTGAGTTCTCAAGGAAAAAATTACGAAGATGTGATTTTCTTGTTGATTCTTCAGGAGAGCTGTAAGGAGAACGATGAGGTGAATTAGTGGGCGAGTTATTGGCGGATGTTTTTTGGCTTGAGTTGCGTTGGGGATTTTAAC
>NZ_JH413797.1:18476-23324 GCF_000162755.2 Legionella drancourtii LLAP12
CTGCGCGGGAATGACAGATTTCCTTTAACTTAAGGGCAGTGCCATTAAGGATGGAGAGAGCCTCTAGATGCATAAAGCAATTACTGTGATACTAAACTTACAATCTCAGCAACTGCTGTATTTAAATCTAAAGATTTTGTTTCGCCAGTAGCACGCGATTTATATTCCACGCAATTTTGTTCAAGATTTCGATCGCTCACCACTAAACGATGAGGGACTCCGATTAAATCATGGTCGGCAAAGAGTGCACCTGCACGTTCATTGCGATCATCAAGTAATACATCAATTCCTGCATTACGAAATTGCTTATATAAAACGTCAGCTTGATCCTTTACTGCTTGTGACTTGTGCCCATTAAGTGGAATAATCACGACTTGGAATGGCGCAATGTTTGATGGCCAGATAATGCCTTGTTCATCATGGTGTTGTTCAATCGCGGCAGCAACAACACGCGTTATTCCTAAACCATAACAACCCATCATCATTGTTTCTAATTGGCCTTGTTCATTAATTACCGCGGCATTCATTGCTTTTGCGTATTTGTCACCTAATTGGAATACATGTCCTACTTCTATGCCGCGACAAGAATGCAGAGTGCCTTTACCATCTGGACTTATGTCGCCTTCTTTAACATTACGTAAGTCATATCCTTGGTACTCCTTAACGTCTTTATCCCAGGCCGCATGTTGATAATGTTTATCCACTTGGTTGGCGCCGCAAACAAAAGAATCCATGGCCAGGGCTTGATGATCAATAATGACTGGAATTGCTAAATCAATTGGTCCTAGTGAGCCAATAGGTGCATTTAAGGTTTTAACAATCGTTTCTTCATCGACAAATTGTAATGGCGAGTGAATTAAAGGATGTTTGATGGCTTTTACCTCGTTTAATTCATCATCACCACGTAACACCAACGCAACCAGTGGATGTTCTTTACCGCGTACGATTAGCGTTTTAACCATATCTGAGCTTGCTATCTTCATAAATTGCGCTACTTCAGCAATGGTTTTTTGTTTTGGTGTATCAACTAATGCGATTGTTTGTGTTGTTTGATTTGTTGATTTAGCCGGTTTTAGACTAATAGCTTGCTCGATATTCGCCGCATAATCACTGGCATCGCTGTAGAAAATCAAATCCTCACCTGAATCCGCTAGTACTTGAAATTCATGTGATGCTGAGCCGCCAATAGCTCCAGTGTCTGCTTCTACCGCACGATATTTCAAGCCCATACGATCAAAAATACGGCAATAAGCTTGGTACATATCTTTATAGGTGTTTTGCAAACTCTCGAGATTTAAATGGAATGAATAGGCATCTTTCATAATAAATTCACGTGCGCGCATAACCCCAAAACGAGGTCTGATTTCATCACGGAATTTAGTTTGAATTTGATAAAAACAGCGTGGCAATTGTTTGTATGATTGCAACTCATTGCGCATGATGTCGGTAATAACTTCTTCATGTGTTGGGCCATAGCAATATTCTCTGCCATTTGAATCTTTCATGGTAAGCAGCTGGCCACCAAATGTTTCCCAACGTCCTGTTTCTTGCCAAAGTTCCGCCGGTTGGACGGCGGGCATGAGTAATTCAACGGAATTAATGCGATTCATTTCTTCGCGAACAATGTGTTCTACTTTGCGAAGTACTTTTAGCCCTAAAGGCATCCAGGTATAGAGTCCAGATCCTAGTTTACGGATCATCCCTGTTCTCAGCATCAATTGATGAGAGACGATTTCAGCATCGTTAGGTGTTTCTTTAAGCGTAGCTAAAAACCATTGTGACGCGCGCATTGCTGCTCCTGAATTTAATTTCATTGATGGCAGGCATTATACAGAAGTTTCTACCCAAAAACAGGTTGAATTGTAAGGATTAAAGTGTTGTTTGAAGGAATAGTTATTAACTGCTTTTAATATGCTAGAGGTCGACTTACCGTGGATATGTCACGGTAAGTCGGAGAAGGATTTTTCTTAGCATAATGGCTAAGGGCGTTTATAATTTCCTGAGTTATAGGTGAACTTTTGCTTCTTTTAATACTTGAGATATTTTAGCGGCTAAATCCATATTTTTTTCGCCGTCTAACTGATAGAGCTCATGTTGGTAATCGCTATAATGTACCGAACCACTATGAACATTATAAATCGCGCCAACAATGGCAATTTCATCTTGCTCTACCATCTGATTCAAAATAGGACTGCGATCATAAATATTTTGCATGGTATTCGCTACGTTCAATTCGGTAACATGATTTACAAACGTAGTATTTTTACTGGTACGCTCATTTTGGGTTTCAGTTTCAGCAGCGATAGCTGGTTTAATTTTAGCCAGCAATTGCGTAATATGACCTTGTTCAACACCGTCACATGCTGATTGAATGGCACCACAACGTGTGTGTCCCAATACTACGATCAGTTTCACGCCAACCACCTTACAGGCATATTCGATACTGGCTAACACGTCATCATTGACGACATTCCCGGCAACACGTACGCAGAAGACATCACCAAAGGTCATATCGAAAATCGTCTCTACAGGCACTCGCGAATCAATACAACCAAGGACAACTGCAATTGGATGCTGTTCTTTTGCGGTGTGTTTTACATCCAAGTGATTCATTCTATGGATTCGTTCGTCGTTTAAGAAGCGTTGGTTTCCTTCATGTAGAATATTTAATACTTGAGCGGGTGATAAGTGAGACTGCACGTCATATGTAGTCACATTAATAAAGTCAATGTAGTTATGAATTTTATAATGCTCTTTGAACCCTGTTAAGTTTAAGGCGATTTTTTTATAAACAGCTTGCTCATCCGTGAACTCTTTCAATAATTCTGAAATTTCCTTATCAATATATTGGGTATAACGTGCGTCAATAATTAGTTGTGATTCACTAGGGATAGAATCTAATTCTGCAATTAACGCAGCTTTATTAAGGAACGTGACTTGTTGAGGCAGCACCAATCGATTAGTGATCCCATTAGGATAAATCTCTTTAATAATATTAATCCGCGACTGACTGTTTGATTTTAATATGAAAAACAAACTGACGGTCAAACCAATTAAGATACCTGTGAGTAGGTTAAAGGCGATGATACTCACAACTGTTGCTATAAATGGAATAAAACGGTCCCATCCTTGAGCATAAATCGAGCGATAAATAGACGGTTGATTTAATTTATAGCCGGTATAAATTAAAATGGCGGCTAACGACGATAATGGAATCTTATTTAAGGCACCGGGGATTAACATCACTGCAAACAAGATAAAAATACCATGAAAAATAATGGAAGCTTTGGTTTTAGAACCAGCTTGAATGTTAATGGATGTTCTAACGATTACCGAAGTGATAGGGATACCACCGAGTAGGCCCGCAGTCATGTTACCTACGCCCTGAGCCATTAATTCACGGTTGGTTGATGCATGGCGCTTTTGTTTATCGAGTCGCTCACCTGCTTTAAAATTTAATAAGGTTTCAAGTGACGCAACAATAGCCATGATGCATGCATAGACATAAATTTGTGGGTTAGTCCAAGCAGACCAGTTGGGGTATTGCAGCTGGCTTAAAAAATCCTTTAGGCCTTCTGTCTTAGGAATGTTTACTAATTGTGGTGAGTTTTGAACCAATACCGAATCGGTCCATATATAGACTTCATTTAATAGGATGCCTGCAATGACCACAATAATCGGTGCCGGTATTTCTTTAAATATTTTATTCGTAGTCTTGTCAAAATAAATCAAAATAGCTAAAGAAATTGCCGTGATGATTAAGGCCCCTGTATTAATATGGTTATATAAGGCTAAAATAGGGCTTAAGGTAATAACATCAGTTGTTTCTAATAAATGAATTTTAAGTTCATTAAAATCTGCAGAAAGGGTAAATGCCAAAGGTAATTGTTTGATGATTAATAAAATACCAATAGCACATAAAAGCCCCTGTACAACATTAGAAGGGACATAATCGGCGATAAATCCTGCTTTCAGACTGCCAATAATAATTTGCAATAAACCAGCAAGCAGCAGAGCAAGTAAAAATGAGTTAAAATCTCCTAGATGTGCTACAGCAGTTACTACAATGGCAGCCATACCTGCTGCAGGTCCACTGACACTGATCTGTGAGCCGCTAAGACAGCCAACAACCACACCACCAATAATACCACTTAAAATACCGGAAATGAGCGGTGCTCCAGAAGCTAGAGCAATACCTAAACATAATGGAATGGCGACGAGAAATACTACGATGCCAGCAACTAAATCAAATTTTAAATAGCGCTTATTGTAAATTCGAAATTTACGCAAATCGACAGCTGTTTCTGCTTGCATGAGATAGTTCCTATATAAAAAAGTATAAATCAGTAATTCGTTATAATTAATAGTGTACTTATTTTGTCATACATGGATTTAGAGTGTTAACATTTGAGTTACACCAAGAATCACTTTAATTTTAGAATAAGCTGTAGGTTATTAAAACATAAATGTTACAATAACGTAACAAAAATGTAACGCTTTTGTTAAGGTTGTTGACGTGGTTTTAGAAACTAAATCGGCATAGAAGCTATATGATAAAAGTAATATCAGTATTAGAGTTGCAAGACATTACTTAATGAGCTTGCAGAAGGAGCTAATTGCAATTCTAATGGAAATATGCAATATAAATAAGCGGTAATGTAATTAATTGTTTAGATGAGGCAATAAATATCCTATAAATTAGCATTCATGTAGACTCTAGCATAGCCACCATAGAACTGATGACTGTACAGCATTTACCAAGCAAGATAAATTAAATTAAATTTTAATTAAAAATGCTTGACATCACCGCTGAAATCCGTAGAATGCACGACTCGCCTTGAGGGCAAA
>NZ_JH413798.1:0-112196 GCF_000162755.2 Legionella drancourtii LLAP12
TTATAAGCTCAACTGGATAACGGTATCTTTTCGACTTTCTTTCCAGCATCACGATCTTCCTGATAATAAATTACAGTCTAGTGCAAAAGTTTAGTTGACGATGCCCGCCAGATACATGTCAGTAACTGTTTAAACACTATGTATGCGGGCACGAGATCTAGATGCAATCAATAAGATTGACCATACTCTATAATGAGTGTTATCAATTTCGTTAATCCTTATAAAAATCCTGGAGTTAGAGACATGCCAGAGGTAATTTATTTAGATCTTACGCAACAAGAGAATGCTGAACACATTCAAAATTTAATCAATCAAACCCCAAAGATTAAGGAATTTTTGCTTACTGAGCACTATGCGATTAACCATGATTTGAGCGCCAGATTAAAACAAACCTTAATCCCTTTTCAAAAGCCACCAGAAACAATGAAACCAGAGAAAAGGGACGGTAATTATCGTTATTTTGCAGTAGTTGCTACCGCAGATTTTGGCGAAGGCTCTTCGGGACTCATTCATCAGGTCCTGGGGGTATGGAAAATTGGTCATGGGCAAGCCATTTATAAAATAAAAGCGGAAGAAAAAAAGCAACGTTTATTAAAATCAATCTTTTTTAAAAAACCACTGGAAAAAGCCGTAGAAAATGCCAGGCAGCACTATGCAATGACCCCACTCATGGTGCAATTGGTAAAAGAAGAAGAAAAACGAAAAATAATAATGAACCTAAAGCGCGAGCAAAAAATCACCGGCATGGCACCACATATGAGTGCTAAATACCCAATTATTGAGACCGATGATGGGGTGCATCTGTTAATACGTAAACAACCTGGCTTAACACTAGAAACATGGATAAGCTGGCTGCAACAATATCCTCAAGGTTTAACTCTGATTCAACGTTTATTATTATGTATTAATTTATATGAAACTTTAGAAACACAAGTACATAGACTAAAGATTGAATTAAATACAGGCCAACAAGCACAACTTATTCATCGCGATATAAAACCAGCCAATATTATCGTTAACCATGAACGCCTTAGTTTAACCTGTAACATTATCGATTATGGCTTGAGTACTTATAAGGGAGATATGTTGAGCAATGGTGCAGGCACCCCCTTATATATGGAACCCCATCAGCTCATTCATCCCTCTAAAGTCCAAGAAACAGATGATTTATTTTCCTTGGCCATCATTTGCGCGGAAATCTGGGGTGACCGCCAACGAGCGCAGATTCAAACAATGAGTGAGCTAGAAAATAAAAATAAGAACATCCAGTTTACTGGCTTATTCTTGGGCATGAACCATTGTTCGCTAGAACAGCAAATTGCCATTAGCAACATTCTGCAACAATGCACCCGTTTTTCTAGAGAAAAACGCTACAGCAAACAGGAAGTAATTAATGCTTATAAAAGCCAATTATTAACCGCCTATAACCGTTTGCATACCATACATCCTTACTTGCAAGCACGCATCTTTGCCCTGCAAACCCAACTACGCACTTATGCCGATCTCGATGAAACAGCACGTTCTTGGCTAGATCAGGAATTCATCGCGGCTGATTTTTTAATTAATCAGACCCAGAAATTAAATAATCAAGAATTAAATGCAGGACGGTCACTCGCTGCAATTTGGATTGAATATCGCGCAACCCAGCTTAGCGCCATCACCACAACAACACTACCTGCAGATACCCCTAGAGGCTTGCAAGAGCAGTGGTCATGTTTATGTCGAGCGTGCGTTGCACCGGTATTGCCAAACAGTAGGATGTTACTCGCCATGGTTGCTGATTGGCAAGTCATTAACCGCTTATCGGCATTGTTTCAAGATTTAAAATTCATCGACATTAAGAGCTTTGATTTATTGTATAATTCTTATTTAGATCCCAAGAACAATGAGCCTTTATTAGAAAGGGAACCCTTACTTAAACGCCGCATCCACCAACATTTAGAAAAAGTTTTATTTTTTGCCCACTTGCCTCATCAAGTCAAAAACCGTTTTGAAGATCTGTGTCAACGAGCTCTAGATACACAAATCACCAAAACAATACAGTTTGAGTGTGAATTTAATGATGCCAGAAATCTGGCGGCGCTTCATGTTTTTTATGCCCAAATCTGTCCTAAGGCAAACAAGCAGCTTAATGTATTATTGACTCCGGAGCAATCGTTCCAAGCAGTTTTTAATGAAATGTATCACCACTACCAGGAACAAATTATGCAAAAATGGCGTGCAGATTTACAACCCTATATTAAAAATAAGCATACTCCTGGATTGCTCACGTCCATATTCCCCCCTAGCCCGCAGCGTCAAGTAACAATTGATAATTTATTTAAAAATCTGAAACAATTATTTCAAGAAAGCAAAGCAATTCACTTACTGCCGCAACAAATTATGACCTTGCTTACCAAAACCATCTCCCAAGTGGAACAAGATCATCAACAAGGGTATTTGGGGTATGTAGGAATCACCACAAGTACGCTAGCGGATGCTTTAAAAGAACTAAAAAAGGACATACGACCAAAACATACTCTTACTGAAGCAGCAAGTTCCACCATGAAGTTCAATTCGATCTCCTTTTAGTTTGCTGCGGCAATCTTAAAGAAATGACCTAAAATTAAACTAGCACATCAATTCAAGGAGTGAATCATGTCGTTATCAATGTATGACCTGACCGTACCCATAATGTTACGTGGCATTGATATTTTAATTATTTATATGGACAAGGCAGAACACTATGCCAAGGAAAAAGGGATTGCTCCTGAAGTCTTAATTACTGCTCGACTGGCACCAGATATGCTGCCCTTATCAGGGCAAATCCAGCGTTTTAGTGATAATTGCAAAGGCAGCATCGCCCATTTAGCTGCAATTGAAGCCCCAAGCCATCCTGATAATGAAACAACATTCGTAGAATTAAAAGAGCGCCTGGCAAAAACGGCTGCTTTTTTAAAAACCATCAAACCAGAACAACTTGAAGGCAGTGAAAATCACCTCATTGAACTAAAATTACGTGGTTTTAGTACGACGTTAAGCGGCAAAGCCTATCTGTTATCGATGGTACTACCCAATATTTTCTTTCATATGACCACGGTGCACGATATTTTACGCCATAATGGGATGAATATTGGCAAATTGGATTATTTAGGCAATTTTAATTAAGGCCAAATTAGAGCAAAGGTAGCAGCGGCCTTAAATTAAAATTCACGACCGTTGCTACATAAGAATTTCACTACCTGATTTTCTGCACCAGAGGCTATTCCTGTTTGGAATGCGCATTATAAAGCGCACGCATCACATCGGGCAAGGGCACCGATTTACCCTGGGTGTAATCTACCCAAACAATTTTACTTACCCCCTGTGCCATCAGCACTTCATCTTGATATAAATCATGATCCATCAGCATGCTGGAATTACCAATACTGTGGATCTTCGAGCGTAAGGTTACCGTCGCCGGATAAATCACCGGTTTTAAATAAGTGCAGGCGACATGGATAACCACCGGCCCTATTTTTTCCGTCATACTAATATTAAGCTCGCGCAACCAATCAATACGTGCTTCCTGAAAATAATCAAAATAGCGTGCATTATTAACATGCCCCAAAGCATCCATATCCCCCCAGGCAATAGGAAAGATCTTTTCGTGTACTGTAATTTTTTGTTCTGTCATGATAAGTCCATAGGATCAACGTCCACATTCCAGCGAACACCATTACTTAATTTATTAATTGTTAACCACGTCCGCAATTGTGTCAAAGAAGTTTTAAGAACTTTTCGTGATGATGATTTAATTAATAATTGCATCCGGTATTGATTAGCCTTCCGCGGTAATGGTGCAGGCGCAGGCCCCATTACCGTAAGTGGATGACTTTGCATGTGCTCTTTCGCTGCCTGTAAAAATTTTAATACGCTGCCAGCAATTTTCCCCTGAGCACGAATAACCGCTAAATAATGAAAAGGCGGTAATTGGGCCTGTTGACGGGTTGTAAGTAAAGCTTCGGCAAAATCATCATAACCTTGCTGGATGAGTACATTAAGTAAGGGATGATCTGGCAAGTGCGTTTGAATTAAAACCTGCCCAGCGTGCTCAGCCCGCCCTGCTCGTCCAGCAACCTGGGTTAATAATTGCCCTAATTGTTCCAAAGCACGAAAATCCTGATTGTAAAGCCCTGCATCAGCATCGAGAACGACTACTAAAGAAAGACGCGGAAAATGATGCCCTTTGGCTAACATTTGCGTCCCCACAATTAATTGTGCCTCACCACGGTGAATCATCTCCAAATGCTCATCCAAAGCATTTTTTTTGCGCACGGCATCACGGTCAATACGAACGACGTGCGTCTCAGGAAAATAAGAACTTAAAAACTCGTGCACCCGTTGAGTGCCCGCCCCCACCGGAATTAATTCATTGCTCTGACAACTACGACAATACGTTGGCGTTCTTTGGGTTAAACCGCAATGATGACAAATCATTTGCCCGGCTTGTTTATGCAAGGTTAAATGACTATCACAGGCGCGACAATCGGCCATCCAACCACATTGGTGGCACAATAAAACGGGGGCAAAACCACGCCGGTTAATAAAAACTAAAACCTGATTTTTTTTTTGCAAATGTTCTTTAATTAAATGTAAGGTCGGTATGGCTAAACCATGTTGCAGGGTTTGCGCGCGTAAATCGATTAATTGATAATGTAAGGGCGTGGTGGATAAGGCCTTATGCGTCAAACGCAACAATTTGTATTTACCTTGTTTACTGTTATGCACGCTTTCCAAACTGGGTGTAGCTGAGCCTAAAATAATAGGGATATTGGCTAAATGAGCGCGCATTAATGCTGTATCGCGCGCCGAGTAACGTACGCCTTCCATTTGTTTTAATGAAGTATCATGTTCTTCATCAATCACAATTAAACCCAAATCAGGCATCGGCGTGAAAATTGCCGCGCGCGTACCAATCACCATTTTAACCTTGTTTTCCTTGGCCAATTGCCAGGCAATTTGCCGTTCTGATTCATTTAGACTGGAGTGAATCACGGCAATAGCCTGATTAAAGCGAGCGGTAAAACGCGCTAATAATTGCGGTGTCAAACCAATTTCCGGTACCAGCACCAATACTTGTTTACCCTGCTGCAAGACATTGGCAATTACTTGCAAATAGACTTCGGTTTTACCACTACCGGTCACTCCTTGCAGTAAAAAACATTGATATTGCTGTAATTGCTCACTAATTGCCGTTACCGCCTCCGCCTGTTCTGGATTTAAGCTTAAAGCCGGCGACATAGGGGTATCGGCACATTCGGGTACCATGCTTTGTTGTGATAAAAAAATAATCTGTGCGGCCAATAACTTCTGTAATTGGCTGGAAGTAAAACCTCTTTGCGTCAAACAGTGCTTACTCACCGGTTCGGTTTGTGTCGCTAAAAAATCAATTAATTCGAGCTGCTTACGCGCACGCACTGGCACTAACTGTTTGGCGTTTGTAACCGGCAGCGCCAATTGATAAAAATCCCCCATAGGTAATTGGCAGTCCTGACCTAAACGGTATTTTTTAGGTAAAGCCAAGGGCAATACTTCAGACAAGGGTGATTGATAATAACTGCTTATCCAGGCACATAAAGCCAATATGTCACGCTGAATTAACGGCTCTTCATCAATAACGGCACTAATGCACTTTAAAGATGAAGTTACTTCTTGAAACTCGTTTTTAGCCAGGATAATCCCTAAACGAGTTTGCTTGCGAAAAGGCACCCAAACACGTGCGCCCACGCAAGGATTGAGCCCTGCTTCGGCTTCATAATCAAAAAAATCACGGTGCGTATGAGGAATACACACCTGATAAACCATGTTCATGCCGGGCGTTGCCAATCATGACTGGCGGATTGTCCAGGAGCAGAGAAAACTTTCACAACGACTTTATCAATACGATGCCGGTCCAATTCAGCCGTGTCTTTAATCAGCTCATTAACAAACCAACGTGACAATTCCTCAACCGTAATGTTGGTTACGGGCAATATCGTGACATCCTCTTTAAGAAAAGGAATCTTTTTATGGTTAAACGTAAAATAATAATAGGTTTCATCTTCGGCGTATTCTAAAAACGGGGAAAACTCCGGCATTAAAAAAGTTTGATTTAAATGACGGCATAATTTATGGATCCGTTCTTTATAATAGCGATAATCAAACGTCATGCCATTTTCTTCAACCCAAGTAGTTAAAGCCAAATAGACACCATACAGATGACCATGCAAGGGCTCGCGTTCGGTCGCAGAGAAAATAGTCGTATGACCGGCAGAAAATTTCATTGCTTCTTTCTGCAATTCTACAGTAGTTAGGTATTTTTTTATCTTCATAAACTCACTCGTTTATCCAGTAATTGAAACCCATTTAAATCAATTTCCATATTCTTATTTAGGGCAATGACTTTAAATAACTCCCCCATCTCACTTGGTTGAGTCAGTTGCTTTATTGCTTGTTTCGCTTTTAATTGTTCGACCTCATTCTCGAGGCTATTCACAAAGCTTAACAAACCATTGGCCAGCAAAAAAGAGGCTTGGTTCGTATAACCTGCGACATGAAATCCTGCCTGCTGTCCGGCCTCCGCCACATGGGTAAAATCAACATGGGCGGTAATATCTTGCTCTCCTGGATGCAACAGTGGTTCAGGATGGCTGTGATGTTGGTAGTGACACATCAGAGTTCCTTGTTGGCGATCGGGATGATAATATTCATGCCGAGGAAAACCATAGTCAATTAGTAACACCACGCCTTGGTTTAAGATGCGATAAATATTCAGAATCCAATCATCGATAAAAAGATTGGCCTCAGACAAGTAAGGGACCGTTTCTAAATGCAGCCGCTGATTAATATAATCGAGTAAACGTAAATTCTGACAAGGTTTGAAGACCTCTTTTAATTGCTGTTGTTCGTCTAAGGTAATATAACTTTCCATAACGCCATGTTCGGTGCGCATGAAACGATGCACAGGCATCGCATCTAACACTTCATTTGCTAAAATGACGCCATTAAAAGGCGTTTCTGGCCAGCGCTCAAGCCAAATCACTTTGTCCGCCAAATGCGGAATTTTTTGGCGGATAAATTCGGCCTGGCGATGGCGCAAATTCGCACTGACCTCCATAATGTAATACGCTTCTGGCAAACAATTAAGCAGCGCAAGATGTTCTAATATTGCCACACAAAGCGCGCCGGTGCCCGCACCAAACTCAAGTAAGACCGGAGCATCAAGCGTCATCATGATTTGTTGACATTGATTAGCCAACGTTTTACCAAATAAAGGCGTTAATTCAGGTGCAGTGATAAAATCACCCTGTTTGCCTAATTTTTGCAGACCAGAACTGTAATAACCTTCCCCAGGAGCGTACAATGCGAGTTGCATGAATTCGACAAAAGACAGATCCTGCTGGCGCAGCTGCGCTTGTAATGTGTGTATTATACTCATAGCTAAAATAACTTAAAAAAATTGAACCGTAGCCTGCTGCAGACTACTCGGAAATGGGAAACATACCTTGAATCCAACAAACAAACAAGAAGCAAAAGTAGCTTTAGTTACCGGTGGTGCCCGGCGAATTGGAGCGGCAATTGTCAAAAAATTGCATGCAGCAGAATATAAAGTCGTTATTCATTGCCGCCATGCTGTAGCTGAAGCCCAGATGCTTGCCACTGCCTTAAATAAACAGCGCGTGGATAGCGCCCTTGTTTTACAAAGAGAATTAACTGAGCATGAAGCAGCGCAAAAACTAATAACCGCAATCACCAATTGGGCCGGCCGTTTGGATTTATTAGTGAATAATGCCTCAGTGTTTCTCCGCAGCGATGGCGCGGACATGGGTATAGCTGATTGGAACATTCTTTTTGATACAAACGTTAAAGTCCCATTTTTATTGAGTCTTGCCGCCCGTCCTTTATTGGCAAAGCAATCAGGAGCCATTATCAACCTGACCGACACCCATGCCGAAAAACCACTTTCAGGATATGCCATTTACTGCCAAAGCAAAGCCGCGCTCGAAATGCAAACCAAAAGTTTAGCACGTGAGTTTGCACCAGAAATTAGGGTAAATGCCGTAGCTCCTGGTGCGATAGCCTGGCCTGAGCATGCAAATAGCCTAAGCCCAGAAATACAACAACAAATCATTGCGAAAACCCCATTAAAGCAACATGGTAACCCCGAATTTATCGCGCAGGCGGTTTGGGCTTTGGCAGAAAATCCCTTTATTACTGGACAAATATTAAAAGTGGATGGCGGAAGGGGTTTGGCAAGCTGAATACTCCTTCAGCAAACCAATACCGACTCAGCCTGTTCTAAGGCTTCCAGGGAAACTGACTTAACTGACGTGAAGAAGGAATGAACCGTTCCTAATGTAATTCCGTAAATTACTATATTAAGTAATGATTTCAGGAGGTTACCAAGATAATCACCCCAACCTAAATCGCGGGTCAATATTGGCTTAGCCTTATTTATTATCGCCGCACATTCTTTTTTAAAGTTCTCACTGGCGACTATGCGATCCGCATCAGGGTGTTCGAACGCAATATAATATTCATCACGCGCTTTTTTTAATTGCGCTAAGGATTCTTGTGCTTTGCTTGTAGCCACTTGAAAACGATGTTGCTCCACCAGGCCAATTTTATTGTTAAGCCCCCTTAAGGCGACATCAATTTTAGCAAACATCAACCCAATCTGAGCACGCCGCGCGTCTTCTTCCTGCACCTTCCGGCGCTGCAGGCTGTCTTCTTGTTCTTTACGGCGTTGTGCCTCTTCTTGTTCTTTACGGCGTTGCGCCTCTTCTTGTTCTTTACGGCGTTGCGCCTCTTCTTGTTCTTTACGGCGTTGCGCCTCTTCTTGTTCTTTAGTCTTATCAAACTCAATGACAAAATTACTCATCACATCAACTTTATCCAGTAATAAAGCAAATGGATCTTTCTCAAGCAAGCCAGTCGGACAAATAGCGCCAATCAATAACGAAGGCTTGGTATTGGCTACGGTCAATTTATTGTCTATAGACGCTAGTGTTTCTGTTCTATCCTTTTTGTATTGTGCATAACTTTGTGCATACTCTGCGAATACAGTCGTTGTCGTATTCGTGTTTAACAGGCAATAATGTCCATCAGCCGCATAAAGTACAATCTCCATTTTTGGCGTTACCATATTACCCTCAATCTCGCGCAATATCATCGCGTTTGGATTATAGATAGTAAGCCGCTGCCCCAAAAGATTAATTACCGGGGCCACATCGTTTTGCGCCAACTTAACGCCAGGAGTGGCCAATAATTGACAATACTTCTGATACCCCTGCTCATTCCAATAAGCAATGAGCGCTTGATTTTTATCTTCGCCATTGGTCGTAAAATAATGCTCAAATTGTTCTTGCTGCGATAATGTTGTGCCTTGTATACCGCCCAGAGAGCGCAGATAAAAATATTCCAGAAACGCCTCATTAGCAGTAAATAAAACACCTTCTTCGCCCATTAATAATTCGGCTTTAGGCATAACATTTCTAAATTCTGTATAAATTATAAATTTATGCAGCACTTCAGCATGCATCGCATCACGAATTTTAAGGTTTCCTGCCATTTGTGTAGCAAACCATTCGCGGAAGAAAAAACCAAGCACCAATGTTTTTTCGAAAATAAAACTTGCTGCGCATGATTTGTCATGAGGATGATGACGTTGCGAATATTCGGCAAATAAAGACAGCGAATCCTGATTGGGAAATCTTTTTTTGCAATTGCGATGCCGGACTTTCATCCCCAAGAATAGAGACAAAAGTAAACAGCTCTTTCGGTAAAGACAGCTTATTGGCAATAAGATACATTGCATAACTATGAAAAAAACAATTATCAAATGCTGCGGCAACATCTAATGCTTGTTTTATTTTTTCAGACAGTTCTTTTGACATTTACCCAACCCTAACACGCCCAAAAAGAGCCTTAAATGCTCAATGTAGCCTCTTTGCAAACAAAGAGATAGTTTCTTTTCACTATTGTATACAATCTATTTTCTATATTCTTATTTTTTGAGCATGATACTAAAATGCTAGAAGATTAAATTTGACCAAATTTAGAACAAAATATATACTCCTGCAAAATATATCTTCTTAAATAGATTACATGCCACATTCAAATTTTAATGAGTACCTTTTGAGATCGCATCCTGAATTAAAAATCAATAGCTTAAATTTATCATCAATTTATGAGGATGAACCACTTTACTTTACTGCGAATGAGTCAGAATCCGATACCAATGAACAGTTAAATATTTTTAACGCCAGCCCGATTTATGCTCAGTTTAAACAACAATATGCAACTCTAGTACAAAAACTAAATTACTGGTGTGAACACCACCAAATACTCATCAAAACCCAAGAAGATCTCTCCCCTGAAGATGACCTCCTAAAACCAGCCTTTTCTCTGTTTCTGGAACGCCTGTTCGACGAACGTAATTATTACAGCATCCGCAAAGCAATACTGTTCAATGACGGGAAAAGGTCGCTCGAAGAACTCTTACTACTGCTTAATGACGAAAGCATTATGCGTCCCATTAAAGAAAAAACTTTATTAAACCTACAACAGAGTATCGGGGTTTGTGCCGATGGCACTTTAACGAATATTGTTGATGCCAGGGATGATTTAAAAGAAGCACATGAAGGGATTACCTTTCTGATAACCAATACCCTACGCACCCTTATCCAGCAACATGCAATTGAGCACGCCCGAGCAACATACAGTGAAAAAGAGTTAGCAACGAATACAATGCATTATGGAAATGCCTACAGTAATTACGTTGCGACGACGTACGGTATTGCGCTAAAAAAAGATGCCTTTGTCTCTGCATTGCATGTCCCTAATTGGCGACTACAGCAATTTGCACTGTTGTTAGATGAGTTAATCACCCCTAAAGTCGTGTTAAAGTCGTTAATGCACTCTATTACAGGTTACATTGCCTCATTACGAGAACAATTTCATGCGTGTTTTTTTAAAGAACACCATGCCATTCCCTTAAAAGAAAGCAGTAGATTATGCAATGAAGGCCTTAAGTTAATGGCTGCTTGGAATAAAAAATATGATATGCTCCTCCCTCTGAATACAAATAGTTTATTTCAATTAAGCGATGATGGCACCGCAGTTATTCCCTCCCCTTATGATGAGGCTCCGCTACGAAAAACAATGGCGCAAAAGTTTAATGCGTTATTTCTAACTAAGAGCAGCAAGCGCGTATCGCTAAAATTGAACAGCGGTAGCAATCTAATCATAGAACAGGGATTATACTGGAAAGAAAATGATCTCGAGGTACTTGAGTTTAAGTCAGAAGAACTTGCCGGCATTGAAAGAAATCAACTTGATTCGTTAACTGATTTTTATGATTACAACGAATTAATTGAAACATTCCCCGAACATGCTCACTTTTTAATCCATACTGATACAGCTACCGCGGAATACAGCCCCCTCCAATTGCTTGAAAGGCGCTATCTGACGCTACTTATGGCTCTGATTGATTATCACCGACTCTCTAAATCCCAAAAAAAACGAATCCAATCACCGCAGTTTGCGCAACTAATGAGCGATCATTTATCCCGCACGCAACAGATGCAATTACTGGAAAAATTAGGTGAGCACAACTTATTAAGCCCAGAAGTACTGCAGCAAGGATGGCCCAGTATTTTAGCGACAGAGGGTAAACGACAAATTGCGTTCATTGAACTGTTATTGGCGCAAAAACGCTTAACACGTAAATTATGTGCGCAAATAGAAACAAAAGAGCAGGAACTCTTGGGAAGCAATATTATTTGGCTATTAATTGCCCATGAACATTTTTGGCTCATAGAACAATTAATACAGGAAAAGCTACTCTCTCCAGAAATACTTGCTGCGGCCCCTAAAAATGGGATTTACGCCGGTAAAAATATCTTTTGGTTACTCGCGTACTATGCACAATCCCCCCTATTGGAACAATTACTGGAACAATTATTGGCGCAAAATCTATTAACCAAAGAATTACTAGCAGCAAAAGCCAAACCAACCTCGAAGGAAGCCGGAATCAGTGCCATTTGGTTGTTGGTATATCGGCAATGCTTTAAATTTATAAAAAAACTCGGCGCCCAAAAACTGATAACCACCGAGATGCTTGCTACCGCCCCAGAAACAGGAGACCTTGCTGATCGCAGTTTTTTTTGGTTCTTAATTAATTACAACCAAGATCGCTTACTCGAAAAATTATTCATACAAGGTTTATTTACTCCCGCATTCCTCGCAACAACACTACCAGAAAATTCTGTTGCGGCAGGAGCAAACAATGTTTGGTTGTTGACAATTCATCAGAGGTTTCGCTTATTAAAGCAATTATTAGCTAAACAATTGTTAACAACCTCAATACTTGCCGCCGCCCCCTACCAAGGTGATAATGCCGGAGTAACTACATTTTGGCTATTGGCTAAAATGAACGAAATTGAACTCATAAACGAATTATGCCGGCAAAACATCTTAACCACAGAGCTACTGGCCGCAGTGCCAAAAGATGAAGAAGGTACCAATGCGGTTTATGAGTTAGGTCTCCACCAGCATTTTCCGTTACTCGAGACCCTATTAAATAAAGGCTTGCTAAATAAAGAAATTGTTGCTGCAGCACCGAAAATAGGCCCAGATAAAGATAAAAATCTCATTGCCGTATTAATGGCGAATGAACAATTTTCGCTCCTGGAGAAATTAATAGAGCATAAGCTGGTTACACCCGAGGCACTACAAACAACACTTAGCGACAATATCATCAGCATACTCATAAGCAAACAACAAGTTTCTCTAGTACAGAAAATGTGTGAACAGGGATTAGTGGAAAGCGCCGTAGAGCCTGCCGAACCATCGGACGTTGCGTCGGGGGCCGCCAATGAAATTATAGCCGTTAGCAGTAATTGGTTTAGCTTCTTTTCTCCTACTGCGAGGACGGTGAAAGTATTGGCAACAACCCGATTAACAGCAAGAACAGAAAGAGAACAGAACCGCAATGAACTCTAAGTGTTATGCTGGATAAAATGCTCAATTGCAATTAGCGAGGTCAGCTGATAAAAACGGGTTAGTGTCGCAGCGTCAAATAGCGTAGCAAAATAATAGCGAACTAAAGACTTACTTTGTAAAACCGCTTTATATTCATCTTCTAGGGCGGCCAAACCATGCACATGCGTCAAAAAAAGATTGATTTTTTCAGTCAAACTAACCGTGCCGAAGCCTTGCCCTAGCAACTCCTGGTATAACCAAGGATGACCGCTCCCGGCACGCGAAATCATATAAGCATCACAGCCGCTGTATGCAACTGCTTGCTGTAAACTTGTCCCATCAGCAATATCACCATTAGCAATAACCGGAATCGTAAGGACATTTTTAATTTGCGCGATTTGCTGCCAATTGGCAGCAACATCATAACCATCAAACCAGCGACGCCCATGCACGATCAGCGCATCCGCCCCAGCAGCAGCAATTTTTTGCGCCAGCAGCAAATCATGGTCATTCCCTTGAATCCGGATTTTAATCGTGAGCGGGATGGTAATTGCCGCACGTACGGCGTGAACCAGGCTAACGAGTTGTTCAGGCCGTTCCAATAATGCACTTCCAGCACCTTTTTTACGTATTTTGGGCTTGGGACAACCACAATTAATATCAATTAAATCCGCGCCCTGCATTTGTAATTGCCGTGCTGCTTGTGCTAAAACTTGGGGCTCCGTACCGGAGATTTGATAAGCAAGTATTTGCTCTTGCGCTGCACGATAAATATAACGTGAATTTACCGTATGTTTGTGCAGAATATCTGCAGCAGAACTCATTTCACTAACACAATATGCCGGCGCCTTATATTGATTAAATAATATTCGGAATGGTGCACAGCTATAACCCGCCAATGGTCCTTGAATCAAGCGGTGCGGAATAGTGAGGGAGCCTATTTGCAAAGGACTGTTAAGAAAAGCGTGCATCGAATTAATTCAAGGATATAATATATAGCGAATTTTAACATATCTAAAAAAAAATCGAATCAAACAGGAATACTCCTTTATGGACAAACATTATTTATCGCCATTGGAATTGCTCATGATTGCCACACAACATGCCTATGCAGCGGATAATCTGTTACAGCAATTAACGGATAATACCTTAGGACAAGGCGATACCCTCTCCGTATTAGCGCCAATTACTTCACTAATGTATCACGCGTTTCAACTCACCTTAAAAGCCTATGCTTTGCATGACCATCGCCCAATTAAAGAATACAAAAAACTAATGGAACTGGTTGAGATAAACAGCAGCCTGGGGCTTTCACGCCAGGAAATTAGCTTACTAAAAACACTGTCACGCCAACAAGCGTTTCATAAAGGCGCTGATTATAATTTATGGGAAAACCAACAACAATTACATGTTTTTTGTGAGCAGATTATTTCCTTATACCAGAAATTACAAACGATGATGCCACTGGAATTGCATCCTGATTATCAATCTTGAACATGAGCAAAATCAATTGCACCTGACTCTTGGCATCTGACTCAATTCACGTTAGGATAAGTTTTTTTTATAAACCTCAATGGGCATGTGTTATGGAGCAAGTAGAAGACAAAAACACTATCGATTCGGTACAACAACAAATACAACAACTAAGTCAGCACCTAAATTCGCAAATTTTAGGGCAAAAAGACTTGATCTCACGCTTATTAATCGCCTTGCTTGCCGATGGTCACTTGCTAGTAGAAGGTGCCCCTGGCTTAGCAAAAACACGCGCGGTTAAAGAACTTTCTGCGGGCGTTGAAGGTGATTTTCATCGCATCCAATTTACCCCTGATTTATTACCTGGCGATTTAACCGGAACGGATATTTATCATCCGCAAGATGGTTCTTTTGTATTTCAACCAGGCCCAATATTCCATCACCTGCTTCTGGCAGATGAAATTAACCGCGCGCCAGCAAAAGTACAATCAGCCTTACTTGAAGCCATGGCAGAACGGCAAGTCACCATCGGTGGCAAAACCTATCCTTTACCAGAACTGTTTTTAGTCATGGCGACCCAAAACCCAATCGAACAGGAAGGAACTTATCCTTTGCCAGAAGCCCAGTTAGACCGCTTTTTAATGTATGTAAAAATTGGCTACCCGGATGCCAAAATAGAACACGACATCTTGGCTTTATCGCGCAAAGAAGCCTTAGGAGCCGCCTTGGTAACACCTACAGCAGTCTTTGCCAAATTACCGCAAAGAACCTTATTTGCAGCGCGAAAACAAGTATTAAAAGTTCATACCAGTGATGCCTTGGAAAACTATCTGGTGCAATTAATTGTCGCTACCCGTAATCCAGGTGTATACAGCGAGGAATTAGGACGTTGGCTACGTTTTGGTGCCAGTCCACGCGCAACCATCGCTCTGGACCGTTGCTCCAAAGCGCATGCTTGGCTTGCTGGTCGTGATTATGTGACACCAGATGATATTCATGTCATTGCCCATGATGTCTTGCGGCACCGAATTTTATTAAGCTTTGAAGCAGAGGCTGAAGGAATCACCAGTGATGATTTCATTGATTCCTTATTACGCTTGGTTGCGGTTCCTTAACGCGAGGTTTTTATGGCTGATGGCGTTATAGCAGAATTAAATGAGCTGATTGATTTAAGGCGTTATGCACAATCAGCTCATTATCAACCGGAAGGAAAATCCGTACGTGCGGGCACCCATCTTTCCAAGATTCGCGGGCGCGGGATGGATTTTGCTGAAGTCAGAAATTACCAGGCCGGTGACGAAGTCCGACACATGGAATGGCGCGTGACAGCGCGTACTGGCAGACCACATGTTAAACTTTATCAAGAAGAGCGCGAACGCCCGGTAGTCATTCTCGCCGATTTTAACCCCTCAATGATTTTTGGCACCCGTATCGCCTTCAAATCCGTCGTTGCCGCACGTTTAGCGGCGCTTTTGGCGTGGACGGTAATCAAACAAGGGGATCGCGTAGGTGGGCTATTATTTTCAGCAAAAGAACATAGTGAATTTACGCCTCGCGGGCGTGATTTAGGTGTTCTGCCACTGCTGGCCGCGCTAAGCCACTATACAAAGCAAACTGAGGCACAACGGGAAATGCAACCCAGATTACTTAGTGATGCGTTAATTCGCTTACGCCGAGTTGTCAAACCAGGAAGTATCATCGTATTAATCAGTGATTTTTATTCTATGGACGCAGACTGCAAACAGCACTTAAACCGATTATGCGACCACAATGACCTCCTTGCCTATCATATTTGCGACCGCATTGAATTAGCCCCCCCCAAGCCTCAGCAATATGCCATCACTAATGGCGAACAGGAAATCATATTGGATACGAGTTTACGCTCGATCAATACGGCGTATGAGCATTACTGCCAGCAAAGAATAATGCAGTTGCAAGAACAATTTAAACGCATGCAGATTCAATACGTACAAACCACTGCCGACAGCGATTTACCCCAGTTAGTCCGTCGCACTTTTCCCAGGAGGTCTCGTGGCTAAAACCGATCCCTTGGCACAATTAAAAGACATTCATCTTCCAGAGCCCGTGAGTTGGTGGCCACTTGCCCCAGGTTGGTATCTGCTTATTGCACTTGTTTTACTGCTGGTGCTATACCTTGCTTACCGTGTTTATAAGCGTTATCGTTATGCTTTGGCTAAAAAACAAGCCTTGCTTTTATTAGCAACCTATCAAGCACACTATGAAAAAGAGCGTAATGTTCCGTTAACCAGCGCCCATATTTCCGAATTACTCCGGCGCGTGGCTTTAGTTTATTTTCCCAGAGAGCATGTTGCAAGCCTGCACGGCGAAGCCTGGTTGCAGTTTTTAAATCAAACTGGCAACGGCATTGATTTTCTCTCCGTACGCCATATGCTGTTAGACGCCCCGTTTAAAACACAGGACACTATGAACCTCGAGCCACTATTTAACCAAGCCAGGCTATGGATTAAGCAAAGGAGAATACCGTGTTCACATTAGCCAATCCCTGGGTTTTATTACTGCTCCCCTTACCTTTGCTCGTTTGGTTCTTCATACCCAAGGCAAAAATAAAACTACCGACAGCATTGAACGTACCATTTTTTGCGGCCATGGTTGGCATTGCCAATCAAGAAAAGCAATCCTTTGTCGCCCAATCTTCGTTGTTAATTCCGGCATTGGTTTGGTTATTACTGGTTTTTGCGATGGCCGGCCCACGTTGGCTTGGTGAACCCAAACCCATAGAGCGTGAAGGATACAATATCATGATGGCTCTGGATTTATCAGGCAGTATGGAAATCCCAGACATGATATTACATGACCGCCCCGCAAGTCGCTTAACTGTAGTTAAAAATGCCGCCGAGCAATTTGTCCGTGACCGTTTAGGTGATAAAATCGGGTTAATTCTCTTTGGCAGCCGTGCCTATCTGCAGACGCCACTAACCTATGACCGCCAAACAGTGCTTTTACGCATTGAAGATGCAACCGTAGGACTCGCAGGAAAAACAACGTCTATTGGTGACGCTGTTGGCTTGGCCGTGAAGCGTTTAGATGCGGTGCCGCAAAAAGGTCGCGTGATTATTTTACTGACCGATGGTGCCAATAACTCAGGCATCCTCGAACCATTAAAAGCCGCTGAATTAGCGAAAGATGAGGGCATCAAAATCTATACCATTGGCTTAGGTGCAGCGACAGACCCCAGAGCGCTAACGAATGGCTTTCTCATGCAAGCGGCCGCTGCAGATCTTGATGAAGAAACCCTAAAAGAAATGTCCGCCATGACTGGAGGACGTTATTTCCGGGCTACTGATACCGCAACCTTAAATTCAATTTATAAAACAATTAATCAATTAGAAAGAGTAAGCCAAGAACAAGCGAGCGTACGTCCACAAATTGAATATTATCCGTGGTTTGTTGGCTTAGCCTTATTGCTCAGCCTGTACTGGCTTACTAGCAAAGCAAATTTGCGCTTAAGAGCAAATGCATTGCTGCACAAGCAGGAGGCCTTAACATCGTGATCGCCAATTTTCATTTTTTACGACCTTGGTGGCTACTAATGAGCCTGCCCTTATTAGGACTAGCCTTCACCCTGTGGCAACAGAAACCCCAACTTCGTGCCTGGTCTGCAATTTGTGATCCCCATTTGCTGGATCATTTACTGCAAAAAAAAGGCACGGGACAACGCATGGGATCTCTGTCTTGTATACTCATCAGCATGCTGTTTATGATTATCAGTAGCGCCGGACCAGTCTGGTATAAGCTGCCAGTAGCAACTTACAAACCGGTGCAACCTCGAATTTTAGTATTGGATATGTCTGAGAATATGATGGCAGGGGATTTAAGTCCTAATCGTCTGAGCCGCGCCAAATTTAAATTACGCGATTTATTGGCGCATAAAGATATTGGCCAGTTTGGTCTGGTTGCCTTTACCGGAGAACCCTTCATCGTTTCCCCACTTACTGACGATGGCCAAACTATTGCCTCCTTGTTGTCCTCATTAACCCCAGACATTATGCCCGTCACCGGACAAAATCTCACCACAGCTTTGGATGCAGCAAACCAATTAATCAAACAAGCAGGCTACGCTTATGGACAAATTTTAGTATTAACAGCCGATTCACCTTCGTCAGAAGCCATTGCTTTGGCAAAAAAACTAGCGCAAAGCGGTATTTATTCATCGATTATGCCGATTACAGCAGATAAAAAATTAAATCCTTTGTATCAACGTTTTGCCGAGGCAGGTGAAGGACAAGTATTAAAATACCGCTCTGACTCCAGTGATTTAACCCAGTGGATTACTGCCAGTGCGAATAAACAATTCACTCTGAATAAAGACGAAGATATTCCACTATGGCGTGATGAAGGACGCTGGTTTTTAATACCTGCCCTACTTTTACTTTTGCCCGTATTTCGCCGCGGTTGGCTGCAGAGGATTGTCGTATGAGCCGTTATTTAGTTATTTTACTTGCCTTATGTGTGTCTTTATCAACTCATGCCTGGCAATGGCAAGACTTATGGTCCACCCCCGATCAACAAGGGCAAGACTTGTTGGCTAAAAAGAAATTTAATGAAGCACAACAAACGTTTACCCGCAATGACTGGGCCGCTACCGCCGCATACCGCGCGGGCGATTATCAAAAAGCCACTGCGTTGTATCAAGAATTAAAGAATGAACAAGGCTATTATAATAGCGGGAATGCCTTGGCTCATTTGGGACAATATGAGGAAGCAATCAAAGCGTACGATAAAGCCCTAACGCTTAATCCTGCCAATAAGGATGCAATTTACAATCGTAAATTAGTTGCCAATTTATTGAAAAGGAACAACAAAACAAGGAACAACAAAACAAGGAACAACAAAACAAGGAACAGCAAAACAAGGAACAGCAAAACAAGGAACAGCAAAACAAGGAACAGCAAAACAAGGAACAGCAAAACAAGGAACAGCAAACGGAAGCTGATCGTGAAAAACAACAGGCAAAAGAACAATGGTTACGGCTGATTCCAGATGATCCAGGTGGATTAATGCGTGAGAAATTTTTACGTGATCATTTAAGAAGACAACGTGGATGGTATCAATGAACAAGTTAATAATAAGTGGATTTTTTTGTTTATTCAGTGTACTGGCCCAAGCTGAGGTGCAACTGCAACTGGATTCTTCACAAGTCAGTTTAGAGGAACCATTCCGCTTAATGCTAACCCAGGATAATCTGCAAACTGGTAGCGGCATTCCCGATCTTACCCCTCTACGAAAAGATTTTTTTATTTTAGGTACGGAACGCAGCGTTAATTACGCCATTATCAATGGTCAAACTCAATCCTCCAGTACCTGGACGATTACTTTAAAAGCCCAAAAAGTAGGGACGCTAACCATTCCACCCATAAAAATAGGCAACGAACAAACTGCGCCCTTAACCATTAGCGTAGCTAATACTGATACTGATGCGAACGCTAATGACGCAGCAGTTAAACAGCCCACTAAGCAGCAAGATATTATGTTAACTACAGAAGTTAACGAGAAGAATCCTTACGTAAATCAACAAATTACTTATAAAGTCACCTTATATAATTCAAAGCAATTGCTCGATGCTAATTATCAAGGTCCTAAGGTAGACAATGCGTTATTAGTGCCTCTTGGCAGCGAAAAGCGTTATCAAACTCAAAAAAATAACGTGCAATATCTTGTTGAAGAGCAAAGTTATGCTATTTTCCCGCAAAAAAGCGGCCCCTTAAAGATTACCTCCCCCGTCTTTAACGCTCTGGTTTACAACTTTGAACCGCAACGCGTCAAAGTCGAAGATAAAACCATTACCTTAAACGTACAGCCCATACCCAAACAGTATGCAGACAAGAAATGGCTACCCGCAAAACAAGTTAAATTAACTGAAAAATATGAAAATATTAGCCAAACATTAAGTGAGGGTAGCACATTGGTGCGCACCGTAACACTAGAAGGAGTCGGTATCCCCGCGCAACTATTGCCAATGCTTAATTTTGCTGAAACCGATGCCTTTAACGTCTATCCAGAAAAGGGACAAGAAAAAAATCAAATTATCCAAGGTGAGCTGATCAGTACTACAAAAATTAAAGTCACCTACTTACTCAATAAGAGCGGTAAAATCACCATCCCAGAATTAAGATTACCATGGTTTAACACCGAAACCGGTAAAGAAGAAATAGCGCTTTAGCGCCAAGAAGTATCGACGTCAGCCCATCAAGCACTGTTCCTACGACGCCAAATAACAAGCAACCAGCGGTACCAGCAACACCAGACACGCTCCCGACAGCACAAACAATATCCGCATCAGCGTCCACAACAAACAATTGGGCATGGCTCATTGCCGGATTTTTCGCCCTAGCCTGGCTACTCACTTTAGGTTTATGGGGATGGCAAAAACGTAACCGCAATACTGGTAAAGGGGCCTATAAAAAAGCCATGCATGAACTCCATACCGCCTGCATCCACGGTAATCCTCAACATGCACGCGATGCATTATTAACATGGGCGCGTTTGCATTGGCCTGATGCCCCCATGTTGAATCTGATGGATGTAACTCGTCTGATAACCGATGCCTCATTAAAAAAACAAGTACAAATCCTCTCCCAAGCATTATATCAGGATGCAGGAAAAAACTTATGGCGTGGTGATGAATTATGGCGTAGCGTCCAAAATCTCAAACAAACAACGTACAGCGCTAAAAATAAAACTACAATTTTGCCACCAATTAATCCTGCTTAAGTACACTTGTCTCGCGAATTTGCTCTTCGCCTATGCGAAGAGCAACGCCTTGAAGCACAATAATTTTCTAGTCACTATTAAAACGTGTTCATGCTTAATTGCGCACCCAGTAAAGATAATCTTCAATCAATTACCCGCAGCATACACTTCCATAGGCATCACGCGAAGTAGGCAGAGGATCTCGTGTAAAACAAGTAGGATTCCGTAGACAAGCAGCAAAACAAAGGAACCGTGCTGAGCTTGACGCTATTGCATCTACCCCAGAAAATAGACAAGAAATATTCAATGATGCCTTTTTGTGCTATTATTGCACTCCGTAGGCAATTTTTCCACAAAATCAGCGAATACTGTACACCTAATAAATTGCAAAAACACCATACGTCGCCTAATTAACGATTAAAGTTAAGATTTAAAAAGGAAACCATATCATGAGTAAAGAAAAAATAGTCAAGTTAATTTCCTCTCCTACGGCGGATCAAAACACAATGGCGATAAAACTTGCCAAATGGATTGAAAAAGACCCTTCCTTACTGAATCTAACCTTTGTTCGTGATAAAAGTATACTTCATCTTTTAGTCTCAGCAAATAAACCCCAAGTCCTTAATAAATTACTACAACATCCAGTCTGGTGTGCAAAAGCACTTGTGGGTGATAAATCAGGATGCACTATTTTGCATTATGCCGCAAGGCATCCTGAAGACTTGGCTATGCTTCTGGAGATTCTACTGCAATACGTCCCAACGCTATTAAACATCCCCAATAAGAAAGGGAATACCCCCTTGCATGCAGCCGTTTTAGCGAACCAATTGTGGGCCGTTAAAGCTTTAGTGAAAAATAAAAGTATTGATCGCTCACTCAAGAACTTAGAAGGTAAAACAGCAATGTCTTTAGCAGGAATGAATAACGCGCTAAAGCAAGCATTATTACATCTTGAATTACCTGCAAAGCAATCCCCTGATCTTAGGCTCCAACCATACAGCCAAAGCCCTGACGCTAGTTTACGCAAAGTATTCCCCTTTCTCTCGTCTGGAAGTGAATCAAATGATGCCATTTCTGCGCTAAGTACTCTTGGTTCATCTCATTCATTTACCACCTATGCGACAAGCTCTTCAGGAAGCTATATAGCAAGCGAAGCTGAAGAAGAAAATGAGCAGGAAGACAGCATCTATTTAGCTAAGATGAGCCGGCAATTACAGGAACTTATTACATCATATAAAGTAGAGGGCCATTCCCCAACCTATAGTTTATTACAAGCACAATTTAATAGCAGCTGTGAACTATATGCATTAAGTGATGATTTTGAACTCAAGGAAATAACCTCTGATATTGCCGCCGCCCAAGCAGTAATTTCCCAAACCCTGGATGTCTTACATCCCTTGGTTACTGAATCCCACAAACAAATTCAACATAAGATGCAAAGTTTATTGCAAATGTTTACTTACTTGCTGGCTCATAATAATTTAATGGCTGATGCAGAACCGCGCGGCGCTCTTCCAACTAAACCACGGCCTAAAGCCGATCCATTAAAAGAGATGCCCCTGGATGAGATACTTTGGTTATTAACCGCATGTCAAGAATGCATTAATTCTAAACGCGAATTTGATGAGAGTCGCCTAAAAAACAGGGTGTTAAGTCTCCTTTGCGCCCATCAATTTGTAGAAATCCTCATTTGCTTGCGAATGTTATATCCTGCGTTGGATCACGATCAGAAAACCATCGCTAATTTGATTATCGTGCACTTATTATTTCAACATGCAAACGATAGAATTAAGCTAAGTCCGGTTATAAATACTCACTTGCGCTTTATATACAAATTAAATGCAGATAAATTAGGCACCTTGGGCGAACAAATTAACGAGCTCTTGCAACAGGCGTTAGAATTCGCCTCTTTATTAAATAAGCAACCACTATTAAGAAATTTTTATCTATTAAATCAAGAGATTAGCAAGATTGACCATACTAAACATAACTCTTCATTTGACGCATTGGTCGAGCAAGCACTAAGTCTTTCACGAACCAATAGAACACAACACGTTTTACTAATTGCGCATGAATTGCACATGCTAACCCTCTCTTTTTATCAACACGTATCCATTCATGAATTTAATAAGAACAATTGGCTTGAACAAAATCGCGATGAGCGTTCACCACAAATTGTTGCCTTTACTCATTGTTTCAATAAACTAAGTGCTTATTTTATAAAAAAATACTGGCTCAACCCACAAATAAGATCCAAAATGCGTTGCAATTTGTGCTTGAATTATTTCCGATTCTCTGCTCTTTTCAGCGCGAAAAAAACCATGATATGCACAGTGTAATGCTGCTTGGCAGTATCTTTAATAACCATGCTATCGCTAGATTAACCACCATTTTTGCCAAACTGCCCAGCCAGGATCAAGAACGTGTTGCCGAAATTAACCGCATGGTCAGTAAAGAAAACAATTGCAAATACATGCGGCAAATGTATAGTGCTTACGCCAAATCCTTACCGTTTATAGGGCATTTGCTCAGTGACATTACCTTTGCTAATGATGGAAATAAAGTTGATTTAGTACGTCTAGAAGTAGTAGGCAGCCTGTTAAAGACCTTAATGGCAGTTAAGTTAGCAGCTAATTTTACCCGCAGTGACAGTCAAACTAATTTACCAGCATTTATCACCCACTATGAAGCCCCTGATGAAGAAACTATTTATACAGATTCATTAAGACATCAAAGCAGAGAAATAGATGTGATTGATCTGGATAATACCACACCTGATTTAGAATCACTGTTCGATAATCTGGAGCAGAACTACCTTAGCAAAGATATCTTGCCTGGTGTTCTTGTTAAAAAAACACCCTACCCACCCAGCCAGCTCGCAAATAAATTAATGGCATGGTTTGCTAAAAAACTACCGACAACCAACAAAGCAGGAAAAGACATGCAGGAGACAAACCGTGCTTCGCTCAAGGAGGCACAAGTAGTGATAAAATCCTTTGCAAAATTTAAAACCCTTATTGAGAAAATAATTAGCATAAATAATACATTCTATCGCACTACAGAACTAAATCCCTTATTCTTTGCAGAGCACTTTAAACAATTAAAACAACAGGTTAGGGAACTAGAAACCATGCCTAAGCAAAACACTGATAAAATAAAGCGGGCTCATAAACACAGTTTAAGCAAAAGAATGAGCCTACGCTTTTTGGACAAAAACCCGTTAAAACAAATAAACGAACCACAGCGGGAGTTTAATGCACTTGCATCTCAGAACACACCTACATCTTTAGCACGAGAGGCAAGCAAACCATAACTACAGCGCGCCCAAATTAATTCCTCGCATTAGCCCTTGGGTCAATTGTAAAAAAAGTGTATAATTGCTCTTTTTGTTACACAATTAATGATCAGATTATGAATCTTGAAAAATTATATGATGTTATTGTAGTAGGTGGTGGCCATGCGGGTACAGAAGCAGCCTTAGCTGCAGCGCGCATGGGTGTGCAAACTTTATTGCTGACACACAATATGGATTTATTGGGACAAATGTCATGTAATCCCGCCATCGGTGGGATTGGCAAGGGCCATTTAGTTAAAGAAATTGATGCCTTAGATGGCGCAATGGCAAAAGCCGCAGATAAAGCCGGCATCCAGTTTCGCACCTTAAATGCATCCAAAGGACCGGCGGTGCGTGCGACGCGAGCCCAGGCCGACCGTGTGCTCTACCGACAAGCAATTCGCGAACAATTGCAATCACAACCCAACCTGACTTTATTCCAGCAAGCAGTCGATGATTTAATTATCGAAGGCGGACGAGTAAGCGGCGTAATTACGCAATTGGGCTACACCTTGCGCGCCCGCGCAGTTGTCCTGACGGTAGGCACCTTCTTAGGCGGTAAAATTCATGTCGGCATGAGCCAATATGCGGGAGGGCGCGCGGGCGATCCGCCGGCGATTGCCTTGGCCCATAGCTTACGTGCTCTTGATTTACCGGTTGGCCGCTTAAAAACTGGAACACCACCACGTATTGACCGCCGTTCACTTGATTACAGCCAAATGGTCGAACAACCAGGGGATACCCCGCTGCCAGTATTTTCTTACATCGGTACGCGTAGTGATCATCCCCAACAAGTATCGTGTCATATCACGCATACCACTGAAGCAACGCATGAAATTATTCGTAATAATCTACATCAATCGCCAATGTATGCCGGCGTAATTGAAGGCATAGGCCCACGTTATTGTCCATCAATCGAAGATAAAATCGTCCGCTTTGCAGATAAATTATCCCATCAAATCTTTGTCGAGCCTGAAGGTTTAACAACAGAAGAAATTTATCCCAATGGCATTTCTACCAGCCTGCCTTTTGATGTCCAAGTACAATTTGTGCGTACGCTCAAAGGCTTTGAAAATGCCCATATTACCCGCCCCGGTTATGCCATAGAATATGATTACTTTGATCCACGCGGCTTAACTTCGTTCTTACAAACCAAGCCGATTCCCAATCTCTTCTTTGCCGGTCAAATAAATGGTACTACAGGCTATGAAGAAGCAGCGGCTCAGGGAATCATTGCCGGGATGAATGCAGCCTTACAAGTACAAGAAAAAGAACTATGGTGCCCACGGCGTGATGAAGCCTATATCGGCGTATTAATTGATGATTTAATCACCTGCGGTACTCAAGAACCATACCGGATGTTTACTTCGCGCGCGGAATACCGTTTATTATTACGTGAAGACAATGCCGATCTGCGTTTAACCGCCAAAGGCCGTGAGCTTGGCCTAGTGGGTGACGAGCGTTGGTACCAGTTTTCTGCTAAACGTGAAGCCATAGAAGCAACCCAAGCCTTACTGCATAATACCTGGGTTCGCGTCGGTCATAATGACGCCCTTAAAGAAATTTTGCTCAATCCCATGCAACACGATAATCGCGCCTCTGAATTCATCAAACGCCCAGAAATTAATTACCAACATTTATTAATGTTGACGGATCTAGGTTTGCCCGAATTGCCACCCGCAGTCAGTGAGCAAATAGAAATTCAAAACAAATACGCCGGTTATATCGACAGGCAACAGCAAGATATTGAAAAGATGCGTAAGCAAGAGCATACCGCCTTGCCTGAATCGCTTGATTACAATGAGGTTACGGGTTTATCCAATGAAGTCATTCAAAAACTAACAAAGATAAAACCAACCTCGCTGGCACAAGCAGGACGTATTTCCGGCGTTACGCCGGCGGCTCTATCGTTGCTTTTAGTCCACCTCAAAAAACAACGGCTCAACGCATGAACAACGACGCACAAAGCAAATTACTGCTGGAGCAGGGATTAGAACAATTTGGCCTAGGCGCTCTTGAGCCCCAGCTCTCCAATTATTTATTCTTACTTAAAAAATGGAATGCCGCTTATAATCTAACCGCCGTTCGCGATCTGGAATCGATGATCAGCAAACATCTACTCGATAGTCTGGCTATTTTGCCGTGGGTAAATGGGAGGCACATCATTGATGTTGGCACCGGCCCCGGACTGCCCGGCATTCCACTGGCGATCGCCAAACCGGAACAAAATTTTGTTTTATTGGACTCTAATGGCAAAAAAACACGCTTCCTTAATGAAGTAAAACGCCAATTGCACTTAAAAAATCTTGAAGTTGTACATTTTAGGGTCGAAAACTACCACCCGACGCAAGGTTTTGATACAGTAGTAAGTCGAGCATTTAGTAGTCTTGCACAAATGGTTCAATGGACAGAACATCTGATTGCCAATGATGGAATATGGCTGGCAATGAAGGGGCGTCATCCTGATGCCGAGCTGCTCGAAATAAAACAAAGCTACAAAGTAGAACACTATACTGTTGAAGGTGTTGAGGGTGAACGCTGTTGCGTCCTTATAGAGAACACACAACCAAGGAATTAATCATGGCGAAAGTCATAGCCATTGCCAATCAAAAAGGTGGCGTAGGTAAAACTACTACCGCTATTAATTTATCTGCCTCCCTGGCGGCAAATCGCCAACAAGTCTTATTGATTGATTTGGATCCCCAGGGCAATGCAACCATGGGTAGTGGTGTTGATAAAAACCAATTGGTGCATACCACGAATGATGTGTTATTACACGACTGTCTGGCAGAACAAGCCTGTCTGACGACAACCTGCGGTTATGATTTGCTTCCTGGTAATGACGACCTAACGGTTGCAGAAGTTAGCCTTATGGAACGCAACCATCGTGAAACCTTTTTATATAAAGCATTACAACCCTTGCAAAGCAGCTATGATTACATTCTGATTGACTGCCCACCAGCATTGAACACATTAACCATTAATGCATTTGTGGCCGCTGATTCTGTACTCATTCCCATGCAATGTGAATATTATGCATTGGAAGGTTTAGCCGCACTCTTATCCACCATTGAGCAAGTGAAAGCTTCGGTAAATCCACGCTTGCACCTTGAGGGCGTTCTGCGCACCATGTACGATGCACGCAATCGTCTATGTTCTGACGTATCAAAACAATTAATTGAACACTTTCCGGCAAAAGTCTATAGAACCGTAGTACCACGCAATGTCCGTCTGGCAGAAGCACCCAGTCATGGCATGCCAGCACTACAATACGACAAATCATCCCCTGGTGCCGCAGCCTATATGGTACTGGCTTCTGAGGTGATTAATAAACAAGCTGTAGTAGGTTAAATGGGGTAATTTATGACAGTAAAACGCAGTGGTTTAGGACGTAATTTATCCGCCTTATTAAGCCAACCCGCCACTATTCTTTTAAATGAAAAGCCTGCCGCTGAAAGTCTAAAACTTGCAGTTGAATGCTTACAACCAGGTAAATACCAACCACGTGGTGAAATGGAAGAAGCACCATTAATTGAATTAGCTGAATCCATTAAAAAACAAGGACTTCTACAACCCCTAATCGTGCGCGAATTAAGTGACGGCCGTTATGAAATTATTGCGGGTGAACGCCGCTGGCGTGCCAGCCAACTCGCAGGGCTCAGCGAAGTTCCAGTTATTTTAAAACAGGTTGATGATGAAACAGCTATGGCTATGGCCTTAGTGGAAAATTTACAACGCGAAGATTTAAATGCCATGGACCAAGCGCGAGCCATGCACCGATTGACCGATGAATTTTCCTTAACGCATCAACAAGTAGCCGATCTCCTGTGCAAATCACGCACGGCCGTAAGTAATTACTTGCGTTTGCTAGCCTTATCAACCGCGGTAAAAAAGTTGCTGGAACACGGCGACATCGATATGGGGCATGCGCGTGCCTTACTGATGCTTGAGGAAGAACAACAAAACCAGGTAGCCCAATTGATTGTTGCTAAAAATTTATCAGTGCGTGAAACGGAAAAATTGGTGGAACGCGTTAAAGCAGGTAAAGCAGCAGAAGAGGCCATCCCCGTTGCAATGCCTGATTTTTACTACCAAGAACAAGTGAATAATTTAGCACGACTACTGCAAACCGCAATTAAGTTAAAGCCAGGTAAAGCAGGTAAAGGCTCGCTGGTTATTCATTATGATAGTAGCCAGAGCCTGCAAAAAATTATTGAACAATTAATAGATTAAAACCTTTTTTAATCCCCATATTGCAACCATAGGTTGAATCAACAACATCAATGCTTTATCTGCAACCTTATATCATGAAGGTTGGGTCACACGACCCAACCTTCAAATACCACCTTCGTTTCGCAAAAAAAATCACCTTTATCTTTATTTGAACTAAAATGTAAATAAAGGCCCTGTCTTTTTACTCGACACTGAATAATGGAGATAGACGTGTTGATTCAACCTGTGCAACCCGTGTTTGTAGTTGTGAAAATTGGGGATGATGATCATATGTGTCAAATGGTCAGCCTTACCGATAATCACTTAGAATTAAAATGCCATGACTATTTTGAAAAAGAAAGTCAAGTCTCCTTCCTTGGCAAATATTTTCGTGGACGAGCCATAATTCAAGAGATTACCTTTTCTAAAGTGCATTTTATTTATCAAATGAATATTGAAGAAATCCAGTTCCAACCTGGTTTATTGATTAACACCCGCCTATAGTAGCACCATCTTTGAGAACAAGAGACTTAGTTTTACCCCAAATTACAGCGCATATCTAATAAATCTAAACGATAAAATACACTTAGCCTTGAAATTATATCCCCCCAAAATGGGGTTAAAATTTATGGCTCTGAACGAAGTTGGCCATTATTACTTTAATACCAGGTTACTAGAAGAATCTTCTTGCAAACCTAAAATATCGATAATGTTGGTAGATGTATCCGCCTCAAATTGTTTTAACAGCTGCAAAAGACGTTTTTTATCCTCTAGCGTGTACGTCTTAATAATCTTTGAAAAAACAACTATATCTTCATTTTCCACTTCTGTATCTTCATTTTCCTGCATAAAGGTCTCTTCAAAATAGCCAGGATAGCAATTTAATAAAATCTCTGCTTTTTCAAAATTCTTCTGCTGAAAACAAGATAAGATAGGATCCATATTATTCGCATCAAGAAAGTCTAAAATTTTATCAAAATCGGTCTTTTCCTTAAGATGATTAATCAATGTTTGAAAAGAATCTTTGCCCAGTAGTTCAATTGCTTTATGTAAAAAAGATTGTTCTGTTCTATCATAGCTTGCTGTATTCACACCAGATGCAACTAAAAGACGAATAATTTTTAAATACCTATCAGTAGCAACCAGCCCTTCACAATAGCCTTGCAAAGCAAAAAATAAAGCATTCATTCCTGAGTGATTTTGCTGTTGATTTACATTAGCCCCCGCATTAATTAACCATTTAACATTTTCAATCTGCCCCCAATAGCAAGCATACATAAGCGCTGTAAACGAATCTGTCTGGTTAAAATCGAGGATGGTCTTACCATCTTCATGCAATTTAATGAAAGGCAAATCAATTACTTTTTGAGTAACCGCTTTCTTATTATGATCAGTACCTGCAGTTTGACTTCCTTGCAAACAAAATACAGAAGATAACGATTCATGGTAATTCAATTCGTCATCTTCATCCATGTCATCCTCTTCGTCCTCAATAATAATCAAATTACTGCCTTGAACAATCACATCATCATCTTCATCGTTATTTATAGTTTCACCACCATAATTTTTGAGAATTTCAACCCCAAGTTGCGTCACATAAAATAAGTCACCCTTTTTAAACTTAAATAACGGCAAATCAATATTCATTTTAACCAATTGATATTCTTTCACATACGCATCGTAAACTTCTCGTACAGATAACCAACTATCATTAGGATTAAGAAAAAAGAACTCTGAAATAAAACGATCATCATGGGTATTGTAATCAATTAACAGTTGCTCACCGGCCTGAATGTTCCTTGTTGCAATAACATCTACCACATTATTTTTACCGATCCTCTTTTCAAAAAACGCCACATTATCCTGCATGTCGGAATGATTAATAAATCGTGTAAAATTCCCTTTAAGTTTGGCATCAATAATATTTTTTTTATTTTCATTGCATAACTGTTATCACTATCAGATTCTTTTAAATAGGCTTCATATGCCGTCTCGCTGCTATATACTGTGCCTGTATAGGTTCCAATCGTTTCTCCCTCGTTAATATTCTTTTCGGCAAATACCCCGCGGCCATTAAACTTTCTTAATAAATCAACCATCTTAACCGAAACTAGACTGGGATTATCATGCTCAGAAGGAATATAATCATCCGGCTTCATATTATCGATGCCTAACTCACGCATAGTTCGTTTAATTTGGTTCTCGGAACGTAGAGCAGCTTTACCCTGTTTAAAAAATGAATAGGGACTAGTCATTTTGGCTGAAGCAAAATACCTGGAGCTTTTCTTTTTAGTCATAAATAGGCTATCAATATAGATTTACATATATACATTATACGCAATGGATATAAAAATTCCATTTCGCCCAAAAACAAAACTATCTTTATGGTCATACATCAATTGCGTCAGGCATGTGCTTACAACAAAAATCGCACCATAAAAGAACACGGTGCTGATAAACAAAGCGAAGTTGTGATATGATGTGCAAATTTAAAGCACAAAAAAGAGGATAACATCCATGACAAACCACTACTTTGGAACTGCCGAAGAAACTAAAGGTAATAAGGAATATACCAATAGAAACTACAGCGCAGCCTTAACCCAATATAATGAAGCCAAAAGAAAGCTAATTAAAATGGGCTCCCAAAGACACTTTAAAAAAGATACTCCGTATCAAGATGCATTAGCCTATGTTCTGGGTGAAATTATTATTACTACTGCTGAAATAGCTTTAGATTGTTCAGAAAAAACATTAAATAATAAAAAAATAACTGAAACATGGACACAAATACCAACCTTATGTAGCGACATGGACGCTCTTTACAATCAAATTAATCACAAGCCAAATCTTAATACCGATAGCGAGAGAATAAACACGGTCTATAAGGCACTTGCTTATACGTGCAAAAAGATAAGTAATGACCTCATTAACGCCATAGAAAACCCTGCTCAATCTCCAGGTAAAATTACGCACGCCATAGATTGGTTTTCTCAAGCAGAAAAATATCTAAATAAAATAACAAATGACTCAATAGACCTTGCGCTGCATTTTGATTATTTAGAGTGTTTGGAGAACGGATTGGACCACACTCAAGATCATCAATTTATAAAAAAAATAAAATCATACCTCGATGCATACTCATTACCGCAATTAACGGCTCTATCGAGTGAGGAAAAATTTAAAATCTTATATTACCAATTTCTAACCCTGATAAAAAATGAAGATAAAAACACTCATGATTTAGAGCGTGAATATAAGACACTCCTTGAACTATCACGAGAATTAAGGAAGAAACATCCTTTTGTCCTAAAATTTAATCAGTTAACTGCCAGTATGGTGCCTGAAGAACCTCTTACTACTGGAGATTTGGCAAATCCAGAAGCTCGGATTAGCAGAGCAGATTCAAATGAAGAAGAACTAAGCGAGTTAGGAAATCAACAGCCATGCACTAAGAGTAAAAAAGCAGCCAAGGCGAAGAGAATTGCAAACGACTCCTTCTCTGACACAGATAACGAACCCCAGGGTAGTTCAGCAACTAGAAAATCAAGGAAAGCTAAAAAAGTGGTGAAAGCACGTCCAAATGAATCGACTATTACTGCGAATTCAGAGATTATGATTGCTGAAACTTTAAGTAAATTTTCGCAAATATCATCCGATAATGACCCTGGGCTCAGTGTTCTAACCAAACGTCTGAGAAACCCTAACTCTATTGAAAAGCAACAGACACCAGCAAAAATTAAAAAGAATTCTGCCGAGGTATCTCCGAACAATTGCTCTTCATCATAACAACCTACTCAAACAAATAGTGTACTGCCACCACAGAAACCGTTTACGTTTTTCACCTCTTCACACCCCATCTCAACCAGCACTGCATCCTTGCAAAGGGCTCATCATGAAGTGTTCGAGAAGGTTATAACCGAAATAACGGAAAGATATAATGATAGTAATCTTTTCGTTAATTTATTATCCCTAATTGGCGATTTCTATGCTCTATCTAATTCATCAGTGCCCTTAGGAACGAGTTCATCAATGTCTGCCTCATTCCATGAAGCGTCTACCAAAGCTGAAAACAGAAGGCAAAATTCCTCATCCATCGTTGCTCGGGCCATAAAAAATAATATTGCTCAAATTCAAGAGATTACCAATATGGATACCCATGCAATGGATAAACTATTTGATGACCTTGTTACTTTTATTACCGCAAAAAGTAATGCATCTGAAAATATCCCCCAAAAAATGATGGCTGAATTAATCTCAATAAAATATAAATTGGCATTATTAGAGCAGGCAAATAGTTTAAACGAAGAAATAAACCCGGCAAGAAGTTCTTGTAATATAAAATAGCTTGCTGATGATATTATTTGCTCTTTTTAATCGCTTATTTTCTATTGCGCCTAATTGTTTACTTCTTCTGTGCGCACGTTTTATGTCTGGTTTACCGCATGGTGCTGTTTTGACAGCGCCATAGTGTAACCTAAGTAAAACCGGCTCATACAACTACAGCCGCACCACAGCTTGGATCCAAATCATGATTAAATCGCTTGCGAACATCCGGCCGACAAGCAGAACCATGGCGATTGTTAAATAAGGTTGCAATATTAGGGTATTGCGTAATACGCAGCTCTTTAGGAATAACTGCCGGAGCAATCTGGCAGGCAGGCGTGTTATAGCGTAATAAAGTCTCGCGAGAATAGGTTATTCTGGTCATAAGGGATGATCCGATTAATTAAAAAAACAGCATAGTAGTAGGGAAGTATTAGGACTAACATCGGTTGGGTCAAACGACCCAACCTACAGAAGTTACAACCAATAAACAAAAATAAATAGGAATAACCACACCACATCAACAAAGTGCCAATACCAAGCCACACCCTCAAAAGCAAAATGACGCTCCGGTGTAAAATGGCCGCGTTTACAACGCACTAGAATCACAATCAGCATGATCGTACCTAAGGTAACGTGTAAGCCGTGAAAACCGGTGAGCATGAAAAAGGTGGTTCCATAGATACCAGAAGACAAGGTTAAATTCATTTCGGTATACGCATCATAATACTCATAGGCCTGGCATGTTAAAAACAGGATACCTAAAGCAATGGTTAAGCCCATACCAATCAATAATTGATTACGCTTATTTAATTTTAACGCCCAATGCGCCCAAGTAATTGTCACCCCTGAAGTCAACAGGATTAGGGTGTTAATCGCGGCTAAGCCCCAAGCCCCCATCGCCTCATGCGCACCAGCAAATATTTGGTTGTCTGGATTAACTAATACCGGCCAAGTCGCTTTAAAGTCAGACCATAAAGTAAAGTGGGTCATAGGGTGCACTTCACCACCCAACAGAGGAATTGACCACAGACGCGAATAAAACAAGGCGCCAAAAAATGCGCCGAAGAAGCACACTTCAGAGAAAATAAACCAACACATGCCCCAACGAAATGAACGATCTACCTGAAGATCATAGACGCCTTTGCCATTTTCATAGATAACCTGACCAAACCAGCCAAACATCATACTAATTAGGATTGCAAGACCTAGAATAAATATGTAAGGTCCATACCAATCATGATGAAGCCAGGATGCTGCTCCCACTAAAAAAGTGATCAATCCGCATGAGCCAACCAAAGGCCAGTGACTGGGCTCGGGGACGTAATAAGTACCATGTGCTCCCATTGTATTTAAGTCTCCTGTATCAATAATTCGTTAACTTCTACCCGTCACATCAAACAAGGTATAAGACAAAGTAACCGTGTTTACTTTTTCTGGTAAATCTGTATCTAAATGGAATAGCAGGGGCATATTCATTGCCTCACGGCCATTCAACGTTTGCTGAGTAAAACAAAAACATTCCGTTTTTTTCAGATACTTAGCAGCAATACCGGGCGTGACACTTGGTATTGCTTGCACCGTCATCGGATGATCCGTTTTGTTTTCAGCGTAAAACTCCAATTTCACTATTTCTCCAGGATGAACCTTAAGCTTATGTACTTTGGGATAAAAAGCCCAGGGTACGCCGCTATTATTTGTCGCTACAAATTCGACTAGAACCTCTCTATCTTTGGCAATTTTAGCCGTTGCGGCATCATAAGCTACTGCTTCCGTGTTGGTTTTGCCATTAATCCCTAAGGTCTTGCATAGACTGTTGTAAATAGGAACTAAAGCAAAACCAAAAGCGAACATTCCTAATACTACAGCGACTAAAATTACCAGTAGCCGCTGGTGATTACTTTCTTTGTTCATACAACGTCACCTATATTTTTACAAATTTAATTCAGGCGGTGTTGTAAATGTGTGGTACGGAGGAGGAGAAGGCAAGGTCCACTCCAAACCTTGAGCGCCTTCCCAAACTCTGGAGGTAGTCACATCTTTATTAGTGCCTCTCTTTCTTACCGTGGCAATCACATTATATAAGAACAATAATTGCGAGAAGCCAAAGATAAAGGCACCTACAGTCGCCATCATATTAAAGTTGGTAAATTGTAAGGCATAGTCAGGAATTCTGCGAGGCATACCGGCTAATCCCAAAAAATGCATGGGAAAGAAAGTCAGATTCACAGAAAACACCGATAACCAAAAATGCCATTTACCCAAGCGCTCGCTATACATATGACCAGTCCACTTAGGCAGCCAATAGTAGGTTGCCGCAATCAAGGAAAAAATAGCGCCAGGAACAAGCACATAATGGAAATGCGCCACCACGAAATAACTGTCCTGGTATTGGAAGTCTGCTGGGACCAAGGCCAACATCAATCCAGTAAAACCACCAATGGTAAACAAAAAGAGAAAAGCCAAAGCAAATAACATGGGGGTTTCAAAAGTCATTGAGCCCTTAAACATGGTACTCACCCAGTTAAAAACTTTAATGCCGGTTGGTACCGCAATAAGCATGGTGGTGTACATGAAGAACAGTTCCGCACCTAACGGCACTCCTGTGGTAAACATGTGATGCACCCACACAATAAAGGACAATACCGCAATGCTCACCGTCGCATAAACCATAAAGTGATAACCGAACAAAGGCTTGCGACTGAAGGTAGGAATAATTTCGGAAATAACCCCGAAAGCCGGCAATATCAAGACATAGACTTCAGGATGTCCGAAGAACCAAAATATGTGTTGGAACAAAATTGGATCACCGCCACCAGCGGCATTAAAGAAGCTGGTGCCAAAATGACGGTCAGCCAACATCATGGTTACCGCACCAGCTAATACAGGCATAATCACAAGAAGCAGGAAGGCCGTAATTAACCAGGTCCACACGAACATAGGCATTTTCATCATAGTCATGCCGGGAGCACGCAAGTTCAAAATGGTCGCAATAATATTAATCGAACCCATAATAGATGAAAGACCCATCATATGGATTGAGAAAATCATAAAATCAGTACTGGGCGGGGCGTATTGCGTAGATAAAGGAGCATACATAGTCCAACCAAAGTTAGGGCCACCACCCGCATGAAACATGGTTGAAAACAATAAGATAAATGCAAACGGGAGAATCCAGAAACTCCAGTTATTAAGACGGGGTAAGGCCATATCTGGCGCGCCAATCATCATCGGAATCTGCCAGTTTGCCATTCCGGTAAATGCCGGCATTACCACTCCGAATAACATGATTAAACCATGCAAGGTCGTCATTTGATTAAAGAAATTCGGGTCAACAAAACGATGTCCGGGTTGAAATAATTCAGCGCGAATCACCAAGGCCATGCCTCCAGCAACAAAGAAGCTAATCATCGCCAACCACAGATAAAGGGTACCAATATCTTTATGGTTAGTAGTAAACAGCCAGCGCTTCACAAATCCTAGAATACCTTTGCCTTGCTCAGGCCCATGAGCATGATGCTCATCGTCATGTACTAATGTATGACTCATTGTAAACCTCCAGCTTTAACTTTATTAACCATGGTTGGTTGTTTATTAGCATTTTGCCGCTCTGCAGCAACAGCTGCAGGTTGGATCGTATCATTGGTATTATTACCCCAAGCATTACGTTCATAGGTAGTAATCGCAGCAATCTCGTCATCACTAAGCTGGTCTTTATAGGGCTGCATTGCCGAACCAGGTATACCGTTGAGGATGATATCTATATGGCGAGAAATAGGATGCCCGACGGCCACCGAACTGCCTTTAAGTGCAGGATACAGGGGGGGTAAACCTTTGCCATCGGCGCGATGGCAGGCGGCACATAATTGTTCATATTTATGCTTACCCAGCGTCATCAACTCATCACGTTGCATTATTTTTTGCGCAGCAGGTTGGGCTTCTTCACCGGCATATTGATCATGTTTTAAGGTTTGTGCAGCAACCCATTTATCAAAATCTGCCTGACTTACAGCTTCCACAACAATCGGCATAAAGCCATGATTAATACCACAAAGCTCCGCGCATTGACCGCGATAAGTGCCCGGTTTTTCAATCGTCGCCCAAGCTTCATACATAAATCCTGGGATCGCATCACGTTTAATGCCTAATTCAGGCACCCACCAAGAGTGAATTACATCGTTGGAGGTAACCAGCAAGCGAACTTTTTTATTAATTGGTAAAACCAGTGGTTTATCAACCTCTAATAAATACCACTCATTTTTTTCTTGTTTATTTTGAATTTGCGATGACGGCGTAGATAAGGTACTAAAATAAGTAATGCCTTGATCAAGGTACTCATACTGCCAGCGCCATTGATACCCTACTATTTTAACGGTAACTTCAGACTGTTTCGTATCATCCATACGAATTAAAACGCGCGTAGCGGGTACCGCAAGACCAATCAGAATCAAGAAAGGTATAAGCGACCAGATCACTTCAAGACGTGGATTATCATGGAATGATGCTGGCTTATAGCCTTTGGATTTGCGATGGTGAATCAAGGAATAAATCATTACCCCAAACACTACAACACCAATAATGGCACAAACTACCATACAGACCATATGTAGATGATAGATATCTTTACTGATGGGCGTTACCCCCTCGTACATATTTAACTGCCAGTTATCCGCAGCAGCAAATACTGGCTGGCCAGCAATCAATGCACCAAGCATTGTCATTAATCTACAGATAGTTAACCTGTTTAACATCCCAATTCCTCATCTCGTCAAGAAGCCAGGCAATGCCTGGCAGTCGATTTAATTTTTTATATTTACTTAAATAATCTACCGCAATCTACGTTGTGCAAACAACCCAAAGCATTCATGTTTACCACAATGAATAATTACCTTCAGTTTTAGATTTACTGACCATGTACTTAATCGCTTCGATTACTTCGTTGCCAGTACATTGTGCACAGCCACCATTTTTAGGATGGTTTTTCCCATTAACAGTATTTTCAATCAATACATCCATATTTTTGGCAATTAACGGCTTCCATACTTCTTTATCACCGATTTTTGGCGCGCCTGATTTGCCTTCATTATGGCAAACCGCACAGTTTTCATTATACACATCAGTGCCATTAGTTGGGAATTTAGCTGCACCACCCGACTTAAGATCCACCACTTCAGTACGGGTCAATGACTCATTAAGCAGATAATCCACTGCAGAAACAATGTCGTTGTCAGAGCATGTTACACAAGCGCCTTTAACCGGCATTGAGTTATAGCCATGAATGGCACGGCGGTACAAGCCAGTTAAGCCACTGGTTTTCAAACGCGAATACCAGTTCACTGCATCACCAATACGCGGTGCCCCCATTTGCCCATCTTGGTGGCAAATCACACAGGCAGTGTAATAAACCTGTTTGCCTCGTGACCGTGATGGTGGCGCGTTAGAAGGAGCTAATCCCAATGGCTCTTCACTCTCTACCGTTTTTAGATATATAGCAACCGCCATGCGATCGGCATCAGTCAAATACATCATGCTGTTATGGTTGACTTCTGCCATACCGCCGGCTACTGGTCCGGCATTATTAATCAACTGATTTTTTTTGAATACATCAGTAACTTCTTCATGCGTTGCTGATTCCAAGCCATATTTAGTAATGTTTGGTGCCCAATAACCGTCAATAAAAGAACCGGTTAAATAATACTTGTTTTTGGGCGCGCCAAATGGATTTAATGGGGTATGACACATACTGCAATGGCCTAAACCGTCAACAATATACTTACCTTGGTTCCATTCTGGAGATTGTTTTTTATCGTATTGAAAATCATGTACTTCTGGATAAAAGAACAATAAATTCCATCCCCATAAACTAAGGCGAGCCCCTGGCACACCAAAGGGAAAGGGTAGCGGTTTATTTTCTTGACGCACAGGGGGTAAGCTCATGAAATAAGCATACAAAGCGCGTGCATCATCCTCAGTAACTTTAGCAAAATAGTAGTATGGGAACACTGGGAAATAGTTTCTTCCCTGCGGATCACGGCCTTCTTTTAGCGCACGGATAAAATCCTGCTCGCTCCAGTTACCAATACCGGTTTCTTTGTCGGGAGTCACATTAGGACTATAGAATGTGCCAAAAGGCGTTTCTATTGGCAAACCTCCTGCATAAGCAGGTGTTCCCGCATGTACGTCGGTATGACAGGAAATACAATCGCCCATTTTGGCCAGATATTCCCCGCGTTGAATTAATTCCTGTTGCGCACCCTCAGCTGGGGCAGTAGGTGGATAAGCCGGATAATATCCATCAATCAGCTGTAATTTCTGTTGTGCAGGAACCGTTTCAGCTTGTAATAATTGACCCATCACGCCTAGTACTGCCATAGTTGCAGCAACAATCAGCTTTCTTACTAACAAAGAGCCCACGCTCCCTCCTATTTGTTCTTATTTTGCACGATTCTCTTGAGGAGACAGAATAACCGCCGCATTTTATACTCTACAACGACTAAGTTGCAATGTTATAATCACAATCTTAACCTTTAATTTTATGTTATTTAACTATGTTTGTTTATTTTAATCAGCATGGAAAGGCATAGAACTGATTAGTGGGCTGTTAATGACGATTATCGGCATTAAATTAGGTTCTGATTGTTTACGATTAGTTTTAGTTACGCTTGAACAGCAATAAACCGCACTTAACAACTAAATGATAGTAATATAAATTGGGAATTTTTCAAGATAGAAAGGGCCAATCGGTGTGTCGCCAATTAACCCAGTGGAATGACACATAGCAAGTCCAACCTCGCAGAATGAATATCTCACAATTATCCCCTTAGTGTCAACTTATTTACCATAAGGAGCATTCATAAATTAGCACATCACCTACCACACCAATCATTGTTGTTCTTATTCTATTCCGTTACACTCAAGCTTTTTAAACGATTGAGTCCTCATGTTTTACGGCGATACTATTCAAGAAACCCGACAAATGTTCTTTAGCAGTTGGGAAAAGTACCGACAACAAAAGCCCTTGCTACCCTTAGAAAGCGAGATTGTGCAGGTCATACTGGCGCATCCCGAGTACCACAACACTGTGGAAAATCATAACAAGTTTCAGCAACAAACTTATTATCCCGAGTTGGGCGAAACCAATCCCTTTTTGCACATGGGGTTGCATTTGGCAATTAGAGAACAGGTAGCTACTGACCGCCCTCAGGGAATTAGTATGGCTTATAAAAAACTGCTGGAAAAATATGCTAACCCCTTGGCGGTAGAGCATTTAATGATGGAGCAATTAGCAGAATGCTTATGGCTATCGCAAAAGAATAACTTGCCGCCCGATGAGCAACATTATTTAACTGCCTTAGATAATCTGTAAGTGACAAAAATACCTAGATTACGACCACGTCCAATCCAGACTCCACCTTGGATTAATTTATCGACTAAGACACAGAATTTAACTGGGTATCTCATCAAAGATCGGTTAACATGTAGCATTTAATAACAAAAGCCATGTGATTTATGACCGATCAAAAGAAAACCACTCATTTTGGCTATTCTTCGGTAGCCTGGGATGAGAAAGAAAAAAAAGTTGCTGAAGTTTTTCATTCCGTAGCAAAAAACTATGACATCATGAACGATCTCATGTCGCTGGGCATTCATCACTTATGGAAACGCTATACGGTCGATTTAAGCCAAGTACGACCAGGACAAGTGGTTCTTGATTTAGCCGGCGGGAGTGGCGATCTCACCCGCTTATTGGCAAAAAAGGTTGGCGATACAGGGCTAGTCGTCCTGGCGGATATAAATTCAGCCATGCTTAATGTCGGACGTGATCGTTTACTGGATGAAGGCATTTATAAAAACATTGATTTTGTCCAAGGCAACGCACAATGCCTGCCTTTTGCCAATAATAGCTTTCATTGCATCACCATGGGTTTTGGTCTACGAAATGTAACCGATAAAGATGAAGCGCTACGTTCAATGTACCGTGTCTGTAAACCGGGTGGAAAGTTAATGATTCTGGAATTCTCAACCCCGGCGCTCCCGGGCTTAAAACCGGTTTATGACTGGTATTCATTTACTATTTTACCAAAAATAGGCAAGTTCTTTGCACAAGATGAAGCCAGTTACCAATACCTTGCTGAATCCATTCGCATGCATCCTAATCAAGAGATGCTGAAAAAAATGATTGAGGATGCCGGATTTGAAGATTGCCATTATCATAATCTAAGTGGTGGCATAGTTGCCTTGCACATTGCTTATAAATATTGAGTCAATTATGTTAAAAAATATTCCCTAAAAGCACTACAAAAAGCCATTAATAAGGCCATGCTCTTAGATGAGCATATGCCAGCCAAGCTACAGGCACTTGAAAACAAAACGCTGGAAATGATTATTACGCCGCTAAATGTCAATTTCTTTATCCATTTTAAAAACGGTGAAATCCAGTTGCTTGATCACTATGATACACGTGCGGACACCATCATTCACAGCAATCCCCTTGGCTTAATCCGTTTAAGCTTGTTGCCGGCATCACAAGCCCGTTCTTTATTCAATGATAAAATCCGGATGTCCGGTGACATCGAATTAGGGCAACAAGTTAAAAAACTATTTGATGAAATGGATATTGACTGGGAAGGGCATCTGGCCCACTTTACCGGCGATGTCATTGCCCATCAGATTGGTTCGTTTATCCGCAAAGGAATGAACTTAAAGCAACATTTTGACGACTCCATGCGGCAAAATTTGTCTGAATACCTCCAGGAAGAGCTACGTGTCGTCCCATCAAAAAATGAATTAGAGGATTTTTTGGTCGGGGTCGACGAACTCTCATTAAGTGTTGAACGCTTACAAGCCCATGTAAATCATTTACTAAGTCGCCATGAAATCGATTAAACAACTCTTTCGTATCCTCCACATCAATTACATTCTGGCTAAAAATGGACTGGATAATGTGGTGGTCTCCCTCAGACTTTTTGCGCCGCTGAGGTTTATTGTCTATTTAAATCCGTGGAATTGGTTCCGTAAAGAACATTTAAGCCATGGTGAAGCCTTGCGTAAATCACTGGAAGAGCTAGGACCTATTTTCATTAAATTTGGTCAAGCCCTTTCTACCCGCCCGGATATTTTACCGCCCGAAATTGCGCAAGAATTGAGTAAACTCCAAGACAAAGTGCCGCCGTTTTCCAGTGCCCAGGCCACCGCAATTATCGCCCAAGCCTATGACGCGTCGCCTTATGAAGTCTTTGCCGAATTTGACCCCGTGGCTTTGGCCTCAGCCTCCATGGCTCAAGTACATGCCGCGACCTTAAAAACGGGTGAAGATGTTATTATTAAAGTGCTACGGCCGAATATGCGCCGGGTAATCGAGAGTGATCTCAGCATCATGCATACCCTCGCCAAATGGGCTGATCGCTATTGGCCGGAAAGCCGCCGCTTAAAACCAAGGGAAATTGTCAAAGAATTTGAATATACCTTGCTTGATGAGCTTGATTTACAACGAGAAGCGGCGAATGCCGCACAATTGCGGCGTAATTTCGACCGTTCACCCATCTTGTATATCCCTGAAATTTATTGGGATTATACCCGTTATAATGTAATGGTCATGGAACGCATCCATGGGATTCCCGTTTCTGATTTAAGCACCTTACAAGCCCAGGGTGTGAATGTAAAAAAATTGGCTGAACGAGGGGTAGAAATCTTTTTCACCCAGGTTTTTCGTGATTGCTTTTTTCATGCCGACATGCATCCAGGCAATATCTTTGTTTCCTATCAGCATCCTAACGATCCACAATATATTTGCATCGATTTTGGCATTATGGGTACGTTAAATGACAATGACAAACGTTATTTGGCAGACAACCTACTGGCCTTTTTTAATCGTGATTATCGGCGGGTAGCGCAATTACACGTTGAATCAGGCTGGGTAGCCCGTGATACCCGAGTTGAAGAGTTTGAAAGTGCGATTCGTACGGTTTGTGAACCAATTTTTGAAAAGCCCTTAAAAGACATTTCTTTTGCCCAGGTCGTATTACGCCTCTTCCAAGTAGCGCGCCGTTTTCATATGGAAGTTCAGCCACAACTGGTTTTATTGCAAAAAACTTTATTGGCAATAGAGGGTTTAGGACGCCAGCTTTATCCTGAACTGGATCTGTGGGCAACCGCAAAGCCCTTCTTAGAGAAATGGGTAAAAGAGCAAATAGGCCCAAAAGCATTTCTCAATCAGCTAAAACAAAATATGCCCTTCTTTGCCGAGCAATTACCGCATATGCCACGACTGATTTTTGATCTTCTCGAGCTGAAAAAGGAACAACTCATAACCGCAAAAGAATTAGCGACCACCAAACAAGAGCCGGAAACATCAGGCATTAGCTGGAACGGTATTGCCATTGGTGCCAGCCTGTCTTTTCTGCTCGTAGCTGCTCTTGATTACCTGCATCTAATCAATCATAAACAACTTTCAGTTCTGGCTTTAAGTGGCTTCGTAGTTGCTGGACTGTTGGCTCTATTTAACCGAAACACGAGGAATTAACATGGGACTCAGTGGTATTAGCCCCCTTTCTTTATTATTAATCCTGATCATTATTATCGCTCTTTTCGGTACCTCTAAATTAAAAACTATAGGTACTGATCTGGGCGAGGCAATTAAAAATTTCCGTAAGGCGTTGCATGATGAGCCCGCAAAGGACCGTTCCAAAGAGGATAATAAATCGTTATGAGTATGGAACTGTTGCTGATCTTCACTGTTGCCTTAGTGGTATTTGGCCCGACGAAATTACCAATGTTGGCCGCGCATCTGGGGCTCTTAGTGCGCAAACTCCAGCAACTAAAAACTCAGGCGAATACCTTTTGGCAACAACAACTTAATGAATATCAATTGCAAGAAAATAAGCGCAAAGCAGAAGAAGCAGACCAACAATATAAAGAATTGTAAATTGGAACCAGAGTATTTTCGGGCAGCAAAGCAAGATTCCAACTGCCCGAGCAATTAGAATAAATATATATTAACCAAAGCGATTAACTGGCTGATGGCAATAAGGCGCTTTGCGGTGTTTGCCATAATAATCCTGGTGACAATCTTCCGCAGGCCAAAAGGCCTGTACTGGTAGCAAATTCGTCGCCACTTGATAACCACGCTTACGCAACATTTGCACCAAGGTTTCTGCCTCTGCTAATTGCTCCTGATTATAATAAAACACAGCGCTTTGGTATTGTTGCCCCAGATCAGGGCCTTGGCCATTTTTTTGTGTCGGATCATGGATTTCGAAAAAACGTTTTAAAATCTGATGATAATCCGTTTTATCTTTATCATAAAGCACCCGCACGGCTTCATAGTGACCAGTATCGCCCTGGCAAACCTGCTCATAGCTGGGTTCTGATATGCGACCACCAGTGTAGCCAACCTCAACGCGCAGTACCCCAGGAATTAGCTTTAAGAAATGATCCACTCCCCAAAAACAACCTCCGGCCATAATGGCTTCTTCAGTATCCATAACTTGGCCATCTTCCACAAAATCAATAGAGGCTGAATTCACGCAATGGCGTAAATTTCTCTGGGTAAAATATTCACCTGTAAAGACATGCCCCAAGTGTGCATCGCAGCGCGCACATAAAATTTCCATGCGCTGGCCATCACTATCTGATAGCTGCCTCACCGCCTGCACAATATCCTCATCAAAACTTGGCCAGCCACAGCCCGAATTAAATTGACTAGAGCCGCGAAACAGAGCCAAACCACAACGTCGACATAAATACGTCCCTTGTGTCATAACCTGATTGTAAGCTCCCGTATGCGGATATTCAGTGGCCTTATCACAGATTATCCTTTTTGCCACCGGGGTCAAGCTGGCTGTCTTATCAAGATATGCAATCATAGGCATTACCATTGTTGTCCCTGGCAAATTTTATCCGCTAAATAACCTACAGCACCTGCATAATAAATGGAATTATTGTAATGCAAGATCATCTTATAATTGGGAAACGTCATGAAGGTTGGCCCCCCCAAAGGTTGGACAATACTTGCCTGCAAATTTTGATAAGGAAGTGCTTGACCATCTTCGGTGCGCACGCCTAAGGAACCCCATTCACTAACTGGCTTGACAATGGTTTTGCCTTCCATCGCCATATCAAAGTTCTTCGGTAACTTGACCTGAATGGCCCAAGGTTCACCCGTTTGCCAACCATTTTGCTTCATGTAATTCGCAATGGAAGCAAAGACATCAGGCTTGCTTCTCCAAATATCACGATGCCCGTCACCATCATAATCAACAGCGTATTTCACCCAGCTGGAAGGTAAAAATTGTGGCTGTCCTGAAGCACCAGCCCATTCGCCTTTGAAATCAGCCAAACTGACATGACCTTCATTAAGAATGCGCAAGGCAATAAATAACTCTTTACGGAAAAAATCTTTACGGTTGGAGTCATAAGCTAAGGTAGCCAATGCCTTAATGACCGGGAAATTCCCCATGTACGTACCATAACTGGTTTCCATTCCCCAGAAAGAAACGATAAAACAGGGGTTAACCCCATATTTTTTAGCAACATCTTCCAATACCGCCCGATTCTTTTTAAATTCCTTACGGCCGATGGCAATGCGGTAATTATCTACCCGCGTACTACGGTATTTACTAAAGGTTAAGCGATGTTCCGGTTGCGAGCGTAAAAGTCCCTTAATTTGATGGCTAGGCTCATGAATACCGGCAAAGGCACTATCAAAAATCTCTGGCGAGATCCCCTGACGCAGAGCTTCTGTACGTACATCAGCAACCCATTGATTCCAGTTTTGCTGTGCAAAGGCAACGTGATGTATTAAAACACATGCCATTATTGCTAGCCCCCATTTTCTCATAACCTTTCCCCTTGATTTTTTTACTATTTTAAATTTATAACTGAAATGTATTCTATAAGATAGACCATTTGTGGAAAACCGAGGAATAATTTTCCTCAATTATGTTGGCAAATTGTAAAGAATGCCTCCCTAATACATTTAATTCGTTATAAATAAGCTTTACTCTCTTGGCTAAGATACTCATTCTGTACTGGAGTAAAACAATGACTAGGAAAACCAAAATTCTTATTGCCGCCGATGCACCTCACACCTATTATTATGGTGATTTCTCAAAAATGGTATGTCCTGCTGAAATCCACGGGCTATACGCTTACATCATGTACGAAACAAGAGATGATCGAATTTTTGTTTTAAGTCGTTTTAGTCATTTTAAAAGCTATCATGCAGGAATCGCCTTGTCGTTTAATACGCTAAAAATAAGCACAGTTCATTTTTTATACCTGAGCGTCAAGAACGGATGAAAAAATTTAATGGGCAAATACCTGCTTATGGTGGTGAAATTTTATTCATCCACGGTAAGATTATTTTTTGGAATTTTAAAAGTGGCTCTTATTCCGAAATGAATGTTGCCTGCAATGATGCGAATCCCGAGCTTAGAACAACAGTCACGCAGTCACTCTTTCCTGCACAATGCTTTATCACGATTACTGAAGCAAATTTATTTGCACAGCGATACATTCATGCAGCCTTCTTTGAAGCAGATGGGCAGTATAAAAACCAAGAGCAAACACTAAGAGAATTACAACAGTATTTTAAACACGATAAATATCATTTTTTTAATCACTGCAAGACCAGCTCAGTTAGCCAAGACACAAGTCATGAGGAAGAAGATGACGTCCTGTTAGTACTTGCTCCGTAAATAGGGCAACGTGCTGGGAAGAGAATTCCCTGCACGTTTTTAAGGTGTTACAGTGCTTTCATAAATTCTGTTAAATCTGCTTTTTCATCTTTAGTTAATTTCAGCTCTAATACCAGGTTAAAAAACTCGACGGTATCCGCCAATGTCAACAAACGACCATCATGCAAATAAGGAGGAGAATCTTTAATACCTCTTAAGGGGAAGGTTTTGATTGGTCCATCACCAACAACCTTCATCCCATTAACCATTTGTGGTGGATAGAATTTCTCCGTCTGTAAATTGTGCATGGTATTGTCTGTATAATAAGGCGCAGCATGGCAAGCAGAACATTTAGCCTTGCCAAAGAAGAGTTCCTGACCACGCATCTCTGCAGGCGTTGCCTTCGCCGGATCTAATTTACCTTCCCAATTCAACTTGGGTGCGGGAGGGAAATCAAGAATTTCCTGGAATTCCGCCATAAAATGTACTTGGCTACCACGTTCTAAGATATTCACACCTTTCTTAGTCGCAATCACCGGATCCCCATCAAAATAAGCGGCCCGTTGTTCAAATTCAGTAAAATCTTCTACTGTTTTTAAGGCGCGTTGCGAGCCAAATAAACGTTGGATATTCATGCCACGCAATGTTGGCGTGTCCACGCGATGGCGAAACTCTTGCGGCCGAGCCTCTCCAGTCAAATGCGTTGCTTTATTCGTATGGCCATTAGCATGACAATCAAGACAGGCGACACCACGACTTGCTTTTATAGTCCGGCGGTCTTCCGTTTGGTTAAACTGTTGTTGTGGAAAGGGGGTCACTAATAGGCGCAGCCCTTCCAATTGCTTGGGGTTTAATATGCCATTAAATAATTCATAATAGTTATCAATGGTTACTAACTTTCCTTTGGATACATCACCTAAATCAGGTCGCGTAGTTAAATAAATAGGCGCGGGGTACGGCGGTAAAAAATGGTCAGGAATATCATAATCCAAATCAAAACGAGTTAAATCACGATTTTCTTGTTTGTTAATTTCATCAATGGCAAATTTAGGAAATACCATTCCCCCCTCTGGGTGATTCGGATGCGACAAAGGCAAAAAGCCCAGTGGGAAAAGGCCTTGTTGTTTAATCTCTTCGGGTGTCATTTGACTTAACTTTTCCCAAGTCATCCCATCAGGTAGCTTCACTCGCACGCCTTCTTGCACCGGCTTGCCATTACTCATCTTGGCATCTTTAGATGGATTATTACTTAAATCATAACGCTGTTTTAGCAGGTCTTGTTGCTTTTGATTAATACCTTCTTTTGCCGCACTCATGCGTTGCAAAATACTTTGGAAGGATTCATGAATATCCACCGGCATATAACTTGAAGGGACTGATTGAGTCGCCGCCGCCCCATCCGCGCACGCGGTGAAAGAAACCATACTGCATGTTAAAACCGCCAATCCCAGAGATTTCTTTAACATATTAAATTCCATTTTAAAAAGAGTTTTTTATCATAGAGTACTTAGTTTATAAATTCAAATGTAATAAATACTCTTTGCAAAAACCACTACTTGCACTAGATAAACACTGATGGCAACCAAGCGTTAGGGGGATTACTCACTACGCAAGGAAACTACAGGCGTTAATTTCGCAGCGCGCCGAGCAGGATAAAAACCAAAGAAGATGCCGGTCGCCGCAGAGACCAAAAATCCAGCCAGCGGTGGAAGCATGTAAATAGTAAAAGTCCAGGCGCTAAAGTAGGCGACAATCCAGGTAAAAATTAAGCCTAAAATGACACCCAGTATGCCGCCAACTAAAGACAACATGACCGACTCAACCAAAAATAAGGCTTGAATGTCACTATTTTTTGCCCCTACTGCTTTACGAATACCAATTTCTTTTTTACGCTCACTCACTGAAACCAGCATGACATTCATCACCCCAATACCACCAACCAGCAGGGAAATACCGCCAATCACCCCCAGCAATAAGGTAAAAATATGCCCCTGACTCTCCATGCTGGCGATAATTTGCTTCGCACTACGAGGAAAAACACTGAGTTTCGGCGAGATGGAACTAATAAATTGTTTAATTTCATCAATGATGTTATCGATGGGACTATCCGGTTTTAATTCTAAAACAGCATTATTTATTTTGGCATCTTTACTGACCAAGCTGATACCTGCCAAAGGAATAATGGCCGCCTGATTAACATCTTCATTAAAAAAGCCATTTTCCTTCCAATGTTCAGCAACGCCGATAATGGTATATAAAGATTGGCCTATGCGTAATTGCTTGCCAATCGGGTCATCAAAACTAATTTGTTTGATTTGCTGCGCCAAACCATCACCAATCACACAATAATGCTCAAAGGATTCAACAAAGGAGACAAAATGACCTCGCACTAATTTAATTTTCACAATTTCGGCCAAATGTTCGTCTGCACCAATAATTACCCCTTGCATTAATTTTCCTTGAAAGCTTAGTGGTTGGTACGCTGTACTGTAGGGAGCAAGATTGACAACATAGGAAATACGTTCCGGTATTTGCCGCCATTGTTCGATAGAAACAGAATCACTATTGCTTGGTGATTTACTGGGATTTTTCTGATAAACCGCAATGGCCAATAAATCGGTTCCCAGAGCTTTAAATTGTTCCAAAGCCTTTTCCGTAGCCAATTGGCCACAACTAATTAATGCCACCACCGCGGCGGTTCCCACCAAAATACCTAAAACAGCGAGAAAAGAACGCAACTTTGCAGCGGTTAAATTCACCAAGGCTTGTTGGCATAGCAGGGAAAAACTCATTACGAGGCCTCCGCAATGACCGCGCCATCCGCCAAGGTAATGCGACGCTTACATAAAGAGGCAATATGATCATCATGAGTGATCATAATAATAGTGCGTCCTTGGGCATGTAAGGTCAAAAATAAATTCATCACTTCATTGCCAGTACGTGAATCCAAGGCGCCCGTAGGTTCATCGGCTAATAGTACCTGTGGTTCGCTGACAAGGGCTCGCGCAATGGCAACACGTTGCTGCTGGCCGCCGGACAATTGGGTAGGGCGATGCTGGGCATAGCGCTGCATGCCGACGTGCTCTAAAGCCGCATGCACCCGCTCATGCATTTCAGCAGCAGGGGTGCCACGGTAGACTAAAGGTAAGGCCACATTTTGCAGGGCGGTAAAGCGCGGCAATAAATTAAATTGCTGAAAGACAAAGCCTATATTTTGATTACGTAATTGTGCTGATTCATCATCCGTTAACGCGGCCACATTACGCTCTTTGAGTAGGTAGGTTCCGGCATCGGCTTTATCCAATAAGCCAATAATATTCATTAAGGTGGATTTACCTGAACCCGAAGCACCAACAATGGCCAATAAGTCGCCTTCATAGACCTTGAGTGAGACTTCTTTTAATACCGTAGAACTAATACCTTCAAGATGATAGGTTTTTACAATATTAGTGAGGCTCATTAATGGATGCCTACCAGGGTTTGCGTTTTCAGCGCTGCAAGACAACAAGGTTTCACTCATAAACCACCACATCACCTTCTTGCAAACCAGTCTCGACCACGACTGAATCCGCTTTTGCGGCGCCGGTAGTAATAATCCTTTTTTCAATAGTACCCGCAGCATTTTGCACCTGAACCACACTTTGTCCTTTTTCGCGCTTAATGGCGGCAATGGGAATTGCCAGCTGCTTACCACTGTCCACGCTTAATTCAATCGCCGCGCTCATCCCCACTTTGATCCACTGTTGTTGTTCTGGGGTTAACGACTTCACTTCAACTACAGCGGTAAAAAATGGCAGACCATTACTAGTAGAAGATGCTTGCGCATTCACAGCCACCAATTTTCCTTGCAAGGGGTGTTTACCAAAGGCAATACCGCTAATCGTTGCCTGCATACCGCTATGTATCTGGGAAATATCAATTTCTGGAACTTCAATTTCAATACTAATTCCAGATAAATCACCAATTAATGCAATCACCTGACCTGATTTAACCGAAGAACCGACCGTAATGCGTGCGCTTTTATCTTCACCGGCTTTGGGCGGATACAGTAAGATGCCAGCGCGTGGTGCCTTTAACTGAATTAAATTATGCTTTGCCGCTAAGATAGTACGTACTTTATCAAAATCAGCCAAACTCAATGTCGACATTTTTTTTGCATTTTTTTCATCTACTTTTTCCAACATTTCACTGAGTTTACGCGTGGATTGCATCAAGGTCACCCGTACTGTATCCATGTTGGATTTTTCGCTTAAATAGTTATTTTTCGCCAATAAGCCGGAATTCCATAATTCCTGGGTCCCGGCAAATTTAGCTTTAGCAACAGTATAACTGTCTTTAGCCTTTAGATATTCTGTTAAGGTATCATTAAATTGTTTTTGTAACTCATTCGAATTTAGCGTTAAAATCACCTCACCGGCTTTAACCAATTGCCCATAATGAAAATTCATCGTCTCAACCACTGCTTCCATAGGGCTGGTTAAAGTACTTTCATGTAAAGGTTGAATCGTCCCGGTAAAATGCAAATTTTTATGCGCCACTTGTGCTTCCACTGCAAAACGATGCAAATCCTGCGCTTTTTGCGATTCGTGTCCACCACAGGCCGACAAGAGCAGACTCGTGAAAAACAACGTAACCATACGCCGCAGCCAGATGCTGAGCAGTTTTTTTAAATACCTTGTCATCCGCCATACCTTAGTTTAATTTTCCAATGCTCCAGCGTGCTGCCTAACGTTCTTTGCAGCGCTGAGATCTGATTAAGATACGCAATTTTTGCTCCGATTAATCCGGATTGCGCTTGAATCAACCGATCTTGAGTATTATTCACGTCCAAAGCAGTGGCTATGCCGGCTTGTTGCTTTTTCTTTTCCAAGGCATAAGACTGTTCGGCCAACTTCACCTGCTTTTGTGCCAATTGATAGCGTTTGGCCAAACTACGGATATTATTAATGGTGTTCGTAATACTGGTAATCAATGCTCTTTTAGCAGCAATCAAATTTAAGCGATCTTTTTCTAAACGGATCTTCGCGTTAATTAATTGACTACGGCGACTGACATCATGTAAGGGTACGGTTACGGTCAAGCGTGCCGCCTGGGTCAAGTTATTACCATTATAAATACCGCGGACCCCATTATTGCCTCCAGTTACATCATTTTGGGTACCGCTTTGTACCGAGGCACCTAAATCCACTTGCCATAATTGTTGGTTTTTAGCAATTTTATAAGCACGCTCATCCGCGCGTAAGGCCATTTTTTGTGCCAGATAAAGGGTATTATGATTTAGGGCCTGTTCAATTGTTTGCTGTAAATCAGGGACGATAATTTCTTCCACCGTCACATCACTGGGTACAGACAAATGGGTATCCGGGTCGAGACCTATGGTTTGCAATAAGTCTTGGGTTGCCGTTTGAAACTCATTTTCACCCTGCTCCACCATTAAACTGAGCGACTCAATTTGGTACGATTGCTGAATATTGCCTGTAGGTTCTAATTGCCCTGCTTCTATTTTTTTCTGGTTAATTTCATAGGATTTTTGCGCTTCCTTTAACTGCAAGCGCTGATTTTGTAGATTATTACCGCTTAAAATTAAAGTACGGTAAGCCATGATCACTTGCGTAATTTGATCGGCAACCGATTGCCGTAAACTTAATTTATTTAACCATTCATTATCAACCGCATCTAATAAGGCTGCTTCATTCACATTTTTGCCAAAGCCGCGTAATAACGGCTGAGTTAACGAAAAATTTAATACGGGATTAAAATTGTTATCACCAGATACATTATTATCGATACTCAGATTTGCTTTAGTACCGAGCTTCGTCTGCACATCAAATTCAGGACTTGCCAAAAGGGTATGCGTCGTATCCGAACCAATGCCGTTAAATCTACTTTTTTGGATGACTCCCGATGCGCCCAAAGCATATTGCACTTCAAATTCGTTATGCGCCAGACGCAATTGATAACGTTGCACCACCCGGTCTAATTCCGCATTTTGGATATTAGGGTTATACCGCAAAGCCAATAAAATCGCTTCGCGCAATCCCATGCGATGCACACTTTTCTTGCGTGCCGCAGGTGATGTAGGTAATTCTATCCAGCCTTTAAGCATAAATTCAGGATTAGCAATTGCTTTTTGGAGCCGCTCTTCAGCCCGCTGCACTTGTAAATCTTCCGTGCTTGCCGTAGCCCCAACATGGCAACTAAGTACACTGAACAACAAAAACCAGAAGCTTTTTTTCATAAACCTATTCATTTAACTTTGTTCCAGACCGCAAAGCGTTGTTTGTCTTGCAAACGTAGCGCTGTTAATTGTCCGCCCCATAAACAGCCGGTATCAATGGCATGAATTTTAGGATTAGGACATACGCCCTTTAATGCCGCCCAATGCCCAAAAACAATCTCGGCGTCAATGTGTTTACGTTGGGGCACGGCATACCACGGATAAAGATTAGCAGGTGCGGCAGCAAGTGTCCCTTTATAACTTAAATGCAGCCGGCCTTCGGCATCACAAAGACGCATACGAGTAAAATAATTAGTGATAATCCGTAAACGGTCCATGCCCTGTAATTCATCTGCCCACAGATCGGGTTTATTACCATACATATGCGAAAGAAAATTGCGGTAATACTTCCCAGAAAGCACCACCTCAAGCTCTTTAGCAAACTGCTTTGCCTGGGCTAAATCCCAGACTGGTGCAATACCCGCATGGCACATCACCACATTAAATTCAGGGGCATGATACAAAATAGATTGTTTTCTTAACCATTGCCCTAAGACCTCACGATCCGGTGCATTAAGGATGTCTTTGAGGGTATCATCATGGCCTTTCCACGGTTTATCACCAAATAATGAACCTAATAAATGCAAATCATGATTGCCTAAGGTCACTCTTGGTGTCAGTGCTAAAGAACTTACCAAGCGTAACACCGCAAGCGACTCGGGGCCGCGATTCACTAAATCACCAACAAACCATAAGCGGTCCACAGTATCATCAAACTTAATTAATGCCAACAGCCTTTGTAAGGGTTCATAACATCCTTGCACATCACCAATCGCATAGTCAGACACTGTTTTTTGCTCCTGGCCGTATGGCATTACTACTGTTATCAACAACTAACCATTGCCCGGCAGCATTTAATTTTTGCAAAGAAGAAACGGCGGCTGTATGGGATTGGCTCAATTGAGTATGACTACTTGCTCTATTGGTCAACTCCATGGCGGACATCAACTCCACTCTACCCGATAGATGTTGTACTTTAACCGACGCGGGCAGTGCAATAGCATACTTGGAAAATACGACGCCACTTTGCATCTGCTGATTTTGCATTTGTTCAAAACGGACCGTCGCACTACCATCGGCTCCGCGACTGTGTAAACCTAAAGCCAAAAAGCCATTTTGTACCGCTTGCCAATTTTTATATTCTGGATGTTCACGCACGAATAATTGAAACATTTCTTGACACATCAACATACCACCAGGAACCATGAATAAAGGTGCTTTATTAATCATAATTCGCCCTTCGTCCAAAGATTTTATCATCCATTGAATGAAATCAAGACCCGCATGTTGTTCTTTTTCTAATAAAGTTTCTGGTGTACCGCCAGCAAAGGTCCCGATGCTACCATAACGTCCCGCCGGATGATTGCTACCATGGCGATGCATAAACTCGGTGAAGTAACGCTGAATGGCAATCGCATCTGCACGAATTAAAATGGCACCCAAAGTACCCGCTGAACGCTCATCTTCATTGAGTAAGGCCAGCCAAACGGCAAGCACCTCGCCATGTGACGCAATCCAGGCAAACCCACTAGCCGGAATTAATGCCTTAGCAAGCAACAAATTGATGCGGCGGCGAAATTCAACCTCAGGTTCTTTTTGAAACTCATACGCATAATACTGACCAATACTACCCAAGCTTTCAAGCAAAGGATTCCATTCTTTTAATGGCTTGCGATTGACATCAAATAGGCTCACCTGATAATCGACAAATAATTTGCCGAGCCCTTGTAAAAGGGCCGCAGAATACAAGGTATATTGCCACAATAATTGTTCTTCGGATAAGGAATCGCCCGGTTCATGCACCATATATTCCTGAAATAAACTTAACGCAGCTTCCGTACGATTCAAGGCATGGTCGACAAGACCGCCAGGTTGTGAATAATAACTGTTTGCAGTCTCTGGTAAATTTTGACAATAAAGAACCAGGTTATCGATAAGAGCCAGACATAAACGCTCATAGCGCGATGGTTCCAACTGAGTCAACGCGTGCATCTTTATGAGTAATGCCTGTCGTCTGTCCTCAATCAAGAAATGACTCGCAGGTATTATGCGGGTTAAATCTTTTATCGATTTTCTTTGCGTTGACAAAGAATTTTTACGCTCACGATGAAACAAAGCCATCTCCATAATGATTAATAACTCCAAACTAAAATTAAAGTAACTATTCAGCTTAGCGCAATATCAAATATGGTGAATAATTACCAATCAATCCCTGATTGTTTAATTTTACACTAATTGGAAACAAATTTCGCTAGTTGAACATATTCAGCGACCGAAATTTGCTCAGGCCGTCTACCACCATCAATCCCTAAATCAAGAAGTTGCTCTGCAGATATGATCCCTTTTAAATTATTATTCAAGGTCTTACGTCGCATAGCAAAGGCGCTTGCCACCAAGCGCTCCAACTGCTCCACGGCAACTGATTCAAAGGGAGATTTCTCATAAGGCACCAAACGCACCACGGCCGAATCAACTTTAGGCCGCGGCTCGAATGCTTCTGGTGGAACCGCAAATAAATAATCCACATCACAGTGATATTGCAACATCACGGTTAAACGCCCATAGTCTTTAGTACCCGGTTGTGCGGCCATACGCTCTACAACCTCTTTTTGTAACATAAAATGCATGTCTTCTATAAAAGGCGCAAAGCGTAGCAAATGGATCAATAAGGGCGTGGAAATATTATACGGCAAATTACCAATAACCCTTAATTTCGCACCAAATTGACTGTAATCGACCGTTAACGCATCGGCGGCAATTAGATTTAATTTTCCTTGCGCAATCGGTAATTCAGACAAATATTTTTGTAAATCCGTATCAATTTCAATTGCCGTCATCCGCTTTAAGCGACGGAGTAAAGGTTCTGTTAATGCCCCTAAACCCGGACCAATTTCTAAGAGATTATCTTCGAGCTGTGGATTAATAGAACGCAGAATATCGTCAATTACATGACGGCTCTGCAGAAAATTTTGACCAAAACGCTTACGTGGGCTGTGCCTCACTTGATGTCATCCAGAAAAAATAAAAATGAATTATATCCTGCTTATGAACTGAATACTAATTTCAAAAAAATAAATGCCGCTGGCGCAAAACAGCTTCGTGCGTCAACCAGGTCCAGAGCCTGCTTTAGCGCTGTACGGCAACATAACAAAATTTAGCTAGCATAAATTTCTTAACATGGGGTAAAATTCGCCCACTATGAACAAGGTTGGAATGAACAATGACCTATAGAAGAATGTTAAAATCAAAAATTCATCGTGCCCGGGTTACTGAGGCAGATTTGAATTATGAGGGAAGTATCACCATTTCTCCAGAGCTTTTAAAAGCCGCAAATATACTTCCTTATGAGGCCGTCAATGTATGGAATGTGACAGCCGGCACTCGTTTTGAAACCTATGCCATTACTGGCGAACCAGGTTCTACTGAACTCTGCGTTAATGGCGCCGCCGCACATTTGGTAACGCCTGGCGATTTAGTAATTATTGCCACCTTTAGCCAAGTGCAAGAAGAAAATTGCGCCCATATAAACCCAACTGTGGTTTTTGTTGATCAATTTAATCGCATCAAAGAAACGCGCCCTGAACGTGTTGGGATAAAGAGTGAGGAATTTTCCGAGGCTTGATTTAGTACAGAGAATTAGAGTACTACTGTCAAAACGCCGCGCCCCCTTTGATGGGCATAGGCGTCAAGCCAGGGGAAAATCCTCTGTCTACTTCACGCGACGTGTCCACGGAAGCCAGGGATCTTGCGCAAAAATTGAGATCGCCGGATTTCGCAGAACAGAGGAATAGGACTTAACTTGTCCCAGCCCAACCAATGAGTTTCCCAATATTATGTTAATCCACCTTCTTGAACTACGCCGACGCAGCATACAAACCTTATTTTGCTTTGCCACTCTCTTCTTATTATTTTTCTTCCTGGCCAACAATCTATTTCAAGCCCTGGTCAGCCCATTGCTCCACAGCCTTCCCACTCAAGAAGGATTAATTGCCACCCAAATTACCTCTCCTGTTTTTACGCCGCTTAAACTTGCTGCTGATGCGGCAATGTTGCTCAGTGCCCCCGTGGCTTTATTTCACTTTTGGCGTTTTATTAGCCCCGGACTTTATCAAGACGAACAAAGTGTGCTCCGTCGCGCGCTCATATTCAGCCTCATCTTATTTGTTATTGGAATATCATTTTGTTTCTATCTCGTGCTGCCATTCATGTTTCAATTTTTTGCTCATGCCCTGCCTAAAGGGGTACGTTATATGCCGGATATAACCTATGCCATAGACTTTATCACCCATATGCTGTTGTTATTTGGCTTGTGTTTTCAGGTACCCTTGCTCTGTTTTATGCTCGTTCGTCTAAAGGTTGTTGAGCTTGCCACCCTTAAAAAAATACGTCCTTATGTCATCGTCAGCGCATTTATCCTTGGCATGCTCCTCACCCCCCCGGATGTCTTTTCACAAATCACTCTGGCCGTACCACTTTGCTTACTTTATGAGCTAGGAATTATTCTGGCTATTTATTTGCTCTAATCAGCCAGCCCTAATACACCAACCAAACAATGATTATATTCTATACTTTAAGTATGGATGGTGCGCATAACTGGGGATTGAAATGACCGCAGAACAAATTGAAGAACAAATAATACGGATAAAACAACAGGTTGCTCGCTTAGAACAGCAGATTGGTGATGTCAAAAGAAATCGCGACAACCTAACTCAGAAACATGCCGACAAAAAAAGGAGTATTGAAGCGCAAACACAATATTTGCGTCTAATATTAGACAATATAGGCAAGCTCAGCCGTAAATTAAAAGAGCTCCCCCAAGAATCGCTAGGGCAAAAAAAACGCCTTGCGCTAGAAAAACAATTAGCCGAACGACAATATAACGCAGAAGAAGAAGCAAAACTTAAACCTTTGCACGATGAATACGCGATAACCGGCGATAAACTCTTAGAAGCAAAAACTAAATATGAAGAGCTTGCGCTTGAGCTGGCGAGAGAAAAAACAGTTTTAGAGCAAAAAAATCAAGAAGCAGCAGAACAATTAGTACGTGAACAGGAAAAAATACCAACCGAAATAGAACAATTAGCGCGCGCGCAAGAAAAAACCAAGAAAGCAGCAGAGCAATTAGCACATGCGCAAGAAAAAAACAGACAGGTAGCCGCACAGCGTGCGCAAACAAAAGAGGTGCAAAAGACTCTGGATCAAATAAAACCTTTACCCCCCTATTCAAACTAAATAGATAAAAAACCTATGTGTTTCTGGAGTGCCGCGGTGAGCGGCTGCCATATTTTTACGAATTCCCCGCCAACAACATGCATTCTTAATGACCAAACAAGATTTATAAAATATACTATGCCCACAAATAACCCATAATGAACCGGGATCAACATGACAGCAGAAAAAATTGACTTATTAGAATTAGAAAAAGAGCTCCAAGAAAAAAAAATAGCGCTTACAGAACAAAGCGAAAAAAAATCGCAAGTAGAACAAAGCGATAAAAAGTTCAGCGAAGACCTACGAATAAAGGCCAATGCCATTCAAGATATTCTTAACACGGTACAAAAATTGATACTCAGTCATAGGATCACCATTCACTCCCATCCCTATAAAAGAAAAGATCAGCTAACAGACGACTCTTTTATTACTAGACAAAAAGAAAAATTACTTGCGCTGGTTGTTCATAATCATCCCGAGCAAGACCAATTAATAGTACTTTTAGAAGCCATCAAAAAATGTGTGGGCTCACATAAAGAAATACCGCAACAAGAGATAGAAAAACTCATCAATACCTCTAAATTAAATGACTCTACGCCGCCGTTCAGCTGGTTAATGAAACAATTAGGCACAAAAGAGCAGGCTTATCAATTCGCGACTAAAGACTCAAATCAAGTGGCAATAGCCTATGGCCTTTTCGACTTTTTTACTAAGAAGAAAGCCAAAGAAAAACAAGCATTCCTCGATATCATTATCCAGAAAATTAAAATACTTACAGACTTGAAGGCATTAGCCGGATATCAAAAAACGCTAATTGAAAACTATGAAAATATAACCAGTCTCCATGAAAAGCAAAGCAAACTGCCTAATATTATGAGCATCAACTCTGAAATTAACGTGCTAAATACAGACATAAAAAACATTGAACATGAACTAGCAATAGCCCGTAAAGGCAACAAGAAGCAGAGCTTAAGGCGCAGCAAGAAGCAGAGCTTAAGGCGCAGCAAGAAGCAGAGCTTAAAGCACAACAAGAAGCCGAGCTTAAAGCGCAGCAAGAAGCAGAGCTTAAGGCGCAGCAAGAAGCCGAGCTTAAGGCGCAGCAAGAAGCAGAGCTTAAGGCGCAACAAGAAGCAGAGCTTAAGGCGCAGCAAGAAGCCGAGCTTAAGGCGCAGCAAGAAGCCGAGCTTAAGGCGCAGCAAGAAGCCGAGCTTAAGGCGCAGCAAGAAGCCGAGCTTAAGGCGCAGCAAGAAGCCGAGCTTAAGGCGCAACAAGAAGCAGAGCTTAAGGCGCAGCAAGAAGCCAAGCTTAAAGCGCAACAAGAAGCCGAGCTTAAGGCGCAGCAAGAAGCAGAGCTTAAGGCGCAGCAAGAAGCCGAGCTTAAGGCGCAGCAAGAAGCCGAGCTTAAGGCGCAACAAGAAGCAGAGCTTAAGGCGCAGCAAGAAGCCGAGCTTAAGGTGCAGCAAGAAGCCGAGCTTAAAGCGCAGCAAGAAGCCGAGCTTAAGGCGCAGCAAGAAGCCGAGCTTAAGGCGCAGCAAGAAGCCGAGCTTAAGGCGCAGCAAGAAGCCGAGCTTAAGGCGCAGCAAGAAGCCGAGCTTAAAGCGCAGCAAGAAGCCGAGCTTAAGGCGCAGCAAGAAGCCGAGCTTAAAGCGCAACAAGAAGCACGATCTAGCTTAGTCGTGGAACTAAAAAGACTATTAAATAACTATAAAGAAGCGCGTGCAGAAAAATACCATGTAAAAGATGCATTCACGAGCGCCGATAAAAAAGCACGGGAAACATTTATCACCACCATGAATACGTTGTTTGATGCCTACGAGACCAGCGGTACTAGTCACAAACTACTCGCCACAATTGCTGAGCATCACGTGAAATTCCCCGGGATTAATCTCCAGTCCACATTAAATAAGATAACCATTAAATTAATGGATGCAGAGCCAGTGCATCATTCTGAAGAAGTAATCAAGCTTGAAGCAATGCACAAAGACCAGCAGAAATTAGATGCATTGTATAATGGTTTAGATAAAATGCTAGCTTTTGCGAAAAACTTAGCAGATAAAAAAGAACAGGATATCGTTTCCCGCTTAGCCGGTGAACTACGCCAAGACCTCGATTGCTTTGTAAAAAAAGAGCCTAATGAAGCAGCGTATCAGCACTTCAAAACTAAATTTAAGGCCAGATTACACAGTGAAGATAGTAGCATGAGTAAGCATGAACAGCTATGGAAGCCCATTGTGACCAATCTCTTAATCGCCTTATTCTCTTTAGGAACGCTTATCGGCATTCAAGTGGTGCAATCAAAAATTACGAGTGGCTGCGTACGTTTCTTTGCTGCTGAAACAGCAAAACAAAAGATGATAAATCAGGTTGACGAATTAGCGTCTACGCTAAGCGCTCCTCAATGCGGCGGTTAAACTCAAGGTAAACGCAAATTTACCGATACAGATCCAAAGCGCTCAGATAAGAGCGTCTCTTGCCCTACGGTCATCGCGTAGTTAATCCGCGATGACGCTAAAAAAAGGATCTTTAGATGGATAAAATTGCTCGCTTTAATATAGGGGATTTAGTAATACATAAACAGAGTCGTTACCGTGCGATTGTGGTCGATATAGATCCCTTATTTCAGGCCTCCGGCCGTTATAATCCTCAAGCGCCACAGCGAGAATTTGCAACCCGCAATCCTTGGTACCGTTTACTGGTTGATGACAGTAGCCAAATGACTTATGTTGAAGAGTGCATGTTAATTGCCGATACCAGTGAGCTCCCGATTAATAACCCCCATGTAAGCATGTATTTGCAAGAGCGCGGCGGGCAGTATCATAATCCGAATGCCAAACATTAAACAAGCGGCAGCGCGTGCCGCATAGATTAAGAAGCGGCGTGCCTATCTTGAACTAAGTGCTGCGCAGCGTTAGCACCATCAAGGCAATAAAGCCAATTAAGACTAGAGCCAGCACGCCCATAGTAAAAAAACTCTTGTTTAAATTTTCACGACTAAATTGATCCGGGTTTCCTTTAATCGAACGGTATAAAACAAAAAGTATCATTCCCGCACCAATAAGCCCTAAAATTTCATAGAATATTTGCATGAACTCTCTCCCTATTTCACTTCAAAACTAAATGCATCAGAATATAAATGCTCGGCGGCTACACCATGTAAAATTAACGCATCGCGTGTACTATACACCATATCAAAAGGCCCGCTAATGACGATTTGCCAAGCGGCCAAATCATGCGGATGACGAGCCAAAACAAAAGAAACCAGCGGCATTTCATTTTCATCAGACAACGAAGAAAAATAATTAAACCGCCCCACATGCGCCTGCCAGCTATTTACCTTCTCATCCATATACAAATCATTTTGCATGCGCGCGCCCCAAAACAATTCAAAGGGCCGTTGATCTGCTGCAGTAGATAATAACTGTTCAATCATTGCCTTTACGGGTGCAAATCCCGTACCACCCGCGATAAATAAGATCGGACGCTGCGCATCCAGATGCTCGATACTGCATACACCAAAAGGCAAACGAATCGTGACACTCCCCTGTTCCTTAATATGTGCAAATAAGCGTTGGTTGTATGGATTTTCCAAACTATGGCGAATATGTAATTCATATTTATGCGACCCCAAAGGCGCATTCGCAATTGAATAACTAAAGGCTTCATCTCCAAAAAGAATTTGCAGATATTGTCCTGCATGATAATCCACGTATTCTTCCGGTGCCAAAACCAATTGCATAATCGTATCGGTTAGTGGCGTAATTTGCTCTACCTGAGCCTTAATGATTTTTTCACTCATATGTTCAATCCTAATGATGGCCAATAACCATTCACTTTTTTCAAAATCTCTTCATCCATCACAATAGGCAGCCCCCATTCCCGCTGCGTTTCACCAGGCCATTTGCTGGTGGCATCCATTCCCATTTTTGAGCCTAAACCAGAGACTGGTGAAGCAAAATCAAGGTAGTCTATAGGTGTATTATCGATCATGACGGTATCACGCGAAGGATCCATACGTGTAGTCATCGCCCAAATCACATCCTGCCAATTACGTGCATCAATATCATCATCACAAACAATCACAAATTTGGTATACATAAATTGACGTAAAAAGGACCAGACAGCCATCATAATACGCTTGGCATGTCCTGGGTATTGTTTTTTAATGGTAACCACCGCCAAACGATAAGAACAACCTTCAGGTGGTAGATAAAAATCAATAATTTCGGGAAATTGTTTTTGTAATAAAGGAATAAACACTTCATTCAAAGCCACACCTAAAATAGCCGGCTCATCGGGAGGACGTCCAGTATAAGTACTGTGGTAAATCGGTTGCTCGCGATGCGTGATACGCTCTACAGTAAATACCGGGAAGGATTGTACTTCATTATAATAACCCGTGTGATCGCCATAAGGCCCTTCAGCAGCATCTACACCAGGTTCTAGATAGCCTTCTAAAATAATTTCCGCACTGGCAGGTACATGCAAATCATTGCCAATACAACGCGTCAGCCGCGTGCGTTGCCCCCGTAATAAACCCGCAAAAGCATACTCCGATAAACTATCTGGGACTGGTGTTACTGCCGCAAGAATAGTTGCCGGATCTGCACCTAAAGTCACCGCCACTGGAAAACGTTCCCCAGGATAAGCTTGTTGCCAAGCCTGGTAATCCAAGGCACCACCACGATGTGACAACCAACGCATAATTAACTGATTTTTATTTAAAAGTTGCTGACGATAAATCCCCATATTTTCCCGAGCCTGATGGGGGCCTTTGGTCGTTACTAAGCCCCAGGTAATCAAGGGGGCAACATCTCCAGGCCAACAGGTTTGAATCGGCAGCTTGGTTAAATCAACGGCCTCTTTTTCCCAAACATGGGTTTGGCATTCAGCGCCGCTGACGTATTTGGGTGCCATATTTAAGGCTTGCTTTAATAGGGGTAATTTATTAAAGGCATCTTTGAATCCTTTAGGAGGCTCCGGCTCTTTTAGTGCGGCTAATAATTTACCCACTTCCCTTAAGGCACTGATACTTTCTTCCCCCATCCCCATAGCCACACGCTCAACGGTACCAAATAAATTGGTTAAAACAGGCATCTGATTGATTGTATTTGTAAAAAGCAGCGCCGGACCACCAGAACGCAAGACGCGATCACTAACTGCGGTCATTTCAAGATAAGGGGATACTGGGTAATCGATACGTTTTAATAAATCACGTGATTCAAGTTGCGCGATAAAGTCTCTTAGATCAGAGTATTTCATTAAAAATTCCTCGCAATCTCGCCGATCGTAGGTTTGCAATAAGATCCTTTTCCCCTTGCGGGGAAAAGGTGCCTATCATTGCCATTTAATTAAATGAATCTCATTCGCCCTGAATCGTTCGGGCGCGCTTCCTCAGCCCGAACGGATGGAGGTTCTCTGAAGCAAAATCCAGCACTTAATGACAGTGAAAGTATCCCTTAGGGAATTTTTTTCTACTCTTGGCGTTTCATCGCATCGAAGAATTCAGCATTCGTTTTATGATTCTTCATGCGCTCAATTAAAAACTCAATTGCATCGCATTCATCCATAGATTGGAGAATCTTGCGTAAAATCCATGTACGTTGTAGATCTTCTGGGCTTAATAACAAATCTTCACGACGTGTTCCGGAACGATTAATATTAATCGCCGGGAAGACTCGACGTTCAGCAATATTACGGCTCAAGTGAATTTCCATGTTTCCGGTTCCCTTGAATTCTTCGTAAATTACTTCGTCCATCTTAGAGCCCGTATCAACCAAGGCTGTAGCAATAATCGTTAAGCTACCACCTTCTTCAATATTACGTGCAGCACCATACAAACGCTTAGGTCTTTGTAACGCATTGGCATCGACCCCCCCGGTCAGAACCTTACCTGATGAAGGAATTACCGTATTATAAGCACGGGCTAGACGCGTAATCGAATCTAATAAAATCACCACATCTCGTTTATGTTCAACCAAACGCTTGGCTTTTTCGATGACCATTTCGGCGACTTGCACGTGACGATTTGCCGGTTCATCAAAGGTACTGGCAACTACCTCACCTTTCACTGAACGTTGCATCTCGGTTACTTCTTCAGGGCGCTCATCAATCAATAACACAATGAGGTAACATTCTGGATAATTCTTTTCTATAGAACGAGCAATGTTTTGTAACATTAAGGTTTTACCCGCTTTCGGCGGAGAAACAATCAAACCACGCTGTCCACGACCAAAAGGAGCACATAAATCAACGACACGGGCAGTTAAATCTTCGGTACTGCCATTGCCTTGCTCCATAACCAAACGCTCTGAAGCAAATAAAGGAGTAAGGTTTTCGAAGAGAATTTTGCGTTTGGCACTATCGGGTGAATCATAGTTTATTTCATCAACCTTCAACAGGGCAAAATAACGCTCACTGTCTTTGGGAGGACGAATTTTTCCTGAAATTGTATCCCCTGAACGCAGACCGAAACGTCTGATTTGACTGGGTGAAACATAGATGTCATCAGGACCAGCTAAATAAGAGCCATCTGCAGATCGTAAGAAACCAAAACCATCAGTCAAGACTTCTAAAACACCATCACCATGAATGTCTGCGCCTTTTAAGGCATGAGCCTTAAGAATGGCAAAAATAATTTCTTGTTTGCGCATACGGGAAGGGTTTTCGACACCAATCTCTTGTGCAATATTGAAGAGATCGGCAATAGGCAATTGCTTAAGTTCGCTAAGATTCATACTTCTCACTTGATTTGTTGTTTAAGAATTGAGTTATCCGAGATAATTTATATTAAGAACAGCAGCTAAGGATTCTGCTGCCTATGTGACATTTTATATTCCAAAGATGCCACATATTGCAAACAGTATCACAGCTTTACTTCAAGATCCAACATTTTTACAAAGAAAAAAATATTTTAAGCATGACTCTCAACAAAAGCGCTCAATTGAGATTTAGATAACAACCCCATTTTGACCGCCTCCACTTGACCATTTTTAAATAAAATCAAGGTAGGAATGCTCATTACCCCAAATTTTGCCGGTGCTTGTGGGTTTTCATCGATGTTAATTTTCGCAAAAGTAACCTCTGCTCCGTGGGTTGCGGCAACTTCTTCCAATATAGGCGTTAGTGCACGACAAGGACCACACCATTCAGCCCAGAAATCAACTAACACAGGCTTATTGGCATTGATGACGTCTTGGTCAAAGCTTGCATCTGTTATTGTTTTAATATGATCGCTCATGGGTAAACCTCTGTTGTTTAAAATTCGTTGAATCCAATATTCTATTATAGATCACCGGCGACGGCTTGCAACACACTCAATGCAGTAATTGCTGCAGTTTCTGTGCGTAAAATCCTCGGGCCTAAGGATAAAGGCTGAAAACCTTGAGCGCTAGCGCTATGCACTTCCGCATCACTTAAACCACCTTCAGGGCCAATTAATAACGCAATATTGCTCTGGGTAAAAGTATAATCACGCCAATTTTTATTGCCACCTGGATGTAATATTAATTTTAATTGCGCCGACTCTTCCTGCAGATAACGCGCCAAAGTAAGCGGCGGATGGATCACCGGCACCGTATTACGTCCTGATTGCTCGCAAGCAGCAATCACGATAGCCTGCCATTGATGCAATTTTTTGCCCATCCGTTCTTGATCTAACTTAACCACACAACGCTCGCTAATAATTGGGGTAATGCGGGTAACACCTAATTCTACGGCCTTTTGCATCACCAATTCCATCCGCTCGCCCTTGGAAATGGCTTGTGCCAAATGGATGGCCAATGGCGACTCTTTATTTATTGCTGTTACCGCGTTAACAGTAACCATAACCTGCTTTTTTTTCACGGCTTCAATGGTTGCTGTAAATTCACGATTATCACCGCAAAATAAAGTAAGCTGTTCACCAATTTGCATCCGCAAAACTACAGCAACATGCTGACTGGCCTCAGGGGATAATGCTAAAAGCTCATTACTTTGGTAACTACCTGGCTGATAAATACGTACTGTTCTCACGGTGTCTCATTCCTAAAATGACTTTATGATAAATTAACTTTGTTAAGTTTAAATTAAGGAATTGCAGATGGCTATAGCAAGCATATACGCATTGGACATGAAAAGATGAACACTATCAAGACACCTGAAACAATAGTGGAACATGAACAATTGACTTATAAGGTCAATTATAGCTGCGGAATAACAACGCCCTGTGCTAAAATTTTTCCTTTTACCAAGGAACTTAAATACCATGAGCAAAACACGTATTGAATCGGACAGTATGGGCGAAATTGAAGTCCCTGCGGATAAATATTGGGGTGCCCAAACTGAACGCTCCCTTCATCACTTTAATATTGGCAAAGACATCATGCCCCGTGAAGTGACGCATGCCTTCGGCATTTTAAAAATGGCCGCAGCCTTGACTAACTTCGACTTAGGCAAACTTCCCAAAGACAAAACAGATTTGATTGTTAAAGCCGCAGCTGAAGTCAGTAAAGGCCAGTTGGATGCTCATTTCCCCTTGCATGTTTGGCAAACTGGCAGTGGTACCCAATCAAACATGAATGCCAATGAAGTAATCTCGAATCGGGCTATTGAATTGGCCGGTGGTGAGATGGGCAGCAAGGCGCCAATTCATCCTAACGATCATGTGAATATGTCACAGTCATCCAATGACACCTTTCCAACGGCTATGCATATTGCCGCCGCACTTGCCTTCAATGAAAAACTTATCCCTGCGGTTAAAAACTTGCGTGACGCTCTAGCCATGAAAATGGTAGCCTTCAAAGACATAGTCAAAATAGGGAGGACGCATTTACAAGATGCCGTACCGATTACTTTAGGGCAAGAATTTTCAGGCTATGTCGCCCAGCTTGATGCCTGTATACAGCGCTTGCACGAAGTATTACCTGAATTGTATGAATTAGCTGCCGGCGGTACTGCAGTTGGTACGGGCTTGAATACCCACCCTCAATTTGCGACCAAAGTTGCCGAACATATTGCGCAAATTACCAAATTACCGTTTGTGAGTGCAGAGAATAAATTTGCCGCTCTCGCATCTCATGAACCTTTAGTCTTCGCCCATAGCGCCATGAAAACTTTGGCTTGTGCGTTAATGAAAATAGCCAACGACATCCGCTGGTTAGCTTCAGGCCCTCGTTGTGGTATTGGTGAATTAATTATCCCTGAAAATGAGCCTGGCTCATCCATTATGCCAGGCAAGGTAAATCCCACGCAATGCGAAGCGATGACAATGGTGTGCGCGCAAATATTGGGCAATGACACCACCGTAGGTATTGCCGATAGCCAAGGTAATTTTGAACTTAATGTATTTAAGCCGGTAATTATCTTTAACGTGTTGCACTCGGTGAATTTATTAACCGACACCTGCCGCTCATTCCAAGAATTTTGCGCTGAAGGCATAGAACCTAACCATACCGTCATCGATTATTACTTGCATCACTCGCTGATGTTAGTCACGGCATTGAATCAGCATATTGGCTATGATAAAGCAGCCAAAATTGCCAAAACAGCACATCATGATAATTCGTCTTTACAAGAAGCGGCAGTAAAGCTGGGCTATTTAACCGCCGAGCGCTTTGCCGAATTAGTAAGACCAGAAGAGATGATTGCGCCCAAATAAAGTGTCGGGCCTGTGGGCCCCACATTTTTTACGAATTAATTACCCCATACGCTTTTAGGGCATAATAATGCAGGCAAAGTGATTATTCGCCACGCCATAAATTAGTCTTCATCAAGTCGAGTATCGCATTCCCCTGACCATTAATAATCGCTTTCATCATATACAAACTAAAACCTTTTACTTGCGCTGCCTCGATCGTTGGTGGAATAATCAATTCATTACGATGTATCGCCACATCAATGATCACCGGGCCATCATGGGCAAAAGCAGTGTGTAAATCCGCATCTAAAGCCGAGGCACTATCGACCCTGATTCCCTTAATGCCTACGGATTGGGCTAAAGCAGCAAAATTAGGATTCACCAGGGAAGTAGCATAGTCCAACATGCCGCCAACATGCATTTCCATTTCCACAAAACCCAAGGCACTATTGTTAAAAATAACAATTTTAATCGGTAATTGATGTTGTACCAAAGTGAGAATGTCGCCCATTAGCATCGCAAAACCGCCATCGCCGCAAAGCGCGACCACTTGCCGCTCTGGATAACTGGCTTGAGCACCAATGGCTTGCGAGAGCGCATTAGCCATAGAGCCGTGGTTAAATGACCCCAGTAAGCGCCGTTTCCCATTCATCCTTAAATAACGTGCAGCCCAAACCGTGGGCGTACCTACATCAACAGTAAATACCGTGTCATCATCTGCAACCTGACTAATCGCTTGTGCCAGAAATTGGGGATGCAATGGTTTTTTATCGGCTGTTTGCGTGGCTAAAGCATCAAGACCTTGCCGTGCTTTTTGGTAATGCGCGCGCGCCTTTTCCAAATGACGGCTGTCTTGTTTGCTGCTCAGCAGTGGCAATAAAGCCTTTAATGTACAAGCGATATCCCCCACCGCACCCACCGCTAGATCAACGCGTTTTTTTAACTGCTCGCCATGCAAATCAATTTGAATAATTTGTGCTTTCGTTGGGTAAAACTGCCGGTAAGGAAAGTTAGTACCTAACAACAGTAAGGTGTCGCAAGCCTCCATCGCATGATAGCCCGAAGAAAAACCAATAAAACCGGTCATCCCCACATCATAAGGGTTATTCGGCTCAATAAAGGGCTTTGCACGCAAGGTATGAATTACCGGCGCTTGCAAGGTATGACATAAACGCATCAGCTCATCTTGAGCATTGGCCGCGCCAATCCCACAAAATACCGTCACGTTTTTCGCAGCATTTAACCGTGCGGCAATATCTTGTAAAACAGGCTCTGGCGGCACCACATCCGGGCGCACATAGGCAAAATTGTCTTTACTCGCCAAATATCGTGCTTGCTGTAAAGCAACATCTCCGGAAATAACTAAAACCGCAACTCCTGATTTAGCCTTGGCTGTTTGCATAGCAATATTTAACAGGCGCGGCATTTGCTCAGGGGTTGTCACAACTTCGCAAAAGCAGCTGCATTCTTTAAATAAAATATTAGGATGGGTTTCTTGAAAATAGTCGCCACCAACTTCGGGACTGGGAATATGCGCCGCAATGGCTAATACGGGGGCGCCGCTACGCTGGCAGTCATAAAGGCCATTAATTAAATGTAAATTACCTGGCCCGCAGCTCCCCGCGCAAACCGCCAGCTCACCAGTTAATTGGGCCTCAGCACCGGCAGCAAATGCCGCAGCTTCTTCATGACGCACATGCACCCATTCAATATCTTTATATTTTTTTAGCGCATTCGTAATGCCATTTAACGAATCACCAACAATTCCATAAATGCGCTTTACCCCAGCATTATTTAGTGTCTCAACCAGCACTTCTGCGACATTGGCCATGGCAATCTCCCTGTGACTGTCTTCATCTCATTTTAGTACACAAGCGGCATAATACCAAGAAGGCTATTTGCCCCCTCACTGGTGAAAAAGAGAGGGGTTGCGAAGATAAAAACTATTGAATTACAGGAAGTTGCGGTGCGGCCTTACGAACAGGTCCTGGTGTTGCTTGTTGCGTGGGATCTTTAGATGCATAGGTTTTTTGCACAGCTTTAGACTTATGCGCCACGGCTTTATGTTGCTGCGCCATCGGTTCATAGTGTGTGTCTACGTGTTTTGAACGCTGCATATCCCACGTATTACAAGCCGTTAATCCTACAGATACAGCGATCCCCAAACACCATTTTGCTGCTTTATAATTTATCATTATTTGCTCCCTGCTCAGTTAATTAACTTATTAAATATAAATTATAAAATTTAAAATGACCACCTAAAAATAAGAAGATTTTATCTGCGGCCTACTAATGCAGAAGCGGTTAGCGTTCACAAGCTTGTTTTTTCAATTAACCTCCTTATAATCGATCGCATACTATTGAATAAAGGACTACCATCATGATTTACCCCAATATACTTGCCACCATCGGCAATACACCCGTAGTAAAAATTAATCGCCTAGGCCAGGAACTAGCCTGCGAGCTCTATGCTAAATGCGAATTTTTTAATCCCGGTGGCTCAGTAAAAGACCGGATTGGTTATGAAATGGTGGTTAATGCCGAACGTGATGGCTTGATTAAACCAGGCTACACCCTCATTGAGCCAACCTCTGGCAATACCGGAATTGGTATTGCACTGGCAGGCGCAGTATTAGGCTATAAAGTAATTATTACCATGCCCGAAAAAATGAGCCAGGAAAAACAATCGATACTTGAGCGCCTAGGGGCAAAAATTTATCGGACTCCAACAGAGGCTGCGTACAATGCTCCGGAGAGCCATATTTCTCTCGCGAGAAAATTACAGGCACAAATACCTAACTCCCATATTCTTGATCAATATGCAAACCCCAATAATCCTAATGCCCACTACCGTGGTACCGCTCAAGAAATTATTGATGATTTCGGTAAAGACTTACATATGGTCGTTGCCGGTGTTGGTACTGGTGGCACGATTACCGGTATTGCCAAACGCCTTAAGGAATTCAACCCTGCCATCAAAATTATAGGGGTTGATCCAGAAGGCTCAATCCTTGGTGGCGGTACAGAAATCAAATCCTATGATGTCGAAGGTATCGGTTATGATTTCTTCCCGGAAGTTTTGGACAATAAATTAATCGATCAATATGTTAAAACCAATGATAGCGATTCATTTCGTACCGCAAGACGACTCATGAGTGAAGAAGGGCTATTAGTGGGCGGCTCATCAGGCGCAGCAATGTGGGGCGCATTACAAGCAGCGAAGTCATTAAACAAAGGACAAAAGTGTCTGGTTATTTTGCCTGATTCGATTCGTAATTACATGTCTAAATTTGCCAACGATGAATGGATGAAAACTCAAGGCTATCTATAATAATAGCTCAATAATATATCGCTTTCTTCGCCCATGCCCAGGCGAAGAAACATGTGCTTAACGGAAAGAAGAAGAAATAGGTGTATTTTCAAATAATTGATCTTCCTTGATTGCGCCTGCAGCAATCCAACTTGCTATATTGTTGGCCAATTCAATAATTGGTTGCTTCGTATCAACCGCTCCCTTAGCAATCACTGGATGTTCGCTGTGTGCTAATTTCATAATAAAAGACGCATTATGCAATTGAGTTGGCACTAAAGCCGTGTAATGAGCGCGTAATTGCTGATAGGTTAACTCACCAGCATCAATCATGCTTAATATTCGATGACGCTGTTGCTCATAGACATGTAAACACCGCTGATTATCGCTGGCAATTGCAGCAAGGATATCGGCCATATTCCCATCTTTGGCACTAAGAATCTCAACGGGTTTGATGGTCACAGCCAATTGCCCCACATAGGTAAAATCAGCTTTACGTTTAACCGCCGGATAATAAGCCTCACCCTGAACCTGAAGGACCAACGCGGTATGATCGCGGTCGCCATATTGTTCTCGCCTTCTTAATTCTTTTCCTGGTTCTTTAAAAGATAAGGTAATTGGTAAACCTAAACTATGTGCCAGTGCTTCTAACGCACATTCAGGGAATTTAGCATTCGAAGCACGTAAATCACTTTGCGCGCTTAAATTCGCAAAAACGCTGCGGTAATTCAAATTTAAATGCTCGGCATATAATTCATCAACGGTTAATTGCTGCAGCACTTAAGCCATGCATTCAACTAATTCAGACATCCGTGAGTTATTTAACAAGCGTCCCATACGCTCTTTAGGTGTAGTTAAATAAGCATCATTCGCAACAGATTGCGGAAAATATTGTGCAAAACAGCCTAATATTTTTTTTATGGTCGCATCGTTAACTGGTGAGCCAGTGTGTAAATAATCAATTAGTGCCACTGCAATCGCATGAAATTGCTTGCCACCAACATTAATTACTTCATAATTTTCGCCCTGCTGACTACCATGTTGAGCAGGAGCTTTAAAAAACCCACGGCTACTAATATGTGCCCCCATAACATGCCCCCTACGTTTAAAATATATAATCATTCTAATGAATCTAAATTAAGGAAATATTAACTAATGACGGCTCTGCAGTTATATTAGTCATTGTTTTCAAAATAAAGATCTCATTATAAAATAAGTACTAGCATCATAAGTCTAGACTATCTGCGATATGTTTACGCAATTTGGGTAATTAAGGAAAAACATGGACCATTATCAAGAAAATGATTGGATTCGCATCAAAGAATTACTGCGGCATACAAGCGAATTTATCGCCTACTTCGAATTGGCTGAAACAAAGATGCGGGAATGGCGTCAAGAAATAGAACAACAAGCCATACGCCTGCAGCAACAGCAAGAAGCACTGCTGGCCTTAACCGAACACTCATTGGCCCAGATTAATAAACACAGTGAGCAAGCAACGCAAAATATCACGACACAATTGGGTCAATACGATCCCCAGCAATTTCAACGCATTGCCCAAGAAAGTTGCGAACAAGTAAAACGGGCCGCGAATAATGCAGTTAATAAAAGTAATAAATTACTCCAGATATTTCATCTACGCTTTAATTTTTTTGCCGTGCTCACAACGCTTTTAACCGCCTTCATTGTGGTACTCTATCTTAATGGAGAGATGCCTTGGGAAATGCACCATCAAGCCAAAAACGAACGCCAAGCAGGCAAAGTGCTGCTGCAAGCTTGGCCCCAATTAAGCCAAGAGGAAAAAACGAAAATATTAGGGTATATTAGTAACTCTTAACTGGTTACTTTGCATAGAGACTGAGCTATATAGCCTATATCCGCATAGTACTGAACCGTAATTGCCAATTGCTAAGGACCTCTGATTGATTTGCGCAACCTTTCAGCTTCTTTATGTAGTACCACTGCTGCCGTTATTGCTCTTCTATATTCATGGCAAAAGGAAACAATTGCGGATTAAGCAATGGCAAAAGTCCTTAAATTTAGCAGAACATGCACAATTTTTTCAGCGGCTGTATCAGCATGAAAACGGTTTTATTCTGTCGCAACAAGCACGCAAAAAACGAGATGCTATCGATTATGTCTATGGAGAAATTACATTTTTATCTTTTCTCGCCTTATTATCATTAACTAAACCGGATGAGAATACCGTATTTTATGATTTAGGTTGTGGGATAGGCAAAGCCGTGTTAGCCTGCGCCATGGTTTTTCCTATACGCAAAAGTGTAGGCGTGGAAATTCTCCCTGAATTATATTTTTCTGCCTGCAAACAGGCCAAAAAATTAGCAAGCATAAAAAATTATGCAGAACAAACGAAAAAAATTGAATTCATTCTGGGTGATTTTCTTAAGGTTAATTTAGATGAAGCCACAATTATTTTTATTAATTCTACGGCCTTATTTAATCCAACCTGGAAAACGCTCTGTGCACGGCTTGAATATTTGCCCCATCTAACTACAGTGATTACCACTAGTAAAGCCTTGCCCAGCAAGCTTTTTTAGCGTGGTGATGCAGACCAAAGTTGAGATGAGCTGGGGCGTTGTTTTTGCTTTTGTGCATGTACGAAAAAAGAATAATTACTAACCGTCTTGAAAACATTGAATAATTTTTTACCCGATCTATACTTATAAAACAGGGGCATTGTCCGCACCTAAATCTGTATTGGTGACAGGCTTTGGAACACGCGACAATCACGAGGTGGGTATGATTAAATCGGAGCTCATTGAACACATCGCTGCTCGAATGACGCATCTTACTGAAAAGCAAGTAGCTGATGGCATTAATAGAATATTAGAATTAATGAGTGATGCACTCATTAAAAATCAACGAATTGAAATTCGTGGCTTTGGCAGTTTTTCACTACATTACCGGCCGCCACGTAATGCACATAATCCCAAAACAGGGGAAAAAGTGGTGACTAAGGCAAAATATAGCCCTCACTTTAAACCCGGCAAAGAGCTGCGTGAACGTGTTGATGCCTCACGCACACATTATGAGCTTCCTGACGCTGAAGAAGAATAACTGGCTTTGACCAGGATAGTCGCAAACGAGTGTTATATGATATTAAAATCTTGACGAACGCTTGGATTTGAGTGGCTCTTGAACGAAAAAACTCTGGAAAACGCCGCATAGGTGGCTATGTGCGCATTTTCCAGAGTTTTTTGGTTCAAACTGTGCCCAATACGGCCGTGCGGGATTAAGTGCGTGGTAAAGTTACGCCCGTTTGCCCTTGATATTTACCACCACGGTCACGATAAGAAACGGCACAAACTTCAGTTGCCTCTAAGAACAGCATTTGTGCAACGCCTTCATGAGCATAAATTTTGGCCGGTAGCGTTGTTGTATTTGAAAATTCCAAGGTGACATGCCCTTCCCATTCGGGCTCTAAAGGAGTCACATTCACAATAATGCCACAACGTGCATAAGTTGATTTCCCAAGACAAATAGTTAATACATTACGCGGTATACGAAAATATTCTACGGTTCTGGCTAAGGCAAAAGAATTCGGAGGAATAATGCAGACATCCGACTGTACATCTACAAAGCTATTCTCATCAAATGCCTTGGGATCAACAATGGCAGAATTAATATTAGTAAAAATTTTAAATTCGTTAGAACAGCGAACATCATAGCCATAGCTCGATACACCATAAGAAATAATGCGCCCACCGTCATTTTCACGCACTTGGCCTGATTGGAATGGCTCAATCATTCCCTGCTCACGCGCCATTTTTTCTATCCATCTATCTGATTTAATCGACACAGTTAAACCTCATAGCTTTTACAAAAAGAGAGTTCTATCATAAAAAACAGAGAAAAGAAATGTTTTGCGGCGAACTATTGACCAGCGCATCCTGATAATTCACGCGTCAAAAGAGACAACGATGCGCATGCAAGCAGACCACTTTATTTTTTATGAGCCGCCATATGTGCCAAAATCTCGCCTAACTCCATAGGCATAGGAAACACAATGGTGGAATTATTGGTGCCGGCAATAGCAGCCAAAGTCTGTAAATAACGTAATTGCATGGCTTGTGGCTGTTGCGCCAAAACTTGGGATGCTTGCAACAATTGGGCCGAAGCCTGCAACTCCCCTTCGGCATGAATGATTTTCGCGCGGCGTTCACGCTCGGCCTCAGCTTGTTTGGCAATTGCCCTAATCATACTTTCATCCAAATCAACGCGTTTAATTTCAACATTTGACACTTTAATGCCCCAATTATCCGTTTGTGCGGCCAAAATCTTTTGCACATCGCTATTTAAGCGCTCACGTTCTGAAAGCATTTCATCCAGCTCATGTTGCCCTAATACAGAGCGCAAAGTGGTTTGTGCCAATTGACTGGTTGCTTCATAATAATTTTCCACTTGAATAATCGCATTTTCAGGTGCCACCACTCGAAAATACAAGACAGCATTCACCCGCACTGAAACATTGTCTTTGGAAATCACATCCTGACTCGGAACATCCATTACAATAGTACGCAAGTCAACCCGTACAACTTGCTGCAGAATCGGAATAATTAATACCAAGCCAGGTCCTTTGACACGCCAAAAGCGCCCCAGCATAAAAACAACGCCACGCTCATACTCTCGAAAAACCTTTATTGCTGATGCTAATAATAATAGAATTACTGCGAATAGCACCCCAAAAAAAGATGTCATGTTCTTCTCCTTAATTTATGAATTTCTCTTCAACCTCCAAGATTAACCCACGGTTGCCAACAACTTTAACTGGCCGCTCATTGGCAATAAAATGTTGTGAACGCACACTCCAGATTTCACCGCGAATTACCGCCTGCCCTTCAAGATTAATGGCCCCAAGAGCGCGTCCTTCTGCACCTAATAAAACCGTTAGCCCATTTTGGATTTTTTGCTGACGTACCTTAATTACTATCCCCAAGATAAGGATAAAAATTAAAATATTTACCACTGCCATTGCCCCAATGACAGGCCAAACAATTTGATATAATGGGGATTCGCTATTAAGAAGCATGATGGATCCTAGAACAAAGGCCGCTGTACCACCAACACCAAGGGAGCCAAAACTAGGTATAAAAGCTTCAGCCACAATGAAGCCAATCCCCAGTAGAATCAATAAAAAGCCGGCGTAGTTCACCGGTAATAACTGAAAGGCATACAAGGCCAGGAGCATGGATATCACCCCAACAACTCCTGGTAAGACCATTCCCGGGTTAAAAAATTCAAAGAAAATGCCATAGATCCCCAATAAGAGTAATAGGTAGGCTACGGTAGGCTCAGTAATCAGGGATAAAAAATAAGTACGCCAATCCGGATTCAATATTTTAATTTGTGGGTTACTGGTATGCAGCGTCATTTTTTGATTATTTTGGCTGACCACGACCCCATCCAATTGTACTAATAAATCCTGCACATCGAGCGCAACATAATTAATGACCTTGTCTTTTAATGCCTCTGTTGCCGTTATCGTTGCCGCATTCAACACCGATTTTTGCGCAAAAACCGGATCCCGACCATGTAATTGCGCTAAAGAACGAATGGTAGCAAGCGCATCATTCATGATTTTCTTGTCCATGCTCGAGGAATACTTTTCTGACCGTGCTTCACTGCCAAATCCTGCACTAATAGGTACAGGGCTGGCCGCTCCTAATTGGGTTCCTGGGGCCATAGCCGCCAAAGTACTGGCGTACAATAGGTAGGTTCCGGCACTGGCAGCTCGGGCACCAAAAGAGCTAACATAAGTTACAATCGGTACATTGGACGATAAAATTTTTTGCATAATGACGCGTGTTGCCTCATCAAGACCACCAGGCGTATCGAGAAAAATAATAATTAAATCAGCATGTTGTGACTTATCAATACTGCGCGTAACGTAATCAGCAATCGCCAGACCAATGGGACCTTTAATGCTAAGTTCTACTATTTTTGCCGCAGAAAGTGATGATGAATAAGCAAGAAAAACCAAGAGTACAGCACACAATATGTTCGTTATCTTAAAAAATAATATCCCCAATCGGCTAGATGCTCCTGCAACTGTTGACATGATGAACGCGTTATCCATGCTCATGCCCTTTGGTGAACTATTATATGTTTAAAGATAGCACAGTAATGATGCTTATGTTGTTTCAGCAGTTGTGCCGCAAACCTGGCAGTATTCTGATATCTCCTGGCCTATCTTAATCATGCCTTTTAAATTTTGAATTTTCGTGCAAAATAAATATAAAACTTAGAAGTATCACGCTAGCAAGCCATTAAAAGCGACGAAGGTGTAATAGGAATAATAGTAAGGCCATCATCTGCCAAAGGATAAGAATAAGATGAGGCTTCGAGCTCAACGCATACTGAAAACAACTTATCTTTTACTTGAAGTGGCAGTAGAAGAATAAGAAAAAATTCGAGTTAATAATATCCCCATAGCGCTAAAAAGAACTTTAGCGCTATGGGAATAAAGGGTGAAGAGAAGTGCAACCAGCATTTTATTAGAAATAAACACCAATTTGTGCCGAAACGGTATCGGCAGAATGGCCTGTTCCTAAGGTCGGGGCATTAACAACTCCGCTAGGAGCGGCGCCATTTGCAAATTGATAGGTGCGATAATCAATATCATGGCGATATTCAATACTCTCCACTGTATCTTTCCAAATAGAAATATTAAAGACACCAATAAATCGTTGCTTTGGTAAATTTAATGCTAATGCCTGTGTAGACCATTGATAGCCTACGCCTACTGATGCCGGCCGATTAAAGGTCTTGAACGTCATATCAATTTCTGTTTGCACTGCCTGTGGGCGCGCACCACGATTATTAAAACTCAAATCTTGTATCCTAAATGCTTCAATTGCCCCAACCCACTCTGCCGCAAAATTAAAGCGGTCATAGCCTAAATTGCCATAGACATCGATCGCCTGTGTTTTTCGTACCGCTTCATTGCCATGCAATAAGGAGCCAAAACCAGCAAAGGTTCCAGGAATTGCAGCGGTGTTTTGCATACCGGCAGAATCGGCAATAGAGCTAATATAACTTGCCCCTACTTCGCCCGTAATCTCTTGATGTGCAAAGGTATAACCTAAATTCAGACCACCAACCCCTGATTTACCTAAATTAGTATCACTGCGATAAATATAGGTCGCCGCAAAAGGCCCCGTGGACTCTTGTGATTTATAGCCTAAAATAAAGGGACGTGTTTTCGTACGCGCCAAATTCATCGTCAAGGGCGCACTGATCATTGAGCTAGAATAACGCCCAAATGGTACATACAATTGACCAGCAGTAAAATATAGTGGCGTTTTATCCAAATTACCTATATTCACAAATCCTAAGTTCAAACTAAATGCCGAATTATCAATCCGTGGGCCAATTTCTGGCGGGCTGTCATCATAGGCAATGGATACATAAGCCTCCACATTCTGATTTAGCGCTGCAGCAACCGCCAGCTCGCTGGAGCCTAAATCTATATCTGCATTCGTATTACCAAGATATGCACTATTGATCATACCAATGGGTTCTGTTTTGCCACTAATGGCAATAATGGGGCGCTCTGGAACGGGATAACCAATACTTTTATACGCATCATACAAGCGTCGACGTTGTTGCATAAGACGAATATCACGGTTAATACTGGAAATATTGACAATGTAGTCCGAACCATCAAATGCCGGCCTAGCCCCCAAGTAAGGAGAGGTAACCACAGGTGTTCCAGCAATGTAAGTAACCACGCGATTATCGGCAACCAAGGCCGTAGGATAAAAGCCGATGGATTCTGGATGTTCATCTGGTGTATGTACTGAGATATTCGATGAGTGATATTTAGCCATGTTATACTTTTTATGCTCACGCGCTTCTGGATGTTCTGCCTGTTTTCGAGCAGGAGGCGCTGCTTTTTTAACAACTGGTTTGGCTTTGTGCGTGACCAATTTTTTTTGTAACGCAATTAATTGTGATTGCAGTTGTTGCGTTTGCTTTTGTAACTGCTCTATTTCACGTTGCAACTGTCGATCATTTTCCGCATAAAGTGGCGATGACAAACAGACTAAGGCCAATACAATTTTTTTAAACTTCATGCGGCTACTCCTGTTTATTATTTTTACTTCCACACAGGGTGGGGCGGAAAGTATATCTCGGCAATTTAGTACTGGCTAGAGTTAAATTAAAACTTAATTGAAAAAATGATAACCAAGGTGGTCTTTGTAAGAGCGGAATTATTCGTTAGGGGTAAGTTGTACAAGCTGATTAATAAATAAAGCATCGTAGGTTAGGCCACAAGGCCCAACCCCGACAATACGGCCACTAAAACATTGAATTATGCATTACCAACAATCTTCATGCCAAAATAGGGGCCAAAAAGTCCGTAGTTTACGGAACTAATTTGTGGATTTGTTGGTACTTGGAATACTTGCGTACTCAAGGCATTGAAATAATTCACCGCTTGGTAGCCAGCATCAATATTTACCGTCGCTTGCGCAAAATTATACGCATAATTTAAGCCAAGTTTTGCTTCTAAGCTTGGAACAATTGCTTTTTTACGAGCATAAGGCTGTGCAACAATTGCACTAAATCTAGTGACCACATAACCTTCATGGTAACGAGAGGTACCATAGAGCAGTGAGCCAGAACCATTAGCAGTCAAACTTAAGCCATTGAACAGATCATAAGAATAGTCAATACCAAGCGTAGGACCAAAACCTTTATAATCGGTATTGTTAAAAATGCTAACTGGCGCAACAGAGGCAAGGATGCGATTAGCATAGAGGTAGGTTTGTGCCATTGATTGAATATTGGCATATTGCATACCGCCATACAAACGCATTTTATCGCGCGCACTCATATCGACATGCTGTCCCATAACGATATTGACTTGGTCCAGTCTGTTGTTACTGTCCATGCCAGCAGGCAAGGAAAGCGTGCCCACACCAGCAACGACAAAGGGAGCTAAAATATTACCCTGGCTGCCACTACTGCTAAAATGCATCCAATTAACCGTCACATCATTGCCAGTATTGAAGTGGTAAGAACCGATAATACGGAAGCCCCAGTTCCAATCATTTTTTACATCTTTAAGCCGAGAGTCTTCTAGCCCTGTGCTCGGATTATATTTTCGTTGGTAGCCTTTAGCCGCACCATAAATTGATCTTAAGTACAGAGCTTCCGCACCTAAATCCCAAAGTCTTGCTTCACAAGGAACAGTAACACTACCTGGTGTACACACAGGCCCCATCGCACCGGCTGTTGCCAAATTACTCAGAGCCAATCCCAATACAGCAATCGTTGTTTTCTTTAACATAAAAACTCCATGAGAAATAAAAAAGCCCATCATGCAGCGTGACGGGCTTCATAAGATCTTAATTAACCAAGAAATTACACATTGCCAACATACTTTAGACCAAAGTAAGGGCCTGAAGCACCAAAGTCACTAGATATAAATCCGCCAGTAGTAGTAATCATGTTTAATGGGCTAAAATAGTTAAACCACATGTAACCAGCATCAAGAATAATGTCACCTTGAGCCATTGCATAAGAGTAGTCCGCGCCCAATTTAGCTTCTACTTCAGGAACAATAGATGTTCGAGAACCATGCAGTGGTGTGAAAGAACCTGTACTTAAAACGCTGATTCCACCATTATTGAACTTAGTCGTACCAACTAATACCGCAGCAGCGCCTTTAGCATAGATACCAAAGCCATTGCCAAATACATAGTTTAGATCAAGCCCTGTACGTGGACCAAAGCCATTATACTCAGTAGTTAATGGGAATGTTTCTGTAGCATCTAAGCCAACTGAGACTAGCGCGGGTGAAGTGATAGCATATTGCGTTGTTGGCTTAACGCGTGCGTATTGGAAACCGCCGTGGAAGCGTATTTTTTTATTCGCACTAAAATCAACAAACTGACCTAATTCGCCGTTTACAGCGTCCCATCTCATTTTTTCTTTAACGAAAACAGCAGTAGCATTAGTATCAAATGCCGCAGCATTAATCGCGAGTCGGTGATTGTTTGTATCTAGGTGATACCAGCTGATGGTAACATCGTTACCAGTGTTGAAGTGGTAAGAGCCTTCAATTTGGAAGCCCCAATTCCACTGACCACTTAGGTCCTCAAAAACACTGCTGTTATTAAGACTTGGGTAGTAAGAAAAACCATTATTAGTAGTTGTTTGCAAGTATAGAGCCTGTCCGCCAATATCCCATGCCATTTTTTCGCAAGGAACAGTGACATTACCAGGGGTGCAAACTGGTCCCATGGCACCAGCGAATACCGTACTGCTTGCAAATGCAAGGACAGCGGCCGCTGTTTTTTTCAAGTTTAACATGCTTATCTCCACTTTTTTATTATTAATTTCCATTTGTTACTAATATAAAAAACATTACCTATTAGTAACGGTACGCTTCTCCGCCCTAAGTTGAGAATCATACCCCGCTAAATTATCCAGTCCAAGTTGGTCAAAGTCAACACTGTTGCCGAAAATTCTTAGACTGGTAACGATTTAATATTAACGTTGATTTCACGCTGATATAAAGAATGGAGGGTATTAGTAACTACTTGTTTTATCGATATATTTTAAAAAATTTCTGATTAAAGTAATTAAACCATCTAGATGCGATAACGCTACTTAGTCGCCAATAATTTAAGTCTTATTCGCCAGCTATTGGAGAAATCATACTCCGTACAAAAGTTGCAGAGTATCTATATTGATCGGAAACAAGTCAAGAAAATTAATTTGAAAAATTATTATTTTTCAAAGATATAGTTCAATTTTGCCCAGGCGTGTTATTCTTTGCCCAGAAAACGCTTTTACTGGCCATTACTGAACGATGGCTAATTTTCACATGATAGCTTGCGGTAGAGAAGGTTTTGAGCTGCTAATAAGAGAGAAAAATCCCCCATTATCCTATTGATGATAATGGGGGAAAAGAGTGGGAGATTAAGCTAAATATTGGTAATTAATTAAACGTTACCAACAAACTTCAAACCAACATAAGGACCAGAAGCGCCGAAGTCAGTTGTTCGTGTGTCAAATGCAGTTTGTGCAGTATGAACAGCATTGAAGTAGTTAAACCACATGTAACCAGCATCAAGAGTTAAATCACCTTGTGCCATTGCATAAGTGTAATCAGCGCCTAATTTAGCTTCTAATTCTGGAACAATCGCTGTTCTTGAACCATGAGTATATGCAACGTCAGAAGGAATAACATCGCCTGTAGCAAAAGTACCTACGTTACCATTGAACTTAGCAGTACCAACTAATAGAGCAGTAGCCGCTTTAGCATAAATACCAAAACCGTTACCAAATACATAGTTCATATCAAGACCAGTACGTGGACCGAAGCCGTTGTATTGGTTGTTTTGGTAAGTGCTGACTACCGCAGTATCAGGAGCAGTAAAGGCAACGCCTCTTTCAGACTTGATACGAGCGAATTGGAAACCACCGTGGAAACGCATTTTTTTGTTCGCACTGAAATCAACGAATTGACCTAATTCGCCGTTAACAGCATCCCACTTGTGATCGACACGACCAGCTAATTCTACTGTGCCGTTAGTAGCATAGAAGTTATGATGACCTGTATCTAGGTGGTACCAGTTAATGTTGATGTCGTTACCAGTGTTGAAATGGTAAGAACCTTCTAATTGAAAGCCCCAGTTCCAACGATTGTGGCCATGGTTATTATTTCTGTTGTAGCCAAAATCGCTATTATTTACAAGTTGTAAATCAATCGCTTGCCCACCAATGTCCCATGCTGTACGTTCACAAGGAACGGTCACATTGCCTGGGGTGCAAACTGGGCCCATAGTACCTGCAAATACTGCACTGCTGCCTAAAGCGAGTACTGCCAATGTTGTTTTCTTCAAACTAAACATGCGAAGTCTCCGTATAAGTTATTATTAAGTTCCTATTTTTGTTAATAGCAAATAAGCCACCAACAAAACATGCTTACATCAAATTAGTGCAAAGCATGAAAAGAAGTGCAGTATCTAGATCGAAGGAAAATAAGTCAAGAAAATTAAGTAAAAAAATCCAATATTTTGCATGGCGCTTTTTTTTCAAGCACCTGAATTTTTTATCATCTGCACCTAAAATCAAGCTGCAGTCCGTTTTAACGGCATTTTAAGACTACTTAAGGTAGGGTTAAAATCACCCCATTTACTTGAAAGAAATGGGGTGATAAGTGGGAGATTAAGCAAATTACTGCTAATTAAACGTTACCAACATACTTCAAACCAACGTAAGGGCCAGAAGCACCAAAATCGTTAGTTCTTGAATCACCAACTGAATGTGCAGTATGAACAGCATTAAAGTAGTTAAACCACATGTAACCACCATCAAGAGTAATATCACCTTGTGCCATTGCATAAGTGTAGTTAGCACCTAATTTAGCTTCTAGTTCTGGAACAATCGCAGTTCTTGAACCATAGGTGTAATCAACGCCAAGAGGAGCTGATGGGAACGCAGTGTTGATAACAGAACGATCTACAGAACCATTGTTCTTGGCAGTACCAACTAACAGAGCGGTCGCTGCTTTAGCATAAACACCAAAACCATAACCGGTGAATACATAGTTCATGTCGATACCAGTACGTGGACCAAAACCATTGTATTGAGAACTATGATAAGCACTCACATCTTCAACATCTGATGTGAATATAGCCACACCGCGCTCAGATTTAATACGTGCGAATTGGAAACCACCGTGGAAACGAATTTTTTTGTTCGCACTAAAATCAACGAATTGACCTAATTCGCCGTTAACCGCATCCCACTTGTGACTCACACGACCAAGAACAGTTGAATCTAAACCGCTATAAAGGCCAGTGGCAGCGAAGTTGTGATAACCTGTATCTAGGTGATACCAGTTAATATTAACATCATTACCAGTGTTAAAATGGTAAGAACCTTCTAATTGAAAGCCCCAGTTCCAACGACTGTGATCACGATAATTATTTGTAAAGCTATAATCGTTATTATTTACGATTTGTAAATCAATCGCTTGTCCACCAATGTCCCATGCAGTACGCTCACAAGGAACGGTTACATTTCCAGGAGTGCAAACAGGTCCCATTGTACCTGCAAACACCGCACTACTACCTAAAGCGAGTACTGCTGCTGTTGTCTTTTTCAAACTAAACATGCTAAGTCTCCATCTATTTTTTTTATTATTAGGTTCGCATTCTTTTTATTGATAACTTACGGCTCAAAAGTTACCAGCAGCATGCTTTCGTCGCTTTGGTTCGAAGCATGCAACACCATGAGTATGGCTGCGAATAAAAATAAATCAAGAGAACAGATGAAAAAAATTGTAATATTTTTCAAATAGATATATTTTTTATTCATGGGCGCTATTTTTTAATCAGACTGATAACAACTCGCCTATTCAATGCGCGACCAGCATCGGTATCATTTCGAGCAACTGGTTTTAGGGCACCAAACCAAGTTACGGATAATTGTTCCTCAGGTACCCCCAGAGTAATTAAATAATTTTGCACGACTTGCGCTCGATCCTGAGAAATTGCATTGTTATACCCTTTACGCCCACTTTCATCGGCATAACCAACAACACGAATTACTTTAATTTGCATGTCCGCGGCAACATACTGAGCAATACGACGTAGTTGAGCCTTATCTTCATCGGTTAACTCACGGCTGTCTGGTCCAAAATGAAACACGCTTTCTTTAACGCGATCATAGCCAAATGGCAGTAGATTCCCCACACATTGCTGATAACGTGAATACGGCTTTTGGAATCCTACTGGCGTTAAGGCAACGGTAACACCCAGACCTAATTCAGAGCGATAATTAAAGGTGGTCTCATAACCCTGAGATAAGTAAGTCATTAATTTTAAAGTGGAGTCACGTTTTAAATAGATACCATAGGCTCCAGGATTGATCATCAAATTTCCCAAGAAAAAAACCGAGCCTGCTGGTTTCCATGCTGGGGGTCTTACGATGATTTTCGCCGGTAATGCTCGTGGTATTTCATCCCATTTACGTAAAATAAAATGCGGTGGCTGGGCGGCATATTGTTCAAAATAACCCACACCATAATTAGGTATGGTAAGTGCTAATCCACAACGAATTGGATTGCCACTTACATGCCAGCTACGATCTCCTAAAGGAAGAGCGAAGTTTACATGCCCCATTGCGAAGGTTGCACTAACAGAAATTACGTAACTGGCTGCAACACGTTTTAAAAACGTGTATCGATTAGGTCCGAATTCCATTTTTAATAATCCCCATGACTTAATTCATGTTATCCTTGGATATCGACACTGATTCAAGAATCTTTAATTATGCAATCACTAATTATCAATAAACCTGATGATTGGCATGTCCATTTTAGAGACAATGACATGCTGCAACATACCGCAACAGCAAGTGCGCAGCATTTTGCACGCGCCTTGGTTATGCCCAACCTCAAGCCAGCACTGACTAATTTAGCCTCAATTGCCGCCTATCGAGAACGGATTATTAGGGCACTGCCTCCGCACTGCACCTTTAATCCATACATGACTTTTTATCTCAACAATTCAGTCAGTGCGGGCGAATTAGAACAAGCGGCCGCCATCCCTTATATTTTGGGCGCCAAACTTTATCCGGCAGGCGCTACCACAAATTCGGAAGCAGGCGCCAAATCATTAAGCGAGCTTTATCCTTTACTGGAAGTATTACAAAATAATAATTTAGTGTTACAAATTCACGGAGAAGTCACTCATGGTGATATTTTTGAGCGTGAAGCCTTATTTATCGAGGAATATTTAAAACCATTAGTGCGCAATTTTCCTAAATTACGCATTGTTCTTGAACATATTTCTACTAAAGCCGCCGTAGAATATGTCAGCGCAGCTCCTGCAACTGTAGCCGCCACGATTACGCCACACCACCTCTTATATAATCGCAATAAATTACTCGCCGGCGGTCTTAGACCCCACTACTATTGTTTGCCTATACTCAAACATGAGCAGGATCAAAAAGCGCTACAACAAGCCATATGCAGTGCGAGTCCCAAGTTTTTCGCCGGCACGGACAGCGCACCACACAGCATCCGCAGCAAAGAAAGTGCCTGCGGCTGTGCGGGAATTTATTCTGCTCCTTTTGCCTTAGCTCTTTATACACAAATATTTGATGAATTAAATAAATTAACCTTACTCAATCATTTTATGAGCCGTTTTGGCGCAGAATTTTACCAATTACCCATCAATCAAGAACAAATTGAATTAATTAAGTCGCCGCAAATCCTAGCAAATTACCTGCCTTTAGGCGCTGCTCAAGTGGTGCCCATAGCTGCCGGTGAAACCATTCAATGGAGCATTCATGTCCCCGCGTGATAGTGTATTAAGTATGCAGATGAAAGAACGATTCCGTGGTTTTTTACCTGTTGTTGTTGATGTAGAAACCGCGGGTATTGATCCACAAAAAAAATGCCTTATTAGAAATGTGCATCGTGATCTTAACGATGGATGAACAAGGTAATCTACAACGTAGCGAAAGTCATTTTGAACATATTTTGCCGTTTCCTGGTGCAGAACTAGATCAAAAATCATTAGCGTTTAATCATATTGATCCATTCCAACCGTTGCGCTTTGCAGTAGACGAGAAAATTGCACTGGAGCGGCTATTTAAACCTATTTTTGCCGCACTCAAAAAAACTCGTTGTCAACGTGCTGTTTTGGTAGGGCATAATGCCTGGTTTGACTTATTATTTGTCAAAGAAGCGATAAAAAGAACGGGAATGAAATCACCATTTCATGCCTTTACTTGCTTTGATACGGCAACATTGGGCGGCTTTATTTTTGGGCAAACGGTATTGGCAAAAGCAGCGCAATCAGCAGATATTGCCTTTGATGTACGTGAGGCGCATTCAGCAATTTATGATGCCGAAAAAACTGCGGACTTGTTTTGTCATATGACAAATAAATGGCGCATGATGCAAAACAGCGCAACGTGAACCATTAGACCTGTTTTCGCTCGCTTGAGCCAAAACAGGTTAATTTTCGCGCACCGAAATGCCGCATACATGGAGTATGTGCATACCGGAGCACAGAAAATCGACCTATTTTGGCCAAGATAGTAGAAAGGTCAATAGACCCTCAGCAACTTACAAATCGCCAGAATGTTCAGATAAATATGCAGCAACACCTTCAGGAGAAGCTTTCATACCGGCTTTACCTTTATTCCAGTTTGCAGGGCAAACTTCGCCTTTTTCTTCAAAAAACTGCACCGCATCAATTGTTCTTAAAATTTCTTCAATATTACGACCAATTGGCAAATCATTAACAATCTGTGAACGAACCATACCTTTAGTATCAATGATGAAGGCACCACGGAAGGCAACACCAGCAGCTGGATGCTCAACACCATAAGCCTGGCAAATACTGTGGGTCATATCGGCCGCCATCGTATAACGAACAGGACCAATACCCCCTTTATTTACCGGCGTATTGCGGTACGCATTATGCGTAAAATGCGAATCAATAGACACGGTAACCACTTCAACATTACGGCTTTTGAATTCTTCAATACGATGATCTAAGGCTATCAGTTCAGAAGGACAGACAAAGGTAAAATCTAAAGGATAGAAAAATACTAATCCATATTTACCCTTCAAATGCTCATGCAAATTAAATTTATCAACAATTTCACCATTACCCATCACCGCTGCAACGGTAAAATCAGGAGCCTTACGTCCAACTAATACACTCATTCTTGATCTCCATTAGAGCACAGGCAAAATCCTGCGCGTGTTATTATTGTTGTTATATAGAGCCAATCAACTAATTACGCGGCAATTGCATCGCGCAACATCGTTTCTAATTCACCTTGCTGAAACAATTCCGTAATAATATCTGAACCACCAATTAGCTCTCCTTTCACATAAAGTTGAGGAAAAGTAGGCCAATCAGAAACTTGTGGTAATGTTTGGCGAATATCAGGATTAGCCAAAACATCAACGTAAGCAAAATCCACGCCACATGATTCGATACACTGCACCGCACGTGCAGAAAAACCACATTGGGGCATTTTAGGCGAACCTTTCATATACAGCAGAATGGCATTTTCTGCGATTTGTTTCCTAATTTTTTCTAAAGTATCCACTCGTTTGTACCTTTAATAATAAATAAAACGCTCATTATGGCGAAAAGCCACCAAGGTCGCAACTTATAAATGCGCCTGCCAATAAAATTATGGTGCTAAAATTTAGCAACTACCAAGCATTAGATTATACACAATTAATGCCCTAATTGCCTCAATAATAAGCATTAAAGCTTAAGAAAATATTAGCACTCCTTTAAATTGTGCCAATTACAGCAAAACTGCTCTGTATAAGTGAAATGTCAATAAGCTGAATAAATGTTTAGTTCATCGCATTGAATATCATATCCATCCTGCTACACTTACGACAAAATAAATCAAGGAGATTATCGATGACCTTTACACTACCCGCATTACCTTATGCTATGGATGCTTTAGCACCACATATCTCTAAGGAAACCATTGAGTATCACTATGGAAAACATCATCAGGCCTATGTGAATAATTTAAATAAATTAATCCCAGGCACTGAATTTGCATCCATGTCACTTGAAGAAATCATTAAACAGGCAAAAGGCGGTATATTTAATAATGCAGCCCAAATTTGGAACCATACTTTTTACTGGCACTGCCTAAGTCCAAATGGCGGCGGCGAGCCAACTGGCAAATTAGCCGATGCGATTAACAGCCATTTTGGCTCTTTTAACGAATTTAAAGAACAATTTACCCAAGCAGCAGCAACAACCTTTGGTTCCGGCTGGGCATGGTTAGTACAAGATAGTACGGGCGCCTTAAAAATTATCAGTACCAGTAATGCCGGCACCCCAATGACTGAAGGATTAACCGCCTTATTAACTTGCGATGTGTGGGAACATGCTTATTACATTGATTACCGTAATGCACGTCCTGACTATATCAGCGCCTTTTGGTCTTTGGTACACTGGGATTTTGTCGCCAGTAATTTAAAATAACAAGAATAATTCATGGTTGCTCCCCTCACCCACAGAGGCACTGCCATTAAGTTAAGGAAATCTGTCATTCCCGCGCAGGCGGGAAACCATCCATGAATTGGCATTATAGCNNNNTAGCCAGTGAGGAATGGATCCCCGCCTACGGGGGGACGACAGGCTCTGAAAAAATTTGCAGCATAAAATCACTTAACTTAGTGACAGTACCCCACAGAGGATGGGGGGCTTTTTGTAAAAGGAAAATACGATGGCGTTAATTACAAGTTATAATCCGATGCCCATAACCTTCACTCATGGTAAAGGAGTCTGGTTATATGACGAACAGGGAAATGAATACCTTGATGGCTTAAGCGGGATCGCTGTTTGTGGATTAGGCCATGCCCATCCTGATGTGACGAAAACCATCCAAGAACAAGCAGCAAGACTATTACATACATCCAATACGTTTCACATTAAACAACAAGAATTACTCGCCGAAAAACTCACAACAATGGCCGGTATGGATCAAGTGTTCTTTGCCAACTCAGGCGCAGAAGCCAATGAAGCAGCCATTAAATTAACCCGTCTTTTTGGTCATAAAAAAGGGATAGAAACACCATCAGTTATCGTCATGGAAAAAGCCTTTCATGGCCGCACTATGGCAACCCTAACCGCGTCGGGAAGCCGTAAAGTACAGGCAGGATTTGAACCATTAGTACCTGGCTTTATTCGTGCACCCTTTAACGATTTAGAGGCTATTCGTACTATTGCCGCAAACCGGGAAGATGTAGTTGCCGTGATGCTAGAGCCTATTCAAGGTGAGGGCGGTATTTATGCGGCTAAAGAGGGCTACTTGCGTGCCGTAGCTAAACTATGCGAACAACACGATTGGATGCTGATTTTAGATGAAATCCAAACCGGGAATGGTCGTACGGGCAAACTCTATTCATGTATGCATTACAGCATTCAACCCGATGTGCTAACCACGGCTAAAGGCCTTGCCAATGGCGTTCCTATCGGCGCGTGCATGATGAGTAAAAGAGCGAACGATTTATTTAAACCAGGCAATCATGGCTCAACCTTCGGTGGCAATCCACTGGCTTGTGCAACCGCCTTAACCGTATTAGAAGTTATAGAACGCGATAATATTTGCGAACTGGTAACGAAAAATAGTGTCCTGTTAATGGATAAATTAATCCAGAATCTAGGCGAGCATCCTCATGTTAAGGCAATCCGTGGCAAAGGATTTATGATTGGCATTGAACTGGACCGACCAGCAACCGATATGCGCCCTCTAGGTCTTGCCAATGGCGTCATATTTAACGTCACTGCGGATACCGTGGTGCGTTTACTCCCGCCACTCATCATTAACGAAGATGAGATTAATGAATTAGTGAACCGCTTAACGCTAACGATTAATCAATTCACCAACAATTAACCTCAAACTACATACTTGTTTTGTCATCCACCTTCGTGAACGACAAAACAAGTAATAAAAATTGGACCGCATTGGTTTGTCTGTTCTCCTGCACTGCTTGTCTACCTTAAAAACAAACCCATTATTGATCCCAAAAAACACACTATACATAATATGTGCCCTCATAATAATGGAGAAATCAATGGGCAAAAGAACATATATTTACCACAAAGAAACAGCAAATGGCCAAACTACGTTAGTAACATCAAATGGTGGGCATCCAATTCCTTCTGATAGTGAAGTAGTTATGGAGTTTCCTGGAAGCTTGAGTGACACAGAGATTGAATCGCGCTTGAAAAAAATAAGTAATGGGGAGCGCGGCTATCATACTATGGGTTTAAAAAGATATGTTCTCATTGGCGGTGAAAAGATTTCTGTTAAGATAGCTCAATCATACCGGGAAAATCCTAGCCAAGGCAAACCATTTAGCTTGCAAGTTCAGCAATGGCTAGAAGGAAAAATTTCCCAGACTGGCGAGAAGATAATGCCAACTAGTTCAGCTCCTCAGCCTGCTTACTTAGCTCAACCAATGGACACAATACCTCCATTCACGGCCTCCACAGGACCAAAACAATCTAAGGGAGAATATGTGATAGATTTTAATGCTATGCAAGAAGAGATTGAAACAAAAGTAGCTGGTTTAAGTAAGGCACTGCATAAGGCGAAGAAAAAAAGAGCTTTTCCGACTACCGCCGCTGATTTGGATCGAGAAGATACCAGAAACGCCGAAGAATATTCAAATGATTGTAAGAGCTTAGCTACTCAAATTTGCCAACGAGCGCTGCAAGAATTACAGAAAGGCCCAGGCGCTGACAAAATACTCATATTATTTCCACGTGGAGAAAAAGGGCAACCTGATGGAAAAATCGTTCAAAAAAAACCAATACAGGACTTGTGGGGGAAGCACCATAGAAGGACGGTATGACTTAGAGCTTGCACAACGGAAACAAAACGAATATACATTTTTTTCACCACGCGCGTCTAAAAAACCAAGAATTGAACCGAGAACTAACCATAGTGATGCTATACAATCAAATCCAGCCCACAGAAGAACGGCTCTGCAAGCTGACGGACTGGGTTTCGGCTTTGATGTTAACGCTTACCTTACGGGGCAAAGGAAGCATTTCACCCCTCGTATGATTGAACGAATCTGGGGTCATATGTAGTACTCTGATAAACCAGACTCTTTTCATCTCCAAAGATTAAAATACCTCGTTGAGAAAATCCAAGAAGAGGCAAAATTCGCTCCTGAATTTTAAGCTGAGCAAATGCTCAGCCTCATTCAACATCCTCCAGAGCAAAGATATCGCCTCATTCGCTACTTTGGATTTCTTGCCAATCGCATTAATTACGTTCAATACGTCTTTGGTTTATTTTCGCCGTAACCATTCATTCACTTGCTGATTTGTCTCATCAATCACGACCAGCAATTGTTGATACAAGCGTTCGAGCACTCGAGTATGGCCGGCTTTATGATAACGTTCTAAGTATTGGCAGGCATGCACTAATTTTTCTGCACCACAATAGACAAAACCACTCTTCATGCGATGGGCCAACTGTTCCACCATATGCCAATCACCGCGAGAATGCGCCTGGTGTAACGCGGCTAAATCAGAGGGTGTTTCTTTTTCTATAATCGACACTAAGATATTCTTGAGTAAATTGATATCACGGCCCATACCTGTCAACGCACTTTGGGCATCAAACACCGTAAAGTCTGCCAATTTAAATAATTCATCTTCAGTCTGAGGCAAATCAGGGCCAAGAGTATTTATTTGCTGAGTGGCGGTTGTGCAATCATTGTTTACGGCGAAGTAAGTGTTCTTAATGCGGGCTAAGACATCGGTAGTCATCGGCTTGGTGTAGACCTCATTCATTCCTGACTGCAAGCAATTTCTTTTTTATTTTTTCTTCTGAATGCGCTGTTAAGCCAATGATTGGTATCGGTGGCTTGCATTTTTCTTTTTCAAACATACGGATTTTACGAGTTAAATCAATACCTGATAATCCTGGCAAACCAAGATCGGTAATAATTAAATCAAAGGCTTGGGTTTGCGCTAATTGCAAAGCGGCCTCACCATCCATGACACTGATAAAAACGACACTGCGATTGACTGATGAGATTTTCCAGCGTATACAGCGCGATTTTATTGTCTTCAACCAGTAATAATTTAGGTTGCTCTACACGATGACTTTCTGCTAAAGACGTCTCAATGGGTTGCGCCACCTCGGTGTTTAATCCATCCGTTATGTGTATGGACAGCGGCTGCAGACTGCAGCCAATTTCCAATGACAGATCAAAATAAAAGGTCGTTCCCACACCCAGTTCACTACTCAATAAAATCTCGCCGCCCAATAATTCAACATAGGATTGGGCAATATGCAAACCGACCCCATGCCCGGTATAGGTTCCCTTATTGGAAGGAATGATGCGATAAAAACGATCGAATACTTTATCTTGTAACTCTTGAGGAATGCCAATACCGGTGTCAGTAATCCGAAACTGTACGAGCACATGCGTCTCATTTTTTTCTAAAAGATTGACGTGGATTCCCACCTGACCCTCTTGCGTAAATTTAATCGCATTACCCAATAAATTTAATAAAATACGATGAATTTTGGTCTGATCGCTCACTAAAAATGGCGGAATCGCTGCGTCAACAAAAGTAACTAAATCAAGCCCCTTAATCAACGTTGATGGACGCTCAAGTTGCACAATGTCATTAATCACCTCGTGCAAGTTAAACGATTCTTCGTGCAAATCGTCTTCATGCGCATTATCTGCCGAAACCACATCCAAGATTCCATTCAACATATGCAATAGTTGTTTACCACTTTCACCAAGCCAATGCGCATATTGCTTTTGATTAGCATCGTGCACATTATCTTCAAGCAATTTCGCCATGCCAACAACACCGGTTAATGGGGTGCGAATATCATGGCTCATATTAGCGATAAACTCCGTTTTTGCATGGCTGGCCGCTTCAGCAGCCTCTTTTGCTATGTTCAGATCGGCCTGTGCTTTTTTTAGTTCAGTAATATCTAGAGAATTACCTAAAATACCAATAATATGCCCTTCATCATCGAGAAGAGGCATTTTGATGACCGTGAAAAACATCGTTTTACCATTAAGAGTGACGGTTTCCTCAAACAGAATTGGATTTTTATTCTTGATTACCTTTTCATCATTTTTGCGCAATTCCTCAGCATACACTGGCCAAAGATCCGAATCAGTTTTGCCCACAATTTCATTTACTGACTTAAAGCCCAGAGTTCGCAACAAGGTTTGATTGCAACCTAAATATTGCGCTTCTTTATTTTTCCAATAAAAGTTACCCGGCACACAAGCCGATATTTTTTTAATTTGATCAAATATCGTAATATTTTGTAACGCCAAACGTTTTTTATCGGTATTATCTTTTCCCAAAATAATAAATGGTGCGCAATTGCTTTGATTGGTAAATTTCCAGGTCATGTACCGTTTTAATTTATTACGATGCATTACATAATTAAAATTAAAACTTTCACCGCGACGAATAGCGTTATATTTGGAAAAAGGAAACGGCCTTTGCGTGCTTGGATCGCAATAAATGGATTCAAAGGGTCTCCCGATCAGTCCCTGTTCGTTCCAACCCAATAGCGCTTTGGTTGCCTCATTAAAACCGGCAATGCAATAATCATCATCCAAAATAATAACGCAGTCTTCAGATAACAAAAGAAATATTTTCAATTGTGGATGCAGCAAGTCTACTGAATCTTTTTTCATGGTCAGCTAATCTAAAAAATGTTAATCCATATCCAAGAAACCGGTTTTTTCTAAATAATTAAAATAAGTAGTTAACATATGCTGATCTATTAAAGGAAACTTCATTTTATTTTCTTTAAATGCATGGAGTGTATTTTGATTATTAGCTGCAGCGATTTTCTTTAAATTATCCATCCAATCATTATCATTCTGATTAATATATAAAGTAATTAATGAATAAAGAGCATTTTCAGGCGTTGCGTCCTTTGCCAGAAGCTCTCTCCATTTTTTAGGCGAACATAATGAGAGGCGATATCCTCTTTGCTTAAGATAAGTCATTAAGTCATTCCATGCAAGTTTATTCGGATTAATTAAATTGAATACATTATAGGGTATTTTTTTATTGAGTGAGGTTTTAACGATCATTTGACTGACATATTCTACCGGCAGAATATCCAACTCAATATCCCAATCAGGGGCAAAACCTAATTGCAAACAGCCTTTAATTAACATCAGTAAATGATTTTTTTCTGGTGCAATAATACCCGAAGTGGAATGCCCTAAGATCCAACCTGGCCGATATATTTTAATGGGGAACTGTTGCTGATGTGCTTTGGCCAGTAACTGTTCTGCTATCCATTTAGTTTGGCTATAACCATCACCGGGAGGAGGATTAGGGTGCGTGTAAATAAAATCTTCGATAATGGTATTCACATTATCCGTATAATTACCTGCAGCGGATAAGGTAGATACATAATGAATAGGAATTGGTTTTTTCATAGTGGCTAATTTTAGTAACTCTTTAACACTTAACACATTTGCCGCACGTAATAATTCATAGCTGTACAAATGATTGACCGCAGCGCCATTATGATAAATGATGTCTATGGTTTCTGCTAAAACCATAAACTGTTCCATAGACAAGCCTAAATAAGCCTTTTCCAAGTCGCCAGCCAATAAACGAATGCGTGGATCGTCCTTAAATTGCGGCGCGTAATAATTTAAAGTATGCTCCCATTTATGCTTTACCTCCTCGGCGTCTTTGCCGCGAATCAGACAATAAATGGTTGCCGAAGTTAAATGATACAGTTGATATAAAAGGCTAGAACCTAAAAAACCATTGGCACCCGTTAATAAAACGGCCTGCGGTGTCGCATTAAACGGTTGCGTTTTTTTAGGTAAAAAAATGAGGTTTAATTCTGTATCAAAATGCCAATGCTGCATGAGCGAAGATGTTTTCAGTTCTGGAATACGATTTTTATCAATCAAATGCGCTAAATGAGCAATGGTTGGGGTGTCCAGAAATTGTTGTAACGGTAAATCATAATGAACATGTTCTTTAATTTTTAATACCAATTGCGTCATCATCAGTGAATGGCCACCCAAATCAAAAAAAGAATCGTGAATGCCAATTTGGTCTAAGGCAAATAAGGCACACCATATTTTTTCCACGCTTTTTTCAGTCTGAGTATGGGGCGCAATATAATTTGCGTGCAATGTATGAAAAGAAAAATTAGGCGGGGGCAACTGTGCAAAATCAACCTTACCATTCAAGGTGAGTGGAATTTTGTCTATCTTAATAAAAAACGAGGGTATCATATATTGCGGCAAATGTTCTGCCATGTAACGTTGAATATCAATGATTGCAGTTTCATCATTAAGAATAATGTATGCGGCAATAAATTTTTGCTGCCGTTCATTTTCAACAATACGCACGGCGCATTGATTCATGGCATCATGATGCAGCAAAACCGTATAGATGGCTTCAAGCTCGACCCGAAAACCACGAATTTTAATTTGATTATCATAACGCCCCAAATAATCAATGGTGCCATCGGGCATCCAGCGCACCATATCACCGGTCTTATAGAGCAATCCTTCATTGTCATTATATAAATCAGGGATAAATTTTGCGGCAGTAAGCTCCGGGCGATTTAAATACCCAAGTGCCACCCCATCCCCACCAGTATATAATTCGCCTGGCGCGCCAACAGGTACCGGTTGTAATTCTTTATCGAGAATGTAAACCGTGGTATTTGCAATTGGTTTCCCTATCGGAATTGAAAGATAACCCTCCTTTTTAGGGCTAATAGGATAACAGGTGGTAAAGGTAGTATTTTCTGTCGGTCCATAACCATTGAGCATGTATTTAGGCGCACCTTGCTCCGCATAAAGCACACTCATGATTCGCTCTGCATTTAATACATCACCACCAACCAAAAGGTACGTCAGCATACGAAACATAGCTGGATTTGCGAAAGCATATTCGTTAAACAGTGCAGAGGTTAACCATAAAATACTAATCTTTTGCTCAAGCAGAAATTCGCTAAATTGGCTGACATTAAGCAAAGCCGTATGCGGCACCGCGATCAATGTGGCTCCATTTAACAAAGCCCCCCAAATTTCAAAGGTTGCGGCATCAAAACCAATGCTTGCCGCATGTGCCATACGATCTTTAGCCGTAATTTTTATGTAATTTGTATTCTTTACTAAGCGATTAATGCCTTTATGCGCAACCATAACCCCTTTGGGTTTGCCGGTAGTTCCGGAGGTATAGATAATATAAGCCAGATCATCTGGCCTAATACTTACATTGAAATCAAATGGCGTTTTAGGTAGTGGATTGCTGATTAACTGATCTAAAATTAATAAAGGTACCGCTTGATTAGCACAACAAATCTGGATTTTATGTTTTATGGCTTCTGAAGTTAGTACCAAGGTAGCATTACTGTCACTTAAAATGAATTGGATGTGATTTGCAGGATAATTAATGTCAATCGGAATATAAGCCGCCCCTAATGTTAAAACAGCAATTAGCCCAATGATTAAATCAATTTTCTGATCCGTACAAATCGCAATATGACTACCTGGGAAAACCCCTTCTTTTTGTAATTGGTAAGCCAGTTGATTCGCTTGCTTTTGCAATTCACGATAAGAAAGTGCCTTTCCCTCAGAAACCAAAGCTATTTTTGCTGGATTTTTTTGTACTTGTTCACCAAACAACGTCACTACATTTTTATTCCTAGGGTATGGGGTTTGTGTTTGATTCCAAGTCACAATTAACTGCTCTTGTTCTTGTGGCGAAAGCAGTGGCAATTTTAGAATAGTGCAGGTTGGCCGTGCGAGCATCTCTCGCAGCAAAATAGGCAAATGTTGTACGCTGTTTTCAATTATCCGACGCAGATCTGAACAATTATCACGACTATACCATTGTATTTTATAGTTGTGCGAAATGCTAATAATAATAGATGCATTAAGTTCATGAATTTGTTTTCTAAGCTCTTTTTCATTGCCGAAAATCACGGCTATGGGGTAAAAGGATTCTATGGTTGCTGATAATTCCGGATAACGATAATAAATATCATTGGCAAAACTTAAATGTTTATCAATTAGAGATACTTGCTTAAAAAAATCAACCACTAATTCTTCTACGGTTAATTGCTCATCAATAGGCAGCGAAAAAGGCACTATTTTAGAAAATAACGGCGCAATTTTCTCTGGCAATTGGTGCAATTTAGGGTGTGAAAAACCAAGACCAAAACGTCCATTATTTCCTAGACGGCACAAATAAATGAATAAAGCCGCCAGAATTAAATAATCCTGTTTATCCACATACTCACTGTCAGAAGATAAGAACAGTTCCGCCACATCAAAGCTAACCAAACACTCCAAAGAATTATCCTTAGGAACAGCCAATGCCTGAAAAGGAAGCATTGCCGGGTTAAAATGTTTCACCTGCCGCACCCAAAATAGCTCATGAATTGCATACATTTCAGCAATATATTCATACTCCAATAAACTCAGTTCCGCTTCTGAAGAAAGTGATGAGCCTACCGTTAAATCATAGTGATGCGCAATTTCGCTTAAAGTACTTAGTGCGTTCGTGTGGATGGGTATGAGCTGTTCTAATTGAATTATTTGATTTTTGGTAGCAACCTGCCAATAATCTGCAGTTAACTTTAACAAAGTACCTGGTGCGGCATTGCTATGTACAGCAATCATGCGAGCCTGCGTAACGAGAAAAAAATCCGTGCCCAGATTAAATTTAGGCAATCCCAACCGATTGTGATAATGATGGCCTAAATTAAGCGCGCGACACATGCGCTCAATGGTTTCTGCCGACTCATGCCAGCTGATCCACCCACCATGACGAGGTTTTTTATAATAATCAAAATAACTACGCTGTTTTAAATTTTGTGGTATGGCAGCAAGCTGTTGCCAAGTAAGATCATAAATTAATTCTTTAAAGGTATTGAGCGCTTCCTGATAACATTTCACGCTAAGGCTTAATCCAGTCTCGTCAGGTTCTATTTCAATAAAGGCTTGTTTTAAAATATCACCAGCATCAATTTCTTCAACCATGGTATGCCAAGTAACGCCATGGCTGCTTTCATTATTTAAAATGGCCCAGGATGGTGCATGCAAACCGGCGTATTTAGGCAAAGGACTATTATGGTAGTTAATTGCCAAACAGTTAGCCTGTTGGAGCAAAGAGGCCGGCAGAATAACGCCATTCACAATGCTGAACAAATAATCAAAAGCAGTTATGGACAATACCGGATGCGCATCAGAAAATTTTTTAAAATGAGGGATTTTTTTGTGTGCTGCGAACTGTTCTGCGGCAGGAAAAGACGAGATAATACCTAATATCAGGTGATTATAAGACAAAATGATTTCCGCACATTCCAATACTAGTTGATCGTCCCCGATTAGATAACAATTAAATAATTCTTTTTTCAAAAAGAACTCCTACTTTGTTTTTATTAAGCCCGCCGTACAGATGTATTATACTCTATGTGCCGAAAATTAACACTTTTCGCTTTTTTTAAAGCAACATCGAATCTACCATTATAATAATATGCATACTTTATGCCACCCAATGAAAAGAGCAGAGAATGACTTCAATCCTAAGCCAGTTCCAGATAATATAAGGCAACATCCTTAAAAATATGATTACTATGCGCACTAAGACCTTGCTTGATACATTACTCTCCGAAGTTGATAACGCGCTGCGTACGATTTTGCCCCCCAAAAAACGTGCCAGCACCCGTAATTCTCCAGCAATTGCGCTTAATGACAGCACTCTTTCCGCTCGTGAAAAAAAACATGTGGCGGGATTAATGCGCGTCAATCTCGCTGGCGAGGTATGCGCACAGGCACTGTATCAAGGCCAGGCATTAACCGCACGCTTAGAACATGTGAAACAACAAATGAGTGATGCGGCGGCAGAAGAAACCGATCATCTAGCCTGGTGCGAAGAACGTCTCCATGAATTAGGCTCTAAACCCAGTATTCTCAATCCTCTTTGGTATAGCGGTTCTATTTTACTGGGCGCACTGGCGGGCTTTGCCGGCGATAAAATCAGTTTAGGCTTTGTTGCTGAAACAGAGCGCCAAGTCTCTGCTCATTTACAACAGCATTTACAAAAATTACCGGTTCATGATAAAAAATCACAAGCTATCTTGCAACAAATGCGCGAAGATGAAGAACAACATGCAACGGCGGCTGTAAATGCAGGGGGCATAGAATTGCCTTATCCAATAAAACTATTGATGAATATGGTTTCTAAATTGATGACTACCAGTAGCTATTACCTATAGATATCCTGATTCATCAGCAGCCCTGATGGACTTCCACGGAGTACTCTAAGCATGGATCACGCGACTTTATTTACGCTATTTGTTATCTTGGTTGCCCTTATTTTTGATTTTATTAATGGCTTTCATGATGCGGCAAACTCCATCGCAACCATTGTCACGACAAAAGTACTCACACCGAGGCAAGCGGTAATCTGGGCAGCATTTTTTAACTTTATTGCTTTTTTAGTATTTAATGTAACCGTAGCAAAAACTATTGGTGAGGGCTTGATCGACGCACAGCTGATTGATGCGCATTTTCTTTTAGCGGCCTTGCTCGGTGCAATATTCTGGAATCTAGTGACCTGGTATTATGGATTGCCCTCCAGTTCTTCCCATGCTCTCATTGGCGGATTAACCGGTGCCGCCATTGCTAAAGGAGGATTTTCGGCACTGAAAATTTCAGGTTTTACCAAAGTACTGATAGGTATTATTATCTCACCCATCGTTGGTTTACTGGTGGCTCTACTACTAACCTATTATTTAAATAAACTCACTCACCGCAAGAAAAACAAATTCAAACTAAAAAAACTATTTCGCGGAGCACAACTAGGTACATCAGCCATGCTCAGTCTAACGCATGGCAGCAATGATGCCCAAAAAACAATGGGAATTATTGCCCTGTTATTATTCTCATCAGCCTGGATTGAAGGCCCTTTTTACGTCCCATTCTGGGTGGTTATTTCCTGCCAAACGGTAATCAGTCTTGGCACCTTAGCCGGTGGCTGGCGCATTGTACATACCATGGGTACCCAAATAACCAAACTCAATCCGATGAAGGGCTGTGCAGCTGAAGCAGGTGCGGCCATCGCGCTATTTACAGCAACTCACTATGGCGTACCCGTCTCAACAACACATACGGTAACCGGCGCCATTGCTGGCGTAGGCTTAACTAATGGCACCAATAGCACGCATTGGCGTATTCTAGGAAGAATATTCTTTTCATGGTTGCTCACGGTTCCCGCTGCGGCAATGGTTGCTGCAGCATTGATACTCCATGATATCTAATAATTAAGGTCTTATTCTTTATTTGTTGCCAAAACACTAGATGTTCGACTGTAGGTGAAATAAATAAGCAATCCCAAAACCATCCATACCACAAAACGAATTAAGGTTACCCAAGGCAAATGAATCATTAAATAAAAGCAGGTTAGCGCCCCTAAAAGAGGAATGTAAGGCATTCCAGGTACCTTAAAAGGCCGTTCTACATGTGGTTGGCTATAGCGCAAATACACAACACCAATACATACAATAATAAAGGCAAATAAAGTACCAACATTCACTAATTCAGCCAAAATATCGATGGGAGTAAATGCTGAAAGTAAGGCCATGAGTAGACCACACAAGAGAATGATCCGTGCTGGACTATGGTGATTCTTGCTGGTTTTAGCAATAAATTTGGGCAATAAACCATCTCGTGACATGGCCAAAAGAATGCGTGTTAAACCATAAAATAATACCAGCATCACCGTAGTAAGCCCAGCAATAGCACCAACACTAATAAAACTTGCGGCGACCTTATATCCTAAGGTTAATAAGACATTACTGATCGGTGAGGCTACATTTAACGTGCTATAATGCGCCATCCCCGTTAATAAGCCTGCCACGATAATATATAAAACTGTACTAATGATTAACGAGCCGATAATCCCTCTTGGTAAATCGCGCTGAGGGTTAATTGCCTCCTCTGCCGCTGTGGATACCGCATCAAAACCAATATAAGCAAAAAAGATTAATGAGGCACCATTGATCACGCCATGCCAACCAAAAGGCATAAAAGGAAACCAATTGGCAACGTGGATTTCTGTAGAAGCTATCACGATGAAGAGCAAAATAACTAAAAGTTTGATACTTACGATAAGATTATTAATGCGCAAGCTTGATTTCACGCCCATAATCAATAAGGCGGTTAAGGTAGCAATGATAAACACTGCTGGCGCATTTAAAATACCACCCGCGATAGGACCATGGAGCAAGAGCGAAGGAATCGGCATTTTGACTGCCGCAAGAAAATCAGCAAAATAACTACTCCAGCCCACCGAAACAGCAGAAACAGAAATGGCATATTCCAGCAATAAATCCCAGCCAACAATCCAGGCAATCAATTCACCAAAGCTAGCATAGGCATAACCATAAGCACTACCACAACCACCAATAGATGATGCCAGTTCAGCATAAGATAAAGCGGCAAAGACACAGGCAACACCGGCTAAGATATAAGAAAAAACGATTGCTGGACCAGCTTGAGTTGCCGCAACAACTCCGGTCAGGATAAAAATCCCAGCACCAATAATTGCGCCGACACCAAAGAAAGTCAGATCAAGAGCGGTGAGGCATTTAGTTAAACGCGATTCTACCTTTATTGATACGTTTATCTCTTTTTTGCGAAACAAGTCCATGTTAGTATGCTCTCGATTTTGTAACCTTCATTATTATTTAAGCAAAAATTTTGCCAACATAAAATAGCAAAAATTGAATCAATAGCTATGCTTTTAGTTTATATTAAGCAAAGTCATAGGTTAAAAACTGAATGAGAAAGATAATTATTGGCTTGTTACTGCTGCTCTCTTTGGAAACATTTGCCGCCGAAGAACAGCAAAACTGCTCCTACTGGCTTCCTTTATTTAAACCTTTTTGCCAGCGCTTGCACCAAATTTGGGACGAGGGCAAGACCGAACTTTATCTATCCGGATATGCCTGGCATAACCGTTACACCTATAGCCGCAAACGCTTACAGAGGAAAAAATACAATGAATTAGCCTGGGGCGGCGGCGTAGGTAAGGGTTTTTTTGATGAAAAAGGCAACTGGCATGGCCTATATGCCTTCGCCTTTCTTGATTCACATAAAAACGTCGAACCGGCCATTGGCTATGCCCGTTTATTTGTAACCTCATTTACTAAAAATTTCAAAGCAGGTCTTGGTTATTCCATTTTAATAACCGCCCGTCCTGACATCATGCATAACATTCCTTTTCCAGGTGCAGTCCCCTGGGCGGGCATCTTCTTTAAAAAAATATCAGTAAAAGCCGCCTACATTCCCGGGAGCTCAAGCAATGGCAATGTTTTGTATATGGTAGGAACCTATACCTTTGATACTTAAATAAATTAAGCACAGCAAAATTACGTCTTTTTACAATAATGTGCTATGTTTTTAAGAATCAACTTAAGGGACTTTTAACATGAAACCATTTATCGAACAGGCACAATTTTACGCCACCTACCACCAAAACATCATGACCCGTTACACCCATATGGCCGGTGTACCACTCATTATTCTTTCACTCATGATCCTGTTAGGTTTTGTCCAAATTATTATCCCTGGTGTTTTTGCCAGCAATCTGGCTTGGTTCGCAACCATCGCTCTATTAATTTATTATTTCCTCTTAAATTGGAAATTGGCTTTGGCGCTGACACCAATTATGCTGTTTCTCTTATGGATAGCGCACTGGTTTAGTGCAGAAGGTCCGACAACTTTAGGGGTATGGATGTTCATCATTACTTTTGTCGTGGGTTGGGCATTACAATTTTATGGCCATTATTTGGAAGGAAAAAAACCGGCGTTTATGGATAATTTATGCCAGGCGCTCATTGCCCCGCTATTTTTGGTTGCCGAGCTTTTTTTCATGGCGGGTTATATGAAATCATTGCAAGCCCAAATTCATGGCGGCGCAGCTAGCAATTTAGACAACGTGTAATTTGGCCACAAATTTGTTGGTTGGGACAAATGCCCCAACCAACGTGAGCACTAAATTAGGCGAATTGCTGCATCATGATTTTATAACAATAATGAATCTTGCTATTGCGTTTAAAATCTTGATCGATGGTTTCGGCGCTAATATCTTGCACTGCATACTTTTCACTAAGCTCTGGATCTAATTTAAATTGCCGAAAATTAGTTGAAAAATATAAAACTCCACCCGGATTCAACAAGCGCATGGCTGCCGTCACTAACATCCCATGATCACGTTGAATATCTAAAGTATCCGTCATGCGTTTGGAATTAGAAAAACTCGGTGGGTCTAAAAAAATCACATCAAAACGATCACGGGTCATGCGCAACCATTCACGACAATCATACTGGATAAATTGATGGCGCGCTAAATCAAGCTGGTTTAATTTGAAATTATCCTCTGCCCAGCAAAGATAAGTATTGGATAGATCCACATTCGTAGTTATGGCACCCGCTAAAGCCGCATGAACGCTGGCACTACCGGTATAGCAAAAACAATTAAGAAAACGAGTTCCAGGCTTTAATTTGGCAAAACTTAGGCGCAAAGGACGGTGATCGAGAAATAACCCCGTATCCAGATAATCATAAAGATTTACCTTCAATTTAGCTTGCCCCTCAGTCACAATCATGGTGTGCCGGGTTTGCCCCATTTTTTGGTATTGCTCACTGCCCTTTTGTTGTTTGCGTTTTTTCACCACTAATTTATCTACAGCAAAACCCAAAGCGCGAGGTACAACTTGCATGACTTCCAAACTGCGTTTTTCAGCCTTATGAGCAGGAATACTTGCCGGAGGAGCATATTCTTGTAAAACCGCATAATCATTATAAATATCAATAGCATAAGCATATTCGGGCAAATCAGCATCATAAACACGATAACAGGATATATGATTTTTTTGCGCCCACTTGTGCAAATGACGGTAATTTTTTTCTAAGCGATTTAATAACATATGCGCATTTTCGGATAAAGGAGCATCCATAGCACCTTTTAATGCATTACCAGCACTAAGTTCAAAGCAATATAACTTACACTCTAATGCACCGTTATACAGGGTATATTGTTTATTAGAACGTAAACCCATAGCTTTAGCTAATATGGGATTTGATGTAATCACCGCCGCCTTCCAGCCTTGATAGTGCTCATGCAAGGCTTTACCCAACTGTTGATATACAGGTACCAGCTGAGAGGTATCGCCTAAACGTTCACCATAAGGAGGATTGCAGACCAATAGCCCTTTGGTGGCAGTTGCCTGTATTTCTTGCATCGCTAAGGTCTTAAATTCGACTAAAGGCGCAATACCGGCACGTTGAGCATTTGCGCGCGCGATCGCTATGGCTTTAGGATCAGCATCCGTACCCAACAAGCTCACCGGCAAAGATTTAACCTGTTGCAAAGCATCAGCACGCAATTTCTCCCACAGGGACTCTTGATGCTGTGCCCAATATTGCACGGACTGATCCTGACGTAATAAACCTGGAGCAACATGAGTTGCCATCATTGCCGCTTCAATTACCAAAGTACCGGCGCCACAAAAAGGATCGTGCAGCGCATAGCCTTGCGCCGCCAACTCAGGCCATTTAGCACGCAGCAATAAGGCCGCCGCGACATTTTCTTTCAGCGGAGCCATTCCTGCTTGAGTACGATAACCACGCTGATGCAGGCTGTATCCAGCCAGATCAAAGCTCACTGTAAGCTCATCATTTTTTAAATAGGCATGAATTAAAATTTGTGGCCTTTCTTTATCAATAGATGGTCGTGAACCATTTAAACGACGAAAATGATCAACGATGCCATCTTTAACTACCTGGGCGCCATACATCGTATTGCGTATATGATCCGAGGCGCCATGAAATTCAATAGCCAGCGTTTTATCGTGGCTAAAAACTGTTTGCCAATGAAATTCCGTACACAGCTGATGCAGTGCCTGCTCATTGCCGGCATAGCCGCTAAAAAGAATTAGCTGGACACGGTTCGCAATTCTTGACCACAGACATAATTGATAAGCGGTGGCCAAGCTGGCTTCGCCATACACGCCTTGTGGGCTAACACGTGTAACCAATAAACCTAAAGCCTTGACCTCTGCTTCTAATAGGTATTCAAGCCCTCGCGGACAGCTTACGAACAAGGAATAAGTCATATTATGCAAGACCTTAAATAACGAAAAAGAGCTTTAGCAGCACCGGTATTTTTTTCTTTTTGTTGGTCATCAACCGCTTTTTTAATTAATTGTCTTAATTGCTGTACTTCTTCAGGATGATACGCAGCAATAAATTCCGTCAGCGCATCCTTACCCTCATTAAGCAAACGATCACGCCATACTTCAACTTCATGAAACGAAGCCGTAACCGCACTTTCCTCGGCAATAATTCGTTCATAAGCAGCAATAATGTCTTCAAATTCTGCAGCGCGCATCAGCTTACCAATTAACTGCGCCTGCCTTCTTTTCGCCCCATGGCTCTTAATGGCTTTAGCATCAATAATGGCTTTATATAAATTATCGGGAAGAGGCAATAAATCCAACTTAGCCAAGCTAAGGTCGATGAATTTCACTCCGATTTTTTGCAAAAAATCGGCATCTCTTTTTTTCTGTGACTTACTGACTGGCTCATCCATAGTATGACTGTTACCTAATAAAAATGGAACTGATTATACTACAGGTGACTATTCAGCCGCTACCAATGAACCAGAAGGAGGTGATTGTATATAATTCTTGCCAGAACGATTACGCAAATACGTGCGCCCTACGGCAAAGAAATTATAAATCAGAATAAACACTAACAAGGAATGCAACCACGTAGTCGTTAATTGCATAAATAACGGCATGGTGATAAAAACCCCAGCGCATCCGGAAAGACTTAAAATTAAAGTTTTCTTTAAGGGAATTTTATTCTGCTGTAAAAAAACCAAGGTTGTTAACGGTTGTTGCATGGCTCCTGCAGTAGTCATGATTGGAAAAGCAACTGCCGGCGAAATATTCATTAAAAATAACACACCTTGCACCATCACAAACAAGCCAACGCCCACCGAAGTAAGCGCACCACACACAACCAAGGCGAAAAAGCCGACGACTAATTTCCACGAATGCAGGGCCGTTAATTCTCCACCAATTGGCAGGAGTCTAAATTGATGCGAAATTAACAGCGTAATAAGCAGCGCAAAAGCACAGATCATCGCCAAGCGTATGGCTTGCTTACTAAGACGACTAACGACAAAACCACCCAACAAACCGCCAACACAAGTACCGATAACCAAAGTTAATAAGGTGGTTAGGTCAACATCAATTAACTTGATGAAAAATAAGGATTCTATAGTGCCAGGAATCACCTGTGCGCCATTGTTTACCGCGGGCATCTCATCATCATTAAACGTCCCCATTAACTTGGCTAAAGCAACATTAACCGCAAAGCTACCTACGCCTAAGGTATCCGCAATGAAGGCAATAACCCCACTTACACTTAACTTAATGTATTGTGATACAGATAAGGCTTCAAAAGGCTGACGAGCAAGCTTAATAACCATCACGGCAACACAAAGCAAGCTTAATAGCAGTATGCCTAGAATAATTGAATAGATGACCATTCGGCTCCCAACCTAAATGAATAATTGACAACAAGAGCAACCACATAAAAATTGCATGCCAATTATATACTAATTATCTTGATCAGCAAACAACATTTAGACCAAAAAACAAACTTTGTGAATTATGTAAATACATTGCCTGCTCAAAACTTTAATTAAATAGAACAACTCTCAGTATCAATGCCTACTTGGGCAAAGATCGTTTTCAGCGCACTGATATCAACAGCCAAATCACGGGCACTATACAGTACGCCGCAAGCACCTTGGGTAAAATCGGTGGTTGGTGTCCAATACTTACTGTTGGCAATAACCATGATATGGTACGCTTTTTTAATGCCGATATTTTGGGCTAATAAATAAAATGCCTTATTAAATATGCCACTGGCTGTATGCACAATAAAACTTTGGCGGTCTTGCGGGCTGGGGATATTCGCATTAGCAAAAGCAACGACATCAGCATAACTGATGGCGCAATAAGCGCCTTTACTTTGTGCTAACGCTTTATCCAAACAATCTGCCGAGCTGCCATCCGAAGAGGGCAAGTCCATAAAACGTAACGCTTTGCCCAAAGAGTCACGCACGATTGTTTCACCAATCCCCCAAGTAACCACATTAGGCTCTAAGTACATTCTATTGTAAAGCTGTGGAAATTTTTCCAACAGATACGCGCGCGCTGCCTGTCCGGCCATATCCGATAAGGATTCATTAAGTGCACCAGACTCATCATGGTATTCTAGATTTGCATGTTGCTCAGTAAAACCATGTGTCACTTCATGACCGGCAATATCCAACGATACCAAGGGATAAAAATCAGCACCATCACCAAAGGACATGTATTGTCCATCCCAAAAGGCGTTATCATAATTCTGACCAAAATGCACCCGCATCACCAACTGTGCTGGCGTCCCATTTGGATGTTGTAAGGCGTTGACGCCATACCATTCCTGATACATATCCACAATGGTATGCCCAAAATAATAAGCATCATTTGCTGGTGAAAAAGCACCATTAATGCGATCTTCACTGTTATTGTTGCAAGAATATTGAAAAGGCGTGGCTAAGAGATTATACCAATCCCAGGCAAATTTTAAGTTAACTAATTTAACCTTAGACGACTCCATCGTACAAACCGTCCCATTTTGCGCCACTTCTAAAGCCGGTAAACCATCTTGGCCATACCAGTATTCTTTAACTTTTTCATTACCGCCAGGGCCATGATCCGCAAAATTTTTAATGTTATTCCATTGCTTGAGCAACGCACCACTTTGTGCATCAACAACAAAGAACGGTCTGGCGGGCTTGCCATTGCTGTCCGTACTTTTAAATGAAACTTGATACACAAGTGTTAATTCATTACCCTGGCCAGCCCTAATCTGCAATTCCATCTGCTCCGTATTCATCGGTGCTTGCGGGTTAAAACTAAGCCATGCTTTTTGCGCACTCTCAAGAGCCTGTTGTTGGGTCAAGGCAGGACGCGTATTTAATTGAATATCATCTAATAAATGACCATTAACTTGTGCATTGTTATTAGTACTCGCCTCTTTGCTAATCATAATTTGCGCACCAACAACGGGTATACCCTGATACATTTGTTGATAACGGGTAATCACTTTAGAATCTTCTTTGGTTAAATTGACTTCTTGCAAAATATTATTGTCTGTAGTAGAACTCGCCTTGGCATGCGCTGATTTTTTGGCTTTTTGCAACAAAGGAAAATGCTTTAAACTGCTAAGTGGTGCCTGATATAAATCAACTGTTTCGACAGCAAGCGCATCACAAGAAAGAAGAGCTAAAGTAAATCCCAAGAGTTTTTTTAACATAAAATTTGCCCACAAAAATCACAATAGCGCCATACTGACACAAAAATACACAGCAAGCAAGTTAGGAATGAGGATATTTACTATTTAGTTTATTTTGTGTTGCCTTATTCACGGCTTTTTCTCTATGTAATTTAAACAGCAGGAATGTATCAAATAATTTCCATATTGAATACATATAGACCAGTAATTTTGTTTGTGAATTTATTTTACTCTCATCCCCCTTATAGTTAATATTTCCTTAATAATTACCTTGCATAATTTTAACTCAACTTACCTCGTTAATCAGCGTAAACATTCACGCTTATTTATATTCATTGTGGTGATTCATATGCATAAAGACTTAATAGAAGAAAGCGAACAAATAATAAAAACAGCAATAAGACCACAACGGTATCAAACATTTCTAGATGCATTAAAACAACAAAAATACGACGAAGCACTGCTTATGGGGTGTAAATACAGTGATCCAGACGATAGCAAACTTACCGAGTTGCTCTGCACGTTAATATGGCATGCGAAAACACTCCCGATTAATGTGAATAGAATGGATAATGATAAAAAAACGCCTATTTATTATGCAATAATAAATAAGAATTATAATTTGCATTTTGCGCTGAAAAAAGCCAAGGCGCAGATTAGTGAAACATACCAACAAGTCTGGAGCCTATTGATATCTAATGCTCTAGAGCAAATAACTGCGATGGTAGATGCAAACTTCAAAATAGATGCCGAAGAGATTCAAAAACATTTTCAGAAATTGCCACATAAATCTGCCCAAAAAAGCGATACAGAAAATGCCACTGCGGATAAGGACCGACTTTTATGTATTAGTATGATAATAAAGTATCTAATCACTTATCACCACGATCTCAGTGATACCTCATTTATCAACGGCACGCTCAGTCCTTTTGAAAAAGATATTTTATATAATTTCCGCATCGCCCAAATAAGAACGTACATTAACTGCATGTCAACGATTGTTGCTAATTTATCTGGCTCATTAAGGAAAAAATACGTTGGCTTTTTAAAACCGCTGGATTGGATAACACTAGAACAACTCGGTGGAATTATAAAAGAGAAGGAAGCGGGCATTGTATTTAAGTTTAATTTAGGCACCATTAATTTAGGTGAGGCATCAGCAGAAATAAAACCATTGATGAAACTCTCTGCAGCAGCAAAGTTCATTGAGGAACATTCCGATAGGGAAGAGCTGGTTGAATCTGCAGCCACTAGTATTAGCGCGGATCTACCTGCTTTATATACATTTTTCCAACAAGTAGAGCAAGATCGGCAAAGAGATTCGGATCCTATGGCAATACCAACGAAGATTGATCGGGTTAAATTGCCAATAACGCGCATCATTACCCGCCACTTTAATGAAAATAAATTCCTCGTCGAATTACTGCTTTTATTAGGATATAACTCTGTAAATGCGACTATAAATTCCGAGCAATATAATGAACCGCTATTATCTCAAGAGTATCATCTGAGCCATGACAGTCTTGCAACACCTCTTGGTCAACATGCCTTTTTACGAAAATTACAACGCTTGGGCGAAATATTTACGGGAAAAAATACTGATTTTACTGAGTTTGATCAAACCATCGATTATCAAGCGGTAATTCACTTAAGAGATTTTATCTGTCATCAAGATGAAAGCCACAATAAGCATTTTATTGATGAGCTATTGCAAGAACCAAGTAAATTACAACAAATTTATAATGAAGATTTGCCTGGACTAATGGAGAAAATTAGCCATTTCATCGATCTTCGTGATGCGCGCTATGGTGGTTATCATGGTGATGCGGTTAAATATTGGGATCATGTCTTACAGATTGAACGAGCACAGGCAACACCGCCAGAGGAGCTCGACCCGATTGCTGAAGTACCACAACGACGCGCCTCGGTGGAAAAAGAACACGAATTTAAACAAGCATATGCACAAGCAAGAACCATAGAGACGTTTAAAAATGCGCTTTCGGATGATGAGGCTCAAAAACTCGAACAAACATGCTGTGGCATACTAGCTGGCACTGTTAACGCACCCGATACAAAAGAGCGCGGGCAATTACTCAAGCCATTTGCCATATTTAAGAAAACAGACCGGTCGCTCTATGAGCAGATAGTTAAAATAATGGTCCAAGCCACCACTCGTCCATCAACGACTGAAGAAGAACGAGTTGAAGCGCGCAAAAAGTTAGTTGAAGCAGCAAAGCAACGTCTGATAGATAAAGAAAACCGCCTAACTGGACTAACGACAATTCGTGCCCTGGTAGCTCAGATGAAACAAACACCTGAACGTCAGCACCAACTTAATCCAGTAAAAAGAATTGCTGCAACTGTTGAAGCAGCCAATAATATCAAACGATTCTTAATCCAGGCAGGATATCTTAACCACGATTTATCTCATACGACTATGGATGCTTGGGATAAATACAACCAAGGAGTCAACCAAAAAGATTTGGTTTCCTTATTGCAAGAAAATCATGTGTTAAATGATGCTCTGGAATATAACGCCGGGCAACTGCTGCAACATCTTGAGACTATCCGTGGCTATAAGGAAGCTGATTTTTGCCAACCCTTAAAGCACGATTATGAAGCCATAAGGTCATTAAGAAATTATATAGAGCATGGGCATCCATTAATTGAAAGTTATGATGATAAAGTTAATACTCACTTATCATGCGCAGGTCAACGCCAAAAAATTATTGCCCCTGAACTAATTAAATTGATTTTTGTACTCCTCCCTGATTTACAAAAAATTAAGACTGAAGTAGAGCGGAACGAGGCAATAAAGAGAGGTGTTTCTCCCGATTTGCAACCCAAACCAGTAATGTCAATTGATGCGCCAACGCACTTAAACTTAACCGGTACTGGTGGCTTAGCACCATTAGTGATGCCTGGTTTCTTTGGACGTAACCGCTCAAGAACAACTACTCCGACAACACCTGACGTAAGCTCATCGAGCAGTTTCATTCTTTAATGCCAAGGAAAACTCCTGAGGGCTAGGGTCTGTTGACATTTCACATAGGCAACCATAAAAGTGCGCAAACCATGGCCA
>NZ_JH413798.1:112878-119554 GCF_000162755.2 Legionella drancourtii LLAP12
CTAATATGTTAACGACAAAATGTCAACACACCCTAGCCAAGCCCTCACAATTTTTAATTAGTAGTCAAAACTTACCCCTACGAAAATCATCTAAAGCCTGCATCACTTCCATGGTCGTATTCATCACAAAAGGACCATGACGAACAATAGGTTCGTGCAATTTTACGGCAGCAATCAATAGGCATTGACTGTCTTTTTCACCACTTACGGTCAGCACATCACCCGCGCCAAGTTTCGCCAAGACGCCTTGTTGTACCACCTGTTCACCAATCAGTACTGCGCCTGAAATTACCAACAGTACGGCCTGATAATCATTGGGAATATGTTGTTGCATGTGGGCACCCAACGGCAAAGTAATATCAAAAAATAAAGGCGCTGTTGCAATATCAGCAATCGGCGAGCGGGTTCCCTTATCCGTTTGACCAGCGATCACTTTAATCAAGGCACCCGTTGCATTTTTTTCCACCGGCAATTGCGCACTCAACAGTTCCTGATAGCGCGGCTCACGCATTTTTTCGGCTGCTGGTAAATTTAACCACAGCTGCAAACCATTCAAGCGCCCACGCTCAGTAGAGGGCATTTCAGAATGAACAATGCCTTTGCCAGCTGTCATCCATTGCACGTCGCCAGCACCAATCGTTCCTTGATGTCCTTTATTATCTTCATGGGTGATTGCACCATCAAGCAAATAAGTAATGGTTTCAAAACCACGATGCGGATGTGGGGGAAAACCTGCCATAAAATCAATAGGGTCATTGCTATCAAAATAATCAAGCAATAAAAGAGGATCAAAATCATCGGTGCGTTCAACACCGATATAACGATGCAATTTTACCCCGGCACCTTCGCGAATCAATACACCATTTATTAATCGCTCTACGTTAATATTGCCCATGACGATACCTCCTATTAGACCAGAGTTTCCTGCATAAGCACGGCAACTGACTTACGCCGGGTTATTATTTAAGCATAGTTCAAAAAATTGAATTCCCCTTTAGAGAAATATCCAGCAACTTAGATGCGGATAAACTAGCTAAAAACAAGTATTTTTCATGGATGGATGATTATTTTAGGATTGTTGGTATTTCGCTAAATTGCCCCCAAAAAACAGGGGGCAAAAGAAGGCAGGAAGAAATTAATCTTGATCATGACAGCGTTTAAATTTCTCAGCCCATTTCTCTTCCATTTGTTTCATTTTATTTTGTAATTGTGCTTTTTGCTGCTCATTCAAAATCGCATAGATTTGACTTTTAGCCATAACTTTAGCTTTCATCAGATCACCTAACAATTTAACTTTTTTGTCGATTAAATCATTAACGGCTGCTTGGTCCATTGAACCTGAAGTAACCTGCGCATTAATTTGTTTGCTCAAATCACGTATTTGCTCACCACTTTGTTTCATACTGGCTTTTAAGTTATCTAAAATAGGCGTTACTTTTTGTTTTTGCGCGTCATCAAGTTTTATTGATTCAAGCATTTTCTTCATTCCTTCACCACAGCCTCCAGAATGAGCAAACACTGTTGAACTGATAACTAAAGTGCACACTAATGCCAGTGTTCCAATAAGTTTTTTATACATGATACTATCCTTAGTTTAGTGAAAATCATAGACAAGTATAGACCTATATTGGGAAAATTGGTTGAAATAGTGACAAAAATCATTTGTAATTAGTAATCCAATGCTAAGAGGTTACGGTGCTAGTGAGATTAACGACAATATAAACGCATGTACTGGCATTGTTCAACAAAATATGTTTTGCTGTGAGCACCATAAATAGATTGCCATTCCAATATTCGCATGAGGTAAGCATGAATTCGATAATAAAATTTCTCCTGTCCGCTGTCATTTTACTCAGCACAGCCACAGTGGGGCACGCCGAAGTTCTCCTTAAAGACCTACGCGGGCACGACATTTCATTTTCCTCATTAAAAGGAAAATGGGTATTGATTAACTACTGGGCTAGCTGGTGCAAAACCTGTGTTGCCGAAATCCCTGAATTTAATCGTTTTTATCGCAAACACGAACAAGATCCAGTCGCTTTGTTTGCCGTAAACTATGATGCATTGCCTTCGCCACAACAACATAGCTTGATTCAAAAACTAAATATCCAATACCCTTCTTTACGTTCTGATCCAGCCTTTGCCTTAGGCTTAGGTGATATAGTTGGTGTACCGGTTACCTTTGTATTTAATCCACAAGGTGAGTTGGTTAATACCTTGTATGGCGGCCAAGACCTTAGAGCATTAGAAAAAGCCATTACCGACACAACCAAAAACGGCTAAGACCTCACTTAGACGCGGACGCGAACAAACGCTGTTTTTGTGCCCGCGTAATCCGAATCTTAAGTAACCAATCACCTTCATCGCTTAATGATTCATGCAAAATCGCCCCTAATTGATACAATTGCGCCCGTAATTTTGCCTGAACGGGCTTTAGGACTACATCCTCAATCAGCACGGCACCATGTAGCTGCGTGCTAATCGCCTCTTTTAATAAATCCAGACCAATATTGGCGGCAGCGGAAATCCAGACTTTGCACCACTCTTGATTATAATCAATCTTGGCTTCCCAGCCCTCTTGCAAATCAATCTTATTAAAGACTTGGATTACTGGAATGTCATTGACTCCAAGCTCATCCAATACCTGCTGTACCGAAAAGACGGTATCACGCCAATGCGGATCGGAAATATCAATCACATGCAATAATAAATCGGCCTGTTGCGTTTCTTCTAATGTCGCGCGGAAGGCTTCAACTAAATGGTGCGGCAAATCACGAATAAACCCTACCGTATCGGCCAAAATTACGCCAGAAGCGCCCGGTAAACTTAACTGCCGCATCGTGGGATCTAAAGTCGCAAATAATTGATTTGCTACATAAATACGCTCCCCCGTCAACGCATTAAATAAGGTTGATTTACCCGCATTGGTATAACCCACTAAGGAGACGGTAGGCATTGCGGCTTTACGTCGTGCTTGGCGGTTCTGATCACGGCTACACCGTACTTTTTCCAGGCGGCGATTAATGTATTTAATCCGCTCGCGCAGTAAACGCCGGTCGGTTTCTAATTGCGTTTCACCCGGACCACGCAAACCAATACCGCCTTTTTGCCGCTCCAAATGCGTCCAACCACGGATCAGACGTGTTGATAAATGTTGTAATTGCGCCAGTTCAACCTGCAGTTTACCCTCAAAAGTTCGCGCCCGTTGCGCAAAAATATCGAGAATCAAACCGCTGCGATCGACAACCCGGCATTCAAGCAAGCGTTCTAAATTTCGTTCTTGGGATGGGGATAATTCATGATTGACTAAAACCAATTCAGCATCAAGCGCCTTAACGAGCTGCGCAATTTCCTCAGCTTTGCCCTTACCTACATAATACTTAGCCTCGGGAGTAGCGCGTGTGCCTAAAACGCAATCCAGCACTTCTGCATTTGCAGAACGCGCCAACTCTTCAAATTCTTGCAATGCTTTCTCAGCATCAACCCCAGGCAGTGCCAATTGCACTAATAGAGCTCGCTCACCACCCTGCGGACGTTCAAACACTACCTAATTCTCCGACAAAAACACCTAGAATAAAGCAATGTAAATTGAGTAATAAGGCTTAATGGTGCTTAGTTAAAGAGCGTGCATAGCAATGCAAATCCTTAACTAAATACCACCACACAACTTACATTGTTATAAAGTGTGTCTAGTCTGCCACAGTTCCTTCGCTTCCACCAGTTCCCTCTTCCGTAGGAACTTTCACTGCACGTGAAGGAACCACCGTAGAGATTGCATGCTTATAAACCATCTGGGTAATCGAATTCTTTAACATCACTACGTATTGATCAAAAGAATCGACGACTCCATGTAATTTAATTCCATTTACTAAAAAAATGGAAACAGGCACCTTTTCTTTACGTAACTCATTCAAAAAAGGGTCTTGTAATAAATGATTTTTAGACATTGCCTACTCCTTGTTGTTATTGTAATTTTAAAAGGCAAAACGTGCATCTAATATCTTATTCGACTTTTTTTCAGAAAACTTTAGCATAATCTCATGACAGTTTAATTTTAATCCGCTACCATGGTTGTACAAATTTAACCCGCTAGAATAAACGAGGGGTTAGATAATTGTAGTACAGAAGAAAAAAAGCTGTTGACTCTGCTGCAAGAGTCGTATAGTGATCCGCAAAAATACGTTAGAATAGTACCCCTTATCCACCATTAAACGTTAAGGAAACATAAAATGGCCTATAGCAAAAATGAGATATTAGGATTTGATAACCCTTATAACCATTTAAATGATGGTGATGTATTAGCTGAACACCAAGAAATCCTCGATGCGCTCGACCACGACAGAAAAACAATCCTTGCCAGTGCAATGGTTTCTAAATGCCCGCCAGAGAAACTTAAAGAATTTGGTCGCGCTTTAAATGCTTTGGGTTCACCAATGAATAGCAGCCAAGGTACATTCCATGCAATAATCTTTCCCTTGCATCAGGTAAAAACCCGAATGTTTAGTTTACTAGATCCTGAGAATCCAAGACCGCATACAATATTAAAAGATTCATTAGATCTTTTTAATGAACACAAGTATTTTGCTTTACACGTATTAATAAATCATGAAGCAGCCCTTGCAGAACGACTGGCGGCACTAGCCCCAGAAGAACGTAATAGAACAGCTCAATTGCTCAAGAGCGCATTCCCGAAAAGCCCACTTACCGAAAAGATTAACATCGCCTTTACCTTACAGCGTAATATTGAGTGCCTCTTATTAGGCGCCCAACCAGAACAATTTTTTACCAGTCGTGATTTTAGCCGCGAGCACTGCCTACTCTTTGCCAATTTATTTACCCCCATCAAAGACGAGTTAGCGCAACATATTGGCGTGAAATTAGCACAAATAACCGCTGCGGAAACACGCCAAAAAGTCGAAGAAGGTTTAAAATCATTGACCACCTCCGCTCATGACAAAGCCAATCCATTTGCGCTCATTCGCCAAGCAATGAATGCGAATACCCTCTCCGTTGCCAGCAATATGCACTCTTCTTTTGCTAGTCCCGCTAAGAAACAAGAAGACCCAGCAAATGCCGCCACATTGTCAACACACTTATCCTAGACGGCCCGATGACCTATTTTATCACGCGGTTTAAACCTCTTTGCCCTTACCTCGTAAGGGCTTCTTCTTATGATCCCTAATTCACGATAGGAGTAATTTAATGGCACCTAAAACACTAAGCGTAGCACTAGTACAAGAACAATGGCATGAAAATCCCCAAGAACATCAAGACAAACTCGCGGCCGGAATCCATGCAGCAGCTCAACAAGGCGCAACGGTTGTTTGTTTGCAAGAGCTCACGCTAAGCCCCTACTTTTGCACTCGCTCCGATGTTGATGGCACCCCCTTTATGGAAGACATCCATACTGGCCCCACCGCCCAATTTGTGCGGCAAATGGCAAAGGCCAATAAAGTAAGCATTACCGCATCCTTATTTGAAAAAGCCGGTTATAACACCGCCGTAGCCTATAATGAACAAGGCGAATTAACTGCCATTACCCGTAAACAGCACATTCCCAGTGGTGAAAAATACCATGAAGATTTTTACTTTAAACCAGGCGATTCAAACTATCCAGTTCATTCTATAGCCGGACATCAATGGGGCTTACCCACCTGTTATGACCAATGGTTTCCTGAGTTATCACGTATTTATGGCTTAAAAGGTGCTGAAATTCTCGTTTATCCAACCGCCATTGGTGGTGAACCGACCGCACCAGGCTTTGATAGCCAACCTATGTGGCAAAAAGTAATGGTGGCACAAGGCATTATGAGTAATACCTTTATTATTGCTGCCAATAGAATTGGTCGCGAAGATGATTTAGAATTCTATGGCAGTAGTTTTATTAGTACTCCCATGGGTGAAATTTTAGCGCAAGCACCGCGTAATGAACCCGCAGTCTTAGTTGCCGAGTTAGATTTCAGTAAACGCGCCTTGTGGGGGCGATTATTTCCGTTCGCACAACAACGAGAACCAGAAACCTACCATGAGCTTATTAAATCCCGTTAATCCTTTTTTGGAACATCAAATCCTATGAACATCCATGCATTACCCGAAGAAAATTTATATAACATTGAAAACTGGGGTGAGGGATACTTCAGCATTAATAGCAACGGGAATATTGAAATTAGCAGCGCCCCAGGTAGAAAAGGTGTTGAATTGCAAGCGATTGTAAATGAAGCCAGCCGCACGGGCTTACATTTGCCATTATTAATTCGCTGTTCGGATATTTTGCATGACCGAGTGCAGCGTATTTACCAAGCTTTTGCGCAAGCAATTACCGAAAATGAATACGCAGGCTCTTACAAATTGGTATACCCCATTAAGGTAAACCAGGAGCAAAGTGTGGTCAGAGAGCTATTAAAATCACCGAATAATCCTATTGGCTTAGAAGCGGGTTCAAAACCTGAGCTCATGGCAGTAATCGGGATGCTTAGCAATCAAAAGAGTACTATTGTCTGTAACGGCTATAAAGACAGCAGCTATATTCGCACGGCGTTAATTGCCCAACAAATGGGACATCAGGTATTTATCGTCATTGAAAAAAAATCAGAGCTGGATATTATTCTCAAAGAGTCAGCACGCCTGCAAATAAAACCATCTCTGGGGGTGCGCATTCGTCTGGTCAGTAAAAGTG
>NZ_JH413798.1:119839-121672 GCF_000162755.2 Legionella drancourtii LLAP12
TGATACTTATCAGGCAATAACCAACAGTTCGCCCATAGAAATCTATAACTATGCCGAACATTCGCTAAATGAGACGCACTCATTGTTTAAACATGGAGTAATCAGCCTGCAAGAAAAAGCAAAAGTAGAAGCATTCTACACGAATATCTGTATGGAACTAAAAGAATGCTTGAGTGAAGAAAATCCCAGCGAACAAGCCTTGTTATTACGCATAAATGAGGATATGGCGGTTAAAATATTTTGCAATATTTCTTTTTTCCAATCCATACCCGATGCCTGGGCTATAGGACAAATTTTCCCCATCGCCCCAATTTCACAGCTTAATGAATTACCAAGCATGCACTGTATCTTGCAAGATTTGACCTGTGACTCAGATGGCACCATTAAAGAGTATCTGGGTAGTTCCCGTGTTAACTCCACCTTAATGCTGCCAGCTTATAACAGCAATAAACCCTATGCTTTAGGTTTCTTCCTGGTCGGAGCTTATCAAGAAATATTGGGTAATTTGCACAATTTATTTGGCGACACCAACTCATTGGATGTGAAATTATTCGACGATGGGACTTTTGAGCTGAATGATTTAGTCAGTGGTGATACCATCACCAACGTATTAAACTTAGCCCATTTTGATACCAAAAAACTGATTCAATCTTATGAAAAACAATTAATTCAAGCCGAGTTACCTAAAGAAAAGACACTATTTTATTTGAATGAATTAAGAAGTCTTTTCTCACAATTAACCTATCTTGATGGTAATCAGGAGTAATTATAATGACACCCAAACAAACTGGTTTTTTTATGCCCGCAGAATGGTATCCCCATGAACGCTGTTGGATGGCTTGGCCTTGTCACTTAGACACTTGGTCAAAAATAGGTTTAGACAAGGCACGCCTGGCTTATGCGCGCGTAGCCCATGCTATAGCCCAATATGAACCGGTAACCATGTTGGTTCATCCCCATGATGAAGAATCAGCACGCCGCCTATGTGGCAATGACATCACCCTCCAAACACTAGCAATTAATGATTCATGGACCCGAGATACGGGCCCAACCTTTTTGCTGAACAAAGCCAAGCAACTTGCTGGAGTAAACTGGATTCATAATGCTTGGGGTGGTAATTATCAAGATTGTGCTTTAGATAATGAAATTTCCGGTGTCATTCTCCAAAAAACCCAAGCCTTGGCTTTTTCTGCCCCCCTGGTTATGGAAGGTGGTTCATTTCATGTTGATGGTGAAGGCACCATTTTAACTAGCCGTGAATGCTTGCTCAATGCAAATCGTAATCCACAGCTAAGTCAGCAAGAAATAGAACAACACCTCTATGACTTTCTCGGCGGCGAAAAAATTATTTGGCTGAATAAAGGTCTCTTAGGCGATGAAACCGATGGTCATATTGATGAAATCGCCTGCTTTGTTGCTCCAGGCAAAGTATTGTGCCTGATCACACACGATAAAGAGGATCCTAATTATGCAAGCTTGCATGAAAACTTGGAAATTCTAAAATCAGCTACCGATGCTCAAGGACGCAAACTTGCGGTTTACACCGTAGAGCAACCACCTGCAACCTATATGGATGGCGAGCGTCTGACTTTATCGTACATTAACTTTTATTTAGGTAATAAAGGGATAGTCATGCCTGCTTTTGGTCATGAAGCTCAAGATAAAGCCGCTTACGCATTGTTTAGCCAACTGTATCCTGATTATCAAATAACCCAAATTGATGCCCTCGATGTATTTGCCGGGGGCGGGGGTATTCATTGCATTACCCAACAACAACCAAAATCGCTAGGAAAAAGCTAAGGACGATAAAACCGGTCATGGAGCCCAAGATCG
>NZ_JH413798.1:122017-141338 GCF_000162755.2 Legionella drancourtii LLAP12
CAGATAATTGGATCCTGCTTAAGAGTGCGCTCATCGATTCATTAAGAAATAAATCTAATGTGGAAAGGATGCCTACGGTATGGGCTTGATGAGGATTTGCGTATTCTGATAACTTTGCGAAACATTCACACATCTTCGCGCGAATCAGTGTGCGCTCTAAAAGATCGGGGAGTAGAACATCCTCATTCGACATCAAAAACAAGCTTAACCAATCACGAATTTGATTTAAACCTAATTTTTTAACCGCTTCGAGCAAGGAATCAATTTTTTTGCCACGATATCCAGCAACTGAATTAGCCAATCGTAAGATACGATAGCTTAATTTGGGTATTTGTAAAATAGATTCCTCTATCCGTTCAATGGCAACATTTTCATTATTAAGTTCGGATAATAAGCGAAGAAGAATATTTTTATTTTCCGTAATCTGCTGCCCTTTTAGTGAATTTGGCTTGTTTAAGAAAAATCCTTGAAAATAATCAAAACCAAGATCCATACAATTATGAAACTGCTCAATATCCTCAATTTTTTCAGCTAACAATTTGCCTTTAAATTGTTCTAAGGGAACTAATTGCTGCATGATTTGTTGTTTATTTTGATTTAAAACATCAATTTTAATAATATCAGCTAGTTTTATTAGGGGCGCGGTTTGCTCATTATAAATAAAATCATCAAGGGCAATGATGTAACCTTGTTCGCGCAAGTAGGTGAGACTGTCAATTAAGGCTTGATCAACCTCTACTGTTTCCAATACCTCAATCCCGATGCGCTCTTTAGGTAATAAACAAGGTATTTTCTGCACTAAATGGTTGTGAGTGAAATTGATATAAGCGCGCTTATCACCAATAATCGTATTTATATCTAAACTGGTAAATAATTGCGTAATCACGGAAGAAGTTTCGATATCACCAGCAATTTTATTACTATCAGCGGGATTGGGGTTGCGGTATAATAATTCATAGGCATACACCGAACCATTTCTATCATAGATTCCCTGACGCGCCAATAATGTTGTTAATAGTTTTTGAGCCAATTTAAAGCATCTAGTTGCATCTTTATAATAAAGTATAGAACAGATTCATTTTTTAACCCCGAGCTACGGATATTTTAATCAGGATAGTGCCGTGATCAACATCGATGGGCGTGAGTGAACTCGATACTCAGTGAATAGGCAACATTCTGGGCCCAGGGTAAAACGTGCCCTCATGGAAGTTAAATTGCATTAAAATTTAGGTTTTGTGATTTCCTCGTCCTCACCCTCTTCATCTAAATTAAAACTTATCCCTTGTAAGTTAAGCTCTTCAATGGGCTTTACTTCAATTTCTTCTTCATTTAATGGGATTGTTTTTTTGATATTTCCCAAATCATCTTTTATTTGTTTGATTTTTTTGGGATCATAGCTGAGATATTGTGAGTCTTGATTCCATAGGACTTCTTTACAAAAATCGGTAAATTTAGTTAACGCAAGACCCAAATATTCTATGGCACTAATAGCTCGTTGTTCTTTTAAAGCAATAATTACTTCAGCTGCCTGTGAAAAAACCATACCGCGTTCTTTTAAATCCTGTAGAATGTTGATATTGGTTCGCTCGACTGCACGAGTATTCATTGAGATGGTTTGTAAAAATTCTTTTGCAATCTTAGGAGCCTTATCTATTAAATCGAGTACTATCCCACACTGATTATATCGAATGGCATCAAGTAAATAATTTAACTTATCTTGCACATCAAGTTGTTTACTAACTGTTTTTGACAACAGTAAATTCACACACTCGCTACTACCGGCTTTAATTGCTTCTTTAATTGCATCTTGCAAGGAACTTTGTTTACCACAAATCGCTTTAGAAAGAATCATAGAGCAGCTCTTTTGTTGAAATTCCTCCTTCTCTTCTTCATTCAATGCTAAATATTCAGGGGTATTTGTTATTCCTTCCATGAGTACTGGCGATTGCTTTAGCTGTAATTCAACATGCTCAATGATCTGTTGTAATAACGTCGCATTCCCTCCCTGAGCCGCCAGAGCAATGAGATTTAGAGACAGAGGAGAACCTAACTTATCGAAAGATTCCTTAAATTTTTCGTTGGCGAGTAATTCATTAAACGCCTCTAATCTACCTGTAGTTATGGCGAGTAAAAGAAGAATAGATATATTTTTTGTATTGTTCTCGTGTTCAATTTGTTGAAGTAAGGGTTTTAAAGATTTCACATTATTTTTTTGTATAGCCGAACTTGCTGCCTTATATGCATCAGTTGCTCCTTTATCAATTAGGGCCTGTACCTGTTCATCATTACCGATTGCTGCGACTACTTTGAATGTATTAAATTCTTTGCCATCATCAGTAATGGCTGATTTATTTATATTTTCTTTATCCAGATACTTATTGTATAAATCTGTAGCGTTTGGAAATTCTCTTGGTTCAGCCGTAGGATGTCTAATCACATGAAGTTCCATCCCTAGATGACCATATTTGTACCTGAAAACCCTTTGCTGTAATTCACGTATTAAGTCATGTTCATTGTCAAATTCTTTAGTCCCAGAACTGTAGTTAGGATCATAAACTTTGTATTTTCCCTCTTTTTTATAAATCGCTACCGTATGATTGACGCTGGATACTTGCATAACTTCTTGATCGTTAAGATCAATTGTTTTTATGATGTTAGCCCATTTTAAATCGGTTGTAGCTAACCCAAAATCAAAAGAGGAGCTTAGACTCTTTCCATCGATCTTGAGCATTTGGATTGAAGTCGATTGACTCAGCTGTTGATTATAATGTTCAGGCACAAAACTTAAGAGAATTTCCGTAGCGAATAAATTGATTTGGCTTCCTGCGGCATCATCAATCTTTTTATTTACAAACTGAAGCAGATGATTTATGTTCCCCCAAAACTCAGCTTCCTTCTTCTCTAAGACATATTTTATATACACCGAGGCTAAACCATTACAAATTCCATCTTCATTCATTGATAGTGGCAAATTTTGAGATTTAAGGTATAGGTTAAGATGATTGATAATAATATCTTGACTTAGTTCTTTACCCATTTCTTTATCCTCTGCAGACATATTAATGTTGTTTATGTTTGACTAGTGCACCTTTTCACTAATGTTGATCAACTCGGAGCGTAATGAAGCTTTTATTAAAGTGTATTATGCCCTTTCTTCATTCGCCAATTTATTGGCCTCTTTTTTGAGTCACAATCGCAGGGTAAGTGATTAAAGTTGGCTATCTGCTGAGAAGATGATTGCCGGTAGGGTGCTCAAGCTACAAAAAAACTGATAGTTAGTAGCTCGATAAGTATTTAGTAAAAAAACCCATTCCCAATCGAGGATGGGGAACGGGTAAGAGCAATAAAGCAACCAGAAAGAGTGTTAAGGCCAGCTTGACTCAATCACTACACATCAATGTTTTCTGCATCTAAAGCGTTAGACTCGATGAAATCTCTCCTTGGCTCAACATTATCTCCCATCAACGTGGTGAAGATAGCATCGGCAGCGACCCCATCTTCAATGCTCACTTGCAACATACGTCGTGCCGCAGGATCCATCGTAGTTTCCCATAATTGCTCAGGATTCATCTCGCCAAGACCTTTATAGCGCTGAATAGTTTGCCCTCTTTTCGCTTCATCCATCAACCAAGCTAATGCTTGCTCGAAATTTTCTACCGCTAACTCTTTGTCAGCACGTTTAACAAAAGAACCTTCTTCAACCAAGCTGGTTAATTTTGAGCCTAAAGCAACCATTTCTTTATAGTCTTTCGAATAGAAAAATTCAGCAGTCATGGGAATGTAATTATCCATACCGTGTTGGGTGACAATAATTCTTGGCACAAATAGATTAGTATCCACTAAAGCATGCGCTTCTACCTGATATTGCTCTGTCTTACTATCAATTTGTTGTAAACTTAAATGCAGCTGTTTACACCAATTAACTATTTTTTCTTCCTGACTAAAATCTTCATTTTGCAATACTGGCAAATACGCGATGCGCTTCAGAATATCAGTGGGATATCTGCGCTTATAACGCTTAATGATTTTCTCAACACGCCTAAATTGTTGTACCAAATCTTCCAAAGCCATTGCCGTAATTGCTGGCGCATCTTTTGCAGGATAAAATGCCGCACCATCTAAAGCAGACTGAGTCAGATAATCAAATAAGGCTTCGTCATCTTTAACATATTGCTCTTGTTTACCACGCTTTACTTTATACAAAGGCGGCTGCGCAATATAAATATAGCCACGTTCCAACAACTCACGCGTCTGTCTATAAAAGAAGGTCAGCAATAAGGTGCGGATATGAGATCCGTCGACGTCCGCATCGGTCATGATGATGATGCGATGATAACGAACTTTATCCGGATTGTACTCATCAGGTCCAATACCACAACCTAGAGCTGTAATTAAAGTAGCGACTTCTTGTGATGCAAGCATTTTATCGAAACGCGCTTTTTCAACGTTTAATATTTTTCCTTTAAGCGGCAATATTGCTTGGAATTTTCGATCACGCCCTTGTTTGGCAGAACCACCCGCAGAATCGCCCTCTACCAGGTATAATTCAGATAGAGCAGGATCTTTTTCCTGGCAATCAGCCAATTTTCCGGGTAAGCCGGCAATATCCAATGCGCCTTTACGACGCGTCATTTCACGTGCGCGGCGCGCAGCTTCACGTGCCCTGGCGGCATCGATAATTTTAGACACAATTGCTTTGGCAATGGCTGGGTTTTCTAAGAGGAAATCATTGAATTTTTCAGAAACACTCGATTCAACAACTGATTTTACTTCTGAAGAAACCAGTTTATCTTTTGTTTGAGATGAAAACTTAGGATCGGGTACTTTTACTGAAAGCACAGCGGTCAAGCCTTCACGAGCATCATCACCAGTTGGCGATACTTTTGCCTTCTTAGCATAGCCTTCTGCTTCAATGTAATTATTTAATGTACGCGTCAAAGCGGCTCTAAATCCGGCCATGTGGGTACCGCCATCACGCTGGGGAATATTATTAGTAAAACAATATAGTGTTTCTTGATAAGAATCATTCCATTGCATGGATAGCTCAACCACAATATTATCTTTTTCCGCAATCATAGAAAACACAACCGGGGTAATTACCGTTTTATGTTTATTTAAGTGTTCAACAAAGGCTTGTATGCCTCCTTCATAGTGGAAGGTATCTTGTCGTTGCGAGCGCTCGTCAAATAAATGAATGCACACGCCAGAATTTAAGTAGGATAATTCTCTTAAGCGTTTTGCTAAAATATCATAATGGAATTCAATGTTTGAAAAGGTCTCTGCACTAGGCTTAAACCAAATTTGCGTTCCAGTATTGTTTGCGTCACCAGTTACAGCAATCGGCGCATCAGGAACCCCATGCCGATAATGTTGCTCATAAATTTTGCCATGACGACGAACGGTTAAATGCAGTTCTTCTGATAAAGCGTTAACTACAGAAACACCTACACCATGCAAACCACCAGAAACTTTATAGGAGTTATCATCAAATTTTCCTCCAGCATGTAAGATCGTTAAAATAACTTCAGCAGCCGAACGCCCTTCTTCTTGATGAATATCGACCGGAATTCCTCGGCCATCATCTTTAACGCTAATCGATTCATCAGAATGAATGGTAACAAAAATCTCTTTACAATAACCGGCTAAAGCTTCGTCGATCGAGTTGTCGACCACTTCAAAAACCATATGGTGCAGACCAGTACCATCATCTGTGTCTCCAATATACATTCCAGGTCTTTTTCTTACGGCATCTAAACCCTTCAGAACTTTAATATTACTCGAATCATAACTTGCATCAACGCTCATCAGAAGGTCCTCTTTAAACCCTATTGCACGATTTCAAAATAGACCTAATGATAGCATAATTTGCGTGTGGTTTGTATGTTTAAGCGAAGATCTAGCCAATGATTATCCTTAATAAATTGCATGTAGCTCCTAATGAATATGCGCAAAGATCAACCTTATTGCCTACATTTAATCGTGCCTCATCGGTAATTTATTAATACCAACAGCGGTTACATGCAAGTACTCCAACAGTGATAGAGAATAATTTTATTGCAGCACTTTTGGCTAGAAGAATCACGTTGTGAGCACCTGCTCCATTCGTACTATTTGTTTCACGTGAAACATACTATATGATGAAATTAAGCACGAATGTACTCAGCGCAGGTAGCTAAACATAGAATCTGAATAAATGTATTTACTTGAATTTCAATTATTGTAACAATGCATCGGCAATTAATTCATACACTTCTAGTGGAAGCTGCTTTTACTACACAGTAGTTAATATCCCGTCAGCAATCTCAAAACAAAAACTATGCTGAGAACCACAGTACGAATTTATTAGAATAGGGTTGGCAGTAGTAGTAATTACATATTGCCCTGCGCGCGTTGACAAATACGAAAGTATTTTTTTTTGATGGTATTCATCCAACTCCGCTGGCAAATCATCAAGCAAGTAAAGACAATCGTGCTCAAGCAGGTTACCTTGCGCTAATTTCAGCGCAATTAAAATAATTTTTTGTTGTCCGCGCGACAAAAATTGCTTTGCCCTATTTAAGTTACTTTCAATGAGAATATCAGCCTGGTGCGCTCCATGTTGGGTATATAATTTATGCTTATCACTAACAAAATTTTCAGCAAGAATTTGTTCTAAGTCCTTACCTGTATTTTTTTATCCCAACCTTTGAAATAATTTATCTGGCAAGTCAAATCACTAAGCGCACTTAAGACCGTAATAAATTCCTGCTCCCAGCGAGCAAAGTAATCTTTGCGTAGTCGGTCCAATTGCTCGGCTAGATGGCTTAATTGTTTATCCCAAGGAACAAAATGTGCATAAGGTGCAGTTTTTTTTAAAAGAGCATTACGATGTTTCAATACACGTTTGTATTCTTTTAACAAGATCAGATAATTAGGTTTCACGTGAAACAATCCCCAATCGAGCACACTGCGTCGAACTGAAGGACCTGCATCTATAATTTGAAAAATATCAGAATAAAAAATCTGACAGGGTAAAGCATAGGCCAATTGGCTGGTAGTTGAGCAAAACTGATTATTGAGTTTAATTTGCGTTGGTTTAGAAGATGATTTTTGAATGCTAATCGTTTCTTGCTGCGCAGCTCGAGCAAAAACAGTAAAGCTAGATTGTCCATGGCTAATGATGGGCGCAATTTCGCGAGAACGAAAGGAATGGCCACAACTTAAAAGATAAAGCGCTTCAAGAACTGAGGTTTTGCCACTCCCATTGGCCCCGGAAATAAAAATTAAATCTGGGATGTAACCCTAACTGTGTCGATGCGATATTGCGTAAATAATGAATTTTTAATTCAGTAAGAATCATATTTTCATGGGCATAATGATGTATTGATAATTATCATTTTCTAATGATTCAATTAAAATACTACTGTCGGTTTGCGATAAAGACAAGCGAATTTGCCCATCGCCAAAATGCGAAAGCACATCGAGTAAATAAGTGGCATTTAAGCCAATTTTTAATTCATCGCCTTGAGTTTCAGCAACTAGCGATTCAACAGCCTCTTCTTGCTCATTATTGTTAGCAATCAACGTCAATAGACCAGGTTGCAAATGCAGCATCACGGCTTTAGATTTTTCATGTGCTAATATCACAATCCGCGATAAAGCACGCTTTAAAACAGAACAATCAATAATAATTTGTTTATCCTGATTGCGTGGAATAGCTTTGGCATAGGGAGGGAAACGCGCTTCAATTAATTTAGATAAAAATACAAACTGACTGCTTACTAATTTAAAATGAGATTTACCCGCAGCCAAAGATACATTTTCATCATCAATGCAATTAAGAAGACGTAATAATTCTTGGACCCCTTTCTTAGGCAATAATAATTTTTTATCACTTATATGGCTGCACTGGTAACGACTAATAGCCATTCTATGCCCATCTGTAGCGACTGCAGAAATAATATTCGGTTCAAAATCAAGAAATAAGCCATTAAGAAACACGCGTACATCTTGTTGCGACATGGCAAAATGGGTTGCTTGTAATAATTGCAGTAAAACTAAGCGGGGGATGCTCAATTCAACATCATTGCATTCATCTTCACTCAGAGGATAACCTTCGGCAGGTAAGGTAGTTAATTTAAAGGAACTACGCCCTTGCTTAATAGTTAAAATACCATTGTCAAATACTAAATTAGGACTTGCCTGATCATCCAAGGAACGAATAATATCAATAAATTTTTTTGCTGGCACCGTGATCGCACCAGTGGTATTGCGCGATTCACACGCCACTTGCGCAGAAATTTCTATTTCTAAATCAGTAGCAGTAATAAATAATAAATTATCAGCAATTTTAAATAAAAAATTAGACAATATGGCTAAGGATTGTTTTTTATCAACCGCACCGGCAACTGTGAGAAGAGGCGTAAGTAAATCTTCTTTTTTTATCGTGAATTCAAACAAGATAGACTCCATATTAAGAAGACAAGATACGCATTAAGTTCTTATAGTCTTCGGCAAAATCACTGTCATCCTGAACCAATTCCTTAACTTTTCTACAGGCATGGATCACTGTCGTATGATCACGACCACCAAAATGATCACCAATTTCAGGCAAGCTATGATTAGTTAATTCCTTACTTAAGGCCATAGCCATCTGTCTTGGTCTGGCAATAGAGCGGCTACGTCGCTTTGACAATATATCAGCCACTTTGACCTTATAATACTCAGCAACTGTTTTTTGGATATTTTCAATCGTAACTAACTTATCTTGTAAAGCCAAAAGATCACGTAAGGCTTCATGAACAAATTCAATGGTAATCGGTTTGCCAGTAAAATGAGCATTGGCGATAACACGTCGCAACGCCCCTTCAAGTTCTCTGACGTTTGAACGAATACGTTTAGCAATAAAGAATGCCACTTCATAAGGTAATTCAATATTGGACTGTTCTGCTTTACTAATTAAAATTGCCACGCGCGTTTCTAATTCAGGAGGTTCAACGGCAACGGTCAACCCCCAGCCAAAACGAGACTTCAAACGTTCTTCCATGCCTTCAATTTCTTTGGGATAGCGATCACTGGTTAAAATAATTTGTTGTTGCCCTTCCAGTAACGCATTAAATGTATGGAAAAACTCTTCTTGAGAACGGTCTTTGCCCGCAAAAAACTGAATATCATCAATAAGTAACGCATTTAGTGAACGGTAAAAGCGTTTAAACTCATTAATTGAGTTTGTCTGTAATGCCTTAACCATATCCGCAACAAAACGTTCCGAATGCAAGTACAAAATTTTTGCCTCAGGATTATTACGCAGGATTTCATTACCAATCGCATGCATTAAATGTGTCTTTCCTAAACCAACCCCACCATAAATAAATAAAGGATTGTATGCATCACCCGGTCGTTCAGCTACCTGCATGGATGCGGCACGAGCCAATTGGTTCGAGTTACCTTCAACGAAGCTTTCAAATAGGAATTTTTTATTTAAGTGGCTGCTCTTATAGTCTACTGCTTTTTTAGGCACGCTTTTAGCAAGCATGCTATCGGCAGCTGGTGTCGACTTTTCGCCAGCAGCAACTGGGCCTGTACCAGTAGAACCTGATTCAGAAGCTTTGCTACCAATTTCGATGGAAATAGATTTTATTTCATCGCCACTAAATTGTTTGATTAATTCTTCAATACGTGAAAAAAAATGTTTTTTTACCCAATCAACGACAAAACGATTAGGTGCTAATAATACCAAGCGTTGCTCGTCAGTATGAGCCTGCAATGGACGTAACCAGGTATTAAATTGCTGTGCAGAATATTCATCTTGCAACAAACCTAAACATTTTTGCCAAACAGCTGCTGACACAAGTAACTCCTCTTCGAAGAAGAATGGTAAAAAGAAAATTAAACCTGAAAATCAGATTAAAACTAATTATCCACGAATATAAATAGTGCCACTGAACGCATTGGGACAGCAAGATAATTAAGCATGAAATTTACAGTGAAAATACTGCGATTCGCTACAGCGCGAACTTGGCAATTATACTCAGCCTTTGTCATAAAGGTAAAGTTATCCACAAGAAAATTTCATAAATAAAGCAAATCAGCGTAAATTTAGACGTAAGAATAAGCTCTGGATAAATAGGCTTAAATGCTAAGTATAAGATGAAGATAAAATAGTGGATAACACAAACAAGCAAAGAACTTACAAAGAGATCACAGGCTTAAATTAGGTTTATAAACAGGGTAAAAAACGATGTAACACCATGAATAATAATAATAATACAATGTTATTAACAGAGAATTTCTTCCTATATAATAAATATAAGTTTTTTATATAAAAGAATTATATTTATTATTAGCGAGGTGAATAATTTTTTTTAGCTAAGCCATGTAAAAACAAAATTTAGCGAATCATGGCAAAAAATTTATCTTGCATAAATTATTAGCTCGTGTCTGATTCTCTAGCAAAGTAAATAATCACTTAAGAAAAGTTCTTTCATCACATTTACTTAAAAAACATTTTTCAAGTGCAATAATTCAAATACGATTGATGCCGATTAAAAATCGGCTTAAAGCACAATTATGTGAGCACGTATAGCGAATCTTTTAGCTCCAAAACTGCCATAAATATGAAAGAAGCCCATGATTACTATCGGTTGAAATTTTTAATGCTAAATATTAAGACATATTGATTTAAGTTAGTTATGCATAAATAGGGGTAAATAAGGCGCATAAGATGAAGATAAAACCGTGTATAAAGAGTCTTTTCGAAAAGTCTACAAAGAGATCACAGGCTTAAACAGTATTTATAAACAACTTAATTTTCAATGTAACTAATTGAATATTATAAAAAATTAAATGTTATTAACAGAGAATTGCTTCCTATATAATAAAAACAAGTTTTTTAAATAAAAGAATTATTTAATTATTAACAGCTGTGCATAATTTCGCGTTTAAACAAAATAAAACAACGGCTAAAATGCAAACAAGCAAAAAAATAATCAATCAGGTAAATTGACAGTAGAAAAAAAGTTCTCTATCATTGCGAGCCTCATAATTTCATTAACAGGTTCATCATGAAACGCACCTTTCAACCCAGTAATTTAAAACGTAAACGCGATCATGGTTTTCGTGAGCGTATGGCTACTCGTGCCGGCAGATTAGTTATTAAGCGCCGTCGTGCTAAAGGCCGTAAGCGCTTGTCAGCCTAAGTGTTTGCTTTTAATAAAACACAACGATTATTAACTAAAAAAGATTATAATCATGTGTTTGAACAAGCAAAAAAAATTGTAACATCCGAATTTATCATTCTCTTTCGAGAGAATAACTTAGGTTATGCCCGACTTGGGTTGGCGCTATCAAAAAAAATGATTGCAAAGGCCCATGATCGAAATCGTATTAAGCGGCTAATAAGAGAAAGCTTTCGGCAAAAGGAATTACCAGCCGTTGATATGATTTTTTTAGCAAGACAAGGTGTCGCAAAGCAAGCAAACTCAAACATCAACACCAGATTGGGCAAATCATGGGAAAAATTAACCTCATGCTTCGGCAAATAACGTGCTTACCAATCAAATTGTATCAATATTTGATTAGTCCCTTGCTAAAACCCTCTTGTCGCTATTACCCTAGTTGTTCGCAATATGCTGAAAGTGCCATCAAACAACATGGCATAACCAAAGGTTTATGGATGGCTTTAAAAAGAGTATTACGCTGCCACCCTTGGGCACGAGGTGGTTATGATCCCGTACACCCTAACGATGAGAAGCTTTGATGGATATACGACGCATTATTTCATATATGGCGCTTGCGCTAGTTAGTTTATCACTTTGGAATGCTTGGCAAGTAGATTACCCTCCCCAACAAACAACAGTAGCAAATTCCAGCAATCAACAACGTACTGATGAACCTTTGTTGCCAGAAATGGGTACGAGCGGTAATTCTGCAGGGGCAACGTTAGTTAATCCTGTTGCGGAACAGACACGAACTCAATCTGCACCCTTAGTGCAAGTTAAAACCGATGTGTTAAACGTTGCTATTGATTTACAGCAAGGTGATATTGTTTCTGGTCAATTGTTGGACTATCCCTTAAGCGTAGATGAAAAGAATAAGCCTTTCCCGCTGTTACAAGATGATGCAAATGAACGTTATGTTGCCAATAGCAACCTGTTTATTGCTGCTGGACAAGCAGTTAAAGCTTTAGATTTTGCTTTTACTACAGAACAACCACAATATGAGTTGGCTGCAAATCAAAACCAATTAGTGGTTACGCTTAATGGCAAAGAGGACGATTTGGCAGTAAGCAAAGAGTTTATCTTTACTAAAGGCAGTTATTTAATCGATGTAAACTATAAAATTGTCAATAAAGGCAGCAGTGAATGGAAAGGGTATATGAATACCCAACTATTACGTAGCTCACCTAAAGAAGATAAGTCAAGTGTCTTTCATGTCGGTTCCTACACTGGCGCATCATATTCTGAGCCAGGAAAACATCATTACCAAAAAGTAAGTTTTAGCGACATGGGGAAAGCCAATCTGGATGTGGACAGTAATGGCGGATGGATTGCCATGCAACAACATTATTTTTTAAGCGCCTGGATTCCTGATGCACAGGGCCGTAATAAATTTTATACACGCTCAATAAATGGTGATTACACTATTGGTGCTGTCAGCCAGCCAATTGTCGTTCAACCACAAGAGCAAAAAACGGTAGGCGCTAAATTGTATGTAGGGCCAGAAATTACTAGCGTCCTTAAAGGCATTGCTCCATCGCTTGATTTGACTGTGGATTATGGCATCCTCTGGTTTGTATCTTCATTATTATTTTCGTTAATGAAATGGATTTATAATGTTGTCGGCAATTGGGGTTGGTCTATTGTACTGGTTACGGTGTTAATCAAATTAGCGTTTTATCGCTTATCTGCCACCAGTTATAAATCAATGGCTGGCATGCGTAAGCTACAACCTAAATTGCAAGCTTTGCGCGAGCGTTATGGTGATGACAAAGCTAAAATCAGTCAGGCAACCATGGAACTTTATAAGCAAGAAAAAGTAAATCCATTGGGTGGATGCTTGCCTATAGTAATCCAGATTCCCGTGTTTATTGCTTTGTATTGGGTGCTATTAGAAAGTGTTGAATTAAGACAAGCTCCATTCATTTTCTGGATTAAAGATTTGGCTTCTGCAGATCCTTTTCATGTCTTACCGCTGATTATGGGTGCGACTATGTTGATTCAGCAAAAATTAAATCCAGCGCCACCAGATCCAATGCAAGCTAAAGTAATGATGTTTTTACCGGTGTTATTTACTGGCTTATTCTGGAATTTCCCTGCAGGTTTAGTACTTTATTGGATTGTGAATAATACTTTGTCCATATTGCAGCAATGGTACATTACCCGTAAATATGCTGATGAAAAACCAGTTAAGAAACTTGTTGCTACAGCAAAATAAATGTCTACCGATACTATAGTCGCCATAGCTACCCCACCTGGAAGAGGTGGGGTAGGCATAATTCGCTTATCAGGATCTAACGCATACGCTATAGCCATGATGATTAATGGTAATAAAGCGTTGTCCCCGCGATTAGCTACTTTTTGTTCTTTTTATTCTGATTCTTTAATTGATCAAGGTTTAATGCTTTATTTTAAAGCCCCGCATTCTTTTACTGGTGAGGATGTTGTAGAAATTCAAGCTCATGGTTCTCCGGTAGTGCTTGATATGCTAACTAAGGCTTGCATTGAAGTAGGAGCACGCTTAGCGCGACCTGGTGAATTTTCGGAACGTGCATTTTTAAATGACAAAATTGACTTAACACAAGCCGAAGCTATTGCCGATTTAATCCAAGCCAGTTCTCAAACTGCGGCGCGGATGGCGTTAAAATCCCTGCAAGGCGAGTTTTCAAATAAAATTAATCAGTTAAATGAACAGCTCATTTATTTACGTTTGTATGTTGAAGCCGCGATTGATTTTCCTGAAGAGGAAATTGATTTTCTTAATGACGGTAAAGTTGCGACCTTACTTAAAACTATTTTAGCAGAGCTTACCGCGATCCGTTTGCAAGCAAATCAAGGGGTTTTGTTACGCGAAGGCCTGTCTTTGGTTATTGCTGGAAGACCTAATGCCGGTAAGTCAACCTTAATTAATAACTTAGCCGGCCGTGATATTGCCATTGTCACTGAAATTGCTGGGACCACGCGCGATGTGATGCGCGAACATATTTTATTAGATGATATTCCCTTGCACATTATTGACACGGCTGGCTTGCGTGAATCAGATGATGTGGTGGAAAAAGAGGGCATTAAGCGTGCTTGGCAAGAATTAAAAAAGGCAGATTGTGTGTTATTGGTTGTCGATATCAACGATTCGGAACACCATCATCTGTTAACGAAAGAAATTAGAGCCGCATTGCCCACTGATGTACCAATTATTACCGTATTTAATAAAATTGATACGGTTGCCCAGGCGGCGCAAGTACAAGAGCATGCCGTTTACCTTTCAGCAAAATCAGGTGATGGGATTAATGGCTTAAAGCAAGTTATAAAAGATGTGGTCGGTTATCAACCCAACGAAGGGCAATTTCTTGCCCGGCGTCGTCATTTGCAAGCTTTAGATGAAGCTAAAAATTTACTGGTCACCGGACAACAACAATTAGCTGTGCATCGTGCCGGGGAGTTATTGGCTGAAGACTTACGTCTGGCGCAGCAAGTATTATGCGAGATTACCGGTGAATTTAGTTCTGATGATTTATTAGGGCGTATTTTTTCCAGTTTTTGTATTGGTAAATAATTATCATTTAATGCGACAAATCGCGTAATTGTCGTGTCAGGAATAGCATGTATTAATTACACAATATGTAAAAAAAAACGCAAAAAACAGCTTGTCAAAATAAAAAGCAGATGATAACGTAGTACAAATGGAACTTTCTGCCCTTTTTTTGTGAGGATTGTGTTATGGGTTATGCAAAACAAAATAAAGCGTTTATCAAAAATAAAAACCAGTTTTTTACACAGCTACACGCTAAACACAATCCTCATCTGAGTACCACAATTGAAGAAACCGGTGAATTAGCCAAAACTATTGATTATCGTTTTTTACTGCAAAATCAACTTACGCTTGAAGCTGAATTTACGCAAATGTTTGCCGTATTAAAAAAGCAAAAAGAAAAAAATAATGAGGTGTTTTGGCTGTATTGCTACTATTCTGCTTCTCTTCTGGAAACTTTTCATAAGTCTTATTCACAAAAAGCAAAAGAGCAGCACTATCAACAATTAAAGGAGCAAATTAAAGAGCGCCTCGTGCAAGGACCGCAGAAAGAAGCAGAAAAACGCTTTATTGATTCCTTGCAAAACAGTTTTCTTGAGGGCTTTCGTAATCTGATGAAAGCGCCATTTAAGCCATCGTTATTACGTGATTATGTTGCTTATTCTAACTTATGCCGTCTATATTGGGTTTTTTGTCGTCTGACCATAACCAATGGCTTGGCTTTAGCAAATGCCTTGCAATTTATTGACAAAATAGATGCCGTTTTGGGTACACATACCGATGTGGATAAAATAATTTCTATATTCCAAGCCCCGAATGGCGTACTTAATTATTTTAGTGTGGGTTTGTTTTTGGCGCGCTTCATAATTGACGCGGGCTTATTAATACGCCATACGTTTTTCCCATCCGATGCAGAAAAAAATTCCCAGGCAACTGCTTTTGAACGTTTTAAATATGAACTTTATAAGCGTCACTGCAATTTTGCCAATGACTTAGTCTGGGCAACGGTTAACTTTCTCACTAATTTTAACCACATCACCAATATTCCAGGGCCAATAGCCGGAGCGATGACCGCCGTATTTTTAGGTTTTGATGTGAGCATGCTGTTGTATAAATTGCATTTGGCAAAACAAGAATATTTGGTAAAAAAAGCACAGTATTTACAAGAGATTAAAAATTATACTAATGCTACTTCGTCTATGGAGTTAAGTGCCGAGGAGCGTTTACAACACATGGCGATGCTAAACCAGCAACTAACAGAATTAGAAATTAACTGGCAAACTAAAAAAGCAACCTTTTGTTTTGCAGCAGCAGCAGCGGCTTTGTTAATGTTTGGTTTTTCTGCGGCATTGTTCTTTAGCCCTCCAGGGATAATTGTTGCTAGCTTCTTTATCTGCCATCTTGGTATTGCCATGTATTTTTCTACCGCTGCATATGGCAAATATACGGAAAAAAGTCTTTATTTGCAGCACGCCGAACTGAGTGATGAAAATCTTGTTGTGGCACGTAAAGAGTTTGAAATAGCACGTAATGATTTTATCTTTACCATGGTGAAAAATACGCTGATTCCGATGATACTCATTACGACGTTTGCAATTTGCTGGCCAGCAGCAGTGGCGTTAACTGCTGTTTATTTAGGTTATGAGCTTTATCATGCCTTGGATCAGCACAATGGTAATGAAGAAGTGAAGCAATTAGCGTTCGCAGCATGCTGAAGAAGAGAATGACGGCGGTACTACTTTTACTGGTTGTTTTTTAATAACTGGGTTTTGCCTGCTTTTTTACAAAAAAACATAGGTTGGGGCTGTAAAGCCCAACCTACCTACTTGTCTACCTGAACGTAAATCATAAAGTCTCGGTTTAAGAGTTCGATTTCTTTAACTGCAAGGCTAGCTCATAAAGTTCGTTTTTATTGGCTTTGCTGAGTTTACAGGCAATAGCAACCGCTTGCTTTAACGGTAATTCTGCGAGTAATACCGTAAGTAACTCTTCATGCGTATGTTGTTGTGGCGGCTGCGGACGAGGTGGAATTATCAGCACAAACTCACCTTTAGTTCGCCCTGTTTCGGCTAAGAGCCAATGACTAACTTCCTCAACGCTTCCGGTTACAAAACGCTCAAAAGTTTTCGTAAGTTCTTTGGCAAGGACTATGTCACACTCTGCTCCATAAACAGCGGCAACATCATTTAAGCATTCAATAATGCGATGGGTGGATTCATAGAAAATTAAAGTATGCGTTTCTGCTTGTAAGGATGCAAATTTTGCTTGACGTGCACTTTGTTTAGCTGGCAGAAAACCTAAAAATAAAAATGAGTCACAGGGAACACCTGCCGCACAAAGCGCGGTAATTAAAGCACAAGCCCCAGGAACAGGAATTACGGGAATTTCATGGGCTCTGGCCAGTTTCACTAATAAATAACCCGGATCACTGATCAAAGGCGTGCCCGCATCACTGATTAAGGCAATTGATTTTCCCGCTAAGAGTTGCTCGATAATGTGTTTACTTTTGTCATTTTCATTGTGTGCATGCAATGAATCAAGATTGTTTTTTATGCCTAATGAAGTTAACAGCTGCACCGAGTGCCGGGTATCTTCTGCCAAAATAAAATCCACTGACTTCAATACATTCAATGCCCTATGCGTAATATCCTCACGATTACCAATGGGGGTTGCAACGATATAAAGCGTTCCTATGCCTGTTGCTAGTGAGTTTGTCATAGTTTATCCTCTTGCGTTATTACTCATTAGGTGTCTTAAAAACATGTTTATAAAATTATATAAAATTCGTGTACTTACCTTGCTGACATCTACTTTGTTTCTGTGCCAGTGTACTACTGCAGTTAATTCTTCGGTGACTGAGACTCCAAAGCCTAGTCCTGTGCCAGTAGTAGTGAAGAAAAAAACTAAAAATCCTTATGCTCTATCTACTTCTACCTATCTTATCCAGGCTAAAAATCAAGAGGGTAGTGAAAAACAAAAATCATTGTTGCTTGCTGCAGGACGAACGATTTCTGAAGGCCAATGGCGACAGGGCGCTGCCATTTTAGCACAGACTGCCGACTTAACACCGGCGCTTATGGATGAAAAAATATTTTATTAGCGCAAATTGATGTCATGCGTGCGCGCCCTAAAGTTGCTTTAAGCAAATTGGCAAGGATTACAGAACAGCAGAAATTGCCATCTTATCAACAAGTACAATGGCATGAATTATTGGCACAAGCCTATCGTGCTACGGATAAACCCATGGAATCAATCACTGAGCGGATCAAACTAGAATCGTTACTGAGTGATGAAGACAGTCAAAAAGCCAATCGCCGTAAACTGTGGTTAACGTTAACCCATTTATCACCAGTTGCGTTAAATACTGAGGCTGGATTAGCAAGCCCACAATCTGAATTACAAGGTTGGTTGCAATTGGCTCTTATTGCGCGCCAACACCGCGATAATTCCCAAGCACTGCTTACCACTTTAGAGCAATGGCAAGCACATTTTCAAAATCATCCTGCTAATAATATTTTGCCTCAGCCTCTGGATTCTATTGCCAATAAAATGCTAGCCCAACCCAAAAAAGTGGCCCTTTTACTGCCTTTAAGTGGTGCATTGCAAGGTCCAGGAACTGCGGTGCGCGATGGTTTTATGGCTGCTTATAAACAAAATAACCATGATGCGACCATGCAGGTCAATACTTATGATACCAGCATGGGGGATGTTGCTTCTTTGTATCAGGCGGCAATTACTGAGGGTGCTGATTACGTCATTGGCCCTTTAACCAAACCGCAAGTGGCAGCAATTGCCGCATTACCGCATCCGGTTCCGACGTTACTATTAAATGATGCTGAGGTTAAAGCCCAGGATAATTCTTATTTATTTGGTCTTTCGCCCTTAAATGAAGCCGTGCAAGTGGCTATGAAAGCACGCAGTAAAGGCTATAGTCGTGCTTTAATTATTGCTCCTGGCAATGAATGGGGCAATGAGGTGACTAAAGCCTTCACCCGGCAATGGCAAAAGAAAGGTGGGCATGTTGTGGATACGTTTTTATATGCTGAAAAAGATGATTTGAACAAAAAAATGAAGGATTTTTTGCATATTAGTCAGGGGCAACAACGTGAAAAGCGCTTAAAAGAATTATTAGGTTACTCTATTCAACCGGTTATTAGTCGTAGACAAGATTTTGATATGATCTTTTTATTGGCTTATCCTTCGAAGGCACGGCAAATTATGCCGCTATTAAATTACTATTATGCCGCTGATGTCCCTGTTTTTGCTACTGCCAGTGTTTATGGTGGCAGCGCCAATGCGCTTAAAGATAAAGATTTAGATGGGATTATTTTCTGTGATATTCCCTGGGTCTTTTCACACCAAATGGGACGACGAAATTGGCCTGAGCAATTTAATAGTTATAACCGCCTGTATGCCTTAGGTAAGGATAGTTATGCTTTAGCAACGCAATTAAATCAGTTAATATTGTTTCCTGCAGATGAATCAATCTCTGGTGATGGTATTTTATACCTTAAACCATCGCAACAGGTTGCGCGTGTTTTGGAATGGGGGCAATTTAGGCAGGGCCTTGCACATTCTTTAGGTGAGACCGCTTAAT
>NZ_JH413798.1:141585-149406 GCF_000162755.2 Legionella drancourtii LLAP12
ACTATGCGTGAAAAAGGGCGTATTGCTGAAGAAAAGGCTCTGGCTTACCTCGAAGTGCAAGGCCTTAAATTAGTCACGCAAAACTACAATTGTCGTGTGGGTGAACTTGATTTAATCATGCGTGATCGAGATTATTTGGTTTTTATTGAAGTGCGGGCACGTGTTTCTGCTAATTTTGGTGGTGGCATTGCAAGTATTACTTACGCTAAAAGACAAAAAATAATAAAATCAGCATTGTATTATATACAAACTCATAAAGCGCAGTGCCAATTACCAATGCGTTTTGATGTAATCAGTATTGATGGAAAATCAGCATCGATTACCTGGTTAAAAGATGCCTTTGGCATGGATTATTAAATTAGGAACGCTCTATCTACTTCGCACCTCCTTGATCCACATAACTGAGGTGGAGGTAAGCAATAATTAAGGTTTAAAAAATGGTTCAAATGGAAGAAAGAGTAAGATACCTTTTTGGTATTAATATCGAAACAAAAATTGCGCTTGCTGATGCTTTATCTGATTCAATCGCAAGGGCAGGTCAGCGATTGGTTAATTGTTTGCTTGGCGATGGAAAAATATTATTGTGCGGCAATGGTGGTTCAAGTGCTAACTGCATGCATTTTGCTAGTGCCATGTTCAATCATTTTGAAGTGGAACGCCCTTCGCTACCGGTTTTTAATTTAAGTGCTGATGCGCCTAGTATTAGTTCCTTTGCCAATGAACATCATTACAGCCAAGTTTTTGCACGGCAAATACAAGCATTGGGGCAAGAGCAGGATGTATTGTTATTATTAACCACCACGGGTAATTCCGACAGCATGTTGCATGCGTTGCAAGCCGCAAATGAACGTGGCATGGATACCATTGCTTTAAGCGGGCGTGATGGGGGTGTTTTGGCCACCCACCTAGGTCCGGAAGATATGGAACTACGTGTTGCGTCTGATAGTTCGGCGCGGATAAGAGAGATGCACCTGTTCATATTACATTGTTTTTGTGATTTAATTGATCAGTCATTATTTGGTCAAGTTTTAGGATAAAAAAATGAATTTAAGTTCAAAATTAAAATCCGTTGTCTTGGTTTTAGTTGTAACATTACTTAGTGGTTGTGTTGCTGCAGTGGTTACCGGCGCTGCTGTTGGTATGGTTTACGATAGGCGTGGCATGATGACTATTGAAGCTGATACGCGCTTATTTCATGTAATTCATAAAAATATTGTCACTAATCGGCAATTTAGTGATTCGCGAATACTGGTAACTAGTTTTAACCGCGTTGTTTTATTGGTGGGACAAGCACCAACGGCATCGCTACGTGTTTTAGCTGAAAAAATAGCGCAAAGCACGCCAGGCGTAGAACGTGTTTATAATGAGGTCATTGTCAGTTACCCTATTCCTCTAACCCAACGCACAAAAGATAGTTGGATTACCAGTCAAGTTAGAAGCAGTATGCTTGCTAGAAAAGGACTTGAATCAGGTTCTATACGCATAGTCACCGAAAATGGGGTTGTTTACCTGATGGGAATTGTTACAGATAGGCAAGCATCCTTAGCGGTTGATGTTGCACGACGCATTAATGGGGTTCGTAAAGTCGTTAAAATTTTCCAATATATTCGCTGATATGTTGCAACAACACGGACGTTTTACTTTAGTGATTATATTCATGTTGATGGGACTGCTCGGCTGTTCTAGTAGCAGTTTATGGACAGGTGCTTCATTGGTTTATGATCGACATGATGTTTATAAAAAACTAGACGATTATCATTTGTACGTTAAAGTGAATAATGCGTTAACGGTTGATTCTTTGTTTAAAACCCCTAATTGTGCTTTGGATATCGCCGTTTTTAATGGTGATATTTTAGTTGCTGGTCATGTGCCTACTCCAGAAATAAATGCAGAATTACAACGGCGATTAAGCAATATTAAAGGATATCGCCGTTTTTTTAATGAAGTACGTGTCCGTGACATTCCTGCAAATACGCTACAAGACAGTTGGTTAACCACGAAAATTCGTAGTCAAATTTTTGCTGATTCGTCTATCGATCCTAATGCTTTTAAGGTAATTACCGCTGATGCTACTGTTTATCTAATGGGGGATGTTCGCCCAAGCGAAGCGGCAACCGTTATTAATATTGCTAGACGTACAACAGGAGTAGTCCATGTAGTTAAAGTGCTTAAATATTTAGTTTACCAAAAATAGGGGACTCTATTGAATTATAGGATGATTATGGGCAGATTCCTGGGGCTATAGATTTATTCATCCATCGCACCCAGGATGTCATTTGGGTTAATGGAATTGTCCTTTGTCCGGTCGTTTTCTCATTTTTCTTAATTTAAACTCACGTAACAGTCCAGTCGAACCATTTAGTTCTTCTTCATCTATATTGTTGTTCTGATTACAAGGATGAGATCGACAATGTTTGCGATACTCTAGGTGATGTTTGTTATGCTTGTGATGTAAGCCATCGTTATAGCGAGCTAACATTTTTTGTTGCAGACTGGCCGCGGTGTGTTGGATCTTATCAGGCATGTTATTTCCTTTGGCGAGGTTAATAAACATTACGTACTATCCATGGGAGGATAATTACGTCCCACATTGTAAGTATAGACATTAAAATCAAAATTTGATCTATAATTAATCTTTTTGGTTGTCTTTTTGATGAGTTTATTGTTAGTTACGCCTATATTCATCCTGATCATAGCCCACGTTACTGCAAACAGAATGATTCGCAGAACTGCCGGTGTCTGATCAGGAATGGCGAGCACTATTTGGGCAGTATGGGGTCGTGCCGCGCTTATATCGTATAAGGCGAACCGCTATTTATTTTAGAATGGCCTGTGCGTTCGATTTCCATATCGCGGATTTTAGTAAGCAGTTCCTTTAATTGTTCTTGATAATTACCGCGGTCAATTTGCTGTTCAACATTTTTAAGTCTATGGCGTAATTCTTCTGTATTTATATTAGGGTCGTTACTCGCAATTTGCAGTTCTAGTTCCCATTTTCTACCGACTAATTGATTGTTCTCGTCTTGTAGTTCACGGACTTTTTCTCTTAACTCTTCTTCAGATGGTTTTTTCACATGACCACCTAATTTATTAAATAATTGAAATCTTTGATATGCCATAATATTATCCTTATTTACTGAGTTTAGATTAACTTTTCGGTTAATTGCTTTAAATTTTCTGCCTGGACTCACTGGCTAGAGTGGGTTTATAATCTATGCACTCTGGTGTATTTTTAAAAAGGGCTTTAAGATCCTTAAAAGAACGCGCTGCTTTCGATTCATCAATATCCCGATCTGTAGTTTTATAAATCGTGCCTCTTTTACCTAAATGCCTATGCGAGGCCAGTGCTTCTTGTACCGCATTAATTTTTGTACTGGAAATAATCTTGCTACGTGCTTCAAGGGGGGTGTTAAATAAAGCATCTTCAATTTGATTGGCTTTATTATTTTTGTGCAAGGTGAAAAATCCAGCACTTATACGTAGCGTCTGGATGGTTTTTTTCACCGCTGCTACCTCTGGAGAATTTATAATTGCCAGTATTGGTTTTATATCGGTTTGCAACTGATAGAGTTCATTAATGTTGTGCGATTTGCACTTTAGATTAAGCTCAAATAAGCGAATGTATTGTTGTAATAATCGGTCTTTAGGGTGGGCATGCATTTTTATCTGCGTTAGCAATTGCTGGCATTTAGCATGTAATTCGCTAACAGAATCTCTGTGTCGCGAAGCGTTCGTGGCTTTGGCTGGCACGGTAGGTATTAATTTATCACGTAGTATTTTAAAGTCCAACTCCAAGCGAGCATGTTCTTCTTGTGGGATAATCGGTGAACCCGCGGCTTTAAATTCTTTTAAGTAGTGGAGAAAGTTTACCGCTTCTAAACGTGCTGCAGGTGTTTTCAGGTAGGCGCTAAAGGATGGATTCTGGCAGGCACTCATCGTTAATTCATCACGGCGTGCCTGCAACAAGTTGAGGTAGTAGGAACCACCCGCTGGCATGTATTTATCAACAAAGTGTGCCAAATAACGATTGGGGATTAGGCTTATTTTAAGCAAGGCTTCATTCGCCTCAGCGCGAAATTGCGTTGAGTTTGCCAGTGTAGGGGCAATGATGCTGCTTTTTGCTTGGTATACATTTTCTTTAACTACCTCTAACCAATTGAAGGTATAGTTATCTTTGCTAGGATAAGGAAGCTGGGCAATCGCAAGCGGTGTTAATTTATAGCGTCCACGAAAGCGAGATTCGGCAAAGCACCAGTCACCGTCGATCTTGATCGCCTTATTTTGTTCATCAAGTCCTATATTACCATTTTTTAGATCAATTTCCTGTAGATACAGAGCACCTACGGTAATTTGGCCTAAGCCATGGTAGCGGCCATTGGCAAAATTATGTGCTTCACCTTTGGGCAGATTGCGATAACCTATGACCTCTTCAGAAAGGATGTAATAAGTACCTGTTACTGAATTGCGTGCAATCAGTGTTTCGGGTTGGTGCGGAATCAGTAAGCGGAAAAATTCTTGACTCAAGAGTTCGATTTTCGCTTTTACAGGATCGGGCATTTCCTTGCTTATCCATGTTTTGGGGTTATCTTTTAAGGTTCCACGACACACCTTGTGCGAAAATTTAGCGCCGGTACCGATTTTGGTATTCTTAGAGGGGTTAAATTTAGCAATATTAAACACCAGCATATTTTTACTCATTAAGAATTTGCTCATGTAGTATACATGAAAAGTATTAACATTCGATAAATACTGTTACGATTGTTGATCATTGAATCAGGATGTTTTATAATCCGCGCGGTAAATCGTAGGTGAATATGTGAACAAACAGCTGAGTAAGCGCGGAATTGTACGGTTATGGCTAGTACAGTTAGGCACAACCGTAGTCTTTGCTGCTTTATGCGCGGTGCTGTATGGTACTAATGCAGCAGCTTCAGCATTGCTTGGTGGTATGGTCTGCGTTGTTCCTAACGCATATTTCGCAAGAAAATTATTTAAGTATCAAGGCGCGCGATCTGCAAAACAGATAGTAAATAGCTTTTATAAGGGCGAAGCTATGAAAATGGTTTTGTCTATCATGCTTTTTACTGCTGTATTTGTATGGATTAAAATCACGCCGTTGGCATTTTTTGCATCGTACATCATGATTTTAATGACGCATTGGTTTGCACCCTTGATTATTGTTAATAAACAGAATAGGCCCGAAAGTGACTGAAATGGTATCTAGCACAAATTACATCAAGCATCATCTAACGTACCTAACCTATAACGTCAGTGATATGAAAATGGGTTCAGGCGGTGGTTTCTGGACTTTAAATCTCGATACATTGTTTTTTTCTTTAGTCATCGGGATTATTGTTTCAGCACTCATGTATTTGGGGGCACGTAGAGTAACAACCGGGGTTCCTGGCAAATTGCAAAATTTTGCCGAGCTGATGCTGCAGTTTGCTGACAATCAGGTAAAAGATTGTTTTCATGGTCAAAGCAAATTAATAGGTCCTTTGGCACTAACCATCTTTATGTGGGTATTCCTGATGAATTTCATGGATATCGTACCGGTAGATATACTGCCCATGCTTGCCCAAACTGGTGGCGTCCACTATTTAAAAGTGGTGCCAACGAATGACTTAAACTTGACCTTTGCCCTGTCAATCACCGTATTTATATTGATTCTTTTTTACAGTATTAAAATAAAAGGCGCGAAAACGTTCATTAAAGAACTAACATTACAACCTTTTAACCACCCTGTATTTATACCATTTAACCTGTTGCTCGAATTGGTTGGCCTGATTGCTAAACCTATTTCTTTAGCGCTGCGGTTATTTGGAAATTTATACGCCGGCGAATTAATATTTATCTTAATTGCCTTGCTAACCTTAAATGCTTCAATAACATCACCTGTGGGTACAGCGACCCTAGGCTTAGCCCAGTTTATTCTGGCGCTTGGTTGGTCAATATTCCACATTCTGGTAATTACATTGCAGGCATTTATTTTCATGGTGTTGACTATTGTTTACCTTAGTTTGGCACACGAAGAACATTAACCGATTTATTTTCACCATCCATTTTAAAGGGGATAAATATGCAAGCTGCTAGTTTAATAGCACAAGTTCAAAGTATGACCGTTGTTGCGGTTGCCTTGTTGATTGGTTTAGGTGCATTGGGCACAGCGATAGGATTTGGTTTGCTTGGCGGCAAATTCCTAGAAGGCTCTGCTCGTCAACCTGAAATGGTGCCAATGTTACAAGTAAAAATGTTCATCGTTGCTGGTCTGTTAGACGCGGTAACAATGATTGGAGTGGGTATCGCATTGTTCTTCACTTTCGCAAACCCTTTCCTAAGCAACCTGGGTTCTTGATAATAAATGATCAGGGCGCAAAAGCGCCCTGATTGTTGCAGGAGATATAACGGTGGATATTAATTTAACCTTAATAGTACAAATGCTGGTATTTGCCGCTTTTGTTTTATTTACCATGAAATTAGTTTGGCCCCCATTAGCAAAAGCACTCGAAGAAAGACAAGATAAAATTGCTGATGGTTTATCCGCTGCTGAGCGTGGCCGTAAAGAACTTGAATTGGCACAACATCGTGTAAAAGATGAGTTAAAGCAAGCTAAAGTTCAATCAGCTGACATTATTGAAAAAGCAAATAAGCGTGCCGCCCAAATTATTGAAGAAGCAAAAGAAGCTGCGCGACAAGAAGCTCAAATGCAAGTAAAACTTGCTCAAGAGCAATTGGTGCAACAAGTAAATCACGCAAAAGAAGAGCTGCGTAAACAAGTTGCCAAATTAGCAATAACTGGCGCTGAGAAAATTTTGATGCGTGAAGTGGACGCTAAAGCGAATACTGCACTGTTAGATAACTTGATAGAAGAGATTTAATATGTCTGATAGCACCACCATCGCCAGACCCTATGCCAAGGCAATTTTTGAATCTGCCTTAGCAGAGAAAAAATTAGCTGAGTGGTCAGCAGGATTGATGACACTCGCACAAGCCGTGTTGAATCCTGAAGCTGCGCAGTTTATTGAAAACCCTGCATCGACAGTAGAACAACATATTGAGTTGTTGCAGGGTTTGAGCAACTCCGGGGTAAGCGAATCAATCAATAATTTGATTTCATTACTGGCTACCAATAAACGATTAATGCTCTTACCTGATATTAGTGCTCTATATGAAGTGCTTCGCGCAGAGCAAGAAAAAACTCTGGATGTGGATGTAAGTAGTTTTTCTGACTTATCTGCCGCACAGCAAGAGCGCTTAATTGAGTCATTAAGTCAGCGCTTACAGCGCAAAGTCTCGTTAAAAATTAGTATTGATCCTTCCTTGCTTGGCGGAGCAATCATTCGGGCAGGCGATTTAGTTATCGATGGTTCGGTTCGGGGCAAACTCAATAAACTTAGCACCGGCTTGGCCGCTTAATTTAGAGGATAATTTCCATGTCAGAACAAGTAGCGTTAAATCCTTCTGAAATCAGCGAATTAATCAGAAAGAAAATAGAACATTTTAATGTAGTATCTGAAGCACGTAACGAAGGTACTGTGGTTAGTTTAAAAGACGGTGTTGTTACTTTACATGGTCTTGAAGATGTGATGGCTGGGGAAATGATTGAATTCCCAGGTGGGGTCTATGGTTTAGCATTAAACCTTGAGCGTGATGCGGTAGGTGCGGTAGTTCTTGGCGATGCGACCTCTCTAGCAGAAGGTCAAAAAGGTAAATGTACCGGCCGTATTCTTGAAGTGCCAGTAGGTAATGGCCTTCTTGGTCGTGTAGTTGATGCCTTAGGTACTCCAATTGATGGTAAAGGCCCAATTGCGGCAGCCGGTA
>NZ_JH413799.1:0-2788 GCF_000162755.2 Legionella drancourtii LLAP12
TAATATACTGTGCAGTCGTGACATTGAAAATGTTATTTCTGGTCTTGGTTTATATGAATAACTGCCGGTATCATCGTCACGGTATAGTACACGGTCGGAAAGGTCATCAAGATGCTTCATAACGTGATGCCAGTTGCTGTAATGCTTTGCCGCTTCCGTCTTGCCAGCACCGGCCGAACCATAACATAAACCAATATATTGATCACGGTGGCATGCTTTACAAAACTCTGCAAATTGTTTGTACTGTTTGGTTTTGATAAATTTATTCATGCTTATAGATCTTCAATTGATTTTGCTTTGCTTCGGTTGTCAATAAAGGTTCATCGTTGTTATCTGATGACTGAAAATAAATACTGCTGGCTTCAATAACCGCGTCCACCAACGATTTTCGCTCAATAATTTCTTTTTTCAGTTTTTTACGGCGTGCATTTCTGGCATGTTGAATTTCTTTAATTCCAACCTTTAGTTGTGATAATTCAGGACAAATTGGTTGACATAAAAAGCGTCCTTTATAAAATACCCTGATTGAGGTGATGTTTGACGGGGAGTATCTGATTACAACGCTCTCACCAATATAGGAAGCCAGAATGGTGTCGATGTATCGCAACCCCTGAAATCGAATGCCATCCCGCAGTATTCTTCGTGGCTTGGCCTCGTTTAATAACAAAAGATCGAGGTACTCAAGGGAATCGAGTAGCTGGGGTAAAAAACCATTACGTTGCCAACGGGCAGCCGGAGTTTCCCCTATCTCAGGGTGAATGGTATGGTTATATTCGATGATAAATGCAGAAACCAGCGCATCCAGTGATTTTAAATTGATAAATATTTTTTGAGTGCCGTTTTGCGTTACGGCTTGCAATGTATGAATGAGCTTTTGGTTAAGTGTCCGGAAAAAGCGTTCAATTTTTCCGCGGCCTCTTGGTTGGGCGACTTGAGAAAATATAAGTCGAATTTTTAAATCAATGCAAACCTGTTCGATATGTTTTGAGGTAAAGTCGGAGCCATGATCTGTATAAAAAATTTCTGGAACGCCTAATATATTCCAGTCAGGATCGGATTTTCTCCAAATGGCATGCCGAAAACACAGTGATGTTTTTTGAGCTGATGGTGACAGGAATGACAGTTCGTAACCACAAATTGCGCGACTGCAATCATCAATGACTACCGTAAGCCATGGTTTTTGTGGTTTGTTTTTATCATTTAATATATCAAAATCAAGCAAGACGTGGTCAGCCTGCCATAGCTCATTCGGCTTGTCAGTCGCGCGAATGTGCAACAAATCATATTGTTGCCTGTATGTCTTACTTCCCTGCTGACCCAAAAGTACCATGTCATCAGGTATATTGGAGATAATCCTGCATACGCTTCGATAGCTTGGAACCTTCAAATTATTCTTGTTACAATATTCTGAAATGAGCGTATGAATGTTTGCTCCAGATAGCATGGGCTTTTTAAGATAGATCCCCTCTATGGTCTTTTGTAGAATGGCGTCATATTGTCTAGGCAATCCTTTATCATCACGTGATCGGCGCACCAACCCTGCTAGGCCATGGCTGCGATAATTTTTTATCCATGAACCCAAAGTTCTAATCGGTATGCCACTATTTCCGGCAATCGTCTTTAATAGTACCTCATCATTAATATAAGGTTCGATGATTTGGTATTTCTGACAGGCTTTATCGCGTTCATCATCGCTTAATTCAGCTAATGACACAAAATTATCCATAATTCGCATTCCACCTAAAAAGACGAACTCATACCAACTTGCCAAGTTTATCCCTAACTCTAATAAATCTCAGCAAGACCTTTAAAAACCTGTATTATCAGCGTAGACCATTAATTTATAAAAGACTAACGTTTAGCGAATTAAATTCGTTAAACTAGAAGGAATGCGAACTTAACCAATTTGGAATAACTTATGCCCTATCAATTTGTACGCGAACCCTTGAGGGGTGAGGAAGCCGATCAATTATGTCAAGCCTGTGAAACAATGCTTGAAAAATTAATTATTTGGATATTGATTGATACAGGATTACGTGTGTCCGAATTATGCTCATTGACTGCGCAAGATATTTTGTGGCAACAAAAATCACTACGCATTACTGGTAAAGGTGGACCCTACGGTAAAAAATCAAAAAAACGAGTTGTTCCTATGTCTAATCGAGTACGGGCATTACTTGAGCATTACTATGCCATCAATGAACGTTTTCCAGTTGGTGCAAGGCAGGTACAAAAAATAGTGAAAGGAATTGCCAATAAAGCTAAAATTTCTAAACAGGTGACACCCCATATATTAAGGCATACTTTTGCTACATTAGCACTGCAAAAAGGAATTTCACTAGCTTCAGTACAAAAAGCTTTGGGGCATGACAGATTAGAGACTACTGCTATTTATTTAAATTTTACCGATGCTCACGTGATAGAGGAATTTAGCAACAAGTGGTAGCGGGCAGTATAAGCTGTTACATATTATGTACAATTATTACTTTTATAAAATTTAGGGGGAATTAAGGGTGGAATAATTATAGAGCCACCCAGAAAGTCAAATGAATCTGTAACAAGCATCTGTGAAATTAAAAGGCACTCATCGAGCATAAGCCATCCAAATCATCTTTCCCAAATGCTTGTGGCTCGTCTGTTTTCTTCAATCCACTTGCAATATTTCTTGCAGATAATGTATTACTAGCGTTGAAAAAACCNTAAGAGCTCGCAAGACCTACGACCACACAACCGGCAATTACCAATGCCCCAATTCCTCCTGTCAGGATAGTTGCTGCAACCGCAAGTG
>NZ_JH413799.1:4148-5897 GCF_000162755.2 Legionella drancourtii LLAP12
TAAGCTTTAGGTTTTTGATTCCACTGATTTTCAGGAGTTTCCCAACGATTTATCCCGTAATATGTATGCGGTTCTGTTGACGTTTCTCTAAGACGATTTCAATATGAGAGAAAATACTATGAAAATTTAAGAGGTGTACCTTTATATTGGCCATGCTGATTTTACCATGCAAATAATGTGCATTTATTGTACATTATAAACATTAAGAGATTATTAAGGGATCATCTTGTATTTTTTTCGCTAATGCTGTGATTGGTATTTAGGTATTATCGGTGAACGGCAAAATAATGTGGCTGATGTCGGCAATTTAATCTGGCCGTTTACAACTGATTTTGACATGAAAATATGGAAGTATTTAGCTCGATTAAAAAAGTAAACAAAACCCCCGTTTAATTAACTTAAGAAATTGTTAAAATTCACTAACAAGGTTTTGCTACAACTTGACAAAAGTGCTCCATTGGAGCATAATTAAATTATGAAAAAAATGATAACAATAATTGAATTTGCAGGGTTTCTTTCACAAGTAGGGAACTCAATAAGCCCTGATGAGCGAGATGAATTTATTACTTATATCGCCAATAATCCCGAAGTAGGTGATATTATTCCTGGAACTGGAGGTGTAAGGAAAGTTCGTTGGGGAAGTAAGGATAAAGGGAAAAGTGGTGGAGTAAGAGTAATCTACTATTTTTACAATGAATCTGCCCCTATTTTTTTGTTAACTGTTTATGGTAAAGGTGAAAAGGAAAACTTATCTCCTGAGCAAAAGAAACAAATTTCGGCTCTTGCACAAGTTTTAAAGGCCGAATGTAAGCTAAATAGGAGTCAACATTATGACTAATCGAAATATTGGTAATGAAATAATCCAAGGTATGACAGATGCTATTGAATATATTCGAGGAAATAGTGGTACCGCAAAAATTAATAAAGTCGAAATACCCAATGTAATTGATGTTCGCGAAATTCGAGAAAATCTTAAATTATCTAGAAAGGAGTTTGCGGATAGTTTTGGCTTTAGTTCTAGAACATTACAACACTGGGAGCAGGGGGATAGGGTTCCTCATGGTTCTGCAAAGATTCTTTTATTGCTTTTGCAACGTGAGCCGGCAACTATTGCAAAAATATTGCGTCAAAATTAATAGCATACAAGGATAAAAATGATAAGTTTGTTTAAAAGGAAGAAACCAACCCCAAAAGAGCTGAAGCAATTTGGGTTATTCGTTGCTAATCATCCTTGGAAAATAATGCTAATAATGATCTGTGTAACCATGTTCACGTGCATTAGCTTCCTATTAATATTTAATAGCTGAAGCTCAACGTCATTGAAACGGGGTAGGGCGGCCTTGGATTCAACTCATAAATGCTGCGAATTGTTTTCATTAGGTCTGATTAATTAAGTTAATCAGATCTAAAAATTGGGGATTGACGGTAAATTTTCATGTGATTATCTGTCGAAATTTTAATTAACCATTTGGTTGGGTAGGCGTAATAAAATCGACTTCTTCTGTAGCCCCCGGAAACACTGAAGAGGTCTTGATCTGTATCTTTCAAGAGGTTTTATTGGTTGTAGTAATGGCAGAATAAAAATTTACCTTTAAATTTCTTGTTTAGGCGATTATCTAATAAGTGGCAATATAAATCATTATCTAAAATCAATCGTTGATTTAATGAGATATAATAACGTTTTGATAAATATTAGATTTAATTTTATTCCACTAGGTCTAAATGTGCACATTTAATTCAGCTTCATTG
>NZ_JH413799.1:5903-29432 GCF_000162755.2 Legionella drancourtii LLAP12
CCGGTTATTTTTGTTGGATTTTTTAACAAGGCATCTACAATTGAACACCGCTCGCTGATATTGTCTCGTAATTCTTTCCTTCGAGGTTGGAACCGAAGGGGTTTGAATTCGCAAACGCGTCACTGAAATTGGCAAAGGCCAGCGTGCGGATTTGTCCGAGCTTGGTTTTAATGCGACCATTGATTAAGGTGATTACCCAGTCGTCTAATAAATCCTTGCTTAAACGAATCACATAATAGCGCATATCTTTTTCAAAGCGGGCAGTATGATACGTATCCTTCGGTGCCCAATTAATTAAATGCAAAAAGGGCAAGGTGGTGAACCAGGGGCTCATTAAAAGAGCGCCAGGTTCGCGATTCGTTTTAGTCGCTCAGGATTGTCTTCCACATAAATGGCGGTGGTGACAATGTTGGCATGTCCTGCAAGGCGCGATACCGCTTTAATGTCCGCGCCTTGTTCAATGAGGCGGGTGATGAAGGTGCGTCGTCCCGAATGGGAACTTGCCCCGTGAATCCCTGCTTTATCGTAAAGGGATTTGAACCATTTTTGTAAGGTGTTGGCGGTGAAGCGGCTTTTGCGTTGTGTTTGAAACAAGGCTTTATGGCGTGGTGTGTCTTTTAACTCATTTACATGCGCTTGCAAGACATCGCGTATTTTTTTATGTGTCAAATACACATGGCGTTGTTTCTCACCTTTGGTCATAGAGCGTTTTAAACAAATCTCATCGAGCAATTGGTATTGTACATTGGCCACATCGGCAATGGTTAAGGAGGCAATTTCTTTGGCGACGTAAACCTAAACCGAACGAGACAATAAACGAGCGCTGTATTACGTGTTGCAAATTTGCCTACCTTTGCGACCAGAAGCACCAATTTAAATTCGGCTTCACTCAAAACCTTTGCTTTTCCTTCACGTGCCATCAAATTCTCATTAACACCCTGATTTATCACTATTTTATATAAAAAAGCCTGTATTTGCAAAGGCCAAAAATGACGAAGGCTTAAAACCTAGATAGGTGCTGGTGACACCCTCTTTTGCCTATTTCAGGATGTGTTTTACAGTCTTTAGAATGTAGCATGTCGTAGCAATACAGTAGCAATTTTTTTGCTACAAAAAATTGATCGAAATTATAACAGAAAATGCGTTACTCTATGATTTCATGAAGTATTTCATCTAGATAGTTTTAATGATTTGATGGTGTGTAGCAATGTAGCAAAATACCTGGAAATGACTGAATGAACCTTAATGAAATCATACTAAAGGTAGAAATCTTAGTCTCCTGCCCTCTACCTAGGCTAATTTTATTAAGGTGCAAGGATCATTTAGATTTATTGATAACTTTTGATCGATAATTCTTCTTAATATAAAATCAGCACAGGGTTTTACCAGCACATTAATATCATCCCAATATTCATCTTCCAAACCAATGCATATGTGTTTCGCTCTGTTCATCACGGGCTGATACATCTTAGGTAGGCGATCAATCACCCAATCGGCGGCTATAGGTTTCGATCGAATCTCATTAGTTTGTAATGTACTCCAAATCCGTGCATAGGTTAGTAATACATTTCGAGTGTCCTGTTCAAGTTCCGCCGAAAGTCTATCAAGATCATGAAGCATCGCTGTTATAAAGTCGCTATATGGGACCGGGTCTAATAGTTGCTCAGGGCTTTCCCCCATCAATGTATGACTCTTCAATAAGACCTGCGTGATAATCAGCGCAAGATCTGGCATTTCACGATCCGACCATGGTTCAAAATTTCCCACTTCAAATAATGAGCGAAGCCATTCGCCATATTGAAAATCAAAAAGGGGTGGATAATGCCAGGGATTAATAGCTACCCTTTCCACAAGGGTCATTTCTATAGGTGGTTTTGTACTTTTCATGTAAATGCCTGATATTTGGAGAAGATGGTTAGTCAACTCCATCTTTTCTTTTGACGTTGTGGTACGATTTGTTACAACAAATAAATCAATGTCACTGTATTTTTGCAAACCACCTACAAGATATGAACCATAAAGATAAACGCCCAAAAGATCCGCACCTAAAATCTGTGTTAGAACCTCAAGACATTCATTGAGTTGTTGTTTTACATCACGGTTTTTTTCCATCATTAACATTCAGTCATTTTTAAAAATCTTTAATAATAATTCTGCTTAAGCAATACAAGTTATTCTGCACTCTCAGGAATAAAATCGCCAGAATAATCCAAAATATTGCATTGTTTACCTATAGCGTCTAGTGCAATTACTGCTATCGTGAGCACATTTACTTATGATGAGGGCTATTTTAATTTTCATTAAGCAAAATTACCTTTTGGTCTTAGTTGGAATCGTTGAATTGGTAAGTAAGGGCTTTATTATGACCTTAGTTCCCAGAAAATCATTATTTTCGCTGGATAATTCAATGAACTCATGATTTAACCACTTGGCATCGTCTGTAAATAGACGAACACATCCATGACTCGCGCGGTATCCTGGAATATCATTAGAGCCATGAAGAGCAAATCCTTTATGGAAATACATACAATAAGGCATCTTAGCATTATCATAGGTGTTGGATCGACACTGTTCATTTTCTTTACTAAAAATACGGAATATCCCAGTGAGTGTTCTGCAGGATTTTGGGCTATCCACACATTTGTCACGACCGGAAGAGATAGGTCCCCATTTTACTAAATGCCCCTGGTGATTATACGCAGCCCAAGCCAGTTTTTCCTGATCAACAATAATTTGCTTTTCTCCGTCAGCATCAACTTTTAATTGGAAAGGGGAAATATCAAAGAGGTTTAAATTCGCCAAATTAACGGGAACTGCAATTTCTTTACCAGGCCAAAGAGTATTGTAACTGCGATTCAACCGCTGAACTAAATCACGTTGTTGTGGATCTGGAAAAAGATTTTCCCAACTATGACCATGAGCTACTTTTAAGCAATCATACTGAGGGTAAATACAGAGGGTTGGCCCATAATAATCAGAGCTATATGCCCATGATGTTTGTAATGTCGTAAGAACTGCCAAGAATATTTTTTCCATAATTCACCCTTAGTATTTGATTGGCCATAAAAAATCATATGTATTCAAAACCCAAGTGTATGAATAGTATTTATCCTCCTTGAATTAATAATAGGACATTAATTTTAGGTTGACAGATAGAATATGGATCAAAACTCTTAACGTTATTATGAAAAAGTCACTTTTAGCTTCATTGTTTGTTGGAGAAACAAATTAAAGCAAATGGAGCTGCAATGCATTGAGCAATCCAACCAAACTTGTGTTATGGGATATGAATTCGGTTTTAATGAGTGATTATTTGTTAGATTACATTAGCGATGTAATGAAACTCCAATCCGTACAAGCTGTATTAAATCGAAACGGAGCCTATCATCAATTACGCCGCCATATTTCCTTGCAAATAAAAACTCAATCTTTGCAGTTAAAACAATCCCTTATAATGATTTCCAGAAATAATTTTTTCAATAAGACTCGGAAAAATAATCATGAGTCCCTTGGGCTGTGACAGCTTCCGCCTGTCGATTTAATGCATGAATATAAGCAGCAGTACGCAGGTCAACTTGATAAGCTTCCTGTAACTCAAAAACTTTGTTAAATTCTCTTGATATGATAGCACGCAAACGTCTTTGGACCTGTGCTAAGGTCCAATAGTAGCCTGATTTATTCTGAACCCATTCAAAATAACTTACCGTAACCCCGCCTGCATTAGCTAAAACGTCGGGCACGACGAGAATATTTTTTCTCTTTAAAATATCATCGGCATCTGCTGTAGTAGGTCCATTAGCAACCTCAATAATGATAGGTGCTTTTATTCTTTCCGCATTTTCTTTAGTTATTTGGTTTTCAAGTGCCGCCAAAATTAAAATATCAACTTTTAATTCTAAAAGCTCTTCATTAGTTATCTGAGTTGCTTTAACCATTTGGCAAACTGAATCTTCACAATAAACAGCTTGGACCTGTTCAAATTTGTTTTTTGCATAAATAATACTCGGAATATCAAAGCCTTGTGCCCGATATATACCGCCTCTGGAATCACTAACTGATACAAGTTTATAACCATCTTGGTATAACAATTGCGCTAACGGTTGTGCTGCATTTCCAAAACCTTGAATAGCTACGCGCATTTTTTGAGGAGGCCATTTTTTTATTTTTTCCAGTTCTTTAATACAATAATAAGCACCTAAACCTGTAGCACTTTCTCGGCCCTGGCTTCCACCCAACGGTAAAGGTTTCCCTGTAATTACAGCCGGTGTTGCTTGACGGACAATTTTAGAGTATTCATCCATCATCCATCCCATAATCATAGCGTTTGTATACATATCAGGGGCAGGAATATCTAAATCAGGTCCAATAAAATCTGCTATGGATGTAATATAACTTCGGCTTAATCGTTCTAATTCAAGGCGTGATAATTGTTTCGGATGAACAATAACGCCACCTTTTGCACCACCAAAAGGTATACCAACTACAGCACACTTAATGGTCATCCAGAAAGCTAAAGCTTTTATTTCAGAAAGACTCACTTCTGGATGGAAGCGAATGCCCCCTTTAGTGGGGCCCCGTATAGAATTATGATGGACACGATAACCGGTAAATATTTTTAATTGCCCATCGTCCATTCGTACTGGTATCGCCACCTCAAGACATGCTTTTGCATGTTTTAACTTTTCAACTGCTTCTGGATCAAGAGAGGCGAGAGTAGAGGCGTTATCGAGCCTGAGTAATGCCTCTTTATATAAATTGTCATCCATAAGAATATCCTTAAAAACATCCTCTTATCACTATACAAACATAATTATGTCCTATCTACTATAACTACTTTTTAAAATGGATCCATCTTCGTAAAAGATAAATGTTTTAAATTCGGTCATTAATGAGCGTCATACTAAGCTCCATGCGAGAAGACGTATTAAATACTATAATTTCAGCAATACCAGTTGGGCATTTATGCCTCCCTTGCTTCAGGTTTTGTCACCGGAGCTAATCTAGATGTGAATGGCGGCCAGTACATTTAAGAGGCTTAAAAGCAATGGTTCAAACACGATGCTGAACCATTGCTTTTCAAACAAACTCGTTTCAAGGAGGAATAACTAATACAACGATTTCATAGTATTCTATTTGTAAGCCATGGAATGAAGGATGAAACAGAAGCCTTACAGTTGGCACTAAAATTAGCCTCTAAAAACGAAGCACAACTGGGTATTTTAATTACGTGCCCTCCTTTTCCTGACACACTGAGTGAATACCAAACTTCTTATGAAGAATCGTTAATTGACAAAATGAAAAAAGCCATTCAATTGGCAAAATCAGGGGCGATGTTAAAGTGGATTATGGCGCTACACCCGATTAATTTAACTACGTGTCAGAGAATGATCAGATGACTACAGTCAGTGAATGGTGGATGTGGTTAGGTTTTTTAGCCTTTGTGGTCATGATGCTTGCTATTGATCTGTTTTTATTAAGCGGACGAAAAGCACATCGCGTTTCAACAAAAGAAGCTCTGTCCTGGACTATTGTATGGTTCATGTTAGCACTCATTTTTAACCTGCTCTTTTGGTGGTATCTTGTATACACGTCCAACACACAAATTGCTAATGAAAAAGCACTGGAATTTCTCACAGGATATCTCATCGAGAAATCTTTATCTATCGACAATGTGTTCGTTATTCTCATGATTTTTAGTTATTTCTCCATCCCGGCAGAATATCAACGACGAGTCCTAATCTATGGAGTACTCGGTGCCATCGTTATGCGCTTAATTCTTATCTTACTGGGTATATGGATAGTGAATCAATTTCACTGGGTACTCTACCTCTTTGGCTTTTTGATGATAATTACAGGTATTAGAATGGCTTTCTTTGCCGAACATGAACCCGATCTCGCAAAAAATCCTGTTCTTCGTTGGATGCGCCAGCATCTGCGCATTACTGACGAACTGCAAGGCGAACGATTTTTTATCGTCCACAATCAATTATGGTATGTTACCCCCCTTTTCCTTGTATTGATTCTTGTCGAAGTCAGTGATCTGATTTTTGCAGTAGATAGCATTCCTGCTATTTTCGCAGTAACAAATGATCCCTTTATTATTTTTACCTCGAATATTTTCGCAATACTTGGATTACGCGCATTATATTTTTTATTGGCTAATATGCATCGTCGTTTCCATCTCCTTAAATATGGAATTGCATTAATTTTAGTCTTTGTGGGCGTCAAGATGCTCATTGCACCTTGGTTTAAAATCCCTATCTTCATTGCTTTGGGTACTGTAGTGATCACCTTAATCTTTTGCATAGCTCTAAGCCCATATCAAGCATCGCTATTAGCAAAGAAAAAAATTTCCCGTAAATAATTTTATTCGGGTAGTTAAAAAGAAAATCGATTTACTTTGCAACAATTGATGAGATACTCACGGCAAACAAATTTTTATTAGCTGGTTTCTGGACTGCGGATGAGTAAAACAGGGGTTGTTGCAATGCGTACGGTATTCTCGGCTACACTGCCAATGAATAATCGGCTAAATCCTCGTCTGCCATGTGTGCCAAGAACAAGTAAATCTGCAGACCAGTTTGCTGCTTCTTCAGCTATAACCTCGGCAATTCTCCCCTGAGACGATATAAGCTCTATTAGTTTGGCTTCAAATTTAATTGAGGAGTGACTGGCCATCACTTTTTTTGCTTTATCTAAAACTCGCTGTCCTTCTTCTCTATATACGGCTTTAAGAGCTCCATAATCAAAGCTCGGCCCTCCATGAAATAGGAAGTTTTCTTCAACAACATGAATAATATGTAAATCTGCTTTCGCTTCCTTTGTTAATTTTATTGCTTCTTGTAGCGCATAATACGATGTATCACTGTCATCAAATGCGACTATAATTTTTTTATACATTTATATACTCCTCTTTAGAACCTCAAAGCTACCCTGCATGTAATAATTTTAGACTAAAGTTAGTCAATTAATTTTAAGCCGACTTGTAAATCATGTTTCGAGTAATAAATTATAAAAGCAGGAAATTTTTTGAGATTAATCTGAGATTTTGTAGCAAAAGCCCTATTTCGAAAATCTAAATTGTTTTAATGATGCATCCACAATACTTTCAACACTTGTTTGCTCTATAAATGTTTGTCGCAAAAATGACGCGTCACTTCCCTGATGGGTAATTCTATTTATATGGTCCAAGGCACCCATACCGTTTAATTGTTTAGCATGTGACTGTATTAAACGTATCGTAGTCAGTATATCTTCCCGTAGCGATATTGGCGTATATGTTTTAGGGTGAATAATGGTCCCCTCCAATCCAAACCGACACGCTTGAAATCGATTATAGTTGTATACAAGATAATCATTTTCAGTTGGAAGAGGTTCTACTCTTTCAAGTAGATAGGCACATAATGATTGCAAATAAGAAGCTAAAGCTGCGGCTCGATTTACTGTTAAGGGAGTATCACAAACACGTAATTCAATTGTTCCGAACTCAGGTTTTGGGCGAATATCCCAATAAAAGTCTTTCATACTATGAACTATGCCAGTTCGCTCCATTTTGGCGAAATATGTATTAAATTGTTCCCAATCTAATACATAGGGTGCTCGACCGCTTAAAGGAAATGCAAAAACGGAATTTAGTCGTGCGGAGTTGAACATAGTATCCTTTCCCTGTACAAAAGGAGAAGAAGCAGATAGGGCAATAAAATGTGGAATATAGCGATTCAAACTATGAAGTAGAAAAAGAGCTTCTTTTCCGGAAGTACAGCCAATATGAATATGTAGACCAAATATAGTGAATTGCTTGGATAAGTACCCGTAAAGTTTAGATACCTCTATAAACCGTAATTTGTTAAATATTTTTCGCTCTGACCATAATTGAAATGGATGTGATCCACCACCACAGATCCCAATATTCAACTTATCTCCAGCTAATATTAAATTGTCGCGAATAGCCAACAATTGCTTTAAAAGTTGCTCATAATCACTATGAACATCAGTGGAAACTTCGATCATGCTTTCAGTTATTTCAGGCGTAAAAGCGCCTGGAAATGGATGACGTTTTAATAATTCCAGCAAATCAGGACTGGAATCAGTTAAATCATAATCACTAAGACTAACTAATTGCAATTCAAGCTCAACACCCATGGTCAAGAGCTTGGAATCATTAAATACCTCCAAAGGCATTTTATCTCTCCTTTGCTGCTGGAGTTTCTTTTGCAAAATAAAACGAATATTGAACCATAATTGGACCTATAACTTCTAAACTAATTGCAACCATTGCAAGTGGAGCTAGTGTTTCAACTAAATTGAGCCCTATATACCGAATTTGTTCTAATATTAAGATGACAAATACAGAAATTGGCGCCATTGCAACTCCTGTAAGCAGCCCCTTTTTCAAGGAGATTCCACTGTAGTAAGCAAGTAAGCTAATGCCACCAATTTTTGCTAACTGTCGAACAAGAATAATAGATAATCCAAGAGCCCATCCGTTCACTACTAGATGCCAATCGATTTGTGCTGCAATAAATACAAATAATAAAACGGTTAATAAATCGCCTAATGTACCAAATCCACGTTGAGAAGAGTTAAATACAATACGACCATGCCGAGACACAATCCCAAAGGTTAGAGTTGCTAGTACTGGGGAAAGTTTAAAATAATGTGTTATAGCTACTAATAAAATTAGTGCAATTGAAAATGCGAGTGTGTTGTCACTGCAAGTATTTTTAAAAGTTTTAAGAAGAGTAGGTAGAACCACTCCAAATAGGATTCCTAAGCTAGTTGAGATTAATAGAACAATTAAGCTATGAGAAATTGCGTCCCATAAATCGCCAGAGTTTCTAAAAATGACCAAACCAATAATAACCTTAAAAAGAAATACCGCAAAAATACAATTTAATACTGATAAATGAAGAATACGCTCTGTTACTTGTCCAGAACTATGCTGTTCATGAATTATGCGAATGATGGTTGCCGGAGAGGTGGCTGTGGAAAGTGCTGCTAACAACAGACTTTTAGATTGATTTAACCCAAAGTATTTTGTTACCAGATAAACAAACACAAAAGTTAGTGCCGCTTCCGCAAAACTGGTCGCAAGAATCCATAAGTTATTAAAAAACCATCGTAAATTTATTCGATATCCAGATTCAAATAAAATCAGTCCAAAACCAATATTTGCTAAAAATAAAATGGATGAAGTTTCGCTTTTTGGTAACAATCCCATTTGAGTTGGTGCAAGAATAAAGCCAATCATTGCATAAACACTGATATGAGGTAGTTTCGCCCATCGAAATCCAATTTCTCCAAAAATCCAAGCGATAACCAAGCCAATGGGCCATGCCAAATCAGTTATAATCGTCCCAAGATGGGGCATGCTTAATCCCTATGTTAAAACCATCCGAATAATGAGCGGTTATTAGAAAAATTCCTCTTTTCTCAATTGAGTCATACACTGGATAATCGACTCCCAATAATAATAGTAGAAATGATATGTAAATCAAATCCCTGTGAACCGCAAATTGTACCGAATAGCAATACCGGGTACACTTAATTTTTTTAATAAATTATAAAATAGATTCATGAAAAAATCGGATTCCTTTTACAACCTAGAAACTCTTGGCGGGACTCTATTATTCATTGCTGCAGTACTTGCAATAGTTGTTGCTAACTCCCCTTATCGTATTGGTTATGAACATTTTTTAAGTATTAGTGGCAATGTTTCAGTTGGAAGTCTGTCTATAAAAAAGCCGCTCCTTTTATGGATTAATGATGGATTAATGGCCATATATTTCTTATTAATTGGTCTTGAAATAAAACGGGAAATTAATCGCGGAATTTTAAGTAACAAAACGAATCTTTTAGTTCCTGCCCTTACGGCATTAAGCGGATTGATATTTCCTGCATTAATATTTATTTTCTTTAACGCTCACAATCCAGTGTACCTTAAAGGGTGGGCAATCCCTACTGCCACCGATATTGCCTTTACTTTAGGGATTGTGTCTCTTTTAGGCTCTAACGTTCCTTTTTCACTTAAAATTTTACTCACCGCAATCGCTATTTTTGATGATATTGCAGCCATTATTATTATTGCATTATTTTATACCGAGAACTTATCATTACTCTCGCTTTCACTCGCTTTATTGTTTACTTTGATTTTGATTGGCTTAAATTATTTCAAATGTCGTCATATCTCGGTCTTCATGCTTTTTGGAGCTGCTTTGTGGATTGCGGTATTAAAATCAGGCGTTCATGCAACCCTTGCAGGGATTGTGATTGCCATGACGATTCCTGATGAGGGGAAACAATCCATGCTGTCTCGTTTGGAAGATGGCCTACATCATTGGGTTGTTTTTTTAATTCTTCCTCTGTTCGCATTTGCTAATGCAGGCGTTACCTTTATAGGACTTGATGTATCGATGTTTACTCATCCTATCGTACTCGGAGTTGGATTAGGATTGTTTCTTGGCAAACAATTCGGCATTTTCATCTCTTTAGGTTATTTTGTTAAGTTCAAGCAAATTCTTAAAGCAGATAAGGTGAGCCTTACTCAAGTCTATGGCATTGCACTCATTTGTGGCGTTGGCTTTACCATGAGTCTTTTTATTGGCACGTTAGCCTACCAAAATAATGACTCAAGTTTAATGCCAATGGTTAAAATTGGGGTGGTTCTTGGTTCTTTTATATCAGGATTAGCTGGATTTTTAATGCTAAAAAGGGCATCAATCAAACGTTAGCCATAAAGTACTTTTTTATAGGGACAAACTAATTTAATAAGGAGGATAATCATGGAAAAAAAGATAGCTATTGTTACTGGTGGTACAGGCGGAATTGGCACTGCAATTTGCCAACGATTAGCAACAGACTATTGTGTCATTGCCTGCTACTTCAAAAATGGCAATCATGAAGAAGCAATTCAGTGGCAGAAAGCACAACAAAAAGTAGGGTTTGAGATTGATATACTGTATGCGGATATCGCGCAGTTTAATGATTGCGAAAAATTGGTTTCGCTCGTCATGGAGCGTTATGGACGTATTGACGTACTGGTCAACAATGCAGGGGTAACTCAGGATTCCAGTTTAAAAAAGATGTCGCTAGAGCAATGGCAATCTGTATTGGATGCGAATTTAACCAGCGTATTTAATATGACGAGAAATACCTTACCCGCAATGCTTGAAAAAGGATATGGACGGATTATCTCCATTTCCTCCATTAACGGACGTAAAGGTCAGTTTGGACAATGTAATTACGCAGCGACTAAAGCGGCTTTATTTGGCTTTACCAAAAGCCTGGCGCTTGAAGTAGCCAGCAAGTGCATTACAGTGAATACCATCTCCCCTGGCTATATTGAAACGCCCATGTTGAGCGCCATGCGAGAAGACGTATTAAATACTATAATTTCAGCAATACCGGTTGGGCGTTTAGGCCTCCCACAAGATGTTGCAGAAGCCGTTGCCTTTTTGGCATCTTCTGCATCAGGTTTTATCACTGGGGCCAATCTGGATGTGAATGGCGGCCAGTACATGTAAGAGGCTCAAAAGCAATGGTTCAAACACAATGCTGAATCGTTGCTTTCTCAAAAAACCGCTTCAAGGAGGAATAAGTAATGCAACGATTTCATAATATTTTATTTGTTAGCCATGGAGTGAAGGATGAAACAGAAGCCTTACAGTTGGCACTAAAATTAGCTTCTAAAAATGAAGCACAACTGCGTATCTTAATTACCTGTCCTCCTTTTCCTGACACACTGAGTGAGTATAAAGCTTCTTATGAAGAGTCTCTAATTGATAAAATGAATAAAGCCATTCAATCTGCAAAATCAGGGCTCGGCTTTCCTAAAAAGAAAATCCCCATCGATATTGAAGTAGATTGTGGCACGACACCAGATATCCGAATCATTCGCCATGTTCTTAAAAATTCTCATGACCTCCTCATTAAAGCAGCGGAAACACCCGAGGGTATGAAAGGCTTTAAAGCACTGGATATGGAACTATTGCGCAAATGCCCTTGTGCCGTATTTCTTTACCGCCCGCTGAAACACACATTACAAGATATTCGCATTGCAGTCGCTATCGACCCCAAAGATGAAGAGCCTGCAGCACAAGATTTGTCGCTTCGTTTATTGGCGCTTTCGCATTCATTGAACACCTTTTATCAGGGGAAATTAAGCATCCTTTCTTGCTGGGGGTTTGTACTGGAAAATTATTTACGCGACAGTGTTTGGATAAAAATCTCTGAAGATGAGCTCGAGAAAATGGTCGTTGAAGAGCAGCATGCTCATAGTTTACTGCTGCGAGAATTAATTAATCGAGCGAAAATTCCTGCTGAATACCATATAGAGCATCCCAAAGGGCAACCGGAAGAGGTAATCCCCTCCATCATAACTCATAAAAAAATCGATATTTTGGTAATGGGTACTGTCGCCCGTACGGGTATATCGGGATTTATTATTGGCAATACCGCAGAGAACATTTTGCAGAAAATTGATTGTTCCTTACTGGCATTAAAGCCTCTTGGGTTTGTTTCACCGGTAAAAGCGTATTAATCAGGGAAAAAAGTATCATGGCAGAACAACAACAAGACATCCTCTCAGAACCATGCTGGCATGAGCAATCCAAAGAAACAATTCTCGCGACATTAAATACTACAGAGCTTGGTCTAAGCGAAGAGGAGTCTCAAAGCAGATTAAAGGTTTATGGCTTCAATCGCTTACCAGAGCCTAAAAGAACAAGCACTTTTTTTCGCTTTTTACTCCAGTTTCATAACATACTCATCTACGTGTTATTAGCGGCTGCCCTGGTGACTTTTTTCTTGCAACACTGGGTAGATACTGCGGTTATTTTAGCTGTTGTTATCATCAATGCCCTGATAGGATTCATCCAGGAAGGAAAAGCAGAAAAAGCACTGGATGCGATTCGAAAAATGCTTTCTCCTACTGCTACCGTAGTAAGGGATAGTGAGCGAGTACGCATTGCCGGCGAGAAGCTTGTTCCAGGGGATATTATTGTGTTGGAAGCAGGAGATAAGGTTCCTGCCGACGTGCGCTTAATAAAATCTCATGGTCTTACTATTCAGGAAGCCATACTTACTGGCGAATCTGTCCCCGTTGAAAAACACATCCATCCTGTTTCAAGGAATGCTGCATTAGGAGACCGGTCGTGCATGGCCTTTAGCGGGACCCTGGTGACTAATGGCCAAGGCAAAGGGATTGTTGTAGAAACAGGCTCCACGACTCAAATTGGATGTATTAGTGGATTATTGTCACAAGTAGAATCATTAACTACGCCATTAGTTCTACAAATGGGGTTGTTTGCAAAATGGCTCACTTTATTCATTTTATTAATTGCCGCCATTCTTCTTGGTTATGGTTATTTTGTCCAGCATTATCCGTTTGGTGAATTGTTTATGGTCATGGTTGGTTTATCGGTTGCGGCTATCCCTGAAGGCCTTCCTGCAGTTCTTTCAATTACTCTAGCCATTGGCGTGCAAGCCATGGCGCGACGACACACCATTGTACGCCGGCTACCTGCCATTGAAACCTTAGGCTCCGTATCGGTCATCTGTACCGATAAAACCGGTACGCTGACCCAAAATGAGATGACCGTCTCTTCGGTCTTAACCAGCAATCACTTATTTATTTTGGATGGCATCGGTTATGAACCTCAAGGAACGATTACGTTAAACGAAGAAGTGATTGATAGCAACAAGCATCCTCTGCTTAAGAAACTTGCACGTGCTGCACTGCTTTGTAATGATGCCACACTTCATGAACAAGAAGGGAGCTGGACTGTAGAAGGCGATCCCATGGAGGGGGCTTTACTCGCATTTGCCGGTAAAACAGGACTGATTCTAAAAGAAGAAAACGCATCGTGGGTACGTACCGATGTGATTCCTTTCGATGCCAGACATCGCTTCATGGCTACCTTAAATCATAACCATTTAAAGCATGCGATGATCCTGGTAAAAGGCGCTCCTGAACAAGTTTTGAAGATGTGCCAAAATCAACAAACCCATTGGGGTGAAATACAACCTTTAAATGAACTATATTGGAAAGAGCAAATGGAGCAAATCGCGGCCCGTGGACAGCGTGTACTGGCATTTGCAATCAAGAAAACAAAGCCAGAGCATACCGCTTTGGAATTTGCGGATGTTGAGGGCAGTTTGACATTACTTGGAATGGTTGGCTTAATTGACCCTCCAAGGCCTGAGTCCATTGCGGCAGTAGCACAATGCCATGCTGCAGGAATTGCCGTCAAAATGATTACAGGAGATCATGCCAGTACCGCACTTGCCATTGGTCGGCAAATAGGACTTAAACATTTGGACAAGGTATTAACGGGCATTGATTTGGATAACATGAATGATGCGACACTTAGAAATGCAGTCTTGGATACCGATATTTTTGCTCGCACCAGCCCTGAACATAAATTAAGACTGGTCATGGCATTGCAATCGCATGGTATGACTGTAGCTATGACCGGTGATGGGGTGAATGATGCTCCAGCATTGAAGCGGGCGGATGCTGGAATTGCCATGGGCAAAACAGGCAGTGAAGTGGCTAAAGAAGCCGCTGAGCTCATACTGACAGATGATAATTTTGCCTCTATTGTCGCGGCTGTTCGGGAAGGCCGTACCGTTTATGATAATCTTAAAAAAGTGATTAGCTGGACCTTGCCTACTAATGCGGGTGAGGCAATGACCATTATCCTGGCACTGCTCTTAGGCTTAAGTTTACCCATAACGCCCATTCAAATTTTATGGATTAATTTGATTACTGCGGTGACGCTTGGTCTTGCTCTAGCCTTTGAACCTACAGAAGAAGGAACGATGCATCGCCCGCCTCGCCCTCGAAGTGAACCTTTGCTCACTGGAGGTTTGGTATGGCATATTATTTTGGTTTCCGTTCTATTTATCTGTGGCGTTTTTGGCATCTATTTTTATGCACTGGATCGTGGGTATTCACTTGAGTTAGCGCGTACAATCGCGTTGAACACTCTGGTTGTACTTGAAATTTTTCACTTGTTTTATATTCGTAACATTTATACCACCTCACTTACATGGAAAGGGGTACAAGGGACCAAAGTGGTATGGATGGCAGTTATCGTGATTACTGTGGCACAGTTTGCAATCACCTATTTCCCTCCTTTGCAGACACTATTTATTACTGAAGCTATCCCTTTTTGGGATGGGGTACTCATCGTTGTAACTGGAGCTGTTTTTTTTGCCGTGATTGAAATTGAAAAGCAACTTCGCTTAAGGGTAAGCACTATAAGACACGCCAGTGCAGGAGAAAATACTCTCTATGGGGACAAGGTCCTATGATGGATTGGTCATTAATACATGCTTCGCCATTTTATGAGTTAACTTCGCTTCTCATGATGGCAACCATTGTAGGTTTTTTCTGTTTGCTGCTTCGCCAGCCAATGATTGTTGGTTTTATTATAGTAGGCATTCTCGTGGGCCCAGCCTTTCTGGGGATTGTCCAGTCCCATGAACACATTGAATTATTGGCTGAATTAGGAATTGCTGTATTACTTTTTCTTGTCGGCCTGAAGCTAGACCTGCATTTAATAAAGACATTAGGTCTGGTTTCTTTAGCTACCGGCCTTGGACAAGTCCTATTTACTTCCTTGATTGGTTTTTTTATTGCCAAATTCCTCGGCATGGATTCAGTGACTGCACTTTATGTGTCGGTTGCGCTGACATTTTCCAGTACCATCATCATTGTCAAACTGCTTTCAGATAAACATGAAGTGGATTCGCTTCATGGCCGTATTGCGATTGGTTTTCTCATTGTGCAAGACCTGGTAGTTGTTTTGGCCATGATAACCTTATCGGCATTTGGTATTGGTCGTCAGGAAAACACCGCCGGTTTTACAACCCATATCGCAATGATTTTTTTATACGGTATAACGCTTTTAACCTTTGTTGGTGTATTTATCCGCTACCTGGCTAATCCTTTGGTTAATCGTATCGCTCATTCGCCGGAATTATTGATTATTTTTGCCATAGCCTTCGCAGCACTCATGGCTACGTTAGGCAGTTATTTTGGCTTTAGCAAAGAATTGGGAGGACTGATTGCAGGTATCTCATTGGCTTCAACACCCATCAGAGACACGATTGCGGCAAGACTTTCTTCGTTGCGTGACTTCCTATTACTTTTTTTCTTTATTGCGTTGGGCTCGCAATTGAGTTTAAACCAGCTTGGGCATCAAGTGACGCCGGCAATCGTGTTCTCTTTATTTGTCTTGATTGGAAATCCATTGATTGTATTGGCCATCATGGGCGTAATGGGTTATCGCAAACGTACTGGTTTTTTAGCCGGATTGACGGTGGCTCAAATCAGCGAATTCTCCTTGGTATTTATGACAATGGGGGTAACCTTAGGCCATGTTTCAACGGAGTCTCTTGGGCTAGTCACACTGGTTGGTCTGATTACCATTGCGCTTTCAGTGTACATGATAACCTATTCACAAACGCTTTATCGTTGGTTAGAACCAGTTCTGTCCTTTTTTGAACGTACAATCCCCTATCGGGAAAAGATAGAAATTCATTCTTTAGCAAACAAAAACCACTATGATATTGTCATTTTTGGATTAGGCCGCTTTGGTAAAGCGATAGCCAAATTATTAATTGAGAAAAAAATAAACGTCTTGGCAGTTGATTTTAATCCTGATGAAGTCAGAGAGTGGGAGTTTAAAGGTTATGACGCCATCTATGGTGATGCTTGCGATATTGAGTTTGTCGCTTCCTTGCCTTTAAATCAGGTGAAATGGATTATTTGTACGATTCCACAACACGTACTTGGAGTAACCCATCAAGATCCCCGAATTATTTTGACCGAAGCATTAAAGCAAGCCAACATCTCCATCGCAGTAACCACGCATCACGCTTCCGAAATGGAATTATTAAAAAACATAGGAGTTGATGTCATTTTTCAGCCCTTTCATGATGCAGCAACCCGAGCAGTTGAAATAATCATGGAGCGATCAGAAAGCAATTCAATAAAGGTCGGAAAATAAAAATTTCAACCTCTGTTCTTAATCACGATGAAGGTGTGGCTTTTGGAGGAACAGCGAGCATATCTACATGGCTAAGATGAAGAATTCGTTTAGCAACACTCCCCATCAGTAAATAATGTAGTCCCGATTTACTCTGTGTGCCAAATGCCAACAAATCAGCGTTCCATTTCTTAGCTTGCTCAATAATCGCATCCGCATAGTAGCCGCCAATAATTTTTTTCTCAAATTTGCTTTTATCAACCTGACAGTCGCTAAGGAAATCATCCAATTTTTCAAAAATATCTTTTGTTTTATGGTGCTTAGGATCTACGAATTCTTCATCTAAATCACTTGGATTAAAGAATTGGCGATAATAAATATCAACAATGTGTAACAACTGAAAAGTAGCATTAGGAAAGCAATTAAAAGTATATTGCACCGTCTCTTTACTTGCTTCTGAAAGGTCTGTTGCTATCAGTATCCGCTCATAAGAAAAATCAGGTTCTTTTTTTATTAGTACTACGGGAACATTGCTTTGCCTAATAATGGAGCCAGAAGTCGTACCTAAAACATAATCATTAATATAGTAACGGCCATGGGCTCCTACAATAATTAATTCACAATGATTTTCAACAGCATACCTAACGATCTCATCAATAGCCCTACCCAATACTACAGAAACGCTAGATAGTTTATTATCTTTTAATTTCTTTAAAATCTTCTCTTCAATTTCTTTTTTCTTAGACAAAAAATTAGGCTGTAATTCAGTTTCTGAAGTTGGCACAACACTACTTAACGGTGGTGTTACCACATGGAGGAAATGAATCTTAGCCTGGTTTGATTTTGCTAAATCAATGGCGCGTTGCAAAGCCCAATCGGCATGTTTTGAGAAGTCGCTGGCAATCAATATATTACTTAATGTCATGGGCTATCCTTAAAAATAGAGTCATCATCCTTATCCTAACAAGTCGCTTAATTATAGGTGAATAAGCGAGTGATTATTTGATCGGCTCAAGCTTTATAAAAAATGTATCATCACTTTCTAAATAATTAGTCCTAATTGGGTCACTTTCTTAAAAAATCACATCTTGACAAAGTTTATCCTATCACATCAAACTAATGGATTAAATTCAAAAGCGCAGGAAAATATATGGCAGACAAATTACGTGGCAAGGTAAAATGGTTTAACGAAAGTAAGGGCTTTGGTTTTATTGAAAACAGCGGCAAAGATTACTTTGTTCACTTTAGCGCCATTCAAAGTAGTGGCTTTAAGACCCTTCCTGAAGGTGCCAATGTACTGTTTAAAGCGGGTAAGGGACAGAAAGGACCTCAAGCAGAAGAAGTTGAGCTCATTTAGGATAAATGAACGTCTAGTAGTTTGCCATAACTAACACATTTGATTGCAAGCATTATCCCTATCTTTTGCTTCACTCAACCCCGAATATTATAACCACCATCTACATAGATGACTTGACCCGTGATGTATTGGGCCTTTGGGGATACAAGAAAAGTGGTCATTTCGCCAATTGCATCAATGGTCACTAACTGATGAAGAGGCGCTTCATTAGCTGCTTTTTCCATCAATTGGTCAAAGTCAGACAAGCCTGATGCTGCGCGCGTATTAATAGGGCCTGGCGAGATGGCATTGACCCTAATTTTTTTACTACCCAACTCCATAGCTAAATAACGCACGGTTGTTTCTAATGCAGCTTTGACCGGCCCCATTAGGTTATAATTTTTTACCACCTTTTCTGCCCCATAGTAACTCATGGTGATTAGACTGCCTCCATCGCGCATCAGTGACTCAGCAGCTTTTGCTAATCGGATAAAGGAATGGCAGGAGATATCCATTGCTGTTATGAACCCATCGCGCGAGCAATCCACCACGCGGCCTTGTAAATCACTTTTTGGTGCAAAGGCAATCGCATGAATGATAAAGTCCATTTTTCCCCAATGGGTTTTGATGCGGTGAAATAAATCTTCCAGTTGTGCATCATCCCTCACATCAAGCGGCATAAATATGGGGCAAGAAATACTATTCACCAGGGGTTGTACATATTCTTTTGTTTTTTCATTCTGATAAGTAATAGCAAGTTCGTTACCTGCTTCATGCAAGATTTTGGCACATCCCCAGGCAATAGAGTCTTTATTAGCCACCCCAACAATCAGTCCTTTTAAATGAGTCATCTGTGTTTCTCCTTATGATTTTCAAGAGCTGATATCGTGTGCATTGCCATCATTAGCTCTTCATTTGCCTGAATAACGTGTACTTCAAAAGGTTTTAAAAAATCAAGGTGTCGGAGAATCGTATCGCGTATGAGATTTGAGTTTTCGCCAATTCCACCAGTAAACACAACGCCATCAACACCGCCCAGCGCTACCACCATCATACCTGCCAATTGCGCTGTTCTCATGCAAAAATAATCAAGTGCAAATCGTGCATTGGGTTCATTACTATCCTGCAAAAGACGAACATCGTGTGTCCAGTCTGATAACCCAAGAAGTCCTGATTCATGATAGAGGATAGACTCTGCATCATCAGGAGATAAGTTAAGCTCACGAATCATATATATGACAGCCCCTGGGTCAAGTGCTCCACAGCGGGTACCCATCGGTAAACCGTCAAGTGCCGTCATACCCATGGTGGTATCCATGCTGATGCCATTGTGCATGGCGCATAAACTGGCGCCATTACCAAGATGGGCCGCGACAATGCGCCCTCTTGCCAAGTCCGGTTCATGCCTACGTAAAAAATGAGCTATCCATTCATAAGAAAGACCATGAAAACCATAACGGCGAATCCCTTTATCACGGATGGTTTGCGGCAAGGCATATTCGGTGAATAAAGGGTCATGATTGGCATGAAAAGCCGTATCAAAACAAGCTATTTGCATTAAATCAGGCTTAAGCGTGCTAAACATATCAATTGCAATAAGATTATGCGGTTGGTGTAAGGGCGCTAAAGGACACAACTCCCGCAAATAGGTCATCACTTCAGGAGTTATAATGACACTCGAGGTAAATCTTGTGCCACCATGAACGATTCGATGTGTTACCGTGTCTACCTGCCAATGTTGGTTTTGTGCTTCAATCCAATGCAGGATGAAGTGCAACGCTTTTTCATGGTCATAATCAGCAGGGAGCTCTATTTTTTCAGATTGATTAACTGCAAACTCTTGCCTTTCATTGACTGCTGAAAATAAAGGGCTACTTCCTAAATCAGATACTTTGCCTTGCGCCAAAAGTTCTAATGAAGGCGTTCTTGAAAAGACTTGAAATTTTACACTTGATGAGCCGGTATTAATCACCAGGATGCTGTTTTCTATTTTGTTTGTCATTTTATCTTCCCAGCCTTGCGCGCTGCAGCCATTTTAACTGCTAAGGCGCAGGATAGGAGTCGAGTTCGCAATGAATCAGCGCGACTCGTCAAAATAATGGGTACACGGGCACCTAAAACAATACCCCCAGCATCAGCATGCCCGAGAAAAGTCAACTGCTTCGCTAGAATGTTACCCGACTCAATGTCAGGGACCAGTAAAATATCAGCATCGCCCGCGACCGGTGATATAATTCCTTTATCGTCTGCGGCCTGCTTGTTAATCGCATTATCAAATGCTAAAGGTCCATCAAGAATACCGTCGGTGATTTGTCCGCGGTCGGCCATTTTACACAAGGTGGCCGCATCGACTGTCGCTTCCATCTTGGGGTTCACCAGCTCTGTGGCCGCAAGAACAGCTACTTTGGGTTTTTTATTTTCTCCGAACAATACACGCCAAAGATTAATCGCATTTTGACAGATATCCGCCTTCTCAGCAGCATTAGGCGCGATATTAATGGCAGCATCTGTGATAATAAGCGGTTTATGATAAGACGGGGCATCCATGAGGTAGGCATGACTGATACGATATTTTGTACGTAAATTGGGTTTTACCGCATATCCAGCCCAAACTGGCAATGAACTGAATATGCTTGAAAAAATTTTAGTTAAACTCAAATTGGAAACTTGATTCTTGAACTGTTTTGCTTCCAGCACCTTGAGAATCAGGATTTGAGCTGCCAAATAATGTTTGAGGTATAGATATAAGAAGTGCTGCCAATTTTGATTCATTCAACTTCATTTGTTCCTCGGTAATAGAAGAGTCCTCAGGTGCAAATTTCTTAGCTTGGCTAAGAGCTTCTTCAGCCTTCTCCCATTTTTTCTCTAATCTATAAGCACAAGCAATATTTAACCATGCATCCGCAATTTCTTGTTTATCTTCTGTTTTTTCCAAGATGGACGAAAAGTACTTTCTTGCTTCAGGGTAACAATCCTGTTTAAAAAGAGACATTCCAATTTGATTAATGACAATAAGGTGTTCTGGATCAAAATACATTGCTTCTAAATAAGTTTTTTGTGCATTTTTATAATCTTTATTTTTATACAAATGATGACCATATTGCGCTAAACATTCTGTAAGGTTAGATAAAATAATATTTCTTAATGCGAAGTCTTGTTCATGACATACTGATAATGCTTTTTGGTAATATTGTATTGCGTAACTAAAATTGCTTGCTATATTCTTCTGTACAGCATCTTCGTCTTCAACGACTCTTTCAAGAACTTCAATGTATTGTTCATACCAACTGGCTGCACTTTGTAAAAATACAGGGTTGTCACTACATATTTCTAATGCATTTTTAATAAAAGCCAGCGCGCCTTTAAACAGCTTAGCACTGTTTGTTAAGTCTGTTTCAAGATAATGCAGAGCAGATTTTATATAGAGCAAACCCATATTGTTCCAGGCAGAAGCGCCGGATGGATAAATCTTAGTGGCCGTTTCGTAACATCTTAGTGCAGCTGTGTCCTTGTTTTCCCCTTCATAACACTGGCCTAATAAATCGAATGCATAAGAAACATTGGCTACTTCATCTGAATTACTTTGTCTTAATTCAATGAATTTTTTTAAAGGAGAAATAGCTTGTTGCTTTTCATCACAAAAAAAGTAACATTTCCCCAAATAAAAATAGCTTTCTGCTGCTTCTGGATTTTTTTCAATTGCTTGAAGAAAAAAATCTTTAGCTATTCCATAATTATTTTCATCAAATGCTTTTACTCCATCGATATGAAACGAATTAAACATGCTCAATCCTAATTTTTACCTATAAAAATGCTCATAATTTTATCATATGAGGTAACTTATTTATATAAGATTTCAGAGATAAGTACTTGCCATAGCCTAGATGTGTGGAGATTATTTTTTGTATTGGTACTCCCAGTTGATAAAGATGGAGAATCTTTTCTTTATCTTTATCATACATCGAAGCTTGGATAACACCTTTAGGTTTGCCAAGCTTTATACCTTTGGCTGCACGTGCACGAAGCCCCTCTTTTGTGCGCTCCGAAATAAAATCTCTTTCTAACTCAGCAAGCATAGAAAAAATGGTGATTAGAACTTTATTGGCCATATTATTTTTAGCAGCAGGGTTTAAATCTAGGTTTTGCTTAATCAGAATCAATCTTGCTTGTTTATCCTGGATAATCGTTTCTATTGTGTTAAGTGTTTCCTTGATGGAACGTCCTAGTCGTGATAATTCCGAAGCAATAACGATATCATTTGGTAATAACTTACTTAATAGTTCATCGATACGACGGTGTGCTGTGGACTTTCGCGAAGACATTTCCAGCGCTATCCACTCATCGACCATTAGTTTTTGATCAATACAATAGCGACTAATACTATTTTTCTGACTATCAACACTTTGATCTTGAGTGCTCACCCGAACATATCCATAAATCATGTAAATTTCATCCAATTTTTATCGTTTTTGTATTAAGGTCATTTTCATGCATAACACCATAGATTTTATTATCGTTTATAACGTACCAATATGCTATATTTTCTAGCCTGATAAAACGAGCGTTAAAAGAATTAAATTTGATGTCCTGGATGTACCTTAATGGCAAAGCTTGAAATACTGACCCCAGCAGAACAAATTATTTTTAATACCCCACCAAATTTTTCACCGGATGAACAAAATAAATATTTTTGTTTACCACCAGAGTTAGCAGTTTGGCTGAAAAGCGTGGATAGCATCACCAATAAAGTGGGATTTATTTTATTGTTTGGGTATTGCCTGGCAGGAGCGCGATTCTACCAGCCAAGACAGTTTTATGAAACTGATCTCAAGGTGATATGTCTCCAATACGGCTTTGACAGCAATGAGGTGCAACTAACACAATATAATCAGCGGACGTTTAATTACCACAAACAGATAATTCGGGAATATCTAGCGATAAAACCCTTTGATGAAGAGGCAAAAATATTGTTCAGGGAGAGCATCCATGATCGCGTTGCCCGTCGTTACCCACCAAAACAGATTTTACAGGATGTATTCGATCTTCTGAAAGCCAGGCGTATTGAGATCCCTCGCTATAATCGATTTGCCCTGAGCATCACAGAGATAATCAGTGATTATGATAAACATCTGGTTCATTTGATTGAGGATCAATTATCCGATGGTCACAAAATCAGTATGGATGCTCTTCTAAAAAAGA
>NZ_JH413799.1:30385-31991 GCF_000162755.2 Legionella drancourtii LLAP12
CTGAATCGCCTGTTTTATACTACGTCTATCAGTAGCTCTGAAAGAGAAGCAGCCTATGTCGCCGATGGGTTATTACATAATCTTTCGATCAAGAGCACAATCCATTCCACTGATACACATGGTTATTCTGAAGCAATTTTTGGGATATTGAACATGCTTGGAATTTATTTTGCACCCAGAATTAAAGGTCTGAAGAAAGCCACCCTATACAGTTTTCACTCTAGAAACACCTATGAAACCAGAGGATATAAAATACTCCCACATCGCTATATTGACACTGATTTAATTAAAACACATTGGGATGATATTTTGCGTTTGATGGTTACGATTAAACTTAAAGCCACAACGGCATCACAACTGTTCAAGCGTCTCAGTTCATATTCTAAACAACATCCATTGTACTGCGCCATAAAGGAATTTGGACGGATTATTAAAAGTCTGTTTATTCTTCGATATATTGATGATGTGGAATTACGACAGGCTATTGAAAAACAATTAAATCGTATTGAACTATCGAATAAATTCTCAAAAGCCATTCTGTTTGGTAACAACCAGGAAATTCAATACAGCAGCAAGGAGGAACAAGAAATGGTTGTTGGTTGCCAGCGCTTAATCCAGAATGCAATTGTATTATGGAATGAGTTATATCTTTCGCAAAAATTGGCTCTGCTAGAGGATGAAGAAAGCAGGAAGGCGCTATTAACCATTATTCGCAATGGGTCGACTTTAATCTGGCATTACGTCAATTTGCATGGGGAATATGACTTTACTCAGGATATTGAAGAACAGGATATGTTGTTCGATATGGATAAAATATTAGCACTTAAAGTCGCTTAACTATCTCATTGCCAGTTTGGGCTGGATATGCGGTAAAACCCATAGTTCATTATGATTTTCTAGTATTTTAATCGTATCTCGAAGTTCCTTCATTAAATTAATATTACTTTCTAGATCGGCCCTTAATTTTTGCATATCTTGTTCTGCTTTACTAAGTGCTTCATCTTTTTTTAAAATAAGATTTTTATATTCTTCAAGTTTTTCTATGACATTCAAGAGTCCTTTATTTTGGTTCATTAATTCATCTATTCTTTTCTCTAATTTTTTGTCTATTTCCTTAAGATCATGGGTGGTTTTTTCTAATAAATTATTCCCATCCTTCATCTCTTCAGTGGCTGTTTTTAATGTGGCTACCGCATTATTTGTCATTTGCGCTGAAACCTGAAAATTCGTATTCGTAGCATCCAGATTATGCTTAACTGAATTGAGTTGTTCCTGCAACTCGTTACGAAGCTTTGCGATAAGCTGTAATAGTTCGTCTATTCTTTTTTCATAGGCGTCGGATTTCTTTTTGTCATCGGATGAACCAGACCCATACCAGTAGCCGCTAAATATCGCGAAAATTGTAGTAACCGTGGCAACTACAACACCAGCACCTCCTGATGAGGTTGTTGTGGCGGCAGCAACGAGGGGAACGATCAAGAGGGGTAGAGGCATAATATTCCTTTAATTGAGAGATTGAAACAAATTCAAATTTTCCGTGAAATTTGACTTGAATGCTAACAAAGTGACCATGCTAAATCAACTGAGAAAATTAATTTTTCATGTT
>NZ_JH413800.1:0-9160 GCF_000162755.2 Legionella drancourtii LLAP12
ATATACTAAAAAAGTGGTTGGGTTTTGAACCTCGATAAAATCGCCCTGGCATGAACGTAGAGTTATTTTTCATTTAATATTATCTTAAGGATAGCGTGAGACAATGTAAGCTATCCTTTAACACTTATGAGAAATAAATTAATATGATAAATCAATACAGTTTTCAAGATACGGGCGAAACTCACATATTATATCAAGAAGATATGGAAGAATTTGATTTATCGTTCGCTGCTTTGCAAACGTTTATTGTTGCAATAGAAAAAGGAGATCTCACACAAATAGAATCCATGTTCCAGGAGACTTCGACAAAACAAAAAAAAGGGCTTCTGACATTGGAATTAGATTATAGTGCATTAATTGATCCTATGGCCTGGGGAATCCCGGCAGTTACTGGGGAAAAATTAGCTCAATACTATAAACATAACGATGTAGAGAAATTCCTGGCCCAAATCACGGTGCAAACCATGGCTCAAACCATTTTTTCCTTAAATTACAATAAAAGTGCATTTTTCTCTTTGAGTGATATAACCATTGTTACACAAAACAACGAAAAAACACCACTAATACGTCATTATTAGCCAAACAGCCCCTAATTATTTTTAGGGGCAAGAAACAGCAACGCCCGCATTTATTACAAACTAGTATTTCATGTATTAATGTTTTGTTATCCATAATAACTCACCAGATCAGCAAGCTCTACTGTGTACTGAAAATTACAGGCGCTATCAGCAGTCATATTCCAGTTGAATAATCCTGCTAAATTAAGATAGGAAGGGAATACAGGATTACAATTTTCTGTATCAATTCCGTTTGCAATTTGAGTAGGGGGATAACCGATAGCAATAAGATTATTCAAAAAATCTTCGCCAAAAGTTTCACTACCATTATAATATGTTTGAATATTAATTAGATTAAAGCTATTCGCATTTTGTGTATCAATCTGAGTGTTTTCAATTCCTCCTGGTTGCGAATTATTGCCAGCAGGGGTAATAGTCAAATAATATTGTTTGCCATCTTGTAGTGAGGCATAATTTAATGCATTTCTTAGGTTCGCAATTACGCCATCGAAATTAGCTTGTGGTATGTCTCCTGTTGCGCCGCCGATTTCTTCATCGTCAATATCAATTCCATCTAAATTATTTGTGCGAATAAAGTTAATGACACTTGGCACGAATAAATTAGCATGATTGATGTAATCATTATTAATATATGCCCAATCATTTTTCCCCCACCCAAGGGAAATTAAAATTTTTATGGATGGGTTGATACTACGGGCTACTTGTGAGAGTAGGGTTACTCTGCTTGGTTCATCAGGTTGGCCCGCTTCATAGGTAAAAATAGCTCCATTTCCTAAAGGGTAGGCATGAGCAAACGCGATGAAAATAGCGCTAATCCGTTGGAAAGGCATGGTTGCATTAGGTTCAATCCATTGGCCGGGACCCGAATTATATATGGGGTAAAAAGTACCGGCATAAGGCATTGGAAATGTCGAGTTTGGCATATTGGGACTAGCAGTAACTGTCACTCGGTTGCTTAAAATTGGTATGGAACAGACTGAGCCATTATAGGCACAAACACGAGGGGTTAATGTAGTAAATGCTTGCTGATTAATTCCTTGTATCGTTACTATAAATACGCAACTAGCCCCTGGCACGAGAATTCCGCATTGATTAGTACTTACGTACAAGGATAAAGAGCGTCCTGCACCGCCAAATCCGGGATCTATAGAGAGCGAACTAAGTGTTTTGGATGTGTTGTTTTTGATGACGTAAGTTAAATAGGTTTGACCATTTTGCGAAATAGCAATGGAGCTTGTACTACTAGGTACAATATCCATAATGGCACCAGCATGTGCGACTGACAACGCAAAAAATACGGTGATAATTAAAGTATGAATCCTTTTTTTCATGCAACATCATCCTAATGTCAATTTTAATTGAAAGAAGCCTCGATTGAAAACGCGATACCTTGTGTGTATATATTCTTTATTTGAAGACGGTCTGTTGACGTTTGCTCGGGAAGAGCTCCTAATTTACCTTTACCCAAATGAAAATAGCGATAGCCTACCGATGCCCTATAATGAATGTTATGTTTTTTATCTTCAAAAAGTGAATGTTGTACACCAACACCCAACTCATAAGCAAAATTACGATGAGTATTACTGCTGAATCCTGGATTCAGAGCAGTAGCGCTCGATGATGGGTCCGCCGTAACTTCATTATAATTTTTTAAACGATTCCAGGCCTTACCTATTCCAACTAAAACAAAAGGTTGCCAATTATAAAAAACATATGAGAGTCGTGATTCAAGCATTAGTTGACTGCTCTTTACTCGAAAGCTGTAGTCTAATGCATCATAAATCCCATCATTAATAAATGGATATTCTTTTCCTCGGACGCTTCCTAATTGAGTCGAATACCCTGCTAAGCCCAATGAAATATTGGTAGAAGGCACTATTTCTGCAAATGAATGAGCAATACCAGCCCCCCAGAATCCCCCCCAATGGTTCTTATGAGCAGATTGGTAGCCGTTTGTAACAAAATCATTAATTTCAACCAATGGTTTATTACTTAATCTGGCGTTGTTTGGACCACCAGTGACGAAGAGGGTTATATTATTCGCGCATAAGGTTGAGGGAATAAGAGAAAAACAAAAAAATAATAGTTTCAACGCAAAATCCATGTACTTATTTTAATAGGTTAAAAATAAAACTAATTTTCGGATATTATTACATTTTTTAAATTTCCAATAAAGTAGAAATTTTTGAGCATCTAAATTAAAGTCTTACTTTCAGATCAAGCCAAGCTATCGTTTAAATTACGACAGCTTGGAAATTCGTCCATTAATATGGTTGAGATGTTGGGCTAATAATTAAAGCACCAGTAATGTCTCCTGCAAGGAAACGAAAGGCGTCATTATCCGATGAGACATTACCAAAACTGAGGGTCAATGGATAATTAACTGTATTCGTTGTTCTTGTTAAGCCCCAGATTGAATTTATTTCTGCATAACTGCGAATACTAAAAGTATCTCCTTCACGTAATGTAAAGATTTTACCTGCAGTGTTACTGCTACCAATGGCATTTTGAAAACCAACCACGTGAAATTCATTTTGTTGATTTAGAATAATACTAATATAACCATCTATATTCGTACTATTCTGAATCCAAGTGACAGGAATTAAAAAATTTGTTTCGCCTGGATTGTTTGGTGTTGCATCATCAGGAATAAATAACACAGGCAAACCATTAAGTAATGGCCAAGTATTCGCATAATCAGCTTTCGTAAAGCTAATATTCCAATTGGCTCCACTTTGTGTAGCCTCAATTCCTTGGTATTGAATACTTTGATAACACGGGGCAGCGGGTAAGGCTTGATTTTCAGCATTTAGCAAATTGGTGCAACTTTCATTACCTACAGCGGCATAGATTTCATTATAATCATTAGTCACCGTTGCTGTGTAGTTTGTTCCATCAAATGCCAGATCTGTTAATGTGGCTGTTAGTTCACTAAGATTATTCTGATAGTAAGTGTAATAATTACCTACTAAATTAACATATGCTTGTGAGAAAAAATTAACGCCATTAATAGAGGTCACTTGTGGGTATTGGGTTTTATATTGAGTTAAAATCGATGGGTAATAAACCGTTAACCCATAAGAATCCGCGCGATCAAAACTATTTTTATAATATACAACAGCATTATTAACTGCGGAAATGACGGCTTGTGAAGCAGCACCTAAATTTGCATCAGAAGTAAATTGATTACTTATACGTTGAACAAACTCAACGAGATCGACTACATCTGTGCTTTTGCTATCCCATACTGAAGTATAATAGTCGGCCGATTTAAAACGGCTTTTCGCGATGAGTTTCCAATTAGTATTATTCGTCAAATAAGTGTCAAGGATACTCGCGAAATTCGTCATAGCAGCAATTAAATTTGATATTTGACTCGCATCCACTAATGACAAAGTAGTCGCATTCCCCTCATTTTGTTGGGTATAACCATCAATGATTACTCGCCCAATGTCGTTACCATTGGCATTAGGATAAGCATTTAAATAGGCTAAAAAAGTATTATATTGCCATCCTTGGCCGGGCTCTAGATCTTCTGAGCCAATGAAATAATGTATATTGGATGCGAGACTTGCTACTGTTTCAGCATTCCCCATAAGACAGGCATCAAATCCAATGATTTCAAAGAGAGTCCTCGTATTGGTCGTTACGTTATTAATGACGGAAGCCAAGTCATTAATAGCTATTACGCTGGGTGAATTATTTTCATCTCCACCATAACCACCATTAGGACCTCCGCCATGATCCCAAAAAACAGTTATGTATCGATCAGCCGGGTACTTGGCAATACCCCATTCTAAAAAGTCTTGGATAGTATTGGGAGCCCCCATTGGCACATTGCCTAGATCGTCTAATTCAACCAGAGAGCCAGGATAAACAATTTGGCGCTTTACAGATAAATAACTTGGCGATGCTGCTCCACCTGTTTCCAATACAACATTGATATTTTCAGTTGAACCAACTTCCATCATTTGAGCAATATTAAAATCAGCGAAGTTATTCTTGCTTTGTAAATCAGAACCAATGATGTACACAAAAACTGTATATTTTGCTTTGCCTACATGTAATTTTATTGGGCTAACTAAAGGGCTTCGGCCACCATAATTGATACTCAAATGGCGATTTATATCAGCATTAGCATTTTCAATGGTAACACTAATGGTGCAACTGCCATTAGCAGGCAAACTAGTTCCACATGTTGTGGTCCATTGGGTGACTTGTGCCGGTTGCGCATCCCCATCATTAATTACCTGAATAGTTCGAATAGGTAGATTACGTCGAATGACGTTATTATGAATAACATAGTTTAATGTTTGCTTTTGACCGATAGCAAGATTATTGATTGTTGGCAGCGAGGTAAATGAAACTGGTAACTCAGCAAAACTCGCAACAGAATAGAATAATAATAAACTTACAGAACTATAAATTCGCATCATGCACCTTTATATGATTAAGCTAAATAATGTATGCCCACTAAAAGCGCGTGGGAATCAATGAGAAACGAGGGCGCTACTATCTTGACTGGTTCGCCATTCAAGTTACCATAACTGTTTGCGGTGATATGGCCATAATCGGTATAAAGATAACTTAAAGAGTATGAAATGTGTGAGGTATGGTGATAATTAATGCCAATGCCAACATCACCTACCAATCGAGATGTTGTCTCTTTAGGTAAAGATAAGCCTCCACCAAGATCTTTTTCATTAGGAAAATCTTGATAACGCAAACGGGACCATCCTTCGCCAACGCCGCCCATCAGGTATAACGATACTTGTTTATAAGTCAAAACATCTAACGTCAATTGAGCTAAAAGTCGTGTATTTTCAAAGTAGAGTTTATAGTGATAATTATCTAAATTTGTCTGCTCAAATTGATATACATTACCGTTAGCTACATTATCTGAAAAGCCACTATAGCGAATCGCTAAGCCAAAACCGAACGTATTAAACCAAGCAGAACCATTAACTAATAACGGTTGTTTATGATAAATCCCTAGCCCCACGTCTCCTGTTGTATTCGTATGCCCCTTGCTTAAATAGTCGGTTTCAATATCCGTAGGTGTAATTGTGGTATGAGGAATGTTAAACCAAGTCACCCCTCCATCTAACACGAACTCGATGCCTTGTTGCGCATTGCTTATACCCGCGGAAGCAATAAGACAAACGATAACTACTTTGTTATGAAATACATTTTTCCCTATCATGTTCGATCTTTTTTTACTCCTCAAACTAAAGACGAAAATGTATTTCATTTTATTTATAATGGCTACCCTTTTTTTAAAATTTTCAGTAATTTAATGTGACTTTGGCCTAGTGTGTACGTCAATGGCATTCGGTTAAGCTTTTGCAGAGGCAATTTTGCTGCATCAAACTCCAAAAATCGTTGGTTCATATGAATAACTCTAAAACGCGAGCAATTTATGCCGTAAAAATTCCTTAACCGAATGCCATTGATGTACACACTAGGCCTTTCTTGGGTAACATTTGTTTTGAGCGACTCGACAGTATTCAATATGTTTGATACAAATACAATATATGCTATAATTTTACACAAATTCATTAGGGTAGATATTTTATTATGTTAGTAAGAGAAATTTTAAACACAGCTAATTCTTTCAGCAGCGAAGAGCAAGCTAGCGAGTTAGAAGCCTTGCCTATTTACTGCGAATATTATAAAGGTTTTAGCCAAGATGCTTACTTAGAACTATTAAAACTAACTCTTAGTGCATCAGAAATTGAAGAATATTATCAACCAAAAATTGAACGGCTAGAATCAGCAAGAACGCGAGCCGCAAATCTAGTAATAGTATTTGGTACAGTAGGCGAAGCTCTGAAATATTTAGAAAATTTTGAAAAACAATTCCCTCAAATGCAAAATAAAAATTCATGATGCTTGTTTGTTTCCGCGACCACCGTTTTCTTGCAATCTTAACTTATGGCATGGAATTATCAAACATAATTTTCCAACACATGCTAACTCTCCTATTTTTAGATTGTTACCTTTAGCTACACGCATTGAAAATCATGTTAAAGTAAATAAAACACAATTAGAAAGCGGTGTTAAAGAAGATATTTATCAGGAATGGAGACAGCGCTTTGTTAAGGAATATGAAGCGCTATTTGAACTCAGTGATATACCATTGCCTATTAAGAAAATTGAAAAAGAAACAAATAAAAAATTTGATGCTTATGTGAGGCAGACACTTAGTTACCCATTAACAGGAAAATTAGAAGTTGAGCAGCAACAGCAATTTGAACAAAAACGAACGGAGTTGAGCGATAAAAAGGAAGAAATTAAGAGCTTAATAAAAGATAGTTATCAAATAAAGCTAAAGAAGAAAAATGATGCTAAATCTACATCTACGGTTATAAGCCTTGAAAATTATATCGAAGCAAAAATTAAAGAAAAAGAAAAAGAAATAGAGGCTACTGTCAAAAGCCGCTTATTGTCGCCTCGTACACCCCTGTCTGTTCTTTTCTCATATGCAAAACATAGGGCTTATAGAAGGGCTAAGGAAAACTTAGCAGCTGCAGAACTATTTTTGCAATATGGCATTCCAGAAAAAGTATTTGGGCAATATCTAGATTTGATCCCTAAAGATAATGCAACTTATATTCCCGACTTATTTATTTCTGGCGAAAGTATCTCTGATAACTATAAAGGTTATTATTTAAAAAAATTACCTTCAAGCGATCCACGTGCAGCGCTACTTGGGCATATGACTGGCTGTTGTCAATCAATTAATGAAAATGGAAAAAGCTGTGTCACTTATGGGATTACCAATGAGAGATCGGGTTTTTATGTACTATGTAAGCAGCAAGGAAAAGAACCCGATTCTCATGATAGTATTGTTTCTCAATCTTGGGCATGGTTGGCAGAAGATGGAAACCTAGTGCTAGATTCTATTGAAACCCAATTAGATTTTAGAAAAAATACACAACTGATAATGGATTTTTATATCGTTTTAGCTAGTCAACTACTTAAAGTAGGTATACCTGCTGTATTAGTCGGAGCGGGTGGTGAAACACCTCAGCAATTAGGTTTAAGGCGGTGGGCTAGATCTAATCCAATCAATTATAGAGGTTATTCTGATTCTCATAGTCAACGCTTAATTGCGCATAAAGAATTGCAGCCCTTACTTTATAAAACGTATAGTCAATTGAATACTTCTTTAATTCCATTAATTCCCGTATTTGAAGCTCAGCAATTAAGTATGGCAGCCTTCTTAGAGTGGTGTGATTTATACGTTATCAATGAGCTAAATAATCTTGAAGAACTCTATCCTTATCTTCCTTCCACTGTTAGTCAAAAAGAAGCGGCATTTAAAATAAAACTGGTTAAAGATTGGAACCAATTATTGGATAATATTATGGCTGATTCCGAATCGATTGAAAAAGTTCTACTTAACATTGAACAGTACGAACAATATATAAATTCAGGAATTGAGCATAAAGGTGAACAATTTTTATGTTGGGCAGTAGAAAAAGGACAATTAGAACTTGTAAAAAGTATTATAGCATTTTATTCCAATATAAATATTAATTTCGACGACCGTAAATTGCTGCTTGAATATGCTATTTTTAAAAAGAATTTAGGTGAACCAGAAAAACAAATTATTAAGCTTCTAATTAAACATGGAGCTGATGTTAATGCTAAAGATATTATATTCAATCAACCAATGCTCGCAGTTGCTATCTCTACTGAAAATGAAGTGGCTATTCAATTGCTTATTGAAGCAGATGCTAATTTAGTCGATCAAGAAGTTATGAGGGCAGCTATTTCTATATTATGCTCAAAAATTATTAAATCCAATGGTGATTTAAAGGCTGTAGAGAAATTTTTCTCTTCTTCTTTGCCTCAATATTTTAAAGAGCTTAATGATTATCATGCTAGAATTAAAGCAATTACAATATTAATCAATGTAGCCATCAATTTTAACGATTCAAAAGTAATTAAAGAGGCTAAAAAAATTGGGTGGGATTTAACAAACCTTGTAATAAATAAGCCAACCGTATCAAATAGTTTTTTTCAATTACGGGCTAAGTCCTCCTCTAGACAACAGGTCGAAGAAATATCACCAGAAAATGAATTATTTGAGTTATGTTGGGACGCTCAAGATATGCGCAGAATCAAAGAACTTCTTTTAATCATTAAAGACATTAATAAGCAGTTTAATGGAAAGGATACTTGCCTAATTAGAGCCGCATATAAAGGTCATAAAGAACTTGTTAGACTACTCCTTGAGCACCAGGCTGATAAAACTATCACTAATAAGATTGGAGAAACAGCAGCTGAAAGTGCAGGCAATGCAAGTATTAAAGAACTGATTGATAATTGGGATTACAAAGATGAATGCAAGATGAATTTGGGATTGTAAGTTGGAGCGCCACATTACTGAATGAGGTAGTGTTCAAATAACTGTGTCATCTCTTAAAAATTGATATAATTTGTACAATTTTGTAGAGGTGACAATGAATAAGAATAAAAAAATAGATTTAGCGAATTTTGATTTCAATGATTTCAAAGCAGATGTGTTATCGGTAATCCCCCCGAAAAATAACTGATGTCAAAAGTAGAATTTT
>NZ_JH413800.1:10163-13227 GCF_000162755.2 Legionella drancourtii LLAP12
TATTGCTGAGGTACAACTACATGCGACACAATGGCTATGGACGTACAATAATGAACGCCCTAATACTGCTATCGGAGGGATTACTCCAAGGCAAAAATTGGCACTAGCTGCTTAAGCCTCTACTTTTAGCTTCAGTTAAAAATGGGGGGATTACCACCCCAGTAACCAGATATTTACTCCTAAAAATCCGGTTCTGTCCAGAGCCTACGCATGAAATATTTTCTTGATATTACTCAAAAGGGGGTTCTTTGCGGGAAGGTACGAAATTTCCCACAAAACCCTTGCAACCCTTTTCCAGCATAGGTTGCAGCCAATAGTCGAGTAACCACTCCCCATTAGGCCCAGTGTGTACGTCAATGGCATTCGGTTAAGCATATGTGACCTTAATTCCATTGCTGCTTTTCCATTTATTAATTGGTTTTCTCGATTGTCTCGGTGAGTGACGATCAGGCCTAATCTTCTGGCGTACTCGCGAAATACACTTAAGTATATTGCTTATAAAACCAAAACTCTCATTGCCAACAGGACAAAGTAATTTTACTAGACTGCGGCCTACTACCAGTAAACAGTTTTTAAAATTGACTTTAAAGTTCTTTATTTCCCCACAAAAATTCTTCCAATAGCTATTTTTTAAATCACTACAATTATCTCTATTATCAGGCTCTGATGGTGGTGGTAATTGTTTATCTGCTTCTGCTTCAAATATTCGAGCAAGATTGATGAGTAACATGTGAGCATAGCATTCCTGCCTTACTCCGCGCTCGGATCTGCTATGAAAGTCTTCAACATCTACAAACTCTTTTGAAATTTTGTACAGTTCCTCAATCCCCCAGCGACCATGATAAACAGCAGGGAATTCGTTTAACGGGTATTGTTCACCCAACAAGGTTGTACAGCAAACATAGGTTTCATTATCTATCGTATATTTAATTAGGCGTAGCTCAATGGGATTAAGTTCAATATCGTAGCCCTGTTTTTTACTTTCATATTTAACCGGACTAGATGGTATATAGCTAATCACCTCATCTTCTTTGTCACTGTCCCAGAATGCCTGAACCGCTTTGTTCACAGGACCAGACTGCATGCGACAAATTAAATGAATCCCCCTTTCAATAGCTTTGACAAGAATGAGATAGCTGAAATAACCGCGATCTAGCACTAGCACATCGCCTAATGTCAGCTTTTCCATATGCGACAGTAAGCAGATACGCTCTCCTTTGACTGGCTCAAGTATGCCGTCATAAATCAGGCCGCTACCCAAGTGATATAAGGTACTCATTAATCCTTGAGGATAATATTGCTGTTTAATTGGTGCCTTATAACCCGCTTCCAGCAACTCATGAGGCACATTAATTCTTGAACCATCAACACCAAAAACGCGATGATTTCGCCACAGAGGTAGCGTGTCACTTTCCTCGCGCATCGCCAACACTTTTTGATTAATCAGGGTAAATATTGTCTCCGGCATTTTCTGTCTGGCTTCACATATAGATGATGCTGACACCGGTTGTTCCTGTAAGGCCGAAAATTCCGAAGTTTCCCAAAGTTCATTTAATAAAATTTTGTATCCCTGGCTATTCTTACTTAAGACTAACTTTAATATAAAAGTTACTAAAAATTGGGTGTTAATAACCCGTTTTCGTGTTTGCCAAACTTTATCAAAATCTTCACATACTTCCTCAATCATTGCTTGTAAGGGGCTCCAAAAATCTTCCATAACTGCATACATCCTTTAGCATCACTCGCTGTAAATATTAAAAATTTTTGAAGTATAGCATAGGGATTCCTTAACCGAATGCCATTGACGTACACACTAGGCCTAAATGGGGGGACTATCTATACAAGATCCACGAATGGCTCGTTGGTTGGGGCAAGTGGTTCAAAAAATAGACGTGTTAGTGGGGTCTGGATATTTAATAATTTAAATGCATGGAATTTAAACAAAGGGTGCGCTCTCTATTTACACCATGATGCTTTATATCAACTTCCTGAAAAATTTTATTCTTTATTATCATATAAGTTGGTTCTTGATGACCATATTAAATCCATTCAAGGACGATCCGTTTATGAACATTTAAAACTGGATTGGAAGTGGGTTCAAAATAATATTAGTTAATTTACTTAAAATTAATAGTCGTTTGATTATTTTGAAATTTTAACCAATTTTCTTAAACGATCTTTCCTAGATAATAATTCAATTCCTGAAAGGATAGGGCTATAAAGTTAATCCCGCATTTTTTTTACTTTGAAATGTAGACAAGTTACTACTTTTGTTATATATTGTAGTTAGGTAACTACATTATTAAGCTGAGATTAATATGACTATTTCAACATTTTCCAGCCGCGAATTTAATCAAGATGTTAGTAGAATAAAAAAAGCTACTAGACAAGGTCCTGTTTTCATTACTGATAGAGGGCATCCAGCACATGTTCTTTTATCCATTGAGGATTATTTAAAGCTAACTCAAACTAAAGAGACTATCGTGGACTTGCTGGCCATGCCTGATTCAGCAGATATCGATTTTGAAGCACCTAAAATAAAAGGTTCTATTTATCGTGTTGAGGAATTTGAGTAATGTACTTACTAGATACGAATATAGTTTCCGAAATAAGAAAAGGAGCTAAAGGTGATACAAACGTATTAAATTGGGCGAGGGCAGCATCAGCTTCTTCACTATTTTTGTCTGTAATCACTATTTTAGAAATAGAGGCGGGAATTCTGAAGAAAGAACGGAAGGATCCCTCTCAAGGAGCGATTTTACGAAGTTGGCTAGATTCTCATGTATTGCCAACTTTTTCAGATAGGATTCTAAATATAGATGTCGCAGTTGCACTACGTTGTGCGAAATTGCATATTCCTGATCCTCGTTCTGAACGAGATGCTCTTATATCAGCTACTGCATTAGTTCATGGTCTGATAGTAGTAACAAGAAATATTAAAGATTTTAAAGAAACAGGTGTAGAGCTTCTTAACCCATGGGAAGTTGTTATTTAAGAAGAGGTAACTTGATATAGCCTGACAGAAGGGTGGTTTGGCCTCTAATATTATCACTAAGGTCTGATA
>NZ_JH413801.1:0-34827 GCF_000162755.2 Legionella drancourtii LLAP12
TGGGGCAGATGACCCAATAACCTATGGGATTTGTGTAAGCGGGCGATTTTTTTTTATTCCGCTACTGCTTCTTCCAATACCGGTGCTTTAGCTCCTAAGACAGCTAAAAGATCATTCGTTAATTCACGCAACTCTCCAGACAGCAATGCCAAGGCCGCATCTCGCTGTTGTAATTCTTCATCAAGTTGCTTGATATCATTAAAGTCATCAACCAGGTAATCAAGACTTTTCAGTTTTTTAAATGTAAAGTCGTGAGTTAACGTAAATTGAATTCGCTCTTTCCAGATTAAGGAAATTTCTGCTGTTGCCATGCCTTGAGATAGTAAGGTTAAAATTTCTTCAGCTGGTAACTCATAGCCTTTGCAATGGACGCGTTTTTTTTCATCATCTAAAGAAAAGAGCACGCAATCAGATGCCAATTGAAAATTAGCGGGCAGAGCGGCTGGAGACTGTATCCAGTCAGCAAAGCGTAAGGCGAGATTTTCAGTATGAGTCAGTGGTTCAATCGTAATTCCAGAAACTGATTTACGTAATAGTGAGGTCAATTGTGATGCCTGAGTATTGCTAGAAGCATTAACAATGATGCGTTTACTGGCGCTATCTAGAATGGCTAATAGGCGTTTTTGTATGCAGAATGACTTTGGCAGTAATTCAAATTCAATATCTTCTGCCATTTGCGCTTTTTCAGTACGCTTAATGTTTCGGCCGTGCTGTGTTTCCAGCGCTTGAACGCGTTCAGCCAGCATTTTATTAATTACTCCCCGAGGCAGTAAACGTTCTTCTTTACCCATACAAATCAGAGAGCTGCCAGCAATCTCTTGTACCAATTCATCAGCGAAAACAGGAGTCCAGCCATAAATGAAACGTGCATGCGGTGGGCATGGCTTAAGAATATTCTCCGCTAAATCAGCCATTAAATCACTGGCTTCGTCTAATTCGTATTGGTAAATAAGTGCATTGTTAAACCACATAAAGGACTCCTGATGTTACATAATATAATAAGTGCCTATTGCAATCGTCCTATTATACGGCAAATTATAGAATTCAATATTTAAATTTGCTGAATAATTGCGAATAAGAAATGCAAATAATCGTTCTTGCCAGAAAAAGGTCAAGGACCTTTTGTTTTTTGATGCCATGATATTGGGGATTTCAACCATATAGGTTGCTCGATCAATATTTAGTTTAAAGGGTAAAATATTTTTGTCTGAGGCTCGTTCCAGTGCGCGTGGGATGGAAATTGTTTCCATAAATCCATAATGTAAGGTGAGGTTATATACCTTATCATCCAAGCAAGTTACCTCATAACGTTGGCTGTAATGTACATAAGGAATATTACCAACCACATAATTAACGATGAGCACATGTTCTGGAACGGAGCGGCTAAGTTTTAAAAAATGCAGGAAGCTACCACCGCTTTTATCATAAACATCAGTGATAAACACGGCAGTTAAGTCATGCAGTTGATTCAAGCTTTTGTATTGTAATTGTTTAATAATTTTAGAAATATCTTCTTTGTTCATATAATAATTACAACGTAGATATTCCAGCCCATATTTCCAGGTGTACATAATTGTTGCTAAAAACAAGGCAAGAGTAACAGGTACCCAGCCGCCAGTTAAAAATTTATGCGCATTTGAACTAAGAAAGGCTAAGTCTATGCTGAGAAACAAGCCAAATATAAGGCCCGATGCTATTTTTGACCATTTCCAAATAGAAATAGCGGTATAAGCAACCATAAAGTCTACCATGAGCATGTAGGCATTTACGGCGATTCCATAAGCATGCGCCATGTTATCTGACGTTTTGAAGGTAAAGGTGAGGGCTATGGTTCCAGCAAATAAGATAAAATTAATTTGTGGTACATAAATTTGGCCAGAATACTCCTTTGATGTCTGAATGATGGGAATACGTGGGCATAAGCCTAATAAAACAGCTTGTTTCGTTAACGAAAAAGTTGCTGAAATTACTGCCTGCGAGGCAATGATGGTGGCAATCGTTGCCAGAATAATTAGCGGTACATAAAACCAGCTCGGTGCAATCATATAGAAGGGATTGCTAATTGCTTCTGGATGTAAAAGTAAATTTGCCCCTTGGCCAAAATAGCTTAATATTAAACAGGGAAGAACCAAGGCAAACCAGCTAAAGCGAATAGGATTTTTGCCAAAATGGCCTATATCTGCATAAAGCGCTTCGCCACCGGTAACAACCAGAAAAATACCACCTAATAACAAAAAGCCTTTAAAGCCAGTATCGTGCAGTAAGGTAAAAGCATAATAAGGATTAATTGCTTTAAGAACTATAGGGGCTGCAATTATTTGAATTAAGCCAAGAATGGCAATGGTGCAAAACCAAATAAATGTTAATGGGCCAAAAAGATAGCCAATACTGGCGGTGCCTCTTGATTGCAGCATAAAGATAAAGATTAGAATGGTAGCGGAGGTTGGTAAAATATAGGGGGTAAATGAGCTTGAGAGTGTACCCATGCCTTCTACGGCACTGAGCACAGAGATTGCAGGAGTAAGCATCCCATCCCCTAATAAGAGACCAGCTCCGAATATAGCAAATATATAAAATAGCGGGATATGCTTTGCATTTTTATGCTTCATCAGAGCGAGGAGGGCAAGAATACCTCCTTCGCCCTCGTTATCAGCACGAAAAATCATGATTAAGTATTTAAAAGAAATAATTATAATCAAACACCAAAATATGAGTGATAAAACACCCAAAATATTAGAGGGTGTGACACTTAAATTATCCAGTGTTACTTTTAAAGCATATAAAGGGCTAGTACCAATATCCCCGAATACAACACCTAAAGCACCTATAGTTAGTCCATAGGAGAGTTTATCTGTCTTTTCCATAGAAATTGTGCACCTTAAGTTCATACTCAAAAATTAATTAATCAGCATATTACCAGTAAGCATTAATCGCTAAAACATAGGTTATAAAACGCGATGTATTTTTTCCTTTTACGGGGAACCAAACACCGCCGATAAGTCCTAAATTTGAAGTAAAGTTGTATTCAAGCGCCGGCGCAAGTCCGTATTCATAATACTGTTTAGAACCCACATTCACCGAGTTATCATTGATAATATCTAAAATACCATTAAAACGCGTTGCTTGTCCCTCAGAATAATATCCTTCCATTACCGCTACCCAATTTTGGGTCAGGGTGTATTCAAAAGCTAGATCCACGTTATCTTCAGCACCAGGGTTAATAATCCCATTGGTATTTATTGAGCCACCAAAACTGTTAAGGCCATGGACATTAACGGTGGAGGAAATTAAACGCGACACTATTAAGCGGGTACGCAAAAAATGCTGGTCATAAATTTCTCTTAGGTACTGAAAGTTTAAAGAGACGAGTGTGCGATAACTCCCTAAGCCTGTCGCATCAGTACCTAAAAATGCAGGATTTAATTGTTCGTATTCACCGGTAGGGAATGTTTCTTGGACAAAAAAACGTACGTCAGGACGCCATTTTGATTTTTTTTGTTCCAATAGTTGAATCCCTGCACCAACAGCGGTATCGGTGATTCGGTGGTAACTTACCCCTTGGGTATTGTTAAATGCATAAGGGACAGACAATTGGATGTCTAGCCAATCGGTAAAACCATGGGTTAATAGGGGGTTAAAAACCAAACTTTTAAATTGAGGAATTCGATGAATCTTACTATTATTATCGTACTGACCCGTAGTAAATACATCAAGGCCATAAAGTTCGAAGTTCGTATGGCCTCGGGCGACGTTATGTCCTGCGGGAGCAAGTATGGGGCCAGTAAACCAAGGATCTGCATAAGTAATTCCGGTAAATATACTGATACAAAGAAAAAGAAAGACGTTTTTTACATATTGTGACATTGTTACAGTCCCTATTTTTATTCTGATTGAGGGGGTTGTTTTAAATTGGCCTGGGAGTACTTGTTTTCGAAGTATATCTATTGCAGGTCTATGGTTCTTTGTGTAGATTAGCCCATTTTTGTTCTTTGGGAAATAGAAAATGAACGCAAAAGTTATTTTGCTCGCAGCAAAACAAAATACTGTATTACGAGGCCATCCGTGGATTTTCCCCAAAGCTATCGGCCGTACTTCTGGAAAATTAAGTACTGGAAATCTGGTTGATATTTATAATGCCGATGAAGTCTTAGTTGGTGTTGGTGTATATAATGAACATTCATTATATAGGGTAAGAGTATTAGCACTGAGCAATGAGCATATTGATATGAGTAGTTTTTATGCATTGATTACTCATCGCCTGAAACAAGCAAAGCAGGTGCGTGATTGTTTAAATTTACCTAATGAACAGACGACTGCTTATCGGTTTTTCAATAGCGAGGCAGATGGTCTTTCTGGATTGACGATCGATCGTTTTAATCAAGTCTGTGTTGTTGCCAGTTCTGCTTATTGGGTGGAATTAAATAAAGAAGTGATTACTAAGGCGTTGCAAGAATTAGTTCCTGGTGATCAAATTATTTGGATGTCCCAAAGCAAGCCACTCGGACAAGATGGCTGGAAACAAGTAAGCCCACAAGAAACACAGCAAAGTGCCCAGGTTCTTGAGGCAGGAGTGATCTACCAGGTTGAATTTGGCAGTGCGCAAAAAACCGGTTTATTTATTGACCAAAGAGAAAATCACCAACGCATAGCGCAATTAGCTAAGGGTAAGAGAGTATTAGACCTTTATAGTTACACGGGCGGGTTTGCATTGCATGCAGCAAAAGCTGGGGCAACAAGCGTTACGGCCGTGGACAGTTCGGCACAAGCGATTGCCCAAGGTCGGAAGAATGCTGAATTAAATAATTTGACTAATATTGAGTTTATTGAAGCGGATGCGCGTGATTATTTGGCTCAAGCCGGTAATTATGATGTTGTGACTCTTGATCCACCCAAATTAGTGCCCTCGCAGCAACACGTACATCGTGCTAAAAATTATTATCGCTTTTTGCATCGCGAAGTCTTCAAGCATATGAAGTCAGGTTCTTTATTAATGACCTGCAATTGTTCTTCGGCACTTTCAGCGCAAGAATTTTGTTCTTTAGTCAGTTCACAGGCTGGGGTGGTAGGTAAACAGGCACGTATTTTGGGTGTTTATGGCCCTGCAAGTTGCCACCCAACCTTGGCTTCATTTCCTGAAGGGAATTATCTAACAGCGGTTTTATTAGCCGTAGTTTGATTCGGGTAAAAAAATATCTCCCCGTGAGCGGGGAGATATTGGTGTCGTTAAATTTTTTTGCAAAAAATATCCAAGTCAAGACTGTTTTTTATTTTTTTATTTGTTATCATACCCCCAGTATTTCCTCTAGCTAGTCTAAAATCCTTCTGTGGATAATTCTTCTAAGTAATTCGCATAACTAAAATACACTTATACTCTTATTATTGGGGAAATCCTTATTCTATAAGGCTTTTAGCCTATTTTTCATATCCAATATTAAAAATTATTTATCCACAATTTCTGTGGATAACCTTGTGTATAGGCTGTAAAACACTTTGTATTTTCAGTGTGGTTGCTAATGCTTCAGAATTTAGCAAAGTGTTTGGTACTGGATTTTTGCTATTTCACCTGGGAGCCGACTATAAGTTTGTGTATCTTAAACTAATGTAAGTTTCGGATAAGAAATTTATGATACATTCGATAGCCTGGGTTTGCCGCACCGAGGCTGCTATGACTAAACTAAGCAAGTGTACTTCTAAACGAGTTAATATAATGATTGAGTTCGGACGGTAGTTTCGCTTGACACGTTTCTCGTGGAAAGATCCTTTTTTGGGCTATAAAGAAAGCACATCTGTTTAATAAGGAGGGGGCAGAAATTTTAAAGCCGAAGGTTCGGTAGGCACGAGCATCATTCCTTCGCAAAGAGGGTTCAAGATTTATGTGTTTCTCATCATATAGAATAATATTATCGGCATGGTCAAAACGGTTTTGAATCGCTTGACGTTGAGATTGTCCCATTGTTTTTAGTTCAGAATAGTAGAGGCCAACTGATACAATATTAACTGGAATTGCATCAAAGATGATCTTGAGCTCCTTTGCTGATTTATCCCCAAGGTTATTCCTGCCTAAATCAAGGTGGGTAACTTCTGTTTCTTTTAGGCTGCTAAACAGAGTAGCCAGCTGCGCAGCTGATTTTTGCCCAAGATTATTCATGCATAAATCAAGATGAGTAACACTTGTCCCTTTTAGGGAGCCAAACAGGGAAGCGAGTATCCTATTTGAGCTGGATCCAAGGATATTCCTACTTAAATTAAGATGAGTGATCCCTGTCTCTTTGAGAGCGCTGAGTGGGCTTGTCTGCCCCACATCTAATTTCCCCCCAAGGCAATTCCTACTTAGGTTAAGATGGGTGACTTCTGTTTCTTTGAGGAAGCTTAACAGGGATGCTAGCGCTGCACCAAATTTGTAAAGATCATTCAGGCTTAAATCAAGAGAGTTAATTCTTGTCTTTTTCAAAGTATCTAAAACGGCAGTCAATTCATCAACGGATCTTTGGTAAAACTCATTCAGGCTTAAATCAAGGGAGATAATCCCTGTCTCTATCAACGCACCTAAAACGGCAGTCAGCTCATCAACGGATCTTTTGTGAAATGCATTCATGCTTAAATCAAGCTGGGTGATCTCGGTCCCTTTTAGAGCTCTGATTTCAGCAACTATTTGGTTTATCGGCTTATCAGCAAAGTATATTTTTTTTCCACTCATCTATTGTTCCTCGGAAAATGGTCTAGCGAGATTAATTTTTTGCAACACAGCTTAACAGCTTAATTCCAATATGGAAATTTTAATAACCAATCTAAAAATTAAGCTCGCTTCGCTCCATCGTTGGGTTTCGCGAGTTAAGTATTAACCTACATTTGCTCTTAATTATCTTTAACTTATTCTACAGAGAATTATCTGAGCGCAGTTTTATTGGCAGTGATTTGACTTGTGCAAAAAGTATCTCCTCGTGAACGGGGGGATATTTTGTATGATTTACATTTTTTTATAAAAAATATCCAAGTCAAGACTGTTTTTTATTTTTTTATTTGTTACTATACCCAGGCATTTCTTCTCGTTAGTCTAAAATCCTTCTGTGGATAATTTTTCTAAGTAATTCGCATAACTAAAATACACTTATACTCTTGTTATTAGGAAAATCCTTATTTTATAAGGCTCTTAGCCTATTTTTTATATTTAATCTTAAAAATTATTTATCCACAATTTCTGTGGATAACCTTGTGTATAGGCTGTAAAACATCATGTATTTTCGGTGCAGTTGCAGCATGCTGCAGAACTTGTCAATGTGTTCGGTGGATCTTTGAGCGGAAAACTGATGATTCTAGTCCATTCCTAATTTTAACTGTTCTAAAATAAAATGAATATTAAACTCTACTATAATTAGAAATAATATTGATCTTGTTAAAGAAGCCACAATAATGAATTTAATGAATCTTCAAAAATTTTTTGGTGAGTTTAAAAATCATATTGAAGATGGTGAAATAAATGAAATTAAAAACCTATCTAAAACTCTAAACGATCAACTAGGGCGAGATGCCATTTGGTTGCCAATTATGACTGACGAAGAGGGAAATAATCTTCTTCATTTGGCTATCAGTACTGGTTCTATCGATACAGTAAGAACCTTGGTGGAAGAAACAAAAAATCTGTTACACTGGTCAAGCATATGTCCTTACATGGAAAATAAACAAGGATTAAAACCTGTCGATAGCATCCCCTTACAAGCAGAGGAACGTTTTAAATCCGTTATTAAAAGAAATTTTTCTCCCATAGAATCTTCCATCCGATTCGAGCAATTTTCGATAATTGAACAATGTCAACGCTACTTGATTAGTCAGACTATAAAAAATCCCGAAGAATATAAACTTGAGGATGTAGTCAATATTATTAACGATATTCATGGCGGAATGTGTTTAGGATTATCAGGACTCTGGGCACAATCTATACTAAGTGGTCAACCGGAAATATATTTTAACATGATTGAGAAAATCATGAATTGTCACGATTTTTCTAAAAATATGGAACCTGCGCTACAACAGCACTTTGAATATACTATACAGTTAGTCAGATCTTTTTTATTAATAGGAAAAGACCTTGATGAAGCACGTGAAAAAAAATACAGGTTTAATCCTGTACTAGATCAAAGCAAAGATATGCCCTATCAAAAACAAGAAGATGTAGTTGCTATTTGGGGACAACAAAAATACTTACAAAATGAATACTATCTTTCCTATTACCCTGGACCTGATCATTTCGGCGATTTTTTTATTAATTTTGTCAATCCACAGAATGATGGAAAATTAATCATGATTGATGGTCTGACTCATAGTACGGCTTGTTATTTCAAAGAGAATAAATTTTATTTTTTTGACTCAAATAAGGAAATAAAAACATCCGATAATGGTATTAGTTATACCGCGATCGTGGATGTTAATTTAGATCCGGATTATAACCTGTCTCTGGGGAAAATTGTTCAAGACGCTTTATATCCTAAGGGGGTAGAGCCATCTTGGGATGATATAACTTTCAGGGTTGTTGATAAATTAGGTAGCAACGTTGGTTTATATCCAAGTAAACAAGAGTTAGAAAATAGGAAGTCTAGCCTGGAAATTCCGTATTCTGCTACAAGGAATCTCTAATAGAATTTAAGCGGTAATTCCCACGAAAGTTATACTGGTAATGTTTTAATTTTCCTGTGGTGGGAATCACCTTTATTTGTTCTAGCGGTTAAGCCATTGCAAATTTTGTAGCATCACTGTAATCGGCTTAAAAATCTGGCTTAATACGCTTGTTTAAGAGTAATGTTTTTATCTATTTAGTTTTATGTATGAACAGTCCGGTCTCTATCTTGCAAACACTGCAGTACATCATAAAAACTCAACTCAGAAGCTTTTAAAAGAACCAGCAGGTGGAATACTAAATCAGCACATTCATTAATAAATTCTTCAGGCGTACTATTCACCGCAGCAATAACGGTTTCAACAGCTTCTTCGCCTACCTTTTGGGCGCAACGGTTGATACCTGAAGCTAATAATTGTGCTGTGTAGCTATTTTCAGCCTGTGTTTCTGCGCGTTCATTAATAATTTCAATTAAATCACTCATAAAACTAATGGCGCTATGACAGGGGGGCTGATAACAGCTCGCATAACCTAAATGACAGGCCGGGCCTTTAGGAAACACCATAATTAATAGACTGTCATGATCACAGTCGGCACTTATATGGTGCACGGCCATGGTGTTGCCAGATGTCTCACCTTTACGCCATAAACGTTTACGACTGCGGCTATAGAGTGTCAGTTGTCCTGTGGTTACGGTAGCAATTAAGGCTTCTTGGTTCATGTAGCCTAGCATCAGTACATTACCATTTTCTGCATTTTGGATAATGGCGGGTAATAAGCCATTCATTTTTTGCCAATCTAAGGCACTAATTTCTAAATGATTCATATTCTTACCTCAATATTTTGTTGCTTAAGAGCAGACTTAATTTCATTGATTGTCAATATTTTGTCGTGAAATATGCTGGCAGCTAAAGCGCCGCTTACCTGTGATTTTATAAATACTTCCGTAAAATCATTCACTGCTCCAGCACCTCCTGATGCGATGAGTGGTACCTGGCATAATGGGCGCATTTTTTGTAATTGCTGGATGTCATAACCGGTGCGTACGCCGTCAGACTGCATGCAATTAAGTACGATTTCTCCGGCACCTCTATCTTGAACTTCTTTTATCCATTCACGTGTTTTGCGTTTGGAATTAAGCGTCTTGCGTTCATCACCAGTATATTGGTACACATAGTAATCATCAACAAGCCATTGGCTATCAATGCCGATGACGATGCATTGGCTACCAAACTGCTGACTTAATTCGTTAATCAGATCAGGATTTTCTAAGGCTGGGCTGTTAATCGATACCTTATCTGCTCCAGCATTCAATATTGATTTTGCCTGATTGTTGGAGCGAATGCCACCGGCTACAGTGAACGGAATGTTAATTGTTGCTGCCACCTGATTGACCCAGTCAGGACAAACGACACGCTGATCCGCGCTTGCTGTAATGTCATAAAAGACTAACTCATCGGCTCCTGATGCGGAGTAGTTCGCTGCCAGTGTAATTATGTCGCCAATGACACGATGATTGCGAAATTTTACTCCTTTGACGACTTGGTTATCACGTACATCAAGACAAGGAATAATTCGTTTGCTTAACATGGTTTATACTCCGCCAAATGAAGTGTACCTTGATACAAGGATAAGCCTAAGATTGCGGCGGCAACACCTAGCTTATCTAAAGCCTCAATATCCTCCTGATTGCGAATTCCACCCGATGCCTGCCAATCAATCATTGGGAAACGTTTTACTGCTTCTTGATATAAACTAAAATTGGGTCCTTGCATCATGCCATCACAGGCAATATCAGTGCAGAGGATTTGTTGGATGCCAAGCTGTTGATAATAGGAAACCACATCCCATAAATTACGGTTAGACATTGTTTGCCAACCATGTGTGGCAGGTATAGGAATGCCATTAATAAGTCGGATATCTAATGCCAAAATTATATTCTTTGGACTAATTTCTTGAATAATTTGTGTCGCTAACTCACGATTACTAATGGCAATGCTGCCCAGAACCAGATTCGCTATGCCTGCGGAAAAACAGAGCTTTGCTTGTTCCAAGGAACGAATACCACCACCAGCTTGAACGTTAATGCCCGTATTTTGCATGGAACAAATTAAAGGTAATTGTTGCATGCTGCCTATTTGGGCCCCGTCTAGATCAACAACGTGCAAACGTTGGGCACCTATTTTTGCAAAGTAGGCTGCTCGTTCTACTGGTGGTGTATCAAATATCGTGATTTGCTCAAATTGACCTTGCTTCAAGCGCACGCATCGCCCGGCTTGTATATCGATTGCTGGAATTAAAATCATAGAGCCCCCGCGGTGTTACAAAAATTTTTTAGCAACGTCATACCTACTGCAGCTGATTTTTCTGGATGAAATTGCATTCCCCACACATTATCTTTGTGAATAATTGCCGTAAAGGATTGATTGTAGTCACAACGTGCCAGGGCATGTTCAGTAGTGGTTAGGGCATAACTATGCACGAAATAAACATAATCGTGCTTGTTTAATCCTCGTTGTAATGGCGATTTTTTGCACCATTGCAATTGATTCCAGCCCATGTGCGGGACTGGAAAATGCTCTGTAGACGGTAAACGTTTTGCTATTCCTGGAATTAACCCTAAACATGCAATATCACCTTCTTCACTGGCATCGAGCAGTAATTGCATCCCAAGGCAAATCCCCAATAACGGCTGGGTTAACGATTTAAGCACCGTAACCAAGTCATATTGTTGTAATGCCTGCATACCATAAGTAGCCGTACCAACTCCTGGGAGAATGACATGGCTGGCCTGACTAATTTCTTGGGCATCGTGGGTTAAGACATAAGTAAATCCTAAGCGATTTAAAGCATTTCCCAAGGAAGTCAGATTGTTACCACTGACGTCAATAACCGCAATCATAATATTCCCTTAGTTGATGGCAGGGCATTATTGGTTTTCATACAGGCTTGGCGCAATGCTCTACCTAATGATTTAAAACAGGCTTCAATCATGTGGTGGTGATTTTTTCCGCTAACCTGAATGTGCAGGGTTGCGCCCAGTGCACAGGCTAAGGATTGAAAGAAATGAGGAACCATTTCCGTGGCCATGCCTCCAACAAATTCACGAGTAAATTGCCCTTGGAATTCACAAAATCCACGGCCACTGATGTCGATGGCCATGGATGCTAACGCTTCATCCATAGGCAGGGTAAATCCATAGCGATTAATACCCCATTTATCGCCCAGTGCTTCTTTTAATGCCTCACCTAAAGCAATAGCGGTATCTTCAATTAAATGGTGATCATCGACTTCTACATCCCCGGTGGCGTATACGTCCAAATTAAACCCGCCATGTTTGGCTACTTGCTCCAGCATGTGGTTGAAAAACGGCAATGGAGTATTAATGATGCCCGTTTGATCCGCATCTAAAACTACGGTTAAAAGAATGTTGGTTTCCTTTGTTTTTCTTTTAACGGTCGCCGAACGTTTTTGCTGGAGAATCGATTCGCTAATTTGCTTCCACTTATGTTCTTTAGAAACAGGTAAAAAATTAATACCTAAATTGTCGGCTAATTCCCTATCTGTATCGCGATCGCCAATGACCCAGGACGATGTCTTATTAATGCTGGTTTCTTGCATAAATTGTTCCAGCAATCCGGTTTTAGGTTTGCGGCATGCACAATTGTCTTCGGGCATGTGTGGGCAAATAAAAATTTCATCAAAGAATATGCCTTGGGATGAAAAAAGATCTAGTGTAAATTCATGACAAATACTAAAGTCCTCTTCAGGAAAAGAGGTGGTACCGATTCCGTTTTGATTGCTTACCATAATGAAGCGAAAGCCTGCATTTTGTAATTGCAACAAGGCGGGGATAACGCCTGGAGTTAATTTTATTTTATCTAAAGAATCAACTTGGAAATCAAATGGTTCTTCGATTAAGGTGCCATCACGGTCAATAAATAAGATTTTTTGCATTTTAAAACCCTGAAACGTTATTTTGAAAAGAAGATAAAGCGGCCAGCAACAATAGATTTTGCTGTTCATCACCCACGGTAATGCGTAGGTGATGATGTAATGGTGACTTGTCTGAAAAAGTACGAATGCTGATGCCTTGTTGTGTAAACCAGTCTGCTAGTTCATTGGCATAGCTGGTTTTTACCAGGATGAAATTGGCTTCAGATGGATAAATTTTTTCAATGAACGGATAGGTCCTGAGCGCTTCGATAAGCTTTGTACGTGCGCTTTTAATTTTTTCTAGAGCCAGGGCAAACCAATCATTATTGGTCAGTGCTTGCAGCGCTAAATGAATAACCACACTGGATAAAGGGTAGGGGGCCATAATTTTGTTGACGGCTTGTATTACTTGCGGCTGCGCAATAATGGCACCTAGACGTAATCCTGCCAAACCATAGGCTTTAGATAAGGTACGCAAGACAATAAGGTTATCAAATTGAGGAATCAAACTGGTGGCACTTTGTGCATTGGCAAATTCCATGTAAGCTTCATCGACGACAATTACTGAGCGATTTTTATAGTGTGTACAGAGTTCAGCAATAAATGACAAATCAATTAAATTAGCGGTAGGGTTGTTCGGATTGCACAACATGATTATTTTACATTGTTCCTGCCAGCTTTCGTTAACCTGCTTTAGGCTTAAGCTAAAATTAGTTAATGGATCTAAGGGGCAGTGAATCATTTGTGCTTGTTGCAGGCGTACATAAAATGCATACATGGAAAAAGTAGGTGGAAATTGCATGAATGCATCTTGCCTGGCTTTTAAAAACAAACGCACTAATAAATCAATGCCATCATCAGAACCTCGGGTTAATACAATCTGATCGCTGTTAATTTGATAACGTTGGGCTAATTGTTCTTGCAGCTGCATCTTTAATTGGGTTTCCGGATAAAAATTTAGACCAATGGAGTCTGCCGTGATAGCTGACCAAGGTAATTCATTGGCGTGTAGCCGGTGTGGCATCGTGTCGTCGCCAGGATTATAGGAAGAGCTTTCTAATAATTCGGTGCGTATTAAATCAAGTACGGACATTTAAATCTCCAGAGAATTCAGTCTAATTGCTACGGCATAAGCATGGGCCTGCAATCCTTCGAGCTGTGCTAAAGTAATTGCTGCTGGTCCTAAAGTTTTAATGCCTTCTTGGTTAATTGACTGCACACTAAAACGCGTTAAAAAATCGAGCGTACCCAGGCCGTTGTGGTTGCGGGCAAAACCATGTGTTGGTAGAACATGATTTGAGCCGGTGACGTAATCGCCTAAAGTTTCAGCTGCCCAGGAACCGAGAAAAATTGTGCCTGCAGCATTAATTTTATTAACCCATGTTTCTGCATCTTTACGGTTAATGATTAAATGTTCTGGAGCATAATCATTAATTATATTTTGTTGCTCTGCTGGTTCAGCACATAAAATAATGAAGCTATTTGTTAGGGATTTATTGATGATGCTCGCGCGGGGTAAATTCTTTAATTGAGTTGCCAATTCTTGATTGACTTGCTCTGCTAAATCCTGACCGTCACAAATTAAAATAACCTGTGAGTCAATTCCGTGTTCTGCTTGTGCCAGCAAATCGGCCGCGATGAATGCCGGATTAGCCTGGCTGTCTGCACATACCATAACCTCGGAAGGACCTGCTGGCATGTCAATTGCTGCGCCATAAGGATCGCGAGCAACCAATGTCTTGGCTTCAGTAACATAGCTGTTGCCTGGGCCAAATATTTTGTCGACTTTGATGATGCTTTCTGTGCCGTAGGCCATAGCTGCAATAGCTTGAGCACCACCTACCGCATAAATAGTATCGATGCCGCATAAACGTGCTGCGACTAATAAATGTTCATTGATAGCGCCTTGTGCATTCGGAGGCGTGCAAAATACCTTGATTGGGCAGCCGGCAACTAAGGCGGGAATAGCCTGCATTAACAGAGAGGAAATCAACGGCGTTTTATTGCCGCCAGGAACATACAAACCAACCCGTTGAATGGGGCGGTAAACAGTTTGAATGGCCACACCTGGAGCCGTGTTTATGGTTTTATTTTCCGGTAACAGAGATTGGTGGTATTTGGTAATGGTGGTGATGGCTTCGTTAATTGCCGTTAGTGCTTGTTGGCTAATTTGGGCTTTACGAATTTTTTCTTTTGGCACTTGCAAGGTTTCTAAAGTAGCCCCATCAAATTTTTTTGTTAATGCAAATAGAGCTTTATCGCCTAAAGTTTGTACTTGTTTAATTATTTCCAATACACTGTTTTGGGCTGATGAAGCAGGTACTGGTCGAGATAAACAGCGTTTTTTTTCCGCAGTGGATAAAGTCCACCAATTTTTAATTGCTAACATCATTCTTACTCCAACATTTTTTCTATGGGGAGAACCAAGATGGAACTGGCACCTAATTCTTGAATGGTTTCCAAGGTGTTCCAAAACACCCGCTCACTGGAAACAACGTGAACCGCAACTTTGTCGCTACTTCCGGGTAAGGGCAAAATGGTGGGGGATTCGGCACCAGGTAATTTTTGGGCAATGCGTTCAAGTGCTGATTTAGGCGCGTGAAAGACAATGTATTTTCGTTCTTGTGCTTGCTGGACTGATTGGATACGGCGGGCGAGCATGTCAAACAACTCTTGAAATACAGGTGTGCCATTTTTTTTCGCTTTGAATCAATACGGCTTGGCTTTGTAGTATGGTATCGACTTCATAGAGTTTGTTGTCTTCTAACGTTTGCCCACTAGAAACCAGATCACAAATCGCATCACCATGCCCATACGTGGCGCTACTTCTATAGAGCCTGACAAAATCAGGCTTTCTGCGCATATTTGTTGCTCTTGTAAATATCGATTTAGCAGGTAAGGGTAACTGGTGGCAATGCGCTTTCCATCTAGACTTCCTGGTCCTTGATAATCAAAAGATTCAGGCACTGCCAGAGACAAACGACAGGTGCAACTTCCTAAGGCTGCTGTTGTTTTAAATGATTTTTCTGGATTGGCAAGTGCCGCCTCGAATAAAACATTTTCGCCAACGATTCCACCATCACACAGGCCATCAAATACTAACGTTGGAATATCGTCATCACGAACAAAGAGTAAATCGATGGGAAAGTTATCGACATGGGTGAGGAGAGTATTGGGCTTAATGCGGAATTTTAAACCGCATCGTTGTAAGAGGGTTAATGATTCTTCTGATAGACGGCCTTTTTTTTGTAATGCTAAACGTAAACGATTTTTCACAGTAACTCCGCTCGATTCGCGATTAATTCATAACCGCCAGTACCAAAACTTAAACAGCGTGCAACACGAGTAATGGTTGTCACACTGACTCCAGTTTGTTCATGAATGGTGCGATAAGGAATGCCTTGTCGTAGTAAAGGAACAACTTGCCAACGATCGGCCATGGCTTCCAATTCGGCTGGGGTGCACAAATCAGTAAAAAATTGTAAGGCTTCGTTTTTATCGTTCAGCAGACTTAGCGCATGCATTAAATCAAGTAGGGCAGAATGGTTTAGTGTATTATGTGTTTTCATATTAATGTATTAACGTAGTGTAACATTGATGCAATGGTGATGATTAATTTCTATTCTGTCAATGAGGGGATAAAAGATATTTTAATATGGGTTATGGATAAAAAATCGAGTAAGACTTTACTTCCACTTGAGCCGTTCGAGAAGGAATTAGCTTTGTCGCGATTTCTTATCCATAACCCACGTTATTTTATTTGAATAGGTGGGATTGTAGTTCATATTAGGTTGTAATACGGATTACTCTTGTGAAGAAATATTAAATTATTCAGCAGCCATAAATTGCTTGATATTCTTCCAATTTTTTTACCTGATCCAGTTCATTCCTCGCTCTTAGGTAATCAATCAAATCAAATAAAGTAATAATGGAATAGACATTAATGCCTTGTGCTTTTATCTCCGATAAAGTTGATTCCTTCGTTAATCCACATTCACAGCGGTCTAAGGCAATAATCACTCCCGTTAAATGACCACCGTTTTCCTTGATTAAAACCTGGGACTCGCGAAAGGCCGTTCCTGCGGTAATTACATCATCCACAATTACGGTATTTCCTGTCAAAGGAGCTCCAATCAATTGCCCACCTTCTCCATGATCTTTCACTTCTTTACGATTAAAAGTTACGGTTGTTTCTTTGCCTAACTCAGATAAAGCAATTGCAGTTGTTGTTGCCAGTGGTAAGCCTTTATAGGCTGGACCAAATAAATGTTCAAATGAAGCGTTATGTTCTAATAAGGTTTGCGCATAAAACTGCCCCAATTGGCGTAAGGCGTTTCCTTGATAGAATAATCCGGCATTAAAAAAGTAAGGACTGATTCTTCCAGACTTTAAAGTAAACTCACCAAATTTTAATACTTGGCAATCAAGCGCTAATTTTATAAAAGATGATTTCGTATGATTCATTGTGTTTTTCCAATATCAAAAAATTACTTTAAATATGTCAAAAGTTGTAAAAAAGCCTTAACAATCAATAAAAAACTGTTATGCTAATCTTGCTGTACGTAATTACTCGTGCAGAGTAAATGTTTATTATAACGCAGTTATCTTATTAGTGAGTTAACTTTTTACCACTATAGGTTGCGTGACAAATAAGCATCTATAATCTGGTTAAAAAGTAAAAAGCTTATAGGACAAAGGGGATAACTAATGTCGCAAAGAGAGACAGGCCATGTTAAATGGTTTAATGAAAAAAAAGGATTTGGATTTATTATTAATCAGCAAGGCGATGACATTTTTGTACACTACAAAGACATACAAGGTGTTGGCTTCAAAACATTGCACGAGAATGATCCTGTGACTTTTGTGCTTGATAAAGGGCCTAAAGGTTTAAAAGCACAAGATGTTGCGTTACTTAGTGAAGCGGAATAAGTAAAACGTAATACACCCTATTAGCTATCACCACTCATTTATTGTAGCATGGGCGAGGGTTTTTATCTGACCGTGAATAGGAAAATTTAAAGTCAGGTAAGAACCTTTGCTCATACTTTTTTCAATTTACTTATCACGCCTAAAATAGCTCTTACAGTTTGAGTAGTAAATTATGTTTTATTTTGTATAAACCAAAATTACTGAAACGTTTTTTCTTCTTATCGATAAAATCTTTGCAGAAACTAACTTAGAAGAACATTCACCACGGCTTTATCAACGCCTAGAAGCTTTTCAAGTAATATAAATTAAGAAGACCACCTAAGTGGTCTTCTCAGTAACCTTCTCTTCGAAAAGAGCCGGTCTACACTTTAACTATAGAACATACTGTCAAAATGTCAAATATTTGACCACTTTGTTTTTCAGGTTATTTTGGTGTAATCACGGTAATTTTTTGCAGTAAAGTCAAAATAATTGTCCGCAGAATCTGTTATTTTCACCATAAATATCATCCTACTTATAAAATTGTACTACAAAATGTTAGAAACGAAGGCTTTAAATGTTTTTAGTTTTTATCCGGAAAAGTATGCAGAAAATCGTCTATAATGATTAAGTATTGTTCAGAATGGTAAGGGGAATGAAACAGCAGGTTTGAGTAAAAGAGAAATGCTTTTTATTAAAACCCCACACAAGGAGATTATATTATGGACAACTGGAATATCAAAGCAGACGTCAAAAATACATTAGATAACACGAAAGATAAAGTTTCTGATGTTTATCATGATGTTAAAGAGAAAGTTGAATCAACCACAGAACAAATTAAAGAAAAAGCCTCTGATTTTTATGAAGAAAGTAAAGAGCAGATGCATAGTATTGAAGGCTCTATGGAAGAGTATAGTGAGCAGTTCGTAAATAAAGTAAAAGAGTATCCTTTAACCTCCTTACTTATTGCTGGGGGCATTGGCTTTGTGCTTTCAAAGATACTTAAAAAATAATAAGAAGGCGGCAGAGGTGAACATTTTTAGTAGGCCACTACTCTTTAACTTCATATTAAGACTTAGCCTAGGAGAGCGTATATGGATAATACAAAGAAAAAAAAATCTAATGTAGGGATGACAATGTCGCAATCCTCTGGTTTTGATAACTGTATTGATGCTCATGCAGATGAATTATTTAAAAAAGTTAAAAGAAACCCTTTGCTTTCCTTGCTTATTGCTGGCGGCTTGGGCTATCTCTTTGCAAAGATAACGAGAGGGTGTTGATCTTTCTACTATCTTGGCCAAAACGAGTCGATTTTCTGCGCTCCGATGTGCACATACTGGATGTATGCTTCTCTTTGAGAAAGTGCTTAGTTAGTTCTCAAGTCTTTAGATTCGGGCTTGTCATTATCAGAGTGTAAGTAGCCATAATACGGTATCACGCTATCGGGATAGTAAGGATAGATTTATGGCTATTACAGATGAGATGTTAGACAAACTAATAGGTCGCATGAAGACATCAAGATGATGTTTGTTTGCCGTAGAGCAACCCAAAAAAGTGTTCGTCATGATATAACAATTTGAAAAATAATAGAAATTTTAGCGAGTTTTTTTACTAAAATGTCGGTCTATTGTTAACCTTAAAAATGTATTAATAATACAAATTGGTTTTTTTAAATTATTATTTTTTTGAAATACATATTTTTGAGAGGGGGGCCACAGAAATCTCATTGTTTTTTTTCAATGCGTCTGTCTGAATTGCGAAAGAACGCTTGCCATAAAGTGTTGATTGGGATTGTGAAACCCTGCTATCGCATGATTTTTGTAACGATTTATCAGAGGCTAAGATTTGCGCCTGAACTGCTTGGTCCGCTTCATATAAGTAATCGTTAATCGTTGTGTGGATCTTTGCTACTAAAAGCTGATCATCTTTTTTTTCATAAGCTGAATATAAAATAATGTGTTCAGAAGCGCTATCTAATAAAAGATTTAGCATATTAGCGACATTATTATTTGGCTGCCATTCCGCTCCTTTTTTACAATTAAGAGCATTTATATTTGCATCCCATTCATAAAGATTAGTTACATTGATAACTGAAATAGAGCTATTATTGCGTATTAACTTTTGTTTTAGCTGTTTTACTTGTTCTAAATCGAATGCATTAATATTTAAAGGCTCTATTTTTAACTGTTCGGCAGCATTTTTACAATGCAAAAAACGCTCTTCGGAGGATAGAAAGAACTCATTTCCTAGATCCTGCGCTCGCGTAAGCAATTTTTTGAAACCTAATTGGCCCCAGTCGCCACTTCTCTCGTACTCCTCTAGCATATAGTAGGTATACTCTCCTGCATTTTTCTTGTATAAACTTTTGAATTGTGCTCTATTCTTACTTCTAAGAAGTAGTTCAATCATTAGTTGGTTATGTTCAATTACAGGCTGATTCATATCAGCCAAGATAATACGATCACATAAAGTACTCAACTCAGGCAGCATGGAGGTAACAGAGCCTTCACCGATGATTAAAGCGCTCTGTTTTTTAGTATTATTGGGTGGTAATTTTTTATTGCGTAAATGCTCAATAATTTTATCTACTTTGCGTTCATTAGAAATAATATACATAGTCAGACTCCAATGTAATGGTGAACCATCTACCCACTGAGTTGTCAATTTATAGTAGGGGCAGTTGGCTGGTCAAAATGAGTTTATTTTGGTTCAATTTGGCGAAATGTCAACAAATTCTAAACAAATAGGTAATTAATATTTTGGCGATTGTGGATGCTGACTTAACTTTCATAGTGTATTCGATTGCGCGATCGAGGAATGCGAGGCATTTCTAATGAAATTGCGGGATTTTGGTGGAGAAGACTTTGTTGAATATCTATTAAGTTGCATTGATGAAGCAGTTTTTTAAATAGGTAGTAATCCGATCTGTACTTATGTTGGTCATTAAGGTATTGTGGAATCCATGTCTATTAAAATAGGAGCTAAAATGCCTTTTTTCAATATGAGAACGCCTGACGAAATTAGAATTTATTGCCAAAACCAATCGCTTAGTGAGCTATATGCTCTCAAGCGTAGATATGGCAATTTTTTTGAAGAAATTGGTGGTAAGGAAACTTTAAATAAGCAAGAAATTATAGCGCTTGAAAAAAAAAATCAATGAAATAAAAGTGAAAATAGAAGAAGAAGCTAATGAAATTGAACAGACTGAAAGATATCGTCAGCACATACTTGATAATTTACCAGGAAATTCAGCTGAACGTCATTTAGTTTTGCAATCTCTGAATTATTCTATTATCGATAACCGGCTTTCTTTAGAAAATGAACTAAATCAGCTTACTACGCAGAAAAATAAATTAGATTTAGACAATGCATGGATATGCACTGAAATGCGCGCTTGTTCTAAGGAGTTAAAAATTATTAATGAAGTAATTGAAGGAAAAGAGCTTTCTGCACGATTTGAACGCTCTGGCTTGATTTTGTAAACGGAAGCCTAATTCGCTTTTGCCTTGTTTCTGTAGCTCAACCTTATTTGTTAAAACAAACATACGTGCACTATGCGAAGAATCGTTTTTATTTTAGGCGCTGCTTTTTTTGTCACGCGGTTTGTTTTATCATCACTTATTCAAGCAGTGCATCATGAATGGGTTGGTTATTAAATTGGTTGTTTACGACACACACGGGTTATTATGACTACTTTTTTTAGGGCACTGAATCCGCTATCAAAGCATTCAGGAATTAATTCCCTGCACAGTTCAATGCTCTCATTTTCTTCGAGGGAGCTGCGTGACGCATTAGCTCATGAGACCATTAAAATTCAATGGGAAAAAGATTTGTTTTGGTATGAAACAATTGATGCTACTTATGCGTGTCTTATAGGTGAGCATTATGAAAATACAGTTACGCATCCAAAAAAATCTCTTTTTGAGAAAATTATATCTGTTGTAATCAAACCACAAATAATTTTTGTCTTTATTGCGGAAGAACTGTATTTAAGTACTAAAAAACAACAAGGCTCAAAAGGAGTCCTGGATTTTTTAATTTTTCCCCTACTTAGTCGTAAATTAATTTCAGATGCTCGCTCAGAAGAGCGAAAAAATACTCCTATTATTAACGCACTGGCTTTAGCTATTGCAATTCCGCTTGAAGTACTTAGGCATTCCCTTGCGTTAGCATTAACCCTTTCGTTGGCTCCTTTAGTGCTTTTTATTCATTCTATGAGAGCTGTATTCAATTACTTGTCTCATGAAATGAATGATGATACTGATGTTAATTGGTTTTCATTGGAAATTTAGTATTGGTGCAATTGTTAATAAATTCCATCAAGGCCCCATCTTTCAACTACTAATCATGAATCTCTCTTGTGCTGTTTCTCAATTTAATACAAGATAAGACTATATTTTTTTCGGTCTAGGATTTGTTGATATTTCTACTATTTGGGCTCAATCTAGCGAAATATCAACAGACCCTAGAAAAATCAACTTCTTTTTATTCAAAATAATATCTTGCAGAACCAAGGATTGATTCAGGAGATTAGATATGCGAATTCCCAAAAAGTCACTGAGAGAAAAATCACTAATAAAGGAAAAGCTTGTTGGTAATAGTTCTAGTGAAACTTGGTATGTCCGCTTTATTGGACACAACGAGCTCAAGAGTGGTTTTTATATAAAATTAGATCCTGAGGGGCATTTTCCAAAATTATTGGCTAAAATAAGCGCTGGTTCTGCTGTTTTTAAAACATCTTTTCAGGGGAGCCGCTCAGCTAAAGAATATCTGGTATTTGATGAACATGATAATATAACCGGTATTGTGTTCATCGCACCTCCGAATTTTGAATCCTTTCATTTCTCCTCTGAAGAACAACCGACTGATAATTCTGCAAAAGAACAGGCTATTCCTAGTAAGGCAATGCTTGTTGAACATAATGTTATGGAAACTTTGTTAGCACGCTGGTTTTTTTGGGATGATAATCCTCATCCACATAATCTTGGTTTGGATGGAGATATTGATTTTAGTATGTTTTGGTATTGGTTTGTTATTTACATGAAAGAGGCCAGACCAGGAATCATACCGCAAAAAAGTTGGGTTAATTTAACCGAGCGTGATTATGAGCGCTTTCCCTGTGTTAAAGATTTTACCCCCTATCATTGGCCCACTTACACACATCCAGGTCAGGAAAGTATTACTTCAGTGCTACCTGAGATCGTACAAAAAAAAATTCTTTCCACAATTTTGCCGAGCATTCTATCTAAGGTCTATGCCGATCCAGAACAGTTTGTAAGGTTAGCGGGTGATCCAGTTGCTCAAGAACAAAAGGTTCTGGCCGCTTTAAAAATATTATTGACCTATCAACCCACGTTATTACGGAGGCGCTTGACTGATATCTTTGGTGACATGACCTTGGATTATACCTCTTTGAATCATTCTTTGCGTGCAAAATACGAAGAGGAATTTCCTTTTTTATGCAACGAAAAAACCGATAAAGATACTTTTGTTAACTTCATGATGACTCTGTATCACCAGCATTATCATAATTTATATCGGGTTGTGGTGTTTTACATGGGGTGTGAAAACAATGGTTTTGGCATTTCTCTTATGGCAACGAATATCGAGCTTTATGAAAATCCTTCTTTATATAGAAAAATTTATGCCTGGGCTGTGCATGAAAATGCCACTACCTATGCTCATGATCCGAGTGATCAATACAATTTAGGTGAACTAAAAAATCAATATCATCGGGTTTGGCGTGATTCGTACACTCCCCGGCTCAAGGTATTACGTGATGCATCGATTTGTTTAACGGAGAATTTATGCAAATTAGTTGCTCCCCATGGGAAAATAGAAAGGCAAATCGATAAAGAAACGAGCGAGCGTGGTTTAACAAGTGCCTTACAATTATTAGGCTCATTGGCGGATATCTTGGTTAATGATGCTCCTTATATTAAAGAGAAGTCCTCGTCACATAATGCATTGATGTTAATGATTCAATTTACTAATGAATTTCAGCACGTCATTAGGAATTATTATACAAAAATAGATCATGATTTGGTTGATAAAGATAATTATCTTTTTATTCGCCAATTAGAAGAATTGTGTCGTGACTATGAATATGATCTCATGGAGGCTTTAGAGCACACGCCGAATAATATGGATGAATTTTTGCGGATCATTAGAGAGCTAAAGCAGTGCATTCAACAGGCCAATTTCACGGTACATTTACTTGCGATGGAGGAGCAATCGCATGATGTAGCTATTCTTAATAGGAAAATGGAACCAGTGGCTCCTAATATTTTATTACCCGGCACCAGAGCAAGTACGTCAGTGGTTGATAAATTGGCGGGAGCATCTCTTGATGACAAGACCGTTCCTGATGTAACCCAAACAATAGAGAAGGTTAAACTAAAATCACTGCATGAATTACCAACAATAGAGCAAGCACATAGAACAGTTATTGAGAAAATTAATCAAGAACGGCTCGGGCAAGGGATACATAATTCGCTAAAAGTGCTTGGAAAAGTGAGTCTCTTTAAGGATTCTCCTGACAGTCAGGATGCCATGATAAGCCAAAATAAAAATTATGTAGTTCAATAAAAATTAGTATTAATAAACCATCAGAGACATCTAATTCATCTGTCTTTGATGGTTTAGAGCCAATAAGGCTTTATTTCTTGCAAAAAAAAGTGGCAGAAACAGAATTGTAGTTTTTTCTGAAATGAGTGCTTAAACTTAGTGATATTGTTTGGGTTTGACGGTCACTTTAAATTTAATGAAACATATGTTAAAATATTAATCAATTTGATTGATATCAAAATATCAAGGAAGATCATTTACTTCCTCTCTATTATAAAGTTATGTTAAAAACATTTTGTTATTTTAATCGAATTATAAGACCTTATCTTTTATCACTTTGAAATGAATTAATATGCAAAATAGAATAGCTCTACCATTAACATTCAATCAATTTTTAACTCAAGCAGACAATGAGTATCGTAAACAATTAGCATCTATTCCTTTGTTTAACATTAACAAAACGTCGTGTTGGAATAAACAGCAAAAAAAGCTCTTCGCCGCCATTTTTTATCATTTGCGTGGACATTTCATTAATTTCATGTGGTATGTCGCAAACTTCGCTCCAGATGAATCGACCAAAATGATTATCTTAGAAAATATTACTGAAGAGGTTGGGAGAGATAAATTTTCTCATGAAAAACTCTATGCTTTATTTGCTAGCGAATGCGGTGTCGATATTCACGATGAAATTGTTAATGAAACGCATTACTTGCCTTTTGCAAGAAAATTTAATAAAGGGCATCTTGCTTGGCTCGCTGCTCATGATGAAGACAAACAAATTGCTGCTTTTGCAGCTTATGAACGATTGGATAATATTGATTATTTCTATCTTACTGCTTGTGCTGAGTCATTAAATATTTCGCAGCCAGGAATGATTTTCTTCAGAGTGCATTCCTATGTGGAACATTTTGGTGCGGTGATAGAACGGTTATTACCCATTTGGGAACATTCCAGTGAGAAAATTAAAGCAGCATTTGATTTTATTTATTCGCATCAAGTGCAAATGTGGCAACAACTGTCAGAGGAGATTTTTTCCTTAGAATGAACTTTATAGATATGCGGCAATTGATAACATATGGGGCTAGAGTTTCTTATTAGTGGCGTTAGGATGTTTCATTTACAGGTGGAGTAAATAATAAGTGTTAATGCGCATTATAAAAAAATGGTCCTTTGTTTTATATAACTATTTAATGGACAAAACTGTTGAGGCAAGTCATCAGATTACCTTATTTGGAATTGTCATGATGATTAACTTTCCACTTTTTGGGATACTGTGGAAGTTACAAAGCTTTCATGTAAATCAAGAGTTTTTTCTACGGCTCATCGCCACGGCTCTATGTGCTGCATTAGCCCTGCATAAGTTTTGGTCAATTAAATATCTGCAATTATTACCTTTTGTCTGGTACCTTGCGTTACTATTTTGTCTCCCATTCTTTTTTGCTTATTTGACTTTACTTAATGATGGCTCGACTCTGTGGCTGATGAATTGCATGTCCGCTACTTTTTTCCTTTTTTTGGTTACTAATGCCATTGATTCACTCATTTTACTCATACTAGGTTGTGGTTTGGCTTTATTTTGCTATTTAGGTGTTGCGGCTAAATCATTAAAATATATTCCTGGGGATGTTTCCTTCTTTGGCTTAGGAGTAACCTTTCTTGCGGCGATTATTATTGGTGCTTTGTTTGCTCGAGATCGAGAGTTAATTTATTCTGCAAAAATTGCTGGAATGCGCTTGCTTGCTGGAAGTTTGGCTCATGATTTACGAACCCCATTGGCGAGTATTTATTTGCAGGCCAATATGCAGCGCACGATGGTTGATGCACTTGATGAATCGGCAGTGAAAACAGGTTTAAATGAGACAATTTCTAAAATTGAGCGCTGTATTGATAGTGTAAATCAGCTTATTAGCACTCAGTTGAACAATATTCGACATGATAAATTTGATACGCATAAATTCTGTTTTTATTCCGTTAAGGAACTATTGAAACAGGCTTTAGATGATTATCCCTTTAAAAAAAATCAACGCGAATTAATTAATCTAGACTTGCCATGCGATTATTCAATCTGGATCGAAAAAATAGCATTTAGAAATCTTTTGTGGAACTTATTAAACAATAGTTTTGATTTCATTGATAAGGAAGGTAAAGGCGAAATATCTGTTTGGTTAAGTGAAGGAAATGATAAGGATAATTTTAATTACTTACATATTCGAGATACAGCCAAGGGAATTTCTTCAGAAAAAGCGAACATTATTTTTGAACCCTTTTATTCTGAACGAAAAGGAGGTACGGGTATTGGCTTGGCTTATTGCAAATTACTGATGAAGGCTGCTGGAGGCGTTATCTCTTGCCAAGGGCAGATGGGTGAATACACGCATTTTATTATTAAATTTCCAAAAATTGATTAGGGTTTGAAGTTGAGAGGGTACTGTTTTTAATTTATATAAATACAGAGATGGGTTGCTTACCTCAATGATGATATAATACATTTTTTGCGACAGACTTTTTTATTATGACTAAAAATGTAACTCCAAAGATAAGGATGGCGAAAGTACACGATGCGGGGACGATTGCTTTAATTCATATTCGCTCTTGGCAAAAGATGTATAGTGAGTTTATTCCAGAAACTATATTAAAAGATTTATCTTTAACAGAACGCACGCAGCAATGGCAAGATCTTCTCAAGCAAGAAGTAAATGTGTTACTTATTGAAATTGATCATCAAGCAGTTGGTTTTGCGAGTATCTGCCCATTTCGTGGTGTAAATGCTGAGCCTTTAATGGGCGAAATTAGTGCTATTTATTTACATCCAGATTATTGGCGTATGGGGTTAGGCACTAAATTATGTCTAACGGCACTCTCTGAGCTAACTGCCCTGGGATATAAAAAAGTAGGTCTTTGGGTCTTAGAAGCTAATAATCAAGCACGCAGATTTTATGAAGCATTGGGTTTTACTGCAACGAGCTCAACTAAATTGGAAGAATTTTACGAAGGCGGAGCTTTATTGCAAGAAATCCTTTATGAGAAAATGCTTTGATTTTGCACTCTTTTCTAAGTCGCCAAGAACATTCTCTTCATCCCTTGATGTATAGGCATTAAGCTAGGGCAAAAAGTTCTTGAGCCTCTCCAGAACCGTTTGGGCTGAAGCGGCGGCATTTATACCGTCGAAGCTTGGTGCCAAAGACTCGCAAGGTTTTGAGACAGTGCTAACGCAGTTCCTTAGCCCGAATGGAGCGAGGCGATATTAGATAATCTGACGTTTATGCCTCATGCTAGAAGGTTTTTTTTAACAATCCAGCTTACAAAATCAGTCTTAATGGCTTAAGAATGATCGTATGCTTTTTCTCCATGCTCAATAATATCAATGCCTTGAATTTCTTCTTTGGGCGTAGTGCGAATGTTCATTATTTTGCGCAATAAAAATAAAATTAACCCAGTACCCACTACCGAAATGGTGATTGCTATAAAAACGGCAATGGTTTGATTCCATAATAGCGTGTAATTTCCATACAATACTCCATTTTTGCCCGCTGGATTAACGCTTGTTGTAGCAAATACACCGGTTAATAATGAGCCTATCACCCCCGCAACTCCATGACAGGCAAAAACATCGGCAGTGTCATCTATTTTCTTAAAATAATTTAAATGCAGCAAAACTATTTGCGTGACGATGGCGCTAATACTGCCAATAGCAATGGCTCCCATCGGGGTAACAAAACCACAAGCAGGCGTAATCGCTACTAAACCAATTACTGCAGCTGCTGAAGCACCAACAGCCGATGGCCTTGCTTTTCTTAGCCAAGCGAATAGAGTCCAGGAGGTTACTGCAGAACTTGCTCCTAACATGGTTGTAATTGCGGCATTAATCGCAAGATTATCAGCAGCTAAAGCAGAGCCCGCATTAAAACCAAACCAGCCAAACCACAATAATGATGCACCAAGAACTACGAACGGAATATTATGTGGCATATCGTTCTGGCGACGTGATTTAATCCTTGGCCCCAAAATAAGCGCAGCAACCAAAGCAGAAAAACCTGCACTAATATGCACTACAATGCCACCCGCAAAATCAATCGCCCCTAGTTGTGCTAGCCATCCATTCACGCCCCAAACCCAATGGGCTAAGGGAATGTATACGAGTAAACTCCAAAATGTTACAAATAAGAAATAGGCAACAAACTTCATACGACCAACTAAGGCCCCTGAAATGATTGCAGGGGAAATGATGGCAAACATCATTTGAAATAACATAAAAAGAGGAGGGGGAATTGTGCTCACAGCTTTATTGGCCTCATTTATATGAGCCAAACCTACGTATCGTAAGCTGCCAATCCATTGATTATGTTCACTAAAAACCAATGAATAACCAACAATAGCCCATACAAGCGGGATAATAGCTAAACAAATAAAACTCATTTTAATCGTATTCAATGCATTTCTTTCGGGGACTAATCCAGAATAAAAGAAGGCTAAACCGGGTGTCATTAACATCACTAAAGCACAAGACATAAGAACCCATGCAATGTTAGCATTATTCATAATACACCTTAAAAAAAGTGGCACTGGCTTGTAATTTAATGCAGTTGTTTTTTCTTGCTTTTATTTGAGAAAACAACTGAAATTAAATAACTTATGATTGGATTAATATGTTTTAATATAGACCAATTTTTGCAAATTAGGTAAAAAAATATACTGGTATTTTAGATAATGTATTTTAAGATAAATAGGCATTTAGCGGATTCGCATGCTACCTTGGCAACCAATAGGAATAGGTCCAATGAAACTGAGCAGTAAGGTTGTAAAGAAACAAATTTTGGGTTTCGCCATATCGGGGGGGTTAAGTACCCTGATTATGTTTATTCTTTATGTGGGATTACATCAATTCATCAATTATCAATATGCTTATTTAATCTCTTATAGTATTTCAGTCATTGCTCTTTATTTTATGAACAGTATGGTGTTTAAACAATCTATATCAGTGCAGACCTTTTTAAAGTTCCCGCTAATCTATCTAATGCAATACTTAATCGGCGCTGCTTTTTTAGCATTTTTGGTGCGTTTTGGATTTTCAGTAACTTATGCACCATTACTTGTTGTCATTCTTTTGCTGCCAATTACCTTTGTATTAAATCGAATTGTATTTTCAAGAGATGGCAAGGAATGAACCACTAGTTTGCTGCCTTGTATTTTGTATGAAGATTTTTTCCAGGCTATATTCACTTTGAATAGCCTGGGAAGAAGATTCATGGATTTAGGTTTTATACATTATTAGTTGAATGTTCCGTTTGTGTTTCATAAGATTCAACTAAAGTTTTTAAACGCCCTTGTTTTAACGCGAGTTTTTCAAAAAAATTATATTTTACCGCTATTCCTCGAATCGATAGTTGTTTTTTTTCCACAGTACTTTGCGTTGTTTCTGTAGAAGGCGAGATGAGGCTATGTCTAAAATGTGGATCTGTCTTACTGTCTATTTTATAGTGCTCTAAACTAAAGAAAAAAGAGGTATTATGCAGTAACCTCGCTTCTCTTTGTGTTAGGGGAGGCATGAGTCTTTTTATTGTATGGGCAAATTGCTGTGCACCAATATAGGACTGATCTTTTTGCTGGGTAAAATCTGTTTCTAATAAATGCAATAGTTCATCCAGTTCATCAGGTGTTTGCTTCATTACTACCTGCCGAAGAGAAATATAAATTCTTTGATGTTCATCTGTTGCCGCAATAAAGTCTTGAAGTTTTGATGGGATTAATTTGCTTACGGCCTTTAATTCGTCACACTCTTTAAGCGATCTCATATTGGTATAATATTTATGAGCAAGAAAAAACTTAAGGCTCTCCGTGATGTTTTCATTGAGGCAATTAAAGATTGCTAATTCAGATCGTCTTTCTTCATCAGTAGTCGACGTGCGAAAATGAATTAAGAAAGGCAGTAATGCTAATTGTTCCGTCGTACAATACCGATGAATTAAATAAAAAATGGTTCTTAACAGAAATATTATGTCTTCTAATTTTTCTTTTTCTTGTATTTTTTTTGCTTTTATTTTGTTATCCAATTTTCCAAGAGGGTACTCACCTAGTTCTTGTTGTTCTGCATAACCTAACATGCGACTACTGCGAATAAGTAAAGGCAGAAGCTCTGTTATTTCTAATTCTTTATTACCCAAATGCGCGTAAAGATTTTTTAACTCATGATATACATCCGGATGATGTATTTGGGTGGACGTAAGCTCTTCTTCATCATCGAGTGTACAAAGTAGTGCAGTTAGTCTGGTAACACAGTTGATTTCTTCTTCAGAATGCTTTTCTGACTCAATACGGTTTTTTAGTTTGATGACAAATTTTTTTAACGCACCAGCTTGCATTATCCACTCCCTATGAAATTGATTAGTCATTTAGAGAATATATGAAAAATGTAGGAACCGGTAGAGCATATTTTCGGTAAATAGTTTGTTAAGCTAGCACTCTGCATAGCGTATTGTATTTAATATAAGGAATCGAATGCTAAACGAAGCAATAGGATTAAAAAAAATAGAGTTAGACACGCCGTGTTTAGTCCTTGATAAAGACATTCTAAGATCTAATTTGGATGTTATGAGGCAACACGTAATTACAAATAAGATAAACCTCAGACCTCATTGCAAAACCCATAAGTGCTCTAAGTTAGCACAGTTACAGATTGATTATGGGGCTATAGGGGTCTGTGCTGCTAAAATTTCGGAAGCCGAAGTTCTTATTCAGAACCGAATTCCCAATGTATTGATCACCTCGCCAATAGTGACAAAAAATAAAATTACCAGGCTGATGGCGTGCATTGAAACAGCGCCTGCTACTCTAGTTGTTGTCGATAATGAAGAAAATATCCTGGCTTTAAATCATGCGGGGGAATCGTGTCAAAAGATGATTCATGTGTTGGTTGATGTGGATTCTGGAATAGGGCGTACTGGCGTTAAACCAGAACATGCTTTAAATTTTGCGATGAAAATTAGTGCATTACCTTGGTTAAAACTGATGGGAATACAATGCTATGCAGGGAATTTACAACATATAGCGTCCTTTAACGAACGTCGACAAAAATCATTATCTACCATGCAAATGGCCAGTGAGCTGGTGAGCTGTTTTAAGGCGCAAGGTTTAAATTGCCCTATATTAACCGGAACGGGGACAGGCACTTACGATATTGATATTGAGGCAACGGGAGTCACTGAAATTCAGCCAGGCTCTTATGCTGTTATGGATGTGGAATATGCCGCGATTGGTGCAAAAGAGAGCATGAAGCAATTTGATGTATTTAAACCAGCAATGACTCTTCTCACTACCGTGATCAGTACTCATCGCGCAGAACACGTTACCGTTGATGCAGGAACGAAAGCGATTTATGTGGATCAAACATACAAGCCTCGGATTATTAGTCATCAGGGATTAGAATATGATTGGGGAGGCTTTGGTGATGAACATGGTAAAATTACCGCCGTAGCTGGTACGAAATTACCCCTCTGCGGTGAGGTTTTAGAGTTAATCGTTCCACATTGCGATCCGACGATTAATTTATTTGATCAATTTTTTATTGTTGAAAATAACCGGGTTGTTGATGTTTGGGATATTGATTTGCGAGGAAAATGTCAATAATTTAACGTCAGTTATGGATAAGAAATCGGGACAGAGCATATCCCGCCTCAGTCCGAATGGAGCAAAAAGTAGAGTAAGAACTGTCTTAACTTAACGTGAGTTCTTATTCTGAATCTTGGCTCTGAGGCGCAAATAACTGTGTAATTCATGTCCCACAAAATGTTTGTAAAACACGTTCATGAGCTAAAGGCAATGATTGTAGTTGTGTGGTATTTTCTTGTTGTTGGTAAGGTGTTTTAAGTACTGATAAAAGAGTGTCCATTAACGTTTGGTCGTGTTTTTCAATAAAATCTTTAATTGCCTTTTCGACTAAGTGGTTTCTAGGAATGTAAGCAGGATTTACTTGTTCCATCATGGTTTTTATTTTTTGTACTTTAGTATCCTGCTGTGTTATATAGGACAACCAATCGGAGACCCACTGCTTGCTCAGTTCCTGATTTCCTAGCATTTGTATTAAGTGTTCTTGCTGCTGCTCAGAATCAATTGCTGAACTCAGGAGACGAAAAGTATTAGTAAAATCGGGTTTGTGCTGCTGCAATAAGATGAAGAATCGTTTAATTAATTCTAATGTTTGCTCATTTTCTTCTAGTAATCCAAGTTTTGTCCGGATCTTGTTATCCCAGTAATAATGAAAACGTTTGGTGAATGAATCGAGAATCTCTTGTAGTTGTTTTGGTGCTTGCTCATCGGTATTTTGAAACAAAGGCAGCAAGGCTTGACGAAGTCTGGCCAAATTCCAGTGTGCGATTGCAGCTTGATTGCCAAAAGCATAACGACCGTTAACATCAATCGAGCTAAATACGGTATTGATGTCAAATTCATCCATAAACGCACAAGGTCCATAATCGATCGTTTCACCGGAGATGGTCATGTTGTCTGTATTCATAACGCCATGAATAAAACCTACCCCCATCCATTCAGCCATGAGGCTTGCCTGGCTTTCGACAACCGCTTTAAATAATTCAAGGTAAGGATTTTTTTGCTGTAACAGAGCAGGGAAGTGCCGTTCCAGTGCATAGTCAGCCAGGCATTTTAGTAAATGATTATCTTTTTGATCGGCAGCATATTCAAAGGAGCCCACGCGTAAACTACTGGAGGCGATACGAGTGAGTACGCCTAAGGGCACAAGACCACTTGGACGGTAAATGCGATCCTCACTGGCAATAGCGGCTAAACAACGGGTTGTTGGAATGTTTAAACCATGCATGGCTTCACTGATCAGATATTCTCTTAATACCGCAGCCAGAGGCGCTCTACCATCTCCCATTCGTGAAAAAATGGTTTTTCCTGAACCTTTTAATTGAATATCCCAATGTTTTCCATCTTTACTGCAAATTTCACCAAGCACGACAGCACGACCATCGCCTAAAAGAGGAACGTAGTAGCCGAATTGATGCCCGGCATAAGCTAAGGCAATACTTTTAAGGTGAGCAGGAACCTTGTTTCCTGCACAAATGGCTATGGCCTCTTGTTCCGTATAAGGAGAAGTATTGGGTTCGCCAAGAAAAGAAGCTAATTCATGATTGAATTTGACGAAATAAGGATTAGAAATGGGGGTGGGATTGATGATTTCGTAAAAATCACCAGGCAATTTTAGATACGATGTGCATTTAATATTAGGAATCAAAATCAAGCCAATCAATGAAAAAATTTTATATTAAAGGTTTAGGGTTAATCCTTCAATCAATTCAATGCAAAACCATAATGTCTGCATGAAAAGAAATCTGGTTGTATAAAAAGCTTGACAAAAAAACTGAATTGTTATTTCTTTGATGTATGGGTACCTTTGCAGGAGCAATAAATGAAAGAAGAAGAAGCTCAGGCTCTTATCGAGATCTGTGGTAAAGTAGCTCTGGAAGGAATGGCTCATGTTGCAAAAAACTCTGTGGTTATTCCTGAGCTCTATTTAGATTGGATAGAAGGACAGGATGCCTCCGCAATTGGACGAGATAATATTGCAATATTTGTTAATGTGAAAACGTTTGCATTACACCAAATTACAGGAATTGCTCAAAATAGACATTGGGTAAAAGATCGCACCCTGGCGATAAGAAAAGCTGTATTGGACTCTGACTCCCTGCTTCATACTGGAATTATTATTCATGAGACAGGACATGCATTTAATGTTGTTGCAGGAATAGCAAATAGCGAAAAAAATGCTTACATATTTGAAATTTCAGTAATGCTTCGTCTCTTTCAAGAACAAAATAAATGGGTCTGTCAGTACACTGCAGAGGATTTCTCCCAGTATTTTATTAGTCGAATGTCGCAGTATAAAAAAGGCCTTCCTGATGAAACCCTTTCTATGTTAATTAAGCAAATTAAGTTAAATTTTTTTTTGGACGATATGTGTTTTTTATTTGCGATACCACCGATTAGTGGCAAAAAACTTATGGATGGGGCAAGAACTTTTTTTGAGGAAAAAAGAAAGTTCTCTGAAAAAGAAAATGAAAAATCACCAAAAAATGATAATCTGTATATTACCTGAGGAAATATAAATAAGGTGATGCCATGCCGCATAGATTCCTGAATTTCACTAACTTAAAAGCCACATTAGCGCTATCAGCTCCCGTAAATGGTTTTTTAGGTCAGTTAAAAGCTAATTTGGAGAATGAATCACAATTTATGACTAATATTGCACGACAAAAAGAGCTTGCATTCATTATTAATGGTAGTGAGAATAGTGAGCTTTTTGAGTTTCTATGCCAAAAGGAATGTTACCATTCTTTATGGAGTGCGCGTTTTTCACAATTAGGGCGTCTCTTGTCTGCATTTAAAGAAAATCCCGTATCTTTTTTTCCACCACCCAAAACGGTAAGTAGTTTTGATTTATTGCGAGGGGCCTTTTTTTTTCATAAGTCTCAATTGGTGCGAAAAGAGTTGCAAAAAGTACCTTTTGCCAATGATTTTTCGCATGAAGAATTACGCTTTATCCAGCATGCCATGAACTATAACTCCATCCATGCAACTCAGCGTTATAATCAATATCTCTACACAAGGATTGCTCGGGCTATGTTTCGTGATGAGGTCGAAGGTCGGGCATTATTAACTGGAGCTATTGAGCATTGTAATGAGTTGTTAGAATGCCATGGCAGCTATGCCTATATGATGTTGGTTGACGCTTATTTTCATTATGCTAAGTTTGTCAAGGCAGATAGCGAACTTGCAGAACGTGCTATCCA
>NZ_JH413801.1:34916-54739 GCF_000162755.2 Legionella drancourtii LLAP12
AACGTGCTATCCAATCAGCGCTTAAGGCCTGTGATTATGCGAAAAAATTTTTAGAAACAAGTAAATTTTCTATTCATAATGCAAGCTTTGGCGAAGGATTGGGGTTTAGTAACTCGCTTAATATTGCAGATCCGGATGAGGCAAAAATTTTATTGGCTAGGTGGAATGAGTTCAACAAAGCAAGCCAGTCAGGTTCCCCTGATGCATCATTGTTACAGAAAAAGCCAGCAACTATATTTTGACCTTATTTTTTGTATAGTACCGATCAAAAAGTTTGTTTCTAAATTTATATGTAGGATTCCCATAGTTATTTGGAAGTTACTAATTAAATATTTAACTATTTGATTTTAAAATAAAATTTAATTAATCAATCGCCATTGGGGGCAGACCACAATGGCACTTACTTAAGACTTTTTATTTTGTCGTGCCGCTAATTCTACGCTGTCAGGCCAAGTTTGAACTACGCCACTTTATGTAAGAAGGTTCTAATTCTTCTTCAATTTTCTTTAGATAGGTCATTGTGTTATCAGGTGTAAAAAACAGATGTCTAATAATAGGAATTAAACCCAAACTTAGAACATCTAATATTTGAGTTATTAGAGAGAGCTCGAACCAAGATGGTTTATTTTGCTTTATGATTTCTAATTGTGCTTTGATATATGGCGAATTCTCTTGGCGTATAACTTCCTTATTGGCTAATTGATATAATTGAGTGGCTGCATCAAATCTTTTGTTCCATTGCGGCGAATTTGTTTTATTATTACTCACTTCAGTATACAGCGTCCTCAATAATTTCACCACTTTGTTGTTTGAACCCACCGGAATTTTAGAAAAGCCAAGTCCTTTAGCATTCTGATGTTTAATATAGGGAAGCACCTCTGATACCAGCATTTTTTCAATAGATGCAAAATATTGACTTTTTTCTACCAATTGTCTATTTATATTTTTGAGTGCTTCAACTGTATTTCTATTGCTCAACAATCGAGAAATCTCTTCCGGTTTATATTCCACCTTGTCGAAGCCATAAGTTGGTTTTATTAAAAATCTAGCCAATAATAGTACTTCTTCACTTGAAGTTCCTTCTAAAACTGTTTCTGAAACTTCTCGTTGAACTGCTTTTAAATATCCCCAAGCAAAATTCTTTTTATGGTCTACACATTCATAAGTTACAAGTTTTTTAGCAGACATTGCCTCTACTAATGATTGATCTCCTGTAACACCTACAATATCAGTAGCTATAAGGGGTAATACTTGCATTGAAGAAAAAGGCATTGATTCTGAGTAAAGCACACGATATTCCTTGTGTCCCGTGTCCTCAGTATCACGTTCATGAATAACTTGTTCGTTCTTCTTATCTATATCAATAAAAGAAATTCTAGTATATCCTTTTTTAATCAAGTCTTCTTTTAACATAACAAGGGCTTTTAATTTACCTTCAAAGTTCTCCCCTATACAAAGTACATCCTGAGATTTAGCAGAGTTTCCCATCAGCATGGCATGTTCTTGTAAGAAAAATTCTACAGGAGTGTATTTTTTACCTTTCGTGGTTTCCTTTTCTGAATTCCATGGCTTATAAGGCATGTGGTTGGAATAAAAAGTGGGATATTTTGTTCTATCATGACTGTACTGATAAGTGAAATCGCGTTGTGCACGATAGGCTAGATAGGATTCAAAGTCTTTGCCTAGATATGACTTTATTTTGGGATCCAATTGTTCAAAAGCATTTTGCAAAACTTCTGAACTAATAATCTCTCCCTTTGTTGCAGTAAGTAATGCGGGGCTTGGTATAACGCCTACATCGCCGCGTTTTTTATCAAAACCGCCTAAAATTCTCAATACAGATTTACGATTGACATCATTATCATACTCTGGCATCACAATGATAGGAAGTTTTGCTTCTTCGAGTGAAAACTCTTTTTCCCACTCAAAATGAGAATACCCAGCCTCAATACAGCAATTAATTTCATGATCTTCTGCTTTAAATTCCGAAATTATTTTAACTTGTATATTCGGATTAATAACTTTTACAAAACGATTAACTATTTCTTTGTTTTCATCATCTTTTACGACAATTATGACCGTTTCATTTTTTAATTCTTCTAGTTCTGATGAGGCAATAAATTTTTGTATGAAGTCAGCAATTTTTACTGTCTGGACAACATCACCACTCCCGTCGTAACATTTCGTTGTAAACAAACAAATAGCCATAGAGATACCTTATTAAAAACAAGTATTGCGCAATTATATATCAATATGCTCTTTTTTAATAGTTGGTCAGAAATGAGCATGATTTTTTAAACAAAGAAAGAAGCTATTAGGTTTATTAAAAAGCAGCTTTTTTCATCCGACTTTAGCGCATCTTTCAAAGATATCCCATTCAAGTTTATGGTCTGTCCCCTGGTTTTGCTATGTTTGTTTTTGCTGGTGTTGAATCTATTGGGGGCTTGTCTTCGCTAGGAGAAAAAAATAAGTCTCTTGAGAAGAATGTTAGCGAGGAGCCTCGTTTATTTTCACGCTGGGGGCGAGAGGTGCTAAATAACGAGTTATAAGAGTTTTGTGTTTGCGGTGCTAATTTACTCTGCTCTACTACATAGTCTCTAAACTGGATATGTTTTTCTGCTGTCATGGGCAGATATGGGTGAAAAAACTCTAATTTGCCTGTTGCAATTAAATGTAAAAGTTGTGATTGTTGTTCTTTTACTGCTTTGTCCCACAAGGTTTTACTATCTATTGATGAGTCTAAGAGCTCAAGCCAGGCTTGCCAATCGATTTTCATATACCTACTATTGAAGCTCGATGTTGCAAGATTATACAAAGCATTGGTAATCTGCTGTTGGCGATAGAACTCCCCTGTCTTTAAGCCGTTAGAAATTAACTCCCAGCTAATATCGTTCTTATTTGCATGAGTAAGCTTAGTTATCCAATAATAAAGGTGGTCTTCGAGGCAACCAATAGGTTTAAATTCAACCTGACAAAAGCCATAAACTCTCAATCCATTGTTCATCACTTGTTTGCTAATGTAGGTACTAAAACGGTATTGAGGATTTGCATAGTCTTTAATATTTGTTAAATTGAAATCAGCTGCTGTCTCAATTGCTTGTTGAATTCTTTGATTGACTTTCTCTTTATCTTCATAAGTGGTATGGGCCGCAAGGTTTTCTAGTCGTTTGGGGATTTTTACCAAGGCATAATATCTTTCTTCTTCTGTTAGTAAACTCGCCCAGAAAATGTGGCCAATATCATGGAGCCACATGAGAAAACAGCCACAACGATAACCATCGGCATTGTGGGGATTCGATAAAACAGATACGGCATATAAGGAAACAGGATGATAGGATTGTAAATGGAGATTTCTAAGCGTTGTGTTATTAACAGAGCCAAAGACGGGGTACATTTGCATGGGCTTAGTCGACATTTTACGGAGTAGAAAATTGATAAGTGAGTAAGAAGGGAGCCAAAGTGTATCATCCGCAGATTTGGTTGTACCTAAGAATGGGATGTTTTGAGCGAGTGCACGGGCTAAAGACTCAATCTGACTCTTTCTGTTTAAGAAGTAGGGGACGCCAAGAAGCAAGTGCTCAGAAGGAGGGCCTTGTAGAATGAAAGCTTCGATCTCGGCGAAATCGAGATGGTAGTGCATTTCCTCCATCTGCTTGAGAATACACTCTAAAAAGGCTCTACCTTCTGCTGTGAGTTCTTGCTGATTTGCAAGCCGTTCAACCGAAATCTGGCGTAATGTTTTTACGTCTTGGTCCTCGGGGCGTAGAGGTTGTTGTTCTGTGAACTGCGCTAAGGCGAGTAAATAGCTGTAAACGGTCATGCCCTGTTCAAAAGAGATAGTCTTTTCTTTGAGCAAGAATAGTAAATAGAGATAACAGTTCGTGTCATTAAAAATTTCAGCCTGATAATGACCTTCCTTAATCGCTTCAGCCAGTTGTTTAACCTGTTCTCGATCTACCTTGGCGATGGCTTTGTGGATTGCTTTATTTTTTTGGATAAAATGAAAGAGGCTGTCATAACTTACCGGTGGATACATAGGAAATCTTATCTATTATGGGTGAAAATGATGCATATTGTACTCGATATTTTTTTTTGTTACAGCTATCTGTGCTCTGGAGTAAAGATGATTTCTAGAGGAGGGATATGTGGAGGCAATGCCAAATAAAAAGCCTTAAGTAGGTGCCATTCGAGTCAGGTTGTTTTAATTGCCCATTTAATAACAAAACGATACACGCTATGCAATTTTCAACAGAACTTTTTTCAGCTTCTCTTTCCTCTATGCATTGGCGTATATATTTAGAGAGGAAGGTTGGGTCATCTTTATAGGCTTGTAGAGCTAACTCAGGATAGGTACTTAAAAAGTACTGTAATGTAGCGGGCGCATACATAGCCAAATCAAAATAGGATATATTTCCAGCTGGAAATGTATCTATTGGCTTGGTAGAGAGCAACCATTTGACTACGTCTAGATAGTCTAGTCTGATAGCGTAATGGAGAAGGTGTAGCGGCTGTCCATTAATCGGTTGGTTGATTGGATGAGGTATTTTTGAGAGAAGTAGTTCAATTATCCCTTCTTTATCAGAATAAAGTGCGCAGTCTAAAAGGATGCATAGTCTTATTGGTTCGTTTTCATAATAACGCTCTAGAGTCGCTTTGGTTAAAAACCATTCGACAGATTTAAGGGAACCGCTGGAAACCGCGGATAAAAAGAAACTGAAAAATTTATAATAGTATTCATGGATGCAGTCGTTATTATATCGATAAAGTAATTCCATTATTTTGAAATTATCATTCACAAAGGCGATATAAAAAGGCGCCCGTTCTCTAACTAGCCTGCCTTGCAACATAATAGGCTCGTCCTGTATGCAAGCAGGAAAGTGTTTAATTAGCCACTCTGCTATTTTATGACGATTATAACGAGCGGCTAAACCAAAGGGAGTAAAGTGATTTTTATTTTTTATATTTAATAAACAAGGGAATTTTTGAGCAAACCATTGGCTGATTTTGGTTTTATCTCCTCGAATGGCATTATGCAAGATTGTATTCACGTTTTTACTAGTCGCATTAACTAAATCAGGGAATGTCTCGGCTAACCATTTAGCTACATTTATATCCGGGTTATTTAAAGAATAATGCAATAAGGTTAAGTCATTCTTATCTTTTTCATAGGCATTTGCTTTATTAAAAATCGATTTAAATTTTTCTAACGACAAGTGGTTGGCGCAAAATGAAAGACCAGAGGTACCTTCATTATTCTTTTCTAATAGATCAAACCCTAAGACAATGTATCCTACATTTTAAATCATATGATTAGACTACAGGCTTATTTAACGCGCATACATTGCTCTAAACGTCGTGTTATTTCTGCTAATCCTAAATCACGCATCAGCCTTATATTATTCGCAGGAATTGTTTTAGTGTCGCCATAATAGGCTATGGCGCGATCCAGCATATCTTCCCTGAGAATATGGAGCATAGGGTAGGGGGCGCGATTGGTGTAATTTGTGACGTCATCTGCTTTGGTGCCATGGAAACGGTAGGCTGGGTGAAAGGTTGCTAATTGGTACACGCCTTGGTTTTTGGTCTGGGCTAGCGTTTCATTGGCAAGAGCAACGAAATCTAAATAGTCATAAAAATCACTTAAAAAGTGCGGAAAAAGAAGTAAGCTCGTGCCTATAGTTGGATTTAAGTTTAAGTGGTCGATTATCCCTGATAAAATCAGTAATCCCGACATTAAATTCGGTTGCGGTGCTTACCTCAATGCGAGCTGAGTTATTATCCATTTCCCGTTTTGCAAAAGGGCATAGATTAAGCGCAATGACTATTGATTGAATCCATTGAGTTGTTTGTTGAATATACATAGTTAGCCTATCTTGCGCACCAGTACTTTGCGACCCTTGATCTTGCCATGTTTAAAATGCTCATAGGCTTTGTCCACCTGTGTTTTATGAATAGCAACATAAGAATAGAGTGTGGTTATATCAATTTTTTCAATGCTGTTTCCCGCTAATCCCGCTTCTTTGGTTAAGGCACCTAAGATATCTCCAGGGCGAATTTTATCTTTGCGTCCAGCACTGATACACAGTGTGACCATCTCCGGTGAGACGATGGTAGTATCATTTTTATTAAGCTGGGTACTTGTTTCCCAGGTTATTGGCCGGCCTAACTCTTCTTCAATAAGGCAAAGGCGTTCTGCATCAGCAGGGGTGGTGATATTAAAAACTAATCCTTTGTGTCCTGCGCGTCCGGTACGACCAATTCTGTGAATGTGAACTGCTAAGTCAAAGGCAAGTTCATAGTTCACTACAGCTGGGAGTTCTTTAATATCTAAACCTCGGGCAGCGACATCAGTAGCCACTAAAATAGAGCAGCTTTTATTGCCAAAGCGAATCATCGCAAGATCACGGTCAATTTGTTCCATATCTCCATTTAGCATGGTGGCGCTAAAGCCTGCTTGAGTCAGTTGCCTGGATACTTGGTTTGTTTGTTCTTTGGTATTACAAAAAATAAGCGTTGAGGTAGGTTTGTGATGGCGTAATAAATCGTTTAATAAGGCAAATTTATCCTTGGCGTTATTGACTTCATAAAAATGTTGTTCAATGTTCAGTTCGTCGTGATTTTCTTCTATGGTTATTTTTTGCGGATCGCGCATAAATTCATCGGCAAGATTTTTAATTTCTGCCGGGTACGTTGCAGAAAATAATAAAGTTTGTCGCGTTGTTGGGCAGGTACGAATGATGTTTTTGATTTCATCAAAAAAGCCCATGTCGAGCATTCTATCTGCCTCATCTAAAACCAAGGTATTTAAGTGTTTTAACGACAATGAGTTTTTATCTAAGTGTTTTTGGATGCGACCAGGTGTGCCAACAACAATGTGAGCACCATGTCTTAGCGAATCAAGTTGGGGGGTGAACGGCATGCCGCCAGATAAATTCAGTACTTTTACATTGGGCAGCAGGCGCGCCAATCGGCGTATTGCCTGGCTGACTTGTTCTGCTAATTCACGCGTTGGGCACAATACTAATGCTTGGGTTGCAAAAAACTCCACTTTTAAATGATTCAAAAGTGTGAGTCCGAAGGCCGCTGTTTTGCCACTTCCTGTTTTCGCTTGGGCAATGACATCGATTCTTTTGAGCAGGGTAGGCAAGCTCTGCACTTGAATGGGAGTCATCTTCTCATAGCCTAACGAGGCAAGATTAGTGAGTAAGGTGTCGCGTAAGCCAAGATCAGAAAAAGATAAGTCAGTGTGCATAGTAGAATGCCTTATAAGAATTAGCGCATAGTGTAACACATAATGACAGTCTGGTGTTGGCTAGGGCGAAGATTTGCCCTAGCAGTAATCCATTTCATGGTTGGATTTGTAATAGTGGTTAGAGGAATAATACTTAGAATTTGCTAATTATTTTTTAGATCTTACTTAATCAGGACGTAGAAGTTAACATAAAACCTCATTGAGTTCTTTTACGAATAACTAATAAAATTCATTGATCTTTATGTGCATTTTTTATTAAAATGTATTAGATCTAGAGATTGAACTATTTCAGTCTCTAGTTCAAATCCATAGAAAAAATAGGAACTGTAGCAAAAGGAAAGGCTACTAATTTAAGAATTTTTCTAATGTATTCATACATAAAAGGGCTGTTCTCATGTCATTATCATTTTTTCAAGCATTAAACCCATTATCAATTCAGTCTGGCATTAAGTATTCCTTAGCTAAAGAATACTATTCTGATCAACTAAACATATTCCGGGTTTTGCCCCTTATTCTGAGTCAAGATTTCCCTTGCCAAAAACCAAGAAATGATTGATGCGACAGTAAGTGAGTCTATTCGTGCTGCAATTCATAATGATGCAAATTTTATAGAGGGCATTATTACAACATTTAATATTCTCATTGGCGGTCATTATGATTTGCGTTTAAAAGGAAGGAATGATAACAAAGGTGGTGCAAAAGGCGTATTGGATTTCTTAATATTACCTTTACTTGCGCGAAAATTAATTGCTGACACTTTCTTACCTGAGCGAAGCAATATTTTAACGAATGCACTCGCCTGGACTGTTGCTCTTCCTATCGAAATTGCACGATTTAGCGCAGGTATTGCGTTAACCTTACTTCTTGCTCCTGTTGTTGCAGTGGTACACTTGATTAAAGCCTGTATGCCTAATCAAGCTCAAGAATCTATTTCTACAGCCGGCTTGACTTTATAAATATTTAGTCACTCATTTCATCGCATAATTATTTGTTATGCGATGAAAAAAACATTTAATTTATTAAATTTAAGAATAAAGTTATTAAATTGCTTTTCAAACACAGACATATGTGTTCGGTGTGGATTGAGCAATACTCCAAACGCTGCCATTGTAATTATATGCCTTGCTATTTACATTCAATGCTATGCCTGAGCCCATAGGCTACAATTTTGTACTATTTACAGCTACCTATTCTTATAGAACTTTCAATTTGAGCTGATAATTCTTCCGAATAATCCCAAGAATCAATCAATTCCTTAATTTCACCCGTAGCTTCATCTGAAGCGTTTTTATTTCGGTCGTTTTTAATTTCTCTATCTGCGTTATGTTTAAGCAATAAGAGTACTAACTCCTTATTTCTCATTCTCACCGCTCTTATTAGACAAGTATTCCCAGATAATAATCGTTTATCAATGTTTATTCCTGGAGTTGAAAGAAGTTCATTCACTCTATTCCAATCTGTATTTAGGGGGATAAGGCATAAGTTAAAGAGTTTATCATCAAGAGACAATTCTCGTTTGCCTTGAAAAAGAGTTGTCAGAGTGGGTAATTTAATTTTTTCGGAAAAAGAGGGATACATTTTGTTAACGAAAGCTATAAATTCATTTACAGGAACTCTCGCAATAACGTTCGGTGTTTTAGTACTTAACACTGCTCCTCATAGTCCTCTCTCTAGCATGGAATATTTTTATTGGTTTATTTTTGATCAAAAACAATAAGATTACAAGAGGAAGGGCTTCATAAAATGTCATATCAATAGGTAGATATTAAGTGCAATATGGCTTGTTTAGCCTAAGATTTTCGCAATTTTCCTACCCGATAAGCCATGGTCTAATAATTCTCTGATCTTATCAATATGTCTGGCACCTTGGGCGTGAAATTTAGGTTAAATCGCTTCTTTTTTTGTATTTACAATAAGCTATGCGGTAATGTACTTTGATGTGTTAAACTTAAAAATCATGAAATGCAGGAAGCAATTATGTGGGACGAGAATAAACAAGTATACTTGCAGCGTCTATCTAAGATTTCCCCCTATTTAAAAGACAGCAAATTTATTGAGGCACAAGATCTGGTCGCATTACTTTCACAAGTAATCCATTCTGGCGATCGAGTTTGCATTGAAGGCGATAATCAAAAACAAGCCAGTTTTTTGGCTGCGGCAATGACAGAATTAGATCCGGCGCAAGTCAATAATTTGCATATGATTCAATCGGCAATTGCCTTACCTGAGCATTTAAATATTTTTGAAAAAGGCATTGCGAGTAAAATCGATTTTGCTTACTCCGGTCCTCAATCGGTGCGTCTTGCAAATATGGTAAAAAATAAAAAAATCGAGATAGGAAATATTCACACTTATAATGAGCTTTTTGGTCGCCTGGTCACTGATTTAATTCCTAATGTTTGTTTGTTGATGGCCGATAAAGCCGATCAACAGGGCAATTTATATACTGGTGCCAATACTGAGGAAACACCCGCTATTATCGAGGCGACTAATTTTAAAAACGGTGTGGTTATTGTACAAGTAAATGAAATTGTTGATACCTTACCCCGGGTTGATATCCCAGGGGATTGGGTAAATGTCATTGTGAAAGGGCCACAACTCTCTTATATTGAACCGCTTTTTACGCGGGATCCTGCGCAAATTGATGAAATTAAAATCTTAATGGCAATGATGGTTATTAAAGGAATTTATGCCCCGTACCAAGTAAATACCTTAAATCATGGGGTGGGTTTTAATACCTGTGCTATTGAATTACTTTTACCTACCTATGCTGAATCCTTAGGCTTAAAGGGCAAAATATGCCAGCACTGGGTTGTTAATCCATTACCTACATTAATTCCGGCTATAGAAGCTGGATTTGTAAAAACAATCTATCCTTTTGGTGGGGAAGTGGGAATGAATGATTATGCGGCAGCGCGACCAGATATTTTCTTTACTGGCAAAGATGGAAGTTTGCGTTCCAATAGGATGCTGGGACAATTAGCTGGGCATTATGCCTGTGATGTTTTTATTGGTGCTACATTACAAATTGATATTGAGGGAAATAGTTCTACCGCCATTAATGGGCGCATTGCGGGTTTTGGTGGCGCGCCGAATATGGGGTGTGATGCGCCCGGACGACGACATACATCCTATGCCTGGTTAAAAGCAGGGCAAGAGCGAAGCTCTGCCCTAGGTGCCAAAATGCCACGCGGCAGAAAACTGGTCGTGCAAATGGTGGAAACATTCCAAGGCCCAACCCAACCTACCTTTGTCGAAAAATTAGACGCCTGGGCATTGCAAAAAGAGATGGATAGTGAATTGCCTGCGGTGATGATTTATGGCGATGATGTAAGTCATGTAGTCACTGAAGAGGGCATTGCTAATCTTTTATTGTGTCGTAATCTCGCAGAACGAGAACAGGCCATCAGGGGTGTTTCAGGCTATACCGAAGTTGGGATCAAGAGAAACAAAATCATGGTCAATGAATTGCGTGCAAGAAAAATCATCCAGCGTCCTGAAGATTTAGGGATTAAAGCAGCTGATGCCACGCGCGATCTATTAGCGGCCAAGTCTATTCGTGAATTGGTTGATTGCTCCCAAGGGTTATACGCACCCCCCGTAAAATTTAGAAACTGGTAGGGTCCAAAATATGGAAAAAATGGAATTTCATTTTACTGTCACCGCAGCGCGTTTAGAGGGTAAAAAAGTCGTTTGTGGGGTTGTCGGCTCAGGTAATTTGGAGGTTATTGTTGAGACCAATAAAAGCCCAGAAACCTTATTTAAGATTCAAACTTCTGTAGCGCATTATAAACCGATTTGGAATAGGGTAATTGAGGATTTCGTTAACGAGTATCAGCCTGCTGATCTGCTCTTCACGATTAATGATAATGGCGCAACACCTGCTGTTGTTTCCTTACGCTTGCGCCAAGCTTTAGAGGCATTTAAAGGTTATCATCGTCAGGGGACTAATTATTTGGAATTAGATGCTCGTGCGCGTATTAATGCACTTTTTGATAAGGATTCTTTTGTTGAATGGTTTGCCGATGAGAAGCAGTACAGTCCCCATCTGGCCATTTTAAATTTACCCGGTGAGGCGGATGATGGCATCGTCATTGGTGCTGCCAGCCTGAATGAGAAAAAAGTTCTTGTTGCCGCGCAACAAAAAGATTTTATGGGTGGCGCGGTGGGGGAAATCCATGGTGCAAAGTTGACGGGCTTATTTAAAGCCGCCGTTAAGGCCTCAGTCGATGCGGTTATTGTCTTGATTGATAGTGGCGGCGTGCGTTTACACGAAGCAAATGCGGGTGAAATTGCTATTTCTGAAACCATCCGCGCCATTTTTGAGGCAAGAAATCATGGGGTGACTACCTTGGGGGTGGTTTGTGGTAAAAATGGTGCTTTTGGTGGTATGGGCATTATTTCGGGTTGTCTGGATTATCTGATTATTAATGAAATTGGCCGTATTGGGGTATCTGGGCCAGATGTAATTCAAGCGGTTGCTGGTGTCGAAGCTTTTGATGCCCAAGATAGGGCACTAGTCTGGCGTGTTTATGGTGGCAAAACCCGCTATTTGCAAGATGTTGCCCAAGGGTATGTGGGGGCTGATATTGCGCCATTGCGCGAGGAACTCATTGCCGCTTTGCCTAAGAAAGTACCTATTGATCTTGATTCGGTGAAACAAAAACAGAGCCTGCTGAAAAAACGTCTTTTGGATACGCAAGGATGCCAAGAAGAAGGGGAGTATCTACGTAAAATTGCCCCCGATTTTGCGACTTCGCTTTTTGATATGAATGAGAATGATTTTTTAACGGCCGCTAAAACAATTCGGTCGGATGAATAATTATAAGGACTAAGATATGATCTTATTAAAGGACTTATTAAAGCAGATATTTTCTCAGGAAATTCAGTTAGCCGAGGAACATTCTGTTGTTTACGGACAAGCAAAACTCAATAAGCAATCGCTGCATATTTTGGGTGTTAAAGAGTCCACTTTTCTAGGAGCTGAGCAAGCCTTGATCTTAGCAGAAAAAGTGATTGCCATTCTGGAAAGCCAATCTACAGCTCCCGTTCTTCTTTTAGTCGATGTTGCCGGACAGCAATTAACCATGCGCGATGAATGGTTAGGCATGGAACAATATTTTGCGCATTTGCTCGAAGCATTGGAATGTTTACGCAAGCAGGGGAATCCATTAGTTTCTCTGGTGTGTAATCAGGCGCTCGGCGGTGCTTTTATTGCCTATGGCTTGATGGCAGATACCATTTTAGCCTTGCCTGATGCACAATTAGCGGTAATGTGGCTTGAAGGTATTGCAACCATTACTAAAATACCTTTGGCTCAGCTGCAAGAGCTTAGTAAAACACTGCCGGTATTTGCGCCAGGTGTGGATAATTTCTATAAGCTAGGTGGCTTACATGCGATTGTTCCGGTGGGTGAACTTGCTGAAAAAATCGCTGGCGCAATCCAACAGCATGGCACTCCAGATATGCGCGCTCTTTTAGGAATGGAGCGTGGTGGCAGAACACTGGCTTTCCCGATTATTAATAAAGCGATGAGCCATTCATGAGTGCGCAACGCCATGATCTTATTTATCTTGAGCACCAGGTACCTTTTTCAATTAGTACTTTGCATGCCGATAAACATATGATTGAACAACAGGTTGTTGCATGGCTAGCGCAAGGGCTGCCCTGTATTTATGCCAAACAAGCACGAGATGATGCTACGCTCAATCTTGGTTTGCCGCTTTTTTTTGCAGAGAAGAAGCATCGTGTAGGTTTAAGAGTAAAGCCGTCAGCTGTCGTGAAGCAACAATCACTTCCGCAATTAATTGAAATGCAAGATTACTTTCGCCGTTGTCATGGACTTAGTGATATTTTGGCGACATTAAATAGTATCAGTGGTTCTGATATTGCTGTTTATGGTTCATTTTTATTTCACTATCTCTCAGGACAACCTAGTGTTAATCAGGCTTCAGATCTTGATTTGCTTATCAATTATCAAGGATGGAGTTTAGCTACTTTGCATGAATTAATTAGTGTCTTAAGCAGAAAATTGCAACGCACTATTGATGGTGAAATACGTTTTCAGCAAGTAGGGGATATCCCAATCAAAGAATTATTGAATTTGTCCGCAACCGAGTTTTTGTGCAAAAATCACGACGGGGTTGCCTTGATTCCAAGAATGAAACTTTATGAACACTATCCGTTGTTGTGAACGCTCACTAGCCAAAATGGCGGTTAGAGCCTTATATTTTGAAGTGAAAGCCTATCCCAAGCCGGGCTTAGTGAGTTTTATTGATTCTGGAGCGCACAAGGATATGGATGGGGTAACGTTTTACCGCAGTTTGTTTAGCTTGCGCCATTATTTTTATCAAATCGCAAAACAAGGATTAGTAACTCAGTCTTTTGAATCATTAAAACACACGGCCATTCGCGCCGAGCAGCGTATGTTGGAAAAAACACAAGGCATTAATACACATCGTGGCGCTATTTTTTCTTTAGGACTTTTTTGTGTTTCGGCGGCACGCTTAGCGCAGAACAAAGAACAATTTACTCCGGTTGATTTGCAGCAACAGCTAATACTGGATTGGCAAGGGCCTTTAGCTCATCATAAAGGCAATCCGGACAGTCATGGTGCTGTCGTGCGTCGCGAATACATGGTGATTGATGCCCAACAAATGGCAATGAGCGGGTATGATTTACTCTTTCAACTGCTTCCTTCTTTTATTGAGCTTTTTGTCGAGACTCAATCGCTTGATACCGCGTGCTTATCGATGTATTTAGAGTTATTGTTGCGTGTTGATGATACGAATATTCTGTATCGAAAAGGCGAGCTTGGTTTAAATTATGCAAAATGCAGTGCTGCGCAATTACTGGCTATTGCTTGTTGGCAAACACGTCGCCAAAAGGCACTGGAAATTCATCAGCTATTTTCAGAGCAAGGTATTAGTCCGGGGGGCGTAGCAGATTTGATTGGTGTTTTATTATTTCTTGGACAATTATTTTGTGAGCAACTTCGATGTCATTACTAATTGCTTTTTCAGGTCAAGGTTCGCAGCATGGTAAAATGTTTGCCTGGTTAAATACGGACAGTTTTGGTCAGCGATGGCTAAAGGATGCCAGTAACCTGCTTAATCTGGATTTATTGGATGAATCAGCCGTAAGTATGGCGTGTACTGATGTAGTGCAAGTCCAATGTTTAATTGCTATTTTATCAGTGGGAGCTTTCTATGCCGTGAAAAAGCAAATTAATTTAAATCCTGCTTTTCTCTGCGGCTATAGTTTAGGAGAGACTTCTGCGTTTTGCGCCAGCGCTAATTTAAGCCTGGCTGAGATCTATGCCTTAGTAACAACACGCGCACAATGCATGCAACAAGCAATTACTCAACCTAGTGGGATGGCGGTGTTAAAGGGGAATATCAATTTTGCCCAAGTAACACAATTAACAAAGGCCCATGCCTGTTATCTGGCGATTATTAATGCGGAGGATCATTATATTATTGGCGGTTTGTTAGCGGATTTGGATGCGTTACTGCATGCCGCTAAAAATCGTGGGGTAATGAAGGCAGAAAAATTAGCCGTGAAGTTGCCAGCGCACACGTCCTTACTTGCACCGGCAACCGTTAATTTTGCTGAATATTTGCAACAATTTGCTTCGTTACCACTGCAATACCCTATATTAAATGCATTGACACAGGAACTTATTTTTACCAGCAAAGAGATACTACCTATTTTAGCCAGAGAACTTTCGGAAACGCTACATTGGGAGCGGGTTCTAAGCATTGCCAAAGAGTATGGTGGTTCATTTTTTTTAGAATTAGGACCAGGTGCTGCTTTAAAAAATATGGCATTGGCTGCTGTGCCACAATTAAAAGCGTATAACATGGAAGGATTTCGCTCTGTACATGGTTTAGCTGCGTTTTTGCAGACAAGTGGTTAGTTTTTTATTATTGGTATATAGACCTGAGGTACTGTCACCTTTATCTTGCGTTGTAACGAAAAACGCCCTTCTCCCATTGCTAAGAGAATGGCGTTAACGCCTATGGTGCAGGCGATCTAATCTAACATTATTCGATTAATCGAAATGCCTGGGGCTTTCTGTTTCTATGGGGCTATAATCTACCCAATTTTCATTGAGCTCTTCAGCTTGCATCTCGTTTATTAGGTGCTCTTGTAAGGGCTTAAGGTATGTGTCAAATGATGTTGAAGATGTTGTAGGTAAATACATCGTTGACCAATGACGTGGTATTGCTGAGATTTTCTTAATTTCTTCCAGTCTTGTGTTAAGTAGGCTGAGATTCGCGGCTTGAAAAAATAAATTTTCCAATTCCTTGGTATATAAAGCAATTTTTTCTTCTATATAGCTATTAGTATATTCATTAAGCATGCTCAATCGCGCAATTTCATGAGTTAAATACATGGCAATGTATTGAGTTATTGCATCTACTGTATAGGCTCCTTGAAAGGAGGTATGGGGAATAAATTTTTTAAAATAAGCGTAAAAATTCTCGGATGATTGAGGATTAAACCAATTGCACGAGTAATGATGATTCTTAGCGATTTTTGCCGTTTTTACAAAAAAATCTGCAGTTAATTGATAGGTATTTTGTTCGAATTTATTGGTGATTAATTGGCTTAGTATTTCTTTATATTGATTAATCTTATCTTCTAATGCTGTTGTATTTTGGGTTGAGGCAACAATGAGTTTTGCTTCGAGTCGAAAGAGTTCTAACTTAATAAATTCATATAACTTTTCTCGCATTAAGTCTGGTTTTTGGGTCTCATCCTCCGTTGTTTTTTCTTGCTCCGATCTATTTAGGGCTGCTGATTTGCATTCATCGATAAAAATCTTGATTGCATTCTGCGTTTTTTTAGAATCATAAACATAACACATCTCAAATGAGTAAAACTCATCAAACTGTTCTGGATGAAGCCATGTATCCGGTAAAAATCCCTGGGCATCATATAGATGAACATGAATGCCATTTCCTGCTTCGTTGGGTACCACAAATCCTGATAAGGCATGGCTGCCATAAATTTTTTTTAAAGTAGCAAAAAGAATTAAATGGCTATAAGCAGGAATTTGTTTGTTCGTTAAGTAGTTAACAAACTGCGTGTAATTTAAACCGTACCCTGAAAGACGATAGCTTATTTTTGTTTCATCCATAGTAAGCATCCGTGGATGTAGTTGTTCAATATAGCCTGGAATTAATGGGGGAAGGGTGGGTAATGGCGTTACATTTGGAAAAAAAGTGCCTTGGTTTTCTAAAAGTGCATTATAAGCGTGCAGTGTTACTTCAATGCAATTAATAAAGCGGCCCCAATGATAACCAGCATTCATGGTTTGTAGCTTTTGCATGGCGATGGAGAGCCATTCTGGTTGCTCCAGATTCTTCCCACCGTAGATATATTGCAAAAAAGTAGAGGCTAATTTCATAATAAGTCCGAGAAAAATTTTCTTCATTTTTCCTTATTTAAATTTCAAGGTCAATGAGAAAATCTTGGCACGATTGAGCATAAGAGATAGGGGGTAACCACTTTTTTAAGGCGGTCGATTGCTGTGGCGTTTTTATCAACCGGTGACGATAAGCATGCTCTCTATAGCGAACAGCTGTGAGTTAACTTATATTTTTCATACTGGCAGATTCTTCGGGTTGTGGTTCTACATGGTCTGAGTGGTCTGCTGACCTAAGTGCATGTAATTGCTCTTTAAAATGTGATATTGTTGCCGCAAAGCGCCCACTTGATTCTTTTTTATCATTTTTAACCGAAAGAGCCTTATTCTCTTGTTCATATTTATTAACAATCCTATGGAGTTCTTCTTTTTTAGTTTGTAGTTCTTCCTCCGATAACTCCGGCTTTAACTCCCTTTTAAATTCAGTAATTTCAGCTTCAAAAGCGGATGCAATTTTGTTTCGCTCTGCAGTTAAGTTCGAACCGGTTATTTTATCTTTAAGTGCAAATATGGTAGTTAAAAAACCGCCTTTTTTATAGGTATTCACTTGTTCATTAATGATGTTAGCACTTTTATCAATGGCTTGTAGCATCCCCATATAAATTTGATTTGCAGGTGTTTCATACATATCTCCTTTATAAGCTTCATAATAAACTACTTTAGATTTTATGCCAGTGAGTTTTGATGATGGATTATCAAAACTCACTACTTGGGCTTGACTAATATCAATACCCGATTGACTAAAATGCTCTAGTAACCGATATACATTAAATAGAGAAGGCCTATAGTGACCACTGTGCGTGGTAATTTTTTTCAAAACGCCATTCTCAATTTGTATCTCTCCAGCAGCAACAACAGGTACTCCTGAATTCATTGATGAGTGGGCAATTCGATCGCGCATACGATTATGGACAAACACCGAGAGTTCACCGTTTGCATTTAAGGTAAAAGCTCCAAAGCCTGGTTTGTTATGAGAATGCATCAAGGAAGTATCAAAATTTGTTCCATTTTTCATAAACGTGCCCTTGCTAATAATAACTCTAAGTTCAGCACGTTGTCGCTCGTCTAAAAAGATAGTTTTTGCATGGAGATCGAGCATTTTAGAGTCATAATTGACATCGAGTAGCTCTTTTTGTTTAATTGCTGCGGCTACTTCAGGTGAGCTATTCTTTTTTTTCAATGGGGTTGCTGTCGGAATTACTGTAGCGGGATTAAAGGGAATTCTGCTAGGTGATTTACCTGGGATATAACCAGGATTATCTGTTTTATATTTATTTCTTTCTTCCATTAGCTCAATAAGTTGCCCATTAATATCTTGTGGATCTTGGATATCTAAAGCATAAGTAAGAAACATAAGCGCTTCTTTTTTAATGTTTTTTTTATTTTGATTCTGTATATCATTACTGGAATAGACAGACCAGGCAAAATCTATCCTTTCAGCTAAGGTACCACTTTTTTCTTTATAGATTCTTCTATTTTTTAAGTCCTGTATAGTGAGCGTCATTTTTTTCTCAAAACGTCCATTATGTTTATATATTATAGCTTTAGATTAAATTTTATGCATTCGGGCTTTGTTTTTGTATAGTATTGCCATGCTAAACGCTCTGAGTTAACGGAGTGATAAGAAGAATACTGAACTTTCAGTAAACATGCGTGACTAATGACAGCAGCATTAGTTAGCCTATAGCCTCAGTAATTTCAAGATTCTACCCCCATGAATAAAGACATTGATACCCTCATGTTGGTCAAAGAGGCATTCGCTCACTGGCGAGCCACTCGTTTAAAGCAAGGTAAAATCCCTGATTATCTATGGGGGGGAAGTCAGGAGGCTCTTAAATGATTATCCCCCTTGTAAAAATCTGTAGCGCACTGAGTATCAGCAGGGTTCAAATCAGAGAAAAACTACTCCCCAAAGAGGATGTTGCTATTCAATTTGTTGAGGTAAAGAAGAAACTATTGCCTCTGGTTACTATGCCATTCTGCGAGCAAGACGATGTTTGTGCCAGTGCGCTTAACTCAAGTCTGATATTGAGTTGGGAATTTATCACAGGTTTATTGAAAATATCCTATTTATGCAACAACGCCATGCGCAAGAATAAGATGGGATTTATCCCATTGCATTAGAATGGGATAAAAGCTTCTGGGGGATGAATACTATTGGAAGTTCATACCCATATTTTCTTGTTGTGGGGTCTGTGCGGAGTTTCTAAGAGAGTTGATAGCACCACCGATTAAATCAATCAGATTTACTAGCGGGCTTAAAATAGCAGCAATTATCAGCAAGGGTGAGAACAGTAAACATTTTCCGCTCTCTAAAAAATGTTTTCCAGCATCTGAAAAATCAAATTTAAGTAATTCTGAAAACCCGATTAAAAGCTCTCCACCAGCATTAACCAATAGAGACATTGTTCCTAGAGAAAGCAGAATCGGCGCTGTAATAATAGATGCTGCACGCAGGCTAAAATCTTTACCAGATTGGTACGAAGAAAAAAAACTAACTTTTCTCTTCGAATCTAATAAGGGTATAAGTGTAGCTCCAATCAATTTTTCATTAGTGTTTCTGTGGTCAGTCATAGGTAATCTCCAAAAATTAAGCCTTATTATACGTCATAAAGTAAAAAAAACAAACAAATTGTTATTTTATATAAAATTGGGGCACCGTCAATGTAAGCAAAATGCACGCTTAACCAAGTCGCCTACTCGAACCGTCATAACTCAGTGTAATCCTATTCATGATTCCATTATTGCCGACTGCACGCTGGAGAAGAAGATATGGCTATTAATTGGCTTTGGCTCAAATTGACTCAAAGAGTGCATTATCATTTATGTGCTAAATTTAAAATAACTTTGGTATAGGGATATTTAACATATGGACAAATTTATAATCAATATGCTGCTGATGTTCTTTTTTCTCTTGGCTCAAACCGCGGAGGCCACCCAGCAAGAAGCTCAGGAATTATGTGTACAGAAAACGGTAAGTAGATGTCTTTATCAATGTCAAAAAACAAATATTATCAATTGCACACAAGCTTGCCCAGAAAATGCCAAAAACCAATGCCGTCAGGCAGGGGAATAGGTTAAACAGGAGGCATGATTCCAAGCTCTCCAAATAGATACCTAATAATTATTTAAATATTT
>NZ_JH413801.1:54752-79030 GCF_000162755.2 Legionella drancourtii LLAP12
TTTATTCGCTAGAATAAAGCATTTTAGAGGGCTTGCCACAAGATTTGATAAATTAAAACGCAATTACGCGTCTGTAGTGGCCATGGTTTGCGCACTTTTATGGTTGCCTATGTGAAATGTCAACAGACCCTAGCATTAGTGCTCAAATTAATACTTAACCTACCATCTTTTAGCAAAGTAAAATCAGCTGCTCTTAAAAAATCCCATTCAGTATAGGAATGGTTATACTTACCACCATCGTGCGCTTTTTTACCAAGGCATTTATTGTAAATGCGTTCTTTTGCCATGCAATTAATGTGGTTGATAATATAATTTAGTTCTATTTTTTGCCCTTTACGCAGTCCCCTTTGCGCAAAACCTAATAAGTCATTTGTTCTATGAGCCAAAGAAATGTTGACATCCAATGTTTTTGTACCAATTTTGTCAAATAATAGTTCGTCTTGATGTTTGGTGCTTAAATTTTCAATGAAAGGCTTTCCAGAGTCATTATATCTATTAGACATGATTTCAATGGCGTCTCTTGTTGCTTCATAGGCAGCAGACTGAGAGGACAAGCTTAGTATTTTTTTTATCAGTGTTTTTAGACGTTGCCCCTTCTTAACGTCATGAGAAAAGTACTCACCAATGGATTGAGATAGAGATGGATACTCATCCTCTTTTGTTCCTGGAGCACGTTCAATTGACGAGTCTAAAAACTCAGTCTGACAGCGAGTATTATTAAATATGCTACTCATATAAGCGAGCCATAGCAGAGCAAGGTGGGGTGTTTTAGGTAATTCAATTACTGATGATGTTTGTTGATACAATTTTTTACTATCGTTAGTTTGTGCCCAAAATAGCATAGAACTTTTTTCTGCTTGACTTGACGCATCTAACCCTGATTGCTTCGAGCTGTTTATCATGTTATGTAAAATGCTATAGGCTTTTAATCGGTAACTATAATCTTGAATATTTCCTGAAGAATATTGTTTTAAATCAGCTGGAAATTTCGGTTTTTCATTAGGAAGATGCACCTCATCAATAAAGATTTTGATAGTTTCCTCTTGTAAAGAAAGACGAATATTTAGAATAGACATAAATAATACTCACATTTATAGGTAAAGGTTAACTGGTGCAATAGTACAATAAAACATACTATTTGGTATTTATTAATCTGAAAGTTTCAGGGATGTTAATGATATACCTGCAATGTGGAACGATTTGTGTCACACATCTCGGATGGGTCGTTCTCTGCTTTAGCGAGTATAATTTCTAAAGGGTAATAAAAAGGCATAAACGAAGCATATTAAAGAAGTTGCCGAAGCATCTTTGAAGCAGCTAGGGAATAATATAATGTAGATAACTACTTGTGAAAAAAACTTTGATGGGGCAATTGTCTGTGTTATATTTTTTCTTTAAAACTTTAATTGGTGCTGTATGATAAAAAAAATCGCAATTTCGGCTGTTTGTTTAACTATGTTTTTTCCGGTGATTTCATTTGCAAGTGACGCGGAGCTTAAGAAAGTTAGTTTTAAAAAAATGTTCTGTGATAATCAGGACTTTTTAGGGAATTCTGCAGCAAAGCGACCACATTTGCATTGTGACGCGAGTTTTATCGCGTACAAAAAAGCAAATGGAGATCATTCAAATATTTCTCAAATGGGTGATTGTAACCGAACAAATGCGGTTTTTGATGATATAAAATCGAATCAAGGTTCATTTGCAGATTATCAGGCTATTTATAATGCGCTGGTGTTATACCATCAAGCCGGTTGCCCAAAGTCATAATCATCAAAGTTGCTCCTGCAAGCCAGAGGAGCTATTCCTTTGGCTAACCTGATTAGTAGCCCACACTTATTGATATTTTTTCATCGGACTCATTAATGCGACCTTTAGTTTCGTGCATCAGTAAAGAAATCATCAGGGATACGGCGATACATCCTGTCACATACCAGTAAAACCATGTTTCATGTCCAACGCTCTTTAACCATAAGGCGACATATTCTGTAGAACCACCAAATATTGAAACGGTGATTGCAAAAGGTAGCCCCACTCCTAATGCACGAATTTCAGCTGGAAATAATTCTGCTTTAACCACTGCACCAATGGAAGTGAAACAAGAAACAATGAGGAGTCCTGCCATAATGAGTAAAAAAATCATCCAAACATTAGTTGTCTCATTTAGAGCCGTTAGTATTGGCACCGTGAAAATTGTTCCCAATAAACCAAAAGTAATTATCAACGGTTGGCGTCCTATCTTATCGGAGATTAGACCCATGATAGGCTGAACTACCATAAAGAAAAACAATGTGAGCGCAGAAATTAAAGTGGCATCCATTTTACTCAAGCCAATGGTATTGACCATAAATTTTTGCATATATGTTGTGTACGTATAAAAGGCCAGGATGCTTCCCATTGTCAATCCAACCACAATAGTTATTTGACGAGGGTATTTTAAAAGTTCTTTGATAATATTTATTTTCAACTCGTCTTTTTTTTCATTTAAGAATGCACCTGTTTCATGGATTCCACGGCGCATGTGAAAAGCAACTAACGCAAATAATGCGCCTATAAAAAATGGAATTCGCCAACCCCAAACTTCAATTTGATGAGTATCTAAGAACAAATGTTGTAACAAAATGAGTACTGATAAGGCCAGTAATTGTCCCATAACAAGGGTCACACATTGGAGGCTAGAATAAAAACCACGTTGATAGGCGGGAGCCATTTCACTTAAGTAGGTCGCACTGGTTCCGTACTCACCACCGATACTTAAACCCTGTAATAATCGAGCAATGACTAATAATAGAGGGGAAAAAATACCAATTGTTTCATAGCCAGGGGTAAGCGCTATCATCAACGAACCAAAACACATCATAAAAACCGATAGTAAAAGCGCTGCTTTTCGGCCACGGTTATCAGCATACGCCCCTAGCAACCAGCCACCAATGGGTCTCATTAAAAAACCGACAGCAAAAATGGCCGAGGTATTTAATAGTTGGCTGGTTAAATTACCTCTAGGAAAAAAAATAGGGGCAAAATATAAGGAAAATGAAGAGTAGACATACCAATCATACCACTCAACTAAATTACCAATGGAGCCACCCAAAATTGATTTAACGTGTAGAGATGTATTTTTAGAAATCATTTTGATAATTGATGCCTGTTTTGTTTAAGCTTTCTATAGCGTTTGGCAGTGCCAAAAATGAATTGGCAAATGCTTCTATGACTATGATGATAATATAATTTCTTGAATTTCATTAAGATTATTTGCAACTTCCAGAATATGCGTTGGTTTTTCAAGCAATAATTGCAATTGTTGGGGTATTGGAACTGAGGTACCAATTAAAGGTTCAATAATGGTATTAAATTTACAAGGATCAGCAGTAGCTACGATTATCCAGGGTTCTGAGGACAGCTTTTGTCTTACAAAACAGGCTGTAGCCGTATGAGGGCAAATGATTTTTTTATCGTGTTCATAAACTGTTTTAATGGTTTTTCTGATTTCTTCATCATTTACGCTAAAGGCTTTAACCTGATTTTTAAATGAAGCAAAGGTAGTAAATAAATACTGAAGACGCTCAAAATTGCTTGGATTGCCGACGTCCATGGCATTGGCTAGAGTGGTAACACTGGGGCGGGGATTATAGATACCAGACTGTAAATAATCAGGGATTACCCTGTTAGCATTGGTGGCAAGGATGATTTCCCTTATTGGAAAGCCCATGAGTTTTGCCAAATACCCTGCCGTTGCATTGCCAAGATTACCTGTCGGAACTATATATCCGGCTGTTTGCTGATGTTGTTGGTAAAATTGCATACTGCTGTAGGCGTAATAAGTGATTTGTGGGATTAAACGTCCAATGTTAATGCTGTTGGCGCTGCTCAACAAAAAATGTTTTTGCCAATAGGGATTATTAAAAGCGGACTTTACCAACCCCTGACAATCATCAAAGGTTCCTTTTACGGCTAATGCACGAATATTTTGATCCCAGCAGGTTATTTGTTGTTCTTGCCTTTTTGAAATCAGCCCTTTGGGATATAAAATAATCACCTCAATATTTTGTTTACGATAAAAGGCACTGGCTACTGCAGAACCTGTATCACCTGAGGTGGCAACCATAATCGTTGTTTTGCGCCGGTCAAAAATTTTATTAAGGCATTCTGCTAAAAAACGAGCTCCAAAATCTTTGAACGATAAAGTAGGTCCATGGAATAGTTCAAGTAGGTAGGTATTTTGATTTAATGGACTGAGCGGAACGGCGAATGAAAAGGCAGCTTGGCATATTTCTGATAAACTATGCTCGAGTATATCTCCTTTAAAAAATGCATGCACTACGCGTTCTGCAAATAAAGGATAGGTCAACTCCCCCGTAAAATAGTTTAAATCAATTTGGGGTATTTGCTCTGGCATAAATAAACCGCCATCATCAGCCAAGCCACAATGTATGGCTTCTGCTAAGGTTTTGCGTAAGTTTTTATCGCGCGTACTAATAAAGTTCATAAGTCTTCTTAATGTATTTGTTTTACGTGGGCAGGGTAGCGGCTGATCGGCGAAATCCAACAGTCTGAATTAACCTTTTGTTTATTTAATTGTTCTTGCATCGCATTCATAATCGTTTCAGCTTCACTTTTATGTTTTGCAAAGGCAAACATGCTTGGTCCTGAACCTGAAAACGAGACGCCTAATGCACCTGCTGCTAATGCTGCAGCCTTGATGTCATAAAAACCTGGTACGAATCGCGCGCGTTGCGGTTCAATTAAAATATCCGTCAGTGATTTTTGCAATAGAGAGAGATCATGTTTATATAAGGAGACAATAAATGCTGCTAAGTTGGCCGATTGTTTTGTATAGTCTGTTAACAGTATCGATTTGTTAAGAATAGCCCGGGCTTGTTTCGTAGATACATACAGATGGGGATGGATAAGCACACAATAGAGTTCCGGGATTGGTAATTGAATTACTGCAATTGGATTTAATGAATGGGTGAGTGTAAGCCCACCAAAGATACACGGAACGATATTATCTGCATGTTGCTGACCGCTGGCGATTTGCTCTCCCCAAAGGGCGTAGCGAATTAACTCATAAGGGGATAATGCTGAATCAATAAAGGCATTAAAGGCTACTAATGCAGCAACCGCAGAGGCTGCTGAGCCACCCATTCCTGAGCTTAATGGAATTTCTTTGCGAATTTCTATTGAAAAGCCTGTTTCTAATTTTAACTCCTGACATACTTTTTGTATTACAGCAGATGCTGTGTTTTTACCCATATCAAAGGGTAATTTTTCATTTGCATTAACTGATTTAATTGATTTGATGACAATTTGATTATCATGACGACGCGTTAATTTGACATAATCCCCAATTTCTTCAAATGCAAATCCTAAGATATCAAATCCTACTGCGACATTCGCACAGGTAGCCGGTGCAAAGGCAGTTACCGAATGAATATTGGGTTTTATTGAAATCAAATCTTGCTCCTTATGATAAAAAGGATACTAAACGCAGTAAATCTGCAAATATTCCTGCTGCGGTTACTTCGGTTCCGGCACCGGGGCCTTGTATTACCAGTGGCTGGTCGTGATATCTTTTGGTATAAAACACCAGCATATTGTCGGAGCCATGCAACCTTGAAAAAGGATGCTCTTGGGAGAATGACTCAATGGCAACACGCACCTTCCCGGTGTCGTTAATTGTCCCTACATAACCTATTTTTTTATTCGCAGCAATTGCTTTGCTCATGAGTCGTTCTATTTGTTGATCATAGGCAGGAAGTCTTTCGAGAAACTCATCTACACTACAGGATTTTAATTCTTCTGGAACTAAATTATAAACTTTGACATCACTTTGATTGACCTCAAAACCAATCTCTCGGGCTAAACACACAAATTTTCGTGTTACATCCATTCCTGATAAATCTTCTCGTGGATCCGGTTCGGTATAGCCACGTTGCTTGGCTTCAATGACGATGTTGGAAAATTTTATGTTTTTGGTCAGTTCATTAAAAATATAGCTTAATGTTCCAGAGACTACTCCTTCAATGCGTTCTACCTGATCCCCTGTTTTAATCAGATCCTGAAGTGTATTAATCACTGGGAGTCCGGCGCAGACCGTTGCCTCATAAAGATAATGAATCCTTTTATTTTGCGTTAAGGCTTTAAGTTCTTTGTAGTAATCCATATTCCCGGCATTAGCATGCTTATTCGGGGTTATTACATGGATTCCTTGCTTAAGAAAATGCCCATATTCCTTAGAAATTTCTTGATTTGCAGTACAATCAATGAGTACCGCATGGGGGATATCATCAACTAATATATGCTTTATAAATCCTTGTAGATTTGCTTTCACCTCGCACTGGCTCAGCTGTTCGCGCCAAGTGGATAAATTAATTGAGCAGTGAGAAAGCAACATCGTTCTACTGTTCATAATTCCGCGCACTAAAAGGTTGGCCTGTGAGCTTATTTTTAAGCGCTCCAGTGCATCGTGAATTTGGCTTAGTAAGCAGCTGCCAACATGTCCCGGGCCAATTAAGCCAATCGAAATTGTTTCTCGAGACAGATAAAATTCGGCATGTGCTGCTTGCAGAGCTTTGTTCATATCACTACTATTGATTACCACGGAAATATTCCGCTCGGAAGAGCCTTGGGAAACCGCGCGAATATTGATATTTGCCTTCGCCAGCGAGCTAAATAATTTAGCTGAGCCGCCAATAGCGCCAATCATACCATCGCCAACTGCCGATAAAATGCCGCATGATTTATCCATCGTAATTCGTTGAAATTGCTGATGCTCCAGTTCAAATTGAAAGTGTTCTTCTAAGGCATTCATGGCGTTGTCTGCTTGTTCATTAGCAATAGCAAAACAAATCGAATATTCGGAACTTGCCTGGGCAATTAAAATAACCGAGATATTTTTCTGATGCAGAGTCTGAAAAACACGCGAAGCAACGCCTGAAACACCAAGTATTCCTGCGCCTTCTATGTTAATAAGTGCCACATTATCAATGGATGTTAGACCTTTAATGGACTTTATTGAGGTTCCAGTAATATACGTTCCTTTTGCTTGTGGATTAAAACTATTTTTTATAATAATGGGGATTTTCAATTCAAAAGCGGGGGCAATGGTCATTGGGTGCAATACTTTGGCACCAAAATAGGCTAACTCGGATGCTTCCTGATAGGATAGTTCTTCAATCACAAAGGCAGAACGCACTTTATTCGGATCGGCAGTGTATACGCCATCAACGTCAGTCCAGATGGTTAAGCTTTTTGCTCGCAATAGTTTAGCAAAAATAGCTGCGGAAAAATCACCGCCATTACGGCCTAATATTGTGCGTTTACCGTCCAATGTTGACGCGATAAAACCAGTAATGATTATTTGGTCGAAGACTTTATCGTGAAGAAACGCATTCAGAGCTCTCTGGGTTTTTTGCCAGTCAATGCATATGATGCCATTTTTTTCGAATATAAATAAAATGGTTGAGGCATCTACATACAAAACATGATTAAATTTGGCAAGGTAACGAGCCAATATTTTGGTTGACCATAATTCACCATAGCCCAAAATAACGTCTTGGATTTCTTTGGAATAAGATTTAGTCAATTTTACTGCATGCAAAATGTCTTTTATGTCGCGAAAATCTTGTTGAATGGATTCAATAAGATCACGTGCTGCTAATTTTAAAGTCATTACACTATTTAAATGAAACTGTTCAAGTGTTTCTAGAATAGGAAGGTAGGGCGATTTTGATTTAGCTGCATCAATCATTGTTTGCAGAGTAGAGGTTGTATCTTGAGTCGCTGAGACGACGATTATTTCATTCTTACCGGTTAATAACGATTTTAATTCAATAAAACGTTCCATATTCGCAACGCTTGCCCCGCCAAATTTATGGACATGATATTGATGTTCAAGATCTTGCATAAAATGTCCTTAACGTGACAAAAAATAACAGCAAGAAAACGTTTTAATATGACTATGTACGGTACTTTGATAAAAACCAGTAAAATTATGTATAATAATAGTACAGAATTTGCTATTTATTGGGGCGGAAGATAAAAAAGAATGATTTTGAGTTGGGCCACAGGAACTATAGAGCTCCTGGTTTGGGGGCCGTCAGCGTCTGTTCTTTCGCTATATTTTTCATAATGCCGTCTAATTTTCCATAGGTGGTTACGATTTTTCCCAAGCGACCATCCGCCAACGCATTTTTTTCAGAGCTGGTAAACAGGATGCCTTCGACATCGTTGCTATCAATTACTTGTTTTAAATTTCTGGCAGCACGGATTTTTATTTCTCTATTTTTACTATTAAAATGATCGGTTCCCATAATGGCATCTTGGATGCAATAAATAACTGAGACAAGACCTAAAAAGTTATAATGAAAACTCCACTCATTTTTTCTTTCTTTGATATAGGTGCCCAGAGCAGCACTTAACTTTGAATAGTCATGCAAGGGGGGCGAGGTAGTTGCTTTTGGAGATTTTGCCTCGTTCTGTTCTTTAGGTTTTGCAGCAGGACTTTCTTGAGTTTTAGATTGCTCTGAGGCCTTTTTCTTAACGGCGATAGGTGTTATTGGCTGCTTAGCCTGTTGTTGGTTCTCGTTTGCTAAGGCTGATTCAATTAACTGCAGGGTCTTTTGGCAAGGAACGTAGCCCTGGTTTTTTAGGTGCTCAAAAATCTGATCACAACAGCTGACTAGCCCGGCATGATCATGAGTTTTATTGTCTTGTTTCGCAAGAAATGAGGCTGTTGCTCGGAATAGGGTTAAACTAGATAGCAGTTTTTGAGCGTCAATATTGCCACCCATTAAGATTTTAATGGGGATCTTGTTTTGCAGTTGTTTCAATACAAGTGAGGTGATTTTTTGATAATTTTCAAAAAGCTGAGCATTTTGCAAATAATCACAGGCTTCTTTGAAATCAACAATTCCATAATATTTTGCGGTAGAGCTAAAACCTAACTCTTTTAGTTGTGGGAAAATATACCATATCCAATGACTGGTTTTCGCACCATTTTGGAGTTCTTTATATGCCTGATTATAGGTTCCATGCTCTTTTTGAGCATTGATAAAACGATCAAGATTGGCCATTTGCATTTGCCTCTATAGGTATTAATACCGTAGTTAATTTAATAAATTAACCAAAATAAATACAATTGAAGTGCTCTGTTTTTTTTCACATGTTACTAATATAATTTTAGTTCAATCTACATAAGGAATAAACACTCGATTGTTTCTATGCTAAGCTTAGCCATGATAAAAAATGTGAGTTTATAGATGATTAGAATAGGGCAGTTTAACAAATTAAAGATGATCAGAGAGGCCCCCTTCGGTGTTTATCTGCAGGGTGATGAGATGGGGGAAATTTTGTTGCCTAATAAAGTCGTACCCAAAGGTGCTCTGGTCGGTGATCAATTGGATGTCTTTGTCTACTTCGATTCTGAAGATAAGATTATTGCTACGACAGTACGCCCGCATGCCCGATTAGGGGCTTGTGCCTTTTTGAAGGTGGTTGATGTTAATGCTGTAGGTGCATTCCTTGATTGGGGTTTAGATAAAGATTTATTGGTACCCAAGCCAGAACAGCAGCGTCCCATGGAAAAAGATAAATCCTATATTGTTTATCTGAAACAAGATAATAAAGGACGTATTATTGCCAGCTCTAAAGTTGATTATTTCCTGGATAAAACACCAATAAACTTTAAGGCCGGTGATGAAGTAAATCTATTAATTGCTGAGAGTACGCCACTTGGAAAAAAGGTAATTATTAATAATAGCCATTGGGGTTTAATTCATACTGCAGAAATCTTTCAGACTTTGATTTATGGAAAAAAGATGAAAGGTTACATCAAAACGATACGCGATGATGGCAAGATCGATGTGGTCTTAAGAAAAGTAGGGCAAGACAGCATTAGTGAATTGGCACAACGCATCTTGGCTGCATTACAACAAGCAGGTGGTTTCTTGGCTTTGCATGATAAAAGTTCACCGTTAGAGATTCAACGCGCATTTGGTGAGAGCAAAAAAAGTTTTAAAAGTGCAATTGGCCAGCTTTATAAACAAGGTGATATTCGCATCGAAGCATCGGGAATTCGTTTGCAGCCTAAAAGCAAGACAGGAATATAATAATGGATACTAAAGTGACTCTTAACCAGGATATTAATCCGCAAGATATAAAGGCATACTCTGAGAAAACTATCCTTGAACACGGTGGCAAAGTGATTTCTTGGTTGCCTACCCTAGAACAAAAAACTCCTAAATCCATTAATGAGGTGATTCAAAGGGCTTTGGTACTCAATGCAATGTATCAACTGCATTTAGGCGCGCCTAAATTTATTATTGCGAACTGGATTGATGAATATGTTTCTGATGCAGAGGCAGTGCCGACATATGAGCAAGGAATTTTAGATTCTGAGGAGCCATTGAATGACGAAGAGCATTTCTATTTATATTGGTCTTTAGAATCCTTATGGGCGATTGCATGGGCGACAAATCTTATCAATGAGTTACCTTTTACTGAAGAAGTTGGGGATGAATTAGCCGATCTAAGCCCGAGTTTGCACCTTAATGAAGATGGACAAAAATATATAAATAATATGACATTACGTTCTTATCGTGAGTTATATCAGATGCAAGATCTCTATTATCGTGTTCATTGGTGGCTAAATGATGCGGCCAAAGCAAATGAGCCTGTGGTGCATATTGCTTTAGGGGCAATTATTCAACGACGAATTGCACTGGAATGGATTATGGATGCACGTATTAAGTGGGATGATGTGGATGTAAGTGTGTAGCGAGCAAGCACTATGTCACGAGATCCGGCAATCTTGCAAAATTGCTGGATCCTGCTGAATTAAGCCTTATAATCAGCGAAGAGTCCTGGTTTGAGGCTGGAGAATAATTATGGTTTTTGCCTCGGCGAATGAAAATCTTGATCATCCTGCGCGGCATCAACGCCAGGCATCCGGCTAGATTTGGGAACTATTTTGGGACGACCATCGCTGGAGAACGTTAGTATATTCAGTGAGTTTCCCTCACTGTCGGTTGCGCTTAACGCTTCTACAAACTTTTGTTGCTCTGCTTTATCTTGATGAATCTTTTCTTTTAGCTTGGATAGCTCAGGCATTTTCTTTTTAAGTCCTTGCAGGGTCTTAGAAAGATGATTTTTGCTACTTTCCTCTGCAACAATGCCTAGCCCTGCCAAGGCTAATGCTGCTCCTGCAGGCACAGCCAAGATTGCCCCTGGCATGAAGGGCGTTAAAATAAGGCCTAGGGCTATAATTGCGCCACCTAAGGCAAGCATTGCCAAACCTAAGGGGGCAAAAAGAGGATTCCTTTTTTGCAGCTCAGTGGTCAGCGCCTTATAGGTTTCAAGGTGTTCTGCTGTGGGTTCTTCCAAAAGATCAATTGTGATTTTTAAGATCCTTTTTAGTTCCGTATAGGGAACTTGTCCTTCTAGTTTTTTTAGTTCTAAGGAGAGATAGCCAATCTTCCAGGCTAATCCTTCCTTATCTGTAGTTTTTAGTGCGATTTCAATATAGGGGGCTAAATTCTTTTCGAGGCGCTCAAATTCTTTTAACTGTACCCAGGTTTGGGCGAGATCGTACACGCTGTCTCTATGTTTTAGTGAGTGGACTTTGGCTATAGAATTATAGTTCCAGCGAATAGTTTTATTTGTTGATGGTGTGAGGATTCGGTTTTCTTCCCCAGCCACCATTTCAAGCTCAAAAACAAATTGTGAATTTGCGGTAAGACTATTTGCATCTTTGGTATGTAAAAGCAGTTCGGTTTTAAAGGAGGCGGGCCAGTAAAGTGTTTTCTTTAAATGAGCAAGAATTGCATCAGGGCTTCTAATAGAAGACTTGGAACTAGAGTAAAGTGCATCAAGAGCAGGGAAGCTAACTAAAATAGTCATAAGGCGGGATAGAATCTATTAGTGTAAAGATGATGCACATTGTATCAGAAATTTGTTGCAAGTAAATGTAGAGGATTTAGCTTCGATGTATGGCTAGCAACCCTCCATTTTCTGTTGCTTCTTGTGAATAAGGGTTCAGTTTTTCGTCGAGATAGAGGTTGATATAACCGACAACTTCATGAGGTAGTTTGGGACTTACGTCATATGTAGTAAAGAAACGGTAGAAGAGGGGCGTTTGTGGAGTTGATGCAACTCGGTGTAGCTGTTTATTTTTTATTTCAACTGTTTTCTCCATCACCTCTTTTGATACCACTTTATCTTTTAAGGACTCGGGTAATAATTCAATTATCCTTGCTCGTTGATTCTCTTCCCAACTATTAATGAATATGGTTTGCAAGTTGTGGCAGGAGACAAATGCCCAAGGACTAATTGAGGTTACACTGTTAGGAAGGGTGATGCTCTGTAAGCCAGTACAGCCAAAAAATGCCCCATCACCAATCGAGGTTACACCGTCAGGGATACTATAAGAACCATCGCTCCCTATATCCTCATTAGTAACTTGCAGTAGGATTTTCTTATTTGTACTGAGGCGCATGATTTTTTCTGTAAGATGTGTTTATGTCCGTAGCGTATAAAACACATCCAAATAAATCAATGATTGGATTTAATTACACCTCGGTGGGGTTTTGTTTCTTAGTGTCGCAGCAATTTTTCCAGGCGCTAAACGCAATTAAGGTATATATAGATGAAAGAAAAAAGGATGATCTACTTGTCAGCCCAATTAGCTATAGATGGCAATGTTATTGTGGGCTGGATTATAGAGCTATAATTAAATTACTAAGAAGCTAAATTATTGGTGATTTACCATGAAAAACGATGAAGGATCCACGGGTTTTAAATGCTTTGAGGATTTTTATCCATTTTATCTGAGTCAACATCAAACAATGAGGTGCAAACGTTTGCATTTCCTGGGAACTGCTTTAGTATGTTTATTTTTTCTTCTATTTATTTTCACAGGAAGTTTATTTTGGTTGGTGATGATGCCCATAGCCGGTTATGGTTTTGCATGGATTGGCCATTATGTTTATGAAAAAAATAAACCAGCTACTTTTCGTTATCCTTTGTACAGCTTAATGAGCGATTTTGTTATGTTTTGGCAAATTTTAACGCGAAAAATAAAAATCTATTGATCTCTCGTATTTCTTCATATTACCTTAAAATTCAGTGAATTAGATTTATACTTTCGGATTTATCTCGATTGAAAAGCATGTTATGTTGGTGACTTCATAATTGCTATTCAAGGATCGAAATGAAACGAAATTTAATCAAAGGGTTTGTTTTATTATCACTGACTTTTGCAAACCTAGCTCAGGCAGATTTTATTTTTCGCACGAATACTGATACGGGATGTACATACCTTTCTGGCCGCTGGATTGGTACAGGTACGGCAACTAATTGGTTTTTAGGAGAGTGTATTTATCATGGGACAGGGACAATTAGCGACTTAGACAGTACAGGGCATTTTACTGCTGATGTACGTGCCGATAAGGAGTCTGGGAGTTTTTTATGTCCGAGCCATTCAAAAAAACAAGTGACCGGAATTTGTGTTAATGGTTCGACGACAATTAATACGGAATATGGCAATATTGCAGGTAATTTTTCTGAGAATTCAGGGGATGCCAAAGGTACCTTAGCCGTGGGGCCAGGCATGAGTGCCGAGGTAGATATTCAATTTTCACGCGTTGAATAAATCACCTTTTTTGTAGTTCATTATATAACGAATAGCTTGGCGGTTCGTGGTAAGAGATCGAGTGAACATTTAGCTTATATCGAGGAGGATAGCTCCGTCCTGATTTCTTATCCCGAACTGATGTTAACCAGAGGCAATAATTTTTTGATAATCAGTACTTATTGCTTGTTTCATTGTCGCAATACCTCGATGAATAAGTACATTATTTTTATGGCAAAAATTTACATCATAGTTTTTGCTTCGACCACATAAATCATTTACTATCACCTTTAACTATTTTTTAATCACTTTTGTCTGCCTGTACTTTGGAGTGGCTTTATGGAAACGAGCATTATTAGTCTTTTACAAAGACGAAAATTTTTACCTTTTTTTCTGACCCAATTTTTTGGCGCATTTAATGACAACGCATTCAAATTAACAATGTTGACGATGATTAGTTACCGCTTGACCCATGCGCAGGCTCAATCAGAATATTATCAAGCCTTGGCCAGTATTTTATTCATCTTGCCTTTCTTCCTTCTTTCTGCCATTGCCGGTCAATTAGCTGATAAATATGATAAAACAATATTGATTCGTATTATTAAAGTGGCTGAAGTGTTTTTGATGATCATTGGCAGCTGCGCACTTTATTATGGAAGTATTTTTTGGATGATGTCTACTTTGACGGGAATGGGAATACACTCAAGCTTTTTTGGACCAATAAAATATGCCATTTTGCCTGATCATCTGGAAAAGAAAAGTTTGCTAGGGGCAACGGGATTAGTTGATGCCAGTACGTTTATTGCTATTCTATTAGGGGTCACTTTGGGTACATTAGCTACCAATGTCAATGAATCTACGCCTTATCTAGCTATTTTTATGGTTATATTGGTTGCATTGTTAGGTTTATTTACTAGTTTATTTATTCCAAGTGCTCCTTCATCTTTACCTCATTTAAAAATAGATTGGCAGTTTTGGAGAGCTACTATTGATTTGTTAAAATACGCCACAGAGCACACTGGAATTTTATTGTCTATTTTAATTATCTCTTGGTTTTGGCTAACCGGTGTTGTTTTTACAACGAAATTACCAGATTATACCCATTATGTTTTGGGAGCCGATACCTCTGTTTTTGCTTTATTTTTGGCTTTATTTTCTATCGGCATCGCTTTAGGCTCGGTGATGGTTAATGTCTTTTTAAATGGCCAAATTAATCTTTCTATAGTCCCTTTTGCCATGCTGGGTTTTACTTGCTTTTCTTTTGATCTGTATTGGGCATCACCAACGAGTGCAGCCCAAGATTCTTTATTGACAATCCATACTTTCTTTACTCATTTTTTTCATTGGCGTATCGCTTTTGATTTATTGATGTTGGCTTTTTGTTCTGGTTTGTTTGTGGTGCCTTTATATACTTATTTAGAGGTAGCTAGTCCTGTGGCAGTACGGGCGCGGATAATAGCAACCAACAATATTTATAATTCATTGTTTATGGTTTTGGGAACGGTCTTTGTTATCGTCTCTTTACATTATCATGCAACGATCCCACAGGTATTTTTGATGGTGAGTTTATTAAATATTATTGCTGCATTGTTGGCATGGATTTATTTGAAACGTGTCGCTTAAAGTTAGTTTCTAAATTTTCTCAAGCTTCGAGTGGTATCCAATCTTTAGCAGGAAGAAAATCTGTATACAGTTTTGCTTCGGCACTATCATCCTCTGGTTGCCAATTGTAAGCCCAAGAAACATCGGGGGGTAATGACATCAATATGGATTCTGTTCTCCCCCCAGATTGTAAACCAAATAAAGTACCGCGGTCATATACCAAATTAAACTCTACATAACGTCCACGTCGATAATTTTGAAAGGCTTTTTCCTGGATACTAAAAGGGTGTTCTTTGCGGCGAGAAACAATAGGGGCATAAGCTTTAATATAATGATCCCCAATGCTTTGCATCAAAGCAAAACTATGTTCGAAGCTGATTTCATTGTAATCATCAAAAAATAATCCTCCAATCCCACGAGCTTCATTGCGGTGTTTAATAAAAAAATAATCATCGCACCATTTTTTAAATTTAGGGTAAATGGACTGGCCAAAAGGTTGGCAGGCATTTAAAGCTGTTTGATGCCAGTGTTTGCAATCTTCTGCAAAACCATAATAAGGCGTTAAATCAAAACCACCACCAAACCACCAGACAGGAGCGGCTCCTTCTTTTTCAGCAATGAAAAAACGAACGTTAGCATGTGAGGTTGGGACATAAGGATTATCTGGGTGAATCACTAGTGATACTCCTAGAGCACTAAATTTTCTACCCGCTAATTCAGGCCGGTGTGCGCTGGCTGAAGCAGGGAGTTGCTCTCCGGATACGTGTGAAAAATTAACCCCAGCTTTGGCGAATACCTGGCCATGAGTTAAAACGCGAGTGATTCCACCGCCACCAGCAGGGCGTTGCCACGCATCTTCAACAAATTGAGCGTTACCATCTAAATCCTCAAGAGAGGTACAAATTGTGTTTTGTAATTGAAGAAGGTATGCTTTGACTTGTTCAATAGCATTGTTAGGTAGCTCATAATTATTTGACATCGTGAATACTCAAATTTATATTAGATTGGTTATTGCAGAAAATTACCCTTAATCCATAGGACTAAGATTGATGGTAATGTTTTATTTTCTCATTTATTTGGAATTGGCACAATGTTTGCATTCCTAGGATGCAAAATTACAAGGGAGTATGTATGGCGCTAAATCTTGATTCTTATTTTGGTATCCATGCCAAAGCTTTGATAGGACGAGATCAAAGATCATCACAGTTAGCTAATAACATAGCGAACGCAAATACACCAAGGTATAAAGCTCAAGATGTTGATTTTAATGATTTGCTAGCAGCGCAAATGGCAGGTAGTTCGCAACAGCTAGAGACGACCTCTCCTAATCACATCAGTTCTACTGGCGATTTTAACGCTAATTTAAAATATCGCGTTACAGCGCAAATGTCTTTAGATGGAAACACGGTGGATAAGGATTTGGAAACAATGGAATTTGCCCGTAACTCCCTGAATTATCAAGCAAGTTTAAATTTCCTCAATAATAAAATTAAAACGATGATGCTTGCATTAAAAGGGGAGTAATTATGTCATTAGGTTCGGTTTTTGATATCGCTGGCTCAGCATTGACAGCGGAAACAGCACGCTTGACCACAAGTGCTTCTAATATGAGTAATGCCAATGTGGAGTCGGGAAATGTTGATGATGTGTACCGAGTGAAATATCCCATATTTAAAACAGTGCAAGAGAATGCGACCCAATGGATGGGGGATCAGATAAACGCAGGAGTACAGTTGAAGGGAACCTATGTAAGTACTGCTGATCCTATAAAGCATTATCAGCCGAATAATCCTCAAGCGGATGCGAAAGGCTTTATTTATACGCCGAATGTGAATTATGTGGATGAAATGGCAAACGTCATTTCTGCATCAAGATCTTATCAAATGAATATTGAATTAGTTAATAACGCCAAACAATTAATACAACGCACTTTACAATTAGGTGAATAAGGGGAAAGGAATGTCGAATTCAGTAACTGGAGCTAATGGAGCCTCTAATGCAACCACAAACCAAGTTGCTCCGCTAGGTGCGAAAAATCTAGGGCAACAGGATTTTTTGCGTTTAATGGTTGCGCAAATTCAAAATCAAGACCCTATGCAGCCGCAAGTAAATGGTGAATTTTTGTCACAATTGGCTCAATTTAGCACGAATGATGGCGTTTCTAAAATGCAAGAATCCATGCAACAAATGGCAAATTCTTTGCAATCAAATCAAGCCTTACAAGCTTCAGCATTGGTTGGGCGAAAAGTTTTAGTGAGCAGTGACCACCTTAAATTGGATAAAGAAGGTGATGTAAAAACGGCAATTGATATTCCTCCAGGTGCCAGCAATATAAATGCATATATCTATGGTGAGACAGGAGAACTCATAAAAACAATGCCTTTAGGACAACAAGAATCTGGGTTTTTCCAATTTGCTTGGGATGGTACCGGCCAGGATGGTAAACGTTTAGGAGAAGGTAAGTACAAGGTGGCTGTACATGGTACTTATATGGGAAAAGAAGTTGCATTCAATACCATGACTTCTGCAAATGTTGATAGTGTAAGTCTCAGCCAAAGTGGTGAAGGTTTAAAGCTTAATGTGGCAGGAGTTGGTGCGGTTTCATTAGATCAAGTCAAACAAATAACGGTATAAGCAGGAGGCAAAAATGATTTTTGATACTGGCATAAGTGGATTGCAAGCTGCATCAAATAACTTGGATGTTATTGGTAATAATATTGCGAACTCATCAACGGTAGGATTTAAAGGATCTCGTGCTAATTTCGGCGATATTTATTCTTTTGGTGGTTATGGTTCCAGTGGTACCACACCAGGTGGCGGTGTGATGCTGACCTCCATACAGCAATCTTTTGCTTCGGGTACTATGACAAGTACCAATAACACCTTAGATTTAGCTATTAGTGGTAATGGCTTTTTTATTTTAAATAATCAGGGTGCAACCTCTTATTCACGCGCAGGGCAATTTACTTTAAATAATGATAATTATATTACCAATTCAAGTGGTCAATTCCTTACTGGTTATCTAGCCGATGCTGCAGGAAATATTACCGGCGCTTCAGGAAATATACAGGTAAACATGGCTAATCTAAGCCCAAAAGCAACCACGCTTGTAAGCACTGGGCTTAATTTAAATTCGCAAAGTAAACCACCGGCAGCTGACTGGTCTGGCGGTGCTGCACCGGTGACGGATACTTATAATAATACGACTTCAATGACTATCTATGACAGTCTGGGGAACTCACATGTTCTGAGTATGTATTTCATCATGGCTGATTCAACCGCTACAGCAGGCCAGCCTGACGCTGCATCGCCAGTAGGACAAACAAATCAATGGTATGTTGCATTCCAAATTGATAACCAAGATGTGCCTTCAATCGTCACGCCAGGTAACTCCAGTAACCTATTTGCAGCAAATTTTAATTCAGATGGTACGTTTACTTCGGTTCAAGATACTACAGGTACGGCAATCCCTACTAATTTGATTCCTTTATCCTATACCTTAACTAATGGTGCCAATCCTTTAAGTTTAAGTATTGATTTATCAAGTTGCACGCAATTTGGTAGTCCATTTGCTGTGCAATCAGCTAATGCCAGCGGTTACACTACAGGGAGTTTAGCTGGATTACAGGTTGATGCCGCTGGGGTTATCTCTGGTAGTTATTCTAATGGCCAGACCTTAGCCATGGGCCAAATTCAATTGGCAAATTTTGCAGATCTTAATGGTTTACAAAATATTGGTAATGTCTGCTGGACAGCAACGGCTACCTCCGGTCAAGCATTAATCGGTACAGGAGGGACTGGTAGTTTTGGTACTCTTCTTTCCGGCCGCTTGGAGGAGTCTAATGTAGATATCACGAGTGAATTAGTTGATTTGATTGGTGCCCAACGTGACTTCCAAGCTAACGCACAGACAATTCGTGCGGGTGATACCATCACACAAACTATTATTAATATACGCTAGGAGATTAACTGATGGATCCTATTCTCTATAATGCGGCTGGTGGTGGACGTGCGAATTTTAGTCGTCAGGAAATTATTGCCAATAATTTGGCGAATGCAGCTACCCCTGGGTTTAGAACCGATTTATATCAAGCGCAAACCATGTATGCACAAGCGGCAGGATCCAACAGTTCTGGTAACTCATTTGTTGTCCAAAATACTAATAGTTTTGATTTGTCGGGCGGCGATCTTATTACAACAGGGCGCAATCTGGATATTGCCATTAATGGCAATGGATGGCTTGCAGTGCGTGACAGTACAGGAAAAGAGGCTTATACCAAAACAGGTAGCCTCCATGTGGATGCTAATGGTCAGTTAGTTACAGCTTCCGGTAAAGCCGTTATAGGTAATGGTGGCCCTATTTCCATTCCGCCTGCTCAGTCTATAGATATTGGAACTGATGGAACAATTTCGATTGTTCCGCTTGGTGATACCGCTCAAAGTCCTGCTGTTGTCGATCGGGTTAAAATGGTTAGCTTACCTAAAGACAATATAGTTAAGAATGCTGATGGTTTATTTCAATTAAAAACCGGTGGTGTAGCGCCTTTTGACAGTAATATCCGTTTAATAAGTGGTGCACTCGAGGGATCTAATGTGCAGCCTGTGGAGCAAATGGTTGCAATGATTACGGCTGGACGAGACTTCGAAACGCATATGAACTTGATGTCTACGGTAAGTGATAATTCACAAAAATTGGCACAAATATTGCACGATTAACTAAAATTTTTTAGGACATCTCAGAAAATACGTTTGAGATTTATAAAAATAAGAATAATGGTAGGAGATTTTCATGCAACCAGCATTATGGGTGAGCAAATCGGGCTTAGAAGCTCAAGAAAAAACTATTGCTACAATCGCAAACAACCTTGCTAACGTGAATACAACTGGCTATAAAAAGGATAGAGCGCAATTTGAAGATTTACTTTATCAAAATACAAGCCAGGCTGGAGCGCAATCTTCTGAGAATTCTATTATTCCAACAGGAATAAATACAGGAACGGGGGTGCACCTGGTTTCTACACAAAAACTATTTGAGCAAGGAAGTATTCAGCACACGAATAATGCCTATGATGTTGCCATTCAAGGCCAGGGATTCTTTACTATTTTAATGCCGGATGGCACCCAAGCTTATACCCGTAATGGTGCCTTTAGCATCGATAGCACAGGTCAGGTTGTTGACAGCCACGGTTATTTATTGCAACCAGCTATTACGCTTCCAGCCCAGACATTGGGCATTACAATTAGTCAGGATGGTGTGGTAAGTGCTACTGTCGCCGGAAGTACTACACCAACTAATCTGGGAACAATTCAATTAACCAATTTCATGAATCCCGCAGGGCTACAGCCAATAGGACAAAACTTATACACTGAAACTCAGTCCAGTGGTAATCCAACACTTAATAATCCAGGCTCTAATGGATTAGGGACTTTGTTACAAAACAATTTAGAAGCATCTAATGTGAATGTAGTTGAGGAATTAGTAAATATGATCCAAGCACAAAGAGGCTATGAAATCACCGCAAAAGGAATGCAGACTGTTGATAATATGTTGCAGTATTTAAATCAAACTGTGTAAGAAGATCCTATTAATGAGATTATTTAATTTTTTAGTGGTTGGTTTCTCGGTGCTTGTTTTGGGTGGGTGTGATGCCATAAATCCACCGGTGCAAGGAAAAAATCCTGATTATGCACCAACCTACCCGGCCGCACCGGATCCAAAGCAGTTGAGAAGGGAGTCGGGGGCGATTTATCATCCCGAAACGGCATTACCTCTTTTTGAAACGGCGCGCGCGCGACATGAAGGGGATATTCTCACCGTCTACTTACTTGAAAACACTAATGCGTCAAAAAATGCCACCTTGCAACAAATGAAAAATGACAGCAATGTTATGACTAATTCAGCCACTTTCGGTGATACGTACAGTATGAACATTAATTTGAATAACCAACGTCAGTTCAATGGTTCTGCGCAAGCTGTACAAAATAACCAATTGGCAGGTAGCATCTCGGTAACGGTCGCTAAGGTTTTATCTAATGGTAATTTGGTAGTCCAGGGAGAGAAGTGGGTAAAAATAAATCAGGGGGAGGAGTATGTTCGCTTGTCAGGTATCGTTCGTCCGCAGGATATTAAAGCAGATAACTCAACTACCTCAGACCGTGTTGCAAATGCGCGAATTTCTTATGGTGGTACTGGACAAGTAAATAATACTAATGCGCAAGGATGGCTAGCTCGATTTATGTGGGGTCCTTTATTCCCAACCTAATTGTAGTAGCTATTGCCTATGTAAACGCCTATGCCATTGATGGGAGTGGGGGCGGTTGAATTTAATTTTCTCCCGTTGTTTTGTAGATAAGTTGCAAAGTGCGGATTTTAGTGTGTTATAACAATAAGAAGAAGGAATTGTAATGCGGCGAATGCTGATTATTACATGGCTGTTAGCTACGAACCTGATGATTAATTCAGTTTATGCTGAACGAATCAAGGATATGGCCACTCTAGAAGGTGTGCGTATCAATCAATTAATTGGCTATGGTTTGGTGGTTGGTTTAAACGGTACCGGTGATAAAAACGGTACACGTTATACTGAAGACAGTTTTGCAAATATGCTGACCCAACTTGGCGTTAACATTCGCGCTGGAACTAAATTAAATTCTAAAAATATGGCGGCTGTAATGGTTACCGCTAATTTATCCTCTTTTATGAAAAAAGGGCAAAATCTGGATGTTAATATTTCTTCAATTGGTGATTCTAAAAGCTTACTAGGTGGTACGTTACTAATGACCCCATTAAAGGGGGCTGATGGGCGCGTATATGCTATATCTCAAGGGAATATTATTGTTTCTGGTATTAGTGCTGCGGGAAGTGATGGTTCCAGTGTAACCGTAAACGTCCCAAGTGGCGGTCGAATTCCTAATGGGGCAACTATTGAAGCAGATATTCCTAATCCTTTCTACTTTTCAAAAAATATTGTCTATAACCTGCATACCCCGGATTTTACCACGGCAAAACGGATGTCGGATGCGATTAACCTGGAGCTTGGCCCTGGAACGGCAAAAGCTTTAGATGCGACTTCTGTTGTTATTACCTCACCAATAAAAATGGCACAACGTGTTGATTTTGTTTCGGTTTTAGAAAATATTGAATTTAAACCTGCGGAAGCGATGGCGAAAGTTATTATTAATGCTCGTACTGGAACGGTAGTTATATCATCTAATGTTATTGTTAAATCTGCTGCAGTATCGCATGGTAACTTGGTAGTGAGCGTTACTGAAACGCCAGTGATTAGTCAGCCTAATGCTTTTGCGCGCGGAAGAACAGTACAAACGCAGCAATCGCAAGTTAATATTGCGCAGAAAAATAACCATGCATTCGTATTGCCGAAAGGAACTACTCTCAAGGATATTGTAAGAGGCATTAATGCGGTAGGGGCAACCCCTGCGGATGTGATTTCAATACTTGAAGCATTGCAACAAGCTGGTGCATTGAATGCAACGTTAATAGTGATATAAGCTAATAATTTAGCTCAAAAAAGAATCTTGGTTGTTTTTTGAGCTAAAATTTAGGTTAATTAAAAGGATTCAGTATGAAGGTATCAGGCATTGCAACCAGCGACTTTGCTGGCTTAACTGAGTTAAAGGCACAAGCAGTAAAAGATGCAAAAGGAACGGCACCTGAAGTTGCCAAACAATTTGAAGCGCTCTTTTTGCAGTCTATGCTAAAAAGTATGCGTATGGGAGAGCACTTTCTTGATGAATCCAGTCCATTTCGAGGCAAAGATCGTGAAACATTTCAAGAGATGTTGGATGCTCAGTATGCAAGTAATATTGCCGGCTCCCGAGGAATTGGCTTAGCGACAATGCTGACTAAGCAATTAGAATCTGCCTCCGACCCACAAAAATCAATACCGGTTGAAATACAAGGGCCTGCAGCCATGTCCGCTCAACAGACTACAGTACTAAAGCAATCCAGTGAGGCGAATCAAGACAAGCCCGCAACGATAATCGATGATTTTGTAAAATCAATTTGGCCAAAGGCAAAACAGGCGGCATCGCTGATTGGTTTAGATCCGAAGCTATTAATGGCGCAAGCTGCATTAGAAACCGGATGGGGTAAATTTGTTACTAAAGATGCAGAGGGCGGCAGCAGTAATAATTTATTTAACATTAAAGTTGGCGCTAATAGTGAGCATGATTCGGTTAATGTGAAAACAACAGAATATATTGCAGATACTCCTATTAAAATAAATGCATCTTTTAGGAAATACGCTTCAGTTGAAGAAAGTTTTAATGATTATGTCTCTCTTATTAAGGGGGATGAACGTTATCAAGGTGCTTTGGCCAGTACCAATAACCCAGAAATTTATGTGAATGAACTGCATAAAGCTGGGTATGCTACTGATCCTGAGTACAGCACAAAAATTTTATCGATTTACCGTGGTGATGAATTAAATCAGGCAATCCAACGATGTAGTGAGGCAGAGCAGATTTGATAAAAAAGTTGTGATAGTATTAGTTGTGCTGAAATTAAGCTTATGATTTCATAAGAAATTTATGCTTATAGATGATGAACATTATAGGACAGGGAGTGAACAATTATGTCGATATTGAATATCGCTTATTCAGGTTTAAATGCGTTTCAATACGCATTAGATGTATCAGGAAATAACATCGCAAACGCAACAACTAAAGGCTATTCAAGACAAAGCATATTGCTATCACCGTCCATGAACCAACGTTATGGCGGCGCTTATGTTGGTACTGGAGTCACTATTGGCTCCATTTATCGTAATTCAGATCAATTTGCTAATGCTCAGGTACGAAGTAGCTTGAGTACTAAATCACAATACGAGACATTTTCTCAGCAGGCGAGCCAAATTGATCAAATGATTTCTCAAAGTGGCAGTAGCATTTCAAGCTCCTTGCAATCATTTTTTGACGCATTTAATCAGTTAAATAATTCCCCTGATAGTGCTGCGGCTCGTGGCGTTGCTTTAAGCCAAAGCCAATTATTAGTAGAACAATTTTACCTTTTTGCAATCAAATCTGGATCTAA
>NZ_JH413801.1:79161-98066 GCF_000162755.2 Legionella drancourtii LLAP12
ATCAAATCTGGATCAATTTCAGGAAAATTCTACGGCCCAAATTACGGCGATGGCCAATAAAATGAATGAAATAGGTGCTAATCTTGTTAATCTTAATGAGCAAATCATGGGTAATCCCCAGTCACCTGAGTTACTTGATCAACGCGACCAATTATTAAAAGAGCTTTCTGAATACACTGAGCTGACGGTTGTTGAGCAAGATAATGGTACTGTTAATGTGGGGATTTGTACTGGGGAAATGTTAGTAGTTGGCCCTAATCAAAGAACTTTATCAGTAAAATTTGATCCACTAAATACTTTAGGCACGCAAGTTTTATTGGGTAGTGGTGCCGGACAATTGAATATTTCAAGTCAATTAACTACTGGAAAAATAGGTGGTTTAATGGATTATGAAAATAATGTTATTGCAAAAACCAGTCAAACGATTGGTCTTATGGCTATTGGTTTGTCGCAGACATTTAATGCACAAAATCAATTGGGTATGGATTTAAATAACCAACTGGGTCAAAATTACTTTACTGACTACAACACGCCAGCACAACAGTTGTTGCGAGCGATAAGTGCCTCAAGTAATACCGGGACTGGTGTTTTATCTGTAAATATAACTGACTTATCCCAGGTACAGTTAAGTGATTATCAATTAGTGGTTAATGATGCGGCAACAAACCAAGTTCGTTTAATTCGCGAGTCAGATGGTACCTCAATGACTTTAAATTGGGCCAGCAATCCCCCTGCACCACCGGCAGGGCAAATCGTGGTTGATGGAATGACCATCACCGTCGATAACATCGCTAATCTTGCTAATGAAGATTCATTCACGCTGATTCCAACACGGGGGGCTGCACGTGATTTTGGTATGTTAATTAGCGATCCCAATCTGATGGCTTTAGCCGCTCCTGTGAGAACGATGGCTTCCATGAGCAATAGCGGTAGTGGACAAATTGCCTTGGGTACAGTGTTTAATACTTCAGGTGTCAGCGATCAATATTCAATCGATTTTATTTCACCTACTCAATTCAATGTAGTCGATGTGACGACGGGTACTACGGTATCAGGGCCTTTACCTTTTACGCCCAATACCGATAATGTAGTGCAGATTCCTGATGCGACTAATCCATCTTATTCAATCGTGTTATCCGGCATGCCGAATACTGGGGATCAATTTACCGCAGAATACAACCAGGGTGGTTTTGGTGATAACCGTAATGGCCTACTTCTTGCAGGAATACAGCAATCGCAATTGTTTGATAATGGTAATGAAACACTTTTTGATTGTTACTCTGATCTACTTTCAAATGTGGGAAGCCAAACGAATCAGGCTCAGAATCGTGCTGCAGCATTTGAGGTATTGTATAAGCAAGCGGTTGATTTTCAGGAAAGTAAAAGCGGTGTGAATTTAGATGAAGAGGGGGCAAACTTACTACGATTTGAGCAGGCTTATGCGGCTGCAGGAAAATTAATGGAAGTTTCCAATCAAATGATGCACGTCTTGTTCGAAATGATGGGGTGATAAATGCGTATTTCAACGAATCAAGTATATCAAAATGGATTAAGCAATTTACTGCTGCAGCAAGAACGTGTGACTAAATTACAAGGACAGCTTGCAAGCGGTATAAAAGTACAGTTTGCTTCGGATGATCCTATTTCTTATGCGCAAATTGAATGGATGAGTCAGCGGGTTAGCACAACGGAATTACTGCAAAAAAATTGCATGAATGCGAGCAACGCGCTGAATCTAGAGGAAGCGGTATTGACTGATTGCACCAACAACCTACAACGGTTACGTGAAATTCAGGTGCAGGCGAGTAATGGCACCCTGTCACAAACGCAACGACAGGCTTTGTCGGTGGAAGTTACTGATATATTGAACCAGCTGCAAGGCTTTGCCAATACAAAAGATAACGATGGCGATTATTTATTTGCTGGTGGTCAAACAGCCACGGAGCCGTTTACGTTAAATTCTTCTGGGCAATATACGTACAATGGTGACAGTACTCAGCGTTTTCAATTAATTGCGGGTAGTCTACAAATTGCCATTAATGATCCTGGTGATGGAATTTTTATGCGTATTCCTGGCGGTAATGGTACTTTTTCTGTAAGTGCTACAGCTACAAATACTGGAACAGGCTCTGTAAGTACTGGCTCGGTGACTAACTCCGCAGCTTATGTGGCGGATGATTATACGATTAGCTTTGCCCTTAATACAGCGGGCAGTTTGGTTGCGATGGTTACTGGGGCTGCGAGTGGAAATGTTATACCTTCCAGTGGATTGCCTGATGATGCTCCGGTTTATCAAGAGGGTATGGCGCTTAGTTTTAATGGTATGAGCATGCAAGTATCTGGAATGCCAGAACCAGGCGATACATTTTCAGTAACTCCGGCTCAAAATGTTTCTCTTTTTTCGACCATCCAGGACATGATTACTAATTTAAACTTGCCTTTTGGTACAGCTGTCGAAAAAGCAGCTACGGTAACTGAGAATAATCAATTATTAGCCCAATTAGATAATGCTTTAGATAGCATTATAGAGACGGTCTCTAATATTGGATCTCGTTTAAATCAAGTTTCTAATTCGCAGGATTCAAATGAAGATTTAATTGAGACAAGTGAAATAACTTTGAAATTCCTACGCGAAACGGATCCTGCTGCTGTGGCAACAGAATTTAATTTACAGCTGGTAAACCTTCAAGCCGCACAACAAAGTTTTGTACGTGTGCAGGGTTTATCTGTTTTTAATTATATCTGATTCTGAATAATAAAAATCCTGAGCGTATGCGATGCAGGTATTCACTCAGGATTTAAGTTGCTTTAAGGATTTTTCTTTAACCAATAATTAGCAATATCAATTCGCCTGGCGATCCAAATATCTTTATACTGCAACAAATAATCTAAAAATTGTTTAATTACCAAACAGCGAGCGGGCTTTCCACTCAAGCGAGGATGCAATCCTATCGTCATAAGTGCCGGGCGTTTTTCCTGATAAAGATAATTAAATGTACTTATTAATTGCTCATAAAATGCGTGTGGACTAGCGAAACCTGGATTAGTAGTAAATTTAAAATCATTACAATCTAATGAATAGGGGACAATTAGATGTTTTTCAATATAAAAGGGTAATTCATCGGCATAACTGTCTGAGTCATAAACAAAACCACCGATTTCCAAAAGTAAACTGCGCGTATTTTCGCTACGCCTGCCTGTATACCATCCTTTAGGTCTTTGCCCAGTTAATTGGCTTATAATTTCAATGCATAAGACCATATGTTCTTTTTCAACTGTTCTAGGAATATTAGCATAATCAATCCAACGCCAGCCATGACCTGCTACCTCATGTTTTTGTTGCGCGAGGTAATTGGCGAATAAAGGGTTAAGTATTAATGCTTGTCCTGTAATAAAAAAAGTAAGCGGGGTTTGATAATTATCAAATAAACGTAATAGCCGCCACAGACCGACACGACTACCATATTCGTAGAATGATTCCATACTTAAATTACGTTTGCCTTTATCTTTAGGAGCAAAAGGAAAATCAGCACCACTCGTTTCTGCATAGGCATCGCCATTAATCGGAGTTAATTCAGAGCCTTCTTCATAATTAAGGACAAAATTAATCGCAATTTTTGCTTTATTAGGCCAGAAAAAATCCCACTCTTCTGGACCGTAACCTATCATATTTCGCATGTTTTATCCTAAATAAATCCTTTATGTTTATGGATGCAATGAGTTTTTTAGTTTTTACAATTATAGATATAGAGCTTCTTTTACCCTAGTTCAAAAGTGGTGATGCCATAAATACCCTGCACCGATATTTTAGGTTCACCTTTTAAATACATTCTTGCAGTAGCAAATACCTTGGACATGCCATAATGATTTACTAAATCAACCGCTAAAGAATTATTCTCTGGAATATCAAGAAAAATTGCCTCGCCATGAGCATGCTGTAGCAAGTGTTCAAACAATTTTTCAGCAATAAGCGCAGAGTCAGCAAAGAGGGGGCCTATTTTATAGCCTGCAAAACATTTTCTAATTACGCCATAACCTTTTAATTGCCTGTCTTCAACATATCCTAGCGCTAAAGCCAGGTCTTGTTTTATCCAACCATCAAGAAACCGAGCACGCAAGGCTGGAAAATAGTGGCGGTCATAGTATATTAATTGTGCAAAGGGAACTGTTTTTAAATCCACCAAGGCCGAGTCTGGTTTTGGAGTAAGTTTCATGTTTTCGATGACATAACGCGCATTATTATGAGCAAAGCGATAACCAATACGTGCATAGTTATCAACCATCTCCAGGACGCCATCAATCCCGGCATTGCGCTCACCAACATAAGCCAAGCGTGTTTGCGTTAATTGCATACCATAACCTTGGTCACGGTAATTTTTATCAACGATATAAAAACCACAAAAGGCAAACTCTTCATCATAAACCACTGCAGAACCGACAGCGATTATTTTGCCGTCTAATTTTCCTGCAAAGAAACCTTGTGGATCGGTTTGGTAAAAACAGGCGGCATCATTTAAGCCAGGATTCCAACCTTCGTTCCTTGCCCAGTCTATTGCTACAGTAATTTCATCACGAGTCATTCGTTCAATATGAAAATCAGACATGATCTATTTTTAAACAGTCATTGTATCTTAAATTAAAGGATAGAATATTAGCGAAAGCAAATAGATCTATAATTCTGGAACGTGCATTTTGATGGGTTCAAAATAAAACTCATGATACATCTGAGCATCGTCTAGGTGCCGCCACAACATAATTCTGGAGCCGCACCACGTTAAAGCTTCGAATTCCCAGGTTGCGCCGTGTTGCATGCTCTGAAATTGTATTTTACACAATAATTATTTACTGTAAGCTGGAGTGCTGTGAAAAACAGCGAGACTCTTAAGAAAAAAATTCTTAAAACGATTTGGATTTAATGGTAATTCAAGGAGAGAAAACCATGATAAGACGAGTTCCAATTGGAAGAAGCTACTGTGCAATATTAAGCAAAGACGTTTCTTTTGGAAAAAACACTTAGTTACGACAAGTATCGAGAATAAAGCATTGGTAAGCTCTCGTCCGTTTGTGAATGCTTTTGATGATGTGTTGGAGTTGAAGTGTAGGTCAAAATGCCTGGTATTAATAGGGGATGTTGCACTGGGAAAAATAACGCCTATTGATGGCTTAAATATCATTTCTTAAAATGATGCAGGATATTTTAAATGAGCTGAAATGGCAGGCCGAACGGGAAAAAAATTCGGCATTAATATGGCGTTCATTTATGGGAAAACATGTTGTGAATCTAGAGTTAGTTAACCTGGTTATCAAGGGAACGCTAGCAACCACTTTTTCAACACAAAAGCAGACAGCGACAGATGCTTACATTCATCTCTTATTACGATTAACTCCAGAAGAAAAAATGTTATGTGAACAAAACGACAAGAGTAAAGAACAAGTATACTTGGAAAAAATAATGGGAATGCAGCAGGAAATTTTGCAGGCAAAGAGCGAGCATAATGTATTTTGTTCATGAGCTCGTATTTAACGAGTGGAACAGCAAATAATACCCTATTTCAGGTTAGGGGTGTACACAAGACCCCTTTTAGCTTGGGTACTTATTTTTTAGCATTTGGGCTTAGATAGTAGAAATGTCAACAGCTTCTATTCGAAGACAAATTTTTTTGCTATGTTATTTCGGAAAAATTTAGAATTTAAATAACTTATTGAAAAATATAAATATTTATGAATTAATAATGTTTGTCTTTTGAAGAAGGAACGTGTTTTAAATGATAACTAAATGCAAGATATTATGTGTAGTATTGTTGACCCTATTATCCTCATGGTTCACCCTAGTATTGGCTAGGAATTCCTCGATAAAAGAGAATAATGCTGTAGTTGATTTGATAGTGATGGTGAACGGATCCAAATTAGGATTTTGTTCCAAATCAATGCAAAATTGTACGATCCAAATCGCTCCAAACGAATGTTTGAGTCCTCCAGGTTCCATATCGATTACCAATAACTCTCGAATTAGTGCAAAAAATATAAGGGCCTCATCTGGTGATATTAATTTCATGACCTATGTGGTACAAAATAATGGATGCCCTGCTTCATTACCTCCAGGAGCTAGTTGCACGATTTCATTTTCTACAAATGCTTCTGTTGCATTTTCGGTATCAAATGTTACGGTAAAGGGAAGCAATACTACTAGCACCTCCTTTAACATAAATGCCGTTCAGTGTGCTGCGCCAACAATTACTGGGGTGCCATCACCAAATAGACAAGTGGGTATTGTTTACAATCAAAGTAACATAGCCAGTGGCGGCAAAGCACCTTATTCCTATAGCCTTAATTCAGGAACTTTACCTGCAGGCACTTCATTAAACTCTGCAACGGGTACGGTTTCAGGCATTCCTACTACAGCCGGAGCTTTCTCTTATGTCATTCAAGTCACGGATGCATATGGCTCTACTGCCATTGTTTCAAGCAGCGGTACCATAGTCAATATTTTCCCAGTTGCAGCAGGTCCAAGCAATGTGATAGCTGTTCCTGGCAATAGCCAAGTCACTGTCAGCTGGACTGCGCCAACCAATGTGGGTACTGGAACCGTTACTAGCTATACAGTAACTTATGGCCCAACCAGTGGGACTGTGTTTACCACACCAGGATGTACAACTACGGGTTCTCCACCATCAACCTCTTGTACCATTAACGGCCTCACAAATAATACAGCTTATACTTTTGCTGTGACAACAACAACGGCAATGGACGGGGTTAATGAAACTGGCCCAGCAACATTATCTAGCTCAGTGATTCCAACATCAGGTCTTGTTGTCAGCCCGTCGACACTGCTACTTTCAGGGATTGGTGGTGGAACACTACGCACAATTACGGTCACGAATGTGTCGCCAAATCCTATTATCATTGACTCTGTGAGTTCTCCATTGCCCGCCCTTCCAGGTGATGCTTCAGTAGATACCTCTTCTCCTACTACTTGTAATATTGGTACTATTTTGAATCCAAATAATTCATGTACAATTACAATCAATCCTGGCTTGATATCATCATCAAGTTCAGGATGTACAGATGGTATTACCTTGCCAACCTCAAGTACTATCACGATAACTGGGAACAGTGGTTCTATAACCGCCAACGCAGAGGCTATGTTATTAGGTTATGGTTGCCAATATCAAGGAGGATATTTATTTGCAATTGATGATACAACTCTAAATACTAATAGTATTGGTGGTAAAGTGACGATGTTAGCCGCCAATAGTATTATGTGGTCACCGTTGGGAGTTCACGATAGTATTTGGGGAATAGACAATACCTCAACCTCCACTCTACCAAGCCCTAATGCCTCATCCTTTTTACCTGCAACATTAAAATTAGGCCAATTAAATTGTAATGGGAAAAGCGATGGAACCTGTAATACAGAGAATATTTTTGTTTACTATGAGGGCACAGCTAATTATGCTGCTGGCATCTGTAAACAACCGTTAAGCGGCGCTGGAGTAATTTGTACAGGAGGAGCAAATTGCTACACCGATTGGTATTTACCTTCAATTTGTGACTTGGATGCAACTACTTTTATTTGCCCTTCAACACAAAGTATAGTTACGTCCCTAAGTTTTTTAATCCCTAGCGTATTTACAGGAGACTATTGGAGTTCAACTGAAAGCCTAACTGGAGCATGGTTTGAAAATTTTAGCTCTATTCCACCAGCTACAGGAAGCTCAACAAATAATCTTCAGTTCAATGTGAGTTGTATTAGAAACCTAACTAGTTAGTCTATTTTGCTGTTATTTCTCATAATCTGCTCCAGCTCGAAACAATCTGGAGCAGATTATGGGGTTCTAGAGGCAACAATGGCCTCGACTCCCGCGAGCAGAGCTAATGGTACGCATTATAGTAGTGTGGCTAATTTTCCGTTTGTACCGGGTGTGGATGGTGTAGGACGCTTGGAGGATGGTTCACGAGTTTATTTTTGCTTTCCTTCTCATCCCTTTGGCTCGATGGTGGAATATTCAGTTGTAAACAAAGAGGCTTGTATTCCTCTTCCTGATGATTTAGATGATGTGGTTGCTGCCTCCATTGCAAATGCCGCAATGTCATCTTGGGGGCACTGGTGTATCGTGCTCACATGATACCTGGGGAAACAGTGCTGATTAATGGAGCAACCGGTGCGTCCGGCAGCTTAGCCATCAAAATTGCGAAACACGTAGGCGCTAAAAAAGTCATTGCAACAGGACGTCATCACCATCTAGACAAGCTCATCGCTCTATATTAGACCTTGCAGATTATACAGCGGGATCAATGTTTTGTTAATGTTCTTTGTGTTGATTAAATAGTCAAATTAGAAGATAATTCCCGCATTATCAATATTTCAGGGATCTTTTATGGTAATGGATGCTTCGTTATTCGCCCACATCCACAATGATGCATTTCTTTCAGGTACCTATAAACTTCAAGGTAATTTGTTTAAGAATACCATTGCGTATCTAAATCAGTATTGCAATTATCTAAGTAATAATGGTACTTCAATTCCAGCGGCTTATCGCAAATTAATGCACAACTTACTCTATCTTCAACAAGTTGAAGAAGGTATGGAGGGGGTAGTTGTCGATGCTGAGACTAAGCCTTTAGCTGCAAAGATTTGCGATGATCTTCGGCAGATGAAATCACCAGACAATATATTAATCCCCGGGGGGTGGCATAACCGTAACGGTGGGCATGCCATGGTTTATCAATTCAGCCTTGATACGGATGGTTATCTTTTTACAGTTTTTAATGCAGGTGCTGGTCTTGATTATCATGCAAAAAGATCCATTCAGGATAAAGAGCTTTATAATCCTAGGAAAACATGGTTCATACCTATTCCCAAAACTGAAAAAGAACAGGCTGAATTAGAGCATTTTATTAGTCGGCTGTTGCAAGCCAGGGTTCCTGCTTCAGATAATAATGCTAAAAAAGGTGTTAATGCCGATGTACTTTATACCGAAATTTTTTCTAGTATTAGTTACATTAATGGCACAGAAATAAATGCAGATGAGCGTTTTCCTGAATATGCCTACACAGGGGGACAACTTTTGGGAACCTGTTCACAACGTTCTATTCATCAAATGCTGAAAATTAACTCTGATACACTGGATACTTATCAGCATTTTATTTTTAAATTTAAGCTGTACTCTTTGCACGAGTATACGCAATTATGTCTTGATGGAACACAGCCTTTTAATGAGGCGGTAGCGGATCAAATTTATTTAGCTATTGATAATAGTTTAAAAATATTAAACATTCCTGGCCTCTTTACCCAGAATGAGTTGCGCTTGCACGCGCATGCGTTAATGCAGATAAAAAAATCTATAGCTCAAGCCTTACGTTCTGATGTAAAAAAAACAACGAATGAAGCCGCTGAAATAGTTTATACATTAACCTTAACGGGTAATTCTCTTGCAGGGCCAATAATTGATGTAGAAGAAGGGGTGGCTGTTTCACAAAAACCAGATATTATTGATGCATACACTACTGTGGGATTGCTCGAACGTTTGCGGTTAACCATCACCGCAATACAAAAGCAAGATGATTCTGCGATTAAGTATGTTTATCTTGAACGCTTAATTTTGTCTTTGCCACTTACAAATCATGGTCGTTTTGATTTAATGGCTTATCATGCCCTCCAATGTATGGAGGATTATCAGGCGTTTTTAAAGCATCTAAATAGTATCCAGAACTTATTAACTAATCTACGAAATAAGTGGCTGCAAACAGCACAGATTCCTTTATTTAATCATCTTAGTTTAAGTATCCTTTCATTGCAGGCAGATGCTTATGAAGCCATTAGCGCTTTGTCTAGAAAAGAAGCAATGAAAACAGGGGATGTTGGTTTACCTTCATTCGTGAAATTTACCGATGGGATGATGACTGCCCTTATTGCGAAGCGTGAGCGAGATCCCTTTGACGCAACGAATAATGCGCATGCAGATCAGCGCATAAGATTTTTAAAAGAACGCTTTAACACAATAAAATTCATCGATTCACACGCTTCGTTAATTTATTACCAAGAAATCTTAAAAACAGAGCCCATTCTTAATGCTGAGTTGGTTAAGTTGTATGACGTTTCTTATGGTTTTGATACATCAACTGAGCATAATGCGATAAGACAATATGAGGCAGAGTCTTTGTATATGATTTTTTTGCATCTTAAAAATTGTGGGAAAAATGAAATTGTGCTTCATGAAAAATTTAATCCTATTATCGATAAAATTCAAGCACATTATGTGCAGGAATCAATATTTCGCCAAGCAATTAATCCTTATTTTAAGCTGAAAAGAGCAACAGATAAGCCATTAACGGTTACTGATGACGGAGCAATAGTTAGTCCTTTAGGGATATCTCATTGGGGATACGAGGAGCCAGAAAACATGCGGCGGGACAAATATAATTTAAAAGACTCTCCAGCACATGATGCTTTGGTAGTTGATGCTTTTCGACTGTGTGCTTTTTTGAGGATATATAGGCAACCTCAAACCGCGAATGCTATTCAATTAAAATCATCTGAGAACAGTAAACAAGCTCAGGAGGCGCAGAGAATAACTACAGAGGATATCATTGCTCGTGATTATCGGCATCTTAGAGGTAATCCCTCCCTGCAAATTGCCTTAACGCTTGATTATTTTACAGTGCATATAAGTCAATTAAATGATGAAAATAATCAACGTTATGTCGAAGCTAATTTATTTCAGCCTGGGCTTTTATCTAATGCATTAGTGCATCAAGAATTCATACCTCAATTTGATAATTTTATAAACACTGGCAAACGTTTTTTCACTCAAAATGGACAACATTCTTGTGAGTCCTTATTGTTCTTTCGTTTGGATTTTTTAGTAAGTCGCTATTATGCGCAATTAAATCCTAATGCAGGAGGCACGCGCTTACAAAATGTGCACGAAGATTTAGTAAGGCAGTTCTCTTTGTCTTGCGATCCCAAAGTATCATATATGTTGCAACAATATCTTTTTCTTGCTTCCGTAGCTCGAATTGAGGCTGAGGAAGTGTCAAGTAAGCTCTTTGCACAGGCAATGACGTCTTATTTTTATATAATGCATCATGCGAATCCATCCATTCTTGAAGATACGGCGCATCGTATTGAGATTGAACGCGCAATTGGAATATTTAATATTTTTGCAACTCAGCAACCTGAAACTTGTGTGAAAGAAGGGGTGAGTAAGGCTTTACTTGCTTTAGGTGTATCATTGACGCATGGATTAACGGGTACATTCCCTCTCTATATAGTGCCTAGAGATAAGCGTGTTCCACTGGAGGTTCACGTACTTAAGGGCATTGTTTTGGAGGCTGCTTTTATCACCGCAGGGGTACCCTTAGCAATTAAATATCATCCATTAATCAAACAATTAGACTTGCATCATGAGGATGTATGTCGCATTAATCCGGAGCAGACTTATTTAATTCTTCAGTGTAAAGAAGGCGAGACCCACCTATTTTATAAAGAGAATATGCTGATTGTACAAAAAGATTGGATTATTGATGGCAAGAGCGCAAGATATGAATTGCAGGCATTGACTCTGAAACATGAAGCATATCATGCTAATCCAGCCACTAATCCTATTAAGACAGATCTTCCTGATATTTTGATTGATGGAACAATGAATTACTGGAAAAATATAACTGCCTCTGCGGAAGAAAATGGTATTTTAGTCTGTGATAATGTCCCGGTTTACGCAATAAATGGAAAACAGATAAAACTGCTTAATGAAAAAGGTTATACGACCCCATATCAAGTAAGCACCCTTATGGCCAATGATCGTGAATTATTTAGTGCTTTTGAAAGTAACCGCTTTATCGTTACTTATGAGGATAATGAGAATACCTTTATTACATTACCCCGTTTTGGCCTTCATTTTAAGCGTGATAAAAATACTCAAACCGTAATTCATGAGGTAACAGAAGAGCGAGTGATTCCTACGGTTTCACCTATTCATTCATCAGTTGCAAGCCTTGTTTTGCAAGGAAAAGGTCAGCACCGTGTTTTGGTGCCTATCGCGCGATTTTATGATACGAAGGAGGGGACTCCAAGCGATTTTTATCCGGTAATCCATGATAAAAAAGGCATGATTGCCGAGAACCTTCTCCAGAAGCGATGGCAAGAACAACCACCAGTGAAAGAGCCGCTATGGGACTATAAAGACAGTGCACATTATGCCAGCTTCCAATTATTCAATGGCGAGCCTATTGCAGATGTTGCAGCCGATGCACTTTATCTGGCCTATACATACCTTGTAACGAATCAACCGGACAAGGCCTGGAAAATTCTTGAAGATTGCAATAAACGTTTAGGCGGCCTAAAGGGGGAGTCTGCGGAAGTACAGTACATTAAATGGATATGCCAGGATTTACCTTATCTTATGAGTGATTGTGATAACGCGGTCCGAAATACCCCTCCTTTTGTTGCTTGCCAGCTTAAGGCAATAAGTCTTTTGACCGATTATTTACTTCAAGACCATCAATTTGATTTTCAGTCTCCCGTTGCATTTAAATACAGCGCTAATACAGAATATGCGCAATTAGAATTGCAAAGGATAAGAGCATTTTTACAATTGCTTCCAGAAACTATTTATAATACGTTTGACCGATTTCAACGCATGGGACGTCATCTTGAGCATCAATATCAGCTTTCAAAAATTGAGCGCAAACGTTTATTAGACTATTACCATCAATCCTTACCTAAGGATTTTAAACCCTTAGGAGCCTTGGGTTATCAATGGACACGTTTAAGCATTGAGTCCTTATTAGAAGAGCAAAAGGTTTTAATTGTTCAGCAACAAATAGGCGTGTTGTCTTCAGCTGAGAAAAAAAGAATCGCCCATATTGAGACACAACTTAAACGATTAAACGCTGTTGTTTCCGTCTCAACGGCATTGGAGTTAGTTGCGATTGACTTGTCATTGCCTGCGCGGTTTAAAATTAAAAAAACAGCACTTAAACGCATACCTGTATACTTGGTGGATAAAAAGCTAAAGAAAAAAACAGAAACTTTAAGTAAAGCGGAGTATCAACGTGCTATTGATTTGTTGTGGTCAACGGTGAATGACGATGATTTTATCGAACATTTTCCTGTTTATTTGCAAATAGTCACTTCAAGTATCAACGAGTTCAGCAAATCCGTACTTGATTTTTGTACGCATACGTTGCTTGCTAAGCGTCATGTACCGGTGGTCAAACAAAACTCTAATATTCCTTTTTTATGCAATGTCTTATATCGCGCAGCGCATAATCGGAAAAGACTTATTGCTGAAAAATATGAACAATTTGAGGCTTTGGTGCATATTGTACGCAAATATGAGGTACCGCCACTTAAGGTTTATCAAGCGCGCGATATTTACAGTAAAATGCTGGCTACGCCAGAACAGATTATCGCTGGGTATGAACACCAAGTCTATATACCGCTTAGCACCTTAGCATTAGGTAGCCAGCCTCTAATTGTCCAAATGCACATCGAGGGATTATTCGATTCGAATTTTAAGAAGGAAAAAACACTTTGCGATGAACTTCTTATTTCCTATCAAACGATTCAAAATGACCTTGAAAAAGAGCTTTATAAATTAGGTAAAACACCTACTAATGAACTTGCTGAAGAGTTTTTTCTTGAAGAACAAGCTGGTAAAGCACTTATTGTTGCAGAGAAACAAAGAAAAGAATTAGCAACGCGTTTCGTTGAAAAACCAACACTTGTTCGTGCGCTGCATGAATCTGCCAATAAGGCTGTGGCCCAGCTTAAATCTGAAATGGATGGATTGTGGACTGAGGCGTTACAGCTTGCTAATCAAGGGCCCGATGACTCTGCTCTGGCGCAAATCTGGGTCATTGAAAAAGAATCAAAAACCAGAGCAATATTGACCCGAGCGGATCTTTTGTCCTTGTACACCCAGGCTAATCTTGCTTACAGCGTGGCCAAAACAGGATTAAGCTCTGAAAATGCGCAAAAACTGCATGCTATGATTCATCGTGCGTTGGTGCAGGGTATTTGCCAGCAATCAGCAGAGAAAATAAAAGAGCAATTGCATAAGGCAAGAGCAGGAGCAGATCTCAGCAGCGCTGTTATGGCCTTGGATTTATTAGCACGAACTGAAATTCCTGCCTTGGATAGACCGGCCATTGTTCTTTTGCAACATGAAGAACGCATACTCCTGCATAATCGTCAGGTGAGTGCTCTTAACGCCCTCTTAGCTTCGTCTGATACGCATCTTGGCTTTAATGAAGTTATTGAAAAAATTATCATGGGCGGAGGGAAGTCGAAGGTTATACTGCCAATCCTTGCTGAAACGAAAGCTCAGGGAGGGAACCTGGTCATTGTTGAGGTCCCTCCGGCATTATTAGAAACGAATCATGAAGACTTAAATCGCTGTTCGCAACGTTTATATGGAAAGCGAGCCTATCGTTTTGATTTTAACCGTGACAGCAATGCATCTCCAGAGCGGCTTGAGCAAATTTACACGATGTTTGTCGAGGTAATGACCAATAAGAATTATCTGGTTACCACCGGTGAAGCCATGCAGTCATTAGAGCTTAAATATCTTGAATTTTTACTTAATGAAGAGAACACAGAGGAGACTCGGGAGCAACAAATCTATTGGCTCGATAAAATCACGAGTCTTGTGCGTCATCATGGTGATTGCGTTATTGATGAAGCACATCAAGGTTTGTCGATCAAAAAACGATTAAATTACATTGGAAGCGAGACGCAACCGATTAGTGTTGATGAAATTAGAAATACGATTGCTTTATTTAAATTGATTGACCCACCATTTATCCGGAATGCGCCTAATTTTAGCCCAGATTATGATTGGACTGCTTTTAAGCGCGATATTGCAAAAAAACTACTTCGAGCAAGGACAAGCCCGCTGGGGCAATTTTTTGAAGGGGCTGTGCAAAAATATGGTTGTGAGGTCACCGAAGAGCTTGTTGCCTACCTTACCAATACGGCGAAAGAAACCTGTTTGGCTATTCTTTATGCCTGTCCTGAGGAAAAAGAAACCCTTGCTTTTTTCAAACAAGAAATTGGTATTTTATTGCCACAAACTTTAAGTCGTCGGCTTAATGAAAATTATGGCCCATCAAAGCGTAAAAACTTAAGCGCTCTAGAGAAAACTTTGGCACTTCCTTATGCAGCAAATAATATTGTTAATGAACGCTGCCGTTTTGGAAATCAGCTGGAGTCGATAAACTACACAGTACAAATGATGCTTATTAAAGGCATTAGTCACAAATTATTGATTCAAAAAATCGAGCAATGGCATGCTGCTGCGCGAAAAGAGATGTTTGAAAATGCCGCATTAAAACATCTAAATGACACACCAACAGCAAAAGGGTTTGCTGTTTTGGCCGCTAAATTAGGTCTTACGCTAAGTGAGATTAATTTAAATAACCCCATGCAATTGAAAAAACTCTATGCTTATTTTCAACATAATTCGACACTTATTTTTGATATTTTGCAAGAGCAAGCCTTAAGGCAAATTCAGCGGGAAGGTGAAACAATTTCCAGTAATTCATTTAATCATATTGACTTGTATCGTAGCGTACAAGCGGTTTCTGGAACGCCGTCTAATCATACAACGTTTCATCAGCGCCTTAAGTACAACAAAACCTCCTCTTTGGGGACTGATGGATACATTATTGAAGTAATTCATCATAAAAAAACGCGGGTTTCGGGTTTTGATTACACAACTGTTTCTCAATTCATCGAAGGAATTTTAACTCATTCTGAAGCGTCAGAACGTACTCGGGCAATTATTGATATTCGTCCTGCCTTCCAAGGGGTAAGCAATTTCGTGGTGGCTCAAGAACTCGCTCGTTTTTATCGGACTAAGGCAAATAATATAATAAAACATATCCTTTATTTTAATAAAAATCAGGTTTTATGTGCGTTGGATATTGCTAAGCCGAATACCCCAATTGCACTGAAAACAACCGATGAAAAAGAAGTTGCACGTTTGTTAGGCTCAACTCCAGAGCAGCGGTTCACGTATTATGATCAAGCACATACTCTGGGAACTGATATAGCCCAAGCCTCCTACGCGCATGCTTTAGTTCTAGCCGACGAAAAAACATCCCTACAAGCCTTTTTACAAGGAAGCATGCGGATGCGTGGATTAGGCGTAGAACAAACTATAGAGATTATTGTTCCGGAAAAAATTAAAGAAATACAACGTCATGATCTTATTAAGCAGTTTGCTAAAATCGATACGCTAATGTTATTGCAAGACAACCTGACGGCAGCAAAATTGCAAATGACTAATCTAATGCGCAGTAAGTGCCTGGCATTTATTCGTGACTTACCTTCGGAGGAAGCGGCTGCAAAAAGACAATTAGCTCTAATTTTCCGGTCATTTCTTGCGGATAAACCTTCTTTGAGTTTTTTTGAACTTTATGGTGCCTTGAATAAACCTCAAGCAGCGGCAGATATTCTTAAGCGTCATCAAGAATGGTTAATGGCGTGTTGGCATAGATGTGTTGAATTAGCAAAAATTTCGGCAATAGATAACGAACTAATTGAGCTTGGTTTGCACGAGATCATTGAGCGTTCCTTGCCAAATTGTCTGGCCGAATATGAGGCTGCTGACCACAATGCCTTTGCTATGGAAGTAGAGATTCAAGCTGAGATCCAAGTAGAAATGGAAATAGCCGCTATTCAGGAGGCTTATGATCCTAACTTGAGAGAAAAAACGCTTATTTATTTGTACTCTACAGAAAAAATTGGCCTGGATGCTTATTCTTTGTCATTGAATGCAAGAGACTCTCCTGAAAAATATGCAGGTTTATTTAGCGAAAATCTGAGAATGAGTGCAAATTATGCCAAGGTATACAAAGGGCAAAAGGTATGTGTCAATAGTTTTTTAAAACCTGCTCTTGTTATTTGGTATTATATGCTTGAAGGACAGTTGCACGCGATGATTGTTACGCCTCAAGAAGTTACCGAACTAATTAAAAAGATTAAAGCAGAACAATTTGAAGACAATTGGTTTTCCACTACCCTTGATACTGTTGTTGCTGGAAAAAGACCTGATGCTATTCTTAATGATAAATATTATCAATCATTACGTGAACAGGTACGGTTTTTTAATGGCGAAATTCATGGACTTTTAAATCAGAATGTTTCATTGATCTGGTTAAAAGAATTTACTCAGGAGAAACTTGAGTTCTTTCAGGAAAACCTGATGCCTTATCGTCCGAGAAGTGCTGCGGCATTTCCACAGTTAAAAATGGCTGTATTACAAACAAGTGCAGAAGGTTTTATTTACATTGCGCAACACCGATTTGAAGACTTAAGTCAGTTTAATTGGAAAACACTGTTCTCTAAAATTATTCCAGTACAATTCGCTGAATATTGTCGTGTTGCAAAGGCCTTTGCTTACATCAACCGGGAATGGAATAAAAAACAGCTTGATATTGAAACAGTACACAAACAATTTGATTTACCGCTTATTGGTCTTGGTTATGTACAGGAGCACCTGAATCAATTAGCGGCGCTGCATCGCATCATGAATCGTTTAGTACAATCTAATGGAACCAATACTCTTTTAACCATATTAGAGCAAAATGAAATTAAGTTTCTTGAAGATCATTTTAGTATGTCTCTTAGCGAATTTACGAAGAAATTTGCACCAGCAGAAGATCTTAATGTACTTTTATTACTGCGTACTTATCCTGCCTTAAGAAACAGCGAGATGGGTGAACAACTGATACAACTTATTCTACAAAATCCATGCTGTGATGAGTCGACAATTAACTTATTATTAGAGTCTTCTGCTCGGTTTAGTGAATCATTATGGCGTCTTGTACTTGAAAAGCAGAGAACAGGCGCTGAAGCGAAACTATTTGCTAAGCAGATTTTTAATCGACCCGAAATTGAACTTCCTGAATTTGTGATTGATTATGTATGGAATCAATATAAGGACAGTGAGGAACAATTAATTAATTTTGCGACACTGGCTACCAGTGAACCCTTCTTTGATAAAATTTTTACGCATCACTTTGCCAATGCGGCTATTAGCTCATGTTTATTAAAAAATCCCTTATTTTCTCCTGAACGGTTTCTTAATTACTTTTTAAAGCACAATGCGGATAATATTGAGGGATTAACTGCTATTTTGCACTATCTTCCCTTTGATTTATCTATATTAGAACAAAGTATTGCTAGAGCTCAAACACCTGAGACACTATTGGCTTTTATCGCACAAGATCCACTCAGTTCAAAAATGTTGCTTGAGGCGATATCAAATAAAGTGTTTTCAGTGGCTGTGGCGGAAAAAATTCTTGAAAAATCAAATAATAATTCGCAAGTACTAGATGCACTTCTTCGTTCTGTATTACAACAGCTGGCAGAGGACGATTCTGAAAAGGTCTCTTGGGAAACGTGTTTTATCTCAATGGCTGATTATTGTGCCAGAAATGACCTGATTCATGTGTTCCGTAAGACATTACTCGATATTCAGTTGAGTAAAGTGATTCAATTTAAATTGTTAACTACTTTGGGTAACGAGATTATTGAGGGCTTACCTTTTACTGATATGGTTCGTGAGAGCACGGACAGTCAATTTGAGGAACTTAGTGGATTGGCGATGGTTTATTCAGCAGCTCATATGAATGAACTAGTTAGTAGGGCGCAAAACTCTGAGCAAATAATGCGTTTGCTGGCGCGTCCGGAGATGACTAGTTCTTTAGCAAATGATTTGTTCGCAAAATCCGAGTACAACCATCAGCTGGGTGATTGGGGCTGGTTAACTGAACAACAGTTACTTTTAGTACTGCAAAAGACACGCGATTTCGATAGTTTGCAACGCGCATTAACGCATCCAAATTTATCAAAAACTGCACGAGATAACTGGCTTGCAATTAGCAAAAAAGAA
>NZ_JH413801.1:98710-100981 GCF_000162755.2 Legionella drancourtii LLAP12
GGCTATTTACCAGGTTCAGTTTGCCATGTAGTTTATTTCTGCTTCTTCATCTTCATCCATTGCATCTACAGGTGTTGCGCTATTGCTTCGCATCGCAGGCGGTGATTGACTAAAAAAGCTTGCTGACGCGGAAGCGGAAGACGATGAACTTACTGTGCGCTCGGTTTTTGTTTTCAAAAAAACGATTTGTTCTTTTAGATTTTTGATGGTTTGCTGATCCTGCTCGTTAGGTGTTTGAATAGAATTTAGCGCATTAATTACCTGTGCATAGGTTGTAACCACATTCTTTATCAAGTTGTTTTTAAGATGAGTTTGAGCCAGATGTAAAAACTGCATCGCTACGTTGCGATAATCTGCATCACTGCGTGCCTGATTTATTAATATGGGATTAAAAAATGACAGCGGCGTGGTTGCTCTGAGACAGATAATTGCTTTAACATGTGTTCGATACTATCATCTATTAGTTTCGTTTCACTAATCGAAATGCCCTCAAATTGAGCCAAGAAGTTTTTTTCTTGTTGTCTTTCTGCCAGCAACATTCCATGATTTATAAATTTAACCGATTTTAAATAGGAGGCGGTTGATAGATCACGTTCATAATAATCATGAAACTGCTTAAAATTAGTGTCGGGATTGCCAATTGCTAATTCTTGAGCATTTTTTTCTTTAATTAATCCAAATGCTTTTATTGCATTCGCCATTGACTCATCAGCGCCCTGTTGATTCAATGATTCATAACACGCGTCAGCCAAATCAATATAGCGTTCAGTAAGTGTTCTATAAGTATTATCATTTAATTCTGTTTTTTGTAATTGTTGAATACTATCTAGGTAGCTTTGGGCCGCTTTTGTATATTCACTTCGATTAAAATAAATAGTAGCAATGGAATAGTAAGCCTTAGACAGGGCTTTAAAGTCATCAATAGTTTTATTGGTGATCTTTAAAAAAAGATTAATTCCTTGCAAATACTCGCTGAGAATTCGTTCTTTTGTACTTTGTCTATACTCTAACTTGTGGGCATTTTCAATTTTCAGTTTGGCATTTTGTCTTATTAGCTCATCCATGATAAGTTCTCCTTTATTTATTAATTGTTCTGGGGGCTATTGGCCTTTTTACTATCTTGGCCAAAATGAGTTGATTTTCTGTGCTCTGGTGCGCACATACTCGATGCATGCCCTGCTTCGTCGCTTAAAAATTAAGCAATTTGGGCGCGGTCTAGCGAAATGGCAACAGACTCTAATAAATACAGTACCACTACCCTTGCTAATTAAAAACTAATTTTATTATTTTAAAAGCTAAATTGGCAGTAGGGAGATAAAAATGTGTCTAAAATTTATTCGTTAATCAATCCTTAAGCTACATTGTTTTACAATGATGAAAAGCCAACAGGAGACTACCATGTCAAATAAAAAACTAACTGAACGTTTGCACAAAGAGCTTGATGAACTTGGTGTTCCTGCCTTAATGACAGAGCGGATTCAAGTGTGTTCTAAACTATTCAAATTGCCTAAATTTAAAATTGAAGCTTTATTAAATGGCATTGTTGCATTTGATTCGAACTCCATGCAAAAAATTGCCGATGAGCTTGATGTAAGTATTGATTGGCTGTTTGGCGCTCCTAAAGAAAAAATCAAACACTGAGTGAGCCTTCACGGTCATAAAGTTAAGAACAACCTAGCGCAAATGTAGGCTGGTGCTGAGTTTACGAGGCCTAACAATGGCGCGAAGCGACTTCTACGATGTTGGGCTGCACTTTGTTTGGCACCAACCTACATAAGAATTTTATTCTTCATAATGTTCTTAAATATTAATCAAATAGTTCCATAACTTGCTCAGGCGGTCGTCCTATAATTGCCTTATCTTTATAAGTGACGATCGGGCGTTGCATTAATATGGGTTCTTTTTGCATGGCGTGTAAAACTTGCGTTTCATTATCCAGTGATAATTCTAGCTCTGTAAAAACAGATTCATTGGTGCGTACAAAATCGTTTAGCGTGAAGTGCGACCTTAATCTATTTAACTGTTCACTATTAAGCGGTGTTTTAAGGTATTCGATAATAATAGGGTCGAGGCCTTTGCTGTGCAGTATTTCTAAGGTTTCTCTTGATTTAGAGCATTGAGGGTTATGATAAATAGTAATTTTTTGCATGTCACTTTTTAAATTTTAGGGTGTGTTGACATTTTGTCGTTAACATATTGAAAAATATGAGCAAACTCGTAGACTTCAGGTTCTAACACAAGAAAAAAACGAGTTTGCAATGGCTAGACACA
>NZ_JH413801.1:102025-104997 GCF_000162755.2 Legionella drancourtii LLAP12
CACTTTTATGGTTGCCTATGTGAAATGTCAACAGACCCTAGTCGAAATGTTATTAAAACTATACCATGTTCTTTGCCTTTTATCTTGATGCAAATTAGAAAGGTCTATTTAATTCCATAGATCCCATTTTTGAGAAAAAATTTGCATTGTTTTCATATGGGCTTTCAGGAATAATGGCCATTTGTTGTTAGCATTTGATTTAGGATGAAGAATGAGGCAGTTAATTAAATTTGGATTTATATTTGGTTTAACAATAAGTAGTAGCACCTTTAGCGCAGACCCTGTTGAAGGGCTTTATGTTGGCGTATTGGCTGAGATCAGTCATGCATCAAATCCGCAGCTTAATTTTACCTTGAATCAATTATCCTATAATCCGACAATAAGTTTGGGGCCGGTCGGTGGTGGGGGGCGTTGTCTCTGGGTTATAAAGTAAATAGATTCCGATTAGAGGGTGAATTTCTTTTTAATATCAATAATTATGGTGAGGCTCAATTCGGTTCTTGTACTTTGGTTAGTCCAAACGTCGTTAGTCCTCAAGGTACCTGCCCTGACTTTATTGAAAACAATAGTTTAGGGTTTAAAGGGAATACCATCGGTTTATATGGACTGTTCAATGTATTTTTTGATTTTTTATCTAGTGATCCTAATGTGAATTTTGTTCCCTATGTTGGATTAGGGGTGGGAGGGGCAATTATTCGAAACACGATTCAAATTGAAAATAGTCAATATTTTAACAGTGGCGCTACGCCGATCTCCCTACAGACAACTATTTCAAAAAATGGCATAGCAGGCCAAGGTATCATAGGATTTAGCTATTATCTTGATGATTTTGCTACTATTGGTATGGATTTTCGCTATTTGACTACCGTAAAGTCTAGTAGCTCCAATAGCAGTACTAACTCTAACTCTCAGTTTGGCATAGCGACTATAAATTTCACTGGAAACTTTGCTCTGGATAAGGGCAACAAGTAGCGATTAACGTCTTAATCACAAGGAACCTGCTTGCAAGCAGGTTCCTCCCAAAGGTACTTTAAAACAATCTAAGCACAGGGCTGAAATTTATACCGTCGGTTGAACTGTGAGATTGTAGGCTAACCTAGCAAAGGCGGAAACAGGCTGAGTTCCATTTAGTGATATTGCCTTGATAAAACTGGCTGTATTACTTTGAAATATTAACTGGTTCGACGTAACAATATCGAGCGCGCCAGTGGTACTCATGCCATCAATGGTGCCTTTATTTTTAGCATTAATTATTTTCCCAGTGACAACTGCATTATTAGCAACGATACCAAACACGGGATTGCTAGTTCCATTAGTAGTATTTCCACTGGTTAGCGCATTAATTATTGAGTCGGCGATGGTGGCAGTTTGGATACCGTAAGTGGCATTGTTACTCCCTGTTCCCTTAACGTTACCCGAGAACTTGGTATTAATGGTGGCCCTGGTCAGTGTCATGCTATTAAAAGCAGACACACTCATCACACTATTATTTGTTGAGCTATTGCTCGCATAACCAGTGCTTACTATATTAGCCGTGACGGTTGTATTATTTACCCTCATGTTGTAAACAGCACCACTGGCAATAATTGGATTGCTGTTCCCCCATATTAGACTCCCATTGATTAGTGGTTGGTTGTTTCCCGTTGCCGTGGTCATCCAGCCGGTATTTCTACCTAAAAGAGATTGGCCATCTTGTAAATTAACCCAGTTATTTTGATTGATTGCATTGGGCAAAATGTTGTATTTGCCCGTTGCAAAGAAAAGTTGTGCATCTGGTGTTAATAAAGCAATTTGTGCCGCAGTTGGCGTATCAATGGTTGAGCAGGGATGTTCTGCGGTGCAATTAGCTAATGTTGTTGCCCTACCTTGCGGCAAAGTACCATCAGGACTGAAAAACCAAACGTTATTAAAAAGAACAGTCGTTGGGCCACTTGCTTGAAAACTTCGGCGTGTTGGTAACGCATCTCCATAAGATTGACGCGCAAGATGACGGATGATTGGCGCAGTCATTCGGCTTTCTAATGAATGAGGCAGTGCTGACGAGCCATCAAAATTGACCCTTAGGCCGATTGCAAAGCGATTTTGATTTTGGTTGTCATAATTATTTTGGAGCAATAAAGACATATGATCATTAATAAACGCTTCTATATTGCCTTCAATGCCATTAATGTTTTTAGCATGATTGTAGCTAAAATGATAACCACCGGCACGAAGCCAAAAACCTTTCCCATAATCAATAAAGCGTCCTGCTTCCAATTCAACACCCGGGCCAAACTCCTCCAATAAATTAACGGGTGTATCGATTAAACTATGGCCTCGAGCACCACCTAGATGGTTACTTTTTCCTGAATCCCTAAGTACGCGCTCGGGAATGTCATCGGCATACGTATGTCTATAGGTTTGATTACGCCGGCTAAGAGGAATATAACCTTGTAAACGTGTTTCATAGCGTTCATGCAACCATTCAAGACCCGGGTTTAATTGCCAATAGTTATTTTTTAATCGAGTCTGATAATAGTCAGAAAATAAATAAGCACCCAAAATACCTTGGCTTAAACCAGCTTGTTTTATGCCTCGATACCCTAAGCCACCACTAACCGTTGAACGAAGCTCCTGACCCAACATCACCGTACCATCAGCGAATAAAAGGTTATTTTGATTCTGCATCAACGGCATCATGGCATCCCCAAAGCCGCCTAGCTGTTGTTCTCCTCCTGAAAGGAGTTGGCCGGTGATTCGACTATGATAAGTATTTGTGCTCGTCTCTTCATGCTGGTTAAAAATGCTCGCATGACTCAATTGAACCTTTAACAAGGCAATGACGAGCACCGATAACTGTAGTTTCATTAAATAAAGTCCTTTTAAATAATTAGTACTACCTTGTATCTAATAAAATTAGGGACTGTTGACATTTCGCTAGATTGAGCCAGAATTGGGTTGATTTTGAGCACCGAAGCGGAGCATACATCAAG
>NZ_JH413801.1:105194-106940 GCF_000162755.2 Legionella drancourtii LLAP12
GCATCGGAGCACAGAAAATCGACTCATTCTGGCCAAGATAGTAGAAATGTCAACAGCCCTTAAACTAATTTAAGTTTCTTTCGTACTCCAGACTAGCATATTAAGAGAAAGATATTCTATTTAAGAGACAATATTTTTCTTACCTCTCAAGGATACCCTTAACGTTACAACCTCAATTTGTTTTCATCAATATTGGTTTCATAAATGGTTCTATCCTCTAATGCCGCGAATATCGACCGATGTAATAGTGACTAAAAATGGAGATATTTATTGTTTTTTGTGTATAATTTAAACATTGGCAAATTAATTAAGGTAGTACAGTATGTCGAGTAGTAGTTCTAGTTCTGAACGTCAATGGAAGGATATTATTGGGTTTCCAACTCGCTTTCCTGCAGCAGGTTCATTTGACGATTTTCAAAAGAAGTTTTTTGATGCGTTAAAGGAGATGCCTCCTAAAGAGTGTCCATGGGAGTTTATTTTTATAATGCCTGGTGGTGGCGATAAATCGGATATTATGTTTGGTTGTGATGGGCGATTTCCGGTTCAATACGGTGAAGATCATTTAAAACCGAATGCGGACAAGCCGTATCTTTTTTTATGGGTTGCCACTGATAAAAATGCTCAATGGCGTCTGTGTGAGCATCGAGGTTATGTCAATTTGGTGGCAGAAAACATGATGCGTGAACACAAAAAAAGCAACCTTGCAAGCAACTTTATGGCGGAGGCAAATCGCGGTAACGTGTATTACCATACTATGAGTTACACGAACTATAGCAAAAGATGGGTTCCTACCGCGGTGATAATGAAGCGTGCTCATGCGGATATAAAAAGATATGGAACCGGATTTGAATACGAGGAGGCACAAGATCATTTTTATGCATGTTTAATAACTATGGAAGAAGAAGCAACAAAGCTTGAAAAGAGGGGGTATAAGCAGGCTGCGGATAAAGGAAAAGAATTGTGCGAGGGCCTCCATAAAGCCGCCAAACAATATTTTAAGATTTCCCATCCATCCTCAGAGGATTTTAAAACATTTGAGCGTGCATGCAATCAGGAAATTGCTAACGCAAAACCAACCCTTGATAAGCATTGGGAGTGGTCGCAACTGCTTGCAACCGTGGGAATAATTATCAGCACACTTGGACTGGGTTTAGCATATGCTGTTCACCGCAAGGCAGGAGGTGGTAATTTTTTATTCTTCAAATCAGATCTGACACAGAGTTTCGACCGTGTGATGGAAGCAAAAAAGCAAGTGGATGAAGTAGATAAAGTGGCGATAAACAAGGGATTTAAGTGATGCATAATTAGAGATAATTTCCCACCTCTATTTGTGACCCACTTTTCTTCATGTTTGTTAAATTTATCATAAGCTTTAGTTTGTGTCTTATCAGAAACAAAAATTAAATTATCCGTTACCAAGAGATTTCCAATTCCTGAATTATATGAATCAGATTCATTGCAAGTAATAGCATTTTAGATGATTTAATGATAAAATAAAGAACATATCGTTTATTTTAAGGCATTTATGTTTGATGAAGTTTATAAAATAGCAATAGAGTCTAATAATTTTGAAGAATTAAAAAGAAAGTTAAAAAAGCTTCATATTGATGCGATAGCTATAAAAGATGGTTTTTTTGTTACTGCTGGAGCTCAATTATCTAGAGAAGGAAAAAACAATAAAGTAGAGTGGATGCGGCAGCTCGGTGCAAACGTTAATGCTATTGCTAATAGCTATGCACTAGCAGG
>NZ_JH413801.1:107649-112958 GCF_000162755.2 Legionella drancourtii LLAP12
CTAGAGCAAGCTTGGCCTGGTTATGCCCTGATATGTTGTGAATTTATCCCGAACTAACGTTATCTTTGCGCCATTCGGTTAGGCTTCTTGAACACCTATGACATTGAGTTTTTCTGAGCGAACTCAGGGGGGCTTAACTCCACTTCAGATGTTTTTTCTGGTTCTTTATCTTTTATTTTATTCATTTTTTCTTTGAATTGTTGAAAGGTTCCTGATGCTTTCTTCTCGTCAACTATTCCATGATCAAGATAGACTTTCCCCTGCTGATAGCGATGTGAGGCTAGCGCTTCCAATACAGACTCTGATTGTTGAACAGCTCCGCGTTCTGAAATTGGCACATCATTACCAATGGCTCGTTCAATTTTATTTGCTTTGCTTTTCATGCCTATGGTAAAGGTACCGGCCTTATCACGATAGTTTTGCACAATACTTCTTAACTCCTCTATTGCAGGACTATTTTTCTGTATTGCTTCTAAATTAGAGTTTAATTCTGCTTTAATTTCTCTAAAACTATCTATGCCCTTAGCGTTATCAAGTTTGTGCTGATATTCCTGAACGAAGTTATTCATTTGCTGATCATTAGGACCAAAGCGGGTAACCTCTATTTTTTGCAATACAGCTTTACACTCTAAATATTCTTTTACTTCATCTAATCTAAAGATATTTTTTGTTCTGCTAATATTGCTGTACATTTTTTCAATAAATTTGTCTAGATTTTTATCATTAAGTTGGATTCCTCGATCTTTGATTTCGCTTAATGCGGTTAAACACGTTTCTTTTTTGGAGGCTATTAATTCGTTACTGATCTCATCTCTAATTTTTATCAGCTCATTAAAATCATAATGCTCAAATCCATCTTTATATTTGGTGTTAAAAGTAGAACTATCTCCTTTTAGGTTGGCGTCATTCCCTTCGGTTTCACGAGCTTGCAGTTGTTGCAACGCTTCATTACATTCCTTAATTAGTTGATATTTCCCTATACTTTCTTCACCTTCTTGTCTTTGATACATCTCTTGATGATAGCCCTTTAACTCTGCCTGCAATTTGTTTTGGTTTTTGGTAACGTTAACGCTTAAGCCAGATAATTTATTCCACATGGTGCTTAAATCTTCAGCTATTGCTGCTGTATAGCCTGGATTTTCATTTAATTCTTTTGATTTAACAATCGCCCAAGCTTTTATTTCATTAGCCTGCGCTTTATAAGTCTTATATTCAGAGGGAGGGCAATTGTCTTTTATTAGCTTATCAATTGCAGACAGAGAACGTAATAGTTCATTAATCTTAGTCATATTAACGGTATTTGTTGGTGCAATTTCTCTTACTTTTTCATCAACTAAATTCACATCAATTACAGGTCGAGCATGAAAATAATGAACCCCATTTTCGAGTACATGTGCCTCATAAGTCATTTGAGTAGGGGGAATTAAGAACTCTTTCTCCGTGGGATATCTTGATAATGGCCCTACATATTTTCCTTTAAGGCCTGTATAGGTAATAGCCACTTTATTTTTGAATGCTAACGCAGGCTCTTCGCCAGTACTAATAAATCCTCGAACTATTTCAGCACCACCTTCTTCAGCTATTTTAATACGTTGTTCTAATTGAGCTTTATCATATACCCCTTCATACCGAAAAGAGCCATCGAGATCCATATTTGGTGCCTGAGCAAGTGCTTGTCCGCACATAGCACTATGGATGATAACATCTTTTATTTCTGCTGGTGTTTTATTTTTAAAGTTATAATATCCACGCAAGAAAGGATTCATTTCATTATAATAATTCGTAGAATAGATGTTAAGTGCTAGTTTTTCTGCATAATGCATATCGTTAAATACGCCCTTGGGATCTATTGATTTTATATATTCTTCTGTAGGATATTCACCGTGTTCATTTTGCGGTTTTACTTCGGATACATTCTCGCAATACTGTTCATATTGCGCCAAGTCACTTTGACTGAATGTCAGATGATCTAAATTGGCATGAGCTACGATTTCAGTGAGATTATATTCTTGGCCTCTATTAAATTTAATGACCGTGCTCTTGTCTTCTGCCTGCACGCAAGTAAATGCTTCACCTGCCATCAATCTACGAGTTAATTCCTCATATTGATAGGTATAAACTGTTTTTGGTAAAGGTCCAAGACCTGGTGTGTATGTACTTACTTGGTTGTTAAGATGTTTAAATGTATCTATCACATCGATTACTTTACCTTGTTCAAAATGTTTTGATACTTCTTTAGGCGTAGGCATTTATACATTCCAAAAATAAATATATATATATAAATATGTATATCATAAACTCGATTTGGTCAATGTTTGCCTTTTTGGAGGTTAAAAAGTTCATATTGTGTTGTGAAAATTATTGGAGGAACAATTATCAATTCAACGTAATTCTGCGATAAGGGCTATAGATTCTTGTCTTTAAATGTAGATTTATGTACACTAAATGAATATATTGACTTTATTTGGTTCATGAAATGACGGAGTCTAATTCTAATAAAGCTAGTGCATCAATTTCTCAAAAAGTGGTTGGTTGGTTGTTTCGTGAACAGGAGCTATCTCTTGGGTTTTTAGAGTGGGTGAAGTTATTTTCAGCAACGCTCATTGTAAGAAATCGACAATTTTCACAAGATTTTTTTGATGCATTGTCTGAAAAAATATCCATATCTTTTGCTAACCCTGATTTAAGTGATTTAAAAAAAGACCTTATTCTTTATAGTGCACTGTCCTATATTGCTTTTGCAGATCCACAGGAAGGACAGTTTATAACCATCGCAGGAATAGACTACTCAATTCAAAAAATTGCATTAACATCTGGATGGATCAGTTCAACGTACTATGCATATGGCTTAACGGCCATAACAGATAAAAACGCTCAGTCTTTTTTAATCTTTCAAGGGACGACCACACCCGCGGATCATGGGTTTCTGGCCGGGATTTTGGCTGATACGAGACCTGTTGGTTCTGTTGGCACGCAATTATACGCTCGTGGTCAGGAAAAACTTCAAAACTGGATTGATAGTGAGTATAAGCGAACAAACAAACGGGTAATGTGTACTGGCCAAAGTTTAGGTGGGGCTATGAGTTTGCACGCGTATATACATCAGCCGGATGCAGTAGACTATTTTATAATGAATCCTCCAGCCCTTACTAGCCGTGAAAAAGAAATCTATGAAAACAGAAACTCAAAACGACTCCACGACACGAGTACTAGACGATTAACGGTAGTGTCACATCTAAACGATCCCGTATTGGGTTTAGGCAGCCTTTATATGCCCCAAGGCACAAAGGTTTATCGGCACGGGGATATACATGAAAACAGATTTTTTGCGCATGCCAAAACTCCTGATTGTCGTAAAGAGGCGCCAGAGCTTCAGTCTTTAGAACATGATAACACTAAGCGTGTTAAATCTTATTCTTGGAAAATAATAAAAACATTTTTATTCGTTGCTGTACTTATACTTCATGCAATAGCATTTCCAGTACGAATTATAGTCAAAATAGCAGAAATATTAACTATACCTAATCACAATAATAAATTAGAAACACTTGATAAGCATAGAAGCTCAGCTGAGCTGTATGAGGTGGCTGAGAGTGCCCAGTTTAAACCAGATATTCGATACCAGAGAACAGTTGCTCCTACTGCATCTCCTCGTTTTTTTTCACCACAACAAGATCCTATAATCACAGACTCAATAGAATCTGGGGCCGAGTTATCGAAAGCTGAGGGAACAACAGAGCTGGAAATCACCGGGTTCGGATTCTAAGGGCGCTTATTTCTTAGTGTTAAAAACCAATGAATCAATGTGGCCAGAGAGTCAAGAGTCAAATGGCACTAAGTCATGCTATCGCTTTGAAATAGAAAAAGTAGTGGGAACCTCATAATATCGCAATTTTTCCAATCAAAGGATTTTGTAATGTAGACGTGTACTAAATATACTAAACTTAATACTACGATTAGAAATACCCACGCAATTGGAAGGAGAAATAAAAAATGGATTTACAACTTCAGGATAAGACAGCCTTGGTTACAGGCTCAACTGTAGGCATTGGATTTGCAATCGCTGAACTTTTAGCAAAGGAAGGAGCTATAGTTATTGTCAATGGTCGTTCTCAGGAGCGCGTTGACCGAGCCATAGAACAGATACAAAAAAAAGTTCCCAGGGCAATGCTCAAAGCAGCCGTTGCTGATTTAGGTACCCAAGAGGGCTGTGATCAAGTAATTAAGCAATTACCAAAAGTAGATATTTTGATAAATAATGTGGGAATTTACGATGCGAAGCCATTTGTTGATATTTCTGATGAAGAATGGTTGCGTTTTTTTCAAATTAACGTCATGAGTGGCGTGCGTTTAAGCAGACATTATTTTACTCCTATGCTGAAACAAAATTGGGGGCGAATTATTTTTATTTCCAGTGAATCTGGGGTGCAAATTCCCAAAGAGATGGTTCATTATGGAATGACCAAATCAGCGCAAATATCTATAGCCCGCGGCATTGCTGAAACTGCAGAAGGCACCCAAGTTACAGTAAACTCCGTTCTTCCTGGCCCTACTAGAAGCGAGGGTGTTGATGAATTTATTAAAAGTATTGGAAAAGAACATAATCTAACCGCCAAAGAGGTTGAGGAAGATTTCTTTAAAACAGTGAGACCTACCTCATTAATTAAACGCTTTGAAAGCACCGAGGAAATAGCGAATATGGTCGCTTTTTTATGCAGCCCATTAGCCTCTGCAACAACAGGAGCCGCAATTCGTGTCGAAGGTGGGGTTGTGCGTTCTGTCACTTAAGAGTAAAGATTAAATTATGGGTAATTGCCTTGTTGAATCAATGGTCAGACTCGAATGGCACTTACTTAAGCTGTAAGTTTTTGAAATATAAATGAAAAAGCAAGTTTTCAATGATATTGATTTTTGCGTCGAAACAAAAAAACTATCAAGGAATACTTGCTTACATGAACATTAATACTAATTGTAATGATAATCAACAAAATACTATTCAACTACAAATAAACAATTCTAATTTAAATACATTTAGTCGTTTATTAGGCACAACCGAGTTATGTCCTATAGTCAATGAATTCGAGTCAAACCAGCGGAATCGTCTTTATCCTTCCTCTGTTACATTATCCATGTTCGTTACTCAAGTGTTGAGTGCAGATGGTTCCTGTCAGAATATCGTGAATGGTGCTGCTATTGACCGAATCAATACTCATCCCTCAGTGAGCAGTACGGCAACAGGAGGATATTGTCGAGCAAGGCAGCGCCTCCCACTACACATGATTTCCGGTTTAGTACATAAAACCAGTCAA
>NZ_JH413801.1:113861-116291 GCF_000162755.2 Legionella drancourtii LLAP12
TGGGGAATCGCTCAGGTCGAGTAGAGCCTCGGGCAATAAAAAGGCGACCTAAACCATACCCTCTATTAATGAAGATAAGAGCCACTGCACAAAAGGAGATTAGAGAAAAGGACACCAAAAAAAGCTTAAGTAAGTGCCATTGGAGCCTGACCCCATTGATTGACGAATCTTTTTCTAAACCATTGCAATATGGATTTTTCAATAATTTGATAACTTAATAAACCACATAGAACAGAAAAAAATATCAACAAGACAATGACTACTATATTTTCAATTCGTTCAAATGATGGGCGAAAAAATAATCGGCCAAGAGCGCTTAAAACTAGAACATGAGATAAGTATATGGAGTAAGATGCATTACCAATGGCTACCAACCAATGGGGAATGATTAGTCCCTTATTTTCAGCTTGTACAAGAGAATATACAGCAATTGAGGCAGGTATTCCAAATAAAAGAACTCTCGGTAATCCGTCTGGTAGTTCGTTCTTTATTGATACAAAAGCGCCACAACCCATTATCATAATTAAAAGACATATTACAAAAATAGTTATTAAGGACTGTTTACTAATGGAGCTATTTAACATAGGGGACTTATTGTAAATAATCGCAATTATAGCGCCGGCAATAAATTCAAAGGTTAGTGGACTTATCATAAGTATAGGTAAGGGAGCCGTAGTAATATTTAGTGACTCCAGGACAGCTATAATCCCCCCCCATAACAGTAGACCCGCCAAAAGAGCACGCTCAGGAAAAAACAAAAGGAGGGAAAAAATAAAATAGAAATACATTTCATGGGACAACGTCCATGACACTGCGAGTAAGGGTAGGTTGTGAGATTGAGGTAAAAGAAGAAAAGAATAGAAAATACTGCCTGTTTCCCCATGATTGACCCATAAGGGGTTAACAAGTAACATAATCAGTGTCAATGTTGCATAAAACCAATAAAGTGGATATATACGAGATATTCTATGATAGAGAAACTGAGTTATATTCGTTGGATTTTGGAATCGGCCTCTAGTTACTGTTACCATAATAAAACCACTAATCACAAAAAATAGGTCTACCCCGGATATACCGCTTGATAAAATATCAGGAAGTAAAAGAGAAGAGCTGTATTTTTCTTCTACTTTAATTAGGTGGGAAAATAATACAAGCAATACGGCAATACCTCTTATTCCTTGTATGCTCTCCAGTTTTTTCACACACTACCTCCCTATCTTATTAAATCAAATTTATTTACCATTTTAGGCGCTCATTTAGGCGCCCATAAAAATGATCTTGCCCCGAAAAAACGGACACCTCACTAAGCGACCTTTTTGACCTCAAATAATTCTGACGATTTATAACTTATCATTAAATGAAGTCGCATTCGATTGTAATATATTTCGATGTATTCAAACACATGATTTTTGATAATGGTACGCTTTACAAATTTTTCCTCATGGGTAGCTTCTACTTTAAAACTATGATTCCAACTTTCCATAGCGGCCTTATCATAGCAATCTCTGCGTGCAAACAAGTCCATGGAGAGCTAATAGTTTTTGATACTCATAAGTTGTTTTTGATGCTATTTATAATCTCCTCTAGCTTCAAGTATAGTGCTAAATAAGGTCTATTTTTTATATCGATCAATGTTTGAGTATTGAGCAATTTTATCGGTAAATAATTGTATTTTCTGAGTTAGAAGCTATTAAGTTTTTCTAATGTGCTGTTGCCATTCGGGTAATGTTTTAAAAATTCTTCTTCAAACTCAGCTTTTGAAATAGGCTTGCTACATTTACTAAAAAATATTTCTGCATTAGCATTATAACCTGGGAAAAACATATTCTTTTGTGTCGAAATATACAGAATACCCAGTTTTGGAAAATAAGAGACTAAATATGGGGCTTTATTTAGGATTCCAATCATAGCTATTTGATTTTCATCTTGAATAATATAATCTAGCAAAGCAGTATAAGACTCAGAGTCTGCTAGGAGTTGAGTACCTTGCAAAATAAATAAGGCTTTATTTTTTGAAAAATATACTAAAGGGGAGGCACCAGAAATTTTATCTGCGGATGGTAGAAATTTATTATTTTCTAATCCAGCTGTATTGGCAAAATAAGAATCAATTCTTAGCCCGTTTGGATCATTACATTTAATTAAATAATCAAAGCAATTACCATTGATCGAATAAATGAGAAGGGCTACCCCTATAATATTTTTCATTTTACATTCCCTTTTATATCTAAGTATAGCCTTCATTTATAAGCAGGAAACATAAAGCTTAGTATCAATCCTTTTTAACCTTGTAGCTGGTTCGGGTAAATAAGATTGATAATAAAATACTCTTTATCAACAATAATCAAATAAAATTCGTAGAATATTGGCTCTACCCCAAATAAGGGGGCACTTTAATCAAGTTAGTCTAAACTAACTTATTGTATTTCG
>NZ_JH413801.1:117682-120217 GCF_000162755.2 Legionella drancourtii LLAP12
CTTTCGTAATTTTGAAAATTATAGAACTCGTGTTAGGGTGCTCTGTTGTTAACTGGTGAGTGCCCCCGTAATTGGGAAAGACCCAAAAGAAGTGATGAGTGTTTTTATATGTGAACGTTCATTATCTTATTATAAGGCACATTCAATTTGCACCCTGAACGCACCCTTTGAGCTTATCTTGAAATTATAATATATATGTAAGTTATTGATTTCATTGGCGTCCCGGAGAGGATTTGAACCTCCGACCTGCCCCTTAGGAGGCGCAAAATGTTAAATCCAATGTAATCCAGAAAAATCCATTAATCCTTATATAATATAGAATTTATCCTGTTGCGTTGTTTATTGTTGTCCAATACAATACGCCTAAATCCAGAAAATTGTAGTCACCAATATAGTCACCTGGATATTCAATTACAACGCCACAATTAAGGTTAATGTATGAGTGATAAAACTCCAGAAAAAAAGCTGACCATTCGCAATAGTACTGCTGAATTTCTTATCTTTACACAACAGGCAGGGGAAAGCGGTATTGAAGTACGTTATGAGAATGGTTCTATTTGGTTGACTCAAAAACTGATAGCTGAGTTATTTGAGGTAAGTATACCCACTATTAATGAGCATCTTAAGAATATATTTGAATCTCAGGAACTTGATCAAAATTCAGTTATTAGGAAATTCCTAACAACTGCCAGTGATGGGAAAAATTATAACACTCAGTTTTATAATCTCGATGCAATTATATCCGTTGGTTATCGTGTTAACTCTAAACGTGCCACCCAATTTCGCCAATGGGCAACTCAAGTTTTGAGTGAGTTTGCAATCAAAGGGTTTGTTTTGGATAAAAAGCGTCTTGAGAATGGTAGTTTCCTTGGCGAAGATTATTTTGAGCAGTTGCTGGAAGAAATCAGGGAAATTCGTCTCAGCGAGCGTCGTTTTTATCAAAAAATCACGGATATCTATGCAACCAGTGTTGATTACAATAAAAACGCGCCAACTACACGAGATTTTTTCGCCAAAGTACAAAACAAACTGCATTATGCGATTCATGGCCATACTGCATCAGAGCTTGTGCTTGAACGTGCGGACAGCAGTAAGCCACATATGGGGCTTACAAATTGGGAAGGTAGCCCGAATGGAAAAATTCTTAAAACGGATGTATCTGTTGCCAAAAACTACCTGAATGCAGATGAGTTAGATTCTCTTGGTCGTATAGTCAATGCCTATTTAGAGTTAGCAGAAGATCGCGCTAGACGCAAAATTCCTATGACAATGGAAGATTGGGCTACACGATTAGACAAGTTTCTTGAGTTTGATGAACGCGATGTATTACAAAATGCAGGGAAAATTAGCGCAAAAATAGCAAAAGATCATGCTGAAAGTGAGTTTGAGAAATATCGCATTATTCAGGATCGCCTCTTTGAGTCTGATTTTGATAAGGAAATTAAAGCTCTTACAGATGAGATGGACTCTCAGGATAAACGTGATTAATCATGAGTTATTATCGCATGAATATTCTATTTCAAATTTGGGAGACACTGTCTCCCAAATTCAAACTATTCAATTGTGCAAGCGGTGTCTGCACAATTATGCAACGCTACGTTGCACAATTTAAAAGAGCGTTTTTTCATGAGTAAATTAACTGCCCAAGCCGTAAAAACTGCAGCTCCACGTGATAAAGAATACAGGCTTCATGATGGAGATGGATTGTTTTTTCGGGTGCGTCCAAGCGGTGCTAAAAGTTGGTTGTTTTCTTTTAGCCTGCCCGGGGATCGTAAATTAATCAGAATGCCAATTGGTTCGCTAAAAGATGTTAGTTTGAAGGAAGCGCGTAATAAAGTAGCTGAGTTACGAAAATTAGTAGTAGAGGGTATTGATCCACGCACTGCAAAGGCTGCCGCAATTGCCGCCAACGCGCAGGCCATTACCATGCAAGTGTTATTTAATACCTGGATTGAGTTTGAGAAGGTGACCCAACGGGTTACAGCAACATGGATTAAACGTCATGAGGATCGTTGGCGTATTCACTTAAAAAAGCCTCTGGGTAATATATTGGCGCGAGATATCACTCGCGCTCATCTTTCAACAGCATTGGATTCCATGACTCGCAAAGGGATTAAAGAGGAAACACGAAAAGCCTTATCCACGCTAAACCTGATGATGGATTATGGCTTAACTCGCCATTTAATTGACATGAATCCAGCTCGCCTGCTCAAGCCTAAAGATTTTGCAGCCACAGCCAGCAGACCGCGCGATAGAGTGCTAACAATAGTTGAGTTACGCCAATTATGGAAAGCCTTGGATCAAGCCAGCAATGGAATGTCATCTAATAAAGGTATTTCAGCTATGTCTGTGATCATCACCAGTGCAATAAAATTATTGATTTTGACAGGTGCTCGCCGTTCTGAAATTGCTGGCATGCGTAAAGATGAGCTTGATCTCAACGCAGGTCTTTGGATTTTACCCAAAGAGCGAACCAAAAATCGGCAAGGTCACACCATTTATCTTCCACCACTGGCAATCGAACTTATCAAAGCA
>NZ_JH413801.1:121044-128463 GCF_000162755.2 Legionella drancourtii LLAP12
AATTCAAACTCTTTCGGTTCCAACATCAAAGCACTAGAGCCTATTTGTGCTGATTCACCATTTGTTTTTGACACAGGCAATTACTTAAGTGCAGGCCACATTCATCCAGATACATTAACTGGTGTTATTTCTCGATTAAGAGGTACTGCTAAGGGCGCAAAGAAAAAGATTAGTATTGGTGCGCCGCTGGCTGATATAAAGCCATTCAGCATACATGACATTCGTAGATCTGCGGCCACCGCGTGGGGTGAACATTTAAAAACAGCCCCACATGTGATTGAACGCATGTTAAACCACCAACCTGAAAATAAGTTGGTTGCTACTTACCAACGTGCTGTTTATGCAGATGAACAACAAGCTGCGTGGTTAGGGTGGGGGCGATTAATTGAACACCAAATTATCAATGAATCAAATAATGTTATATCGCTTAAACGAACAATTAACGGATGAATATGAATATAGTTACAGATAGTAAAAAGGATAAGATTAATAAAATACTGGCTTTAGCAAAGCATAATAATTGGTATGGTTTTGCTGCTCAGTATAAGTATTATGGAAACATTAAACATCCAGTAAATGGATATTCTATCAATCAACTAAAATCAAAGACAGAGCCTGAATTAGATCAAATTTTATCTGCTTTCACCAAATATAAAAATGATGCTGAAGATCAGGCAGAAAAAAGTTTGTACTACAATAAACCAGACCATGATGCTGAATTTGATTATTGGTGCAAGCAGCCTTATTGGGACGTTCTTAATGAAGGGGTTGTTTTAATGTTAGCCAAGGATCCCAGGAAAATTAAATATGATTATATTAAAAAGTATAGTAGTGGTTCTAAGTTTGAAAAAAAATATACTGAAATTAGAGAAACAGCGAAAAGATACATCATTGCTGGAGAGTTATCATCAACAGCACTTCCTGGTGTGTTTTTAGCATGGGCTCAGAGAATGGGATATGAGATTCCCGTCAAATTATTGAAAACGATGAATATTTATAATATTCAAATAGCTGACTGGCAAATCTTATACAAACAGGCAGCAGAGATAATTGCATTTAAAAATAAAAGAATTGAGATTTTAGAGGATAAACTAAACAAACTTCAGGATGAAAATGAGCAATTAACAGATAATTTTCGTCTTCTACTTGATGAGGATAGTGATTTTTATTCACTAGAGCTTGATGCAGCTAATATTATCCAGAATATGGTTATCAAGCATTTTGATAAGTCAGTTTCTTTTAAAGAGCAAGCGACTCAATGTTTGGATAAACTTTATCCAAATTTATCTTCGGAGGCTAAAAAAAGAATAGCAATTATGTTAAACCCAACTGCTTGTAAATTGGGTGGAAGACCGAAGGAAGAAAATAATTTATAAAACTAGTCGCCCCTTTATAACCCTGTTCTAGTAAGGGTTATTGCTTAACCCATCCACCTGTTTTTTCAAAACACCCATAACCCTTTTAAGTATTTTGACTTATCGGACTGTGTCATTCTGTGTTTTCCTTAGGCCAACGTAGGTGATTCACAATGAGCAAACTTCCGCAAACAGGCTTTTTAAGACTCGCACAAATTTTGGGTAGTTCTAAATATCCGGCTCTAATTCCTGTCAGTAAGTCCACATGGTGGGAAGGTGTTAAAACAGGTCGTTTTCCACAACCGATAAAGCTAGGACCACGTATAACAGCTTGGCGTGTTGAGGATATTTTAAAGCTCATAGATAAGGGGGGGAGCTGTGCTTGAAGTAACAGATACAGAACTAATGCTCAGTATTTTTCATTTAAAAATATTAGAAAGATGCATTAAGTATGGGATGGGGCAGGCCTATATCCAAGAACAATTAGAAGAAGCTCGCCACCAGTTAACGCAATATTGTAAAAGGAATTATAAGGATTTGCATCATGGATTTTAATCAAATTATTAATCAATTCCAAGTGGAGTTATCAGCCAATGGCATGACTCCTCCGAACGAGATAATTGCTGATGCGCAATTGCATCGTTTTCATATTGAAGGAGATAAATCTGGATCTAGAAATGGATGGTATGTATTTCATCTTGATGGTGTGCCATGTGGAGTATATGGCAGTTGGAAAACAGGGATTCATTTGAAATGGAGTGCTAAAAAGCAAGATCATATGACTGCATCTGAACGTCGTAATCAAGTCGAACGTATAAAAGAAGCTTGTAAAATGCGTAATGCGATGAAAGCCAAGGAGCAACAGGAAGTCGCCTTACGTGCTAAGCATTTGTGGGAGAGTTATCTTAAAGCAAATCCTCACCATCCATACATAATAAGAAAACGCATATCACCATTTTATGCCCGTCAACATAGCAAAGAAATTGTTTTACCCATTATCGATTTTGACGGAAAAATATGGAGTTTGCAGTATATTAATGAACTTGGTGAAAAAAGATTTTTATTCAATGGAGCAATAAAAAGTCATTTTATACCTGTTCAGCATCAACCAACCAATGATCGAAAAATATTAGTCTGTGAGGGATTTGCAACTGGCGCAACATTGGCTGAAAAACATCCAACATATTGTGTGATTGCAGCTTGTAATGCTGGAAATTTAAAATCAGTAGCTACAGCTATTCGTAATTGTTCATCTAATGCGGAGTTGATCATATGTGTTGATGACGATCGATTAACCCCCAACAATCCTGGCTTAACAAAAGGACGGGAAGCCGCAATTGCTGCAGGAGCATTACTTAGCAAACCAATATGGCCCGATTGTGCACCAACATCATTGAAAGATTTTAATGATTTGAGTTGCTGGCTTGCTGAACAGGAGGTGCAAAGTGTCTAATTTAGAGCAAGGAATATCTGAGAGAACTAAGGGAACCGAGAGAACCACCAATGATGACGCGCTATTTAACGGTTCTCCTAAGGAGATAATAGAGGGAACCACGGCCACTGATGATTTACAAAATTCCTCTGATTTAAAGTTGGAGGTAATCTCACCCAGCCATGTTCCACCTGAAATACTCGCGGAACCTGAAATCAAACGGCCTGGGTTTATGGTATATGACGACTGGGTTTCAATTGAAGGGCACTCTAAGCTTCCTGGCTTATATTGGCATGGGTTTACAGGTGGTCAAGAACCTAAACCAATTGATATATGGGTATGCTCACCCATTCATGCAGAAGCAATTACCGCCGATGAACGTAATGAATCTTTTGGTCTATTATTACACTTTATTCAGCCATTTGGTGGTTGGCGTGAATGGTCAATGCCAATGCATCTTCTAAAAGGCAATGGCGATGAAATGCGGGGTGAGTTACTAAATTTAGGAGTCAGAATAAATCTTGATGCTAAAAAGTATTTAAATAGCTGGCTGATGCAACAAAAACCTGAACGCAGAACAATAGCAGCAATACGTACTGGATGGCATTCTAGTGGACGAGCGTTTGTAATGCCGAATAAAACCATTGGTGATGATAATATACGATTCCAATCAGAATATGCAGCACACGATGATTTCATTCAGCAAGGTGATATTCGAAGTTGGCGTGAACAAGTTGCTATGCGTTGCAGTGGGAACCCTGTTTTATTGTTATCGGTATCAGCAGCATTTGCCGCACCGCTATTATTAAAAGCAAAACAACAATCTGCTGGTGGTGGTGGCATTCATTTAATCGGCAAGTCAAGTAATGGTAAAACAACTGCATTACAGGTTGCTGCAAGTGTATGGGGCGGTCCAGGTTATGTCCGTGCTTGGCGTGCTACTGCTAATGGATTAGAGGCTACAGCAGCGGCATTAAATGATAGCTTGCTGGTTTTAGATGAAATCAGTGAATGTGATCCTCGTGAAATTGGTTCAATAATTTACGCATTAGCGAATGGACAAGGAAAACAGCGGGCCAAGCGTAACGGTGGATCGCGTGATTCTTTTAGATGGCGAACAATTGTTCTATCTAGCGGAGAACGTACTTTATCGGCCCATATGCAAGAAGCTGGACAGAAAGTCAAAGCTGGACAAGAAGCGAGACTGCTTAATATTCCTGCAACTGATCGGGCTTATGGCGCTTTTGATAATCTGCACGGTTTAACTGATGGGCGTATCTTTGCTGATTCTATGAAGCAAGCCACCAGTTTATTCTACGGGGTTAGTGGGCCGGTATTTGTTGAAAAATTGTTGAGCGATAAAGATTGTTTGTCAGAGCTATATGCCAAATTCTGTAATTTAGAAGGGTTTTATACATCAGATGGTATAGAAAGCCGAGCTGCGGGACTATTCGCACTAATTGCTCTTGCTGGCGAAAAAGCAACCGAATATGGTTTGACAGGATGGCAAGAAGGTGAGGCTTTAGAATCAGTCATTGAGCTATTTAATGCATGGCGTGATTTTAGAGGCAAGGGTCAAACAGAAACACGTCAAATACTTCAGGGTATACGCCATTTTATTGATAGGCACGGAGATAGTCGTTTTTCTGGGATTGAAGGAAATTCTATTCGCTCATATCAAGGCGATAATATCGATCAAAGACCTGTGGTTCGAGAGCGTGCAGGCTATTGGAAAGATACGGATAAGGGGCGTATTTTCTTATTTAATTCTCCAGCGCTACAAGAAGCAGCTCCAGGATTTGATTTAAATTGTATTTTACGTGCTTTAAATGAGTCAAAATGGATTGTAGATAAGGACTTTGGCAAAAACTCCAAAAAAGTTAAAATTGGCGGGCGATCCATCTCCTTTTATTGGATTTTACCTAACGAGGAGGTTTGACAATGAGCGTCCTTAATCTATTAGCCCGCATGGAATCAGCATCATGTTCTCTGGTTCTCTCCAAGGCAACTTGTGGGGGAACCGTGGAAACTCAAGAGATACAAGAGGGTTCCTTTAGTTCCCCTGGTTACCCTAGTGATAATCAAGGAAAATATAATTTTGTTTCGGATGATATTCAATTAACTAATATTTGCAAATGTGGCTATCGTCGACCATTTTGTGCGTGTGGTTTTTATAAGTTTCTAGGCTAATTCAAGGAGAAATGCCATGGCTAGAAAGACTAAAGAGCAAGTAATGCTAGATCAAGCCGAAAAGAATAAAATCGAAGAAAAAAAGAAAGCAGCAACTACAGAGTTGTATTTGCATTGCCGTGGTCATGCAACATTGGCGCTTAGCAAATTACATGGGAATGGATTTGATGGTGTTGCTGCATTTGATCGACTTTCTAGAAGTGTAGATCGCGTTCTTAATAATGATACTAATGAAATTGAAGCCATGCTTATGACGCAAGCTAAAAGCCTTGAGTATGTGTTTTATGACGCATTATCTAAACTGCCTAATTCAAGCATAGAACATGCGGAGGTCTTCGCAAATATTGCCCTGAGATCTCAAAATGGATGTAGAAAAACCTTAATGGCATTGGCAGAGCTTAAGCATCCTCGCCGGACAACTACCTTCATCAAGCAACAAAATAACCATGCTTTTAACCAACAAGTGAACAATGGTGTAAACTCTGAAGGTCACTCAATTGAAAATAATAACAAAGCTCCAAACGAACTGAATGCTAAGGTCTCTTATGAAGCAAAGAAAATGGACATTGGAACAACGTTTGAAACAGGCGCAGCGAATACGCCAGCAGAAGCCATGGGAGTACTCGACGGGGCCCAAGACCATGGAGGGCAAGGCTATATCTCGAAAAAATAGTTTTAAGCATGGCGCTAGATGTAAAGATGTCAGAGACATGAAATATCATCTAGCTGAGTGGAACAGGGAATTAAAGAAATTACTCAGTTTTGTTTAGGTGATTTATGCCTCTCTTCAGATAAGTAATGCGGCAATACGTAGAAATATTAATTCTCCAGACAATTTTTGAGCGGATTGCTTACTGAGAACCTATAATTTAAAGAACATATTCTCTCTCACAATTGAAAATTAATGGGTGGATAATGAAGCATGAAGTAACTACATTTAAATCTTTAAAGGCCTGTATTAAGGAGCTTGAACGATTTATTCGGAACGGAAATCATCTTGAAACAGGTCGCGAATTTCAAAAATTTGGTAACCTTCGATCAAGAGAGGTTCTCGGTTGCTGGTTATTAGCAGCTGTCTTAAATCATGAAGCTAAATCTGAAGATATAAAAATTTGCACAGACCCCCTTGGTTCTGATGGGATCTTATTTGATACAAAGAAGAACATTTCCCATCCTCTGGAGCAAGTCATGATTGCACGATGCAACCCAAGCGATAAAAAAACAGAAGAGTTGATACTAGAACTAATCCACAAAAAACAAAATAAAGGTGGTAAATCCTACGCTTCTGGAAAAACATTGGTAGTATTCTTAAATAGAAAAGGGGATAGTTGGTACCCTAATCGATTGACTAAGATACTCCCACAACTAGATTTCAACGCAGTTTGGGTTGTTGGGTTGCAAGAGATGGTTAATGATTCATATTCCTATAATGTAACTCAGCTGAGTAGAGGTGGATGCCCTATTTGGCGAATTAACATTAAAAATACGTTCGATGATTGGATAATTAAAAAGATTCAATAGCAATGCTTTTCTGTACAAAATCATGCAGTTTGCTCTTTCTTGTAAAATTCAATTGTTACTAAGGGAGTTTTAAATATGGAAACAAATACAATTCTGGCATTACTTGGGGGGATGGGCGTGGGTAGTTTAATTAACAACATGATTACACATTACACTAATCAAAAATCAAAACAAAAAGAACGAAGGTATGAAGAGAAAAAAGCTGCATATATTGGACTGCTTACCTCATTACATGACGCAGCTTTAAACCCTTCAGAAAAAACAGCCAAATCTTATGCGCTATGGCAAGCTAAATGCCAAATATTCGGTTCTGAAAAGGTAACTAGATTTACCCAGGCAATCGTTGACACGAATGACGGACCTAAAAAAGATCGGGAAACAGCATTCAATTTATTATTGACGGCTATTCAACAGGATTTAGATAAATCATGAAAATATACTATCTAACTAACATAATTTATCCATTAAGTTGTTAATTCATCCCATCGAGTATCTACAAACATTGCCATCCGCAATAGCATGCTTAGAGCAGTATATGCTTCATTTTCGTTGATTTTTGAAGTTAGCCCATGTGCAGCATCATCACGCCAATACTTAAGGAGAGAGGTAAATCCTTTCATTTCATCTTTTAATTGTTGATTAGACTGACCAGTAAGCGTGTTTTCAATTTTGCGTCTACCTTGTGCTGAAAGATAGCTTTTAAGTGTGTTTGCTTCATCTTTGGTTTTGGTTATTGCTGCGCCTAGTAAAATTGATTCTGCGGCGGCACCACACATTGCACAACATGCTATGTATGCATGAGCACCATAGCATCTAATTGCTTCTTGAGTTCTTTGGTGAAAGCCGGGGCCAAATTTTTCTTTATATGGCTGGATCATTTGAGCAAATCGGGCTCTACCCCAAATAAGGGGGCACTTTAAT
>NZ_JH413801.1:129971-134765 GCF_000162755.2 Legionella drancourtii LLAP12
GTGATTTTGCGGAGTGGAAGGCTGAGCCTTATGCGCGGCAGCGCTTGTTGTCTACGGCGTATGATTATGTGCAATATCATTCCTATAACTATTTTCAAAATACGCCAACAGGTACTGTTATTAGTAAACTTAAAGGGATTTTGGATGGTTATGATAGTGTTTTTGCCAATATTCATCATGTTGTTGGTAAGCATTTTTGTGTGGTGGTGGTTTCTATTTTTGTGCTCTTGGTGGTGAACCTGAGTGTGTTTTTATTTATGTTGGTTTGGTGTATTTTGGTTATGGCGGTGATGCTGCCTATGGCCTTAAAGCTGAATCAACTTTCTAATCGTGCGGCAGAAAGTAAGCATCAGGTAATGGGTACTTTTTCCGATAACATTACCAATATTTTTTCTTTATTTTATTTTGCTAAGCGTCGTGCAGAACATCAGCGTATTAATGACTTAATGTCTGATGATTTTGTGCCGCGACAGATTCATCTTTATAAATACGATTTTAAATTTAACCTTATTGGCTCGGTGCTGTATTGGTTCATGTTGATTTCCGTATTTTTATTTATGATTTATTTGCGTAAAAATGGCAGTATTTCTACGGGCGATTTTCTTTTTGTGATGTTGACGGCCATTACCATTTCTTTTGATTTATGGACGTTGATGGGGGGGCTGTGTACTTTTCTTAAAGAAATTGGTGATTTCAAATCGTCTTTTTCTATTTTGCAAACACCGCATGAGGCTTTAGATTGTTCAGAGGCTCGTGCCTTTGCGTTTCAGCAAGGTAAGATTGAATTTAAACAATTGTCTTTTGCTTATGATAACGCGGCTCCTGTGTTTGCAAATCTTAATCTCACTATTCAGCCCGGCGAAAAAATTGGTTTGGTGGGGCATTCTGGTGCCGGTAAATCGACACTGATTTCTTTATTATTGAAAAATTTTAAGCCTACGGCAGGGCAAATTTTAATTGATGATGAATCCGTGGCCAATATTACCTCGGATTCGTTGCGGCAACAAATTTCATTGATTCCACAAGACATCATGCTTTTTCATCGTTCGATTGGGGAAAATATTGGTTATGCCAAAGAAAATGCAACTTTGGCAGAAATTAAGCACGCTGCGGCTATGGCCAATATGGATGCTTTTATTGAGTCCTTACCTGAAAAATACGACACCATGGTTGGTGAGCGTGGCGTGAAGCTTTCGGGTGGGCAGCGCCAGCGTATTGCGATTGCGCGCGCCTTTTTAAAAAATGCATCCATCGTGGTCCTTGATGAGGCTACATCGAGTCTGGATAGTCTTTCTGAGCAAGAAATTCAACAATCGATTAATGCGATGTTGGATGCGAATAAGGCAACAGTTATTGCCATCGCTCATCGTCTTTCGACGATTCGCCATATGGATCGAATTGTGGTGATGGAAGGGGGCGTTATTATTGAAGAGGGGGCCTTTGACGATTTAGTAAATAATGAACACAGTTATTTTAAAAAGTTATGGGACAGTCAAGTAAATGGTATGGTGTTGTAATGAAGCAATTAATATTTTTTTTGTTGGTTATTGTATTTACTCCTTGGGCTTTTGCTAATGATGATTGTTTTTTAGCAAAAGAAAATGGGGTGATGATTCAGCAAGAAGGCGAATGTGAGATACAGCAAGCTCCTTGTTCTACGTTTAAAATTGCGATTAGTTTGATGGGATTTAATGAAGGCATTTTAACCGATGCCACACATCCACAATGGTCTTTTAAGAAAGGTTATAGTGATTTTTTGGCGATTTGGCGGCAATCTCATAATCCAACCCTATGGATGCAAAATAGTTGTGTCTGGTACAGCCAGGTTATTACGCAAAAGTTAGGGATGAAACGATTTAAGAAGTATGTGCATTCTTTTGCTTATGGAAATCAAAATGTGTCTGGAGACAAGGGGCATGATAATGGACTGACGCGCTCTTGGCTATCAAGCTCTTTACGAATTTCGCCTCAGGAACAGATTGAGTTTTTAACACGCTTAAGACAAAATGAATTGCCAGTGAGTGAGAAGGCGGTGAACTTAACTCAGCAAATTTTATTTGTTGAAGACTTACCTCGTGGATGGAAGTTATTTGGAAAAACAGGCGCGGGTTATTTTTTTAATGAGGATGGTTCGCTGCAACAGAATAAGCAAATTGGTTGGTTTGTTGGCTGGGCGGAGAAAGGTTCGCGAATTATTTATTTTTCGCAATTTGTGACGGAAATGGATAATAAGGAGTTTTCTACGGGGAAACACGCCCGGGAGATGGTGAAGAGGAAGCTGTTGTCGTTGGTTGCGAGGGATTGATGCTGTCTGTTGGTATGGGGCTTTAGCCTAAGTACGGCTATGGAGCAAACGCCCCAACCTACAGGACTAATTTTTATTTATGTCCATGACTGTGTGAATGAGTGGATGCTCCAGAGTGCCCATGATTGTGTGAATGTGTATTCGTGAATGGTCCCGCATGCCCATGATTGTGTGAATGCGTATTCGTAAATGGTCCCGCATGTCCATGATTGTGTGAATGCGTGTTCGTAAATGGTCCCGCATGCCCGTGATTGTGTGAATGCGTATTCGTATATGTACTTGGGAAGAACGTATTGCCTCCTTGGTAATAACCAGGAGCATAGCCGTAACGATAGCCGGTTGTATAAGTGGTATTACTTTTACCACCGAAAAATGAGGAGAGGAAAGCAAGTGCCAGAAGCCCGATTATGATTATGGGAAGAATCGGCGCCAATACCAGGGCTGAGGTTGCAAGTGCTGCCTGTGTAGCGACAATAGTCGTAGCTGCAGCACCAAATTTTAACATTGCGGCGGTTACAGCGGCGGCTGTAATTAACGCTGCGGTGGTAACAGCGGCCATGCATTTTAGTAAAAAATAATGATTGGTATTATCGGTTGGTTGTGTCTTTTTTGCCATTTTTCACCTCACAGGTTATTTTTGTATGAAAATGTAACAGGTACTTGAGCGAAAGTGAAGTATTAGTTGTGCAGAAGGAGTTTTGGGTGCCAGCTAAACGCACACCCAAAATGTGTGGTAATTAGGCTGTTTCGTCATCATCCCAGCTTAATGTACCACCTGCTTGATATTCAATAACGCGTGTTTCAAAGAAGTTTTTCTCTTTCTTCAAATCCATCATTTCACTCATCCATGGGAATGGATTTTCCGCGCCGGGGTATTGTTCTGGTAAACCAATTTGGTTTAAGCGGCGGTTGGCAATGAAATGTAGATATTCTTCAAACATTTCCGCGTTCATTCCCAAAATACCATGGGGCATAGTGTCTTTAGCGTATTGGTATTCCATTGCAACACCATCTTTGATCAATTGAATGATCTCTTCTTTAAATTCAGGTGTCCACAAATGTGGATTTTCAATCTTAATTTGGTTAATTACATCAATACCAAAGTTCATGTGCATGGATTCATCACGTAAAATGTATTGGAACTGTTCCGATGTTCCTACCATTTTATTACGACGCCCCATAGATAAAATCTGTGTAAAACCAACATAGAAAAAGATTCCTTCAAAAATGACATAGAAGGCAATTAAGTCGCGTAATAAACGCTGATCATTTTCTATTGTTCCAGTATGGAATGATTCATCACCCAAACTTTGTGTGTAGGGGAGGGCCCACGCTGCCTTAGTCGCAACCGATGGGATCTCACGGTACATATTAAAGACTTCAGCTTCATCAAGCCCCAAGCTTTCAATAACGTACTGATAGGCGTGCGTATGCAATGCCTCCTCGAAGGCTTGGCGTAATAGATATTGTCGGCATTCTGGGTTGGTGATGTGTCTGTACACCGCAAGTACCAGATTGTTCGCAACCAATGAGTCTGCAGTAGAGAAAAATCCTAAATTACGTTTGATAATTAAACGCTCATCATCCGTTAATCCATTAGGATCTTTCCACAGCGCTACGTCAGCACTCATGCTGATTTCATTGGGCATCCAATGGTTTGCACAAGCAGATAAGTATTTATCCCAAGCCCATGTATATTTAAATGGGACCAGTTGGTTTAAATCGGCACGGCAATTGATGATTCGTTTATCATCAACGTGAATGCGCGCCGCTCCCATTTCAATAGACTCATAGCCTGTTGCGCCGACAATATTGCGGGTTGTTTGTTGTATATTCATATCTGACATTAAAATTCTCCTGATTATTGGCACGCTTCACAGTCTGGATCGAGTATGGAGCAAACTTTAGGTTCATCACTTATTATTTTGACCGCATTTAATGCGCCATCAGTGATGGTGGATTTTTCGGCATTTGTTGCCCCTAAACTACGCAAGTAATAAGTAGTTTTTAATCCACGTGTCCAAGCATGCATGTACAATTGATCCAGTTTCTTACCAGAAGGTTGAGCCATATAAATGTTGAGTGATTGCGCTTGATCTATCCATTTTTGACGGCGAGACGCAGCGTCAACTAACCAGATTGGGTCAATTTCAAACGATGTTGCATAACGTTGCTTCAATTCAGCAGGAATACGGCTGATTGGTTGTACGCTGCCGTTGAAATATTTCAGATCATTGACCATTACTTCATCCCAAAGATTCAGTGCTTTTAAATCAGCTACCAGGTAGGGATTAATTACTGTAAATTCACCAGATAAATTAGATTTTACATATAAGTTTTGGTACGTCGGTTCAATTGATTGTGCCACGCCACAAATATTGGAGATTGTTGCTGTAGGCGCAATAGCCATCACGTTGGAGTTACGCATGTTGGAACCGAAAGGGTTTGAATTTCGCCTCAGGAACAGATTGAGTTTTTAACACGCTTAA
>NZ_JH413801.1:135042-144541 GCF_000162755.2 Legionella drancourtii LLAP12
GAGATTTGTTGCTGTAGGCGCAATAGCCATCACGTTGGAGTTACGCATGCCTTGCGTACGTACTTTGATCCGTAGACTTTCCCAATCCAGACGTTGTGAACGGTCTTGCTCTAAGTATTTGTTACGTGCTTGTTGTAGCAAGTTAATGGAATCAATTGGCAGTATGCCTTTGCTCCATAATGAGCCTTCATAACTTGAATAGCTGCCCCGCTCTTTTGCTAAATCGCAAGATGCTTCAATGGCGTAGTAACTGATTAATTCCATAGAGGAGTCAGCAAACTCAACCGCTTCTTGAGATGCATAATCAATTTTTAACTCATACAAGGCATCCTGGAAGCCCATTAAACCCATACCAATAGGTCTGTGCTTCAAGTTTGAGTTGCGTGCCTGGGGTACTGAATAATAGTTAATATCAATTACGTTATCCAGCATACGAATCGCCGTAGTGATTGTACGTTTTAATTTTTCTTTATCCAGTTGGCCATTTTTAATATGCGCTGGAAGGTTAACGCTACCCAGATTACATACTGCAATTTCTTCTTCAGAAGTATTTAGCGTAATTTCAGTACATAAATTTGAGCTATGAACTACACCAGCATGTTGTTGTGGTGAACGCAAGTTACATGGGTCTTTAAATGTCATCCATGGATGGCCTGTTTCAAACAACATGGACAGCATTTTGCGCCACAGTTTTACTGCAGATAATGTTTTCGCATTCGTAATAAGGCCTTGTCTTGCTTTGGCTTCATATTCTTTATAGAGCGTTTCGAACGCTTTACCGTATTGATCATGTAACTCAGGTACTTCGTCTGGAGAGAATAATGTCCACTCGCCATCTTCACGAACGCGCATCATGAATAAATCAGGAATCCATAGTGCAGTATTCATATCGTGGGTACGGCGTCGGTCGTCTCCAGTATTTTTTCTTAACTCCAGGAACTCTTCTACGTCTTTATGCCAGCACTCCAGGTACGCACAAACGGCGCCTTTACGTTTACCACCTTGGTTCACTGCTACGGCTGTGGCATCGGCAACATTGAGGAAGGGCACAACACCTTGTGATTTTCCGTTGGTTCCTTTGATGTGTGAACCCATCGCACGAACTGGAGTCCAATCATTACCCAGGCCGCCTGCAAACTTAGAAAGTAGGGCGTTGTCTTTGATTGCACTGTAAATACCATCTAAATGGTCAGGGACAGTGGTTAAGTAGCAACTGGATAATTGTGGGCGAATAGTACCTGAGTTGAACAGGGTTGGTGTCGATGACATGTAGTCGAAAGAAGAAATTAAGAGATAAAACTCAATGGCTTTTTCTTCTTTATTCTGTTCACGCATTGCTAAGCCCATTGCAACACGCATAAAGAATGCTTGGGGTAATTCATAACGCACACCGTGATCATGAATAAAATAACGGTCATAGAGTGTTTGCAGACTTAAATAAGTAAATTGCATATCACGTTCTGGTAATAATGCCTTACCTAATTTGTCTAAATCAAAATCAGCCATTTTTACATCCAGCATGTTTTGATTGATACCGTGGCTAATATAGGTCTTAAAGTAAGAAGGATACAGTGCAGACATTTCATCAAAGGTTGCATCTGTTTTGATGTTTAATTTATTAAGTGCTTCTATCCGTAAGCTGTCTAATAATAAACGGGCACTAACGTAGGTATAATTCGGTTCTTTTTCAACCAGAGTACGTGCCGCCATAATTAACGCTTTATGCACGTCTTCAAACTTGGCTTGGTTGTAAAGGTTTCGCATGGCATCTTTAATTACTGGTTCTGCAGTAACATAAGCCAGATCACGACATGATTCATTAACAATAGTAGTGACGCGTTCCATGTCTAGTGGTCTTAATTCGCCATCGGGCATGGTGATCAATACGGTTTTACTGTCACTTGCTTGTTGCTGTAATTCAGATTGACGTGCTTTACGGTGTTCTTCACGATAAAGGACATACGCACGGGCAACTTTATAGTGGCCGCTACGCATTAATGCCAACTCTACTTGGTCTTGAATGTCTTCAATATGAATGGCGCCACCACTGGGTAAACGACGTTTAAATGCTTGAGTGATTTGACGAGTGAGTTCTTCGATCTGTTGATGAATTCGATCAGAAGTAGGGGCTGTGCCGCCTTCATCCGCAATAAAAGCCTTAGTAACAGCGACTTTGATTTTATTTTCATCGTAATTCACTACTTTACCGTTACGCTTTATTGTTTTAAGCACACCAGGAGCATTAGCTGTCAATTCCAGTTGACTTGTTAACGGCGCATCATTTACCGGATCAAGTATTGCGGACATTTTTCCTCCACGTAGTATGTTTGTGTTATTAACAGTCGAGCGAATTTTATTCACTGTCACTTAGATTATAGCAGAAAACCCAACATATAGGGTCTTCATGAGGTTGTGATAACAAGATAATGTGTTTTTGCCTTTTGGTCAATAGAACAAATTGGGAGTATATTGTGGATAACTTGTGTGTTTATCACTTTTTTTTCGATGATGCCTATTTTGAGATAAAGTCATGCCGATTAGGAGGCTTTATCTAATGGATAATTCTCTTTATACAAATTTCTTATCATCTCATACAAATTCGCAGGTTGCGCACTATGGCTTACCTGTTTTATCAGAAAGGGGCGGATTCTATGTCTTTTTTACAATAATTGCATCACTCACATTAGAAAAACTGTGAACATTTAATAAAAAAGTACCTATATGCGCATACAATTGGCTTGAACTACCCCCATCCAAATTAATTGCATCAGTACAGGATAAAGGAGGAGCCTTGAGCAAGTGCGCCAATTTATTAGTAGACATTGCTGCATTGGTTGAAACCAGGATAATTACTTTTCCATCCGCAGTAATTCCTAATGCCGAACGGTCTGCAAGCCCTGGTTTTAGTGACGGAATTTTCTTTTTAATTAATAATCGGGGTCCACTTTGCATGGCAAAATCAATATCGTCATCATGATGAAAGCGGTTCAGACTGGAAATATAAGCTCTATTATTTTTTACATAGAAAATTCCCCACCAACTGATTCGTTTCAATGGGTTTTCCAATTTCTTATTATTGATTCTCAGCCCAAGTGGATTAAATTGGTGATCAAAAAAACCACCATTAATACTGAGCAATGCTTGGCTGTGTTCGCCAAATTGATCGGCCGACGCATTTTTAAGCGCCAAAGATTTTGCGCTGACAATTGCCAATTTATTTTTTTTGAGATCTATGCGAAATGCATAGATATGTGACCACGGGGCCAGTAGCCCCCCAGCAAGATCTTGATATTCAATTCCTGAACTTAATTTCTGCCAATTTCCTGCAGAGTACGAACAAAAAGGAATCAGTAAACTGACTAGAAATAAGAGCAGATAAAACAAATATGATTTGTTTGCAGGATAAACATTGGTTTGCGAAGACATGTTATTGTATCCTTATGTGCATCATTCAACACCACGGACTCTCTTATGCAAATTAAAACGCAAAATAACAATAGTGAAGTACATAAGTCAATAACAGAATTAACTAGTTTGATGAATGATGTACTGGAACTTGCTAAAAAAGAAGGTGCTACCGATGCCATGGTGGCGGTAAATAATGACCGCGGTTTTTCGGTAGATGTTCGCATGGGCGCAGTAGAAACTGTTGCTTTTAGTGAAGACAAAGGGGTTGGTTTGACTGTTTATATTGGTCAGCGTAAAGGGGGAGCAAGCAGTACGGATACTTCTCCTGAAGCTTTGCGCACCATGGTTAAGGCGGCTTGTGATATTGCGCGCGTGAGTGCAGAAGACTCTTGTTTTGGTTTGGCTGATAAAGAATTAATGACTAAAGAACATCCTGATCTTGATTTATTTCATCCTTGGGATGTGGATCCACAGCAAGCTATTGATCTGGCATTAAAATGTGAGTCTTATGCTTTATCATTAGATAAGCGTATTACGAATTCAGATGGCGTGAATGTCTCTTCTTATGAATCACACCATGGTTTTGCTAATACCAATGGTGGTTTTGGGTTTGTTCATAGTACGCGTCATGGTTTGAGCTGTTCTTTAATCGCTGCAGAAGGCGAGGAAATGCAAAGGGATTATGATTATACTACGGTTCGCAATGCTAAAGATTTGGTTGATCCCTTAGTGATTGCACAAAATGCGGTAGAACGTGCTTTAAGTCGTCTGGGCGCGCGCCAAATCAAAACCCAAACAACGCCTGTTATTTTTTCTTCACGTGTATCTAGTGGCTTATTTGCAAGTTTTATTAATGCAATTAGTGGTTCAAATCTATATCGAAAAAATACGTTTTTGCTGGATTCAATCGGACAGCAAATTTTCCCTGAATTTATTCGTATTTATGAACAGCCACATTTATTGGGTGCGTTAGGAAGTTCGCCATTTGATAGTGAAGGGGTACCTACTCGTCCTAATCTTATCGTTGATAATGGTCGCGTGATGCAATATGTGTTGGGTAGTTATTCTGCACGACGCTTGGGCTTAAAAACAACAGCAAATAGTGATGGGGTTCATAATTTAACTGTTGATCCAACGACGGGTGATCTTTCTGAGCTATTGAACGAGATGGGCACGGGATTATTAGTCACTGAGCTTATGGGGCAGGGGGTTAATGGTGTCACAGGTGATTATTCACGTGGTGCAAGTGGTTATTGGGTGGAGAATGGTGTGATTCAGTTTCCGGTTGATGAAATTACTATTGCTGGCAATTTGAAAGAAATGTTTCAGTCAATTCTTGCTGTAGGTAATGATATTAATCCGAATATTCCTATGCGCTGTGGTTCTGTTTTAATTGAGAAAATGATGGTGGCAGGGGAGTAATCTCTCAAATAATTGGGCGAGCAGGCTTTCTGAAAGTTGCCTTTTTGAGGCTATAGGAAACTCAAAAGTTAAATGCCTTAAATTTACGCTAATAAAAATTGGAAGTTTAGTGGTTGTTTTCCCAATTGTTGGCGTCAGTTCTTTGAGCTTGGTTTAGCGATTAATCAAAATAAGACAACCTGTTTTGCTACAGGTGCCTTGATATAAATACGCCTAAAATGTTAACATTTAAACATTAATATTTAAGCAATTTAATCATTATCAGGGCACTTCCTTCGGCGATAATCCATTGTGTTTACTCCTAAAAAAACAGCTCATGCTGTTTGATGTGACCACAAAATTTATTTATTTGGGCTATCTATCCTAAGGCAGGCTTGTAATCACCCTAGGGAAATTATTATGCCAATAGATGTATTAATACTAAAAAGGATTCAGGAAAACGATGCAACCTTTACCACCCTTGACCTCCGGTATGATAACCTGGGCGATGAGGAGGCTAAAGTGCTTGCCGATGCACTCGCAACCAATACAACTCTGACTACCCTTGACCTTCGGGGCAATAATTTGAGTAATAGGGGTAAAAAATATTTTCGCGATGTATTGGCTACTAATTTCATTCTTTTGACCTTAGAAGGAATAGATGATCAAGATATTACTACATATCTTAAACGTAATAGAATCCTGGATAATGCTCTTTATTTAATGAAGGAGTCAGGTTTATTAACTTATAATGCAGCTAAGGCTAATTTTGACGCAGTGATGAGACACCAAGACCCACTCTTGGTTGTTGACGCCCTTACTCGACTAAACCAATTTGGTTTATTAAAGGGGGATTTCGCCCAGGCAAATCGTGATTTGGTGGCGGGACACCAGAACCCACCTTTGATTGCTGAGGCCCTTATCCATATGAACCAGTCGGGTTTATTAAGGGGGGATGCTGCCCAGGCAAATCGTAACACGCTGGAGGGACACCGTTACCAATACGCAGTTGTTGATGTCCTTATTCAAGTGAAGCGAGCCGGTTTATTAACGGGGGATGCTGCACAGGTTAATTTTGACACGGTGGTGGGACACCTGGATCTCGGCACGCTTGCTTCGGCCCTATATCTACTGAACTGGGCCGGCTTATTAACGGGGGAGGCCGCGCAGGCTAATTTTGACGTGGTGGCGGCGGGATGCATCCGTTCACGCACGGTTGCTTCTCTTATCTACCTGAACGATGCTGGTTTATTAAGAGGTGATGCCGCACAGGCTAATTTTGATAAGATGATGCGGCATCAGAACCTAGATGCACTTGGTGATGCCATTAGGATACTGAATCTGGATTGTTTATTCATGGGGGATACCGCACAGGCTAATTTTGATGCGGTGGCGGGACACCTGGATCCATCTGCGGTTGCTTCCGTTCTTACGCTACTGAATCGGGCCGGTTTATTAACGGGTGATGCAGCACAGGCGAATCGAGATGTGGTAGCGGGACACCAGACTCCATATGCTCTTGTTAATGCGCTTGCTCTACTGAGCGATGCCGATTTATTAACGGGTGAGATAGCACAGGCTAATTTTGATGCCTTGTCCACTTATTCTGCTATTTTATTTGGCCCGACTACGCGAGATCTCTGGTCTAGAATAACAACTTATGAACTAACGGCAGAGCAATTTCATCACATTATCCAGATTGCAGCACAACATAGAAATAATGTACTTGAAGGCCAAGCCGCGGTTGTGCAATTTGTTAATAAGAACATCCTTTATGTGGGTACTGCAATACAAGGTTTATTTAACGAAGGTCAAAGTACTCACACCGTCAATGTTCATCAATCGGTATCTGCGCGTGCAACGAAATTATTAGATTGCTATGGAACTCCGCTTTCAGGAAACAGTTCCCATGAGTTAATGCGAAGGGGGGATGAACTACAAATTGATAATTTGTTAAAAACTAAATCTGAAAAACGTTGTTTTAAACGACTTCCGAAAAATGATTTTACTAAGGAACTGAGGGTTATTATTACTTCCTCTAATAAAAATGCATTTTTTCAGCCGCAACAAGCTTCAACTGAGGAACCTCTCTCAGAAGAGCTGTTGCCAAAAAATAATAAGCGAGACTAATTGTTTCACTTATTGTAACTGTTCACCCCGATTAGCCGCTATGCGGCTAATCGGGGTGAACGATGTGGGGCAGTCGGGGAAATAAGAATATGATTTTTTTCAAAAATTTTTGACAGAATTTTTCATGCCTATTTTGGTATTTCTTCTCTTTATCCTAAATGGTGGAGATCACAGAAGGTAATTTAATTACCCCAACGTGTTTGCGTGTCTTCCTGGGCATTCCATGCGCTCCAAAAACCCATGTTGCTCTTTCCCCAGCCTATATTGCGGTTCGAATAGAAGTAAATTATGGATCTTCACTTTTTTAGTTAAATATGTTCAATTTCTTGCTTTGTTGATTCTATATTCTACTATTTTAGATAAGATAACCGAAATGGAGTCGGTATGCGCAGTCTAATTTTAGCGGCATTATTCGTGATGAATACTGCGTTTGCAGACGAAGTTGTTGGTTTTTCTGCTTTTGAAAATGGAGATTACACCACTGCTTATCCCCACTTAATGCAATCCGCACGGGATGGTAATCCTGAGGCGATGTACTTATTAGGGCGGATGTATCAATACGGCGAGGGAGTTGCTAAAAATCAGACAGAAGCACTGAATTGGTATCAAAAAGCAGCGGAAAAAAATAATGCACTAGCGCAGCTCAGCTTGGGTTTTCTTTATGATTTAGGGGCGGGCGTGAAGCAAAATTATACCGAAGCTTTTCATTGGTATATGAAAGCGGCAAAGCAAGGTAATCCTATTGCTCAGCGAAATATAGGATTAATGTATTCTACTGGCGATGGTGTCAAAGCCAATAATAAAATGGCATTACAATGGTTTAATAAATCAGCGAAGCAGGGATACTCAAGGGCACAAGTTAACCTGGCCTATGCTTATATTATGGGTATAGGCACACCTAAAGATGTGAATAAAGCGCTGTATTGGTATCAAAAGGCTGCTGCACAAGGGGATGCCAAGGCCGCATACAGTCTGGGATTATTATATACCGGCCAAGAGCCTGGCATTGTTGCTGATGATAGCGCTGCGTTTAATTGGTTTGCACAAGCGGCAAATCAAGGGCACATTAGAGCAGCTAATTATTTGGCTTTTTATTATCTTAAGGGCTATGGTGTTCAGGCTGATCCAAAAAAAGCCGCTTATTGGTATCAGATAGCAGCTCAGGCGGGAGAAGCGGATGCACAAGCAGAATTAGGTCAATTGTTACTTACAGGGACTGGGGTGGATAAAGATTATGAGCAAGCCGTATTTTGGTTCACTAAGTCCGCGACTCAAGGAGAGCCTTTAGGACAAGCTAAATTAGGTTATATGTATTTAGCGGGTTTAGGCGTAGAGCAGAATTGGGTTACTGCGTATGCTTGGTTAAAACTTGCTGCAAATAATAAAAATGAATATGCTATTAAAGAACTCAAAGCCTTGAAAGCTAAATTATCTGCTCAAGATTTAAAAGAGGCGAATCAGCTTGTTAAAAAATTTGCTCCTATGCCGGCGAAAAATAAAGAGTCATCTGATTAATGGGCTAAGTAAATTGTGAATCATCTATCGTATATTTAATCAGGCGCAGCTCAATGGGATTAAGTTCAACATCATAACCATGTTTCTTGCTTTTATATTTTATTTGGTCTGAACCAAGTATGCCATCATAAATCAGGCCACTACCAAGGTGATACAAGGTGCTTATTACTCATTGAGGATAATATTGTTTTTTGTTCGGCGCTTTATAACCAGTATCAAGCAACTCATGAGGCACATTGATTTTTGAACTATCAACACTAAAAATGTGATGATTGCGCGCAGGCACCTGTTGTTGCTGTAATCTCGAAAACGCTGCCGTTTCCCCAAGTTCATTCAATAAAATTGTACAACCCTGGCTTTTTAATGCCGGGCCTTACTTCATTTTATTTTCTTTTTTTGATAAATTTTTGCCTTGTTCGTCTACCATTTTGTTAAAGGCTTTTACTGATGAAGTTTCAAGACCAAACACCTTAGTTGCTATTCCTTGACCTTTTTCCAGTATTTTATACTCAGGCTTTGATTTAAGTTCTTGCACAAGTTTATCAAGCTCTGCTTTCGAAGTAGTATTTTCAACTAGTATTCCCCGCGGCTTGCCGCGGTTCATTAGTAGGAATGTTTGAATTCAGCGATGCCCTGTGTCGCATTAAAGTTAAGTGCCTCATTAAGGTGTTTTTTAGGCAAATAATTATTTACTAATTGATCTAGTGTTACTGTTGATGGCATTTTATTTTTTAATTTGATTCGTTAGTAAGAGTAATTATAGAACAAAATGATTATTTCTAACTAATTTTTAAGTGCTTTAATTGACTTTGCCGAAAATAGAAAAGTTTGGGTTATAGTGTCGACCAAAGATTCCAATCTGGTTCGCTTTAAGGTCGAGTAACTGTCTCGAAGGCACCGTCAAGTTAACGCTCAGGTTCCCTTTTGATTTCCTAATAGAGTCCAGTAAATAGGTAATCTTTGTATTTCTTTATTAAAAAACATTAGGGTCTGTTGACATTTCACATAGGCAACCATAAAAGTGCGCAAACCATGGCCACTACAG
>NZ_JH413801.1:145551-169241 GCF_000162755.2 Legionella drancourtii LLAP12
AAGGCTAAATAAGTTTTGGCACTCACATCCTGGATCAGGCGTAGTTCGGAGCCGCTGTTCATTAATTGGTGGCTTGAATGATAGGGGGGCCTTTGATTTAGGTAATATGATAAATAATGATCTTTACCTACGGCAAGATCATAGGTTGAAATCCAGTCAGTGATTGCCAATGCCAATTTCATTTTTTCAGGCATTGTAATGTCAGGAACAGTATTGCCAACGAAATTTACAAACCCTAATATTGCTTTTTTATTTACTAAGTTATTAAGATTATAACGTGCTTGCAAATCATAAAGGCCGCCACTTAAGGTTACAGAGGGGTAGATGCCAGTCATTGTTTGCGGATATTGGCTCACCATACCTTGTGTGTCCCGTTTAGCAAAGCGTTTTTTGCCATCATTTAATTCCCCCATTCCCCAAAAGGCTACGGCTTGTGCAGCCAAATACAGTTTATCGTGGACTATAATCAGTCGCGTACGATAGATGTCTACCTGCACTTTTGTGCTCATTGCCGTAGCGACTATAGCCACCAGGGTCATAATAAATAGAGCTGTTAGCAGGGCGCCACCACGGTGTTTTTTATTAATTTGTGGCATAAAGTGCCTCAGGTATCGTGAAGAGTAAATTGATTTCGCCCTGGTCGCGTAGGGTTAAATTAACTTGTACAGCTTTAGGTAAGGACTCTTTATTTTGATTTTGGTTTACTGCATCAGCACGCCATTCAGGAAATACCTGTACGTTTTGATTTAAATAGCCAAAATGACAATCAGTCAAATTATCAATCAGCAATTTATTCGCATGCTTGTTTCTATCGACAGGATCCAGGCTGTCCCAGGTTCTACGTATCAACGCACCTTCCTGGCAGACAAAGGCGATGCGCTTAAGCGTGCTGCGTTTTTCAATGCTGCCAGGATTGACATCCCCATCGCGGGTAAATTCCATATAATCTGCACGACCTACAAAAATAGGAAATAAGCGCATGTCATTACCACGAATAGCACGTTCGGCTGTTTGACTAATGTCTTGCTGCAGCAGACTAATTGCCAGCTGCAAAGTAGTCATTCGTTCACTTTGCTCATTAACACGAGTTCGCGTATTAAAGGCGTAATATAAGGTAGATGAGGTAATTGAGGCCAAGATAGCGAATACGGTCAAGGCGATTAGAATTTCAATAAGGGTGAATCCTTTAAATTTTCTCATGGCACATACCTGAATGCGTGCAGTTCTTCTCTAAACGGCCCAGCTTTTTCAGTGCTGACTGAAATAGTAATGAGCTGGATGGATTTTTGCGGCGTTGCACTGACTCTGGCTCTCCAAAACCAATGCTCGCCCAGCATAGTCGTATCTTGAGTTGTTTCCTGACTTGAATTAATTTGTAATAAACCTAATTGCACCATGGCCACGCCTTGCATGGCAACCCAATGACTGACCGTTTTTTGTTTAATGCGCTGTGTATTTTCTACATTTTGGGCAAGCGCTTTAAGTAGGGCTGTTAAGGCAATGGCAATAATAGCCAGCGCTAATAAAACCTCAATTAAGGTAAAACCTGTTTGTAATTTTTTGCCATAAGCGCGTTTAAGTATCATTGAGCATCAATCACTTTAAATTGTAAATTACCATTACGACTGCCGACGAGCACCGCTAATTTATTTTCTTTATTACTGCCAAAGCTTAAGGTAAATGGGGTTAGGTCTCCAGATGCATTAATTATGATTGATGGGGTTCCTGTTTTGGGATGGCTATCGGTATTTAGGGTGATGAATGTATTTTTGGGAAAGTACGTCATTTTAAAAATCCCTTTATTGGATATGGGCTGCCATTGAGCATTGTCTTGTAATTGCAGGATTTGGTAGCTGGTATTATCAATGCGCAATCCCAGAGTGCTGGTCTCTAAAATAGCTTGTTGTTGGGCAAGGCGTAGAGTACTTGTTAATTGCTCAGCAGAAAATAAAATGCGCTTGCTTTCACCAAAATCGCCAAACGCGATTAAGGCAAAACCAACGGTTATGCCAATAATCACGATGACAATCATAATTTCAATTAGGGTAAAGCCCCGGTTATTTCTCATCCCAGTTACCAATTTCCGCATTAATTCCGGTACCACCGGGTTGTCCTTCAGCACCATAGGTGAAGACATCGACATCACCATGTTGTCCAGGGTTTAAGTAAAGGTAATCTCTGCCCCAAGGATCTTTAGGCAATGATTTCAGGTATTGTTTCCAATTATTGGGAATGGGGTTCGATGATGGTTTTTCTACCAGTGCCATTAAGCCTTGGTCCGTACTTGGGTAGGTACCATTATCTAATTTATATAAATCCAGGGCGTTTTGTATGGCCAGCACGTCTTGCTTTGCTTTGACTTTACGTGCTTCATCAGGACGTCCCATAATTTTAGGTACCACGATGGAGGCGAGAATACCTAAAATAACAACGACTACCATAATTTCAATTAATGAAAAGCCTTTTTGTTTGTTCATTTATACTCCCGTTATTAAAAAAATATTTTTATTCTTATCTTCTTAGCTTAATGTCATCCGGGATAAAAAATCGTGACCGAGCATATCCTCTCTTGTTCCTCAGCCTAAACGGAGCGGGGCTAGGTTTTACTCGATTTTTTATCCTGAATTCACGTTAACTTATCAATTGCTCCATCGAAAAAATGGGTAATAAAGTCGCTAAAACAATGAATAAAACAATAGCCCCCATGAATAAAATTACCAAAGGTTCCAATAAAGTTAATGAGGTATCGATTAATCGCTTCACCTCATTATCTAAATGACTGGCAGCACGCCCCATCATGGCTGAGAGTTGCCCGCTTTTTTCACCGCTCGCGATTAAGTGAATAGCCATAGGGCTAATATAACCGGTTTCTTTCAGTGCTTCACTAATTCCTGAACCCTCTCTTACTTTCACTGTTGCTGTATCAAAAGCCTGGCGCATCACGACGTTTGTAACCAGACTGGCTGAAACGCGCATGGTTTCTAACACGCTGACTCCGGCGGCAAACAGAATACCGAAGGTATGAATATAACGCGCAACGTTAATTGTTTTTACTAAATAAGAAATGATGGGTACTTTCAATAACAGGCGATGCCAGGCGGTTTTAATTTTTATATTATTTAGGCTCTTTTTAAACGCCATCACGGCAAGAATAATACCCAGCAGAGCATAGAGACCATAAGACTTCACGAAGTTACTAATATTAATTAATATTTCAGTCATTTCCGGTAAGGTTTGGCCGCTACTGGTAAATACTTCGATAATCTTAGGTACCACAAAGCTTAATAAAAACGAGATGATGCCTGTTGAAACAAGAATCATCAGAATAGGATAAATTAATGCTTGTTGCACTTTTTGCCTGGTTTGTTGCTGATTTTCAGTATAATCAGCTAATTTTTCCAAAACGGCATCAAGATGTCCTGTTTGTTCACCAGAACCTACTGTAGCGCGATATAATTCAGGAAATGCTTGAGCGTATTGTGACATGGCTTGTGCCAGACCATAGCCTTCTAATACCTTAGCACGTACACCAATAATTAACTCGCGAACTTTATCTTTTTCAGTTTGCTCACTAACCCCTCGCAAGGATTCTTCAACTGGAATACCGGCGGCAAGCAGGGTCGCTAATTGGCGTGTAAACAAAGAAAGATCGGCCGCGGATATTTTCCCTTTCCCTTTGCTACTGCTTCCAACACGTTGTTGGTTCAGTACCTGTATTTGGGTAGGAATTAATCCTTGATCACGCAATAGTTGACGAGCATGGCGTTCGGAATCTGCTTCCAGAACTCCCTTGCTGGTACTGCCATTTTTTTTAAGCGCTTGGTATTGGAATGCACCCATTTTTTTTATGGTTTTGAGTAAAACTATAGAGTCTAATCTATTGGGTTTAATAAGTCACTTAAGGTATAGTATGTTCATACTATCTTGGAGAGCCATAAATGAATAAAAATAAAGTGCTTGATGCAATTAAGGAACATGATGCCAAATTTATTGATCTGAGATTTACTGACATCCGTGGAAAAGAGCAACATATTACAATTCCTGTTTCAGCAGTGGATAATGATTTTATTGAAAATGGGAAGATGATCGATGGCTCTTCATTTAAAGGATGGCAAAAAATTCATCAGTCAGATCTGGCGTTAATGCCTGATTTGGATACCATTAAATTTGATCCATTTTTCCAAGATAATACTTTGTTTTTACGTTGCAATGTGGTCGATCCAAAAACAATGATGGGCTATGAGCGTTGTCCACGATCCTTAGCGCAACGCGCTGAAGCTTACTTAAAATCAACCGGTATTGCTGATACGGTGTATTTTGGACCAGAGCCTGAATTTTTTATCTTTGATAATGTTCAATGGCATACGGATATTTCTGGGTCTTTTTATAAAGTCGATTCAGAAGAAGCCGTGTGGAATTCAGGTAAAGAAATTGAGGGTGGGAATATTGGCCATCGTCCGCCACTAAAAGGGGGATATTTTCCTGTTCCTCCAGTAGATTCATCACATGATATTCGTTCAGCAATTTGTCTGACTCTTGAATCTTTGGGAACCGTTGTTGAAGCACATCACCATGAGGTAGCTACAGCGAACCAATGTGAGATCGCTACTCGTTTTGAATCATTAACGAATAAAGCTGATGCGATGCAAATTTTAAAATATGTGATTCACAACGTCACTCATAATTACGGAAAAACAGCAACTTTTATGCCTAAGCCTTTGGTTGGCGATAACGGCAGCGGTATGCATTGCCACCAATCTTTATCTAAAGACGGCGTGAATTTATTCTCTGGTGATCAATATGCCGGTCTTTCTGAAACCGCAATTTATTACATTGGCGGTATTATTAAGCATGCACGTGCATTAAATGCCTTTACGAACCCATCAACCAACAGTTACAAGCGTTTGGTTCCTGGTTTTGAAGCGCCAGTATTATTGGCTTATTCTGCAAGAAACCGTTCTGCGGCAATTCGTATACCGCATGTGAATAATCCCAAAGCCCGTCGCATTGAAGTGCGCTTCCCAGATCCTACAGCAAACCCATACCTTGCTTTCTCGGCCATGATGATGGCTGGTTTAGACGGTATTCAAAAGAAAATTAATCCTGGGCAGGCAATGGATAAAGATCTTTATGATTTACCACCTGAGGAGTTAGTTGAAGTACCAACCGTTTGTTCTTCTTTAGAGCAAGCGATGGAACATCTGCGTGCTGATCATGAGTTTTTAATGCAAGGTGATGTATTTACTAAAGATTTTATTAATAATTACATTGCAATGAAAGAAGAAGAAATAACGAAAATCAGAAGTTTAACTCACCCTTATGAGTTTGAGTTATATTACAGTCTTTAATGGGCTGTATTTATATTTCTACTTTCTTAGAGGCCGCTAGATTGAGCCCAAATAAGTTGTTTTTTGAGCTCCGACGTGGAGTATGCCTCAAGTATGTGTGCATCAGAGCACAGAAAATCGACTCATTTTGGCCAAGACAGTAGAAATGTCAGGAATAGGTGATGAATAAACTGTGTATTGCACTGTCATTAATGATGGTAATTTGCATATCCTATGCAGATATTTACAAATGGGTCGACAGCCAAGGAAATGTTCATTTCAGTGACACGCCACATCCAGGCGCTGAGAAATTGAACATTCCCGATGCACAAACTTATTCACCTCCTGTTCCTCAATCTACAGAACCTGAAAAATTGACGCCCGCTAATCCCGATGCGTATAAACCTACTTATACAAAAGTTGCAATTACACAACCTGATAATGAAGCGACAATTCGCAATAACCAGGGTTCTATTGCAGTAACTGCCGAGATTGAACCTGATTTATTTCCTGGCGATAAAGTACAATTGATTTTTGATGGTTCGCCTTTAGGAGAACCACAAACGAATTTACTGTTCCAGTTAAGCGGTATTTACCGTGGATCGCATACCATTGCGGTGCAAGTTATTGATGCGGATGGGGGGGCAGTGGAGACTAGTGAGCCGATTACTGTTTTTATGTTTCGTCCTCGTGTAGGTATGGGAGCTAATGGCAAATAGGTTGAGCCTTATTTATCGATGTGAAACAATTAATTAGGTATTAACAATGTTAATTTTATTATCACCAGCAAAAAAATTATTAAAAACATTAAAGCCTTATTCGGGTATAACATCGCAGTATTCATTCTTTGATAAAACCAATACCTTAGTGAAGCTGATGAAGTCTAAGTCAGTTGCTGACATTGCCGCTTTAATGGATTTATCTCAAGAGCTGGCAACCTTGAATTATGAACGTTACCAGGATTTTGCGCTTGATGGGCATTCCTCCCACGCATATCCTGCCTTATTTTTATTCCAAGGGGATGTTTATCAAGGATTACAGGCCAAAAGCTGGGATCAAAATACAGTAACTTATTCCCAAGCACACCTGCGAATTTTATCTGGTCTTTATGGTTTATTAAAACCCTTAGACAGCATTCAGCCTTATCGATTAGAAATGGGAGTACGCTTGGAAAATCCTTGTGGTAAAAACCTCTATGATTTTTGGCAGGAAACCATCACGCACGAATTAAATCAACAATTAGACACACAAAAAAATCCTGTGCTTATTAATCTTGCTTCTACCGAATATTTTAAAGCGGTTGCTGAGAAGAAATTAAATCATCCCATCGTGACGGTTAATTTTTATGAGCGTAAGGATGGTCAAGTTAAAATGATTGGGATTTACGCAAAAAAAGCGCGCGGCGTGATGGCAAAGTTTATGATGCAAAATCAAGTGGATGATGTAGAGCAACTCAAGAAATTTCAAGAGTTAGGTTATGAGTTTCACCCCTCGACCTCTTCTGACACGCATCTTGATTTTATTCGAGGTAAATAATTTCAATGTGGAATTTATCCAGCCGTGTACATCAGCTTAATCACTTTCCCAATCAGGATGTTACCTGTTATGCGAAAAGAGATGATGAATTAGGCTGTGGTATTAGTGGCTCCAAATTACGTAAATACTCCAGCCTCATGCCCTTCCTTCTGGAGCAAGGTATCCAGCACTTAATTATTATTGGTGGCCCACAATCGAATAATTTACTTGCTGCCTTGCAGTTAGCTCGTGAATTTAATTTTAAAGTAACGGCCTTTCTTATTAAGCCTTGGAAATTAGAATTACAAGGTAATTTTAAACTCAGTAGCCTCTTTTTGGCGGAGCACGAAATTGTTTGGGTGGCGCGCGCGGATTGGTGTCAGGTTAATGCGTTGGCGCAGAATTATCTGAATACCTTAAGGGAACCGGGATTTGTTCTGGCTGAAGGGGCTAGTGTTCCAGAGGCGATGCGTGGTGCAATGAGTCTGGCTGAAGATGTCGTCGTTAACGAGCAACTTTTAGATTTTACGTTTCAACATATTTTTATCGATGCGGGAACCGGTTTTTCGGCTGCGGCATTGATTAAGGGTTTAGCCTTGTTAAATCATCAGGCTCAAATTCATGTACTTTTATTAGCAGATGATGAAAAAACGTTTAATCAGAAATTAGACTTATGGCTTGATTTGGCGCCAAGGAATTATGATTGTTTTTATCCGACTACGGCTAAGGCTTTTGGCTCCGTTAATCAGACAATTAAAGCAGAAATCGGGCGTTTGGCTCGTGAAGAGGGAATTTTGGCTGATCCTATTTATGCCGCGAAGTTGTTTTATGAGGCCAGGCGCTATATTGAAGAAAAACAGTTAACGGGTAAGGTGTTGATTATTCATTCAGGCGGTACGTTAACGATGCCTAATTTTGATTTTTAATAAATGGCCGATTAAGCCGAGACACACAGCAAATTGTTTGTCTTGTTCCTTGCCAGCCATTTTCGCTATTCTAAGATTATAGAAATAGAGGACATTGTAAAAAGCATACCCGTAACAATACGGATATGCTTGCTTAGACGTTTTTTTAAAGACGTTTCGGTTTATGGATGCTCTGTTAGGTTGAGTAGGGGCAGTCTTGGTTGAGCTTGAACGTACCATGATGCTTCATCAAGACTGCTTTCAATCAACCGCGCTTGCTCCCATTGATTCGAATACCGTGTTCATTCGTATCAGCATAACCATGACCAAAGATTTTATTCATGATATAAGCAATTTCCTCCAAAGAATCACTGAATTCTTTTTGGTTTTGCATTTCATTAAAACGTTGTGCTAATTCCTCTTTGGTGGTCAATGTATAAGTATTAATGTCATCAATAATCGTGGCAATAGCCGCATTTAAGCGTGAATGCTTTTGCTTTCTGGAAAAAAAAGATGTGTCTTTAGGTGTGTTTTTTAGATGAAAACTTAATAAGATCTTTGCCTTTTTAATAACAGGGGACTGCTCTTTGATGTCGGCTAAAATTTTATCCTTAATCTCATTAATTTGCTCTAAAGAGTCGCTGAGTTCTTTGGTGTCTTTCATGCACTCAAAACAATGCGCTAACTCTTCCGCTGTCGTTAATTTGTAATTATCAATATCGCAAATAACTTTTAGCAAAGTAGCGTGTAAGTGTTTATTCCTTTTAGAATGATTAAATAATGATTTTTCTTTGTATACTTGGAGTTGTTGATTTAAGATTAATTTGGCTTTGTTTATAAGCGGATCATTCAGTTGTTCGATGGACGCAATTAGTTCATCATAGTAGGCATCATAAAGATCCGGTAAAATATGTCCTGGGATTTCATTAGGAAGGTGGTTCTTGGAGCCTAAGATATCATTTGTAATTTTAGGATTATATTTTTTTGCTAAATGATAGAGGTGGACGAAGCTCGGCCAGTTTTTTTGCTTATTAGCTACTAACAAATAATCACTCAAAAGTTTTGTATTGAGCTTCAGAGGAGAGGCAGGACTTCTGCCAATATAATCGATTATCAAACATTTATCATAACTAACAGCATAATTAAAGGCTGGTTTCAGGTTCTTGATGAGTTGTTTTTGATTATCGGGATGGGTTATTGAGCCGCATAAATAGGCAAAGATTTCGCGTTGTCCCTCTCGTGCTGTGCACCATAAAGATAGCGTTAGGTCAGTCATTTGTGATTCATTTAGTAGAGGGAGATTTTGTAAGTCAATCAGATATTTTGCTATTGCGGTTCTTTTTTTACCAATAGCAATTTTTAGTCCCTCTATAATCTTACGACGCTCGAATTGATTATTTTCAGTTAAGTATTTGATAATATTAAAATATCCAAGTCTGATGGCTGCTTTAAAAGGTTTTGCTAGTTCCCTGGCGCTCGGTCTAGGAAAGTCTTCTATATTGCACAGTTGTTCAATTATCGCTAAATGTCCATTTTCAGCCGCTCTAATTAGAGCTTTATTTCTGCCATCGATTGTTGGTTTAATCTCCAGAGAAAAACAATAATCCACCAAGTTAATATGCCCATGCGCTGCGCTTCCACTCAATGCACAATCAAGTACATTAGCATTTATCTGAATAAGGTTTTCAGCTGCCGAAATAGTCTTCATTAACAAATCCATTTGCCCCGTTGTTGCAGCTGCTCTTAAGGCTTGGGCGAATATACTAGTTTGTGACGATGCTTGCTTCAGGGCCTTTTCCAGCAGTTCTCTAATTATTTGTTTCTCTTGGTTGCAAATAATGGACCAGCATAAAGGGTTCCACTTTAATGCAGTGCCGAAGGAGGTTTGCTTAAACAATTGATCAAGTATCGACTGATGTTTATTCTTTCTTAACCAATCTAAAATAGTTAGCCCATAATGATCTACTTTGCACAGAGCCGTATGATCCAATTGTTCCAATAGGTCTTCCTTACCTTCCTTAGCTAAAGAAAATAATTCGAGGTATCTTTTAGTTAATTGGCTTCGGTCTAAATAATAAGTTCGCCAAAAGGCCGCATGGGGGGAGTATTCGCCTATTGGGGAGGATAGAGGGGGAAAAAAGGTATTGAGTTTCTGTTGCCAAAACGTTTTATCTTTGGCAATGAAGTCTCTAAATTGGGTGTTTGTTTTTGCTAATTGTTGGATGTCTTCTATAGAGCAATAACCTAAAATTTTATACCACAGTTCATCTGATAGAGAACTTAATAAATCAATTTGGTTTTCGCTATTATCACTAGCCGCTAAGTAATCCTGTTCTTTACGGCGCTTCTGCTTTATACGGGGAGTACGTGTCATTTTTAGTTTGCTCTATTAAAGACCAGTAATGTAATTTTTAATTAATTCTTGGCCATGTTGATTAAAAATATTTATTTTCATTTGTTTGTTTCTACTCTAAACGATCAAATATTAACCATTTTGTCTTGATATGTGAATACACTATTTTTGAAAGTAATTTATTCCAATATGGAAATTATTCGTATTGGCCCCTGCTATTTTGAGTTCTGGTGCTTTTAAACAGTCTTTAAATTTAACCGCTGGATAAGAGATGGAGTAAGAGCTGACGGCCATTAAGCTAATGATTTTATGCTTTAAATTTCTCCGAACATGTCATCCCCACGCAAGCGGGGATCTATTCCTACATCGGCTCAAAAGCCAATTTATCGATGTGCGCACATAGGCTTCAAGTTAAGGAGATTAATCTTGTTTATTCTCGATCTATTCGGGCTGAGGAAGTGCTTTAGCATAAATTCTCTTCAGCCTGATCGGCTCTGGATGGAATTTATGGGCTTTTTTCCTTAAAGTTGGAGCAACTCGTCGAATACATCTTTTTGCAAAAAATACCACGTCAATGATCGATATACTTCCAGATGATTTCATTATGGTCTTTTAGTTGAATATTTGCGCATAAAAATATATTATTACGAACTATTCTAAAGAAACTTACCTAAAAGGAGACTGTACTATGAAAATTTGTGCACAAGCGGAGCATGAAAAAAAAAGCCAATTAGAAAGTATTGTACTTAATGGTGCGTACTATGTTAACCCTGTTGTTGGTATTGCTTCATCAACAGCCCTAACCTTATTTTCACCTCACAAAGTTCGCCATGAATGGATAATCATTACCACTTCTAGCGGCTCAATATTTTGCATAGAATTTGCCAGGTCAGAACAATCAAGGCCTGAAATAGTTATATCTCATCATCAAAGTGAAAAAAGTGCTAACGATGCTGGGGCGAGTGGGATTGGAAATGGAAGTTACCATACTGTTCGGGAAAAAAGACAGACTAAAGACCGAACTCTTGAGGACGTTATTAATCATCTTCATGGGCTTGATCAGGATTACAATGTTGTGTTTAATAATTGCCAATATCTGGCTTCTGAGTTGTACTCTGAATTCGCCGATATAAAGATTAGAGATTTAATGCTTGATCAGCAGAAGAGATATAATACGCCTGGGTTTTCCAGAGGTATCGATAACAGTGTAAGTGTGACTTGCACTCTAAGTTAGTGATTTAGTCATTGGCCGCGCAGCGAAATCCGGGCTCGGCACCACATACCCAGGTCTCGCCGTGCTGCATCTTGGCTACGATCCCACTTTTTTCGGAGTGAGGAATTTTTGCTTTGACCAACTTACTCCCTATAAGCTAGTTTTTCATGGACTCTCTTCATATCAATCGATTTTTGCCATTTTGAAATAATCAATGCAGCAATGGCATTACCAATCATATTGGTTAATGAGCGCCCTGAAGACATAAAGCGATCTACCCCTAGAATGATAACCACTCCTGCCACGGGAATTGTACCTAATGCAGCTAAAGAACTAGCCAGTACAATAAAGCCACTACCTGTAACTCCCGCAGCGCCTTTTGAACTGATAATCATGATGATTAATAAAAAGATTTGTTGATGAAGGGTTAAATCAGAATTTGTTGCCTGGGCAATAAATAAAGCTGCTAGTGTAAGATAAATCGCTGTTCCGTCTAAATTGAAGGAATAACCCGTTGGTATCACCAAGTCCGCCACCGATTTATCACAGCCTAAGTCAGTTAATTTTTCTAGTAAATTGGGCATTACTGTTTCAGAAGACGATGTGGCAAAAACAATAAAAATTTCATCTTTGAAATACTGAATCACTTTGAATATATTTAAGCCTAAATAAAAATAGAGGACGCTGCCAAGTACGACGACGATAAATACGACGCAGGTTAAATAAAAACAAACGAGTAACGCGCTTAGTTCAAGTAAAGAATGGGCGCCATATTGACCCACGGTATAGGCCATAGCCGCAAAAGCTGCCATTGGTGCGTAATACATCATCACATGAATTATTTTAAAAAATATTTTTGTTAGATGCTCAAAGCCTTCTAAGATAAATTTCCCTTTACTGCCATAGGACATTAAACCTAATGCAAAGATGATGGCCACAAACAATACTTGCAGAATTTCTCCATTAACGAAGGCGCTAAAAAAGGTTTCTGGAATAATATTTAGAACAAACTCTTGAATATTTTTTATCTGTCCAGTTTTACCAAGGTATGATTGTGCTGCGGATACATCTAATGAAGATGGGTCAATATTCATCCCACGGCCAGGTTGAAAGGTATTCGCAACAATCAACCCCAAAGCTAAAGCACACGTGGTGGTAATTAAAAAATAAATGAGTGACATACCACCAATTTTACCCACTGTTTTTAAGTCACTCATTGCCGCGATACCTGAAACAAGCGTCAAAAAAATGATGGGGGTTATCATCATTTTTATGAGCTTAATGAATAAATCCGCAAAGGGTTTAAATGAGATCGCTAATGTTGGCGCTACAATACCTAGAATAATACCAATAACAATTCCTGCAATAACCTGAACATACAGTTGCTTAAAAAATTTCATAATGAATCCAATTCGTTACCTGCAATGGTGGCTATTATCAGTATTCCGGCATAGCACAATAATTTCATTCACTTAGTTAAGGACGTTGGCGATTATATACGGTTGTACTGTTTTGACAAAATAACTATGTGATTTAAAATTAATCAGCTGGTCTTTTATGAATGCTCGAAATCTGGTTTTGCCGCAACAAGTTGTCCGATTGGATAAGATCTGCAATTTGTATAGAAATGGTTAACGATACTTAATTTAAAGTAGTGTCATTTTAAGCAGGAGATTATTTTGATGTTGATTAGATGGTATTTGGCCTACTCATTCAGCAGAAGCTACGTTAAATCCCCCCTCATCTTTTAAATGAGGGGGGCATAACTTAACATTTTTTAAAAGATTTCGGTGATTTTTTTTGTACATTTTGCTGTCACTACTACATCTCACATGACCAGATTAGTCTCCATTTCTATGTCCAACTCTTGTGATTTTTTCTGTTTTTGTGGTGTTTGCGCAAGGAAACTATGCTTAAGCAAACTCTCGTTGGTCTTGCATTCCTCAACAGGCTCTCTCCAGGATGCAGGAACCAGTGTAGTGGGTTTTTGCATGACGCTTTCAGGTAGTTGCGGGATGGGTTCTCTATTGGGATTGAGCTTACGTTCTTCCTCTTCAATTACTTTCAGTTGCGCTGCAGAAAGTGGTTGCAAAGTTCCTTGGTAAAAGAGAGAGAATCCTCTGAGTTTGATCACCAAAAGTAAAGCACTCCATATGCTGCTTAACTCGGTGTAGCCATGCTGGGTGGGCGCGTTGTTGGTTGCTTGGAGCTGAGAAGGTGAAAGGATATTAATCTTGCTCAGTTGTGTGCGGTAATAAATTTTCTGATCTTTACCTAAAATAATCAATGGCTGCGGTTGGCGGTAGTTTTGATCGATATCCGGCAGGTACTCTAGCCCGCCATATTCTTTTTGTTTGGGAATTTTTCCTCCCTGAAATACATAATGCAGATCAGTAAGCGAAGATTTCATCCCCGCCAGGCAGGCCAGATGATTAAAATAATTTTGCGGACTGTCAAAATCACCATCCCCGCCTGCCGCAATAGGTGGCGAATTGACATCAGGAGTAGGATCATAGGGCTTGCGTGTATAAACAGTTACTCGATTTAGTTCATCATGCAGATTATTCACCAAGATGCCGCCCAGCGTGCCAAAGCGTTCGGGTAAGACAGCGCGTAAATCGCCAATAAATGCCCCATGTCCTGCGGCAAAATGGTCTGTATAATAGTGAAAACAAAAAAATTCCATGCTTAATGACAAGGCTTGATAACGGTATGCTACGTCTTGAATAAACTGCGGACTCATGCCTTCGGGAGTATTTTTTAAGATTTCGCGCACCGTGTTAAATTCATCAAGCTCTGATTGATGTTCGGGGTTTTGCAGTAATTGAGTTAATTCATAAGCAATACGGGCGTAATTTAGCGCAATATAATGGCCTATGGTATAAGCACGCACCGACCACGGAGTGAAATGCGAGAGATTGCGCGTCAGCATTTCCCCATAATTTTTTACGCGGAGTGCGAACATTAATTGTTGGGTGTAGGCATTAAGCGTTTCGAAAAAGGGGATGTATTTAGCGCCATCAATCGTATAGATAGTGTCTATATCGCGTTGAGTTACTTCGGGATTTGCCAGTCTTTTGTAAGAGTTGATCAGCTTTTGAGCCTCTGGGGTGGATACGGGCAGTTTGATTAAGTAAGCACCTAAATTCTCGTAAGTGTTCTCGCGGTTATAACGCATGTGGTTTTTGGTAAATTGAATGTTGGTAGGTAAATCAAAATCTACTTCTTTACCACCAAAATAGTCACCAGACATGGCAACAATCACACCAGCAGGTAGCTTATTCAGATTAATTTGCTGAGGCAGGCCGTTTTTACCAATTCCTTGTAAATCCAAAAGTAGGACGCCTTGTTCATCAAAATTGATATAAGGATTGCCCTTGAGAATATCCCATCCCTCAAAACGTACGGCATTACCTAATTCAGTGTGTTCTGTTGTATCCATAGAGCTTGCTCCTTGTTTTTTATTACAATTACTCAACGTTATAAAATTATGTCGCCAACAGGTGTTCTTCAGGGCTGTTGTTTACTTCAGAAACATCATTGCAGAGCGGACAGTTTTATATGAATAACAAATGCAATTTTTATACCGTAATTTTCAAGAGTGTGGTGATTGAGCGTGCTCTGAGTAGTTAGATAACCTGTTAAGAAGAGAGTAAAATTTAAAGAAGAGGTGAATAATGAACAATTTATTAGGACAAGGCTATATTTTAACTATCAGAAATCGCTACAATTTCTGATGCTAAATTTCAGGTTTAATAGCTATCAAGCTGCGAATGGGAGCAAATTGCCCCCATCAATTTGGGGAACAACACATTAAACCTGTGCCTGTGCTGAGTTATTTGAATTATCTGCCGAAGTATACGTATCCTTGGAAAATTCACTGGGAATCCAGCCTGTCAACAGCGTGCCACGATATAGGAGTTGGCACAAAAAGACCGCTTTACATAGGTCATTACTGTCATAGGATGAGCATTGGGCACTCTCAAAGAGCATGGTAATAGCAAGCCCCATTTGAGCCGCAGAAATACCTGCTTGGAGCAAATGCATCGCTTTTTCAGATATATGTGTATCTGAACGAAAAAATGAGTATGTTGAAATAGCCACTTGCGCTAATTTTGTGGGGATCATTGCTGCTGGAGTAAATGTTTCAAGACTAGAGCTGATTACTTCTGTGGCCGCATTGCTTCGTTGAGCATTGCGATGTCCAGTCGAGGAGCCAAACGGGGCACGCGCGCTTATGGTGGTCTTGATAGCAGCGATAGCATTATTAAAAAAATCAGACATAGAAAATCCTTATAATTAAAACAGAGCTAATTTAAACTATGATAAAAAACAATAGCATAGGAAAAAGTTAATTGATAGGCATGGCGGCTGAAATGCGGGCAGATTATCTACACTGCTAATGGTTGTATTTTTATTGGTTTTTTTGAGTGGTAAATGCACCTATTAGTTTATTATTATGTTCTAATAGGCTTCGAATATTTGTCAGAGTACATTAATGCCTCATGGGCTCGATATACCATCCAAAAGTAAAGAAGAAATGGAAGAGCTAGTAGAGCTTTTTGCATTGGTTGTAGATAGTATGGTTAATAAAAGTGAAGTACTTTCTGAGCCGGTCAGTTTATTTCAGGGAGAAACAATACCTTCCATTTCTATAAAGGCTTATTTAAGTCGATATGTTGAGTTCCTTTTTCTTGATGAAGTAGCTTTAATTGTAATGCTGATTTACTTGGACAGGTATATCAGGAAAAATCCTGAGCATCTTATAACGTCTTTTAGTATTCATCGACTTATAGCATCTATCCTCCAGGTAGCACATAAGGTCTATTTTGATGAGAATGGTGATCTTCGTCATCCATATGCCGAGATTGCCGGATTAAGTGGTAAGGACATGAATGAATTAGAGGTAACGCTACTGTTCGCTCTTCGGTTCGATCTATTTGTTGGGCCGAAAACTTACCTAGAATACAAAGAAAATTTAGTTGCTTGGGCACGAGAGCAGATGCGTATTCAAAATAGGGCAAAGCCTTATCCAATATCTATTACTGAAGATGATTTGGCTATGCAAAGACCGGTGGAAAATAATTCTCAGGACCTTTTGCCTGTTAATCCACCTACTCCAATTACACAAAACTACATGGAATCTGAGGAACAAGCGGTCAATTCAGCTTTAATCTTATCAAAAAATTCTGTTGCTGCCACTAAAGAGTCAGAGAATAAAATGCCAGTTAGTGATGATTCCAGTTCATCCTATAACCCTAGATTTTTGTCTCCTACGGTAAATGCTTCAAAATCACCACAAGCTAAATGTAAAACTAAAATGTCATGTCAGATATTATAAAAATCAAATAGAGGAATGGCGAGTCATTCAGTTTTATTGTAGGAATAGAGTTCTAATTGGTAAGAATTCTTTAAACGAAGCCTATGAAAAAATTTAGCAATATGATAAACATTACTTATGTAAAGGAAAAATAAACATATTTAATAAAATTACTGCAATTTGTTTTTCAACGCGTTGGCGGATTTTTAGAATATGGATATTAAGAATACACGGAGGAATTTTTCTATGCCTAAGTTTTTTGCTCTTCCACCAGAGGTTAAACAAAGACTTGTTGCTTATTTTGATGGTAAACCCGTAGGTACAAAAATAAAATATGGGTTTACCGTGCATGGGAACTACATCTTAAAAAACTCTTATATTAAATTAGAAAAGGATGTTTATGCTTTGGGGCGTGGCAAACAAGCGATTGTAGGCACAGGTGCTTTTGGAAAAGTTAAATACATTCAATCATTATCTAGCAATAGCCTTTATGTCGTAAAAATGCTGTACTATAAAGGTTTAGAGCGTGAGTTAAATAATTTACAGAATGAACTAAGTGCGCTTTACGATTTAGGTTTATATCGCGATGAGGGAACAAGAGCGCGCCAACTTACTAATAAACAATACATTGTGATGTTGGATGCAGGAATGTCCTTAGATAAATGCATTAATCCTAAATTAAATAATGCTGAACGCTATGATTTAGCAATAAAGTTGTGTTGGTCTGTTCATAATTTACACTGTGGCAATGCCTCAAGAACAGGCACTAGTTATGCGCATCGAGATATTAAACCATGGAATATTGCAATTAAAGGCGATGTCGTACGGCTAATTGATCTAGGAATCTGCCAGGTTAATCCTGAGCAACTTCCTGAAACTCTTCATGGTGCGCCTGTTTATTTACCGAACATAAATACTTTTTTAAACCAGGAAATCACGTTAAAGCAATTAGATGTCTTGGCTTTAAAACGCGTGATCTATATGCCTGATAAAATGCTTTGCTTTAAGGGATATGTGGAGGATATCTCAGATCGTTATTTTGGTATTTTCCCCCAGGTTTTATTGCATGCCTCTGGACTTGCCGCGTATTTTGATACCTCGGCAACATCAAAAACTCAAAGGGTTTTGTCTGAGCAGGATTTTCAAGGTAATCCACTCATGTTTGCAAGTTTATTAGTACTAAGTCGTTATGGTTTAATGGAACAATATGCAGCAAAGATGAAAAGTACTACCTTAGCTCATGCTGTAGTGGGTCTTTATTTTGCTAATCAAGGCATTTCAGAAGCGCGTGCTGCATCCCAAATTTCATCCATAATTAATGCTTATGTACTTCGTAAAGTAGTACATCAATATGAATTGTTGGCCGAACGAACCAAGTTGTTGGCTTCTCTGGTAGCGACTGGAATTATAAATAATTTGTATGAAGCTTTAGAGAACAAGACATTAATCTCTTTAATTAAAATGCCTTCAGTATTGATACAGCGTGCCGCAGCCTTATTATGGCAAAATGGTTTTCATGATGATTCACTGTTGATTTCGCTGAATGGTAATGATGAGGTGGCACAAAGTGTGATTAAATTAATATTCGATGGTGATTTGCATGGGGTTAAAAAAGTATTATTACCTGCGGGGCCTTCAAATAGTAGAAAACCATTAGGAGGTAAACGCCTGAGCTTACCTATTATTCCTCAGGCTAAAACGAAAGATAAGGAGTTTAAGTTTAAATCAGAGCGGGCTTTAGCTCCCAGAGATAAAGACACATCAGCCAGAGATAAAATATCTGAAAGACTACCATCTTTGTTTTTTGCTTTTCCCAAAAAAATAAAAAACCATATGCTAATCTCGTTGAGCATTCATACAAAAAGCCGATTTAAAAGTCGAGAACCCTTTTCATTGCAAAAAGGCAAGCCCTTTAAGAATCGTTCCTTCACCTTTTTCTGAACGTATGCAAGTAGGGTACTCATGTGGGAAAATATATTGAGAAGGGCGGGAGGTTCGTTTAGCTTCATATGCAATTTATTAACTAATGAAAAAAAATGACGCAGATTATTTACTAGAAAAGCAAAATATTTCTGCTCAATATATTCAACCTTTATTAAATGAACTTAATACGCTTTTATTTTCTCAAAAAGAGATAATTCAGGTTTTTGATACATTAGTTAAGCTCGCAAATGGTGTCTATTTTTTAATTGGAGCTAAAAATGATCTACCCAATATTTTCAAAAATCGCACACTTAATCGATTTATAAAGGTATTAAACGATCAGTGTGTTTTATTATCCTCTGAGGATTTAAAATTAAATAATCTTCAGGACATTCTGTTTCACAATCAGGATGTAGGACGTTTTATTCCTCCGATTATCACTGTTTCATATATTGGTTCAGTAAAGAAGCTTGAATTCCAGGATGAACTCTTAAATAATAATAGGATGTATATTTCTTATGTCACGGTATCTTCGCAAGCGGTGCTTCCATTATCTGCATTAGTTTTTTTGCCTATTCCTAGCGATAATGATCTACTCAAATGCAGTAATCCTCGTTTACAAAACATACACATAGCTCAAGCCCCAGATCTTATGGATTCTTGTTTTCTTCAATATAAGCTAGTGAGTCAATTTAATTATTTAGACCCAAGCAGAAAAAATATGTTTCACTGTTTAAAAATTTTAGATAATAAATGTGAAGATCTGGGGCGGCGCGGTTTTAAAAAGGAACGTGATAGGTTGCAACTTTTGAAAGAGGAAATTGATAAAAAAATGAATGCTTTTGAAAAAAAAACTTATAAGCCCCGATTGCGATCAGTATACAGAAATCCGTAAGTTTAAAATTGATAGTTATAATATGTTTATACAGGCAAGAGAATCCTTAAATCAACATCGTGGTTATAATCATTTGATCGCGGAATTTTTGCTTATACAGCTTACTTGTGGATTTTATTTCGCAGCAATGGTGGCTAACAAAAGCACAAATAATCGGTATACTTTTTTTCCTACAGATACGTATAAAAAATTAGTGCAGGCAGAACAGGAACTAAATGATTATGTTGATGTACTCGCAATGCATCTTCGGACTTAGTATAAAATATGGCTATTAATATTTTCTTAATGTTTACGGTTTATTATGACCTTTTAGCAAATTTTAAGGTCCGAAATGATAAGCCATTTATCTACAAAAGCAGAGGTGCTTGCGGCGGTTCGAAGAGATGGTCTCGCTCTGCAACATGCTTCTAAAAAATTGCAACAAGACCAAGATGTTGCACTTGCTGCTATTCAACAAAATCATGAAGCTTTTAAATTTATATCGCCACAATTGCAAGATGATAAAAATTTTGTGCTTGCAGCAGTGAAAAAAAATGGTCTTGTACTACAACAAGTTTCTGAACAATTCCAACAAGATCAAGATATCGCACTTGCCGCTATCGAAGAAAATCACAAAGCCTTTGAATTTATATCACCTCAATTGCAACATGATAAAGATTTTGTGCATGAAGCCGCGAAAAAAAATGGTTTAGTACTGCGATTTGTACCGGAAGAATTGCAACACGAAAGAACGATTGTACTCGCTGCTGTCCGCAACAATGGTTGGGCTCTTCTATCTGCTTTGAAGCACTTTAAATGCGATAAAGAAGTAGCGCTTGCTGCAGTGAATTCTGTTGGTTTAATACTGCGGCATGTATCCAAAGAATTGCAAGAGGATGATGAGATTGGATTAGCTGCTGTGCAAGAAAATGCGCTCACACTGCAATTTGCATCGGCACGATTGCAAAATGATAAGAAGGTTGTACTTGCTGCTGTGCGACAAGATGGTTTGGCACTGCAATTTGCCTCGGCACAATTGCAAAATGATAAAGAGGTTGTACTTGAAGCTGTGCAACAAAATGGTTTCGCACTGGAGCACGCCTCACAAAAATTACAACAGGATAAAAAGAGGTGGTGTTTGCTGCCCTGCAACAGAATAAAAATGCATACGAAGTAGCTTCAGAGACTGCTATTAAAAGTATATTGCATTATTCCTATGTATGCTTGGATTCCATGACTAGGAGGCATGCATTTAAGGTGTCATCAGCCGAACATGGATTAAAAGGTGATCTCTTAAAAACTAAAATCTTATTAGATTTTCGCATATCGTTAATGAACATAACCGATCTTGAGCACTTTGACTTGGTTATTAAGCGTTTTGAACAATCTAAGGATTACACTATTCTTAAAACAGGGCAGGGATTGATTACTCGTTTTTTCAATTTAGAAACCTCTTCAGTGCGTGCGGTTAAAGAAATTATTGCTGAAGTGAGGCAAGAAATCCAACAAAAACCTAATCATGGTTTGCATGCATAAAATGATTAACTACCAATAATCATAGCAACCATTTAGGGGCTGTTGACATTTCTACTATCTTGGCCAGAATGAGTTGATTTTCTGTGCTCCGATGCTCACATACTTATAATGTATGCTCCGCTTCGGTGCTCAAAAATCAACTCATTCTGGCTCAATCTAGCGAAATGTCAACAGCCCCTAGTCTTATAAATCTAAGTAAAAAAACATCCATCCCCCTTGAAATTACTCAATTCACCCCTATATGTCATAAATCATTAAGAAAAAATAAGTTACATAATAGGAGATTGGTTCTATGGTCAGTAAGCAGCAAACAATGGGCTTTCAAACAGAAGTGAAGCAAATGTTGCATTTGGTGGTGCATTCACTCTATAGCAACAAGGAAATCTTTTTAAGAGAGTTAATTTCTAATGCTTCCGATGCTTTGGATAAATTAAGATTTTTAGCTTTATCAGACAGCGCCTTGCTTGAAAATGATTCTGATTTAAAGATTACTATTCAGGTGAATGAAAAGCACCGAACTATCACTATTGCTGATAACGGCATTGGCTTAAATTGGGATGAAGCAGTTGCTAATTTAGGTACTATTGCTAAATCCGGTACTAAAGAATTCATGAGCCAACTAACGGGCGAGAATGCTAAAGATTCACAGTTGATTGGACAATTTGGTGTGGGTTTTTATTCAGCGTTTATTGTTGCGGATAAAGTTACTGTAAAAAGCCGACGTGCTGGGATGAAACCCGAAGAAGGTATTGTTTGGGAATCAAAAGGGGATGGTGAATTCTCTATTGGTTATGAAAAAAAAGCGACTCGCGGTACCGAAATTACATTACGCATTAAATCTGAAGATGATGAGTTCCTTAGTGATTGGCGTATTCGTAACATCATTAGCAAATATTCAGATCATATTTGCTGGCCAATCGAGATGAAGAAAAAAGCTGAAGACGATAAAGAGTCTAACGAATTTGAAACCGTCAATAAGGCAACTGCGTTATGGACTATGCAAAAATCTGAAATTTCTGATGAGGAGTATAAATTACTCTATAAACACATCTCTCATGACTATCAAGACCCCTTAATTTGGTCACATAATCATGTGGAAGGAAAACACGATTACATCTCCTTGCTTTATATTCCAGCTCACGCGCCTTACGATATGTGGCAGCATGAGGCGAAGCATGGTTTAAAATTGTATGTGAAACGCGTATTTATTATGGATGATGCAACGCAATTTTTACCCCGCTATTTACGTTTTGTTAAGGGTATTGTTGATGCCAGCGATTTACCATTGAACGTATCGCGTGAAATTCTACAGGATAACAAACAAGTAGAAAGTATTCGTTCGGCATGTACTAAACGTATTCTCGCTATGCTTGAAAAAATGAATACGCAGGATAAAGAAACATACCAGAAATTCTGGAATGAATTTGGTTTAGTTTTAAAAGAGGGTATTGTTGAAGATGTTACCAATAAAGAGGCGATTGCTAAGTTGTTGCGTTTTGCTACGACCAAATCTGCTTCTGAGAAGCAAGAAGTAACTCTTGATGAATACCTTAGTCGCATGCAAGAAGGTCAGGACAAGATTTATTACATTACTGCGTCAAGCTACAATGCAGCGAAGCACAGTCCTCATTTGGAAATATTCAATAAGAAGGGCATCGAAGTATTATTACTCAGCGATAGAATCGATGAATGGTTAGTCGGTTATATGAGTGAATATGAAGGTAAAAAACTGCAATCAATTTCTAAAGGTAAAGTTGAGTTAGGTGATGAGCCTACAGAGCAAATCAAAGAACAAGAAAAAACGCTTGAACCGATGTTGAACCATATTAAGAAAGTTTTGGATACTAAAGTTAAAGATGTATTACTCACGAATCGTTTGACTGATTCACCCGCATGTATTGTGGCTGATGAACAGGATATGAATTTGGAAATGCAACGTATTTTGCAAGCCGCAGGGCAGCAAGTTCCTTTGAGTAAGCCTGTATTTGAAATAAATCCAGAACATGCCTTAATCAAGCGCTTACACGATATTCAAGACGATAGTTTATTCGAGTTATGGGTAACCATGTTATTCGAACAGGCTGTTTTAGCTGAGGGTGGGCAATTGGATAATCCAGCTGATTTTATTAATCGTGTAAATAAGCTTTTAGTTTTATCTTAGATTAGGTGTATATCCTCTCCCTTTAGGGCTATCGGCGTCAAGCCAAGCCTTATTTCTATGTTCCGCGGCTTGTCCGCGGAATCCAATGGTTTGGTTCTGTCGCAAAAATATTTTTAGACCACGAACGGGTTTATTTTGGGCGAGTTTAGGCCGCCAGTCCATAGAACTGTTCAAAAATAGTTTGATTGGCCGATTGGGTATACTGCCCTTTTTTGAGCAGATGATGTAATTAAATGTCAGATAACGTAGCATCGGCAGAGTGAACTGCTTTAAATCCCTTCATTACTGCTACAGATCTGCATAAATCTTCTGGAACAATACTGCGCAGATAGTTAAGCAACAAAGCCACTTCCCCATAAAAAATATCCCTTATTATTTTTTTCCTTTCAGTAACATTAGTTATGAGGCAACTAGCGATCATTATGTATAAATGTTGTATAATTTAGTTGTTTTATATTACCAGGTTTAACTCATGAGTTATGAAATAAATGTAGCTAAAATAACGAAAAAAAAAACAACTAGAGCAATTTAAACTAGGAAAAACAGTTACGCTAGTTACTCCT
>NZ_JH413802.1:0-21211 GCF_000162755.2 Legionella drancourtii LLAP12
AAAAAGTGCTTAAACTTTTGGCAAACTCTAAAAGATTATTAATCTTGTGCAATTTGCTAAGAAAAGAATATTCTGTAAACGAATTAACGGTGCTGGTTGGCCTGTCCCAATCGGCACTGTCCCAGCATTTGGCAAAAATGAGGAATGAGGGCTTGGTAGGCACACATAAACAAGGAACAATGATTTACTATCGTATTAATAAGCCAGAAGTTGAAGCTATTTTATCGACCTTATATTTAATCTACTGCAAAGAATAATAACTGTTCTTTACATAAGCATTGTCTAATGTATTGGGCATATAAAATTCAGTAACTGGATATTTGGTCAGGTTTTTTTAAACCTTATAAATAATTAAAAATTGAGATGTATATTTCAAAAGAACAATAGGGGAAAATACATAAGATGTTCATTTACCTGATAAAGGCCCAATGGGTGCGTATGGTGTTACTTCTCTTGCCCCAGTTGTTAATTTCATCAGCCCTATGGTCTGCTACAACACATCGAATCAGTTATCCGGAGGCAGTAAGGCTTGCCTTAAGAAATAGCCCCAAAATTGGCATCAGCACAGCAGATATAGACTCAGCTATGGCTGAAATAACTGAATCACGTGGTGCCGGATTACCTAAATTAAACCTCGAATTAAATGGGGCGCAGAGCAATAATCCATTAAATGTTTTTGGGTATAAATTAAGCCAGGGAAATGCTTCCTTTGCTGATTTTGGCGCACAACAATATACGGGGATTAACGCCATCAATACCAAACCAGAAGCTTTAAATCATCCTGGATATTACAATAATTTTAATGGTGGCTTTAAATTAACGGTACCTATTTATTCAGGCGGTAAAGCCAGTGCTCGATTGGAGGGGGCTAAGGCTTTACTAAGAGCGGCGCATCAAGGTGATGAGTCAGCACGCATGCAATTGGCTTATCAAGTTTTAGAAGCTTATGAAGGAGTACTTGCTGCAAATAAGATAATAAGTATTGCAAAAGAAAATGTTCAGGAAGCAGCAAGCTATCGTGATACAACTAAAGCGCTTTTGAAACTATCGGTGGTTATAGAAAGTGACCTATTACTGGCGGATAACTATCTACGAGCTGCAAAAACATCATTATTGAGCGCGCGCATTCAAGCTCAAAATCATCTTGATGAGTTCCAAATTTTAATTGGACGACAACAACAGGCATTCGTCCCTGGAAATCCCGTCTATTTCCCTGCAACTAAAAAGAAAATAGAACAGCTTCTGGTTGATGCAGTTAGGAATAACTCACAGTTGCGAGCCATTAAATCAACTATTGAGGCGAATCGTGCCAATATAAATTCCGCAAAGTCGGCAAGTAAGCCCCAGGTTAACTTGCAACTACGTCAGGATTGGAATGGAAACTCCATTGGTAGTGGGCTGCCCTCTAATTTGATTGCTCTTGGGGTTGATTGGCAGCTGTTTAGTTCTGGGGAGCAATCAGGCGCTATCAATAAAGCGATTGCAGAGGTTAAGAAAGTTTCTTTTCAGCTAGACGATGCATTAAATAGCCTTCGTCTTTCTATTATCCAGGCAAAACGCGCTGAAGAACTGGCAAAAATTGAGTATGTAAGCAATCAGGCCAATACAAGGCAAGGCAGGAGCATAGTTAATACACTTAAAAAACGCTATGGGCGTGGACTGGTTCCTCTGGGCTCCGTATTAGAAAGTCAAATGAGACTCACTCAGGCTCAAAGTCAATCCATACAATCCCAGTATAACCAGAAATTGGCACAGGGTCGTTTGTTATTGCTAACGAATCAACTCATTTCACACTCTGATAAATAAAGCATCACAAAAATGGGTATAACTAATTTGCAACAGAGAGAACATCGTGAATCAAACTTTCCCCAATAAACCTAAATTAAACAGCGCCGGTCGATTGGCGAAAATGTTCATTCATTCGAAGCTAACCGTACTTATTATTTTGAGCGCCTTATTATTTGGCCTAGTGGCATTGGAACTTACCCCAAGAACCTATAACCCTGAAATTATTGTGCCTGTTGTTACTCTTTCGGTCAGTCGCCCTGGAAGTGATGCCCACGAGATGTTGCAGCATATTGTAAGGCCATTAGAAGGACTAATGGCATCGATACCTGGAGTTGATCATACTTATGGCATGGCCATTGATGATAATGCCATGGTTACTGTTCGTTTTAAAGTCAATGAAAATGAAGAAAACAGTCTGGTTAAGGTCTACAACCAAATCAACAGTAATATGGATAAAATGCCTTTGGGTACATTAATGCCCCTGGTACGTTTGGTTAGTTTATACGATGTTCCATTATTAACGCTTACGCTTTCTTCATCTGATTCGAGTGTTCTAGAGTTGAGAGAAACTGCAGTCAGAGTACTGGAACAATTACGGACAGTGCCTCAAGTTGGAAAAAGCTGGGTGATGGGGGCCTCGCCTAAGGCATTGCGCGTGTGGTTAAATCCCCATCAAATGGCAGCTCATTTCATTTCTCTACAAAGAATAAAACAAGCACTTTCCGTGAATAATATCAGTATCAATGCGGGAAAATTAGAGCATGGCCTGCAGGATATTCCTTTGCGCATAGAGGGAAGTCTAATCTCTGATGAGGATTTGAGTAAAATTATCATAGGTACGGATAATGGCAAGCCTGTTTTGTTAAAGGATGTTGCACGGATTGAAGTAGGACCTGAAGACGAAAACATTCTATCCTATTTTTCCTTTGGGGCAGGCGCAGCAAACGAATCATCAGGAGTACTAAAACCGGCTGTAACCATTGCCATTGCTCGACAAAAAGGAAGCAATGGCGTTGAGGTGGCTAATGAGATTCTTGACCGTCTTAAACTTATTGAGAAAAGTGATTTATTTCCTAAAAATATTAAAGTTACTGTAACGCGAAATTATGGGGATGATGCTAATGATGCCGTGAATACTTTAGTAGAGCACTTGGGAATAGCCATCGCATCTGTGGTTATTCTGCTTATGTTGTTTTTAGGTTGGCGCGAGGCATCCGTTGTCATTTTTTCAATTCCGCTGATTTTATGTATTGTGCTTGGAATTGGTTGGTTGTCTGGACAAACAATTAATCGGATTACACTGTTTGCCTTAATACTGTCTTTAGGTCTTTTAGTGGATGACAGTATTGTTGTGATTGAAAATATTCATCGACATATGCTTGAAGGAGTTCAGCGTAATTTTGGAAGACTTGTTGTAACGGCTGCAAATGAGATTGGTAAACCAACAATTATTGCTACCTTTACGGTAATCCTTGCTTTAATTCCGATGGCTTTTGTTTCGGGAATGATGGGGCCTTTTATGGCACCCATCCCCTTTAATGCCCCTTTGGCAATGCTCACGTCCCTTCTTATTGCCTATACAGTGGTTCCTTATTTGGCTTATCGATGGCTTAAACGAAAGGCGCATCGATTAAATCTCATGAATGATAAGCCTTCTTCTGATAAAAAACAGGGGCATTCGGGTCTTATGCAAAGGATTTACCTATTACTTTTTAAAGCATTAGTCCAATCAGCTTGGAAAAGACATTTATTTTATGGGGTTATATTCCTGTCACTGATGCTTGTGATGTTGCAACCCTTGTGGCAGTTTATTCGACCATCAGGAACCAATGGTCCTTTAAGTCCATTAGGCGTTGAATTAAAAATGCTTCCGGATGATAACGTGAATACATTTCTTATCGAAGTAGATTCAGGAGCTAATGCAACAACAAAAAACACCTTACAGATTCTTCATGATATTTCAAAAGTATTGGCTAATAATAAATACATAACCAATTACCAGCTCTTTTTAGGTCAAGCAGCTCCTGAGGATTTTGCTGCCATGGTGCGAGGCGATGCACTGCAAAGCGGCAGTAATTATGCCCAGATTCGAGTTAATTTGATTGATAAACAGAAGAGAACTATTGGCTCTCATGAAATTACCCAAGCTGTTTATGAGTCCTTAGCGGATGTTCGTCAATCCTATCCGTTAGCACACATCAAGCTGTTTGAAAGCCCGCCAGGACCACCTGTTCGCTCACAAATGGAGCTTGGTTTATATGGGCCTGATTACAATGAATTAAGAGCATTAGGACAATACATTAGTTCCACTATATATCCTACGATTTATAAAATGATAAATAGTGACAATTCAGTGACTGAAAATTTGACGGAATACCGTATTGAAATCAATCGCAATGCCACCGTTAGTTCAGGTTTGGTTCCCAGCGCATTAGCTGATGAGTTAGTTGGGTACTTTAAAGGAGTTACGGTTGGCAGTGGGCATCAACCCGACTTAAGGGAGCCCGAAAATATTATTTTGCGTTTACCTGATAATCTGCGCAATGACATTACAGTGCTGGATAAATTGTTTTTACAAAACCAACAAAGCCAGCTTATTCCCTTGGCTAAGGTTGCAGAGTTTAAAAAGGGCATTCAGCAAAAACCCATATGGACTCGCGATCAACATCCTCTTGTTTATGTAACCGGAGAAATGCTGTTTTCAAGTCCGGCTTACGCAGTAGCTACAGTCACACATAAAGTGAATCACCTTAAATTACCTGATGGTACTCACTTAACGGTTGGTAATCTGGGCTTTCATGAAGACCAACCGCAGGACATCAGCAAAACCCAGCTATTCTGGCTAGGTGAAATGCGTTTAACGCTGGATGTATTTCGCGATTTGGGCTCTGCGTTTATTGTTGCCATTGTATTAATTTATATTTTGCTCACCGGCTTTTATCGCTCTTTTTTTATCCCCCTTATTATCATGGGCGCTATTCCTTTAACGGTTATTGGGGTGTTCCCTGGGCATTGGCTGATGCACCAGCCATTTACCGCAACTTCGATGATTGGGGTGATTGCCTTAGCTGGTATTGTAGTTCGTAATTCTTTATTGCTGATTGATTTTATCTTGGAAAACCAGCATGCTGGTGCATCTATTGAGTCTGCAGTCATGGAGTCAGGGGCTGTCCGACTTCTGCCCATTTTGTTAACTGCACTTGCAATTATATTAGGTTCATCGGTAATGCTTTCCGATCCGGTGTTTGGTGGACTGGCAATTTCACTAATCTTTGGTTCTTTTGCATCAACATTGCTGACTTTATTTCTTATTCCGCTTATTTATTTAAGTTGGTGGAGGAGGCGAAATTCTTAATTATATTAATTAAAGGAGTTATTTATGATCGTTGAACGTATTATTCGTATTGTTGCAGGAGCGCTGATTTTGATTTCATTGGCATTGGGGCTACCTCAAAGCCCTTTGTATTTCAGTCAATACTTTCTTTGGCTCACTGTTTTTGTAGGTGCTAATTTATTTCAAAGTGGTTTTACGACCTTTTGTCCTTTGGAGATCATTCTTAAGAAAATTGGCGTTGGAAAAGCCAAATAAAAGCGATTTAAAAATAGAATCGCTGTTCAGATATGTCCTGGTTGGGTAAGCTAATTAAATAGTGATTTATGGAAGATAAATAATTTATGGAAAAATACCGATATTGGCAGATTATCAAAATCCCATGGTGCAAAAGGTTGCGCTCGCGCTAACCCAAACAGAGTCTGATGTTGTAGGAAAAGTGCGATGTATTTTTAAATTTGTTCGTGATGAAATTAAATTTGGGTTTCCACCCGATGGGGATTGGGTTCCCGCTTCAAAAACGTTACAAATTAAAATTGGGCAGTGCAATACAAAAAGTACTCTTTTTTTGGCGTTATGCAAAGCACTCAATATACCTGCCAGAATTCACTTTTCTCTCATTAAGCGAGAAATCCAACACGGTGTATTTCCCGAATTTTTATACTTATTTTTACCACAACAATTATCACACTCATGGATTGAAGTTAATATTGATAATAAATGGTTACGAATAGACGGATATATTGATGATTTGGTCTATTTTCGTGGAGCAATTGACCAATTAACCAGAAGTGGTTGGGATATTGGTTTCGCTATAGCCTGTGACGAAGAAAAGCTTAGCCCAGAATTTAACCCTAATGAAGAAAAATTTGAACAGATGTGTGCGGTCACTGAAGACCATGGAGTTTGGAATGATCCAATAGAATATTATCAGTCAGGATTATATAAAAATAAAGCAGGCCTTTTGAAACAATTTATCTACCGATTATTTACTCCACTAGTAAATAATCGTATAGAAAAAATACGGCACATTTCAAAAAGAGCAGAAACTTAATTCCGTAGTTTTTATAAATGCACTATTCATTCTAATTTTTTCATTTAGTATTTTTTTCTATGCGTGCAATATCTTGGATTTATCATCATCTCAATTGCAAACATTAATTTTTGTACTATTGGTATTTACAGGACAAGGTACTGTATACCTTATTCACGAACATAACCATTTTGGGTGATCACTACCAAACTGTTGGCTTTATTTGATGTCTTAATCGTGACTTTATTCGCTACCAAAGGTATTCTGATGATGGCATGGCTATTAGCCCTATTTTAGTTGTTGGACTGTTGATTAGGGTGATTGCTTACTTATTTATTGCGGATTATTGTAAGGTTCGTATTTTTTCTTATTTTAATTTACGCTGATGGGGCAGTAATCATATGGTACAGTGTCATTTTTAAAATGAAATCTCAAGCAGCTAAATAGCTAATAGAATAATTAAATTATATATAGATGGCGGATAAATGGAAGAATCTGGAAAAGGATTGGGGACAGGGTTAGTATCAACAGCGGTTCATAACCCCCATCTTATTATTGTTGGCTGTATTATTGTTGTTTTGATGGGTATTCTGGCTATCTTTAATTTACCAAAAGATTTACTGCCTTCTGCAAATCTTCCCGCTATGCAGGTTATCTCCTCTTATCCTGGGATGCCAGTTACCGATGTAGAAGAGAACTTAACCGCGCGTTTTGAACGTAATACAGCACAAGCAATTGGCATAGAAAGACAGGAGTCCAAATCACTGGTTGGTGTCAGCATTGTTAAAAATTTTTTTAATGCAGGTGCTGGCCTTAATTCAGCAATGGCACAAACGACTTCTTTGGTTATGTCAGTCATGAGTCAATTACCTCCTGGAACATTACCTCCTTTAATCTTACCTTTTGATCCCATGGCATCAGTTCCACTTGCTCTTGTTGCAGTTAGAGGGAAACAAAGCATTGAGAAAATATATGACGTAGCACGTTATGATGTACGCAATACCATTCAAGCAGTTCCTGGAGCCATGGCACCTACCGTAATGGGGGGCCGAATGCGTGAAATAGTACTGTATCTAAATCCCAAAAAATTGGATGAATACAATTTTTCCCCCTTATCAGTACTGGATATAGTGGTTGGATTAAACACGTTTATTCCTTCAGGCGATATAAAAATTGGTAATTTTGACTATCAAATTACCAGCAATGGTTTGGTTGAACACATCTCTGAAATGAATGATTTTCCTTTGCGTGCGGAATATGGAGTCCCTGTCTATCTAAAACAGATTGGAGAGGCAAAAGATTCCGGTCAAATTCAAACCAATGTGGTCTTAATTGATGGGAAAGAGCAGGTCTATGTTCCTGTTTATCGTCAGCCAGGTGGTAACTCTATTCAAGTAGTTGAAGATGTAAAACAAGCTATAAAAAAGTCAATGAAGACATTAGAGGGCATTGATCTTACTTTAGTCGCTGATCAATCCATATTTATTCGTAAAGCAATCTCAAGCATCACCCAAGAAGCTTTATTAGGTGGTGGATTAGCCGCCATCATGATTTTTCTTTTCTTAGGTAATCCACGAGCAACTTTTGGTATTCTTCTTTCATTACCGCTTGCCTTACTTGCCGCAATGATTGGATTGAATGCTTCAGGACAAACAATCAATGCAATGACCTTGGGAGGGTTGGCTCTCTCAATTGGGGTATTGGTTGATAATTCGATTGTAGTACTGGAAAATATCAGCAAGAAACTTGAAAAAGGGCGTTCGGCAAAACAAGCGGCTCTTGAAGGGGCTTCTGAGGTAGCCATGCCAGTACTCGCCTCAACGTTAGCAACTTTGGTGGTCTTATTTCCGGTTGTATTTTTAACCGGGATTATAAAAATATTATTTGCAGCCCTTGCTAAATCAGTCATGTTTGCCATGATAAGTTCTTTTTTGATTGCAATGACCGTGATGCCGCTTTTTGCTTCACGTTTTTTGCATCATTCTGCGCACACAAAACTACCGAGTTTTTTGGTATGGCCGCAAAAAGCAATTTATCACCTTACTGAGTTATACGGTAAAGGATTAAGCATTGGGTTGAAGTACAGTAAGATTTTTTTAGCGGCGGTAATTGCTGTCTTTATCGCAGGTATGTCACTAATACCTTTTATTGGTACAGAACTATTCCCTCGCGCAGATGCAGGAAGTTTCATTGTGACCATGCGAGTTGCTTCGGGTACGCGCATTGAAAAAACCACGGAATTTTCCAAAGAGATAGAAAAAAAATTACGCCTGTGGATAGCTCCCAGTGATCTCGAAATGATTATAACAAATGCTGGAGTTGAATATGGTTTTCCGGCAGCGTTCACCCCTAATGTGGGTACCCAGGATTTCTTTTTTAATATTGCACTGACAGAAGATAGGCAATATACCACGCAACACTATGCCAAAATCATTCGCGAGAAGATGAGAGAACTCTATCCTAAGGTACAAATTGGGGTTGAACTAGGCGGGTTATTAACTTCTGCATTAAATTATGGGCAGCGGGCACCGATTGATGTGCAAATTGAAGGTAGAGACATTAAAGAAGAATTTAAAATAGCAACAAAACTTGCAGAAGACATTAAAAACATACCTGGGGCCGTTGATGTTCGAGTACAAGAACGCTTTGATGCACCTTTTATTAATTTGGATATTGATCGCAAAAAATCGATGGATTTGGGTATTTCTACAGATGAGGTGATAAAAAACGTAGTCAGTGCGGTTACTGGAAGTGCTACTTTTGCATCAAAAGTAATCTGGGTCGATCCCAAAACAGGAATCAATTATCCTATGGGTGTGCAATTTGCAGAGCAACAAGTCTCTTCGTTTAAGCAATTGGCAAATATTCCGATTCGCGGACATGATAGAGAGCGCGTTGTTCCTTTAGAGCGCTTGGCTACAATCACTCAAACCACAGGCCCTATTCAAATTAATCACGTTAATTTTAAACGGGTAACGGATATTTATTTAGACGCACAAGGCCGAGATGTAGGAGGACTTTCTCAAGAGGTACAGAAAATAATTGATAAAACGACTTTACCTGAAGGGTATTCCATTACCATCCGCGGGGAAATACGTGAAATGAAAGATTCTGTTAAATCCTTAGGTGGAGGATTTTTATTAGCAGCGACCTTAGTTTATTTGATTTTAGTCGTGCAATTTCGTTCTTTTTCTTTACCCTTGGTGATTATGGTGACAGTGCCATTGGGAATAGTTGGTATTGTGCTGATGCTGGTAACAACTCATACCTATTTCAGTATTCAGGCTGCGATTGGTGCTATTTTTATGATTGGTATTGCTGTAGCTAATGGAGTGTTGCTGATCGAGTTCATTTCTTATCATACCAAACTAAATGACCATTTAGATTCAGGGATTGTGGCTGGGGCCAAAGAGCGGTTACGCCCGATTTTAATGACATCCCTTGCTGCTATTCTTGGTTTAATTCCAATGGCTATTGGTATTGAAAAAGGTTCTGAAGCCAATATTCCATTGGGTAGAGCAGTAATTGGAGGTCAATTATTTTCTGTGATGCTGACACTGTTTGTTGTTCCAATTTTGTATCGCATGTTTTTTGCAAAAGCCCATAAGAAGGCCCGAGGACAACACCATGAACAATAAACCAATCATTTGCCTGTTAATCTTTTTAAACTCTATCTGTACGTCAATTTGGGCTGGCAAAAAACACATCATGAGCACTGAGGAATTATTGCGATTGGCGGCAAAAAACAGTCAATCCATTACCCAGGCCCAATTAAAGGTTTTAGTGACAAAAAAAGATATTGACGTTGCCAAGGCCCCTTATTTTCCCATACTTAATGCAGAGGCTATGGATAGTGCAGGCTTTCCTGGTTCATCTGCCTGGATTGGTGAAGAAGGACTGATTGGATCGCCATTTCGTTCTGGAATTGCTGGAGGAGTGGTAGCCAAACAGTTAGTTCTAGATTTTGGACGTACTGCCGCTGATGTTAGAGCTGCTCATGCCCAGGTTGCAGTATCACAACAAAGTACTCATGTTACCGCTTATGAGGTAAAAGTTTTGGCACTACAAGTCTTTTATCAATGTGCAAAATTCAAAAAACAACGCGATATTTGGGCACGGCTTGCCAAAGAATCCGCGATTATCAATCGAGAAGCAAAACATTTTGTTAAAACAGGTCAGCGCTCGGTTGTTGATACTTATTTGTCTGATTCTCAAACCGAGGAAGCACGTACTGCCTATGCTTATTTTGAAAAGCGTGTGGAAGGGAGTATTAATGAGCTTGCAGTTATTACCGGAGTTCCTGCTCGTACTTTTGATTGCCCTTCTTTATCGAATCAATTAATTGATTCGCTTAATCCTCAAAGTCGTATTAATGCTAGTCCTTATGTAAAACGTGCTGTGGCTGGAGCGAAGCTTGCTCAAGAACAATTAAAGCGTGAACAGGCCGATTCAATGCCTAAAATTGTGGCTATAGCCAGTGCTGGAGGAATGGCAAAAACGCACTTGGTTAACAGGGAAAATTATGCTGTTGGTCTTGGCATCATGATGCCCTTATTTGATTTAAATATTAGTAGCCGAATTAAGCGTGCACAAGCAGAGGTTTTAGTGAAGCAGCAAGACATTGCAACGCAAAAGCAATTTTTAGAGGAAATGAATGCGAAGTTAGATCAAATTATCATGGCCTCAGGTACCAGGTTAAAACATCTAAATATTGAATTAAATATTGCTCAGGAAGGGTTTAAAGTAGCTAAAAGACGCTATTTTAAACTTGAAGGTGATTTGGTCGATTTGCGAGAGGCATGGAGAAATTTATCACGAGCTGAAACGACAATCGAAGATGCTCGTAGCGATCTGCTTCAAGCCAGCGGGGCAAAGGCATTATTAAATGGAGGCGAATAAATGTTGCTATTTGAACAATAGCTTTTGTAATTTTTGTATATAATTAATAAGTTAACTCCAAGGATAGTCATGATCTACAAGCACATTTGCTCAAACATCAACAATAGGATTTGAAACGAAACTAATTGAGATGATTGCGTTTAAAGGAGAAGTTGCTGATAAACTTATGGAGGAGGCAAAATCATGGCCTGCTGATTTAATAGTTATTGGTACGCATGGTCGTCACAGCTTTAATCATTAATTGATGGGAAGTGTAGCTGAAGGGGGTATTCGAATTACAATGAGGCCTGTATCATTTATCCGAAGTAGGTGAGATGATTTAGTTTAGGGTACCAATACAACCAGCGCTATATGAATTACATCCTTTGCTTTGGTGGTACAGATATAATTTCTTCTTTTTCCACATTTTTTAACGCCGAAAGCGCATCTTTGAAGGCTTGTTGCTGTGTTGATTTTAAGGGGGCTTGTTTAATCCAATGGTCTATTGATAAGGTAATAATGGATTTAAATATATAATCCACTACTTTTAAAAATTTAGTTATATGACTATCTGGATTGGAATTTAAGGTACTTTTTATCGATTCTTCATTTAATTTATCTCTAAATCGTTCGAGCCTCTCTGGCGCAGTACCCGCTAAGTTCATGGTTTCATCAAGAGATTGAAGTGCATCATAGCTTGAAATTGTTACTTTAAGTTCAGTAGATTCAGGATTCTTCTTAATCGCGTTAATCAGTACATTAACACAAAGCGCTCTTTCACTAAAATATCTTTGATATAATTCAGGTTTTTTGAGGGCCTGGTCGGTTATTTGTTGGATTAATTGCTCCAGCGTTCGCTGAGTAATACTGCGGAGTTCTGCAACCGTATTTTTAGCAATCATATCCTTGCGCTCTGATTCGTTAACTATAGGACTTATTTCGTAGGTAGCGGCCATGATTGATTTTTGACTTTTTTGTATCTCTTCATCTTCCACGTTGTCCGCTAGCGGCTCTAAAGCCTCCTGAAATTGCTCCTCTCCTAGAACAACGGAGAAAAGATTGATTCCCTTCGTCAAGGCATCCATTTTGTATATAGCATTTTTATCAACTGGCACTGCGCTGACTATCTTCTCATATGCTCTAATTCGTCCCTCAGAGAGGATTGCGACTAAACGTAGATCAGGTATTTCTTGTTCATCGATTTTAATGGCTAATTTCATTATTTTCTTGCGCAGATCATCCAAACCCATGCCAGGATATTGTTCTTGAAGGAATGCTCCAAAATCAATAAATGCTTGAGTTACTGCAACTTGATCTTTGAGTGCTTGAGAAATTAAGTCTATATAGTTGACCACATTTTCTTTTACGTTGTTTTCTTGAACCGTTGATTTACGCACCATGATTAGCGCAAAAAAAACACCATGTTTAAAATATAGTACATTATTGATATGAAATTATTATAAATGTAGACAAATAGTATTTCCGACTTCGCGTACTCGTTCACGTTTTTGTACTTCAACTTATGGAGTATCAGGGAAGGAAATTCAGTATTTAGGTGCTAGACTTAGCTATAAGGTCTACTATGGATGCAACCATTAATGTCAAAAAAAGTGGGAAAACCAATTCTTATCGATCTGGCATTACAGGGTGGTGGGGCTCATGGAGCTTATACTTGGGGCGTGCTTGATCGTTTGCTTGAAGAGCCTCGGTTGTTAATTGAGGGAATTTCAGGAACTTCCGCCGGATCAATGAATGCAGCGGTTCTCGCGAGTGGTTATGCAAGTGGCGGAGCCGAAGGGGCTCGAGAAGCTTTGGCTGAGTTTTGGAAACAAGTCGCTGAGGCTGCACGTTTTAGTCCTTTTCAACGAGGACCGTGGGATATCCTTTCTGGAAATTGGACTATGGATTTTTCCCCTTCATTTCTAGCGCTTGATTTAGCTACGCGCCTTTTTTCTCCCTATGATCTCAATCCGGCCGCTCTTAATCCCTTACGTGAGATCTTGATGGGGATGATTGATTTTCCTGCACTAATAGAATCCCCCCTTAAATTGTTTATTACCGCAACAAATGTTAGAACAGGCCGCGGAAAAATTTTCAGAAATAAGGAAATTACAGCAGATGTCCTTCTTGCCTCTGCTTGTCTCCCGTCAATGTTTCATGCCATCGAGATTGATGGAGAGGTTTATTGGGATGGTGGGTATACAGGGAACCCCACCATTACGCCTCTGGTGCAGGAGTGCGAGTCCAGTGATACCATATTGGTACAGATAAATCCTGTTGAACGGCCAGGTACGCCAAAGACGGCACGTGATATTCTTAATCGACTAAATGAGGTGGCTTTTAATGCAACGCTGATGAAAGAACTGCGGATGATCGCCTTGCTAAGGCAGACTGTTAATTCTGATTCAGGAGAAGGGGCGCGCTGGGCTAAAATGCGTATTCACCGAATTACCAGTTCCAAAATGGTTGAATTAGGCTATTCTTCGAAATTGAATGCCGAACGGCCTTTTCTTGACATGCTTTTTGAGGAGGGCAGAGCTACCGCGGAGGTTTTTTTAACTGAGCATGGAAACGCCCTCAATAAATATTCTACTTTTGATTTGGATGCGCTTCTCTAAAGGGAATTGCAGCACGAAAAGCGGTGTCAGGCACCTATCCTAAAATCGTCCTGTATCTTGGGTTTCTCTTTCATGCTGGCTGATGCTTTTGGGAAGAAATTTAAGCCCCGTTGTTGATAGGTTTCTTTATCCAAATTTCGAGAAGGAGAGGGCGCTGCTGTCGTTAATTTATTGCGAAGACTAATTTTAAGTAGCCCTTGTCCTCCATTTCTTTGTAAAGGAGTCTCATAATTAAAACGTAACTCTAAGTGTTCTTCGGCAGTAAGTTCAAAGTTGTAGGTTGCAAGCATGCGGAATAAGGCGAGCACTTCAGTCATTGCGATGCGAAGACCGGGACAACGTCTGGCTCCAGTTTTAAACGTTAATAATCCTCCTTCTTTTTCCATGGCGCCAGGTTCATAAGCGATTGGTGTCTTAGCAAAAAAATGAGCATTATAAAACTCACCAGTAGTCGTTTTTGGCCCCCAACGTTCAGGAAAAATATCTTTGGCACTTATTATGGTTTTACCGAAAATCTCGTGCCCAGCTTTAGAAAGAGCAATGTCAGGAAAATGCATTGAATGTGTATGTACACTTTGCATGGGAATAAATATCAGGGCACCGGCAGGTAACGTAAGCGATATACCATTGATATTCAAAGTGACTGTTTCGTTAATAATTTCTGGCACAATGGGAGCAGGAGGTGATAATCGCAAGGCTTCTAGCAAAACGGCTTCCATGTAGGATAATTCTCCCTTATCCCATGGAGAATGTAATTCGAAGTGCTCACCTACGGCGATTTTCTTGTGCAGTTCTTTTTTTATTAAAGCATAAATACGTTTGTCTTGAAGAGCGATTTTTAAGGCGGTGATTAAAGCTGTTGCTGTGGCATCAAACCCTAGTAAGGGAATGAATAGACTTTCATTAATAACGTCTCTTATCAGGGAAGATAGTAGATTGTTATCTAGATGTTCTTTTGAATACTCGATTAGAAATTTGCATTGTTCTGCTGTTAATTTGGTTGTAGATTTGATACCTACTTGTTCCAATTGACTTGTCACTTTGGGGTTCATCAAGACTCTTGCTACGAGCAAATAATTAAGCCAACTCTGCTCTGTAATTAATTGTTCGGTAATTTCTTCTGACGAAAAAATAAGCTGGCACCCTAGAGCAAATACTTCATTTCTTAATAGGATTAGATTGCTTTTCTCTTCTTCTTTAATGGGTTCTAGGCTAAATAAGCAGTCGATTAATTCTTTAGTTAATTTAGCGTCATAAAGTTTTTCAAATGGTTTAATAATCGCTTCACCAAAATAAGTTGCCAGCAATACTCGCCGAGAGAGTTTATCCATTACGTTACTAAGAGGTTGGCCTTGAGCCCCTTGTTCTAATTCATATTCTTGAAAAAAAGCAGCGACAATTTTGGCTACTTGGGGTCTACTGGTTTCATTGCGCGAAAGAATAGATCTGCGAATCATTGCATGAGTTTCGCTACCTAGCTTAGAAGACATCAAATTATCGGGACCTAATATAATTGCCAAGCGATGAAAAAATTGTTTTTGTCCAAATTTTTTTTCATTAGTTCGTGCATAAAGTTGTTGAATTGCTGCTTTGTTTGAAAATACATATACAGGTGTTAAATCAGGTAATCTTAAATAGCCTATACCGGAACCTTGTTTATCCAGAGAGCGAGAGCCTAGATCTGCAATAAACGTCATAAAACGGGTTTGTAATGGTGCTTTAGCTGCCGTGGAACTGGTTTTTAAAGTGGCAATATCTTTTATAAGTGAAAGATAACTAGTTGCTGAAGGATAGGTTATTTTTGCCGCGCTCTCTTGCTGATATAATTGATAAATTCGTACTAGCACTGCAGTGCCTAAAATAAAAAATAACAAAATAATCATAAGTTTCCACCTTGTATGTTATACGGGACAGTGATGCACCTCTCGCAAATAATCCTTTTCGCCAGCATCCCTGAGCAGCGGTTCTGAGATTACAAGATTATTAAACAATTATTAAGCAAGTTATTCAAATATATTTTATTATTACTTTGTGGAAAAATATTTGTGCTGTTGTGTGCGGGTGAGATAGGCGACTGATATGCTTATATTCAAAGCATCAATATTAAATTACATTCATCTATTGGATTTAATGAGCTACCAGCCTAGACTATAACGGTACTCCTAAATGCGATAGGTCTACAGAATAGTGCATGGCAAGCAGTGTTGTTCCGTTGGTGGTTGAGAAATAGGTACTGTGGTTGCTGGACTTGCAAAAAATGTTGCGGAAGAGGCACCTAACTTAGGTGTCTCTTTACTTCCCAATGCTTCATCTACTAATTTCCTGCGTGCTAATTCAAATTCTACCTGTTCTTTTTCTATCACCTGACAAAACCTTTCTTTAATCGAAAGGCCCCATACTTTAATCAGGGCCGGTAAAGCTTCTTCCTCGGAAGTAGGGTAGTTCCCAGATTTATTATTGGCCAATAGTAAGTTGCCTTTTTCAAAGTAAAGCTCTCCCCCGACAATGTCTTCTTCCGCATGTGGACCGGCTAAAAACGCATGTCCTGATTTATGTGCATCTTCTCTTAATAAAAACAGCCCGTTTTTTAACGTAATGAAAATATAACTAGAAGTGAGAATACGAGAAAAAGGTTTTTTTGGCAGCGGTTCTTGTTGTTCATTAAAGCAGGCTTCAATTTCTTCAGGAGTATACTCTAAAAACAAAAATGCGCTTTTGCACTGATAATAACGCTCTTCTTTTTTAAATAAAAATACCCCAATTTTCATGCTATTCCATAGAGCCCGTATCTCTGATAGTGAACCAATTAGTTGATAGCCTTTTCTGGAAAAAATATCTATTTTCACTTGAGCATGGGCTATATCCGCGCGTTGTTTAACGTGAATCAACATTGGTAATCCTTGTGGGGAAATATTTGATGTTATAAATCAGTGTAGCAAGTACCGAATAGGACCGCAATGTAATACATAGTCCCTTAGATTTTATCCTTATAAACTAATTAAGAATTACGTAATTGTCTTTTAGCAAGCTTATTAAAAATGTGTTTGGGGAGCAGTAGCCAATAATGACCTTTATTTTTCATATGTTCCCCAAGAAATGTTGCAATTTTACCGGTGCCCCAATATATATCGCCACGCATGAATCCACGAATTGCCCCACCTGTGTCTTGGGCGATCATAAGCCGTTGAAATTGTTTCTCATTATTTTGTTGTACATCGGGTCTTTTGGTATCCAACCAAAGCGGTGCGCCAAGTGGTATCCATTTTTTGTCAATGGCTAAGGAGTAACCTGGAGTCAAAGCCATATCTTTAGCGCCCATGGCCATGGGTCTTTTTAGGTTTTCAAAAAAAACGAAGGATTTATTCTTGTGTATAATATTATTTGCTTTATCCGCGTGATTCTCTAAATAACGTATGATAGCGGTTTTGGATGCATTATCCTTAGTCAAGATTCCTCTATCGATAAGTACCTTTCCAATTGATGTGTATGGAGCACCATTCTCGCCAGCATATCCTAAATAGAGCTTTTTACCATTCGTTAATTGAATAACTCCGGAGCCTTCTATTTCCAAAAACAATCGTTCAATAGGGCTGTGGATCCATGCAATGACCGGTGCCTTTTTCTTAAGAACGCCATTATCTATTTGCTCACGCGTATAATGACGCTTATGTTTGTGCTTTGGTAATCCATAAATTGGTGTACTGTATTTAGATGTTTTCTTTAAACTACCGTTCAGTTGCGGTGCATAATACCCTGTAAATAAGCCATGAACCGGTTTTTTTTGTTCAAATTCAAGGGGATGAAACCATTTTTCAAAAAATGTTCTTGCCGTGTCTTCTGAGATGGCTTCAAGCGCCAGGGCTGCTTTGCATGCTGGATGCCAGTCTCCAGCCTTTAGTTTGATAAGTTTGGAGCCTGTTGCATGAGATGGTTCCTGTTTCAGGAATGCCTTACATGACAACTGAAATGCGGATAATGATTTCTTAACATCTGCTTTATCCCAACCTGGTAATTCGTCAAAAGATACTTTGGTTAATGCGAGATTGTTTGAGACACGGCTTTTGATGACGACCTTTTCTGTTGTTCGTTTTGGAGGAGGGATTTTGGGAGTCGCCACTTTCTTTATAGGCGCTATCTTTGAAGGTAATGTCTGAGTTTGAACTGTTTCTTTGGTTGGGGGGGCTATTGCCTTGCGAACCTTTTTATGCAACAAAGGTCCATCAATGCTGAATGTAAGAAAAAAATACCAATTAGTGTGCAAATTAATTTACTGTTCATAGCTGGAGCAAATTTTACACAAGATAAAATTTAAAGCAACTTTTTTGAGATCTATTTTCAAAATCAGATCATTGAGATTTGTTTTTGATCTTGTTTTTGGGTGTTTTTTTTCATAATGCTAAGAAAATGGTCTGAGTTTAAAAAACACAACTACACCAGCAAGTGTTTCTTGCTCTAATGGCATAAGGATAGTGCCTAAGGGTATAAAGTAGTGGAACAAACAAATTGATAATAAAATTCACAACCAGGAAACATTAAATGATATCATAATGACATTAAACAGCAGGCACATAGCACAGGACTTTATAAGGAGTATGAATTATGCCTTTAAATGATATTTTAGTTCCCGCACTAATTGAATCAATAGAAGAAATTAATAGTGCTGTCAGAGATCAAAATCAGTGTGTTTATATAGAAGGTAATACCTTTTTGGAAACTCTGGATCATAATAACCAGGTTTATATGGTAAGAGAGGGGTATGAAATTCATCCTCTTCTTAATTCTTTTAAAAATTCAATTAAAAATAAGGCGACTTTTTTTCAGAAACATTATCAGACAGCCGCGGATAATGTAGTTGCTGAACAATGTAGTCCCTGTGTTACCCTCTGAAAATATATGAAATTCTAAGGCTATTGACGATAAATTATTAAACTGACGTTATGGATAAGCAATCGAGAGGTAGAATAAGAAATATCTTAGCTTAACTACACTTATTCATATATGACGTTAAAATAACGTTTGAATAAGACGTTCGTGCTATATCCGGGTTTCGCTGCGGTGCGCCCTGGCTACTATTATGTTCAATAACTTATTTTTTCCTTTTCATTGTTTACATACGATAAATCTTCGAGATCCATTGACTCTAAGGTTTGTTGGAATTCTTTCATCATAATGAATGCGGTAGCGGTTTTTATTTCTTTGTATTTATCCGCATCTTTCCGTAATGAATTAATGGCTGATGACAGTAAATGATAAGCTTGTTGTGGGGTGGTATGCTCAATTGGCTCTAATTGCCCTTTTAGCCTTATCATGGTTTGGGTAAGGAGAATGCGATGAGACGGATTTGAGGAAAAAAAAGGTAAAGAGGAGCTTTTTGTTTGATCTCTTGCTATGGCAATACTGAGACTATCAATTAGTTTTTTCATCAATTCTTTTGGATCTTCATTATTATTCAATGTGCTATGTAATTTTGATAGATCTTGTTTCAATGCATATTGTTTGGGCAGTAAGCGATTAAAAAAAGAGGGGCCTGATAAATATGAATTTTGTATGTTTGTTTTTTTTTCACTTGGCCTGTTCGCAGATTTGCACTCATTTTTGGTCAATATATTCTTTAGCTGCGTTTGCAAATTTATAAAGATCATGCATTGCTCAGATATTAATTTTATATTCTCAGCTTGTTCTGTAGTAAGGTTATCTTGCGTAGTAAGTTGATTTTTCTTATCAGAAAGTGATTTAATTATTTCATTGCCCCAATAATGAACTTCTCCTGCTTTTTTTTCAATCTCATCTGAATTGTCATTATCGGCTCTTAATTGAATCAATTCTTTTAATTTTACATAATGATTGTGAAAAAGCCCCTGGATTTCACTCGTGCTATTTAAATTCGTTCGCCTAATAGCCTCATCCCATTTATCAAGTAATAAATAATTAGGTGAAAAGGTAAAGCGAATTTCATATAAGGGGATAGCCTGAATTCCCTTGGGGACGCATATTTCTGTGGAACGAAATGCAGATAGCCCATCAATATCCTTAGATAAAGCAACATAGGAATTAAAGCCTTCAGGTGGATTTTCCTGATCTTTAATTGCTGGGTTTTTGGCTAATAAAATTACTGGATTACCAACATAGACGCGGGAAAGCAGAACCACACGTTCGGCAGCAGTCATCGTTTTTTCATCATAACAGAAGCATTGCTCTGTCTTATCGCATTGGCTACAGCGCGCAAACGTTGCTGCCTTCGACAATTCAGGAGTAAAATAAATTCCCTTACCTAAAGGCCCATATCCGTTACCAGTCACGAAGCGACAACGTCCCTCATCAAAACCATACCGCATAATTAGTGGGGATGTCTCACTGGAAGTACCATGGTAAAGTAGCATTTCTCCAGCGGCTAAATCAATGTCGGTGGTTTGAATTGTTTGCATGGATGAGGCGAGGGATTCAGGTAACGGCCTGGTTAATTTTTTTTCTCTTATGTCCTCGAATTTTTTTTGAATGCCCGGATTATTTAGCTTTTTAACTAAGGTAACTTTGGTTTCATTGTCTTCTCCGCCAAACTGTGCCACCTCGCCTTTAATTTCTTTCATAACTTGAGAAAGAAAAGCAGTAGGGCCTTTTGAGATGGCACTGCCAAGTCTGGATGGTTCAAATCGCATGGACGCTTTATAGTTATCGTGGGCTTGTTGACGAAATTGGCGATCAAATTGACTGGTTAAAACATCATCTAGTTTCTGGGTGTAATGAATTTGGATGGGTGTTTTTTGTAAACGAGATTTCTCTTGTAATTTTTTAAACAATTCTTGTTGATAATGATTTGGTTTAACACCTAAAAGGAAGGCATCGTTTATTTCATTTTGTTCAATTGCGAAAAAAAGAATAGGTAACTCTTGTTCATTAATCGTCCGATTGGTTAAATCTAATTCGCCAGTTGTATTAATACGCTGGATAAGTTTTTCAAACTCAAAACTGAGTTCAACAATGTTTTTATCCAGCCTCATATCGTACATATTTAAAGCCCTCAATCAATACACAATGTGCGTATTTACCATTCTATACTTTCATTATTAAGGCTTTATGATGTACTTATTATTTAGTTTTTTAAGTAAGTGCTATTCTGGCCTGGCCTTGTTATTTACAAAATTTTTGCTGCGCTAATCCACTGGATTCTCATAGTGTATTTTGCGCTGATTAATAGGCTTGACATGTTGTGCTCGCACTCATATTAATTCTTTAGCATTTAATTCAAGGGAGTTTGAGTTAGTTCAGTTGCTTTGTGTAGATGAGATTGGTTTGATTTGATGCTTATTTATTTTTCGGCTTTTTGACTCGATGCATTTTTACTTTGAATTTTTTAAGTATCGAGTCATTTAAATGAGAATAATTAGGATATTAAACGAGTTTAATTGTTCATGATCGTTTCATTGTGGATTACCTCTTTAATTTTACTATACCCCCACAAGCACTGCCATTAAGTTAAGGATTTTATACTCCAAATTTCTCAGAGCCTGTCGGCGGGGATCCATTCCTCACTGGCTATAATGCCAATTCATGGATGGTTTCCCG
>NZ_JH413802.1:21426-27271 GCF_000162755.2 Legionella drancourtii LLAP12
CGCGGGATGACAGATTTTCTTAACTTAATGGCAGTGACCCCCACAAGGCACAAGGCTGGAAATAAAGATTGTGATATTGAATATCAAGGATATAATACTGATTGTTTGCGTGTAGCGTCTGAAATTCGATTTGTTTAGAGCGATTGGAAATGCACGTTAGTTTGCAACAGGAGTTGGAAAGAGAAATCATGCATGCAGATAAAAAATTTAATTTAATATTTGATTTTGATGGTACTTTAGTGGATAGCTTTTGCGTTGCGGTGCAAAAGCTTAATATCTTGGCTGATGAATTTAATTTTCGCAAAATAAACCCAACAGAAATAGATAAATTAAAAAGCCTAACGTCACGAGCGCTTATTAAGTATCTAAAAATCCCTCTTTATAAGCTACCTGGTATCTTGAGTAAGGCGAGAGGATATGTACGTGATGACATACCTGCTTTATCTACTTTTATCGATATTCCTGAAGTGCTGACAGAACTGCATCATTTAGATTGCTGCTTAGGCATATTAACTTCAAATTCCTCGGAAAATGTGGCTTTATGGCTTGAGCGCTATAAAATTCGGCATTTATTTGATTTTATTTATGAGGAGTCTAACTATTTTGGCAAGAAACAGATACTAAAAAAAATAATGAAATCTCATAAAATGAACTCATCACATACCTTTTATATTGGAGATGAAACACGTGATGTAGACGCAGCCCAAAAGTGCGATATAAATTCTATCGCTGTTTCATGGGGATTTAATTCGGAAGAAATTCTTGTGCTCTCTAAGCCAAATTATATTGCGAAAACACCTAAAGATATATTAACTATCATTAATAAACTAAAAATTAAGTTAGCTCCACATGAATTAGAGAAAATATTAGTGGTGGAGACAATTTGAAGAATTCATGCTAGATATGTGGGAAAACTAAAGTTGACTTGCTAATTCTGATATAGTAAAAAAGCTCCTGTTTTTTACAAACAAGGATGAAAGAGATACTATGAAATCAATCAAACTTATCTCGTCAATTGCTTTATTCTCTATTACACTCCAGGTATTTGCATTTAATCTTCATGGGCATGCTGTTGTGCAATTGGGAGGGTATTGGAGTAATCAAGGGAACGCACAGCATATAAACATCGAAGACTTGATCGGCGATGATTTCACGGTAACCAGAAGTCAAAGTAGCAATGGTTTAGTTGGTTTAGGTTATTTCATTGATGGTCAAGAAAAAGATTTATTCAACATGGCTTATGGAGTTAATGCCTTTTATCTCGCGAAAACAGGTGTCTCTGGTTATGTGGTTCAAGAGGATTTATTTACTAATTTATCCTATGGATATAAGGTCACTCACTACCCAGTTTATGCGGTAGCCAAATCAATGATTCATACAAAATCTCCGAAATATGCATTAACTCTTGATTTAGGTATTGGTCCAAACTTTATGCGTACAAGCAATTTTCAAGAACAATCACTCGATGATGGTGTAACCATCCCTGATAATGTTTTTTCAGGACATACTGCTACTACATTTAGCGCAATGACTGGTGTTGGAGTTAAATTCAATAACTTTTTTGGTCCCGCACCGTTGGAGTGCGGTTATAAGTTCTTTTATTTAGGGCAGGGTAGGTTGCATAAAAATACCACTCAGTTGCTTAATACGTTGCATACCGGTCATGATTACGCTAATGCCGTAATGTGTTCAATTGTTGTTTAACTCAATTTATAACTAATGGATTAATTTATGATACACTGCTTAAGGAATATAAGTGTTGCGTTGTTTTTGATTGTTTGTCAATGCGTGTTTGCCGGAAGTGGCTTGCTCTTTAATGTTTCTGCAACAGGCACACCAAGTAATGTGAATATTACCCTCTGCTTAAATGGAAAAGCGGCTTTGTCTTGTCAAAATTATAATGTGTCAGCCTTAACCTTAAGCATACTTACGACCATACCAAATCGTACTTATTCCTTTGCAGGAATTAAAGTAAATACACCAGGTTATTCGCCAACTGGTTGCAGTATGAATGGTAATGGATATTGCCTATTTTCAGCGAGTAATACAAATGTAGCAACCATCACTGTTACCGCTCCCCCCTCACCATCGACGTGTCAGCCAAGCGTCATTGTTTTTTCGCCAGCAGTAAGCCGGGTTAGCAATTCGATAGGGAGTACGCCTAATCCTATACAGCAATTTACGATCCACATGTCACCGTGCAATTCTCAAGGGCAGCCACTTATTCCCAGTGCGAATAACCCAATTCATGTCGATGTTTATGGCGCACCGGATGGAGTGATTTCGCCTACATCAACTACTTCGAGCACAGAAGATGTAACTTTTACCTACAGTGGCCAGTCGTTTCCAAATAATATTTCGATCAATGCCTGGATTAGCGATAGCAGCAATAATGGGGCCGCGCTCGGTGTAACACAAGTGTTGCCGCAAAACATCCCACCATCCTGCAGTTATGGCAGTGCGAGCTATCAGGTGCCACTGGTGAGTACACTCCCAAATGCATTAGATGTCATGGCTGATGTAGGCTACAATGAGAACGCGGCTCAGAATTCGCTCACTTCTTTCACGATTGACACTGGTTCTTTGGGCGTTCTTGTTCCGAGTCATGAGCTACCACATAATGGGAATGTGATCGGCCCTGGGGCGCCAGGGGTCAAATATTATGACAGCAGCGGAAATACTTATTCTGGTAATTACTACTTAGCTCCGGTACGAGTGAAGCTAGCCAGTGGCGTAGTGATGACGCAACCAATAATGGTACTGGGGATTAACAATGCCTATTGTAGCGGACCGACTACCAAGTCGTGTTATTCAAATCCTCCTTCACCGAATTTGCATTATTTGGGCGTTGGTTTCAACCGCAATAGCACCACCGCAGGTGATTTGTTTAACTCACCTACGGCTAATGCTTTTCTTCATATAACGAATACTCAAAATGGAACCGATTTGAGCCCGGGTTATTACCTCACACCGAATGATAACTCGACAACGACTGGATTAACTCTTGGTATTACCTCGAACACTAATTATGATGTTATCAACCTGGTGTCTAATCCAACCGTGCCCGGTGATTTTTATCCTCAGGCGGGCTGCTATAGTTTTCCCAATTCTCCGTCACCTAATCAGTTCTGCGGTACAGCACTTCTCGATGTTGGAATTGACTCGATGTTTATTGAATTACCTAAAGATCAATGGCCAGCAGGAACTCACAACGCCAATAATGAAGTACCGCTTGGAGTCTATATGGGGATCTTAATGGGGGCTGTAAATACACCGTCGTTGGAGTATAGTTTTAACGCAGTTCATGGTAATCCGCCTAGTGATAGCCCAACCCCTACTGTAGTACAATGGGTTAATAGCGCCACAACAGGGCAGATTTTCGTGAATACTGGTCGGCGCCCATTGTACATTTACGACTATTTTTATGATGGCCAGTGCGGGCAGGTAGGTTTTAAACCATTGCCATAAGGTATAGGACGTGTTTCTAAAGATAGCCTGGTTGAAGTCGCCAGGCTATTTTGTCACATAAAAGGGACGGCAGGATACATGTTCTATCTCACGGCAATAAACTTATATTGCTTTAATTCTACAAAGCAGAGCCAAACCCAAATTCTGATTGTTCAGGATCATTGGGCTCCTGATCACCTGATAGCGTATCCTCTTCAAGTTGAGTCGTTGTTGTGTTCTTGGCTTTGAATTCGTCTATTAAACGTGAAATCGTAGCGCGTAAATTAGCAAATAAAGGGCGTTCTCCACGCAATGTAGCCTTTAAATCGGCGAAAAGAACACCACGCCCATCAAGCCAGGCGCGTGTATTAGCAAAAATAACACGGTCCCCCTTAAAAAGGGCAAATTCTTGCGCAAATAATGAAGAATACACTCTGGCCTGACCATCATCAGCAACATCATATTTTAGCTGTTTTCCAATTGCGGTTCTTTGGGGCTTAAAGAAGGTTTTATGTTGTGATAAAGCAGTATAAGTCGTTGTTGACGTATCGGCAAAAGAAGCATCTTGCTTGCTCTGCTCATCAATTGGTGCTTTTCCTTTCCAAGTATCTGTAAACGTATTAAATACTTGATTAAACTCTTCTTCATTGGAATGATCAAGCATATCCAACATAGCTTCTCTTTGCAGATCCCATGCTTTTTGTAAATCATTTAAATATCGCTGCCAAGTTTGCAGTAATCGTGGCTGCTGTATATTTTCTGCGCTGCTCATAGTCTTTATGAATGCTTGATGTATGTATTCCAGGAAATGGGCATAGAGTTTAGCGACTTCTTCCTGTTTGGCTGCTTGTAGTGCCATAGCTCTTTGGGCTTTATCAATCTTATTGCGTATATTAAAAGTCTTGCCATTAAGTGGACAATCCGGATCGAGCATATTGGGAATCATGCGATATTCTCCTTCTTTACCAGCACGACCAGTACGTCCCTTAATTTGCTGTTCATCTTCAAAAGTAGGCACATATAAAGAACAAACAAATAAATTAGCAGCATTAATGTCGACACCACGACCAAACATTCCCACCGTTGAGATGGTCACATTACCGGGCTCACCACCATTTTTTACCGCATTTTTTTCATCGTTCTTATCCGTTAAGCCATGCACGCGAGTACATTTCTTCATGAGCTGTTGTAACTCATTATCTTTGGTTAAAATTTCATGAATCCATTCGCTTTGTTTATCATTTTTACAAATTAACAAGATGGGACGTTGTGGATTTTCTGAGAGTTTTTCACGTAGACTTCTCTTTAAAAACGCAATTTGCTGTGCTTCATTTTTAGCAAGCCAAATATTTTTATCTTCGCGGCGTACTGTTTTATGACGAGGAACAATCAAATAATCATATTTTTCATAATTAATGTGTTCATTGGCAACAGGAGCTTCATGTCGTGCAGTACCACTCAAACCATACAAAGCTCCTTCATGATATTGCTCAATAAAGCTTACTGGGAAGAGTGATCTTTGGGTTTCATTTTCAGGTAAAATTATAAAAGATTCTTTGCCAGCATTCTGATTTTCAATAGCACCCAGACATTGATGCACCCCTAGGGCAAAAGAAGCGCCTTCAACTGGGCGTCCAGTATCTAATACCAGAATTGAACGGCTATAACGCACATATCCGTCCGCATCGCGAACACGTACTAGCTTAGACTCCTCTTCAGATGAGACTTTGTAATCATGATCAGCCTTCATATGCAAAGCAGTATGCGCTGACTTCAACCAAGTTACTAATTGCTGATTCTGACTCTCCTGCAAAAGAGCCAGATTTGCCAAATGATATTCATCAAAATCTTTTTGTTCAACATAGTCCATGAATTGTTGGACTAACTCTTCTGGTTTAAATGTTGTTTCTGGATTTGCCTTTAAATAATCATGAACAAAACGTACCAATAAGGGATAAACCCAGGTAAAATCTTTCAAATTTTGCGAAGGCGCCGCATAGTTATACGCATCTTTAGCCTTATCATGAATAAATTTATCTACCTCATCAATCAGCAAGCAACGCTTGCTTGCATCCGGATCAAGAAAAGCAAAAGGATCTTGAATAATGTCACTGCGGTTACGCAGCAATAATAATTGGCTATTGTCAGTAAAGTTGACACCCCCACGTTGATATAACTGCTTGGGTGTATTTAAAGAAATCAGACTGGTATTAATGTTTAAAGACGTAAAAAAATCGTTATAAGTCAAGAAATCACGCTCAGCCAAAGACATGTCACTAGTCATGAAATCGACAGTTTTTCCTTGTGCAACCTGGCAGGCAGCCAAAATCATGCTGATTCGTGATTTCCCTTCTCCAGTACCAATCTCACTGATCAGTTTAGAATTGGGATTAGTCAA
>NZ_JH413802.1:27390-43298 GCF_000162755.2 Legionella drancourtii LLAP12
TTGGGATTAGTCAACATGGCATATAAAGCCATGACTTGCGTAGTGTTTAATTCCTGGCTAATCAAAGAGGGAGGTATTTTGTCATCGAATTGCGCTGTAGTTCTGGCTAACATTTCGATACAAACACACAATAAAGCCTGCTTTTGCTGATTTGTTAGTGGTTCGGTAGTGGCTGTGAGTCTTAATTCATTAAATGCATTTCGCAGTTCCAGCAGATTTTTTTTGCGATTTTCCTGAAGCAGCTGCGCTACAGACTTGCCCCATGCTACAGGAAACACGTCATCAACTATATTTTTGAATAATACTTTTTGCTTAGCTATTTCTTTTGCTTGAAATGCAAAATCAAGCCTGCGTTTCCCATAAGGCAACATGCTAAATGTTGTATATTGAGACACTAAATTACCGTCATCAATCCATTTATTAATTGTTTTTAAGCTTGGGTAAGGTGGATTTGAACATTCAGTTACTAAACAATTAAATAAAGAATGATCCCCTTTTATTTTATTAACTAATTGTTCAAATTCGTCTAAGTCACTCTCATCTTTAATTAATTTATTGGCGAATTGGAGCATAAATTCGGCCATAGGTAATTGATTAATATTTTGCCACAATGTAACCAAAGTCATAGGATTATGGTGAAAACGAGCAAATAAAGAGTAAATTAACAACATATTTTGCTGGTCATCATCCTTCTTAGCCGTTTCTAATAAAATACAAATTTGATGAATACTAAGAACAAAAAGTTTTAAATTATTAAAATAATTTTTACTAAATTTATCAGGAATATTGCTTAGAGCTTCTAGCAAATGTTGTTGGAGATGGGGATGCTGCACAATGATGTGCTCAATCTGTGACAATAAGGCGTCCAACTCTTTAACCTCTTTACTCATAAAAATAGGAAAATCGGCGTTGAGAAGTATGCCTGATAATAAATCTTGTACTACCACAACAGACATGGAACCCAATGGTTTGGCCAGAGGTTTTATTATTTTGCTAAATGCAATAAATTTAGGAATTAAGGATTTATCAGCACATTTTTCAATTTGATTGCGAAAATAAATTTGTTTGAAATCATTGATACTGCGTTGCTCGATTAAGAGCATGATAAGCTGAGTTAAAGGAGCTACCTCTTGTGGTAACTGTTGTCGCAAAGCGGCTAATTTTTCAAGAACGAAATTATAATCTGTAGGTGAGAGTACTAAATGCAAATTAAGAAGCTGATTATGAAACTCATTAAGATTTTCCTGGGAAATAAATGCGTTATTTTGGAGTAATTCAGTTTCAATGCTAATGAGATAATCTCTTTGTTGTTTCGGTAATTTTAAACAGTTTATGGCATTAAGCTGTTCTTCATTTAAGCCATGATTAACATCTAATAACTCTTGTTTTTTCTTAATAAAATATCCTTCTGGAAAACCCTCTTTAAAATGATTTTCTACATATTCCAGAATAGATATAAATGACGTGTCTGGACTATTTTTCAGGTGCTCAAGGAGCGCTAATAGATCTGTCATCGCAAAGGCTTTCGTCACATCATGAAATAAGTTCAGAGTAAATGTTAATTCTTTAGACGCTATATATTGAATCAGCACACTAATTTGATATATATCCGCTTCGCTTAGAATAGTAAAAGTGCTTAAATGAGGAGCAAATAAAAGTCTGTAAGATATAGGCTTCATCTTTTGGTATGAATACAGAATGTGCTGTAATTCAACATATTTCTTTATATCCAGCTGATGCTGCCATTCATCATTAATCAAATAAAAGCGAGCTCCTTCATAAATTCCAGCTTTATTTATAAAGATAAGTTCTTTTAACTTATCGCACAATTTAGTAAGCTCAGGCACCGGATCTTTAGATACAGCTGCAGCAGCCAGAGCAGAAGCCAAGTGTATACGTTTAAGAGCATTGGTAATTATCTGTGCGAAGCTAAAAAGAAACGAAGTATTTGGTAATTGAGTAAGACGTTCCAGCTGATAAATATAGTGTTTTTTAATATTATCCTGCGCCTTGAACATCGTTGTAAGTGTGGCCAGTGTAGCCGTTGCCGTCGGGATGTCTTTAATCAAACTACAAAATTTAATCCACGAATTTAATTCAATCTGTTCTTTTTCAGGCGCATTAGCAGAATGCGCTATTTCTGTGGAAGTTGATGCAAGTATACGCAACATCTTTATTACATATTCCTCATCATTGAGCCCTATTTTGGTAATGGCTTCCATGGCTTGCAAATAGTAATTGATAGAATTACGATTAGGCTGATAAGCGACATACACCCAAAAATCATTGATGCTGTTGATTTTTTTTGCGGTGAATTCTCTATATATATCATGGTATTTTTGCGTCGGAACCATCTCTGGCAGCAGAAAACCACAAGGGTGGTCCGTGAATTGATAATCACTAATCGCTCGTAAGCCTCCATAACCGGCCGTTAACGGTAATTGCGGCAAAGCACGCATTTGTGGGGCTAAATCCACCTCTCTAAGATTAGGTTGGGTTAATACGGCATGCCAACGTCCCAAAAGGACAATTGGATTAACATCTTCCTGGATACTGTAAAAATCAGGTTCTGGAAATTCCAAATTTAGCTTATCTACAGTGTTGGAAAAAATAATAAATGCCTTTTTTAATTCATCTTCAGTACAAAAAACTATTGCGCCTGACTTCATTTTGCTACGTAAAAAATCATACCAAAGAGATTTTGGGTGGGGAAATTTATTTGACTCTACTTTATTGGACTCTTCTTTAGGAGATAAAACTATTGCTAAGTAATTTGATTTTTTAACATTTTTCGCCAAATACTCACTATAATGTAATACATCACGAACACCGGTTTCTGGATTTTTTGCAAGTAAAAAACCAGAAGGTAAATTATTAAAATCAATACCACTGAGAAATAATTGGAAATGCTTGATAATTTCAGCGCAGGAATCTTCGGTCAAGAAAGCGACATCTTTGTTTAAGCCTGTTTTATACCCAGAGGGTTCATTACCAAATAAGCCATGCCATATCCTTCGAGGATCGTAGTTTAATTCGGGGTACGCTTCACTAAACTTTATAATAAATTGGATTTCATCCACCAGATTTGAAATAGGATGATCGAGTGGGGTATTGTGCTGTTGTTCTAATTGGACTTCAGTGGTTGTATCAACTACAAATTCGCGTTGTATATTATAAGACATGACGTCCTCGGAGATTCAAATAAAAGCAAAATATCCTTTTATTATACATAGGAATTGTTTTTTATAAAAATACTATCGATAAAAATTAGGCGCAAAGTCCAAAAATTATAGCAATTCACAAAATTTGTTAAAATATCCTCAGTATAAATAAGTTGCTTTTTATGATAAAATAATGAGCAATTTTAATGGTGATAAATAGGATTCATCTTGATCCAGAACACCTTATTGTCATTAATCAAATAGGGATGTCTTTTTTTAAACAGGATTGTTTCCCTGAAGCAAGACAGAACTTTTCTTCCATTTTGGAAAAAACAGAAGATAAACAAGAAATTGCTGATGCGTGGTTAAATATAGCGTGTACTTATAGGTTAGAAAAAGAATGGACGAAGGCTGAAGAAGCACTTAATCAAGCTAAGAGATTCGCACCTGAAGATTCTTCTATTGTCGAAGAGGAAATAAAGTTGAATGAGTCAAAATTGGCGGCTCTTCTCATATCTACACCTCAAACATTATTTGGAAATTCAAATAATGCTCCCCACGGTACTAGAAATAAAATAGTTGAAACATCGAGTTTCCAACTTAGCTAAAAGTTTCTAAAGCATATTTAGCTCATTACCATGTTTGGGCTGGATATGCGGTAGAACCCAGTTAACCTTTATTTCAAATTTGTTGGAGAGCAACAATTTTCATGGAACGCCTCAACTTATGCGAGCATTTATGGTAAAAATAGCATAGAAGGGAAAACTGCTGATTCGACAAGGAGAACAATACCAGATGAAATTCTATAACTCAGAACGTGGACGAGCGATTATTTATAGCACTATAGGGGGCTTGGGATTGTTCATCGCGCTTGCGCCAAACAATGCAAGAGCCGCAGAGCAGCCTCAAAAGATGATATCTCCATCTTCATCTCAACCAAGCATGAAAGAACTCAGGTCCTGGCGTTCATCCATTATGCATACTCCTCGACCCAAAAATGGATGCTTTACCGCAGACTATCCTAAAACTGAATGGCGTGAGGTTCCTTGCACCAAAGCGCCTGTTCGCCCCTATCTGCCTTCTCGCGGCCAGCATTCGTTTACTGTAGGTAATGGCAATGATGTCACGGCGGAGGTGTCCAGCGGCCACATAAGTGAAGCGATCGGATCGTTTGACAGCGTCAGCGGAGTGGTGAATGAATATGGAATCGACCCCGATACTAATGTGTTCACAACGAATATCTTTTCTCTTCAACTGAACTCGAATTTCTTCGCTAATACTCCAGCCTGCAATGGTGTCACTAATTGTGAAGGTTGGGCACAATTTGTATACTCTAACACCGCCGGAATGGCCTTTATTCAGTACTGGCTCATTGGTTACGGAGCGTCGTGTCCGGCATCAGGCGGCCCGTCAGGTACTGGATGGATAACTTATGGCAATAACTGCTATGGCAATAGTAATGCGGTTACCATTACTGGTAACCCTCCTCTAAACATCTCTGAATTAAGCCAGATGTCAGTTACAGGACAAGCGGTTACAGGTGGCAATGACACGCTTACCATGTATGTAAATGGCACTGCCTATTCTACAAGTGATCTGGACAGTGTGGTTAGTCTTGCTAGCTACTGGCAAATTGCTGAGTTTAACATCTTTGGCGATGGTAATGGCTCTGAAGCTACGTTTAATTATGCATCGCCTGATGTGGCGGCACTCAAGGTTAGGACGGCTGTAGATTACGGCAGCCCAAGCGCGCCAAGTTGCCTGGCGGCCGGTTATACTGCCGAGACAAATAACCTCTATTTTGGAGGATACACAACAAGCTCGGCAGGCGCTAATCCAGCGGCAGTTGTGTTCACGGAAAGCAACACAAATATGGGTTATTCTGCTTGTCAATTTGCGACCAGTACTGGCGATACGCATCTGACGACTTTTGCTGGTTTGCAATATGATTTTCAGGCAACCGGTGATTTTGTGCTAACCGAGGTTGGTTCTGACTTCATTGTGCAAACCCGGCAAGCTGCGCCGGTGATTGATCCTCGATGGAAGGACACCACGATCAATAAGGCGGTTGCAGTACAAATGGGGAAAACTCGCGTAGCTGTTTACGTTGGGCCAACACGGCTTATGATTAACGGTCAGCCTTATACGATGCGCAATGGCCAAAAGCATCTAGTGGTAAACGGGGTTCAGATTGCTCGTAAGGGCAATGAGTATGTGATAATTAGCCCCAAAGGAGATAGTGTGCGTGCTACGCTATATGACAACGGTATGAACAAATGGATCAATGTTAGTGTAAGCCTTAGTAATTCTATGGGACAAGCACGAGGTCTCCTCGGCAATCTGGAAGGCAATACTCACGAGCTTGTGACTTCGCACGGAATGGTTTTGAAGTGGCCAGTTTCTTTCCAGGATCTCTATAACATTTATGGCGAAAGCTGGCGTGTGCAACCGGATCAGATGTTGCTTGAGACTGATCCGATGGTGAAGTCTGGAGTTCCAGAAAAACCGTTCTATGTTAGTGATTTAACGCCGAAGGATGCCACACGTGCCACCGCAATCTGCAAAGCATCAGGGATCACAGAACCGGCACTGCTTGAGGCCTGTGCTCTTGACACCGCTGTGCTGGGAGATAGTGAGACATCGGTCAAAACATATGTCCATGCGTTTGCTCCACGTGCGGTGATGCCTCGTCCTTTCCTCGAATCGAAAAAACGCGGTTGAATCTGGAGTTTTTCATTACTGGAAATAGACAAATAAACTATTGCAGAAAGTTGGGCCTTGGCCCAACTTTCTAAACGCAAATTTTGTTGAAAATGGGAAATAGGTGGTTTGAAATACCTATATACAAACCGAATGCACTTCTTATTTCCCCACGTTAAGATCAGACACAAGGCCGCCTTTATGAGGAGCATAGCTATATTGTCTCATCAATTTTTCGGCTTTGAAATCCATAACAGCGAGTAAACCAAATACACCTGTGGTTTTTAAAGCACCATTACCCGTATCGAAAATTGGTTTAGTAGCTGCAAGGCTTTGCCAAGCGCTTCCAGTAGCAGAGGCGGCGGTACTCGGATTGCCATCACCAGTAATAATGACTGCCATATTTTCATAGCTTGTTGTGCAGGTACTTGCGCCGCAGAAGACAGAGCCCGGTGTTGGCGCACTTAAGGTTGCGGCTGTTGGTGATGTATCAGGAGCTGAAACAGCAATAGAATCATATATTGCAGTAGAAATACCACCGATAGTTCCTAGTATAGGAGTAACTTTTATAGATACAGGAGCGCCTACACAATGTGAACTACTATGAGCACCTGTGGAGTACCATTGAACAACTATATATCCATTGTAATTAAGCTTAGTAGTACTGCATACCCCCGTAGTGTCCGATACAGTGACCTGAAAAGAAGATTGAGTTGCTCCAGGAGAATTACTTGTACTGTCTACATCCCCCATGTTATTAACTATCATTAGTTGCCCACTTATTGCATTACCACCAGCAAAAGCCACACTAGAAGAGAATAAAGCCATCGCAATGGTCGATTTTAAGAAGTTTTTTTTTATTGTTTCCATATCTCATATCATCCTTTCATTTCTTAATTAAGTGAACAATGGAGCACACTGAAGCTCATTCATCGTACAGTCTAGCATCCACTGCCATTAAGTTAAAGAAATCTGTCATTCCCAAACCATCCATGAATTGGCATTATAGCCAGTGAGGAATGGATCCCCGCCTACTCGGGGACAACAGGCTCTGAGAAATTTAGAAGCATAAAATCCTTAACTTAATGGCAGTGGGGGTTGGTGGGGGGGGCTTTGCTCCCCCGACACCTACGTGCTGCGCTTTATGCGCAGCATCCAGGAGATGCTTATGTGAAGAACATAGCTCTTCCTAATGTTGGGTGATTGTTCACTGGATTTGAACCATCCCCAATCCTGCCAAATTACAAATTTTTTGTTAATTTGCGGGTGTTGTCTTGCTCTGGTTCTTCTACAGATTTAGTCATACTCTCAAGTATCTTATGGTATCGGCCTTTAAAACTTAAAATTCCACTTGCTTTTGAATGTGCTTCGTACAATGATTGTTGATGTTCTTTTAGCAATTCTTTATTAATTGTAGGCGTAGATAAAGCTTGAGTTAATAGTTCAATAGTTTTAATCGTTTCTTCATATTTCTTCGTTTTATCAGCGGTTATACCGGAAGAAGCTAGAAATTTATATATTCTACTTTCCTGATTGATTTCTGTTCTTAATTGGTTCGCATATATTTCCAAACTTATTATTTTTTTACTTAACTCCAATCGAGTTTTATTATCTGGTTGCTCAACGTCCAGTTTCATTTTATTTTCTAATTGATTAAAGAACTCGTTGCATTTCTTGATTGTTGGGCGTTGAGCTTCATTAGCAGAAGTCATTTTTTCTAGAAAAGACTTAATTATTAACTGATCATAACTTAAATAGTTCTTGTTCATTAAAGATTCTTTTTGCCCATTTTGTGGGGTTATGTCGAATTTTTCTGAAAAAATTTTTCCTAATGAATAAACATCACTTGCTTTAGAAAATCTATATCCTTTATTTTTCATGAAACAATCAGGGGCCATGTATGATTTGTCTGAGGATGAACTAGAAAAAACATGTGTTTCTGGAGGAGAAATAAATTTAGCACGATTAAAGTCAACAATATTGGCGTGACCGTTTTGAGCATCCCAAATGATATTGGCGGGTTTTAGATCGGAATGAATGATGTCTTTATCATGTAACTTTTTTAGATTGCTGCAAAGTTTGGATGCTAATTCAGCAAAAGTAATAGAACCATAGCTAAATTTATCTTTATGCACTTTATGTTGCATGTCTTTTCCAGGATATAAAGGCATCGCAACTATGGCTTCATGCACTTCGGCTACTTTTTCTATTGTAAGTTCTTCATCAAATTTAATTTGAACTTTTTTAGTACGTTTTCCAATAGAAAAACCGCTCGATTGTTGTATTCTACTAAGAACAGACTGTTCATGTTCTGTTTCCTTTTTAGCTGTTTCAATATCCACCGTTGCAACCGTCCCACCTTCAGAAAAATCTGTAATTTTAATTGCAACATCAGTATTAGGAATTACAGAGCGGTGTTCAATATCAAGTTGAATTCCACGTGATACTTCGCCAAATGCACCAGCTCCTAATTTTTGAGACATAAGGAAATAAATGACGTTTTCCTGTTTGTCATATAGTCTAACGATTTTAAATTCGTCTTCACCATCTTCAAAAATGTTATGTGAATTAGATTTAGAGAAATGTTCTTTCGCTTTTTGTGAAAGTACTCGAATCTTTTCTGCTTGTAGCAAGTTGTCTAATTCGTCATTATTTACAGACATTTGTCTCTACTCCATAAATATCAGCTCTACATACAATGATGGCAGTGTAGAGAGGCGATATTTATTCAATGTGACTTAAATATAATTATAGTGGGGAATAATTAACGAAATATTAATTAATTATTTCTCTACATCATCACGCAGTGCGTCTCAGAAGTAGGTTTATCTTTTTTATTATCGGAAAGTGCTTTTTTAAAAAAGCTGATACTAGAGATGGGATGATCCCTGTCGTAACTTAAAGACTGTATTTTTTGAGGGTAATTATCTATTGCATGTATTGTTCTATATCCTTTCTTTTGAGCCGCCTGAATATTTTTGAGATCGTCATCGACAAGAACAATTGATTCAGGAGAACCCGAATACCCCATGTCTTTAATAGCATATTGTATGTGTTCATTCTTATCAGAAGTATTTGGGTTTAATGGCAACCAAGATTCAACATGTATTTTTTTACTTCGTCAGAAGTTAGTCCAATGACTTCTTCTAAATATCTAGGAATAACCATAGGACCATATGCATTAAAAGATGCAATCGCAAGACTATGTCCTTGTTCAAGAACAGAACGAATTGTTTCTCGCCAAGTTTCTGGGCCGCTTATGGGAGAAATATCTTTGATAATTGCCCATATAGCATCCATACCTCCAGTGGAAATATGAGATACCGCATTATGGGTATTTTTAGAGGCAATAGTCTCATCAAAATCTATAATAAATAAAAGCATCATTTTTTATCTCATTAGAAATGTTGGGATAATTATACATACCGAATACATGTTTATCAAATAAACATATAGGCTTTTTATTTACCAGTAATTTAAATTTATTTTTAACTACAAATATGGATTTTATTAGTTACAAAATTGGAATTACAATGTATTTAACGGAGAGAAAATCATGTTATCGAGTACTAAACAATTAATGAGTTGTTTTGAAGATCCCATTAAAGAAATAGAAACTATAAGAGAATATATCAATCCTGAATTGATCGAAAATTTTCTTAGCGATCAATCACGTGTAGTAAAAGATATCCTTATAACGGGTCCTGTGGAAAAAACCTCAAAAGTGTTCGTTATTTATAGCTAAAGCAGTTTGAAGCCTAGCACTGCGTATTTTATCTTTTAGATTCGTTAGAAATGCCCTGGGGACTTAATGCCTTACTCTTCTAATGTGTCAATAAGAGCCTGTGAATCATATCCCTTATCAGCAAGGACTACTGTGTCATGCTGCTCTTTCAATAGTTCCGCTGCTTGAATTAGAGCTGAGATACAATACGAAAAATTTGATTGGGATTACAACAATTAAATTCTTCTTCTTTATTAGAAAGAATTTTTATTATTGTCCCACTGTTAATTGCGTTTTTAAAATTAAATGGAATAGACAATGCTAAAAGAGATTTGCAAAAGGTGCCTAAGTATATAGCAATTAAATTGTATGAATGGATTGGTATTGCTAACGCTATTATCATCGCTCATTGCACCAGGAATGTCGGCTTTGCTGGGAAAAGTCCGTTCACTGGTAAACTCCGATCTAGCATCAATGACGATCTTGCTTGTAACTCCACTTTTTTGAAACCCCACTCCCTAGATGCGAAAAAGAAATCAATGTCGTGGGATTAAACCACGTCAATTTTTTATGGTTACTGTATTGGTAGGGGCCAATTTCTTTCAAAGTGGATTTACAGGATTTTGTCCTCATGAGATGATTTTAAAGAGGATTATTGGTTAAAAGTTATTATTCGGATATATAGTTTAACAAAGTAAAATAAATAGGAACTAGTGTTATGAATGATTCAATCCATATTGTTTGTCCACACTGTCATACAACAAATCGTTTGTTTTCAGCACGATTAACCGAGCACCCTAAATGTGGAAAGTGCCAAAAAGCACTCTTCGCTGGAAGGCCTGTTGCTTTAGACACAGCACAATTCGATCTTCATCTCAAAAAAAACGATATTCCATTGCTTGTTGATTTTTGGGCCGAATGGTGTGGTCCATGTAAAATGATGGCACCTTATTTTGAAGCGGCTGCAAAGCTTCTGGAGCCCAAAGTACGGTTTGTTAAAATCAATACTGAATCACAACAAACGTTAGCTGCTCGCTACCAGATTCAAAGTATTCCCACTTTAATGCTTTTTTCTCATGGAAAAGAACACGCTCGACACTCCGGGGTGATCAGTACTCAAGATATTGTTCACTGGGTTAGACAATATTTTTGAGTTTTGCATCAGGGTTCAAGTTCCGGGGCACTCTAGGCCTAATAGAGCTCCTCGGGGTAATTTCAGTAAAGGGTAGTGGTAGCAAAATCAAGCCGAGCAGGAGAGCGGAATTACCTTAGCCAGTAAATAATATCTGTTAAGTCTGATTATAGTCTTCATATTTAACGATAGAAATCAAGCGTATATTCGTGTTCTTCATAGAGGTATTTTATGAAAGTACTCGGAAAAATGCTCAAATTTATATTTCTAATTTAGAGCCTGTATTTCTACCATAGAAGGACTTGTAATTCCCAGGCGACTTGCAGCCGCATAAGAAAGATCTATAATTCTCATGCTATAAAAGGGACCACGATCATTAATACGAACCACCACTGTTCGTCCATTTTTTATATTCTTAACTCGTAGTCGGGTATTAAATGGAAGCGTAGGATGTGCAGCCGTCATAGAATACATATTGTATCGCTCTCCATTAGATGTCTTATGATGATGGAGGCGTTTACTATAAAACGAAGCTAGTCCTCGTGCTTTATACCCTTTTGCAGATCTAAGCGGTGTATATACTTTACCCTTAACTTTATAAGAAGCTATTTCAGGCTTTGTTTTCGTACAGGCGGTTAAACTAAATAACAATCCTGCAATGACAAAATATTGCATAATTTTAATGGCTAATCTCATGCTTATCCTAAAATACCAAATGAGCCTGGAAACATAGCATATTGATTAATGTCTGGCTACATATTCGTTGAATACTGAGAATACTATCTAATACTGGATCCTTGAACATAGATATGTACTATGGATATACGGGAATACCCTACATTTCTAGTGCAATATCGGCTTTAATTACAGGAATGGGGCAAAAGCGACATAGACCACCCTAAATAGTCCTGAATTTAACCATATCACCTTAACCAAAAAAATTATCTTTTAATAAATCGCGCGTATTTTCACTTGTTGAACGATCAATAAACCATATTAGGTCGGTAACCGAACCACATTACTGAGATCCCGTCCCATAAGAACGGAGCGCGCAAAGAGGGAAGTCATGATACGTGTGCAAATAGGGCACTTCGTAGTTTCAATGGCATTTAAACCCTTGCTGTGCATAGGTTATAGGCATTATTCGTAGAAAATAATTTTGTATCCCCAAAAAGCAATAACCCCGCCTAATAACTGTTCAAAGGAAAATAATCAATGAGCAGAACAGATAAAGGCATCGTCAACTTAACTTTTGCTCTAGACTGTAATTTATTTAGATGAAGATCGTGATGTTGAAAAGGAAACCGAAAAGATACCGTTACCCAATGGAACTTATCAGCATTGCAGTATGGAGTTATCATCGGTTTAATGACAGTTAAGGTTCTTCTGTTCGCAGTTGGTGGAGAAATTGCAGCAAGTGCTTTATTAGAGGTAGTTTAAGCATAATCAGGAATAAATACTATGTTTCTAGGTATAAAAATAAAAATGAATTACAAAAAGTCAATTCTTTCGTTTGTATGTATTTTTTTATTATGGTCTATATTCCTCGATGTTCTTTTTTTATATCTAAAAAAGGAGACGAAAGCGAATAAGGAGCCGGTTAAATCAACAAGGGCCTTACAAACTCAAAATGAGCTAGTGCCAAAGGATCAGTCAGTTAAACCAACAAATGTCTTACTAATTCTAATGGATAACCAACCCGCTCCTTGTCAAGAAGCGTTTACTGAAGCCAGTCAACCGAAAGACAGCTACCATGTTTATCGTAGTATTGAAAAAATCTGCGCTACTGCTGGGGGACAAATTCAATTTCGCATAATAAATTCTGAAAAAACCGGAGAACCTATTGCTGTTTTATTTACTTGTCAGGCAAACAATACTCAATCCCCGATTTTTTCTTGTATAGGGAGGAGGTCAGGTTCATAAGTTTAGTTGACGATGCCATAATAAGGGAAGAATTATGGCTAAATCCATCTAGAAAGGTAAAATCTCCTTCGGTCTTGTTTCCATCCCTGTATCTTGGGGGAAGTCATGATACGTGTCAAAATAGGACTTTTCATATTTCTTACAGGCTATAGCCCTTGCTGCATATGGGCTAAAGATTATTTTTATTAAAAATTTATCAATTAGGGAATAGGTCACGGCTAGTAAGCAAAGACTAAGGATTTTTGCCCAGAGAAATGATCCATCAAAATCTGCGAGCAAACATCAAAAGCACTTTTTTCTTTGTAATCTGCATGAAGTAAGAAGTGACAACATGGCTCTGGCTACGAAGTCAGAGCCATAATCAGAGCGCGTTCCAAAATAATTTTTTCGCCAAATCACGGCAGGCCGTAAGCATTGCTCCGCATGATTGTTGGTTAGCTCTATATTTTCATTAAAAATGAAAGTCCATAAGGCATCAATCGGTATAGGTTCCTTGCTCCAGAAGTTCCTCTACCTTATGTCGGGTGAGCTGAGTTTTTCGTATTAGCTCCCATCGCGAGAAGTATCCTTGCTTGTATTGGTGCCACAATTCAAATAAATCGGCTTGGCATCTTAGTAACTCATTCCCTATGCGGGCAATTGGTTTGTACTGTTTCTCAGAAAGTTTTGTGAAGTCGCGTTTTAAATGAGCCCAACAGATTTGACGCTTATCGCTGGGAAAATAGTTATATCCGGCATAGCGGTCGGACACAAGAATGCCATCAAAATCTCCCATTAAGGAGTCAATCACTTTCTTGCCACGAGAAGGTTCGACAGAGAAAAAAGCGGCCGATTCCGACATCATGCCCCAAAGCCATTGATTAACACCGTCGCGGCGATGCCATGTTTCATCCATATGAGCACAGTGGCTTGCTTTTACTTGGTTTAATAAATCAGCCCCAGGCTCTTTTAGCGCATCGCTCACGAGGCGTTGTTTTTTGTAAATACATCCCATACTTAGAGTAAATGAGAACTGTTCGCTTAAAAATGATTGAAGCCCTCGACGAGACAACTTGTATTTTGAGAGCAGGTGAGACATAAAGCTCGTTAATCGGGGGACAGTTATGCCCCATGTAATGCCGTTTGGTAAGGCGGCCAGCCGCTTTTTGCCACAACAAACACAGCACTTTGGTAACTTACAGGACACTACCTCATCCACTTCGTCTACTGGCAATAACTCTCGGAAATGTCCTTGATGTCCTTTAACTCCTCCACCCTTGTTGTACATGGGTTATAGGCATTATTCGTAAAAACCCCAAAAAGCAATAACCCAGCCTAATTAATATTTAGTTATAGTAAAATTAATACTTTCCGTTCTGGTAATTAAAATAATTGATAAATTTTCAATAAAAATAATCTTTAGCCCCTATACTGCAAGGGCTATAGCCTGTAAGAAATATGAAAAGTCCTATTTTGACAGGTATCATGGCTCGCCCCGAAATCACGTCATCCCGGGTTATTGAGAAGTCACAGAACAGCTTTTTAACTTGTTGAATTATATTAATATAAAACTGTTTTTCCTATATTTTGATTACTCAGCCCGAACGGAGCAAGATGGGATAAGCCCAGTTTTGATTTCTTAACTTGAACTCACGTTATTTTAGTATCGTAATAATTATTGGCGCCAAATTACTAATGATTAGAATTAGCTACCAAATTGTTCTCCATTTCAGAAACTGGTGCCTTATACGATGATGGCATAAATAATGCGTGGCCTTGCATTTGAGTGGTCACCATCTCTTGAGCTCCTTTAAAATTTTGAAGCTTGTGTTCAAAATCCAGTTCAAATTGATGCTTCATCAGCACTTGGTGGATAGCATTCATATGCTGTTGATAATTGCGTGCAGAACACATATCTTTATTTTCTATTGCGCTAGCCACCTTGTATTTTATTTCATTAAAAAGGTCGATACTGCCTCCCTTGGTGTTTATTTTTTCTATTAATTGTTTTGCTCTTAGGTAGTCGTGTTTGTTATTAATCGTGTCAATTTTTGCCTGACAATAAGCTCTTAATTCTGACTCGACCTCCATTGCTATGTCTATTTCAACGGTATAAGTCTGGCTTGCTGGAAAAGGGCGATAATCAGTGAAAAAATCAAAAAAAACAGCAACTTGTTCTTCCTGATTGTTCAACTTACTTAACTGTTGAATAATGCTATGAGCAATTTCATAATTTTCTAAGGGCTCCGAGAGTAATGAATAATCTGAAAAACCACGTAACCTTGCATCAAAAATAATTTGGCATAAAGGATTCGCTAAAACTGAAGTTAATATCGCAAATGTATTAAAATGTTCTTTCTTATAGGTAAAATGACTATGGGAAAATAGAGTCAGGGCATCATTTAGTCCACTAATTACTATTTTGGACAGAAAGTTTTGTATCGCAACAAAATCCACTTCATTTAAATAAAGATCAAGCAAAAAATGGGTGTTTGTTGTATTTAATTGTTTTTTTTCCATGAAATAAGTCAACATTGCATCTAATGAATTTTGTGCATCAGTAGTTAATTCACTCATGATGTTTGGATAGTACGCGAAAATTTCAGGATATTTTTGTTGCCACTTTTTTAACATGTATACTCCCTATTGTTCATTGATTGAAATAATCGCAGCTTACCTAGAATTGGCGCAGCATACAATTGATCTTTAATTATAACCATGTGCTTGAAAAGATAAGAAAAACAAAATGAGGGGTAAAGTCAGGGGCTTTTCATGACTATAAATTAGTCACGTATTCAGTATAATCCTGCATTTAATTGAACTAACGAAAGAAACGGATGTCCGAAGTATTAGGCTTTTTTATCAACTGTTTTTAATCCCTATTAATACCAAACTGTAATGGTATTGTCTGTCGTGACCTAGACAAATCAAAAACACCATAACGGTTAATATTTTCCCTGAAATACGCTGATAAAATCGATAAATCATCTTTACTATATTTGACCTCCTCAGCAGAAAGTTGGTTCAAAACATTGGTTGTGTTGGCAATCGTGTAGAACATCACAGCATTAGCAACCATCCTGCCAAATGCGATAATTTTTTGCTGAATTATACTATTGTTTTCGTGAATAATGCCGTCTTTGCCAAAGGTGATCCAGTCAATCAGACTTACCTATCAGCTCAGTATAAGGCTTTAGGTTTTGGTAAAATTCATTCCATGGAATAAATTGTTTATTGGGATCATCGTTCTCATAGCTGTTAAGAGCCAAGGCATCGGCACAGTTAATTT
>NZ_JH413802.1:43654-50941 GCF_000162755.2 Legionella drancourtii LLAP12
TCGGCACAGTTAATTTCATCCATGGCAGATATAAAGACAGCCAACTCTAACTTCTGTTTATTAACGATTCGAATTTGATTTGTATGACGCTTGGTCTTGCCCTCGGTAATGAACTGAAACCACTGGTCATCAAGCCATTCCAAATTATTAAACTCTTCTGGATTGAGTTCAACATATTCTCCATGACTTCGCTGGTGTGACAATATGAATTCGACTAACTTTTCTACTAGTACATCTTTAGAAGCTGACTTGATCTCAATCTGCTTGAGTAAGCGAAACATAGTATGTCTTTTTACTTGATAAAACTTCAGCATTAAAGGTAAATCGTTATCGTCAGCATAAGCCAGATATTGTTCGCAGGCTTCAATTGACGCATCGATATCTTTTGGTAAGCTTTGCTCAATTAGCACTAGTTTTTCTTCAGGTGTTTGGGCAGTTTGTTTGCTTGCGACGAGAACTTGTTTAAGGCTACTAATGAGTTGATCTGTTATTTTTTGGTTGGAATTCCTGATTTCCTGTAACGCTTCCGCTGCGTCATGTTTTATTTTACGCAGCCAGCGTGCCAGCACGGTGACAATGCTATCAAGTGATATAGCATACTGATGATATAACAACATAGCTGATAAAGCATATCTTTTGGCCTCTTTAATACGGCGCATATCAGCAATATCTAAAGCCATTGCTTCAGCAACATATTGCTCTAAACGGTGTTCAGGAATATCAGAAAGATCAATTGGGCTTTCATCTCGCCACTTGCGTAACTGCTCGAGGTAATCAGTAAATTGTCGAATATTTGTAACAGATGGTTTTTTCATTTCCTGTTTAAGATATTCCCAGCCACTGCTGTACTCATGGACAGGCGAAGTGGATAGCAATAACTGATCAAAAAATTGCTTAGTTTCATCGGTAAGTTGGTCGCTGACTTTTTGATAAAGTACGGAGCTAACTATTGTTCTCGCAGCTCGTGCCAATCTAAGCAATGTTGAAAATGCTGGAATTTCAAAATTGTTTTTGATGAGTTCTTCGATCATATCATTGATTATGTCGGCTAAGTTTTCTTTAATGGCAGCAGATTTTAATCCAGCAGACTTCATTATTGACTTGCGTTGCTGCTTGCATTCATTAATGGCCAGAAATTTGCGGATAACTATTTTGTGACGCTTGCGTTGTTTAAGCTGCATGTAATTTTGTAGCTTTGCTTTATCCACTTTAATCTCAATGCAGTTGGCAATATATTCGATAATGGGTTTAGGTATTGTGTTAATTGGAATGTGATACCCTAAACATTGACAACACTTTAGCGAAAGCATAAAACCAAGCCGGCTATGAGGTGATTTCTCACTGGTGCTTTTATTGAGAAATTCAAGCTCTGCTTTTGATGGTAAAAAATTCTGTTGGAGTTCTTGGTTGTCAGGATTAGGTTTCAATCTTGGATAAGCGGTTTCGTGAATTGCAGTCATTGTGAATTTAAGGTATCTTTTGTGGTGGCCGAAAACAGTAGTTTATGGCCATGTAAAAATCAAGACTTTGGATCCTTATATTTAAAGGGTTTTAGACGGACGAATTTCAAGGGGTTTTTGGCCAGGTATGAAAGCAGGAATTTATGCCAGAGTGTCAACGCATGATCAGCATACGTTAGAAATGCAAATCGATGCCATGAAAAAATATGCTAAAGCACGAGATTGGCAAATTGAAACTGAAATTGCAGAAATTGCATCCGGTGCGAAAGATAGTAGACCTCAACGTGAAGAACTTATTAATCAAGCGAAACGCCGACAGATTGATGTTATTATTGTTTGGAAATTAGATCGGTGGGGTCGTTCCGTTAATGATCTATTTCATACTCTTAATGAACTGAATGGATTGGGTGTTGGGTTTATATCTTTGACTGAAGCGCTAGATTTAACGACAGCAACAGGTAGGGCTATGGCAGGATTGTTAGCAATATTCGCTGAATTTGAGCGAGAAATATTACGAGAAAGAGTCAAGGCAGGTATTGCACATGCTCGAAATAAAGGTAAAGCACACGGACGACCTGTAACCACAAAAAAATATGAACAAGAAGTAATTGGTTTATTTGAACAGGGTCAAAGTCAATCTAAAATTGCGAAAAAAATTGGTATTGGTCGCACCTCAGTTAGAAGAATATTAAATAATAGAGAGTTCAGATAAAGAAAACAACTTAAACATATTAACATTAATATAGAGAGTGAATATGTTTACACAGAAAATTCCTAAAGAATATCAGCATACATCACCAGCTGGAGCTGAAGTGAGGTTACTTATGAATAACTCTCTGGGTGGTATGGCTCATTGCACCTTAAAAAAAGGCACAATTTCCAAAATTGTTCGCCACAAAACAGTTAGCGAATTCTGGTATGTTATTTCGGGGAAAGGTGCTATTTGGCGCAAGTCTGGAAAACAAGAAGCAATCACAGTTCTTGAAGAAGGTACTGGCATTGATATCCCATTAGGTACCGTTTTTCAATATCGAAGTGATGAAAGTGATTTGGTTTTTATTTGCGTGACTATGCCACCGTGGCCCGGCCATGGTGAAGTATCATATGTTGAAAAAGGCGCGTGGATACCATCTCCTTAACAGCTAAGAATAAAATTAATATTTTGACTCATAAAAGACTTAGTTTTTTTTGAAAATTTAAAGAGCGTTGTTATTATGAAAATATCTTATAAAAATCAAACGATAGAACGAATAAATAGTGATGTATGTGTTGTTACAGAATATCCAATGATGGACAATGATCTTGATTTTGCAGTAGTGAATGTTTCAGGTCGATACCCTAATCGCAAATATGCAATGAATACAAAATGCAAAGAAATTGTTTATGTCCAAAATGGGACAGGAAAAGTGGTCGTTAATGATACTGAATATTTATTAAATGTCGGCGATGTAGTTTTAATTGAGGCTGGTGAAAAATTTTACTGGGAGGGTAACTTGGCACTTTGTATTTCGTGCCATCCAGCTTTTAATATTGAGCAACATCAGGTTGTTGATTAATTTTATCAATAGTAATCAATTCAAGATCGAATTCACATTGGATTGAAAATGATCAACAAACGGTCCTTTTCGTTAGATTTCCGGCCGAGCATCTATATTGTCGAAAGCAAAAAATTGAAAGTAAATTTGAATTAAAAATGAACACACCCCTTTTTTACCAGGATCCCGGCCAGGGGTCATGCCCATCATAAAAATAGCCTAGTTTCCAGTTAAGATAATCAAGCTTTGAACTTTCATAATTACGCTCTTTCCAATCGATATCTTTTATTGTGCAACCGAAAGGGAGGGATATAACTTTTTTTTGTATCTTTTCAGGGGTTTGTAATTCTAAAAAATTACGGTCAAATTGAGCATTATGACATATGATTACGTGGCTATCTTTTAGCGCTTGTAAAACAAAATCCCAATTAATTGCCTTGCCAACTACATCTTCGTTATGAATGCCGGTAATTTTTGTAATTTCTGGAGGTATTGGTTTTCCTGGGTCATTCAATTCATTGTAAGAGTCTTTGATTTCAAGAACTCCTTCCTCGTTGGAAAATGAAATTGTATTTGCATTGTGGTATATTTGAAGATCAATACATTAAATTAAAAATAGGCTCAAGTCTCAAAATTAAAAAATCACAAGCCGCAGAAGCAACAATCGCGGGAATTGAGTTGCATCGAATGCTGAAACAGTTTTATGAGTTGTCGGTCTAACTACGCCCAGAATATGGCCATACTCAATTATGTAAAAAATTTTCGACAGAGCCTTCAAATTCCATGGCACAAAATAGACTCTTAGATATACATGTTGGTCAATTTATTGACGTAGTTTGGTGATGCACTTATAATAAGCATAATTTAATCCTTATTAAGGTAATCTAAAATGCCTGGTACAGCTTGTTCTATTATGGAAGAAACCCTTTTAAAATACCCTGAATTACGTGCTTTTATAAACAGTGAGCCCCCCAATATAAGCTTATTAAAAGAAGCTTTGGCGTATCATTACCGATTAAGTGAAGCATTATTTGGTCAAAAGATGACTGTTTTCCAGGTTTGTAGTTATTTTAATAAAGTATCTCACTTACAAGCACTCTCATACAATGAAGAAACGGTGAAGGCTAACTACTATAAATCCATCGATTCGCTGCTAATAATGGCCATACCGAAACCATTAAGTATCTGGAATCCCATCTTACAAAAGCGGAACGAAAAAAGGCGGTGAAGGCTGATAACTATGATGCCATCCGATTCGCCGCTCAAAATGGCCATACGTGACACAGTAAATCATTTTTTAACTATTGGAGCAGGCTTGGCTTACGCTGAACCACACGACCATGAATATGGACGTTTCGTTCACCCCTTTATTGCTCATCAAATAAATGCTTATCAACACGCTAAAAATGAATATGAGCAAACCAATCCCAATGGTGTATTTAACCTCGATGAACAAGAGGCCCGATTGTGTTTTTATATGTTACGTAATCTGATTCGCAGAGGGGTAGATAGAGAGCATGCAGCAGCAGAAGATGTGACTGATGAGATACGTATGTTACTGAGCATCCCCTCAGTTCGCGCTTTATGCCATCTGCCGATGAGCGATGAGGGAGGGGAAAATGAGCTTTTAAGACTTGCTATTCGCATCGGCAATCAAGAAGCCAGCAGTCTTTTACTGCAATTACCTGAGGTGAGAAGAGTAGCAGAGCAACATAATTTTTATGAGAACGAGGGTGATGGCACCTTGGATTTAAGACAGATGGCTCAGGATAAAGAATCATCGATGGTGGCGTTATCGGTGTCAGAGCGTGAAGTAGTTAATCAACTAAAGCAACACTATCAAGGGAAAATAAACGAGTTAGGAGGCCATACCCAAGCCTTCGCTTCGTTAAAAAATGAGTTAAAGAAACGTTACGAAGCGAATCCTACAACCCTTGAGTTGGTTGACCGCTATGGCAAAAAACACACGCAGATGCTTCCGTTTGAGTGGGATGAATTCCAACAGCTAAAAGAAGGGTTAAGCAAGGAACAATATAAAAATGCGCTAATTGCCTACCATCAACACGAGGCACATACCGCCTATCGTTATCTATCGAAACCCAACCCCTGGATGGCAGATAATGCGTCTTATGTTTATGTTTACGACAATGAACAAGGTCAACAAACAGCTCTTCGTTATTCTACGTTTGAAGAATATCAAGCACTTATCAATTTATTCTATTTAGCTGCTTTTGATGAAGAGGCCCCTGCGATTGATGGATATACCCTGGAAGGGAGAAAAACATTATTCATCAAGCAAATTGCTTTAATTGGTCGTGCGCATAATTGGGATAAATCCCGGGTAGTGACTATCAATGGGGTGGTGCAGTATGACCAAGACGGCAGCCCCAAAGAAGAAGAATATGATGACGTGAGCGAGGGCGATAAGCCATCCTGTTATTCTGGCGTGTTGCGACGACTGATGCAATCTGTTTTTGGGCATGGTTTATTCAAGGTCGTTACAGCAAATATGATTAAACAAACCTTGAATGAATACATCAAACCTTATTTTGATAATGCCATTACCAAAGATAATTGTGCTCAGTTACAACAAGCCTACGAAGGTTTAATTAACGGGGACGGTGATGTTGAGGAACACCTACAATGCCTCAAGACCATCAATATCCCAGAGGATACCAAAAAGGAAATAATGCAGCTGGCCTGCGCACAGCTTGAGAACACCTACAAAAGCCAGTTTAGTAACCACAAAGATGTTTTTGAAGCCATAATGACTCGCTATTTAAACGCCGCAAAACAATCGGGCTGCGATTTCATCTATTTTCAATCCTCGTTGAGTTTGGAGAGAGTACTTGAGGAAAGAGTAAGGCAAAAGAATGAACCTAATCAATTAAGTGAGAATCCTGTACATTTTTGGAGCGCCACCGTACCGGGAGCCCCACAAGAACCAGAGGGACAGCCTTTGAACCTAGCAGAGGTCGGAATAATTTCTCAGGTGGAAAATTTTAAGCCGGGTGATGAGAAACATAATGCAAAACAGCCTCTTGTGGCCTCCGATGAGCCACCTAAGTGCAATGTATCTGGTTTATCTTTTTTTAAGGCTCCTGACGAATCATTAAAAGTAGCATTTAAACTTATGGAGCTTTGTACTGCATATCAAGCATATCTTTATAAAGAAATACAAAAAGTTAGTAAGAAGAAAATAACTGAGGTTTCAGATTTGGTTAAGATACCTCTAATGAATCTGACTGAATCTCCAGACTTAGCTAAGCTGGTTCGCAAATGCCGTATAGTGAATCATATGATAGATGTCTTAGAAAACAGCGAAGATTCTAGTCACTTGGATCGTATTAGAAATATAGAAACTATCTTAACGGAAAACAAAGAAATACTTGCAGAACACCGGTCTACTGGTGGCAAATTTTTGCAAGCTGTTTTAAATGAACTCTCAACTCTGGTTTCTTTCATCTACAAGAAAGAGTGGAAATGCAAGGCAAAAGGGGAAGTTTTAAGCGATGCCCTAGAGGTCGAAACAAATCGCCTAAGTAGTTCAAAATAGCTGTACCTGGGGCTAAATGAAATATCTGTGGTCATAATTATGCGAGCAATTAATAAAAAATCAGTCATTTGAAAAAATAATTACCAATAATGTTGTGATGGATAACGTACCTTATTTATCTGAAACGGGATGCATATAGGCAATTGATACAGAATTTAAGTGCTAATAGGTTAAAAAAGCTAAAAAAATTGTGACGGATAAGATTTAAGGTGTTTTGATGTGGTCATACTACCTTAGGCCACATTAAATTTTTTAGAGATAAAGAAGCATCCAATACGAGAGTGTTCATCTAACTGTGTCACCTCAGTCATTATCTAAGCCCCAGTGTTAGTCTATTTTCGAAGTAGATTTGTAGCTGAGACACGATAAGAGCCCAATTGTGCATGGGCTGATTCCATTTTTCCAGAACTTGCTGGCAAGCACAATAAATAAGTTTAATAAGGGCGTTTTCGCTGGTAAAAGCGCCTTTATTTTTAGTGTACTTTCTAATTTGCCGATGAAATCCTTCAACAATATTAGTAGTGTAAATGATACGCCTGAGCTCTTCAGGATATTTAAAATACTGTGATAGCGCCTCCCAGTTATTATTCCAGGACTTCATTACTGCAGGGTATTTTTTACCCCATTTTTCTTCCAGCTCTAATAGATGATGCTCAGCCAAATCTTTGCTTGAGGCCTTATATACTAATTTTAAATCAGCCATAAAGGCTTTCTGGTCTTTACTGACTACATACTT
>NZ_JH413802.1:51160-58179 GCF_000162755.2 Legionella drancourtii LLAP12
TGACTACATACTTTAATGAGTTGCGTATTTGATGCACCACGTCAATCAGGCCATTTTGAATACCTATAAGATACTCTTTAGATGTTAATTTGATATTCATTTGGTATCTGCTATAATTACGACATTAAATGAATGAGAGTAATAAACTATGTCTAAGAATGTGCAAATGTCTATTAAGATGGAGTCAGAATTGCATGATCAATTTATGGCTGCCGTAGCTGCTACTCATACACCTGCAGCCCAGGTGGTAAGGCAATTAATGCGAAAATTTATTGCTCAACAAGAAATGCCTAATGAATTGACTATTGCTGCAATGCAAGCGGCTGATAGAGGGGAAGGAACGCGATTTGTTTCAGATGACGCATTATTTAAAGATTTAGGAATTTAATTTGCGCAATCCAATTCAAGGCACACAATTTAAGAGGGATGTTAAGTTAAACGTTAAACGCGGCAAAGACATGTCCAAATTAAAAACTTTAATGACTCTTTTAATTGAGGATAAATCTATTCCGTCTGAATATAAAGATCACCCTTTAAAAAATAACTGGAATCATCATCGTGATAGTCACATTGAGCCTGATTGGTTATTAATTTATAAAATTGATGGTAATGATATTTATTTCGTGCGAACTGGAACACACGCGGATATATTCTCATAATCACCACTTTAAATTTAGGCGTTAATGGATTTGCCAAAGAATTAATCTACCATCATTAATAGGAAAATAATGAGTCTCGAATATGGCCTAGCGCTCCGGAACTTGCGCCCTGACGCAAAACTCTCAAAATTCATATCGGAAAATCCCCAATAACATCATTATACTTATCTTGCGCATCAGCCAGGCTTAATTTTGAGTATATTTCAAGAGAGTCCCTTTTAGCATGCCCTGAATAGGGTTGAATAAAGGCGTCATCAATGTTTTGTTTCTTAAGCCAAGTAAATAAAAAATGTCTTAATTTGTGAGGTGATATGGATCGCTCAATACCTGCAAGTCTAGTATATCGCATAAGAATTTTTCTAATTCCACGGTCGGTATAATGGCGCCGAAAGCCCGATTCAAATAAAAACATCCTGTTTTCATTTTTATATTGTTTTAAATGAAGAGCCAATGTTTCTTTAAATGCTGGTGAAAAGGGTACAACCCTATCTTTTTTTCCCTTACCCTGATTTATTTTTATTCGACAATTAGTTAAATCAATGTCGCATAACTGTATATTAATTAATTCACTGACCCTTATCCCTGTATAAAGTAAAACTTTAACGATGAGCATAGGAATAATGTCGTGAGATTCCCAAACAGTTTTGTAAAAGAGTCTAATTTCATCTTCGGTGGGAACATAGGGTAAGCGTTTGGGTGTAGTGGTTACTTCAATATTAAGATTTTCCCTCACAAATCTGAATACATCGCGAAGATAATCATAGTTAGGATTTTGTGCCTTAAGTAGACTTGAAACCTTTTGAGCCATTTTTTTAGCTGATATTTGTTCCATTATGCAGCTACCTTATAATCAAGGTGGGGTAGCCTTTTGGATAAATCCAATGGAAATAAACCATACGGATTAACATGTTCATAAATAAGGGGGGTTAATGCTCGTTTATCTTCTTTTGTCAGTTGAGCTTTTAATCCAAACTCTTCAATAATTTGTTGAATCATTAACGTATTGATATAAACCATAGATAGTTGTAAAAGATGTAACGACATTACAGATAAGGTTTGTGCCTTTTCATGGTTTGATGAAATTTCCCCAGCACGACCATAAAAAATGAACTTGCTAACGCCATTCCAAAGTTCAACTACATTTAATCCTTCTTGAATTTCTTGCCTGACAGATCCGTGCATTAAATAATTACAAATGAATATAGTTTTTAAAACTTTTCCTAATTGAGATAATGCCATATAAGTTGGATGTTTTAGGTTATTTTGGTTAAAACGCCTGAGGATGGATTCTGGATCAGCGTGGCCTGCCTTCATTGCGGCAGTATATTTTACTATTTGGCTATATTGCTCTTTAATTAACTGCCAATTAATTGTATCCGTCAGAACTGACTTTAGATTTTTGTATTGTTGATAATCACCAAGTTCGCATTGTGCTAATTTTTGTTTATTCAAATTGGCAAGTCGTGGCATCAAGGAAAATCCTAAAAGATGCGAGAAGGCAAAACCAATTTCGCTTTGGCCATGAGTATCTACATAGTTTTTTTGAACGGACATTTCGGTGCAGTGCCTTAAAACACCTTCAATCATGGCTGAAACTTCAGAGCTTGACACACTTTTTAGTTGCGAGTGAATACAACAGGCATTTATTTCAACATGCCAGTAAATCATCACACCTCTTCCTCCATAGCGATTATGGTATTCTGAAATCAGATTTTGAAAGTAGGCTGAAAACTGAGTGGAATCACTGGCAACAGCTATTGGCATACCGCCCCATATCTCTTCTAGCCTTATTTTAAATAATGCATTTGCTACTTTACTCTGTGCATTTTTTAAATTATCAGAGGATAAAAAATAGTTTTTAATATGTCGAAGCTGGTGGTCACTGACATACGGATTTCCAGCGCACATGTGTTTTAACCCAACATTTGTACCCATCCCCCCATAGATAGTGAGCAAGATCCTTTCTGAAATTTCGTTTGGTTTTAAATATGTTTTCTGACCGTAAGAAATAAAATCATGGGTAAACCTATTTTCCAAATCGACTTCTTTAAACATATCAATTAGATTGGTTCCCTCCCATTTTTCTTGTAAATGTTTTTTTATAATCCCAATGTTTTTTGATTCTGCTTGAGGTGTAAGTGGTGTGACAATAATCCGACCACCATTCTGAGGGCTTATTCGAACATTTGGATTTTTCGGAATTCTATCATTTAAAGCCGTTAATGCACCTGTTAATTTTTGTTTTAATCGTGCAATAAACACATCTCTATCAAGCGGTAAAGACAGATCATCAAAATATTCTTCTTTATTCTCTTCAAAATTATTAGGCAAATCCTCATCTGGGTTTCGATGTTTGAAAGATCCCACGATCCATATTTCACGGCATCTAATACGGTCTGCAAGTTTTTTTAGCACATAGACTTCATAACAAATTCGTTTAATTTTTCCGGTATGAGCATCAACAATGCGTTTTTGCCATTTTTCTGGCAAGCAATCCATCGGTACATCTTCAGTATCTGGGAAATAGACTTTGTTGCTATCAAAATATTTTTTGATTAGTGCCAATGCATTGAGTATTGGCTGATGCTCTGAGTTATTGGAACGAAGCACCACGTTTTCTAATAAAGGTTGAACCATACGTCGATAATAACTTGCGTAAGAGCTCCTAATCTGTTGATGGAGGAGGCTTTGGTACTTTGGTCCTTTTTTCTGATACTCATCAATAATATTTTTTAATTTATCCTGACCAACGATAGGAAAAATTTTATCTCGTATCGTCCCATCGGGTTGCTCCAAGCATGCTTCGGCTATATTAAAAAGGATAGTGTCTTTACCATGGACTTTTTTTACATCATTGATAAGCTTTTTAACGACACGTTTTTCTGATTTATGGATCACATTACGGATAATACGATTAAACATATCAATTATTTTATCGGTAAGCAGCTCTTTTCTTATGTGGCTATGTATCAGCAAGTGAGCGCACCGATTATTATCGGTTATTTGCTTTAAATCGCTAGGATTTAAACGCGTAAATGCGTCTGAATAATGGAGAATCCTTTTTCTTGGAATAAGTCTGATGGTGGCTAGATCAAAATTAAACCGGTTCAATATGGATAGTTGTTCCATTAAACTCAGCATTGAATCAAGTGATGGACTATTAATCTCTTTATTTATCCAACCCAGATAAGATAAGCCATCTTTATAGGGGAGTAATAACCCATTCAACTGTGCTTGATCTTCTGGCGATAATGTACTCTTTAGTTTTTCAAACAACTCATTCTCAAAGGCATTAGTGGCATCAAGAATGATTCGTGCCATCGTTTTTTCTTTAAATGACTCAATGCCTCTTTCTTTTAAATAGTGAATGGCAAGATTTTTTATCTCTTCTTCCGCTAAATAATTCGTTGGCAGTAACTCGTTTTTAATCCATTCTTCAAGCTCTTTATAATGCGTTTTTTTAGAGAATGACGTTTTAAAATATTTTCTAATTAGGGCGATATAATTATCATAGGTTCTTGATGAGACTTTTCCGATGGTTGGAGGAACATTAAGCAGATTAGCAAGTTTATTAAAAATAAACCCGGGTACTTTGGTTAGGTCAACAGCATCCATCGTTATCATCATATTTTACTCATTAAGTCAGTTCCTAGAATAGCCAGAGTCGGAACTCAAAGGGCTATATTCCTGTAAATTTATCGTTGTAATCTACCTAAACTAGATGCTAATATCAACCACATAATTGGATCCGGAACTATATTATTTAAATAAATCTACTTATTTCATGAGTGATAAAGATAAAAGAAAGCCATTAAAATCTTTACTCGCTAATGAGGCTCTTACTGCCTCCTGGGTTTTAACCAGATGTTACAAATTAGTATTGCAAACTAAGTTTTGAGGATGAGTAAAATGGAGAATATAGCAAATGAAAACATTTTTATTGATGAAGCAGAGAATTTGGCAATTAATGCGGTTATAAAAAAAGGAATAATTGACTATAACTCTCCATTTTTTGGTTCGAATCCTTCACAGCCGTTCACCATATATATTAAAGATATTAAATCAGATGTTATTGCCGGCTTAACTGGTTTTTATAAGGGAAAATATACACGTGTTGATTTATTATGGATTCACGAAGATTTCCGTCATCAAGGATTAGGTAGAAAATTAATTTTGAAACTTGAAGAATTCAGCAAAATAAAGGGATGTCTCTACATTCAATTGGATACTTTTGATTTTCAAGCGCGTCCTTTTTATGAAAAATTAGGATTTAAATGTATTGGCACCATATCAAAATGGGTTGAAGATAGAGATTGTCACTTTATGAGAAAAACCTTGTCCTAATTAATATATGCCCGACTAGGAATGATATACAGGAAGCATTTAGACCAGGTTATTTAATTTTGCGTCAGAACGCAAGTTCCGAAGCGCTAGGCCTTGTAAGATATCCACAAATTTTGTGGATATCTCATCGATTAATATTTGAAGAGGATAAATACGACAATGCAGTTAAATACTGAGTTTGTTGGTTACTGTCATGAGAAAGGGCATTGGGTACTAAGGAAGAGTGGGTGCTTTTATTCACAAGCTGAATTTATCTATATCTTTCAGTATGCTTGGAGAGTATACCAAATATTTTAATAGAAATCAGCAGATAACGTCTTTTTTTTAAATTTTCCCGCGTAAAAAAAGTAAGTGACTCATTCCTATAGAAAAAAAACGATAAGCTTTTATAATGCGGCCTCTTTGTTGTTGTTCAGGTGTTCTATGGTACGTATTCTCTTTCTATTTTGTTTTATTTCCCTAAGTTTTGCGCAATCCCCAGGTTCTTTTTCGCAATCAAAAAAAATCGCAACACAACTGTTTCAAAAACATCCTCAAACCATTTATTGCCAATGCCATTATGAAAATAAAGAGGTGAATTTGGCAAGCTGCGGGATGCAAGCTGCAGACGCAATCAAGCGAGCGCATCGAATTGAATGGGAACACATGTTAAGGCGCTTTGGCAACATGTTATAAAATTCAGCCTTGTTCTGACTTTTTAAAGAATTTGAGCGAAGCTATATTTAGAGCGCCTGATTTTACCGTAATCTTTATAAGATGATCCTGAATACCACCTCTGTAAAGTGTTACAGGGTTAATAAGATTGTATGCTCTATAACTTTATCTTGTAGTTTTTCTAATTGTTTATCATTTAGTTTTGAAGTAAAGGCTCTATTTTCTATGATAACTTTTGCAGCCTCAACATGGCGTTCGCCATAACTTAGTAAGATGCTATCGTCTAACAACGCCGCATACTTTGGATCATTAAGTATTTTCATGGCAATATCTTCATATGCCAATCCAACTGTGCCAATAAAGCAGTATGCGTCAAATTTACTAAATTTATCAGTATCATTAACGATACTCAGAGCAATGTCCTGGTTTATAAGGGATAAATCAATCAAAATATTCGATTTGTTTATCAAGCCAATAAATTTCTTTATGTTGGCCAGTTGATCAAAAAGGAAGGGATGTTTTTTTATAATATCTACGATGTCATCCTGGCTGGGTAATCTAATTTTGTCTGATGAAAAAATATCTGCAGCAAGAACTGGATATTTTTCACATACTAAAGTGGAAAAATTGCTATCAATTCTGCTTGTAGTTTGTAATCTTGGATTGTGTAATATATGTTTGGCTACATCAATACGCATTGCTGCAAGCTCACATAAGTCACCGTTTAAAAGTAAATATCTTGGACGGTACGCGTCAATATCCACCGCAATTATAGCATTTCTTGGGTGACGCAAACTTAATTCTTTTAACGCTTCTCGACCAATTTCAAATGACGCCATTTTTTTCTTAAGCATATCTTTTGCTAAAGCATTTCCCGAATGATTTACTTCACTGCAGGTTAGCAACTCATTATTAGAGAAAAAGGAAAAAATATTAATATTCAATTCCGAGGGTAAATCAAACATAGGAAACTCAAGTGCAAATTCAATTTGTTTAATTTTACGTCATTTAGAGGGTAAATAACAATATTAAGAGATATACTTTACTCACTGCCTTAAATTGTTTGGATTCACTGTGCAAACGCTTCGGCATATCCTCGTTTCCAAAAGCCAGAACATCGAGCCAGATGAATAAAGTTGCTCTGCAAAAATATAGTGTATACCTAATCTTTATATATTTTTTTTGTTGTAGATATTGAACACTTTACCTTGATGAATCAACCGATAAGCAGACTTTGTAACTGGATAAAACAAAGTTTTATTAGCATATTGCTTTAAGTATTTATTGCAGTACACTCCGGCTCCTAATTATTAGGAGGATTTGGGGATGCGTTTTTTACTATATAGCTTGTTGTGTCTAAGT
>NZ_JH413803.1 GCF_000162755.2 Legionella drancourtii LLAP12
GAATAAATAAAAAAGGAATTTACAATGGCAAATATTGTGGTCTTGGGTGGTGGTATTGGTGGAATTTCTGCAGTTTATGGACTTAAGGAACGGTTAGATAATGCCCATCATATCACGCTGATTCATGCGGTTAATTATTTTCAATTTGTCCCCTCTAATGTGTGGGCAGGAATTGGCTGGAGAAATCGTGAAGCAATCACTGTGAATTTGGATACTTATCTTCATAAAAATGGAATTCATTTTATTCCTCAATCGGTTGAGCGTATTGATGCACAAAATAATCAACTTTATCTTCCTGATGGCACAACAATTCATTATGACTATCTTGTTATCACTACAGGAGCAAAACTTGCATTTGAAGAGGTGCCCGGCGCAGGACCAATAAACGGTTTTACTCATTCAATTTGTACCATCGATCATGCGGAAAATACATTTGCAGCTTATCAAGAATTTCTTAAAGATCCTGGCCCGATTATTATTGGAACTATGCCTGGAGCCAGTTGTTTTGGACCCGCCTATGAGTTTAGTTTTGTGGTTAATGCCGATTTAAGGAAACGTAAGTTGCGTCACAAGGTGCCAATTACCTATGTTACCAGTGAACCTTATATTGGTCATTTAGGCCTTGGTGGTGTAAATGATTCGAAAACTATGCTTGAATCGGAGTTACGTAAAAAAAACATTAATTTTATAGCGAATGCAAAAGTTACGAAGGTTGAATCTGGACAACTGACTGCTTCTGAACTGGATTCTAATGGGATATTAATCAAAGAGCATGTGTTACCTTTTAAATTATCCATGATGATACCCTCTTTCAAAGGCGTGGACGCGGTTGCTCGTGTCGAAGGATTGTGTAACCCAAGAGGATTTGTGATTGTAGATGAGCATCAACGGAGCATAAAATATCCCAATATTTATTCCGCAGGTGTATGTATTGCAATTCCTCCTATTGAAACGACACCAGTACCAACAGGTGTTCCAAAAACAGGGTATATGATTGAGACCATGGTAACTGCCCTTGTTGAAAACATCTTCTCTGAGCTTGAAAATAAACCGATTAGTGCTATAGCATCAAAGGGCGCTATTTGTCTTGCTGATTTAGGTGATAAAGGGATGGCTTTTATTGCCGTTCCAGAGACCCCACCAAGAAATATGGATTGGGCAAAAGAAGGGAAATGGGTTCATTTAGCTAAAATCGCTTTTGAAAAATATTTTCTTTATAAGGTAAAGCATGGCTTATCCGAACCGGTTTATGAGAAGTATATTTTGAAAATGCTAGGAATTAATCGTTTAGAATAAAAATGTATGAATGGATTGCAGTAGATTAAAAAAGAATTTCTGTTCAGATATGTCCAGATTGAGTAATTAAATCGTGATTTTTATTGAAGATAAATGGTTTATGGAAAATATACCGATATTGGCAGATTATCAAAATCCTAAAGTACAAAAGATCGCGATCGAGCTAACCCAAACAGAGTCTGATGTTGTAGGAAAAGTGCGATGTATTTTTAAATTTGTTCGTGATGAAATTAAGTTTGGGTTTCCACCTGATGGGGATTGGGTTCCCGCCTCAAAAACGTTACAAATTAAAATTGGGCAGTGCAATACAAAAAGTACTCTTTTTGGGCGTTATGC
>NZ_JH413804.1:0-10969 GCF_000162755.2 Legionella drancourtii LLAP12
CCTCAACGGTGCTTAATATGTTTGTAGTCCCGACAGTCTATAATGCCATCGAACAATGGCGCGAAAAACGAAGTGCTTTAAAGGATAAACAACTAGGAGAAACACTATGAAGCAAATAGAGCGTAACAGTAAATCGGTATGGCTTAGTTTAATCATGAGCCTTTTTATTTGGACAATACCCTTAGAACTTTTTGCCAATACAAATGAACCTCCCAAAATCACTATCCCTTCCACTGCTCCTGCCATTTGGAAGGCTATAGATGAACATAGTGCATTGATAAATCAGGCATTAAAAGAAAACCAATTAACTTCCATTCATGAGCATGCGTTCGCTATTCGCGATTTAGTCAATGCACTTCCTGCTAAAAGCCTGGATTTATCGGATGAGCAGAAAAAAACGTTGCAGAATAACTTAAGCTTTGTTGCGCAATTGGCTACACGTCTTGATAAAACAGGCGATGCAAACGATAAAGAGGGGACTCAAGCGAATTGGGATAAATTGGAAAAGATATTAACTGGATTACGCGAGCTTTATCAAACCTCACAGTCTAATTAAGGATTACTTTGATGAAATTGTTTTATTGCGTTCATGGAGTACTATTAAGTATGTTGTTTTTAGGACAAGCTCTTGCAAATCAAGAGCCTGTCCCTCACAAAACGACTGATCCTACAGTATTGTTGATTAAAAAATTCCAAACCGAAGTCGATGGTAAACCAGCTGAGTTATTCCGCATCGAACAGCCCGATGGCACATGGGGATATAAGGGAGTTAAAGGTCAAGTATTTGATGCGATTGTAAAAAATCAAACGGATAAGCCCACCGTCTTACATTGGCATGGTCTTATTGTTCCTAATGATCAAGATGGGGTACCTTATGTGACGCAAGCACCTATTCCCCCAGGTGGCGAGTATCATTATCATTTCATACTTAAACAGTCTGGGACTTATTGGATGCATTCGCATCATGATTTACAAGTACAGCAATTTTTATCAGCCCCTTTGATTATTGCTGATCCAAACGATAAGGTGAGTGATAAAGAGGTTACTTTATTTATCGGAGATTTTAGTTTTAAAAAACCAGAAGTGATTCTAAGTGAGTTAAAAAAAGGACAAATGACCCACATGCATCATGGCAATGGGATGTCTTCTATGCCTATGGATAATGCGGCACCTGATTTAAATGATGTCAATTATGATGCTTTTCTAACCAATTATAAAACTTTAAAAAATCCTCAAATCGTCCCCGTTCATCCAGGAGGCACTGTTCGATTACGTTTCATTGCGGGTTCTGCAATGTCCAATTTTTTTATAAATATAGGTATTTTGAAAGGAGAGGCAATCGCTATCGATGGCCAATCGATTCAACCTGTACAATCCCAGCAATTTCAACTGGCTGTGGGACAACGACTTGATGTCCTGGTTACTATTCCCCAGGGTGAAGCAGCATATCCTATTCTTGCTCAAGGCGAGGGGACGCAGATGCAAACGGGTTTAATACTCGCAACGCCTAAAGCGATTATTCCTAAACTTAATGAAAAAAGTTCAAGTAAAGCAGGGGCTTTAAATTATGATCAGGAGTTTCAATTTAAAGCATTACACCCACTGCCTGATAAAACACCAGGCCAAATCTTAACCGTTAATCTAGAAGGCGATATGATGCCCTATGTATGGACTATTAATAACCAAAAATGGCCAGACATTAAACCTTTAATCGTTGATGGAAATAAACGCGTCGAAATGATTTTTAACAATAAAACGACCATGGCTCATCCTATGCATTTGCATGGTCATGTATTTGAAGTAACTGATATTGATGGTAAAAAAATAAAGAATGGCTTGTTGCACGATACGGTTATTGTGTTGCCGAAATCAACAGTGAAAATTCAATTCGATACTGATAATCCTGGTAATTGGATGATGCATTGCCATATGCTGTATCATCAAGAAACGGGCATGATGACGATTATGAATTATCAAGATGTTAAACCCCCAATACTTCATATGACTCACTAAGGAAACTCTGAGTAAAAAAATAATATTGTAATCTGCGTCACTGCAATCTATCAGCAGTGACGCAGAACAACAGCCTTGATTTTACCCAGTAAAATCAACACATTCAGCCATTTTATCCTATCGGACCAAATCCGATAGGATAAAATTTCCTTTCAAAACCCCTTGCCCAGCAAGCACCATTTTGATAGTTTTAAATCAAGCATAACTGATGAGCCTGGGTAGTTCAGGCGAAACCTTATTAAGGTCTTATGCTAAGCCATCCTGTTCCCTAACCTAGTGGCTGGACGTTTGAGTCGGGAAACCCTTCATGGATATCTGCCATTCGGCAGCGTAGATTTCTTTAGAAATTTACTGTCATCACAACACATTGTTATGACTCAGTCTAAGCGCAGAGTACTTCTTTGCGTATTCATTTACCTAAATAAAAAAGGAGAGCAACACTAAAAAAACCGCAGTAAACAGGCAATATCGTTGCCTTATAACGATTGATTTGCCCCCCAGTTGGAGCCTTGTGGCGTAAGCCTGGTATCGCTTTTGAGTGAGCCGCTCGATCAACACTAAACCAAAGTCAGGGCAAGTATTTTTAGAGAACAATATCATGCGAAAAGAGTCTTTGAGACGATCTGCCAATCGCTACTTAAAATCGGATACACGGGGCAGCTTCAAGGATAAACAAAATCGAGCTTTCGTCATTCATAAAATGATTGATGACTTATTTATGACTGGTGAGACCCCCAGTTCTTGGTCTTTTTTAAAAATTCAGCATATCCAAAATCTGATTCAGCTTTGGCAAGGCAATAAAGTTAAGCCTGCTACTATTATGGATTACATGACCACGATTCGAAGTTTCTTAAACAACATCGATTGTCCATTACAAGGAATCGATAATAAATCCTTGGGATTGGGTCGAATTTATTCTTCCAAAAGAAAAAAAATAATTCCTCCCGATATTTGGACCAATATAAATGAACCGGTCGCGCAAATTATTATGGCCTTTCAAATCCAGTTCGGTTTGACCTTCAATGAAGCCATTAATATAAGACCAGACATACATATCAAAGAACACAAACTATTGCTCACCCGTGAAGTTGCCTTTAATTCAGAGGATAGAAAAATCCCCATTCGTCACGAGAGCCAACTCGTGATTATTCAGGCATTGATTCAATACAGCAAAGGCCGTCAAAGTTTGGTAGATATGCATCGCTATAATACCATTCGCACCCTTTGGGGTATGGCACTAAGTGCTTATAAATTACCAACTAATAAAACCTACCGATACCTTTATGCTCAACAATTAAAAAAAGAACTGCAGCCTATTCTTGGTAATTACCAAACGAATTGGCTCATTCGCGATGAAATGGGGATTAAATCTCCTAATACACTATGGCTCTACTTAAATGAGTAAATCAAAATTAAAAAGCGCCCAATTCTCAATAAATGAATGCGTTAAAAGTATCAAGGTATACTCCTTTGCCAGCAAAGCCGATATGCGCCATATATTAAATCGCTGCATTAAAGACTTACATGGATTAGGATACCAAGTAGGACACATTAATGGCCTCAAACCCAAGCATATTCATATATTGGTCGAGCATTGGAAAAACCAGGGCAAAAATCCTGCAACCATAAAAAACTACATGGCAAAATTACGCAAACTAAGCATTTTGCTAGATAAACCCCATCTGGTTAAACCCGATAATGATGCTTATCAAATCTCACAGCGTAGCTACATCCCTACTCATAGTAAAGCCATACATCAGATAGACTTTTCAAAATGTACTGATCCTATGATTCAATTATCTCTTGAAGCTCAATCGCTTTTTGGATTACGTCGGGAGGAATCAATGAAATTGATTATCAGCGATGCCTGGCAAGGTGATTGTCTTAAAATAAAACCTAGCTGGACAAAAGGGGGTATCGGACGAATTGTTGAAATCACTAATGAGGAACAACGTCAGTGGATTGCTAAAGCCATGCAGTTAGTGTTACCAGGACACTCGTTGATTCCCAAAGACCGAACCTACAAACAGCACCTTAGTCATTATCAAGTTCAAACACAAAATATGGTCCTTAGCAAATGTCATGGCCTGCGCCATGCCTATGCTCAGAGGCTATACGTGGAATTGACCAAAAGTTTTGATGTAAATGGGAAAGGATTAATTTGTCCTATAAACGGTGGTAAATCTTCAAAAAACCTCAAGGGTCATGAGCGCGAATGGGATAGAAGTGCGAGGGAAATACTCAGCCGCCAATTGGGGCATTCTCGCTTAGGGATCATCAAAACCTATATTGGTTAAAAATTTTATCTCTTTTGTTTTGCTACACTTTGATATGAATAGACTAATAGAGATATTGATGTCTTCTAACCTAACTAAATCTAAATTTAAGTTGGCACTCGAATGCCCCACAAAGCTTTATTATGTCGATAAACGTGAATACGCAAACCAACAAACAGAAGATGCATTTCTCAAAGCACTTGCAGAAGGGGGGTATCAAGTTGAGGCTTTAGCCCGATGCTATCACCCTCAAGGCATTCTGATTAAAGAAGATGACAATAAATCATCAATAACCACTACTCAAAAATTGCTGCTTGATGAATCCATAATATTATTTGAAGCAGCCATTCAATATAAGAGGTATTTTGTTCGAACAGATATTTTAATCAAAGAGAAGAATCACCTTAAGCTCATTGAGGTAAAAGCAAAATCTATGGATAAAAACACAAGAACCAAGATTGAAAAAAGAGATGGAACAATTAATGCTGATTGGAAATCGTACATTGCAGATATTGCTTTTCAGAAATGGGTATTACAGAACGCTTATCCAAATTACCGAATCTCAAGCTATCTGATGCTTATTGATAAAGATAGCCTTTGTCCAACGGATGAATTGAACCAAAAGTTTATTTTGGAGAAAGATCAATCTGGAAAGCCACGCGTGAAAATAGCAGATACTTTATCTGCGGAGGATTTATCTGTCCCTCTCTTAAAAGAACTGAATGTAGACGATCTAATTGAAAAAATTTGGACTGAACGCGATGAAAAAGGAATTGATTTTAAAAATCAATTCCAGGAATTCAGTGACTATTATTTCAGAGACAAAAAAACACCAGCTATTCTAAAAAAGGAATGCGCTAAATGCCAATTTAGAACACTTCAAGATGAGGCAGGTGGTTTTAAATCAGGATTTAAGGAGTGTTGGACTGAGGCTTTGCAGTATAGTGACTCTGATTTTCATGATGACACCATACTTGATCTATGGGCTTATCCCAAAAAAGATGACTGTTTAAAAGTAGGACTTATTAAGCTCAAAGATTTTGATGAGTCTGATTTTCAAACTAAAAGTGACGGTAAGTCAGGTCTTTCTCAATCTGAGCGGCAATGGCTTCAGATAGAAAAAGTTAAAAATGCTGATAATGAGGTATGGTTGGACAAGCAAGGGCTGAAAGATGAAATCGCTTCATGGACTTACCCATTACATTTTATTGATTTTGAAACAGCAATGATGCCAATCCCCTTTAAAAAAGGCATGCATCCATATCAAGGTGTTGCATTCCAGTTTTCACATCATATTATTGACCAGCAAGGGAATATTGAGCATTTTGGTGAATACTTAAATACTGAGCCAGGAATAGATCCTTCTATCGAGTTTGTTCGTGCTCTTAAAAAAGAATTAGGCAAAGATACCGGGACCATTTTTCGCTACAGCAATCATGAAAATACATACCTCAATTTTATTTTGCGCCAACTTGAAGAAGCGTCTGAATCACCTCCCGATAAAGAACTATGTGAATTCATAAAATCAATTACTAAATCGTCCGGTAAAAGTCGTGAACAATGGGAGGGAAAGCGATGCATGGTTGATTTATGGGAACTGGTAAAACGATTTTATTATGATCCTTTAACTAAAGGGTCAAACTCTATTAAAACAATATTTCCAACAATCATAAAACGTTCTAAGTTTTTACAGGAGAAATACAGTAAACCCATTTATGGATCTAAAAATGGAGTCTCCAGTAAAAATTTTACAGATCAACAATGGATTGTTTTTGATCACAACGAAATTAAAGATCCTTATTCATTGCTTGCCCCCATCAATAAAGAAATACCGAATGAGAAAATTGAATTGCTATTTGAAGATGATCAATTAAAGGAAGGAGGGGCTGCGACCATTGCTTATGCCAAATTACAATTTACTCATATGAGTGATTTTGAGCGTGATGAGCTGAGAAAAGCACTTTTAAGATACTGTGAGTTGGACACCTTGGCAATGGTTATGATTGTCGAAGCATGGTTTGATATGCTGATTTAAATCAACAGGCAGGTTGTTGTTAAAATATCAATTAATATCAAATAGATTCATTTGATAACAGCATCAGAAAAAGTATTGATTTTCCAATAAGGCCAGATAAAATCGAGGCTACACAACTGATGATCCAGTGTGAGTCTGGTGAAACCTGATTAAATTTTTCGGGTCTTGTGATAACACCATCTTCTTCCCTAATTTAATGGTGGAATGTTTAGTCGGGAAACTTTTTGAATCTTGTTTATCTCAAGATTCAATTTCATGGATATGATTCATGGCTTTATGCCCAGGAATGCTATAAGCATAATTTCTTTAACAATCAGGCAAATCAACCACCGTTTCGGTGATTTTGCTTTGCAAACCCATTGGGGATTTTTTATCCCAATGGGGATAGGTAATCCTCTTTAAATCAAGGAGCAATACCATGCAAACAATTAGTCCTAACTCTTTGGAAATTGAACATCTGTTAGTTGAATTAGCTTTGTGCATCAATGATCTTCAGGTTTATCGTCAGAAGTTAACTATGGATGATGCTAATCAGGCAGAACTAAGTTTAAGCAAGTTGGAAGCGCTGATTTCGTTTGTTAGAAATCATAAGAGTCCAATTAGGCTTGCAGCTGTTTAATTCATAACCCAATGCGGGAGCATGCTCCCGCTGGGGTTTGCTCTCTTTGTAACTTTAAGGAGAAAAACCTCATGGATAAACCTCAAATTTATGTAGCTTGTTTGGCATCTTATAACAGCGGGATCTTATATGGTGAGTGGATAGACTCCCGTCAAAGTGAAAATGATATTATGGCCGATATCCAAGCTATGCTAGAAAATAGTCCTGTTGAAGATGCAGAAGAGTTTGCGATACATGATTATGACGGCTTTGGAAGTCTTCGTCTCAGTGAGTATGAGTCCATAGCAACAATCGTAGCTTATGCCGAGTTTATTGCTGAACACGGAGAGCTAGGGGAAGCGCTTCTGGGTGAGTATGTACTTGAGGATGCAGAAAACATGATAAGTGATTATTATCATGGTTCCTATGATTCAGAGGTTGATTTTGCCTGGCATATTTTTGAAGAATGCTATAGCAATGCGATACCGGATAATTTGATGTGTTATTTTGATTGTGAGGCTTTTGCTCGTGATCTGTTTATCAATGATTATTGTTCGGTTGAGGCAAATGGAATGACTCATGTTTTTTCACGGTACTAAGCCCCTACTTGGGGCTTTTTTATTACTATTGATATATTAGATTATACTGCTTAATCTATTGCCGGATATGCCGGATATGCCGGATATGCCGGATATGCCGGATATGCCGGATATGCCGGATATGCCGGATATCTTCTGAAAATTAATTTTTAATAAAATACCATGTGGTAAATCTTGCCTGTCCTTTTGAGTTAATAACACCAGCATTTTTCAAATAATTAAGATCGTTGCGAAGCGTTCTTTCTGCGGGTTTTAATTCCAAGTGGTTCATTATTTCTTTAAGGGACATCTCCGCAACAGTTTTCAAAATCTCAATTATTTCCATTTGACGAGGCGTAAAATCAGAGGATTGTGTACTAGTTACTGCAGTATTCATTGCCTCTTTAAACCTGAAAATGACTGCAAAACCACTTTTATATTGAGCAAACTCAGGTTCTGGAGTTTTATTATTTTGACAATATCCAATCATTCTTAATGTACCTGTTCCCCAGTTTTCGATCCATCCACGTTTGTAAAAAACGTCAGCAATTTTTTGGTTTCTGGGGTATGAATCATGAGGGACTTTTAAGCTTTCAATATCAAGTTCAGGTGGTAGTTCTCCAATATTCCATATTTCGAGGCGGTCATCATATATAGCTAAGGAAATTGTGGCATTTTCGACCATATAGTCTCTATGACATATGGCATTAATTAGTGCTTCTCGTATTGCCAATGCTGGGACTGCTGGTTGATCAATACGTTGTAGTTTGCCTGGTTCAAAATATCCGGCAATTGGTAAATGACGTATTGAAAAATCAACTGCAGCTTTAATTAATTGAAATGCATTACCGTGTACTTGTAGGTTATCTATAAAATCACCGACTCTATCTTTACCCCTGAACCGAGCTAATCGGATCATGCAATGTGAGAAAATGGCGCTAGGATCTTTTGCATAAAGAACCACTGCAGCATTAGTTAATTTGCCGTGTTCAATTAATTTGAAGTTTTTAAGTACTTGCTCAATATTGTAAGTAAGGGCTTCAGCACTTATTCTGTTTATATCAACACCTTCTTTAAACGATAGTGTCGCCAAGCTCGTGATAGATTTCAGCCATCCATGGCTGAAATCGACTCGCAAACGCGACAAGTATGCCTCCGGCGGCCCTAGTCGTCCTGCGTCCGTTAATGTTTGCTCTGAACGAGCAAAGCATTTGCCTCCCACAATGACTGACGCCTTATCGTATGGCCTTATATTTTTCCTGCGGAAAAACATCCGGCCCTAAGGCTACTAGGGACTACTCGCCCGCGCCTTCGGCTCTCCATGGCTCGCAGCGATGGTACGTCTGATTTCTTCCTGATCCAGATCTTTTATTGTTAAATCATTTTCGGCATATGAATCCCATTTATGATTTAATTGCCCACGGCGAATAATAAGTTGCTCATAGCGATGTTGGGACATACGCTCAGTAGTTGATTGGTTTCTTTCATAAGAACGGCCATCATAGGTATAGGGGATATGCTTACCGGCAGAGCATTTGATTACAATAACCTGTTTATTTTCGTCTACATCAATATAGTGAACATTCAGGGACGTTTTAGGCTCAATTTTTGATATTTCTCTAGCTATTTCTTGCTGAGTTTTGTCATTTACTTGTTGCCCTGCGATTTTTCCTTTATCAGTTACGCCTATTAGAATGGTGCCACCTGCTTCATTGAGAAAAGCGCATAGAGATTCAAATGCGGGTTTTAATTGTCCTGTAGATTTTTTAAACTCAATCTGGTGAGATTCACCTTTGCTTATCAGCTTATTTAATTGCTCAATATTCATTAATTACATCCTTTATAGTAACCGCAGTATAATCTCTGTTGTGTGGTTCTAAAATAAGTTTGTCAACAAAATCAGCCCATTTTTCAAGAGCTTCTTTTCTCTGTGGAAGCATTTCGTTTTTGTTATAAGTAGCCATGATTTTCGGCATTTTATGCCCTAGGCATTTCTCTATTACAACGGGATCAATATTTAATGTTTCCCCCAGTTGTGTTGCGAAAGTCCGGCGTAAATCATGAGGGGTCCATTGTGGAATATTGAGCCGTTCCTGGATGCGATTGACTGCTTTGGGAATTGCTTTGTCTGATAAACAAGAAAGACCATTCAGGCCGCTAATCACATACTCACTACTATTATTTTTCTTCAATTCTAGTAATAGGCTTTTCATGAATGGGGTTAAATGGACGCGTAATATTGTACCTGTTTTTGTATTTACGGCAGGGATTGTCCAAAGAGATTTATCAAAATCAAACTCTGACCATTTGGCCACACGAAGTTCTCCACCACGCACGCCTGTCAGAAGAATGATCTTCAGTGAGTTTTTGATTTGCACTGATATATGATTTTTGTCGCTATCTAAAAAGTGCCAAAGCTCTTTGATTTCCTCTAGTGTTAAGTATCGTTCCCTGGCTTTTTCTAAACCTCCAATATCTCTAGCACGAATATTGGCAGCTGGATTTGAGAGCATATCACCGCGGCTTTCTCCATAATTAAAAGCCTGTTTGAGTGCAGCAAGCACTTTATTGGCATGAATAGGGGAGCCTCGATTAACAATTTTATCTAGTGCCAGTGTTATTTCTTTAGTTTTGAGTTTAGCCAATTTTTTATCACCAAGCAGGGGGATAATATCGGCATAAATAATTTGTTTAATTTGTTGCGGGTGGGCACGATGTTTTTCGATGTACCCCGAATACCATTCTGTTACCAGTTGCTCAACAGTGGTATCAATTTGTGATTCTGGTTCTTGTTTAAGGTATTCTTCGGGATTTTCCCCATTTTGTCTCTTATTCCATAATTCATTAAACAGATTCCTGGCTTCAGCTACTCCCATCGCAGGGAAGTGTCCTAAGGTTAGCCATTTTTCTTTTCCATTATGTTTATATCGATAAAACCATGTTTTGGTTTCAGCAGGGCTGACTCTAAGGCAAAATCCATTTCCCTCTGTTATATGATAACGACCTTTTTTGGCTGTCAGACTAGTGATTTTCTTATGAGTAAATTTTTCCATAAACATCTCTTTTTATTTTTGATTTGGCTACACCAATGGCTACACTTTTTTGTGTATTTAAATTATAATAGATTTAATCGATTGATATGTCAAAATAAATAAAACGCAGTGTTTATAAGGGTTATTTGCTTATTAATATAGTTGTTTGATAGTAATTGATATTGATTGGAATTATCATGGGGTGCTAGTGGTCGAAGGTTCAAATCCTTCCGTCCCGACCAATAGAATCAATGAGTTAGTAAACACCCCAGCAAGCTTCAACATCAAGTCGATTCAAAAAACGGGGTCTTTCCCAATTACGGGGGCACTCACCAGTTAACAACAGAGCACCCTAACACGAGTTCTATAATTTTCAAAATTACGAAAGCCATAAGCTCTTCTTTGTATCAATTTCATTTTTCTATGAAACCCTTCTG
>NZ_JH413804.1:11600-17161 GCF_000162755.2 Legionella drancourtii LLAP12
TTGCAAATTCCTGTTTCTCCGGATTGTCTTGGCAGGCTCTTAAATATTTTTGGTGAACCTTTAGATGGTGGAGAACCATTAAAAACCAATGAATATCGCGATATTTTTGCAAAACCCTCGCCTATTGAAATGACAACGATAGAACAAGGAATTCTTGAGACAGGAATTAAAGCCATTGATTTGCTCTGTCCCTTTATTCGAGGAAGTAAAATCGGATTATTTGGTGGTGCAGGTGTAGGAAAGACCATACTCCTTATGGAATTTATGCATGCCATTATTCAACTTCATCAAGGAATTTCCGTTTTTGCAGGAATTGGGGAACGAATACGTGAAGGACATGAGTTGTGGCATGAAATGAAATCAGCTGGTGTTATGGATAAAACTTTAATGGTATTTGGCCAGATGGATGAATCACCTGGGGTGCGTTTTAGGGCGGGTTTATCAGCACTATCTTATGCTGAATATTTGCGAGATACAGTGGCGCATGAGGTTCTTTTTCTTGTCGATAATATTTATCGTTTTGTACAGGCAGGTAGTGAAATCTCAGGTCTATTAGGCAGAATGCCGGCAAATGTGGGATATCAACCAACTTTAATGACGGAGATTGCAGAAATTGAAGAGCGAATTACCTCTACTTCCAAAGGAGCTGTCACTTCAGTGCAAGCAGTTTATGTTCCAGCAGATGACATGAGCGATCCCGCGGTTACTGGAATCATCACTCATTTGGATTCAATTGTGGTGCTTTCCCGATCACAAGCTGGAAAAGGTATTTATCCTGCGGTGGATCCTCTGGGGTCAAAAAGTAAATTTATGGATAAAGTTGTTTTAGGAGCGCGTCATTACTCTGTTGCTCAAGCAGTACGAGAGCATTTGGCACGATATAGAGAATTGGAAGATATTATTTCTATGATGGGGATTGAAGAGCTGTCTAGTAAAGACCGAGAGGTTGTCTTAAGAGCGCGTAAACTACAGCGGTATTTAACACAACCCTTCCATGTTACGAAACAGCAAACAGGTATTGAAGGAAAATCTGTTTCATTAGAGCAAACATTAACAGATTGTGAGTCGTTTATAAAAGGTGAGTTCGACGGACTATCAGAAGAACAATGCTATATGGTAGGAGCAATGAATAACAGGAGTTAAATTTTAAAATGGATGGGTTTGATTTACATCTACAGAGTTCAACACAATATGAAATAATTCATAATGTGGTTAGCTTTGTCGGTGAAGATGCCTCTGGACAATTTGGTATTTTGGCGAATCATGCCCGAATGATGACTTGCTTAAAATTTGGTTTAGCATGGTTTCGTTATGATAATAAAGAAAAAGAATATTTAGCTTTACCAGGCGCGGTAGTCTATTTTATAGATAATCAACTTTACATTTCTACACGACATTATTTCCGCAACGCAGATTACCAAGCAATACAAATTTTAATAGAAAAAGAATTACATATTGAGGAAGAAAATCTTCTTCATATTAAAGAAAGCTTGCATCGTTTGGATGAAGAAATTTTAAAACGTTTATGGGATTTAAAACGACAGGATAAATATGGATTTTAAAGAGCCACAAAAGAACCTTGAAAAACAGGTGAAATTGGATGTCAATAATATTAACAAAGCAAAAAAAGAGAAATCCACTTTGTTAGCACAAACTGTTTTTCTTGGAACTTTGGGCTTTGTTTTTATCCTGCCTATTATTCTGGGCGCCTATCTTGGGGTTTGGTTAGATGAAAAATTGAAGGGATATTCTATTATGTGGACGCTAAACCTAATAATTCTTGGTGTTATTGTAGGTGCTGTTAACGTGTATCTCCTTATTAAGGAGTAGCTGTGAATTCAGGAAAATTATTCACTCAAATTGCCTTTACCATAGGTCCTGTGGGAATCACTCAAAGTATAGTGACTACCTGGATCATTATGCTTTCATTGTTAATTTTCTCATGGTTATCCACTCGTAAATTATCGCTTCAACCAAGTGGGTTACAGATAGTTTTAGAGGGAGTTTTTAGCACCATGCATGATGCTGTAGAAGAAGTTCTGCCTACCCAAGTTGATCTTGTATATCCATTTATTGCCACTTTATGGATTTTTATCCTTATTTCCAATTTAATTGGAATTATACCAGGACTTCATTCGCCTACTGCTGATTTATCAGTAACTGCTGCTCTAGCGACTATTGTTTTTATATCGGTACATTGGTTTGGAGTTCGTGCAGAAGGATTAAAAAACTATTTGAAACATTATATTCGTCCTACGCCATTTATGTTACCGTTTCATTTGATAAGTGAACTATCCAGAACTTTAGCGTTAGCTATCAGATTATTCGGTAATATAATGAGCTTAGAGCTCACTGCTCTTATAGTAGTGATGATTGCAGGAATTTTAGTACCTATACCCATATTAATGTTACATATAATTGAAGCAATTATCCAATCCTATATTTTTGGTATACTTGCTTTAATTTACATTGCTGGAGGCATTCAGTTACAAGAACTGAGAAAACAAGGAGAGTTATCATGAATAGCATTAGTTGGTTTAGTTTAGCTTCAACAATTATCGCCGCATTAACTATTGCTATAGGGACAATTGGGCCTGCAATCGCCATGGGCCGCGCTATAAGTCAAGCATTAGATGCCATAGCAAGACAGCCTGAGGCAGAAAAATCAATCACCAGAACATTATTTATTGGTTTGGCCATGATTGAATCGTTAGCAATCTATTGCTTAGTAATCGTTTTGATTATTTTGTTTAGAAATCCATTAATATCTTATCTGGTTACTCCATAAGGAAATAAAATGGAGCTCTCTTGGTCATCCATAATATTAGAGATAGTTAATTTTCTTGTCTTAATTTGGATATTAAAACACTTTTTCTATAGCCCAATACAAAAAACTATTAATGAGCGAAAAAAAATGATCCAGGATAAACTGGATAACGCTGAAAAATTGAATCTTGAATCGAGTGAGTTACAAAAGAAATATGAAAATCGTCTTGCGGAATGGCAACAAGAAAAAGATAAAATGAAAAAAAAATATGAACAAACCATGGAGCAATGGAAATTAGAAGAAAAAGCTAATTTTGAAGCAAAACTAAAAGAGGAACAAAAAATTTATTTATCACGGGACATGAATAAATTTGCTGAAATTAGTGAAAAAAATGCAAAAGAATCCTTTGTATTGGCGGGGAAATTCTCAGCAAAATTATTAATGAGTTTCGCTGATGCGCATCTTGAAAAAAAAATCATCGAAAAAATGATAGAAGACCTCAATAGTTTCCCAGCCGAAAAATTGCAATTAATCGCTGATCTTGCTGAGCAAAACCAAGTTATTGTTCAAAGTGCCTATCCGATTAATAAGCATCAACAACAGGATTTATTACAAGCAATTAACAAATTAGTACACCGGAAACTTAGCGCTGATTTTTCTGAAAATCCAGATCTTTTTGCCGGATTGAGCATTCAACTTGGATCAATAATTTTACAAGCTAATCTTCGCGATGAATTAAAATTTTTTACGGAGATAAAAAATGGACTCGCCTAATAGAAACTCATTTCTTGATGCGCAGCAATTGCGAATTGATAATTATGCATTTCAAGTCAGGGTGTCTGAACAAGGACAAGTGGTCTCTGTAGGAGATGGTATTATCTGGATCAAAGGGCTACCAACAGCTGCTATTGATGAGATTCTTATTACAGTTGATGGGTGTTGTATCGCGATGGTTTTTCATCTCACTGAATCTCTTGTTGGCGCAATCATGTTGGTCCAAACAAAGAAATTAAAGTCAGGAACGCCTATTGGTCATCTTAAGCGATTATTAAGCATTCCAGTAGGCGACAACCTTCTTGGTAGGGTGATTGATCCTCTAGGATACCCGTTAGATGAAGGTGTGCCTCCTCAATGTGATGAACATGGTTTATTGGACATTTTATCACCTCCTATTGTGAGTCGCGATTTTGTTAACCGTCCTTTTTATACAGGGAACAAAATCATCGATAATTTAATTCCTATTGGAAAGGGGCAAAGGGAATTAATTATAGGGGATAACGGACTTGGCAAAAGCTCCTTGGTCATTGATGTGATTATTAATCAAAAAGACAAAAATGTTCGATGTGTTTATGTCTTAATCGGCCAAAAACGCTCTACAGTTAGTAATACTATTCAATTATTAAAAGAAGCTAATGCTTTAGAATACACCACCATAGTTGTTGCACAAGCGACAGCATTACCAGGATTACTTTACCTTGCCCCGTTCGCAGGGTGCGCTATTGCAGAATATTGGATGAAAAACGGATTTGATACCTTGGTTGTATATGATGATTTGAGTGCCCATGCAAACAGTTATCGCGAGCTCTCTCTTTTATTGCGTAGACCCCCTGGACGCGAAGCATTTCCAGCCGATATCTTTTATCTTCATTCACGTTTATTGGAAAGGTCTACTTGCCTGTCTTGTGAAATGGGTGGAGGGAGTATGACAGCACTTCCTATTATTGAAACAAAAGAAGGTGAAATTGCTACTTATATTCCTACAAACCTCATATCGATAACCGATGGACAAATATTTTTTGATGAAAAATTGTTCTCTTCTGGATTTCTTCCGGCAATTGATATAACAAAATCAGTTTCTCGAGTGGGGGGTAAAGCTCAGAATCCACAAATTAAAAGAGAAGCAGGTAGAATGAAACTGGATTATATGCAGTTTCTAGAGCTGGAAATTTTCACACGTTTTGGCGCAAAACTTGATCCTAAAATGCAAACACAAATTCAAAGTGGGCGCATTTTAAGAGAAATATTAAAACAAGACAGACTTTCTCCTCTGCCTATCGAATTCCAACAGGCATGGCTTATTGCCTATAACGATGGTTTATTTGAGTGCGTGAAATTTGAAGATATCCCACATGTGCTTATAAAAATTTCACAAGAGATCAAAAGGAGCAGCTTATCATTAGCGAGTCCACGAGAAGAGTGGAGCAATGCTGTAAAAGGATGGCTAGATTTATAATGCTATACTTGATTTTAGTTACACTTGTAACCTATCTCCTTGACCCCTCGGAAGACTGCCATGACTAAACGAAGCCAACTGAAAGAGCATCTTCATACTTTAGAAGAAATTGGTAACATCATGACAGCCATGAAAAATCTTTGCTCTATTGAAATGAATAAAACCACTAAATTTCTGTTGATGCAGGAGAGAGTAATGAAAACCATCCAAGAAGTGAGTAGTGATTTTTTAAGTTTTTTTCCTATTTTTCCACGGCCTAAAATAGATGCTACCCCGGTTATTTATATTTTAATTGGTTCGGAACGTGGATTTTGTGGTGGATTTAATGATTATGTGGTTAATCAGTTAGCAAAACTTAAAGAACAATCTACCGATTTTAACCCGGCATTAATTAGTGTAGGTCGTAAATTAGCATTAAAATTGGCTAATGATTCTCGTGTAATGGCAACTTTGGATGGGCCTAATGCCCTTGAAGAAATTCCAACCGTAATTTTAAAAATTTTACAATCATTAGGGTCTGTTGACATTTCACATAGGCAACCATAAAAGTGCGCAAACCAT
>NZ_JH413804.1:17564-24501 GCF_000162755.2 Legionella drancourtii LLAP12
AGAACCTTGAAGTCTACGAGTTTGCTCATATTTTTCAATATGTTAACGACAAAATGTCAACACACCCTAGAGGACGTCTCATCTCAACGGCATATAGACTTACATTCTTGGCAATGGAGAATAATCTTCAATGAAGAAGAACAAAATCAAATTCAAACTAAAATGTTACAACCATTTAAAGAATTTGGCTTAAATAAAGAAGTGCATTTTTCAGTCCCTCCAATTTTAACTTTACCTCATGATCTTTTTTTAGCTGAGTTTGTTGATAATTATTTATTTGCAATGTTTCATTCCATTTTTTATAAATCATTTTATGCTGAAAATCATCAAAGGTTTTTTCACTTGAGTAATTCGTTAGATCGACTAGACAGTAAACAAAATACATTGAAAGGATATCTCAATTTACTCCGTCAAGAAGAAATCACTGAGGAAATTCAGATTATCATGTTAAGTGCGGAAGCGGTTATTGGTAATGATATAAATTAGGGCACAGGGATACTCCTCTTAATTGAATCCAAAATTATCAATATTTTTTCTCCATGCCTACCATATTTTTCTTGCCTGTTAAAAATGGATTTCAAAGCGACATTTACTACACATAAATAACGAACGATATATCCTTCATTCAATTAATAGGTAGTTGCCATCTTCAAGTAATAGCATCAGAGTAATCAAGATAAGGAAAAGTCATGACCACAGACATTTTTATATGCTCGCCCACCCGTACTGCCATTGGAACATTTAACGGTACGCTGATTTAAAGAAAACTTTAGTATGATGAAAAAAACAATATGTAAAGAATCCCTCTGAACGTGACTATGATGTTGAGCATTATGCTGACAAACTTCTAAAATATATGGTCAATATCGGTGGATGTGCCATTAAGGTAAAATCGTAAAATACGTTCCTTGATGAATATCAACATCAAAGTTACACTTACCAAATTAGCCTTTAGCTTATTAGACAAATACAGTTTCTTTATTAAAAAACAATGAGGATGATTAATGAAATGACTCAATTGAGTGGATGGTTCTCATTGGCTTTTTTAATAGCGTCATTTTATTTGGCTAGCAGAGTTCCACTTTTAAACTGGTTATTCGGTGGTCTCAAACGTCAATTGCGTTGGCATCACTTAGTTGCTCTAATCAGCATTGCTGCCATGCTTTGGCATTTAGGCCTATTGAGCTGGCGTTATAGGGGGCATTTATCGTTACTTTTTGAGTGGAGCGATACGATGCTTCTGTCTGGCTGGATATCGCTTACCGGAATTATTCTAACTCTCCCCTTTGCTTTTTTTCTTACGCAAATTTCTTATAGGAAATGGCGAGTAACACATCTTTTAACTAGTGTTTCCCTCATTTCAGCACTGCTTCATACCTTCTTGCTATTTGAACCCAAGAATTCTGTAGAATGGATAATCTTTCTATTCATTCTGCTGCTGGGATCGATGTCTATCTTGTCAGCTGTCATCCTGCCCGCAAGCTCCTTCTGGGGTAAAAAATACCAAATTACCAAAATTTCAGAACCACGTCCAAATCTTTTTCTTATCCAACTTCAGCCAAGTGAACAAGGGATAGCACGGTCTGTTCACTACACCCCAGGGCAATTTATTTACCTTAAGTTTGTATCATTTGGATTTTCTAGAATTTGGCATCCCTTTACTATTATCTCCAGGCCAACAGAACCTTATATTGAACTTTTTATTAAAGCACGAGGAAGGGATACGGATCGCCTGAACACTATTTCTCTTACAACCCCCGTTCGTATTTTAGCACCATTTGGTACTTCATTTTGGAAAAAAGATCAAGCACAACTGTGGATTTCCAACGGTATAGGTGCAGCTATATTCCTTGCTGCTATACGTTCGTTTCCTCTTTCCCAGCAGAAAAAAATTCATTTTATTTGCTGTGATATTTCAGAAAAAAATATATTTTTCAGCGATGAACTAAACTTCCTCATGGAGGAGATTTCTTATTTTACATGGAAACCTTATATAGGTACTGGACAACAATTCGTCATTGAATTCCAAAATATGGTATTTGACAACCAAATTTTTGAACAGGTTCGCATCTGTGGGCATCCAGGTTTTCAGAATAGTCTTAAATCAGTATTAATATCTCGTGGAGTAAAAAGTCAAAATATTGAACTGGAGGGTTTACTATGAACATAAAATTTTGGTCATTATTTTTTTTCTATGCGTATTAACCTGGCAACAGGTTATTGCAGCAGAAAGGCTTATTACACCGCAGGAAATTAAATCGCATAATAATGTTAAAAATTGTTGGATAATCGTTGATGCTAAAGTGTATGACGTAACTAACCTCATAGCGATTCACGATACATATTGTGAAAAAACAAAGCTTACTGATTACTGTGGAGGAGATGTTAGTGCAATATGGCAAGAAAAGCAGAAATCTAATAATGCTCACAAGCGCAAATCAATTTTAGAATTTGAGCGAAGTTATGTTGGAAAGGTTCTTGAACCTTAATTTTTCAACACTCGTGCAATTTTAATAGTCATTTTTGAGAGCAGTCATCGACCCAACAAGTTAGTCTATGATTTAAGTATGATGATGGAAAAAGCAAGATGGAAAGTATCCATCTGAAAGTGATTAACATATAGGGAAAATTATGTCAGAAATAACCAAAAAGATGGTCTTTTATGTAGTATCCAAGCGCGTAAACTTTGAGGGGAGTAGTGCGTACTACAAAAATGCATCGATTAGTCTCGATACCAACTTAAAAGGAAACCCAGATGCATTTAACCCAGCAGAACTTCTATTAGCTGCAGTTTCTGCTTGTATGATTAAAGGTATTGAACGAGTCACTCCTTTTTTAAAATTTGAGCTGTATGGAATCGAAGTATTTAATCAACTTAAGCTACGAATTGAACAGGAGTTGTTGCCATGCCCACACGCAGCACACGTCGCCTTTCATTTTTAGATAGATTTTTAACCTTATGGATTTTCATGACGATGACTGCAGGTGTCGTTATCGGATCATTCTTTCCTACCGCACCGCAATTTTTAAACTCCCTATCTATTGGCTCCACGAATATCCCTATTGCAATTGGTCTGATTTTAATGATGTACCCCCCATTGGCCAGGGTAAAATATGAAGAATTACCACTGATATTCAAAGACTGGCGAATTCTCCTGTTGTCCTTGATTCAAAACTGGCTTATTGGTCCATTTCTCATGTTTGGTCTTGCTGTTTTGTTTTTACATGGATATCCCGAATACATGACTGGGCTTATTCTTATTGGCTTAGCACGCTGTATTGCCATGGTGATTGTCTGGAATCAGCTGGCAGAAGGGGATAATCAGTATGTTGCGGCCTTAGTGGCATTTAACAGTATTTTTCAACTGCTTTTCTTCAGTGTTTATGCCTGGTTTTTTCTAACAGTCTTGCCACCTCTGGTTGGTATGAGTGGGCAAGTAGTTCACATCAATTTTATGACGATTGCCGAAAGCGTCTTTATTTATTTGGGTATACCCTTTTTCGCAGGGTTTCTGACTCGTATTGTATTGATAAAGCGAAAAGGGTTAACCTGGTATGAAACCATTTTTTTACCAAAAATTTCTCCCATTACCTTGATTGCCCTACTTTTTACGATTCTTGCGATGTTTTCTTTAAAAGGTGCTATGGTGTTGCAACTTCCAGTAGATGTCATTCGTATTGCCATTCCTTTGGCCATTTATTTTGTGGTGATGTTTTTTGTCAGTTTTGCGATGGGAAAGCTTATTGGTGCCAGTTATGGAAAGACAACGGCAGCATCATTTACTGCAGCCAGTAATAATTTTGAATTGGCTATTGCTGTTGCAATTGCTACCTTTGGACTTAATTCTGCCATTGCCTTTACAACGGTCATTGGGCCTCTTGTAGAAGTACCAGTTCTTATTTTACTTGTGAATGTTGCATTTTGGTTGAGAAAACGCTGGTTTTTAGGAGCAACTTTAAAGCAATGACTCTAATCTAATATTGAAATTACTTAGCGACTGCTCAACAGTCGTTTTTGTTGAAACCGGGAGGCTCAAAATTACCCCATTAATTTCTGCTAATATTAAGGTTTATGGAAGATAATAAAATAAAGGGGGGGCTTATGAAAAATCCGTTACAAACATTAATTCATATAACTCCTGCTTACTCAGGTAGATCCTGAACTTACTGTAAGGAGATTAGTAGAATGAACATCCCCCAGGAAACGGTTGTCTCTGAAACAGGAGATGGTCAGTTTACACAGAAAATTATTATAGGAAATCATGTTTTAACAGCTGATGAGCCTATTATAAATGGTGGAAAAGATACTGGTCCCTCACCCTATGATTTTTTACTTGCTGCACTAGGCTCATGTACTTCGATGACATTACGTATGTACGCAAAACTTAAGAAATTTCCCCTGGAACAAGTTATTGTGAGGTTAAAACATGAAAAAATTCATGTTGAGGATTGTATTGGGTGTGAAAACAATAATTCAAAAATCGATCATATTGAGCGTTTAATTGAGCTAGAAGGAACACTGACTCAAGAACAACGTACTCAACTAGTAGAAATAGCCAATAAATGTCCAGTGCATCGAACATTAACGTCCAAAATTATTATTACAACAAAGCTGGTTGAAAACCAATCCAAATGATCTTAAGGAGCATCGCGATGAAAGCACTCATATACCAAGGACCAGGGAAAAAATCTTTAGAAGATCGTCCTGTTCCCGAAATAATAGATTCAACAGACGCGGTGATTAAGATTACAAGACTACAATTTGCGGCACTGATCTTCATATTCTTAAAGGAGATGTATTAACATGCCAATCTGGCCGAACTCTTGGTCATGAAGGTATAGGCGTGGTCGATCAAATTGGTTCAGGGGTAACAGGATTTAAGAAAGGAGATCATGTTCTTATTTCTTGTATCACATCCTGCAGCAAGTGTAATTATTGTCGCAAAGGAATGTTCTCACACTGTATAAGCGGTGGTTGGATCCTTGGTAACTCAATTGACGGTACACAAGCTGAGTATGTTCGAATACCCTTTGCAGACACCAGTCTTTATAAAATTCCTAAAGGAGTAGATAAAGAAGCTCTGGTAATGCTGAGTGATATTTTACCTACAGGTTTTGAATGTGGCGTACTCAACGGCAAAATACAACCAGGTAATACGGTAGCAATTGTAGTGGCAGGGCCTATTGGCTTGGCTGCTCTTCTTACTGCCCAGTTTTACTCTCCGGCTGAAATTATAATGATTGATTTAGATAATAACCGTCTGGAAATAGCAAAACGATTTGGAGCGACAACCACAATTAATAGCCAAGATGGCAAAACTGCAGAAAAAGTAATGAAAATGACGGATGGGCGTGGAGTAGACACGGCTATTGAAGCAGTTGGGATAGCTAATACATTTCTTATCTGTCAGGACATTGTGGCGCCAGGTGGTACTATTGCTAATATTGGTGTCCATGGTGCGAAAGTAGATTTACATTTAGAGCGATTGTGGTCTCAAAATATCGCGATTACCACCCGACTTGTTGATACAGTCACTACACCCATGTTACTCAAAACAGTATGTGACAAAAAAAATTAATCCTAGCTTATTGATTAGCCACCATTTTAAATTTAAAGATATTATGGATGCTTATGAAACGTTCGAAAATGCAGCTAATACCCATGCGCTAAAAGTAATAATTGACGTAGGATGATGCTGTTTACCAGGGAGTTGGCAATATAGCTAACTCCCTCGTTATCCTTGAAAGCAACTTAACTTAATTTTGTCTGGATGCGCTTTAGCCGATCGTAAGCATCCTGCGCTATTTCTAATATTTCCGGTTTGTTAACAAGGCCCATGACAGCAAGTGGATCCATAAAAGAAACAAGCACGCTACCATCACTTTCCTCACTAACAACAACATTGCAAGGTAATAACAACCCGATATTTGGATCTATTTCTAACGCTCGATGTGCTAATTGAGGGTTGCAGGCACCGAGAATAATGTATGGTTTTCTTTCAATGCCTAATTTTTTTTTCAGTGTTGCTTGCACGTCAATTTCAGTTAAAATTCCAAATCCTTCAGTTTTTAATGATTCCGTTACTTCTGCAATGACATTTGTAAATGAGTCATGTCGTTTAACATTGAAATAATACATAATTGTTTCTCTCCATAGTCATATTGGTATCTCTCACGCAAAATTGCGTAAATCCACGTTGAAATAAATCATAAAATCAGTCCAGATTCTGATTTACCCATCGAATCAACTCTTGTGTTCCCATCGCTCCGGCACTTTTGGCAATTTCTTTTCCGTGAAGAAAAAGCATCAGGGTTGGGATGCTTTGAATGTTGTAACGTGAGGCTAAAGCTTGTTCAGTTTCAATATTAATCTTGATTAATCGAACTCTCGGCTCAAGAAAAGCTGCTGCAGATTCGAAGTGGGGGACCATTATTTTGCAAGGGCCGCACCATTGGGCCCAGAAATCAACCAATACAGGGATGTCATTATGATTGATGTGACGCTCGAAAAGCGCCTGGTTCAATGTGATTGGTTTTCCATAAAAAAGTGCTTTTTGACATTTTCCACAATTGGGATGTTCTATCAAACGTGTCGCTAGTAGTCGGTTGATGGTATTACAGTGCGGGCAAACAATATACATTGTATCACTCATAGTATTAGCTCTCATCTAGTCACTAATTTGATTAATTCTGGTGCTCTTTTCTTGCATCAGGAACCAAAAATTATCCATAGCCACCACTTATCGCATTAAGGATTTAACTATAGCTGAAGAGAGTGATCTGAGCAATCTAAGGTAAAATACACAAATCAAAACAAATAAATATTAATGGATTTCTCATTGTAAAATATTAGTATATTCTAATATAATAAAAATTATGAATACAATTATTTCTAATACAAACCTTGAGGTAATGAAAAAAAACTCCCTCAAGGCAG
>NZ_JH413805.1:0-18789 GCF_000162755.2 Legionella drancourtii LLAP12
AGCAATTTTTAACGCAACTTCTTTTTTTATTTTTGCAGTATTTATGTCATCAAAATGCTCCATCATTATACTTTTGTTAATAATTGGCCACTCATAAAATGGCTTGTCTAAGTAGCTTTGATAAAAAGGTGATTGAGCAAGGGAGTTTTTGACTAGTTTCTTGAATTGCTGGTTTTGATAATCGGCTAATCTTTCGCGAGTTTTGATGTGATGCGCTAAAAAAATAGCTTTGTAGTAGTAATAAAGGATGCGAACAATCATAATTTTTCTTCTCTGATTTGCTTACGAATATGTTCACAATGTGAGGGAATAATCTCAATATTTTTGTTGTGTTTATAGAGCGCATGAAGATTTTTTATGGTTTGGATATAATCATTTTTGTTGTCATGAATAAAGTAAGTAAGGTTGCTAGGATAAACAAGCTCTTTAAAAGTTTCTTGATGCCAGCAACTGTCACCAATTAAAAAAATCTCTTTATCAACTTTAAAATATAAGCCGATGTGCCCTTTAGCATGGCCGGGTAGGGGAATTAAAATAAGTTGTTGATCACCAAATAAATCATAGCCTTGTGAAAATGGGCTGAGATTTTCCCCCAGTTTTATTAGGTTGTTATCAAGTAAAATAGTGCGTTCGTTGAAATCGCTAGGTACTAATCCAGGTAGGAAGCCTTTAAGCAATGCTTTTAATCTACCTTTATGTTTAATGGTATCGATAGCTTGCCGATGACAGATAAATTGTGCATTAGGGAAGTCGTGCAAACCTCCAATGTGATCCGCATGAAAATGGGAAATTACAATGTAATTGATGTCAGTTGGTTGTATGCCCTTTTCTAAAAGTTGCGTTTTGAGAGACTTTTTTAAGATGAGGGGGGTTAAATGACGGTACAGTGATTGCGGGAATTTTTGAGTTAACTGAAGAAAGCGATCAGTATAGCCTGTGTCAAAAAGGATATATCCTTTCCTTTCGTGCTTTATCAAGGCACAGATTGACGGGTATTCTCGTTGTTTAAAATGCCCGTTTTTTAAGGTCATTCGTTCACAATGGCGACAAAAGCCCGCTTCAAATAATTGATAGGTTATCATAGTGATTTATACCATGCGGCATATTCGTTCATGCCTTGCTCAATGCTTTTGATTGGTTTGTAATGCAAATCTCGTTTGGCGGCATCAATATTTAAAGTTTGCCCTAATGCTAGTACCCCAGCACTATAACGAGTAACAGGCGGCTCTTTATTAAAAAGCACGGTGCTGTATATTTTTTCTAGACAGAAAGCCAAAGCATTAACAGTCGAGTAAGAGATATGCTTCATTTTAAGAGGCTTGTCTAATGCTCTGAAAATCATGGATAAAATATTTTTTAAGGTTTTGGGATCGTCATTAGTAATATTGTATTTTTTTCCACGTACTGAATCGTTTGCTGATGCGGCTAATAGTAAGCTTTCGACTACATTATCAACATAAGTAATATCAATAAGATTTTCTCCAGAGCCAATAACCGGCAAAAGACCGTTTTTTTCAGTCTGTAACAACCGAGGAATAATGCTTCGGTCATAAGGGCCAAAAATTGCTCGAGGACGTAGCACAACGACGTTTAGATTTTTTTCTTTAAACGCTTTTTCTATCAACTGTTCTGCCATTAGCTTCGTTTTAATATAATGATTTGCGGTTTTTGTTGGTAGGGGGGAGTCTTCCTTAATATCGTGTTTCTCGGTGAAGTCAAAATAGATGCTTGGTGATGACACATGGATAAGTCGAGTATGAGAGGGAGTTGCCTCTATAATGTTTTGTGTACCGAGAACATTCGCTTGATAAAAATCATTATAGCGGCCCCAGGGGCTAGAAAGTGCTGCGCAATGAAAGATAAAATCGGCTTTTTGAGTTATTGTTTTTAAACGCGTTTGTTCTTGTAAGTCTAATACAACAAAATTAGCGCCCAGTTGAGAGACAACTTTACCGAGGTGTTTATTACGACCCAATGCAATCACTTCATGTCCTGCAGAAATCAGACGCTTGGTTAAGTTTAAACCCAGACAACCCGTTGCTCCTGTGACGATAGAAATCATGTTAATATTCCAGAATCATGCCGCCAGATGAAATGCCCGCGCCCGTGCCAAGAAAATAAATCAATTGTCCGCGCTTTAATTTTTTATTTTCTATAATATCATATAATGCTGTGGGAATTGAGGCAGCCATTTGGTTACCATGCGTCGCATAAATATCAACAAACTTCTCTTGCGGAATCTTTAGGCATTTTCTCATATGATGCATTGCCAGTAAGCTTGCCTGATGCGGTACAAACCAGTCAATGTCCTCAAGGGTTAGCCCTGTATTATTAAATACGATCTCTTTTGTATGGATAATTAGCCGTTTTGCAAGTTTAAATACCTTCTTGCCATCCATAGAAAATAAGCCATAACGTTGATGATCAAAGGATTGCGATGGGGGGATACGCGTTCCACCTGCTTCTACCTGGCAAAAGCTAGAACCTATGCTGTGAGTTTCCATATAGGAGTTTAAAATTCGACTGCTACTATCACTTTTTTCGACTATACACGCTGCTGCGCCATCACCAAAAATACTGCATGTTTCCAAGTCTTGCCAATTAATCCCGGCGGATGGAATATCGCTAGAAACGATAAGAGCACGTTTAAATCGCCCTCCATCAATTAGATAAGATATGGTGTCTAGTGCTGTTAAAAAACTGAGACAAGTACTGTTAATATCAAAGCATGCAATGCCAGAGGTTTCTAGGCCTAATTGTTTTTGAATAAGTGCTGCTGTACAAGGAATTGGTTGCTCGCCAGCACCGCATGCGCCGATAATAACATCAATATCGGTTAGCTCAAGTTCGGCGTTTTTTAGGGCTTCAAGGGCTGCTTGTGCTCCCATGTAAGAGGTTGTTTCTTGTGCTAATGCAAAATGACGAGAAATCAGGCCTGATTTTTTTTCGATACTTCCAAGGGGTAAACCAAGTTTAGAGTCTAACTCTACAGATGAAACTTTAGTATAAGGGAGGTACCTCCCTATACCGATAATCTTTATATTAAGCATTATGGCAATATCCGGAGCATTATTGGCGCAGTATAATTTAAAGAAGTCTATTTTTCCAAGTAAAGTTTCACTAAGTCTATATAATGGGCAAGTAAGTTGATGTTCATTGCTAATCCTCCCGAAAAATAAGTGATGCCAATAATAGAATTTTCTCGTAACCTATGTACTGCATCGTCAAGTTAACTTTGAGCTAAACTGATATTTATTTATCGGGATAAGCAATGTTGGAACGGAAGGCAAAAAGATATCGTTACCCTGTAGAGCTAAATCAGTATAGCGGTATGGAGTTATCATTGTTTAATGACAGTTATCGAGACGTATCGGAGCGCTTCGTATATCGCGGTATTGAAGTAAGTTATGACCGGTGCGTCAATGGTGCATAGCTCACTTTAAAGACATGTAAATGCTTATCTCAAGCTATGCATAATCGTAACCGACAAACTAAGCGGCGACACGAAGCCCATTCATCCGATGAGTAAAGACACGAAGCATCGCATAAAGGACTCAATAATCGGGCAGAAAATGCTCATCACCCCACACGCAAAAAAGAGAAATGCCTTATTCGCTTCAAATCGTCTGCTAGTACCCAAAACGTCCTGGCTTTGATGGGAAAAACCAGAAATCTCTTCGCCTTGACGGTCGGGCGATACACTAATTCGGCAGCACAACAGCGAATTCAATTCTTAATGGCTAAAGACGTTTGGCAAGATGCTGCAACCGAAATTCGTTACGCCTAAAATTTGCATTCAGCTCTTTCTTGGCAGTATTACTAGTTAAGTTGACGGTGCCAGCTACCCATCTTATTTATAATTACCGTTATCAAAACGATATATAACGCCCGCATTACCCATTTGTGCCTGGAATGATTTGCCAAAATGACCGCTATTGGCAGTTGCTGTATAACGATAAGCCGCATTGATGGCGTAGTTTTCTGAGAAATTGTAAGTCAATCCTACCGTTCCTTGATACGCAAAGGCGTTGCCTGATTCTTTAAATAGGGTCGCGTAAAAAGGACCATTGCCTTCCAATTTGGTTTCCATGAACGCATATCCAATGCCAATGCCTACAAACGGTGCAATAGCATCCAACATTTCTGGGAAGTCATAATAAAGATTTGCCATAATAAGATTGGCTAAGGCATGGCCTTCAACATTGAGCTGGTCAATGTGATTTATATAAAAATGCTCTGCTTTAGCATTGATGTAGGTGTATTCAAACTCATAACGAATGGGATTGCTTTGGAATCCTATACGACCGCCTGCATTATAACCGTCGTGATATCGTGCATCCGAGTAGAATGTTCCGAAGCGATTAGTACTGATATTTGATGATATGTGGGAATAACCACCAAAAGCGCTAAGGTACCATCCATCAATCGCCGTTGACGCAGATGCAATGCTGGAAGCTAATAAAGCAGTAGAAAATAGTGCAAATTTCATGACGTCCCTTTGTTATTATTTTTTTATTGAGTCATGTTATCGTTTTGCTTTAAATTTGCAAGCCTTTTAAGCGTCAAAAATCTATCTTAATGAGTCATTTAGGTCTCTGAAAAATAAAAAGTGGCGAAAAAAATAAAAGTATTTGATCAGTACTATACTAAATGAGTCACTTTGAAATCACCTTAGCAAAGTGGCTTCTATCTATCCATGTTTATGCGTCTTTTGGGCGTGCACTTTAGCTCAATAAGTTTCTACTTGTTTAAAATTAATAGTAATGCAATGATAAATTTTATTTTATGAAATGGAGTTTCATTATGACTAGTGCAAAACACGAAAAATCCCCACTCACTATCCCCGTTGAGTTTATTGAAAAAATACAGAATATTATTACCGATATGTCAGCAGAAGGGATTAAGAGAATGACTTTAATTGCTAAAAACGCACAAAGGTTCTACAAAGAACCGGTTGACTCTTGGGTACTCGGTTGGATATATCGGTTCACTCGTACTCGAATTACCCAAATTAATGATTCAATCGGCGCGATGAAAAAAAACGATGACTATTATATGCATCTAAACTGTTTTAAAGAACTTATTAGGGAAGGTTCATGGGAAAAAACCTCGTATAATTATTATTTGTTTTATGAACTAATTAAAACAATACCTGATTATAAGTCATTAGAAGGAGATCAATTGCTTTTATTAGTGCATACGCTTAGAGATGAGATTTTTGTTAAAATTGATACGTTGATTAATGAATATAAGCTTGGGAAGCGGTATCGAAAAAAGCACGATGCAGAAATAGCTGCCATCAGCCAAAATTCACAGCAACGCAGTAACGAAGTGTTAATTTTTAATGATCTGAAGATGGCACAAGCAGAAGCACTAAGTAAAAAAGATAAAATTGTTTTCTGTTTAGTAAACGATGGTAATTGGCAACTTTCATTGGTGGATAGTGTCGGTAGCATTTACTCCTTAGAGTTAACCGATGAGCTTTATCAAAACCTTACAACTAAAAATATTCAAGATATTAAAGGATTACACCCCATCCACTTAAAGCCAATAAAGGCTGAGTGCATTAAAGCAAAAGATCAGTATCTTACTCGCGTTCATTTGCTAAATGCTCCAGAACAAACAAATGAAGAATTGGTAGCACAAAATATTTATTCAACTTTTGTTTTACGTTATGCCGCGGAAAGAAATGCGCTGTGGTGGATAAACAGTTTAGGGGCAATCAATAAAGTTGAGTTAAACGATTATCCTGAAATTAACGCCTTGCTTAGTAATGGTTCTGCACCATTAAATAATGAAGATTTATTAAGATTAAAACTGCAATTATTAACTGTAAAAACCACCCAAAACATTAATTCAAGCATTGTGAATCAATTAGATGGATTGTTAGCAGGGATGTTTAAGGAAAAGGCTAACCCCGCGTCTTCAGAGGTTAAGCGCGTGCATTCAGAAGAACAAGCTAAAGAAATAGCTCTTGCTCGCCTTAAGTTGATTGTTAATCCTAAAGAAAATAATGCCGAGTTGACTCTTCATGGTATCAGCTCTACTTTTATTTTGCGCCAAGCCGGTAAAAAAAACACGCTGTGGTGGGCCAATAGTGTGGGTGTAATTAATAAAATTGAACTGAATGCTTATGCTGAATTGAACGCCTGGCTGCAGGAACATCAAGAGCAGTTGAACCAAGAGGATGAGGTGCAGCTAAAACATTACCTTATGAATGTGAATACTTCTCAAGCATTACCCTTTGAGAAGGTCAGAGTGCTAAACACTTTATTAGCCGATACATTTAAAAAAGTACTACATGCACCAAACTCGGAAGCCTCGGTTAAACCAGCTACCCAGCCTGTGATTACTCCTCCAAAAGCGTTGACCGGAGATAGGTATAGTAGTCTAGCGGAGCTTCCTACTCTCTGGCAGAAAAAGCGACTAGAATACCAACAAGAAGCGCCCAGAAATAGCAGCGTACAATCGTCTAGCAGCGCCTTATAATCTGCTCTGTCTGAATGTTGAGGGTTTATCCGCGGCATTCAGGCTAAGTGATGACATTTTTGTTTTCATATTTCTTTAAAAATACGAAAAAATCTTCCGCACTGAGCGGTGTGCTAAAATAATACCCTTGCATAATATAACAGCCATTTTCTTTTAAAAACTGAGTTTGCTCTTCAGTTTCTACGCCTTCTGCCAGACAATCAATATGCATACGATTTGCCAGAGCAATCGTGTTACAAACAATGTTTCTGCTGTCGATGTTGACGTTAAGATCTTGAACAAATATTTTATCGATTTTTATTTTATCGACTTTAAATAATTTAAGATTACTAAATTCTGAGTATCCTGTGCCAAAATCATCAATCGCGAACGCAATGCCCATTTCAGCAAGTTTGTTAATAATTGGAATGGCCTCATTATTAAAGACATTAGATTCAGTTAATTCCAGTTCAAGATATTGCGGGTTTAATTTAAGTGTATCGAGAATTTCTGCAATACAGTCAACAAGATCTTCTTGAATAAGTTGTTTGGCGGATAAATTAACTGACATTTTAAAGGTATTAAATCCACTGTTTTGCCATTCTTTCAATTGTTGGCATGCTGCGCGTAATACCCACTCGCCAATAGGAAGAATCATGCCATTCATTTCTGCTATGGGAATAAAATCCATGGGTGCTACTAATCCCAATACCGGATTCTGCCAGCGAACTAAGGCTTCTGCACCACAAACTCTACCGGTTCGAAGATCGATAAATGGTTGGTAATTTAAGATTAATTCATTTTTTTCAACAGCTTGATACAGCATATTTTCAATACGCAGTTGTCTGGCTGCATCGGCGTTAATCACTATATTATAAATACATATGCTGTTACCACCACGCTGTGTTGCTAATACTCTTGCGGCTTCTGCATTCGTAATTAATGTGTCTACGTCGCGTCCATTGTCTGGAAAGACACTGACACCGATGCTGCCGCTTAATTTAATTGATTGTTTGGCAACATAGATGGGATTATTGAGTATTACAAATAAATTTTGTACATAATTTTCTATTTCAAATACATCGCTAATTGGTTCAATAAGGATAACAAACACATCCTGTCGCGATAAAGAAACGAAATAATTTTTCTTTTGTTGTAATAAGTGAGCGAGGCGTTGGGATGCACGATTAATAATAGTAGTTGCTGCTTGATGGCCAATACTGTCATTAATTTTTACCATCCCATTTAATGAAAAACAGGCAACCGCAAATTTATAATGATTTCTCACTGCTCGTTCCGTTGCTGTTGTGATATGTTCATAGAGTAATCGTTCATTAGGAAGTTCAGTTAATAGATCATGGGTTGCTTGATAAGTGACTAATTTCAGTGATGTTTCTAATGCTTCTGTGCGTTCTTTTACGCGTTGCTCAAGCAAGGTATTAATATTTTCAAATTTCTGACACAACAGTTCATTTTCATAGCCTAGGCGAAATACTTTGATAATCACTTTATTGCCAATAAAACAGGCAATAAGCATAAAGATACCCAGGGTTACAAACGCAGCAATAATCGGCATATTGAGGTGACTAGCTCCCTCGATAGTTGGAGCGGAAGGGATCGTTAAATAAAGGTGATATAAAATAGCAGGGGCTAGCAAGCAAAGAATACTTACCAGGCCCATGGTTAAATCGACTGCTGTTGAAAAGGAAAAACAAATTAAAACAGCCGATAAAAAATAATGGTCGTCATCGACTGTGTTGCCTCTGACATAAATAAAATACCAATACAGCCCCAAAGTAGGCATATGAAACTGACAATATAGAAATAGCCTTGCCGGAATTCGCGAATTTTTGCGTGTGTAACATCCTCGTGTTCAAAGCGTAGAGACCATAGGATATTGAGTACATTCATAACAACTAAAATAGTATACCAAGTGAAAATCAGCGTTTTCTGAGCAGGATTATAAATAGCGAGTGTATAAAGTAAAGCGCCAATAATATTTGCAAATGCGCCAAGTTTAACTAGATCATGAAACATTTTTGATGTTTCAAATTCTATTTTCTGATTGATTTCATGTTGCTCGCTTAAACTAAGCTGTGTAGCTTTAATCAATTTAGGCGTCTTAGTAGACTTGGCCATGTATCATCCCTTTGCCCAATACAATAAAAAGCGATCCTGAGTTATTTTTTAATTATACTCTCTATTATATTAGTATTAATTTGCGTAATTATGTTTCAATTAATTAGAAATTGATGCGGAATTTATGGAGTAGAATTCATGGTTGCTTATTTTAGATGAATAATTTTAATTATTTATCAAAAGATTATCTGGAGAATATAAATGGTTTGGATGTAGCCAACAAAATTTATTTAAAAGATGGCATTGGTAATGGAATGGCTAGAGTATGCCCTTCTATTACTGCATTGACTGTGCTGTTTGTTTAGGCAAAACTCCAATTAATTTGTCCACCAATCACCGTCGTTTGGGTATTGGTATGCCCTTTGAGCGAGGTTAAAGCATTGCTAAAATTAATCGGCATTTGCTTGAAGAATGAGTGGCCAACACCTAGATCATAGCCTAATTTTTCAGTTGCTTGAAAATGAGCGCCAACAGTGAGAATTGTTGCACTGCCAATGGGATCGGCAACACCGCGATCTTGATTATTGGAAGGGGTATTTAGGAGCTGTAAGCCTCCTCGTAATAACCATTTGTTCGTTGCCTTAAATGTGGCACCAACCGAATAATCAAAACAGTTATGATAATTAAAGGGAATCGTTACTGAGGTAAGTTCGCCACCGGGGATTTCAGTTTTTTGCATGATAATCTGATTAAATGTTTTCCAGTTGGTATAAAATACTGTGGCCATTCCTGTCCAGCGTTCAGTAATATCATGCTGAATACTTAATTGGGCTCGAGCAGGTAATGAGGCATTGGTCTGTTGTGCACTGGTTCTAAATGCGAGATTATTGGGTTGATATATCGTACTATGTCCTTTGGTTTCAATAGTAATCAATGAATTGTAGCTAAAACCAATCCGGGTTTGTGGACTGAATTTTAATAGCGCGCCCATATTCCAACCATATCCCCAACCATTTAAATGATTATTGAGTCGTGAGTCAACCGGCATTGAAAGTGGTGGTCCATACATATTATTTAAGGTAAATGCCAGATGCAGTGCATCTAATCCTGCACCAATTGAAAAACGTTCGGATAATTTCATACCTAAGCTTGGGCCTACATCGAGTCCTAATACTTCGGAGCGCGTTGCGGCATAACGAGTAATGGAGCTAGGAAAGGATTTATAATTTGTACCTAAGCCAAAAGGAGCTGCAACATGAAAACCAAAGCTAAAGCGGTTAGCCAAAGGTAGGGCATAATAAAAAGACGGCGAAAATGCATTAATCCGACTGCGAGCAACACCTGATTGGATAATTGGTGCCGGAAATGGATAAGGGGGCGTAATAGAGGTTCCCGTAAATTGGGTGGTGCCGGTGATTCCCAAAGCATTAAATACTATTTGTTGATGCGGCAAGTTGACTAAACCTGCTGGATTAGTATAAGCCGTACTTGCATCACTAGCAGCACTTGCCCAATCAGCATAAGCAACCCCTAATCCTGAAGAATTAATAAAGGGTAAGCTAAAATCAGAGGCTACTGTGTATGAAGAGAAGCAGAAAGAGGTAATAGCCAGGTATACACGAGATAGTTGGCGCACGTTAAAATCCTTTTTCTTATAGTCGTGTTGGGACTATTCTATGTAAATTCAATTGCTTGTTAAATGATTGTATCTAATGTTATCTGTTGCTGCAAACAAGGTGGTTGTACCTGGTCGTCAAGCTAAGAAGTTTATACCTTGTCTATCTTCGATTCGTTCGGGCTTCTTCAGCCCGAACGGTTTAGGAGAATACCTTTTTTCCTTAGCTTGAGGGGGGACAGGGTTTCTTATTGTTTATTTTGAATTCTACGCAGTAAACCAGTTAATACGCTTCCCGGGCCAACTTCTTGAAATCTGATGTTTGCTTTGCTTTGTAAATATTCTATGGTTTGTATCCATTGTACCGAATGGGTTATTTGATTGATTAAATTAGTTTTTAGGACTAAAGGATGATAAGCAGATGCATCGACATTGGCAATCACAGGTAGGCATGGGGTAGTAAATTCGAAATCGTGTAAAAAACCAGCAAAAGCTTGTTGGGCGCTGAGCATATAAGGCGAATGAAAAGCGCCACTGACGGACAATGAGATAAACGTCGCATGACGAAAAGGAGCCAAAATTTCCTGGGTGCGTTTTATATCGGCCTTAGGACCAGAAATAACTAATTGTTGATAGCTGTTGTAATTGGCTATGGTCACTGTAGATAAATTATTAGTCTGTATTATGTGCATCAGCTCCTGTTGACTTAACCCTAATACAGCAGCCATTCCACCATCTTGAGCCTGGCTCATTAACTCCCCACGTTTTTTAACTAGTGCTAATCCCGTAATAAAGTCAAAAACGCCTGCGGCAAATAATGCATTATATTCGCCTAAACTATGCCCTGCGACATAGTCTGGTTGTTGTGATGTGTCTGCCAATATTTTTAAATACATAAAGGCATTTACTACATAGAGAGCCGGTTGCGTATATTGCGTTTGATTCAGCAACTGCTGTGGATCTTCAATACACAATTCCTCAATAGAGTAACCTAATAGCTCGTCTGCTTGAGCAGTATAATCGCTAAATTGGGCAAATAATTCTTTGCCCATGCCCTTAATCTGTGCGCCTTGCCCTGGAAAAAGGTACGCGAGCATTAAATGCCTCCATTCTTTAATAACTCAATAATGCCGCCAATCTCTTCCGACATGGGGCGGCACGTTTCAATTGCAGGGGAATGGCGACGTATGGTCTGATAAATGGTTTGGGCATTGTTACTGGCTTTATCAATACCACGTAATTCGAGTGCTTGCGTCGCTGCTAAAAGCAAAATGGCAGTTAGCCGTTCTAAATTAGCCACTGATTCTTGGAAATCAAAACCCGCATGCGTTCCCAGACTATTCACATCTTGATTGTCGCCTTCCGTAGGTAAGGTAAATGCTTGGTGTGCCTGCGCTAACTTGCGATTTTGTACAGCAAGTGCGGCTGAGAGGAGTTGCATTGAGCGAAAGCCATTATGTTTATTTGGATCGGGTACCAGATTTACCGGTAAGTTATGATTTTTACGTGGATGAACTAAGTTCGCCAGTAAAGCATGGATCCAGGTTGACGCTTGTGCGATATTCATTTTTAAAATATCACAGGCATCGGTAATGTAATAGCCCATAAAATTAGCACTATGATGAATGTTTTCTCCGTGTACATCGATAATGGGGTTGTCATTGACAGAATTCATTTCATTTTCTACCCAAATAATCGCACGTTCCAAATTTTCTTGAAATGGGCCAAATCCTTGGGGTACTGAGCGAATGGAATAGTAATCTTGCACTGGTTTGTGGTTGCAATCTGTAGTGCGCAATTCATCTAAATCCGTTAGTAATTGGCTTCCTTGCCAAAAATCGATAAAAAATTGATTAATGCTGTTTTCACCGAGTTGCTGTTTCACTTGATGAACCATAGGATGATAGGCGCTACTGATCACCAATAATGACTCTAAGGTCATCGCGATTGCTGCAAGCATTTGCTTGAATAATCGTTGCAAATCATAAATAGCCAGACTGGTTATCGCGGTCATAAATGAGGTGCCATTAATGAGTGCCAGCCCATCTCGCATGACGGGCTTATAGGGTTTAAGGCCAGCTCGTTGTATGGCTTCAGGAGCCATCATCACTTTATCTTGATAAGTTACTGCAACTTGCTCACCTATAAGTGCTGCGGCAATCATCGCTAAAGGAATCAAATCGCCACTGGCGCCAATGGAGCCATAACAACGTACCACAGGGGTAATGCCGGCGTTGAGAAAGTCAAGTAGTGAGTTCACTAACTCAGGATGAATACCCGAATACCCTTGTGCTAGGCAATGGGCACGTAAGAGCATGGTCATTCGGACAATCTGTGGGGAAACAACAGGTCCCAAACCACAAGAAAGTGAACGAATAATGTTTTCTTGCCGCGTGTTAATCGAATCATAATAGTCAAGCGCTTCAGTTTCTTTGATTGCCGTATCGATATAACGTACTTGGTCACCAAAGTTGGTATTAATACCATAAATGGGAACTCGTGAATCGACATGAACTTTTAAAAACTGATAGGCAGCCTCAACAGCTTCCATTGCCTGCTGGGGTATGGCAACAGCGGATGAATATTTGCTCAATGCCTGTGATGTGGCAATGGTTAACCGGCAACCCTTACCAATAGTAATCAGGATTTTATTTGCAGTAGCGTTTGCTGCTCTGGGGGTACTAATTGACTCAAAACATTCCATTCTTTTTTAACTCCTTTTTGGGATCATAATTTATCACGAATAGATTTTTAATCCACAAAAATTATTACAAAAAATGAGATGACTTTATTAAATAGTATTGATAGCATGATGAAAATTTTAAAATAACCTGCTCAGCAAATGGACGTTGCTCATGCATCATATTGTTAATGTGCTCCAGCGTAGGGCACAAAAAAATCCTCATCAAGAAGCGGTTCTCTATTTGGAAGATGGCGAGCAAGAGACGGCGCGTTGTTCTTATTATGAGCTAGATCAACAGGCGCGCGCCATTGCCGCTTGGTTGCAAACACATAACCTGATCGACCAGCGTATATTGCTTCTTTATCCTACGGGTATCGATTTTGTTGTCAGTTTAATAGGCTGTTGGTATGCAGGAGCCGTTGCGGTGCCGGTACCTTGCCCTAAAGTAGATGAATTTGGCAAACACCAGGCTTTAATTAGCAGTATTGCTCAGGATGCTGATATTGCCGCAGTGATGACAACTTCACTGTATCAGATGAATATAGACGCAGTTCTTACGAAAAAAATTCCTGTCTTGGCTATAGAGACTATTGATTTGGCAACAGTTGCCAATTATCGGCTAGCTGCACTGCGCAAGGATGCTATAGCTTATTTGCAATATACTTCGGGCTCAACTTCAGCGCCTAAAGCAGCGATCATCAGTCATGAAAATTTACAACATAGCCTGAAAGAAACAATTAAAGCTTGGCACTATACTTCCAAGAGCACTACGTTAAACTGGGCACCACATACGCATGTCTATGGGTTAGTTTGCGGCATTTTAGTTCCACTGTACCATGGTACGCGCGCGATTATTATGCCTCCGGCGGCCTTCATTAATAAACCAATAGTGTGGTTGGCTGCAATTTCAACCTATCAGGCTTCACATGGTGGTTGTCCTAATTTTGGTTATGATGTTTGTGTACGGCATATTAATGAGTCAGAGCTTACGGGTCTTGATCTGAGCCATTGGCGAGTTGCTGTTAATGGTGGTGATGTGGTGCAGCAGCAGACTCTAACTGCTTTTGTGAATAAATTCCAGCGCTGTGGTTTTGCTTTAAAACAAATTTGTTCTGCATACGGAATGTCGGAATTAGCCGGAGCTATAACGGTTACGCCATTTGCGACTGAACCACGTGTGTGCATGCCCCAAACGAATACTTTCCCTCAAAATTTCTTGCCACGGCCGGTGTTAAGCAGCGGTAAAGTCTTAGGGGGATTGCAGGCTATAGCGGTTGATCCTCAAACTGGCTTGCCTGTTGTCGCTGGGGAAGTAGGCGAAATTTGGCTGTCTGGTAAATCTGTAGTACGTGGTTATTGGCGACGTCCTCAAGAGACGGACGCTGTTTTTAATGCCCGGGTACCAGGAAATAAACGTAGCTATTTTAAAACGGGCGATCTGGGATTTATTACTGATAACGAACTTTATTTAACAGGACGATTAAAAGAAGTGATGATTGTTTATGGAAAAAAATATTATCCACTTGATTTTGAACTATCGATTGCCGGCGCCTTAACTGTTTTACAAATTGATTTACCGCAAGCGGTATTTTCAACAGAAATTGCCGGTAAAGAAGAAATTATTGTTGTACAGGAATTGGCAGAGGAAACAAGCCAGGCGCTGTGGCCTGAAATTACCGATACCATTCGTCATGTTATTACGCAGCAGTATGGCGTCGATATTTATCAGGTAGTATTTACTCCCCAAGGCGCACTTCCCAAAACAGGTAGTGGTAAATTACAGCGTAAAAAATGTCAGTTAGCCTTTAATGAACAAAGACTCACGATATTAACACCACCTGCTTTACCCACACCAAGCCTTACTAATTTAAGTTCTGAGGACTGGAATCAGGCACGTTTTAAAGCCTTGGTTGCTAATGTTTTGGGCATTGATGAACAGCGTATTGATTTGCAAGCACCTCTTAGCCGCTATGAATTTGATTCTATTAATATTATTCAGTTAATTGCCCGGTTTAATGAAGAATATCAATTGGCATTATCGCCGGCAACCTTATATGAGTATGCAACTTTAGCTGAGTTTTATACGGCTCTTTTAGTTAACAACACAAATTGTGCAATCCTCACTGAAGACCATCAGCAGCAAGATAAAGATACAGATATTGCTATTATCGGGATAAGTGGCGTTTTTCCGCAAGCACCAGACATTGACAGCTTTTGGGATAATTTAGCGCAAGGTAGGGATTGTATCAGCGAAGTACCGACATCGCGTTGGGATTGGCGTGATTTAACGGTGCAGTGGGGTGGTTTTATTGACCATGTGGATGAATTTGATGCCGCATTTTTTAATATCTCGCCACGTGAGGCCGAATTAATTGATCCCCAACAACGCTTGTTTTTACAAACTGTATGGAAAACTATTGAAGATGCAGGGCATACCACCTCAACGCTGGCTGCATTGAAAACCGGTTTATTTGTCGGGGTATTTAATCATGATTATGCTGAATTGCTGCAACAGCACGAAGTGATGGATGCTTATGTTACCACAGGCACGATGAACAGTATGATTGCCAATCGTATTTCCTACTTTTTAAACTTGCGTGGCCCCAGTGAAGCCATTGATACAGCTTGTTCCAGCTCCTTGGTTGCTGTTCATCAGGCAGTGCACGCCATTTTACATGGCGATTGCGACATTGCCATTGCGGGCGGTGTGAATACTCTGATTACACCAACATCCTTTATTTCTGCACATAAAGCCGGCATGTTAAGTGCTGATGGTCGCTGTAAGACCTTTGATAAAAATGCGAATGGCTATGTACGTGGTGAGGGAGCAGGTGCGCTTTTATTGAAAAAATTAGCGCAAGCAGTACAAGATGGCGATCATATTTATGGCGTGATCAAAGGAACTGCAATTAATCATGGTGGCCATGCAAATACCTTAACCGCACCAAATCCCAATGCGCAGGCCGAAGTGATAGTCTCAGCCTGTCAGCGGGCGCAAGTTGCTGTTGATAGCATTCAATACATTGAAACGCATGGTACGGGAACACCCTTAGGTGATCCGATTGAGATTAATGGTTTGAAAAAAGCCTTCCAACAATTGGCATTAGAGCAACAGATAGAATCATTGCCCACAAAATATTGTGGTTTAGGGGCGGTGAAAACCCAGATTGGTCATTTGGAGTCTGCAGCAGGTGTTGCCGGTATTATTAAAATATTATTGGCAATGCGCCACGAATTAATCCCAGCCAATTTACATTTAAACGAATTAAATCCGTACATCGAAATTAAGGACAGCCCATTTTATCTGATTGATAAAATGGTTCCTTGGCCAAGAAAAGCTGGTGCAACTCCCAGACGAGCTGGAGTGAGCTCTTTTGGCTTTGGTGGTGCGAATGCCCACATCATTCTTGAGGATAGTCCCAAACAAAAACCCACGCCAATGCCTAATGAGCCTGCATTTTATCTAATTACCTTGTCCGCAATGACTACTCAAGCCTTGCAACAACGTTCGCGTGATTTACTTGCCTGGTTAGAACGTCAGCAGGATTTGCCTGATTTAGCGGCCTTAAGTTATACCTTAAATGTAGGGCGACAACATTTTGAGCAGCGTTTTTGTGTGATCGTGGATACGGTATTGGCATTAAAGCAGCATTTGCAGGCAATGCTGTCTGGAGTGCTTGCAGACAGTACGTTATTTTCTGAGCAGTTAGCCCATTTAAATCGTCTGCGCGATGAGTATCTTGATGGTAAGCCGGTTGATTGGCGCATGCTCTATGGTGATTATCAGGAGAAAATAACGCTGCCATCGTACCCTTTTGCCAAGGAGTCTTATTGGTTAGAACGAAAAGCCAAACCGCGAGGGAAGTTACACGCATTACTTGATGAGAATATTTCTACCTTGTCTGCGACTGTTTTTAGTAAATCATTTACTGGCACGGAGTTTTACCTGCGTGAGCATCAGGTAAATAATGAGGCTGTTTTGCCAGGTGTTGTTTGTTTGGAAATGGTGAGCACCGCAGCCAGTATGGCGCTAAACAATCAAGCAATAACCATATTAAGTGATATTGTTTGGAAAAAACCGATTAAGGGAATGGTGTTACACCATGCCTTACATATTAAACTCGTTTCTGAGACGGATTATATTTCTTTTGTCATCACGGATAATGAAGAGGCTGTTGATTATGCCAGTGGTAGGCTACACACTATTGCTGCTCCTTACCCGGAAAAACCTGCTTCATTAAATCAGCAGCAAATACGGCAGGGTTTGCCTAACACCCAGACTCCTGAGGAGATTTATACTTATTTTAAAAATGCTGGGCTAGACTATGGTCCTGGTTTCCAGGTGATTCAAAGCCTGCATTATAATGAGCAATCATTATTAGCTGAATTGGCTTTGCCTTCATGCATGCAAGCACAGAAAAATGAATGGCTGTTGCATCCTGCTTTATGCGATGGGATTCTCCAAACAACCCAAGTGTTGCTTAAAAATCGTCAAGTGCATTATTTGCCTTTTTCTATTGATCAAATGCATATTTATAGGGCGCTACCCGATTCGTGCTTGGTACATGCCTGCTTAATTTCGGATGTAAATGAGCAGCATTTTCCTGTATTTGATATTCAGGTGACTGATGCTGAGGGAGCACTCTTACTGATTATTACAGGGTTTACCTTAGGCGCGCTTACTTACGAAGCAGTTACTCCTGAAGTAGGTTATTACCAGCCGCTATGGATAGAACAGCCGCGCTTATCTGCAAACAGCGCGTCTGGTTCCATGCGGATTATTGGTCATAGTGAAGCAACTATGAATGCATTGCAGGCCCAATTTAGTACCTGGAATCCTGTGTGTCAGCTCATTGATATTCATGAGCTGGGTAGTATAAAAATCGAGTCGTTAACGGATTATATTTTGATTGGTCTGGAAGAAATTAATGATGAGGATTTGTCTGCTGCCGGCCACATTCAAAACTATTTACAGCAAACTTATTATTTTGTTCATAAAGTTATTGCTAAATTAATTCAATTAAAACCCACGCAGCTCACACAAATAATTTGTGTTAGTAACGGCAAATCTATTTTTGCACGCGCGTTAGGAGGCCTGGCAAAAACCTTAGTTCAGGAGCAACCCAATTTATCCTGTCGTTTTGTTGAGCTTTATGAGCCGAGCATACTGGTGTCGGAGTTAAGCCAATCTGAAACTCAAGTCAGATATGATGAGCAGAATCGCCGTTTTATAAATCAGTATGAGCTATTTCCTGATGCGCCTATGGCGGATGATTTGCCGCTTAAAACGGTGGGGGTTTACTTAATTACCGGTGGACTAGGTGGCTTAGGCTATTTGTTTGCGACTTATTTAGCCGAACATTATCAGGCACGTCTGATCTTAACAGGGCGTTCTATGCTTACAGACAAGCATATAAAAATGCTCGCTAAGCTTGAGCAAAAAGGCGCCTCAATTTTCTATGTACAGGCGAATATTAGCAATTATGAAGATGTTGCGATGCTTATTGAGCGTGCCAAACAACATTTTGGCACCATAAATGGCATTCTTCATGCTGCTGGCCTTACCGCTGATGGTTTTTGGGCTAAGAAAACCACTGCAGAGATGGCTACTGTTTTAGCACCAAAAGTTCAAGGTGCTTGTTATTTACATGCAGCAACACAGAATGAGCCTTTGGATTTTTTGGTTTTATTTTCCTCCGTCGCAGCGGTATTTGGTAACCCTGGACAAAGTGATTATGCCTATGCAAACGCTTTTTTGGATGAGTTTGCTATTGCACGTGAACAACAAAGGCTCTTGGGGCATTGTGCCGGGCGTACGATGGCAATTAATTGGCCTCACTGGGAAGATGGAGGGCTAAAACTGGCTCCTGAATACCAACATTGGCTGGAAAAAAAACTGGGTATTGTCAGTTTATCAACCGTTCAAGGCTTAAATGCTTTTGTA
>NZ_JH413805.1:18837-26873 GCF_000162755.2 Legionella drancourtii LLAP12
TAAATGCTTTTGTACGTGCATTACAACATTCTTTTGCTAACTGCATTGTATTGCCTGGCTACCAATCTCAGCTTGTTGCCGCATTGCATCGTCAATCAGTAGTTAATACAGCACCTGTTGCGTTATCTGACGCAGTAAGTTTGCCGTTACGCGAACAAACAGAAGTTTTTTTAAGAAATTTAATTGCGAATACGGTAAAGCAATCTCCTGAGCGCATTGATGCTCATTTAGCTTTTGAGCATTATGGCATTGATTCCTTGATGATCATTCAATTGAACGAACGTTTGGAGCGCGAGTTTCCGGCTTTACCGAAAACTTTATTTTTTGAATATCAAAACCTTGCCGCGTTAACGGATTATTTTATTCAAACACATGCTGATGAATTAAATCAGTTATTTTCTATTGCAGCAGTAAGTAAGGTAAATGCAGTAAAACCATTGGTTAATGCTCATAAACGTTTAGGATTTACGGTGGGCGAGGCTGAAAATTCCGCGTCTGTTACCGATATTGCGATTATTGGTGTGCATGGGCGATATCCACAAGCGCAAGATTTAACGGAATTTTGGCAAAATCTTCTTGCCGGTAAAGATTGCATTCGTGAAATTCCGCAAGAGCGCTGGGATTTATGGGATTATTACGATAACAATAAGGATGCTTCAGGAAAAACTTACAGTAAATGGGGCGGTTTTTTAACCGATATTGATAAATTTGATCCTTTATTTTTTAATATTTCTCCACGTGAAGCTGCTTTGATGGATCCTCAAGAGCGCCTATTTTTAGAAACAGCCTGGAAAACTATCGAAGATGCAGGTTATGCGCGTGAACAATTAGCGGGAGGAAAAATTGGCGTCTATGTGGGCGCGATGTATGGCGAGTATCAATTATTTGCTCATGAGCAAAGAGAGGGGCGGCAATTTATTCCCACTAATTCCGTATTTGCGTCTATTGCGAATCGTGTTTCTTACTTCTTTGATTTTCATGGCCCTAGTATCGCACTGGATACTATGTGCTCCTCTTCGCTTACAGCCATCCACTTAGCCTGCAAAAGTATCCTTGACGGTGAATGCCAACTTGCTTTAGCGGGCGGGGTAAATCTCTCGTTGCACCCTAATAAATATTTATTACTTAGCCACGGCAAGTTTTTAGCAACAGATGGACATTGTCGTAGCTTTGGCAGTGGTGGCGATGGTTATGTACCTGGAGAAGGTGTTGGAGCGGTCTTGTTAAAACCTTTACACCAGGCACTTGCAGATGGTGACCATATTTATGCTGTGATTAAGGGAAGTCAGCTTAATCATGGTGGTAAAACAAATGGCTACACCGTACCTAATCCTAATGCTCAAGCTGAATTGATTGCTGAAACCTACCGGCAAGCAAATCTATCTCCTGCTATGGTCAGTTATATTGAAGCGCATGGAACAGGAACTTCCTTGGGTGATCCGATTGAAATTGCCGGTTTAAATAAGGCCTTTTACCAGGAAGATGTGCCGTCTTTATGTACTATTGGCTCAGTAAAATCCAATATTGGTCATTGTGAATCAGCAGCAGGAATTGCTGCGGTGACGAAAGTGTTATTGCAATTACAGCATCGTACTTTGGTTCCCTCTCTGTGGTCAGAAACTCTGAACACGAATATTAACTGGGACAAAACTTCATTCCGAGTACAACAAACTGTCAGTGAATGGGCGCCCCAGGGGCCAAGAATCGCCGGGGTTAGTTCTTTTGGGGCCGGTGGTGCTAATGCGCATATTATTTTGGCAGAAGCACCTGAAGCAAGAGCGTTCGCGTCGACTACGAAAGCACATTATTTGTTAACCTTGTCTGCCAAAACAGAATTTGCTTTGTGGCAACGGGCTCAAGATTTATTAGCCTGGTTAAAGAGGAATCCAGATGCGGAATTAGAACGTGTTTGTGACACGTTAAACAGAGGCAGAAGTCATTTTGACTGTCGTTGTGCGTTAGTGATTAGTTCGCTTGCTGAGGTTATTTCATTATTGCCACAAATCGACAGTGTACAGCCCCCAGAAAATTTATTTATTCAAGGTGTACCTTTGTCCTCATCCCACGATGCATCACAGAGATTAACAATGTCTTCATCCTCTTGGGAACGAGATAATTTGTTGCAGTTAGCAAAATCTTATGTTGCGGGTAATTCATTGGATTGGGATAGCCTCTATGCGGGGGAGTCAAGGAAGCGGATTTCCTTGCCTACCTATCCTTTCGCAAAAGAACGTCATTGGTATTCTGATTCTGATCACGCTACGTTCGTCCTGCCCTATGATAAACCCAAGCTGATACCGCAAGGAGCATTAGTGGATAAAGTTAGCGCCTTTTTACTGCAGCAGGTGGTGCAGTTATTGAAAATTACCCGTCATCAGATTGTGATTGAAAAAAATCTGGGTGAGTATGGCATGGACTCAGTACAGTTTGTTGAACTTGGCAAACGAATAGCAGAGCATTATCAAGTAGAGTTTACGCCCGCAGTTTTCTATACGTACAGTAGTATTTCAGCGATTAATCAATACTTGATAAGCCAATTTCCAGAAGCAGTGGCTACAGTTCATGATACCGCTGTGGCACAATTAAGCAGCCCTAATCGCGTAAAACACGCTTCAGTGATGGGTGAGTCCACCGATGGGATTGCCATCATTGGCATGCATGGTTTATTTCCTCAATCCGATGATTTGGCAACTTTTTGGCAGCATTTGGCAGCAGGTCATGATTTAGTAACTGAAGTTCCTGCTGAGCGTTGGAATTGGCGCGATTATTATGGTGAGGGTACGGATAAAAGTAATTCGAAGTGGGGTGGTTTTATTCATGGGGTGGATCAATTCGATGCGGCATTTTTTAATATCTCTGCCCGTGAAGCCAATTTTATGGATCCGCAACAACGTTTATTTTTAGAAACCGCTTGGAAGACAATCGAAGACGCCGGCTATGATCCTTTTGCATTATCCTCCAATAAAGTGGGGGTTTTTGCCGGTGTAGAGTTTAGTGAATACCAAACTTTAATCAGCACCCAACAAAAAGAATTCCATGGCTTTATTGCCACCGGCAACTCGCACAGCATGATTGCCAATCGCGTCTCTTACTTTTTTAACTTTCACGGGCCAAGTGAGGCAATTGATACCGCCTGTTCCAGTTCGCTGGTTGCTATTCATCGTGCGGTGCAAGCCATTCGTTATGGTGAATGTGATTTGGCCATTGCCGGTGGTGTGAGCTTAATCCTTAATCCGGATACGGTCGTGGTCACCAGCCAATTAGGCGCTTTATCTGCGGATGGTCGTTGCAAGACATTTGCTAAAGATGCCAATGGTTATGTGAAAGGTGAGGGCGTTGGTTCACTTTTACTTAAACCTTTAAAACAGGCACAAGCAGATGGTGATCACATTTATGGCATCATCAGAGGCTCTGCCGTAAACCATGGTGGGCGGGCACAGTCATTAACTGCCCCTAATGCAAGTGCACAAAGTGAACTGCTCATTAGTGCCTATACTCAGGCCAATATTGATCCTGATACGGTGACTTATATTGAAACACATGGTACGGGTACAGTTTTAGGTGATCCGGTCGAGATTGAAGGGTTAAAACTGGCATTTAGCCAATTGCGTACCTCAAGTGCACCCGCCAGTCAGATTGCATTAGGTTCGGTGAAAACCAATATTGGTCACTTGGAGCCTGCATCGGGAATAGCCGGTGTCATGAAGCTTATTTTATCGATGTCGCATGAGTTAATACCGGGAATTTTGCATTTAAATGAAGTAAATCCCTACATTAATTTAAGTGAAACGCCATTTTATATTGCTCAGGAAAATCAAGTATGGCAACGCCTCAAAACTGAAGCAGGACAAGAAATTCCTTTACGTGGCGGTGTGAGTTCTTTTGGCTTTGGCGGTACTAATGCTCATGTGGTTCTTGAAGAGGGACGCCCTTATCAGCGGCTGCATGAGGACAAGCCGGCTCAACCTTATTATTTAGTGGTACTGTCGGCCAAGCAGCAAGAAAGTTTACAACAAAAAATAAGCGATCTGCAGCAATGGTTGTTGCAGCAAGAAACGGTTTCTTTAGCCTCACTAAGTTACACTTTAAGTGTGGGACGAGCCCATTTTGTTTATCGTTGTGCCTTAGTTGTCAATTCGCTTGCGGAGCTTGTGCAGGCACTGTCTTTATTGAGTAATGATGAGACTCCTGAATATTGTATGCTCAATCAGGGGCAAACCTGCGTGATGCATGGACCTGTCTTTGATGAAGTCTATCAAGCCGCGATGCATGCAATGCAACAGCCAGAAGCAGTTGCGCAATATCGACATAAATTATTTGTTTTGGCTGATTTATATACGAAACATTACCCCATTGATTGGCAATACTTATATGGGAAAGGCAATAATCAGCGTTTGGCTGGATTACCTTCTTATCCGTTTAGCAAACAGCGTTACTGGTATGACGTAGAGGCCCAATCCATGCCAATAACGACACCAGTATCTACGTCATTGCCATCAATGCCTCTTACTCGTGATCTTGATTTATCTACGTTGGTCTTGGCTTATTTGCGGGGAATATTTGCTGAAAAATTACAGGCATCAGCCGATGCCATTCAAATTGACGAAACCTATGAGGTGTATGGAGTTGATTCCTTAATTGGTTTGGAGATAACTACACGCTTGGAAAAAGACTTTGGCGTCTTACCAAAAACCTTATTGTATGAACGCAATCGCTTAAAAGAGTTAGCACCTTACTTTATAAAAAATTATAAAGACAAATTACCCACGATTTTATCTGCAATTAGCACAACTCCTGCAGTAGCTGCTATGAAAATAGACGATGCTGAACCAATTCGAGCTGTTCGCAAAAATCAGACAGAAAATTCAGGTGAGATTGCCATTATTGGTTTGAGCGGCACTTTCCCTATGGCCAATACGATGGATGAGTTTTGGTACAATTTAAGCACTGGCCGTGACTGTGTTGACAAGGTACCCGCAGAGCGTTGGGATTATAAAGATTATCCAGTGCAGGTCGGTGGCACGGAAAAATATTTTCCACATGGCGGCTTTATTCCCGATGTCGATAAGTTTGATCCATTATTTTTTAATATTTCACCACGTGATGCAGGATTCATGGATCCGCAAGAACGATTATTCATGCAATCAGTATGGTCAACGCTCGAGGATGCAGGCTATACCCGTGAAAAACTAAAGCGTCAAACCAATAATGCCGTAGGGGTCTTTGCGGGGGTAACTTATAATTTTTATCCTTTGTTTATTGCTGAAGAATGGCAAAAAGGGAATCGCGTTCCCTTAGATATTCAATCTTTTTCGGTAGCGAATCGTATTTCTTATTTCCTTGATTTTAATGGTCCCAGTTTTGTAGTGGATACGGCCTGTTCCTCTTCCTTGACTGCCATCCATTTAGCCTGCGAGAGTATACAGCGCGGTGATTGTGCCATGGCAATTGCTGGTGGGGTTAATTTGTCACTGCATCCCAGTAAGTACCATTTTCTTGGTAGTTTTAGTTTTATGTCCGAACAAGGCCGTTGTACTAGTTTTGCGGAAGGAGGTACAGGCTATGTGCCCTCAGAAGGTGTTGGTTCAGTGCTATTGAAACCTTTAGCTGATGCGATTGCGGATAATGATTTAATTTATGGTGTGATTAAAGGCAGTAGTATGAACCATGGGGGTAAAACCAGTGGTTATACGGTTCCTAATCCTAATGCACAAGCCGCAGTTATTCGTCAGGCTTTAGAGGCTGCCAATATTGATGCGCGTAGCATATCGTATATCGAAGCGCATGGCACAGGCACCGCCTTGGGTGATCCCATCGAGGTTCGCGGTTTACAAGAGGCTTTTGAAACCTTTACGCAAGACAAGCAATTTTGCGCCATCGGTTCGGTTAAGTCGAATATTGGTCATTTGGAATCTGCGGCGGGTATTTCTCAATTAGCCAAAGTAGTAATGCAAATGCGTCATAAGCAATTAGCACCTACCTTGCATACGCAGCAATTAAATTCTTTTATTGATTTTGATGATTCACCTTTTTATGTCCAACGTGAGCTTACCGAGTGGCAATCAGACAATGTATTACGCCGTGCCGGGATTAGTTCGTTTGGTGCTGGTGGTGCGAATGTGCATATGATTATTGAAGAATATCTGCCAAAAACAAAGTGCGATGAGGCGGTAAAAGGCCCTTATCTCTTTTTATTATCGGCACTTAATGAAGAGCGTCTGGCTGCGCGAGTACAACAGATGCATGCTTATTTACAGAATCATGCACCTGCTGATAATGGTGCATGGTTAGGCGATGTTTGTTATACCTTACAAACAGGGCGCGAATCCATGGGGGCTCGTTTAGCGATTATTGCGATGACTAAAGATGATCTATTGCTTGCCTTGGCAAATTATACCGATGCGCAGCGGCCCAATGTTTGGCTTAATTATCAAGTGCAAAATAATGGGAAACCTGGCATTCGCTTTGCCAATGAAAACTATGAAGAATTAGTACAACATTGGATAAATGGCGCAAGGGTTGACTGGCAACAGTTGTATACCCAGCAAGTACCCAATATCGTGTCCTTACCAACTTATCCCTTTGCAAAACGGCGTTGCTGGATCCCAACTAAAGAAGTAATGCCACTACCTGAGGTGTTGCCTATTAGTCCGCCACCGGTTGCGCTTAGTAATGAACTTAATCCTCAGGAATGGTTATACAGCACGCAGTGGGAACAAAATCCACAGCAAAAACAGAGCACTTCTAAAATCGATGGCAAATGGTTAATTTTTAGTGATTGTGAATTAGGCCTGGTATTACAGCAAGAGTTGGGGGCGGAAAATTGTATTTATTGCTTTAGTGGGGATGAATTTACACGCATTAATGAACGAACATATTATATTAATCCTGCGCGTAAACGCGATTATGAAACTTTGTTTCAAACGCTGAATAAAGAGCAAGGAGGCGAGTTAAAAGGAGTGCTGTATTTATGTTCTGCGCTTAATATCAAGGCAGAGCATCCTCCAGAGCCCAGTTTATGCTTGCTCTATTTATTCAAAGCGATGAGCCAGTGCAGTTGGATACATCAATTGACGTTTGGCCTAATCTCTCAGGGCGCGCAGCAAGTAGCGAACAATGAAACTATTAACATCTGGCAACACCATTTGTGGTCGATGACGCGCATATTTGCTGCAGAACAAGCAAGTTATCACGCTTTATTGCTGGATTTGGATACCCAGGAATGCCTTACTGTAAGTGCCCGTCTTATTGTCAACGAATTAAGGCATTACCAGGCTGGACAGAATCATATTGCCTATAGAGCTACAGAGCGCTACACCATTCGTTTCACTACGGATGCATCCAAGCAACAAAATGCGCCTGCGCGTCCTTGGACTGCACCTATTGCTGCTTTAATAACCGGCGGCTTAGGGGCGTTAGGCTATGAAGTCGCTGAATTTATTGCCGCGCAAGGAACACGATTTATCTTGCTCACGGGTACCACCGAGCTTTCACCGCAAACCACGGAAAAAAATAATTGGTTAAACCAATTGACGGCAAAAGGAATACAAGTCCGTTATGTTGCGGTGGATGTGGCCGATTCTGAGCGCATGAGCTGGGTAATTAAAGAAACAGAAAATAGTTGGCAGCAGCCAATTGATGGCGTATTTCATTTAGCCGGTGTAACAACTGATAATGTGCCAATTATGGAAATGGAAGAAACCTTATGGCAGCAAGTGTTAAATGTAAAAATCAAAGGTGCTCTGGTATTGCATGAATTATTTAAACAGCAGCAATTATCGTGTTTTGTATTATTTTCTTCTATTGCTGCGGTGCCTCATTTTGGCATGGCCGGGCTTAGCGCTTATGCGGTAGCCAATGAGTTCATTAGCGGCTTGGCCTTATATCGACGTAGTTTGCAGTTACCTGCATTAAGTATTAATTGGGTCGCCTGGTCAGAAAAGGGGATGAGTCATCGCCACAATCATGATGCTTTTTTAGAGGCGGTCGGCATGGCCTCCTTGAGCATTAAAGAAGGCATTACGCTGTTAAATACA
>NZ_JH413805.1:26965-30236 GCF_000162755.2 Legionella drancourtii LLAP12
AATACATTGTTGCAATTGAATCCGGCAGAAATGACGGTTTGCAAGATTCATTGGAAGAAGTTTTTGCAGGTTAATGCTACTGCCAAGCAGCTGGATTTTTTTAGCCATTACATTGCCGAACATGCGTCACCGGTCACTGCGAGCGCAGTGGTTTGCGCACTGAGCGCGAATGAAATAACAGCGGTGATTGTAACAATTTTGGCTTCATCCTTGGCATTAGAGATCCAGGAAATTGAATCAGAGACTCCATTTCAGCACTATGGCATGGATTCAATTATCGGTATTAATTTTACAGCAGAATTGGGGCGGCATTTTCCTGATGTAGTCGCTCCTATGGATTTATATCGTTATCCCACCCTGAAACAACTTACAGAGTATATTACTCAACGGGTTAGTCCCTCTACTGAGCCTATACCCACCCCGGTTTTTGCGGCAATGGAAGCAATTGAGATTGATCAATTAAGTTATGACCAATTAAATGAATTGCTCGAATCAGAATTAAAGGAATTAGAGCTGGCTTATGACTGATACTACCACCTTAAAAAAAGCATTACTGATGATCCAAAAACTTAAAAAACTGTTGCAAGAACAGCAGGAAAAGTTATTTGATCCCATTGCCATAATTGGCATGAGTTGTCGCTTGCCTCAGGCTGATAATCCCATTGAATTTTGGGAGTTGTTATGCCAAGGAAAAAATGTGATTACTCGCATTCCTGATGAGCGTTGGGAGTTATTAAAAAATACCAGTGAAATAGGCTTGCGGGAGACCGACTTAGCTTATTGGGGTGGTTATTTAAATAATATTGCTGAATTTGATGCTTATTTTTTTGGTATTAGCCCTCGCGAAGCAATGCGCATGGATCCTCAGCAGCGACTGTTATTGGAAGTCGCTTATGAATCCTTAGAGGATGCTGGTTTAACAGTTGAGGATTTAGCAGGTTCGCAGATGGGGGTTTTTTCCAGTTTGTATGCAAGCCAGTTTAGCCATCTGCAGAGCTTAGATTCCGATATGGATGCTTTATTCATCCCTACCGGAAGTGCAATTAGCATGGCTGCGAATCGTCTGTCCTATTTGTATGACTTGCGTGGCCCAAGTATTGTTTTAGATACCGCTTGCTCTTCGTCATTGATTGCCATCCAGCTCGCCTGTTTAAATTTGCAGGCTAAATTATGCGATAAAGCCTTAGTTAGTGCGGTAAATATCAATTTATTACCATCCATCCATTCAGTTTTAAGCAAAGCAACCATGCTGTCACCCACTGGGCAATGCCATACCTTTGATGCCAGCGCTGATGGCTATGTGCAAGGCGAAGGGGCGGGAGCTATTGTTTTAAAACCACTGTCCCAAGCACTAAGAGACAAAGACCGAATTTATGCGGTAATTACTGGCGCGGCGGTAAATCAGGATGGCAAAACCAATGGCTTAACTGCGCCTAATGGTTTGCAGCAAGAGCACTTGCTACGTTCGGCGTATCAAGCGGCTAAAGTGGATTTCAAAGCTGTTTCTTATATTGAGTGCCATGGTACCGGTACTTTTCTTGGCGATCCCATTGAAGTTCAGGCTTTAGGTGAGGTTATTGGGAAAAATCGTGAGGCAGAGGATCCGTGTTTCATTAGTTCAGTTAAAACAAACATGGGGCATTTAGAACCTGCGGCCGGTATGGTGAGCATGATTAAAGTGGCTTTGGCTTTAAATAATCGCATGATTCCACCTCATCTTAATTTTAAGACAGCAAATCCGCACATTCCTTTTGCTCAATATGGTTTAAAGATTCCGCAAACATTAGAGGCATTACCTCGATATGGTGAGGTATGCATTGCGGGTGTCAGTGGTTTTGGTTTTGGCGGCGCAAATGCACATATCGTGTTGCGTGAAGTAAGTGATGAAGAACAGCCTACCGCGGCACAAGCCATTAACCCAGACGGCGAGCTATTTACGCTTTCTGCAAAAGACGCGCCCGCTTTATCTGCTTTAATTGCTCGTTGGTGTGATTATTTAACCAAACATCCACAAAGCAATTTAGCACAGCTTTGTTATAACCTGCATGTGCGACGCTCGCACTATGCACAGCGCTTAGCGATTGTTGTCCATTCTCTTGATGAGCTCGTGCAGAAATTAATTGCAGTACGGACAGATTCTCAGACAGTACCTGCGGGGGTATTTATTAATCTTGAGGCAAAAAAATCACCTAAAGCGCTTAACATAGGCGAATTTAATCATATTGATTTATCTTTTTTAGCCAAAGAGTATGTGGATAACGCCCGCGTTGATTGGAAAAAATATGAAGCTGGCCGTGCTTATTCGCATCTTGAGATGCCACTTTATCCATGGCAACACAAAAAATATTGGCCTGTTTTAGGCAAGACATCGGCTGAGGTGGCAAATACTAACTATCCTTTTCGCGGTCGCTGCTTGCCTTCGCCTTTAGCGCTAAGGCAATTTGAATTTGTTTTCGATACGAAAGTAATGCCTGAGATTCAAGATGCTTTTTATGTATTGCATGCAGGGTATTACACTGAAATGCTCACTTATGCGATGAACCAATTGCAGCAAACGACTTGTTTTAGTACCGAAAATCTTAATTATTTATCACCCTTGCTGGTTTTGGATGGCAAGACGATTGTGGTGCACTTGATTATTGAGGCTGTTGAAAATAATTTATTTTCATTTCATTTCTATAGTAATGACGGCCAAGCAAGTTGGATAGAACATGCAAATGGTATTTTATCTTTAAGTGTTACTCCTGAGCCGACGTTTCACGCGCAAAAAGAGTTAACAGTGCGCAGCATTAGTTCCGGAACTGAAGAGGTTTTTTATAACCGGGTCACCGGTATGGGGATGCCTGCAGGAGACACTATTCGTTGGATTAAGCATTATTGGATTCATAGTAATGAACTCTTGGCTGAATTGCGCGCCGCAAAACCAGTAGAGCGTTGTGAACAGTTTGTCCGGAAAATGCATCCAGGTGTTATCGATGCGTGTATTCAAACCTTATTTTTACTGCTGCCAACCCAACTTAATAAGCCTTACGTTGCTTCGCAAATGGGCAAGGTCGAATTTTATGGCACCACTGAACCACAGTATATTTATACGCAGTTAACCGAGTTACATCTTGAGGGTAAAAATATTATTGGTAATTGGTATCTGCTTGATAAAGATTATCAGGTCATCGCGAAATGCCTCGATCTGCGTATGACCCAGCTCAATGATACCTTGCAAATTAGTAAATTAATGGCAGTGCAAGCGCAGTTCATCTCGATTTATCATTAC
>NZ_JH413805.1:30367-49284 GCF_000162755.2 Legionella drancourtii LLAP12
TGCAAGCGCAGTTTCATCTCGATTTATCATTACCCTATGATGTTTGCCGTGAGCGTATCATTCAGTATTTGACCGAACAATTCGCGCTGGTTTTTTCAATGCCAATTCAGGATATTAGTATTCATCATTCCTTGCATGAACTGGGAATGGATTCACTAATGGCTTTAGCGGTAATCCGAATTATTGAAGCCAATTTAGGTATTACCTACTCTTTGCCCTTAATGATGCAAGGCCCATCAATCCTTGAAATTGCCGATCATGTGTTAAGCCAGCACACACACGATTTTAAGCCAAATCACGCACAAACAAAAAACAGTGCGGATGCGCTGTGGCTGGCAAATCGCAAATTAAAAGCAGATGCTCAGGTTCGTTTATTTTGCTTTCCTTATGGTGGGGGTGGGGCGTCAATTTATCGCGAATGGCAGCAAGAGTTTCCTGACTTTATTGAAGTATGTCCTATACAATTACCGGGTAGAGAAAATCGACTGGAAGAACAACCGCTTGCTGATCTAAATACTTTAGTCTCTTTGCTGGCTCGTCATCTTCGCCCGCATTTGATTTACCCTTTGCTTTTTTTGGCCATAGTTTTGGTTCGCTGATAGGCTTTGAGCTGACACGCTATTTACGCCGGCATCATTTGCCTCAACCAGTGCACCTTTTTGCCTCAGCTTATCCTGATCCAAGTACGCCATCAAAAAGTTTGCATAATTTGCTTATGAAATTAGAGCAAATGGATCTTAATTTATTTGCTCTAGATCAAGAACTTATCGGTCAGTTAAATGAACAGCAGTTAGTTACTCTAGCCACGATATTTAAAGAAAATGGCATTGTGGATTATAGTGATGAACGCATGAACAAAAGCATTATCCAAGTATTGTTGCCGATTTTTATTGGTGATATGAAGATAGTACGTAATTATACTTATCAGGATGAGCCACCTTTAAGTGTAGCAACCTCCGTATTCTTAGGTACCAAGGATTCCTGGGTTGCTCCTGAGGATCATTGGGGATGGGCTAATCATTCATTAGTACCTTGCCAATTTCACCAATTTGATAGTGGCCATCTTTTTGTTCGAGAAAAGGAAGTTAGAACGAAAATAATTCAAAAAATTAGTAATGAGCTTGTTCGTTTTAGCCAATTAGCGTGTGAGGTTTAAATTTTTTGCTGAGATCTCTACGCCTATTTTGATGTTTATTGATATATATTGTACAATATGTCTAATTCATATTGAAAATAGGATTTGCTAAATGCCATTTATGCATATTCAAGGTCGGGTTGACGTAAGGACTTACAAAGAGCTTTGCGAAAATAACGGCTATAATCCAGAAGAAAAAAAATGTATTTTTATTTTTCCTGGTAATGATAGCCATCATGTTTTGGGTACCACTTTATTTTCAATAAAAAGTGGTGGCGGGCTTGCTGCGGCTTCTGCAGCAATTGGAACCGCCGGTTATCCAACATTAAGCTTGCCAACTACCTCGATGGAACAATGGTCCACAAATGGTAGACAGCAACAGATTGTCCAGGGGGCGGTTGCCGATTTATATAAAGCTTTGGGAGCGGGTTATCAGCTCATGTTGCCCGTTAGAGAACATCAAGATGCAACGTATTTTGATTATCCTTTACAGCCTGCCGAGATGTCGTTGGAACCTAGTTTTTGGGGCGGGATTCAAGCCGCTGCAAATAAACCACTTGCCAATTATTATATTAAAGAACTAAACGCATTGTCTTTGTTTATGTCTTTATCACCAGCGCAGCGCGATAAACAGCTTCAAGCAGATCAGACCAACCCTTTTTACCAAGCTTATGTGCACGGTCAAAATATGGCTATAGATGACCCGTGGTTAGCGCCAAAAATGGCTGCTAAAAAAACATCTGAACAAGCTGAGGTGCGCGAACGAAATATAGCCGCAGATGAGCCGTTGTTAGCACCAAAGATTGCTACTAAAAAAACCTCGGGATATAAAGAAAGTCAAACTCTTGGCATGACAAAAACGAGTAAACCAGATGCGAACGCAAAACCATTCATAGCGCCCAGAACACGCGCATTCTATGAGAAATGTTATGAGAAAAATCGGGATGTTCTGACCAATGCGCGCAATTTATTAAATAATTACACTGAAAATAATTCAATGCTCATGAGATTTTTTTCTGGACACTGGAATCGGCATCATGTGGCGGCGGTTAATAAACTTGTGGAGCAAATTGATAAAAAACAAATTACTGATATTGCTGATTTAATGAAACAGCTTAAAGAGATTAAATTAGTTAATCCTAATGGCTCTTTGGCGAGACGTATTTGCTTTATTGAAGAAAAAAATCCAGTTAAACCAAATTCGGACGAGCCATCAACACCCTCTTTAACATTGTAAGGTTTGCTTTTATAAATACATTCATATGTACATATGTGAGTCATTGAACTACTTTTGTCAATTAAACAAAGAAAAAATGGGCGGATTTTTTAAATATGGTATAAGTTATTCAACATAGAAGTTCGGTTTTAATATAGTTAAAGAATATAATTAATTTTTTAAAGTTACGATATCGCCGATTTTAATGAGTTTTTTATAATAATCAGAAGAATAATTGTTTGAAAATCGATTATTTGTAGTAAATAAATACAAAATTACAGCGTTTAATAACGAAACAGAATATCGAAAGTACTATCGTTTAAAATAATGGCGGCAGTGCATCATTGCTTATCCAAAACGTTAAGCCGAGGGATCCACCGCATATGAGTACACAGAATTCCACAGGAAAATAAAAAACTCATTGTGATTGTATTGAGCGCAACATATAATAAAAGAAACTTTGAGATAGTGCTTATGCAACTTAGCCATACTGATCTTGTCGAGTTAGCTAAAATCCTGGGATATAATAAAAATCTTCAAGGAATTTGCAACGGTTTTTCCGTCATGCTAGCCCAGGCTGTATTGCTTGAGCAGGAAGAAATGTTTTTTACCCGGCTTCGATTAATTGAGGAATACAAAGGTAACTTTAATCAATTAGCTAAAGAGATTGAACGGGTTAAGCAGCAGGTTAAAGCTGGTCAAACGCTTAATCAAGTCGAAACAAATTTACTCGAAATTATCGCTTTTTTTGATGGTATTGCAATAGCTCATTGTCCATTAAACCAAAGAGAGGTGTTTGCTGGTAAATACATTTCACAATTGAACATTGAGGCCGTTTATGCAGTAATGGGTTCTAAAGCGTTAGAGACCTTTAACATGCCTGTTGGTATTGTATCCAATGAAAGTCATGTCTTTACTCCTAAAGAATTAACTAATTATTTTCATGGTCTAGAAGATACCTTAAGTAAAACCAATTCCATTATTCCTCTTCTATTCTACAGTGATAATCATGCTGTTCTAGCGTCTTATGATAAAACAAAAAAAATATGGCGCTACGTTGATAGCAATTTATTAAATCAAACTGAAAATGGTTATTTAGAATTAACCAGTGAACAGCTTGCTGCCACTATTCGAAACGCTTTATATGGAATGCAGTTCTATATGGCATTTAATTTGGCTGCTATTTCAAATACCATCGATGCGAACGATCAATTATTGTTTAATGCTTTTAATTCGAAGTACCCCGTCGTTTTAGAACACGCCACGCGATATGATATTAACCAAATGGGATTGCTTTCTATGGCTTGCCAATATGGGCATTTGAGAACAGTCCAACAATTACTGCAATTCCCAATAATTAATATTAATAAAGGAAATAAAGATGGATCTACGGCTTTTTGGTTTGCCTGTGAAAAAGGCCATGTCGAGTTAGTCAAACTACTACTGCAACAATCTGGAATTGATATTAATCAAATAAATAATAAAGGAGCTAGTCCTTTTTATATGGCGTGCTCAAACGGACATATTGAAATAGTGCGATTATTAATGCAGCAAGAGGGAATAATTACCGATAATGCCCCATTGGGGTGCCTTAATGCTTTTTCTACCGCGTGTTTATTCGGATATGTTGAAATAGTTAAATTATTTCTGCGACCGGGGAAAATCGATATTAATCAGACCTTCAATCTTAATGACGCCCTTAATCTAGCTTTCCTTCAGGGGCATGTTGAGGTAATTAGACAGTTATTGCAACAAAAAGGCATTGATGTGAATCTAGCCCAATTCAATTTATACTTAGAGGGAATGTCTGCACAACAGCAGTCGATTATTCGCTTATATTTTCGCATTAAAGAAATGGAAGTTTATGGAAACTCCTTGTATGCTATTGATCGAGACAAGGCGCTTATAGTTCTAGAGCTTGTACAAGCCTTACATAAGAAATTAGACCAGTTTTACGACGAGTCCTCTTCGAAGCAATTTAGCGTGGAGCAGTTTAATCAATTCGCTACCGAATTTAAACATCTTCTCCATAGCCAGGATGCCTCATTGAATGAATATAGAGCTTCATGGAAAACAATTGTGGCTAATATTTTATTGGCACTCACGGGCATTGGGTTGTTAGCTATTGTGGTAAAAACCGCCTTTAGCGTCGTTAAATCATCTACGCAATGCGCTTGGCATAGCTGTTTGTTTTTTAGTAAAACGGCGTGTCAAGAAAACGTAGAGCGCGTGGAGGAGTCGTTCGCATATGCTTTCAATTGTTGAAATGTTATAAACATAACTGCGGTCGCTTCAGAAAACGGAAATTAATGCACGCTAAGCTGAGGGTCGGCCAGGGCAAACGCATGAGTGTTCAAAAAATACTATTTAGTACTTTCTGCGCATAACTAGGTTGCAAGGTTGCTTTGTATCGATTGGCCTTTATCCCCTTTTTTACATGATTTTTCGTTACGTAATGCATTGAGGACAACATGTCTAAACACACCAAAATTTTCCGAGGCATTATCTCGCCTAACCTTCGAGTCATCTTCTCTAAATGACACATCCAGTACCCAGACCAATTAATGATTTAATTACCGGGCATTTTGGTACAAGGAGTAAGTTAAGGCTCGATGTTTACATTGCTATTATAATATTAGGCGATACTGAGATGATTAATATAGTTTTCATGTGATATCTATGATTCTGTTTGAGTTATTTGTTTCCATTGAAAATAGGTAGAAAAAAGAATAAATGAAATTGCGCCTAATGAAATAATCAAACTTCCATAATAGAACAGAGGCTTCCCATCAGGAAAATGAATTACTTGGTCCACATATGAAATTAATAAAAAATAGGCAAACCAAATAAAGAGAATTCCATAAGATAGATATATTTTTAAATTATAATAGTAACTAAGAATACGACTTAGAAAGGCTAATAATACAAACACAGGAAAAGAGAAGAAGTAGTACAACATTTGCATTCCTGAGGCTTCGTAAGGTATATGAAAAATATTATTTTTTATAGTCGAACAGGCCACTGCAATGTATAGGTAAATGAGATAAAGAGCCGAACCATTCATTAAGAATAAAAATAATAAACCAAGCTTCTTTTTCACTTATTGCCTCGCAAATTAATTTAAATAATTAAATCTTGGCTGGTAATGGGGGATTACAGGACTTTTAACTTGTGCTCCCTTTTTACTATCAATATTCATTTTCTATATTCCTTAATTATTTTTATTATAGCAATATTGAGTAATTTTGATCCAACATTAAATTCTGTCTCCAAAATACATGATTGGGATCGCAATCTGATCATGAAAAGTCGAATATCTTAAGAGCATCAGAGTATTGTCTAATAAATGGAATCATAGACAATTATTCTAGATCACTATGCTCTACTTAAATCCATTCGTAATGGGATAGCGCCAATCTTTACCAAAAGCCATAGGACTGATTTTAATTCCTGGGGCAGCTTGGCGTCGTTTGTATTCATTGCGTTTAATCAATTGAATCACCCGGGTAACATCTTCGGCTTTAAAACCTTGCTGAATTATTTCAGCAGGACTTAAATTCTTTTCCATATAAGCAACAATAATGGCATCCAAGACCTCGTATTCGGGTAAGCTGTCTTGATCTGTTTGATTCTCTCTGAGCTCTGCGGAAGGCGCGCGGGTTATCACGCGTTCAGGAATAACTTCTGCAAGGCTGTTGCGGTAACGAGCCAGTGCATAAACTTCAGTTTTAAGTACGTCTTTTAATATGCCAAAGCCACCACACATATCCCCGTATAAGGTAGCATAGCCAACAGCAGACTCACTTTTATTCGAGGTGGTAAGTACCATGTTGCCACTTTTATTCGACATGGCCATGAGTAATAAACCACGAATTCGCGCCTGGATATTTTCTTCAGTAGTATCCATAGGCAGCCCAGAAAATACCGGTTCAAGAGTTGTCATTAAGGTATTAAAAGCAGGTTCAATCGACAATAATGAGTGTGATACACCGAGTATTTCTAATTCTTTGATGGCATCTTCATAACTTATATCAGCTGTATAGCGAGAAGGCATAAGTACTGCATGTACGCGCTCAGCACCTAAAGCATCGACGGCAACTGCCAGAGTCAATGCGGAGTCAATTCCCCCGGAAAGGCCAAGTAAAACACCAGGAAAATGATTTTTATTCACGTAATCTTTAGTACCGCAAACTAATGCCTCATACAGTAATTGTTCTTTGCTAAGCAGAGGAGCAGTTGGTCCAGAAAGCTTTTTCCCTTCGATCTCAATAGTACATAAATCTTCTTTAAATGCGGGGGCGCGTGCACAAATTGTGCCTTGATGATCCATGGCTAGTGATTGTCCATCAAAGAGCAATTCATCTTGGCCACCAATTTGGTTCACATAAATAACGGCTACACCATGCTGGGCATGCGACTTTAATAAGGTTTCGCGTTTTTGATATTTGCTTATATCAAATGGTGAGGCATTAATGCTTACTATAATGGATGCACCATTGGTAATTAAATCTTCTACTGGCCCTAGTCGCCAGGCATCTTCACAGATGCAAATTCCTATGGAGTAATTTTTGATGTTCAGCAGGCATGGATTTTTAGGGCCTGGTGTAAAATAACGTGTTTCATCGAAAACTTCATAATTAGGTAAATTTTGTTTTTGGTATTGGGTAATTATTTTTCCGTCATGGAGGATGCTAAGACTGTTATAACAGTTTTTTTGGTCTACACTTGGATGACCTATGAGTACATAACAGTCATTGGTTACAGCCTGGATTTGCTTTAAATTTTCGCTAACTGCCTGGTGAAACTCTTTGCGAAAGAGTAAATCTTCTGGTGGATAGCCGGTTAATGCTAACTCAGGAAAAATAATTAGATCATGATCCGCTTGTTTCTTTTTTATAATTTCAATGATCTGAGCTCGGTTGGCTGTCAGATCCCCTACGGTGGGATTGGTTTGCGCCATAAGAATTCGGAGCTTATTTTGCATGATATTTCATCATCCTAAAGAATAAGACGCTTTAAATTATTATAAAGAGCCTCTAAATGAAAGATATAATTGTTAATTAGACCAAAAATTGCATAAAATAAACCCTTTTGCCTAGGTAATCCCATATATTATGTTAAATGAAGCTCTATCAAAAATGCCCGAAGCGTTTGAAGCAAAAATATTATTGCGCGGGCAAGAGTATTTTGAAAACGGGCACGTGCTTAATATTCGCTTTAGCGACGGTTTATTAAAAGGTCGCGTGAAAGGCAGTTCCAGTCAGATTTATGATGTGCATATGGATTTAAAAGCCTGGCCGGTAAAACGAGCAAGTTGTACTTGTATGTCATCAATAAATTGCAAACATGCTGCGGCCTGTTTATTTGCTTTGCGTGACCGTGAAAAAGCAAATTCTTTGTCACAGCCGGCGAATAAATTAGATAAGCGATTAGATAGTTGGTTAAAAAACCTGCGAGCTCAGGAAGCCTCTGTGGTTAAGGCGCATGACGCCACACATCATTTGGTTTACCTTATTGAACTTAAACTTATTGGTTATGAGCATAAGGTGGTGATTAAACTAGCATTAGCCAAACTATTAAAGCGGGGTGGCTATGGTAAAATGATCCCTTTTAACTCGCTTTCTGAGTCGAAGAAACAGCATTTTATCGGTGATGATAATGATTTGGTGGCACAATTATTATTTAAGTGTGGTGTTGCTGGTTGGTTTGATTCCTTAACGATTCGTAATAGTGAGTTATTAGCAGGAATCATTGCTACAGGGCGGGCTTTTTTTATCGAAGAGCAGAATCATGCGATTCAAATGGGCGAGACTTATACGGGTACCTGCGAATGGATCTTAGCACATAATGGTCGCCAAAATTTACTATTAATGCATGAGGGGCAGGCGGTTAAACCATTGTTGTTGGATGAGAGTTGGTATTTTGATTATACCAATGTCACGATGGGCTATTTAAAAACATCTTACCCGATTAAACAATTAGGGCATTTACTGGAAGCACCACCAATTCCTCTTGAGCAAGCAGATTTATTAGCAAAAAAAATGGCGCAGACTTGCCCTGAGTTTCCTGTGCCACAGGTTTTTGAAAAATATGAGTTGCGTCAGGTTGATCCTAAGCCGTTACTGATTCTTGATGCCATCAGTGAGGGGAATGAAGAATTATCTTGGCTTTATGAAGATGAAGAAGAACTTAACGCATTATTTACGGCGCGTATTGTTTTTAACTATGCCGGTTTAATGATTGCCAGTACCGAAGAGTGTGATACCGTAGTTTCTCAGCAGGGTGATGTGTTAATCCAATACCAACGGGATAAAGAGTTTGAGCGTGAAAAATTGGCTGACGCGCAGCAAATGCTGCGCTTAAGAGTGCCTAAAACTTGGGAAAAAGCGCAATGGCATGTAAGCAAAAATACTGATTTTATTTTGGAGAATATAAGTCAACCTGCGGATTTAGAATTTCTTTACAGCCAGGTGGTGCCGCTGTTAAAAAGTCAAGGTTGGCAAGTCGAATTTGCCAGTTCTTTGTATCAGGAGGTGGTTAGTGCAGATGAGGTGGAATGGTTCTCTGATTTGCAAGAAAGCACAACCGACTTCTTCTCATATCAGTTAGGTATTTTAGTAGAAGGCAAACCGGTCAGTATTGTGCCTTTAGTAGCGGACTTGATTCACCGTTACAGTGGTGGTGATTTAGACAGTCTTCCTGATGAACAATTAGTAAAACTGCCCTTGGATGATGGGCGAGCATTGCAATTGGCAATGGGGCGGATTAAGCCTTTAGTTCGTTTGCTGTTACAATTTGGCTTACGTCATATTGATGAAAATCAGCATTTACAAATTAATAAATACCAACTTATCTTGATGCAAGAAGCGGAGTTAGCGCTTGAGGCAACCAAATCACGCTGGCAGGGGGCTGAAACCTTAAGAGCTGAATTAAAACGTTTGATTAAAGCAACCGATATTCCTGAAATAGAGATCCCTCAAGGTTTACATGCGCAATTAAGGGATTATCAACGTTATGGCTTAAATTGGATGCAATTTCTGCGTACTAGTCGTTTTAGTGGCATCTTGGCTGATGATATGGGGTTGGGAAAAACGGTACAAACACTGACGCATTTACAATACGAGAAAGAGCAAGGGCGTTTGAAAACTGCTACATTAATCGTTGCCCCAACCAGTCTGGTAGGAAATTGGCAGGCAGAAGCACGACGTTTCACTCCAGAGCTCAAGGTTTTGGTTTATCATGGCAGCGAACGGCATCAGGATAATTTTGATGATTATGATTTAGTGGTGTCAACTTATGGGCTGATTCATCGTGATAAAGAGAAATTTGTTAGCTATCCTTTTTACTATCTTATCTTGGATGAAGCACAATTTATTAAAAATGCGCGCACCAAAACAACGCAAATTATTCAGCAGTTACGCGCAGCGCACCGTCTGTGTTTGACTGGTACTCCTTTAGAAAATCATTTGGGTGAGTTATGGTCTTTATTCCATTTCTTGATGCCAGGTCTCTTAGGGGATGCCAAACAATTCAGACTCTGGTTTAGAACACCTATTGAGAAATATGCTGATTTAGATCGACGTGAAGTACTCGCTAAACGGGTGAAGCCTTTTATTTTAAGAAGGACAAAAAATCAGGTTGCCAGTGAATTGCCACCCAAAACAGAAATGACCCGCACGATTGAAATTTCTGGGCCACAACGCGATCTGTATGAAGCGATTCGTATGAGTATGGAGAAAAAGGTTCGTGATGCTATTGTGAGGCAGGGACTAGGTAAAAGCCATATTATTATTCTCGATGCCTTATTGAAGCTGCGTCAGATTTGTTGTGACCCACGTTTGCTCTCATTGCCGGAGGCTACCATGGCACATGGTACTTCAGGTAAGCTGGAAACGCTTATGGAGCTTTTGGATAATTTAGTAGGTGAGGGCAGAAGAGTGTTGGTGTTTTCGCAATTTACCTCCATGTTGCAATTAATTGAAAATGAATTACAAGCTCGTCACTATGATTATTTAAAATTAACCGGGCAAACACAAAATAGACAGGCGATGGTAGAAAAATTTCAAGAGGGTAAAACCCCCGTCTTTTTAATTAGTTTGAAAGCAGGGGGAACAGGACTGAATTTAACACGTGCGGACACGGTGATTCATTATGATCCGTGGTGGAATCCTGCGGTTGAAGATCAGGCTACCGATCGAACTCATCGAATTGGCCAAGAAAATCCAGTATTTGTTTATAAGCTTATTACCGCAGGTACCGTTGAAGAAGCGATTTTGGGCATGCAAGAACGGAAACGCCAATTAGTTGATGGAATTTTGTCCGCAGATCCAGCCAAGGCGATAACCTTAAGTGAAGATGATATTGATCAGTTTTTTGTGCCTTTAAGTTAAAAAATATTAGTCTCTAATTCCCTTCTCTCATTAATGGGAGAGAGGGCGTTTTCGATTTAACAGCAGTCTGGTTTACTTAATTAATAGATAATTCATTTTTTTAATTAAAAACTGGCATAGTTATCAATCATGGCTTAAGCTATAACATGATTGAAATTATGGAGAATATTATGAGCTTATGGAAAACAGTTTGTGGTTTAGTTTTTGCTGTGTCTTGCCTACCTGCTATTGCTGCATCCCAGTCCCCCTTAGGTAACTGGACTACAGTTGATGATAAAACTGGAGAAAAAAGAGCCATTATAACTATTAGCGAATCTGGTGGCGTTTTAAATGGGGTAATTGATAAAGTTTTCCCTCAACCAGGTGACACGGGAATTTGTGATAAATGCCCTGGCTCGTTTAAAGGTAAAAAAATTAAAGGCATCCAATTTTTGTGGGGCTTGAAAAAAGAAGGTGACAACGAGTGGGGCGGTGGCTCTATTCTTGATCCTAAAACAGGTAAAGTTTACAAAGTTAAAGCCACTCTAGATGGAAATAAACTCCATGTTAGAGGATATTTGGGCGTGTCCTTATTAGGTCGTACTCAAACTTGGGTTAGATAATCGTCTTACCCGACCCTCTATCTTGTCGAAATCCCGCAACATATTTGCGGGATTTCGCTTTTCAAAAGCAGTATTTTTGTATTTTTCTGTATGTAGGTGGTGTGGATAATTCGAATAAGCTTATTCAGAACATACTTTCTTGCCTTTCAGGATGACATCCTTCTAAAAGACTATTACAATAGTTATCGTTCCAAATTGTCACTGTGTAACTAAATATGCTTGATCTGCAAAATCCCAAAAAAACCGTTGACCCATTAAAACGCCCTCCTCATTCAGCTGAAGCAGAACAATCCATTATTGGTGGATTGATGCTGGACAATCAGGCTTGGGATAAAATTAGTACCAAATTGTGTGAAGCAGATTTTTATCGTACAGAACATCGCATTTTATTTAGAGCAATTGCTGCTTTATCAAAAAAGGATCAGCCTTTTGATGTCGTTACTCTGCTGGATACGTTAAAGTCTCATAATGAATTAGATGATGCCGGTGGCGAAGCTTATTTATTTGAGTTGGCCAATAATACACCCAGTGTTGCTAACGTTGGTGCTTATGCCGATATTGTTCGCGAGAAATCGGTACAAAGACAACTTATTTCTGTAGCTACTGAAATTGCTGATTCGGCCTATAATCCTGCTGGTCGTGAAGTGCCTGAATTATTGGATATGGCAGAAACCAAAGTTTTTGCTATTGGTGAGCAAACAGCCGGAGATGGTGGTCCTGAGAATATTAAATCGATTTTAGTACGTACCGTAGAAAAAATTGATGCCCTCTACCATAATGGGGATGCACTTACCGGCCTTGCGACCGGTTTATCCGATCTTGATGAAATGACTTCAGGTCTACAGCCTTCTGACTTGATTATTGTCGCTGGTCGTCCATCTATGGGTAAAACCACCTTGGTAATGAATATGGCCGAACATGTCGCCATTAAATCAGGCAAACCAGTAATCGTGTTTTCCATGGAGATGCCTTCGGATTCTTTAGCCATGAGGATGATGTCTTCTTTAGGACGGATTGATCAGCACAAGATTAGAACCGGTAAATTGGATGATGATGATTGGCCTCGGGTAACTTCAGCGGTACACATGTTGTCCGAAGCCTCACTATTTATTGATGATACGCCCGCATTAAGCCCTTCGGAAATGCGTGCACGTTCGCGACGCGTGGCAAAAGAGCATGGCTCTGTAGGCCTTATCGTCGTCGACTATTTACAGTTGATGAAAGTACCAGGATTTCATGCGGAAAACAGAACCGCCGAGATCTCGGAAATCTCTCGCAGTCTTAAGTCGCTTGCCAAAGAATTGCAAGCGCCTGTTATTGCTTTATCTCAGTTGAACCGTAGTTTGGAGCAACGTGCCGATAAGCGGCCGGTCATGTCTGACTTAAGGGAATCGGGTGCGATTGAGCAGGACGCGGACTTAATTTGTTTTATTTATCGAGATGAAGTCTATAACGAAGACAGTCCAGATAAAGGGACTGCTGAAATTATTATTGCCAAGCAAAGAAATGGACCCATTGGTAAAGTGCGCGTGGCCTTTATTGGTAAATACACCCGTTTCGAAGATTTGGCTTTTAATGGTTATCAAGGGGTAGAGTAGTGTCCAGACCCACTAGATTGGTCATAGAACCCAGTGCTTTGTTACATAACCTTGCGCAAATAAGACGATTTGCTCCAGGCAAAAAAATAATTACCATGGTTAAGGCAAATGCTTATGGTTGTGGTTTGCATGCTGTGGTACCCGTATTGGAAGGGCAGGTTGAAGCCTTTGGTGTAGCTTGTATTGAAGAAGCCATGGCTATTCGTAAGATGGGTAGTCGCACGTATTGCATTCTTTTTCAGGGCGTGTTTAGTCCTGATGAATTTAAAATGGTGGCTCAGTACCAATTCGGCTGCGTCATGCATCAGCCACATCAAATGCAGTGGCTTTTAAATACACCATTAGATACGCCGATTAAATTATGGGTAAAAGTAAACACGGGCATGCATCGATTAGGATTTAAGCCTCATGAGTTGCAAGAAGTGATGAATGCGTTGCAAGATTGTCCCTGGGTTGACAAAGAAATTGGTTTAATGACGCATTTAGCTTGTGCCGATGAGCCAGAATGTATTGAGAATGTGCAGCAAATTTCTCTATTTGAACAAATTTCGGTAGCCGGTTTTAGCCAACGCAGTATTGCAAACTCAGCAGCCATTATTTCTTTCCCACAAACGCATGCTGATGTGGTACGTCCCGGAATTATGCTTTATGGAGTGTCACCGTTTGCTAAGCAGACGGCTATTGATTTGGGATTAGTGCCAGTAATGCGTTTTGTATCTGCAATTAGTGCGGTTTATGATCACCCACCCTTTGCCCAGGTTGGGTATAGTGGCACGTGGAAAAGTGATAAGCCTTCGCGAATTGGTATTGTTGCTGCAGGCTATGGTGATGGTTATCCACGGCATATTGCAGCAAATACACCGATTTGGGTGCAGGGACGGGAAGTGACAATTGTTGGTCGGGTGTCCATGGATATGTTGGCCGTTGATTTAACGGAGCATCCTGATATACAGCCTGGAGCTCCTGTAGAGCTTTGGGGGACTCATATTTTAGTAGAACGCATAGCACAAGCTGCCGGAACTAGCGGGTATGAACTGTTATGTCAGATTTCAGAACGTGTGCGCCACGATTAAGGGCTTATCAAGCAGGGTCTAGATCCTAAGTTCATGTGGTGCTAGAATGAACAGGATTTTATAACCCTTAAATCTGGTGATAATCATGAAAAAGTTAACTGTTGCATCATTATCTTTATCGTTCTTGTTAGTGGGTTGTGCTGACATGAATAATGAAGGTGTAGGCACCATTTCTGGTGGTGTTGTTGGTGGATTGCTCGGAAGCCAGTTTGGTAGTGGCTCTGGTCAAGTTGCTGCAGCAGCTGGCGGTGCTCTTCTTGGCGCCTTTTTAGGTGGCCAAATTGGTAAGAGTATGGACAAAGTAGACCGAATGGAAATGCAGCGTGCGTTAGAAACTGCGCCAACGGGTAGAGCCGTAGTCTGGTCGAATCCAGATACAGGGTATCGTTATACGGTTCAACCTACTCGAACATATTATCGTGAACGTTTACCTTGCCGTGAATATACTACTAAGGCTTGGATCGATGGGCGAACACAACTTATTCGTGGTAGCGCTTGCCGTCAACCAGATGGTTCTTGGCACGTGGTAAGCTAATAACTTTTTAGATAGATTGGCTGTAGGTTGAGGCAAATGACCAACCTACAGAGTAATAATCTTTATTTTACTTCTTTAGCTGTTGCTCCTTTATCACAGCAAGCGCAGCCACAATTACTAAATTTGTTATATAGCCAGCCAATTAAATAGCCCATAATAAACGCATCAATAAAGGCTATGACGGCGCCTAAAATACTGCCTTTAATTGAAGGGGTATATCCTGGATATAAATTACCCAAAGAAATAACAAAGTCATGTCCATATGCATAGTAGCTAGCAACTAATCCTAGGAATAAAATACATACTCCCCAAAGAATACCAAACGCAAGGCCTAAGGCTACGGGGTTTAATTTGCAACCGCTCGTCATCATTATCTCCCTATAAAGTTATTTATCTATTCCTGAAAAGCAATTGTTATTATATTTCAATTGCCTCTTAATATTATAGATCTACTTCTGATTAAGTAGTAGCTTTTGACAAATTGAAAAATATTGTGCCTCTAATTGGTGCAAATCGTTTAAGCAAACACATTCATTAATTTGGTGAATCGTTGCATTAACCGGCCCCAGCTCAATAACTTCAACTCCGTAAGGTGCGATGAACCGGCCATCTGATGTGCCGCCACTGGTAGATAGCTCAGGGGAGATCCCGGCTTGTTCAATCACCGCTTGTTGTGAACTATCCAAGAGCGCTCCCTTAGCCGTTAAGAAGGGCTCGCCACTTAAACGCCACTCAATATTAGGATGAAGATTGAATTCATTAAAGATTGCGCCAACTTTTTCTTTTAATAAATTTTGTGTTTGCTCGGTCGAATAGCGAAAATTTAAATGCAGTGTCAATTCCCCCGGGATAATATTGGGGGCGTAACCACCGGCGTTGATGTACGTAATTTGCATGGATGTTGGCGGAAAATAATCATTTCCTTTATCCCATTCAATTGATGTTAATCGGGCTAATGCCGGGCTAATTTTATGGATAGGATTCTCCGCTAAATGCGGATAAGCCACATGCCCTTGTTTTCCTTGTAGATGAATCTTAGCACTCAACGACCCACGTCTACCGATTTTAATAACATCACCAACATGTGTTGTACTGGAGGGTTCACCAACAACACAATAATCAATATGAATGCCCTGTTTTTTTAATTGTGCCATGACATAAGGCGTACCTAAGTCATAATCATCGCCTTCTTCGCCACTGGTAATAAGCAAACCAAGCTGGCCTGGAAAATCAGGGTAGGTTTGCGTAAAGCGTTTGGCCATGAGCAACATACAGGCTAGGCTCCCTTTCATATCGGCGGTGCCTCGCCCATAAAGCATGCCATCTTTTTCAACCATGACAAATGGATCAGTTTGCCATTTGCCCGCCTCACCAATGGGAACTACATCGGTATGGCCCGCAAACACTAATAAAGGGCCAGCTTTACCATAAGCAGCAAAGAAATTAGCGACAGGGCCTTGATTCATGCGTTCACAGCTAAAGCCTAGGTTTTGCAAGAATTGAATCATAAACTCCTGGCAACCGGCATCATCAGGAGTAATGGATGGAAAACTAATGAGCTCAGATAACAGCTGTTTTAATTCATCCATCTTAATTCGCTCTCAATAGTTCATTAATGCTTACTTTAGCCCTTGTTTTTTCATCGACTTGTTTGACAATAACCGCGCAATATAAGCTGTGACTTTTATCTTCACTAGGTAAACTGCCGGCAACCACAACAGAGCCAGCAGGAATACGACCGTAGCTGATTTCACCAGTCATGCGATTATATATTTTGGTACTTTGTCCTAAATAAACCCCCATGGAGAGTACCGAATTGCGCTCGACGATAACACCTTCGACCACTTCTGAACGTGCGCCAATGAAACAGTTATCTTCGATAATGGTTGGATTGGCTTGTAAGGGTTCTAAAACTCCACCAATACCCACACCACCGGAGAGGTGAACGTTTTTACCTATTTGGGCACAAGAGCCAACAGTAGCCCAAGTATCAACCATAACTCCCTCATCAATATAAGCACCTATATTCACGTAAGAGGGCATTAACACACTATTTTTAGCAACGAAAGCACCTTGGCGCACCATGGCATGCGGCACTACTCTAACGCCTGTTTGCTGGAACTGTTCTTCGGTATACCCTTGGTATTTGAGCGGGACTTTATCGTAAAATTGACAAAATCCGGCATCAACGATTTGATTAGGAAAGAGTTTGAACGATAAAAGGACTGCTTTTTTAATCCATTGATGAACTACCCAATCATCATTTATTTTTTCTGCAACACGATACTGACCACTATCAAGGCAGGAAAGCACCTCATTAACGGCAGCAAGTAATTCAGGTGTAGCAGTGCTCATGGATAAGGTTTGACGCTGTTCAAAAGCCTGCTCAATAATGGTTTGTAATGTGTGCATATATTGTTCCTATTTAGGGTTGGTTATGCCATAAGGGCATGTTGTAAATCTGCCTGTAAATCTTCTACATGTTCGATACCTACCGAAAGGCGGATAAAGCCATCTTCAATTCCCAATGCCTTGCGTTGTTCTGGAGGTATGGAAGCATGCGTCATAATGGCAGGATGTTCGATTAAACTTTCTACACCACCAAGGCTTTCTGCCAAAGTAAATAATTCACATCGGGATAAAAAGCGTTTTGCATCTTCTAATCCACCATTAATTACCATTGAAATCATGCCGCCAAAACGATGCATTTGTTCTTTAGCTAATTGGTGTTGCGGATGGCTGGGAAGACCGGGATAAATAACTTTTTTTACTTGGGGGTGGCTACTAAGCCAATGTGCCAGGTATTGTGCATTGTCACAATGCCGCTCCATACGCAAAGACAGGGTTTTTAAGCTTCTCAATACGAGAAAACTGTCAAAAGGACCCGCAATGCCACCACATGAGTTATGCAAAAAAGCAATTCGTTCTGCTAAATCAGGATTATCGCCAACTACTACTACACCACTGACTACATCAGAATGACCATTTAAATATTTTGTTGCCGAATGCAGGACTAAATCAAAACCTAATTCTATTGGACGTTGAATCCAGGGGGTGGCAAAGGTATTGTCTACTACACTAATAAGGTTATGTCGTTTGGCTAGAGCGGCTATTTCACGTAAATTAGCTAGTTTTAACATAGGATTCGATGGCGTTTCTACCCAAATTAAACGTGTTTCTGGGGTAATGGCTGCTTCAATGTTACGTAAATCAGTCATGTCGATAAAAGAAAAAGACAATTTTGAGGTACGTGTCTTTACCTTGTCAAATAAGCGGAATGTGCCGCCATAAAGATCATCCATAGCAATGACGTGATCACCTGCATTTAATAGGTCAATAACGGTGTTTATTGCTGCCATTCCTGATGCAAAGGCAAAACCACGTTGTCCTGACTCCAAACTGGCGATACAGGCTTCATAGGCCGCGCGCGTAGGATTATGAGTGCGTGAATATTCATAGCCTAAGTGTTTACCGGGGGCGCTTTGTTTGTAGGTCGATGTTGCATAAATTGGCGTCATGACTGCTCCAGTACTTGGGCAGGGTGCTTGACCATCATGAATAGCACGTGTATCGAAGTGATTCTTTTTCATTGGCTAATATTCCTTTTAAATTTTTTGTTTGGTAGACATGAGGCATGTGGGATATTCTAGTTGGGGAACTTAGTCTAAGCAAGGTATCAATTTGTGCTAAATTCAGAGAGAATAGGGTGGCTTTAAGCGAAATTAATCAAGGGTGTTTTAAGCATGAAATTTGATCTTCATTATTTATTGTCCGCTAAATATGCGCAATGGATTAGTCTTGCTTTAATTGTTCTTTTTTCTGCACTGATCATTATTGAATGTTCTGCTTTACGCTTTTCGCCAGTTAGTGCGCCAGCAGTACAAGAAAAAAATATTCGTGTAAGCACGAAATCAGATTCTTTTGAATCTATTCTAAATTCATCATTATTTGGCGTTTATGTACCTAATGATTTAAATGAGAGCAGCGTTAAAAAATCCATGTTAAATGTCACTTTGGTGGGAATATTATTTGCTGATAAGATGGATGATTCGCAAGTAATCATTCGTTCTGCAAAAGGCGAGGAAAAAACCTATAGAATAGGTGATACGATACCTGGGGACGCAGTGGTTAAACGTATTATGGCCAGCGGTGTACTGGTTGAACGCCATGGTGCTTTAGAGAGTTTAAGTTTGCCTAAAAATGAATTAACCTTTGAGCCTGTAGCCGCGCCGTTAAAAGAGGAATAGATTTTATGAGACATTTATGTAAGTTATTAATCGTTATACTGTTTATTCCTACTTTGGCTGCGTGCCTTTCGCATACTATTAGTTTACGTGAAGGCATTAGTAGTTTTCGCGTTGAGGATTA
>NZ_JH413805.1:49491-68265 GCF_000162755.2 Legionella drancourtii LLAP12
TTTCGCGTTGAGGATTACCGGAAGGCCTTTGTGCGTTTGAAGCCTGAGGCTGAAAGAGGGCAACCCGATGCGCAATACGCTGTAGGTTATATGTATTATTATGGCAAGGGTGTGGTTGAGGATCGCAAAAAAGCTTGGTTTTGGATTACTGCTGCTGCAAATGCAGGGCAACCTGATGCGAAAGTAGCGGCGCAGATGTTAGATGGGAATATGAATACCAAGTAGTTTGGTTTTGCAGCTTAATGGTACTTACTTAAGGAACGTTGTCGCCCCTGTGCTCACTGCCATTAAGTTAAGGATTTTATGCTTCAAATTTCTCAGAGCCTGTCGTCCACGCAACAATGCCGCGCGGGAATGACAGATTTCCTTAACTTAATGCCAGTGGCCCCTGTGCTGAGGGCGACTGGCATTATTTTTGAACAGGTGGCCATCGGTTGGGTCGATCCTTCAGGTCAACGCCTCAATTTATGTACTGATGACCCTTCGAATTAAAAATGGCTACATTTTACAACAAAGATAAAATTTTACTTGTTGGTGTTGCTAATCCTAGCGAACCTAAATTCTCCTTAGCAAACCATTGTCCTTTCGCTTCCCCGAGTTTTGTTCCCAAAGCTAGTGTTATGATCTTAAGCGCATTAATTTCTAAAAGAAAATGGCTAAAACGGTGTTTGAAGGCAATAAGTGGTTGGGGATTCTCACCTACTAAATCATATTCTGTGCGGATGAAATCAAGTGGGCAATTGCCTTCATCTATGCTGGGTAAACACCATAATCCGCCCCACAATCCAGTCGGCGGTCTTTTTTCTAAATATATATGGCCTTGTTTGTTGCATAATACTAATAATTGTTGCTGTTGTACTGGCACGGGTTTTTTAATCTTTTTCGTTGGATACAGGTGCTGTTCTTGATGTTTCAATGCCAGGCAATTATCCTGCAATGGGCAGTTAAGGCAATTAAAATTCTTGGTGGTACAGCAAGTAGCACCTAGATCCATAATTGCTTGGGTGTAATCCGCACAGTCTTCTTGTGGCATACACGCCTGGGCTAATTCCCAGAGTTTTTTTTTCACTAGTGCTTGTTCAGGATGGCCTTGAATCATAAAAAAACGAGTTAATACTCTTTTGACATTACCATCTAAAATAGCGGTAGGCTGGTTAAATGCTTGCGACAAAATCGCTGCTGCCGTTGATGCCCCAATTCCTGGTAATTCATGAACTAATGCCAATTCATCAGGAAAAATCCCTTGATATTCTGTGGCAATTATTTGGGCCGTTTTATGGAGGTTGCGGGCACGGCTGTAATATCCTAATCCCGACCATAAAGAAAGAACTTCATCTTCGTTGGCTTGAGCTAAATCCTGAATGCTGGGAAAACGTTGCATAAAACGTTCAAAATAAGGAATAACGGTTTGTACCTGCGTTTGCTGGAGCATAATTTCAGAAACCCAGACTCGATAAGGGCTACGTGGTAATTGCCAAGGTAAATTTTTGCGACCGTGGAGAGAAAACCAGTTAAGTAAAGGCTTACTAAATTGCTCAAATAAATTATTCACGTCAATAACTTCTTATTAAACCAGGCAAAATGGTATCCTAATTTTAGTATGATTAATACCTGTGCATCATGCGAAAAAAATTTTAAAATTACTCGCGAAGCGCGCATTTGTAGTCTATCGTTTTATTTAGAGGCATTTAGATACAGCCTCGAATACCCGCAAAAAAGTCTTATTACTCGCGAAAGAAATTCTTATAGGAAAATTAGAGATCATCGCGTGCGATAGAGACTTTTTTTGTTTTATTGGACGGTATTCAAGAGGTGTTAGTTAATTTAAGGAGAAAGGGATGCGCCAAAAATCATACGAAATAGTAGTATTAAAACCCACAGCTGTATTTTTATCATTCCTGGCTTCACAATTACCAGGGACTAAATTACCCGATCTGCGTTTATTGCAAATTGACAACACAGCTTATGTCTTGCCAAAACAAAATTCAGATGAAGCAACTTTGGATGAAATAGAAAAACATTTTTCCAAAATGTTTCGGCATGAAATTTGTCGTTGGTTAGGAGATAGTGCTCACTCAGAAATAGAAACTAATTTTCTTGATTTTCTTTGTTGTTTTAAATTTGAATTACATAATCATATTATTCTTATGGAGCCTGCAATCGAAGAAGGGAATCAGTTATTACTTTTCAAACCGCGAATGGCATTGCTTAACTGGCTTAAGTCCGTAGTGGAAGGCCAAGACGATTTAATGGATGTATTGGAACGTGTGGAATTAGCTCGTTTAGAAGAGAACGCTACGGTTATGGTAAAGAATTTTTCTAATTTAACTGAAATAAAACCCTTTATAAAACATTTTTATCATCAGATCTTTTCAACTGCAATGACTCGTATCACGAATGAATCAGAGCAATGGCCTGAGATTGATTCATTTCAGGCATTTAGAGAGTATTTCGCTGTTGAAATACATACTCAATTGATTCATTTGTATCGTTAAGGGGCAGATCATGGAGCCGATTGTTGTAGCGCTAATTTGTACAGCAGTATTTGGGACGGTAATGGTTATCGCAGCATTTGTAAGACAACTATTGCTTAGCCGTGATAAAAAATTAAATGATGAGGCGCAAAGTAGGGCTATGGCGCAAGAAGCCGCTGAGCTAGAAAAAATACGTGTGCAAATGCAAAGTAATAAGCGTTTTGAAGCGCATTATGACATTTTAGGTGCCAATAAAGATGCAGTGAAGTATTTGGATATGCAAATAGAAGAGCTTTTACATAAAAAAACAGAATTGGTTGATCGTTATGCCAAGCTTACAGTGAAGGAGTCTGGGACTATAATCAGTAGTGGCGAAGTTTCCCCTGAACGAAAAGCAGTTTGTGATAAGCTAAGAGAAGAAATTGATTCTAAACTGGTATTTTACGACAGTGAGCTTAAATTGCTGCAAACACGAAGATCTACTTTATGGAGTTCTCATATTGATTTTGAGCGCTATCTTTTGGCGCAGGAAAGGGCGCGTAATGCGAGTTTGGATTCGGTATACAAACAGCATTCTGCTTTATTGGAAAAAGTTTATTTGCGTCATATTGATGATACAGAACTTGTTGCTATTGAAACAATTAAAGCAGGTACAATGTCCTTTAAAGATATGCTCATCGCACCAATTCAGTTTTTAATGCAATTTTTTGGCGGTGGTAACGGAGTGCCTAATATTGCTTTTGTCCATACAAAGGTAGAACGTGGAGCTCGAGAGGATGTTGAGCGTGTCGAACAAGATATTAATGAATCTTCTTTGCAGGAAACAAATTTAGATCATGGATCGAGTGCCTCCCATGTTAAAGAGGATGAAGTAGAAGATAGCATTCATGTCTCATCCCCTTTGGTTATTCCTTAATTTTCATTAAAGCTCAAAATTAATCCATTTTGTTTTGAGCTTTATCTTATGAGTTAAAGTTATTCTTTTGAGCCAATTGATGACATTTTTGCCAATGTATATTACAATCTTGGTGCATTTTGGAGGATGCAGAGGATTTAATAATTGAAGTGGAGTATGACAACAATGAAACAACGTAGCTTATGGTTTATTTTATGTGCTGTTTTGTCTTTTTCAGGATACAGTGTAAATATAAACTCACTTCTTCCTGATGAGCAAAATACAGTAGAGGTATTTCAGAAAGCATCACCTAAGGTGGTGTATGTTCATCGATTAGCAACAGTAACTAATCATCATTCCTTTAAGAAAACGCAAGTTCCTGATGGTGCGGGTTCTGGAATTATTTGGGATGATAAAGGTCATATCGTTACGAATTACCACGTAATTAAAGGTGCTGATAAATTAGCAATTACTTTAGGTAATATGACAGTACCTGCTAAAGTAATCGGTGCAGAGCCCCGTAAAGACATTGCTGTTTTACAAATCAGCTCAACCCATGCCTTATCTTTTTTAAAAGCGTTTAAACCTTTTGAAGTAGTGCGCCTTAATGACTTAATCGTCGGTCAAAAAGCGATTGCGATTGGCAATCCTTTTGGTTTGGATCACAGTTTATCAAAAGGTGTTATTTCTGCATTAGGCAGACAAGTTCCAGGAATTGGCGGGGTGACAATTCGTAATATGATTCAAACGGATACACCAATTAATCCAGGTAATTCGGGTGGCCCTTTATTAAATAGTTCTGGGCAATTAATTGGTTTAAATACTATGATTTATTCACGCTCTGGTTCTTCTGCAGGGATTGGATTTGCTGTTCCTGCTGATGATATTCAGCGTATTGTCGCGCAAATTATTACACATGGTCGTGTGGTATTATCTGGTATTGGTATTCAAAGTGTTGCACCTAATATTGCTCAGCGATTAGGAGTACATAAGGGAATTCTGATTGCCGATGTATTACCTAATACCCCGGCCGCGCAATTACACTTACAAGCTACACACCGTGATGCTTGGGGACGTATTGTACTCGGCGATGTTATTGTCGCGCTTAATGGCCATTCCGTTGATAATTATGATGCGCTTTATAATTTGCTTACTGAAATTAAAGTCGGCGAGAAAGTTACTGTATCTCTTCAACGCGGTAATAAGCAAATGGATGTCGCGATGAAGACTATTGATATTGCAGGAGTCTAATTAGTTGCGGTTGTGGGATATTTCACGTTGTGTGGATTGTAGAATCGTAGCCCGGAATAGCGCAGCGTAATCCGGGCTACAAAGCTTAATTTAGTGGCAGTGAGGCTAAGGAGAATACGGATGTTACTTAATAAAGATGAGTCAATTCTATTATTAATTGATGTGCAAGAAAAATTAACCCCGGCAGTATTAGACAGTAATGCATTTATTGCCCATTGCGAATGGATGCTAAAATTAGCTAAAAAAATGCGTGTGCCGATTCTAGTAAGTGAACAATATCCCAAAGGACTAGGCCCAACTCTTGAGTCATTACGCGTTTATTTCAATCAAGACGTATGTGTTGATAAAGTACATTTTTCATGTATGAGCGATACACATTACGTACAACGTTTAAAACAATTTCATAAACAACAACTGGTTCTCATTGGCATTGAAGCCCATGTCTGTGTGCTGCAAACAGCATTGGAAATGAAAGAACAAGGTTTTGATGTCTTTGTCGTTGTTGATGCGGTGAGTAGTAGAGGTGAGCAAAATTTGAAATATGGATTGAAACGTATGAAACAAGAAGGGATACATTTAGTTACCTCTGAAATGGTATTTTTTGAATGGTTAAGAATGGCAGGTACTCCTGAATTCAAAGAGTTAAGTAAGGAATTTTTATAATCACGGAGAGTTATAGTGAATTTTTCAAATCAAATTGCATTAATTACCGGTGGTGCTTCAGGTATGGGTAAGGCTTGCACTCAGTATTTACAGCAACAAGGAATGCGGGTTGCTGTTTGGGATAAGCAATCTGATAGCCACAGCAAAGCAGACTTATTTATTTATTGTGATGTTACCAGTGATGAATCTGTGGAACACGCGATGCAACAAACCATTGCGGAACTTGGGATCCCTCGGGTTTGTGTTAACTGCGCGGGAATTGCCCCAGCCAAACGCATCGTTGGTAAAGAAGGTGCTATGCCCCTGGCGGCTTTTAAGCAAGTGATTGATGTTAATCTTATTGGTACATTTAATGTAATGCGAGTAGCTGCGCATGCAATGTCCACATTGGAGCTGGAAAATAAATCTCAAGAACGAGGGGTTATTATTAATACAGCATCAATCGCTGCATTTGAGGGGCAAATAGGTCAAGCTGCATATAGTGCCTCTAAAGGTGGTATTGTTGCCATGACATTGCCCGCAGCACGCGAATTGGCGCAATTGGCGATTCGCGTAAATGCGATTGCTCCAGGATTAATTGCAACACCTATGTTATTAAATATGCCGCAAGAAGTTCAGGACAACTTGATTGCAACCATGACCTTTCCTAAGCGTTTTGGTAAACCAGAAGAGTTTGCTGCTTTAGTTGGCCATATCGTTGAAAATGGCATGATTAATGGGGAAGTTATTCGGCTGGACGGGGCTTTGCGTATGCGCTAAATTGTAAGTCATCAGAGCCCGGGTTTTGCTGCTCCCGCGCTCTGGATTCTAGGGGGAAAAACTTTAAGCTTTTTCGTGATGTCTATTTTCATTAGAAGAGGTTAAGTTACCATGAGAATTGTAAACACTTGCGGCACTGGCTTTGTTTCCAGATAAAGTATTGACAATTTCTTGACGGACGTACAAATTATTTGCAATTACTTGTCCGTTTACGGTGTTTAATTTACGGCAAAGCGTTAAGACTTCAGCGAGTTTACTATTCAATGTATTTATTTGGCTTGCTTCTGTTTCAGTGCATCCTTTAAGAAATTCTTTTAAAGAGTCCGCGACAGTTTGATCGGCCTTATTAATTAGCTCCAAACGTTGTTTTGCACTTTCCTCTAATTTAGAGGATAAGTCTTGTTTTCTACTCGCACAATCTTCCAATTGCTTAAATTGTCGTGTCTCTAACAATCCTTTTTCTTCTGCTAATAAAGCATTAAGCGACGCTACCCAGTTAATTTCTTGTTCCAAGTGGCTGCATAACGCATTTACTTTATTGTCATTCATTTAATTGCCTTAAAAATTAAGCCATTTCTACATCATTTAACATCTTCGTAGCAATTTTGTCACTATCAATTTTGTAATTACCTAATTCAATTTCAGCTTTGAAATATAAAACACGGGCTTCATTAATTTCAGGTACCTCTTGCAGCGATTTTTTTATCGCTTCTAATTGTTTGGAGGTGTTACTGATGCTTACACTATCATCAAAAGATGAAGCGCCATCAGTTAAAATTTTATTAATTTCAAGCTGTTTACTTTTTAGGCGAGTATCTGACTCTATAGGTTTTAGATGAGCGGAATCACTAATTTGATTAAACATAAATTTGTCCTCAATCACGTTTATATGTATGTTTATACTGATGACCTATAGACCTATAAAAATGCATCAGCAAAATCTTTATCGGCATTTTTTTTAAAACCTTTAGAAAAATTTTTATTTTTTTAAATTCTTATTAAAAAACAACTGTTACCCGTTTTTTTCCTGCAACCTGAGCTTCAATGATTCTTTTAGACACGAGGTTTTTGACTTTAATGGTTTCGCCCATTGCGCCGTCATTAATCGCAATACCATCCATACTTACAGTTAAATTATTATTGTTCGTAACAATCGCAACCTTTTCCCCTTTTCGTACTACTTTGGGTAATTCAATATTATGGGGATTGAACGGGCTATTAATGGCAATATTTTGTTTGCAAACCCGTCCCACCAGCTCATCAATATCCTCAAAATAGCCGTTCTTTAATTTATGTACATCTATTTCAGCTTGATACATATCATGGCCGCTAATGTGCTCACCTTTCATCAACGCGCGGCGTGCTATATATACTGTTTTTAAAATCGTAACGCGAATAGGAACATATAAAGACCAGTGATTGTCCTGTTCCTGGCATTTAATTCCCATTGTGTTGGTTTCTAGTATAGGGGATTGATAGGGGTTGAAAACGACTAATTTATCCTCAGCACATGCTTTTAGCGTTAGACGAGAATCAATTTTATCTGCTGAAACGTGAACTTTCCCTTCGTGGTATGACGCTAATTCATTAAGTACATAGTGCTCAATTTTATGGGTTAATATTTCCGGTGACTGGGTTGGCTCTGCAGATAAACCTGTACTTGCAAAAAATAGTAAAACACTTAGTATGTTTTTTTTCACAGCAATGTCCCTTTTAAAGTTTGGCGAATTATATCGCAAATAGTGTGCTAGTTTAAGGAGTTTATAAAATGGTTAGTCGTTTGGTTATTTTTTATGCTGTATTTATATCGCTCATTACTTTTAATGCTCATGCAGACAGCCACCATCCTCAGGAGTTTTTACAGTCTATTAGTGGCACTAAAAATGAAGGTGAACAAGTTTACGCTCATTTTTGTGTCAATTGTCATGCAACCAAACCATTAATTCCGGTTGGAGCCCCAAGAATAGGTGATGAGGAGGATTGGAAAATTCGTTTAAAGCAAGGAATGGATGTTCTGTTTAAGCATACTGATGAAGGCTTAAATGCAATGCCTCCACGTGGTGGATGCTTTGAATGCACGGATAAACAGCTGATATTGGCTATCAAGTTTATGTTGCCACACGCCACCCAAGAAAAACCAACAAAATGAACGGACTAGACACAAAAAGAGCACAAAGTAGAAAATTTTTATAAAAAAAGCTAAACCTATTCCTGGATCTCCCGATACATAAGAAAAAAGAGGGAGAAAAAAATGAAAAAATATCTACTTTTAGTTCCAATTTCTGCTTTAGCCGTATCATGTTCTTCTATGGATGGAGGGGTGCCGGTAGTTGATGATGCGGGTTATACTCATTACACAAAGAGCATGCAAAATGATCATAAAGGTGCTAGTCATTTCCCTGAGAAACGAGTGGCAACAGGAAATAAAGTATTTATATTTGACCCTAAAGCTACTGCTTGGGCTGCTTATGATAAAGAAGGCAATCGTGTCAATACGGGTAGTGCTTCGGGCGGAAAGGATTTTTGTGACGATGTAGGAAAGCCATGTCACACCGTTACCGGAACTTATAAAATCTATTCTAAAAAAGGCGAAGACTGTACCTCTAGTCTTTACCCAATCGAAACACATGGTGGCGCAAGAATGCCTTATTGTATGCATTTCCATGGTGGCTATTCAATTCATGCTGCCTATGAAGTACCTAACTATAATGCAAGCCATGGATGTATCCGTGTACTGCCTAGTGCCGCAAAATGGTTGAACCAAGAATTTGCTGATGTGGGTACTACGGTAATTGTTAAATCATACTAAATATAAATTAAAATGCAGCATCTCCACTCATGCCCTACCTTGTGTAGGGCTTTTTTTGTGTAACAGGACATTTAGCAAGACTTTGATATTCCACCTAACCTATTGTTTTTTTGTTCAGGTAGAGTACTTGATAATAATAGAATCACAATTTACTATCGTGTTTTTTTTATCGGGTACAATTACATTATGATTCTTTGCATTGATGTGGGTAATTCCCATATATATGGTGGTGTTTTTGATGGTGATGAAATCAAACTTCGTTTTCGCCATACTTCTCAGGTGAGTACCTCCGATGAGTTAGGTATTTTTCTAAAAAGTGTTTTACGTGAAAATGGCTGTTCGCCAGACGCCATCACCAAGATTGGTATTTGTTCAGTTGTCCCTCAATTGGACTACTCATTGCGAGCAGCTTGCGTTAAATATTTTTCTATAGATCCCTTTTTATTACAAGCTGGTGTTAAAACCGGGTTAAATATTAAATACCGTAATCCTGTAGAAGTAGGGGCTGATCGAATTGCGAATGCAATTGCGGCAACACAAAGCCACCCAAACCAAAATATTATTGTTATTGATTTTGGCACGGCAACTACTTTTTGCGTAATTAATGCACAAAAAGCCTATCTGGGGGGGGCTATTTTGCCAGGAGTACGATTATCTGTGGATGCTCTGTCAAAAAATACGGCTAAATTGCCTGCTGTAGAAATCATTAAAATTGAAAATGCGCTGGGGCGCTCTACAATAGAGAGCATTCAATCTGGTGTTTATTATGGCGTGTTGGGTGCCTGCCGTGAATTAATTTTGCGCATGAATCAGGAAGCATTTGGTGCTAATGCGAATCGGGCATTAGTTTTGGCAACAGGTGGTTTTGCTTCTTTATTCGATAAGCATGATTTATATGATCATCTGGTTCCTGATTTGGTGTTGCAGGGAATACGTTTAGCGGCGTTGATGAATAGCTAGGAACCTCGCGACCTTACCACCAGTAGGGTTGCACGCTTATGCTATTTTTTTCAAAAATATCAATTTCTTATATTTTTTATAGGTATAAAATAATAAATAGTGCTTTTATTTTGGTGAGCAAGAGCCCATAATATAGTGCTATTGATTGATTAATGATCATTGATTGTTTTTAATTTTACACGCTGTACTGGAAAGCAATACAAGATAAATCAAGTCTCTTATACCTATTAATAAAGGAAATTATAATGCGCTTTTCTCTTGAGAACCTCCCTAATGATGATAATATTCGTGTTTATGCAGCAGTGGCTGTAGCTGCTATAATGCTGGATGGCTTTTATAAAACACATAAAATCAAGCCTGGTGACTCCCTTGATAAGGTTCCCAAAGATTCAAAAATAAATCTAAACGGAGTGACCACGGAAAATGCACGCTATATTTGGACAGCGCTTATGTGGCTTGCTCGTGATCGCAATTTTAATAAATGCATTTATGTTTCTGAACGTACTGGCTTTAATCCTCGCGATGAATTTAAATTTCTTGGTGGATATAAGTCGACGTCACTTTATAAGAGTGTATTTACCCCCATTATTGGTGAACATAAGGTGGAATATACTCCTGATGAGGTAAATAAACGCATGGGGCACCATGCGCCTACCTTAATGCTACAACAATCAGTTGCTTTTTGCTTAGCAATCCCCCTAATCAATTCATTTTTTTTGTACAACAAGGACAGTAAAGAGCTTGAATTTAATAGTCGCAAGTCTATTAAAGAGCTTCAACGTCTTGGTTATATTAAATTATCCTTTGGTTTAATGTGCATTTCCCATTTCGAGGTTGAAAAACTAAAGTTAAGGTCTCTACATGCGGCAAAGATATTTGGTTTCGATGGGTGCAAATCTTTGCTGGAGCACGCTCGCTGTCTGAAAGAACTTGATCTGGGGGAAAACGATCTTGTTAATTTAGGGGCTAAGCGTTTAAAAGAACTCTTCGGGGTTATTCCTCCGTCGGTAACACATTTGTGTCTATCACTGTGTGAATTTAATAAACTTACAGCAGATGACTTAGCCTACGCTCTAAGTGGAATACCCGCAACAGTAACCTTCCTCGATCTATCATTTAGTGGCCTTAATGAATTTACTAAGGATGAGTTAAAGAAAATCGTAAAGGCAATCCCTTCAACAATTGAGATTGATCTAACGAATAATGGTTTTGATAAAGATCTGTGCCGTAGCTTAGTAGAACAAAGAACAAGCCTAGTTGAAGCTCTTGCGCCGCGAAAAATCACGAGCATGCCACTTACCTCTGCCCCAGAAGCAAGCGCAAGCAGTCGTGGTCAAAACTTTTTTCCTAAACAAGGGACGTCATCGGCTCAATCAACGGATAATTCACAAATTTATGGTATAGGTAAGCCTTAATTTTTTTACCTCCTATCTTGCAGATAAGCCGCGGGATCTGGACTACTAGCGGCTGTTGCCATTTCTCTAGATTGAGCCGAAATGAGTTTATTTTGTGCCTCGGAGCACAGAACATTGACTCATTTTGGCCAAGACAGTAGAAATGGCAACAGACCTTAAAAATGAGTGTTTTAAAAAGGTGACGATCCTTCCGTCCTGAGGCTCAATGTCGAATCTATGATTCAATGTATTACTGTAGCTGTCGGATCACAAGCAAACCTAGTTAGTACTCGCAGATGTTCATAGCAGCCTCTAACCGAACTTTTTTTAATCATTAATTTTGGAAGTTCAAAAAAATTACAAGTAAAATAATAAAAAAGTGGGATTTTCCCTTGACGGGTGTAGAAATGTGTTTCTATAGTGTATAAAAGTGGGGTAAAATAATAAAAAAGTGGATAATTGTGGAGGAATAAAAACCTTCGCTAAAGAGACAACCATGTTCCGGGGAATAAATGCCATCACCATAGATACAAAAGGACGCTTAGCCATTCCTACGCGCTATCGTTCTGCGTTAGGTGTTGAGGAAAAAAATCCTTTGGTGGTGACGATTGATACGGAAGAAACCTGTTTGTTGCTCTACACCGCAGCGCAATGGCAGATAATTGAGGATAATTTGCAAAAATTACCTAGTTTTAATGCTGCTGCACGAAGAATACAGCGTCTATTAATCGGCCATGCTACCGATGTTGAAGTTGATGCAAATGGTCGAGTATTGCTACCCACAGTTTTAAGAAATTATGCAAAATTGGAAAAAGATGTAGTGATGATTGGTCAGGGTAATAAATTTGAGGTTTGGAGTAAGGATCTTTGGGAATCCCGACGTGATGAGTGGCTCGCTGAAGAGAACTCAGGCGATTTAGGATTACCTGATGAAATGAAAACGTTTTCTTTGTAATGGAAACAAAAATGGCAATGCACCAATCAGTACTACTACATGAATCGATAAAAGGTCTGGCCATTAAAAATGGCGGTATCTACTTTGATGGAACTTTTGGCCGTGGCGGCCATAGCCAAGAAATTTTAAATCATCTTGATGCACAGGGTCGTCTCTATGCAATAGATAAGGATTTAGATGCAATAACACATGCAAAAGAGCGTTTTGCAGAAGATAAGCGCTTTCACATTTTCCAAGGTTCTTTTTGCCAAAATTGAAGAGTTTGCCACTGAAGCCGGTGTTCTTGGCAAAGTCGATGGCATATTGCTGGACTTAGGTGTGTCTTCGCCACAATTAGACAATCCGGAGCGCGGATTTAGTTTCATGCAGCAAGGGCCTTTAGATATGCGCATGGATTTATCACAGCCTATGAGCGCTGCTGAATTTGTAAATACTGCTGAAGCCGATGCAATGGCAGCAATTTTCAGACTCTATGGTGAAGAGCGTTTTGCTGGACGTATTGCCAGAGCAATCGTTACTGCTCGAAATGTGGCGCCAATTACGACGACCCTGCAACTGGCGGAAATTGTCAAAGAGGCGAATCCGAAATGGGAGAAACACAAGCATCCCGCAACCCGGGTGTTTCAAGCGATTCGTATTCATGTGAATCAAGAGCTAAGTGATTTAAGTAGTTGTTTAGAGCAATGTCTTAATGTGTTGGCTCCAGGAGGACGATTAGCAGTGATTAGCTTTCATTCTCTTGAAGACCGTATTGTAAAACAGTTTATGCGAGATAAGGAGCAGGGAGAAAAATTACCATTAGAAATTCCAGTCCGTTATGAAGAGTTAAAGTCAAATTTTAAGAGAATAGGTAAAGCAATAATGCCGCAGGAAAAAGAAGTAAAAAATAATGTCAGAGCTCGAAGCGCCGTACTAAGGATCGGGGAGAAACTAGCATGAATGCTGCAGCAAAAGTGATTAATCAAGGTACGTTGTTTAATGGTCAACTGGCAGATATGCAGATGTCAAAGTCATTATACATGTTAATTATATTATTGGTTGCTGTATTAGTAAGTGCTTTGGCCGTAGTTTACAGCACGAATTCTTATCGTTCTACATTTAGTCAAGTTGAACAACAAGAACAACAAACTCATTATTTGCAATTACAATGGGGGCAATTGTTACTTGAGCAAGCAAGTTTGGCTACACCGGCTCGTGTTGAAGAGTTAGCTCAAGAAAAGCTAAGCATGGTATTACCAACTTCTACAAATACATTTTGGTTGCAAGGGCAGCAGTAGACGTTTTTGTTGTAAATGAGTACTATCGCGCGATGAATTATGGTGTCATCTAAATCATAGGTTGGGTTGTTTAACCCAACATGCTCTGCTTATTTCAGGTCTGGGGTTACTGATGAGCGCCGTTGTTGGGGCAAACCTACAAGGGGTGCATAGATGTCCCTTATACCCCCGTTCTGAATAAGGACATTACATGAGAATCATCAGGTCAAAATTAATTTATCATTACAGTTTGGGTTGTAACCTATGAAAAAAACACGCCATTTAACCAGACTGGTCACCGTATCTGTTTTCTTTTCATTACTGTTGCTTATTTTAATTTGGCGCATGGTTGATTTAACCGTATTGCATCGACAATTTCTGCAAGGGCAAGGCAATGCGCGCAGCTTACGCACGGTAGATATCCCTGCATACCGAGGTATGATTACAGACCGACATGGTGCTCCTTTGGCAATTAGCACGCCTGTAGAATCGGTCTGGGTTAATCCTAAAGAATTTTCTTCTGATAAAGAACAATTCATGTCTTTGGCTGCATATTTGCATCTAACACCTAAGCAGTTAAGTAGAAAAATAGTCAATGCCGAAAAAGAAAACCGTGAGTTTTTGTATTTACAACGACAATTGCCACCAGCCTTATCTAAAGAGATCGAGGCGCTTAAAATTCCTGGGGTTAATTTTCAAAAAGAATTTAAACGTTATTATCCTGATTCCGACAGCATTTCACAGCTATTGGGATTTACTAACGTGGATGATCAAGGTCTAGAAGGGATTGAGCTTGCTTACCAAGATTGGCTTCGTGGTATTGTTGGTAAAAAAAGAGTAATCAAAGATCGTTTGGGCAGAATCATTGAAGAATTAAATGTGACTAAAGAGCCGCGCCCTGGTCGTGATTTGGTCTTAAGCATCGACAGACGTTTACAGTATTTAGCCTATAGTGAATTGAGCAAAACCGTTGAGGAATTTGCGGCAAAATCTGGTTCGGTAGTTGTTGTGGATACTGAAAATGGTGAAATTTTAGCGATGGCCAATGTGCCTTCATATAATCCTAATTCGCGCGGCCGTTATGATAAAGACACTTATAGAAACAGAGCGGTTACTGATACCTTTGAACCTGGTTCGGTGATTAAAACGTTTAGTATCGCCAGTGCATTAGAAACCGGTCTATTTACCCCCTCAACAATTATTGATACTAATCCTAGTTGGATGACTGTGCATGGCCGTACGGTACGGGATATACATAATTATGGCGTTTTGGATGTGACTGGTGTATTACAGCATTCAAGTAACGTCGGGGTGACTAAAATGGTTTTAGCAAGTCCACCCGAGCAATTAATCGGCTTATTGCAGCGTAGTGGCTTTGGCCAACGCACAGAAAGTGCATATCCTGGAGAGAGCGAAGGCAATATAGTTAAAGTGAAAGATGCCAATCCATTTGTTTTAGCAACGATTAGCTTTGGTTATGGCTTATCGGTTACTGCCCTACAATTAGCCAAAGCACATATGATTTTTGCCAATCAAGGTAAGTTAATTCCTGTGACCTTGCTCTACAATGATCCACCTACGGCCGGTATTCAAGTGATAAAACCTGAGACTGCACAACAAGTCCTCTCGATGATGGAGGCAGTATTGGGTAAAGATGGTACTGGTAAAGCCGCACGAGTTCCTGGATATCGAGTAGCGGGTAAAACAGGGACGGCACGTGTAGCAGGGAAAGATGGTTATAAAGATCGAAAATATACTGCAAGCTTTATTGGTATTGCACCCGTGTCAAAACCTAAATTTGTCGTCGTTGTTATTATTCATCAGCCCTCACGTAAGGGGTATTATGCGGCTGCAGTTGCGGCTCCTTTGTTCTCTAAAGTCATGACTGGGGCATTGCGATTGTTTAATATACCTACTGATGAAGCAATCAGTTAATGTCAGTTATGAGTAAGATATTGTGATAGAGTCGAAGCTGCTCAGTCGGAATGGAGCGAGGTGAGCTAAGGTTTGACTCTATTTTTTATCCGAAGCTGATGTTAAGTTAAGGAAAAATCGTTCACTATTGGAAATAATGCAATGAAACTAACGCAACTATTAAAATCTTGGCTAAACCAAGAAGTGGTTGATTGTACGATTACAGGCATGCAAAATGACAGTCGTTTAATTCAACCTGGCGATTTATTTGTTGCCTACCCAGGATCCGCAGCGGATGGTCGCTTATTTATAGCTAAAGCCGTTTCTGCTGGGGCTGTGGCTGTAGTTTATGAGCCGGCTAATTTCCCAATTGATGGCGTATTACCTACTTCTATTCCCTGCATTGCAGTTCCTGACTTAGCTACAAAATTAGCCTATATTGCCAAAGCATTTTATGACGATCCTGAAAATTCTCTGACGATTACGGGGATTACGGGGACAAATGGTAAAACAACGATTGCTTATCAATTAGCTCAAGCTCATCATTTACTCGGTCAAGGAGCGGCTTATATAGGTACTATTGGCCAAGGTAATGTGAATGAGCTACAACCTCTGGATAACACCACACCAGATTCATTGCGTTTACAGAAATTATTGCACCAATATAAGGAGCAAGGTCTTAAACAAGTATGCATGGAAGTCTCTTCACATGCCTTGGCTCAGCATCGTGTTGATGCGCTAACATTTAAACAGGCAATTTTTACTAACTTAACCTTAGATCATCTGGATTATCACCACAATATGGAAAATTATGCTGCTGCAAAGGCAATTTTATTTAGTGGTGAATCCTTGCAATGGGCAATTATTAACCAAGATGACGAATATCAACAAGTTATGGCTGCTGCCTTAAAACCGCATGTAAAAAAATTGACTTATGGTTTGCGTGAAGACTGTGATGTTAAAGCAGTGAATTGGCGTATGGACATTAATGGTACTGAAATTGACGTTCACTCGCCTTGGGGGCAACATCATTTACGGATTAAGGCCTTAGGTGCGTTTAATATCTATAATAGCTTGGCAGTATTTAGTAGTTTATTGGCTAGTGGTTATGCGCCTGAAAAAGTAGTTGCGGTGATGTCCCAATTAAAAGCAGCTCCAGGTCGTTTAGAAATCGTAGCAAGCGCACCTTATGTACTGGTTGACTACGCACATACACCCGATGCCTTGGAAAATGCCTTAGTTACTTTAGGGCAAATTAAAAAAGGGCGCTTATGGGTCGTATTTGGTTGTGGTGGCGATAGAGATAAAAGCAAGCGACCGATGATGGGAAAAATTGCCAGCCTTAATGCCGACAAAATTATTATTACCAGCGATAATCCACGCACTGAAGATCCGCAAACTATTATTGAGGAGATTATCCATGGAATTACCCCTGCTGCTCATGTGATGCAATTTGTTAATCGTGAGGAAGCTATTGCTTATGCTCTTGAGAATGCCAATATAGATGACATTATTCTAATTGCTGGGAAAGGGCATGAAGCTTATCAACAGATTGGTAGGGTGAAGCATGCATTTTCTGATCAGGAAGTGGTGCAGCGATTGATGCATAGGTAGTTGAAAAAACGGGCTCCATACATCCAAATATTGAACTGTCCCTTTTTAAACATTTTAATAGCTTGACCATAAGCTGGATTTTTATCCGTATTAATCACACCAATATCACACGCTGGATTGCTCTTCATCATTTTCTTTAAAAATCGCTTCGCAGCAATGGCATTGCGCCGGTGAGAGAGATAGAAATCAATAGTATTGCCTCGTTCATCAACGGCACGATACAGGTATTTCCATTCGCCTTTTATCTTGATGTACGTTTCATCTAAGTGCCTGCGTCGAGAATATTTATAAAACGTCTGCGCGTTGATGACCATTGGTTTATTTTAGTCACGAAGGAAGGAGATCATAAACATTTATTTGAGGAATTTAACGCGTTGCCACGTGATACACATGAGCAAAAGGAAGGCAAAATAACCCATCGTTTTAGTTGGCTGAATCTAATTTCAGCTTTTGTTGTTGCTCATTAAGAACTGAGCCAATGCTTGTTTTTAAAAAATTCTTAAGCGGGAGCCGCTGCGTTTTTTGGAACAATATTGCCAATACGAAAACAGGCATGCCAATAATGAAAATTATTCAGGACATCACATATACATTTGTCATATATAGCAAAATTTTCTATAGTAATTTTTACTATATATAGGCCATTCATGAAAACAATAAAAACAAAGCTGTTTGCCAAATGGGCTAATAAAAATGATGTTAGTGATAAGTCTCTGCTGGAAGCGGCAAAAGAAATAGCTGCTGATAACTACGAAGTCAATTATGGTAGTGGCGTTATAAAAAAACGAGTTGCAAATAAAGGCAGGGGGAAAAGCAGTAGTGTTAGAACAATCGTAGCATTTAAAAGTGGAAAGGATTGTTTTTTTATTTATGGGTTTGAGAAAAGCGCTAAAAGTAATATTCCTCTAAATGAGGAGAGGGCGCTTAAAGTAGTTGCCGTATCATTGTATGCTTATTCGGATGGATTGTGCGGCAAATAAAAAATGGTGCCTTGATAGAGGTGAGTGATGAGTAAAAGCGATATTATTAGTGCGATGTTAGAAACAGCTCATGATCTGGGTTTGAGTCAAGTTACTATTAAAGAAATAGAGACCTTGGGTTTGAGTGAGGTTGAAGAACTTCTGCCGGATGAAATTAAGGCTATGCGTTCAAAAGAAAAAATAAGCCAATCTGTGATGGCAAGAATATTAAATGTTACCACGTCGACCTATCAAAAATGGGAAAGAGGGGAGGTGCATCCTAAAGGGGCTAATTTAAAGCTTTTACGATTGGCTTATGATCATGGCGTTAGCTACATCATGCATTAGTGTCTATTAAATCGATTTACAGAATTCAGTTCTATTATCTCCAGTCTGCCGATTTAATAGATGCCTTTTCTATGGGTTTTCGAGTGTCTACTAATTTATAAGTTAATAGACTCTCAATGTGTAGTATCATAATTTCTATGAAGAATTGTAAGATTGTTTTCTAAGCTATAATCTGTATGAGTCCATATCATTGCTTGCATTTTCTATAATATAGGCAAAGAGCAAGATCTGCCTCCTTGTTATGTTTAAGTTTGTGGTTCGAATATAAAAATAAATGGAAATTTTCTATAAGGATTACAATCGATATGGTAATCCCCCCATTTTTAACTGAAGCTAAAAGTAGAGGCTTAAGCAACTAGTGCCAATTTTTGCCTTGGAGTAATCCCTCCGATAGCAGTATTAGGGCGTTCATTATTGTACGTCCATAGCCATTGTGTCGCATGTAGTTGTACCTCAGCAATACTTTCAAATAAATATTGACTTAACCAATCATACCTAACCGTGCGGTTATAGCGTTCAATAT
>NZ_JH413805.1:69099-71002 GCF_000162755.2 Legionella drancourtii LLAP12
TCTCCTTCGTCATAGGGTACGAGAAAATTCTACTTTTGACATCAGTTATTTTTCGGGGGGATTACCATGAACAAAAAATGCAAAGAGCTAGTTTATGTCCAAAATGGGACAGGAAAAGTAGTCGTTAATAATATTGAATATTTACTTAATGTTGGCGACGTGGTATTAATTGAGGCGGGTGAAAAATTTTACTGGGAAGGTAACTTAACACTTAGTATTTCGTGCAATCCAGCTTTTAATATCGAACAACATCAGATTGTTGATTGATTTTCATCAATAACAAATTCAAGATCGAAAGTATGTTGTGCTAAAAATAATCACCAAACGGTCCTTTTCGTTAGAATCCCGGCCGACCCTCTACTTCTTCAAGGTTGACTTGTGTGAAAAAAAATAATACATCAAGAAAGATCCTATTACAAAAAAATAAATTCCAACAATCCAAACGCCTATTAACGGATCAAGTAAAAACCCTAAGAAAACAAACCCAGCAATAATAAATTGAACTAATATAGTAATCAAAAAAGAAGTAATTTTACTCATAATTCTACCTTATACTCACCATTACTAAAATAAGAGAATATTCTTAATACCATAAGACATTACAAGAGCTTAGGCTATCTAATTAAGAGATTGTCAAAATTGTAGCACATAGCTGTGGTTCCAGGAACCTTGAAGCTATCATTCAATAAATAGTTAAAAGAAACCATGTGCATTTACTAAGATGGTACATGTTTTACTCTCAATTTAATTCCCTAATCAGGATAGTAACGACATTAACCACCTAGATATTACAAAATTAGTATGATTAGACTATAAATTGTGATGCATTATGAATTTAGAAAAATTATAGACCAATTGGTTACTCGACACTGGACTTCAACCCCCGTGTGACACAGGTCACCAACCAGAGCTGCGGTGCTCTGATACCACCATCCATGCTTCTAGATGAACCTACAATCTTGTCGAGTAACCACCCTTCATTGCTAAGAAGCAGGTTTCGTTGAGCGTATCTGGAGCTTGTTTAATAAACTTAAATTCAAGCATAAACTTTCCTTCCTTTTTACAACAGAGCTATTTCATAATGCCCAATTATTTGTATTTGATGAGATTATTTTTTAGAATGCACGCATGAAGAATTGTTGCATCATTGATTTAAAGCGAGAACTTAAAATGGAAATTTGCTACGTCGCATTTGAAAACCCTCTCACCCTCATCAAAAACAATCAAAAAATCTTGATTACCCCTTTTTTAACGGGTGAAGATGGAAATATTAAAATGGGAATTGATGCCCCCAATGGGGTTTCTGTTGATCGCGAGGAAATCTATATACGCAAACAAAAAAACGCTCAACTTAGCGAGGCCGATTCCTCCTTTAAGATTCAACAAATTTTTAAGCTCTTATTCACTGTTACTTATAAATCAGAGTTGTTAGAAAAAACTGCAAAACGTCTTTTTAACAAAGATAAAATTCTTACCCCCACGGCTATTTTAAAAGTTTCTAAAGGAGAGGCACATGCTACTGCATGGTTGGTTTCGTGCGCCGTTAATATCTTGATTCATGAAAAATGCGATCAATTAAAAGACATGTTTCCAATTGATGATATATTTCACTTTTGGGCAAAACCTTTGTTAAAAACCGATAACAATTATGAAGAGATGATAGCAACCGCACAACGCTTAAAAATTCCGGAGTTAATTGAGCGAATAAATACCTCCGATTCATTCCGATACCGACGCCCAGAATCAATGATAGAAAGCCAAGGCATGTAATTGCACTGCCTCAATTTTAAGCAAACACTACACGGAAATTAAAATCATCGTTGTACTTTAATGCTCATGAAAATCAAAGAAAGGAAGCTGTAATCTTAGCGGCGTATTATCTTGCTTCAATTTGTCGAGTAGC
>NZ_JH413805.1:72711-74789 GCF_000162755.2 Legionella drancourtii LLAP12
ACACTTGCGTGTTTCGCTACTTTGTCCGATCCGCTCTTTATTCAGGATCGTAGGTTCATCCAGTAGCATGGATGGCGGTATCAGAGCACCGCAGCTCTAGTTGGCGACTTCGTGTCGCACGGGGTGTGACAATCATTGGAACGAAAAGGTACTCTAAGCAACTAAACCAATTCTAGTTTGGTCCAACAGATTTGCCTGATGCATCTGCTTCACTCTTTTTAAATCTCACTTCATTTTGTTTCATTTCTACAATATATCGATTACTTGGAGATAATTGAGCATTCAACTCCAAAAGCGTACTACCAAGAGCCCCTCCTTGTGGCTTATTGTGACGGTAATACAAATAACCTTTTCGTTCTAACCATAATCCAACTTTATCTGCAAGGAAAAGAATTAATATAAGAGTAAATATAATTATTAATATTTTCATGTGAAGACAACCTCTTGGGGTGTTTGAGAAAATCCTTGCGTAAGTTCTTAAATTAGGTTTTTACTCAATAACCATTTAATAAATAAAAAATAGGCCAAATACTGGCCTATATAATGTAATTTAATTCAGTTGAGCTTCCGCAAAAATTTGTATTGCACTGAATATATAGTCCATCAGTTCAGGTTTGTACGTTTCATAAAATTTCCTGAAATCAGCGCCGCAGCAAAACGGTTAGGTCAGAAAAAGCGTATACGCAGTTTAGGTGATTTGGATAAAGCTGCATTAAAACTATCTGATTTCGGCGATTTATTTTTAAAATATGAAGAAGAGAACAACTTACCAGGCGTAATTTACGAAGCCATTTCTAAGGATGCCATAATTAATGCAGTAGAGGTCATTCGACAAATTGCCAAACCAAATCATGACAAATATTACGACGAGTTGCTTGAGCAATATAAAACAGTACGCCGCTTTCTACCAACACTATTCAATACGGTCAAATTTCAAACGACTAAAGAAGGAAAACCAGCACAAGCAGCAATAGAATTTTTAGCCACAATGGAAGGCAAGCGACAGCCTTCATTTCAAAATGCACCACTTGATATTGTCAATGGTGGTTGGCGAAATGTCGTTATCAAAACCAAAGAAATCGATAGGCCAGGTTATACGTTATGTGCAATGGATCATTTGCAAGCCAATATGCGTAGTCGTGACATGCATGTTGTGCAAAGTGAGCGGTGGTGTGATCCACGGGCTAAATTATTAAACGGTGTAGTGTGGGAACAGCATAAGCTCCCAGTATGCCGATCACTCAATTTATGCACAGATTTTGATGAGACATTTGGTCATTTGTCTGCAAAACTAGAGAACACCTATCAGGATGTGCTTAAAAGATTGCCGAAAAATGACGCGGTTGAGATTGTTAAAAACAAAAAGGGCAAAGATAGGATCAAATTATCCAGATTAGAAAAACTCGATGAACCTGAAAGCCTAAAAATGCTGAAGGATAAGGTAGATAGCTTAATGCCTCGCATTGATTTTCCTGAATTATTGCTCGAAGCCAACAGAATGACTGATTTTACTGAAGAGTGTTCGCATATTAGCGATAATAATTCGCGCGTATCAGGGATTGAAGTCTCATTATGTGCAGTCATTATGGCTGAATCATGCAATATTGGCCTTGAGCCATTGATTAATGAAGACAGCCCACAATTAACACGCAATCGATTAAGTTGGGTGCAGCAAAATTGCATTCGTGCTGAAACTATTGCCCGATCCAATGCTCGTCTTGTGGATACTCATTCTAAGCTGCCACTTGCAAAAAAGATGGGCACAGGCCATATTGCTTCTGCTGATGGCATTAGATTTACTTGCGCTGTAAAAACGGTAAATTCAGGACCAAACAAAAAATATTATGGACCCAAACGTGGATTAACCTATTACAATTTTGTATCTGATCAAAATGCAGGATTTCATGGTATTGTGATCACAGGGACGCTGCGTGATTCGCTTTATCTATTGGATGGTATGCAAGATCAACAAACAAGTCTTGATATAAAAGAGATCATGACGGATACGGCTGGTGCTAGCGAAATAATTTTTGCTTTGTTCTGGTTATTAGGATATCAATTTAGTCCAAGGCTTGCTG
>NZ_JH413806.1 GCF_000162755.2 Legionella drancourtii LLAP12
CTGATTCAGATATTGCTGTTGAGCTGATTATTAAAAATATACCTGGAGGTTCATCCGATGTTGTTACCTTGCACTTAACGGTGATGAATTAAGGCGCTTTAAAAAATAAACACGGCAAGACAACCAGACTACACAATGTTTGATTGTCCTAAAACAAAAAATACCACGCATTAGGACGCATGATGACCCAGACAGTTACCGGCTCAGGATTAGGCATTTACAACTCATCAATAGGTTTAGGCAGTTACGGCGCGAAAGGCAGTGCGGCCTTAGGCCAGGGCGGTGAATCGGTTTATGTGAATGCCGCGAATGGCAATTTAATTCTACGCCAGGCCGATGGCTTTTTAGCCGATATGGGGTTGGGTTTTGATTTATTCCAAACCTACAACTCACGTGGTGAGGGCGGTGGTTCCTGGGTCTTTAACGTGCAGTCACGTCTGGAATTTTATGGCGAGGCCAATCACGAAGGCTCCTATGTGATACGGGTGATGGAAGATGGCCATCGTTCGCGTTTTACCTGGGATGCGGCAAGCCAGGCGTACCGTCCGGAAGAGGGTGGCACCGCCCGCCTGGTGTTTCAAAACAACAGTTGGACGTATCGCGACGGCAGTACGCCAACAATCTATCAATATACGGCGCAGGGGCAGTTAACTGCATTGCGCGACCAAGACGGCCATAGCTTATCCTTTCACTACACGAATGGCCAGCTCACGAGTATCCGCGATGCGGGCGACAAACAGACCATCACCTGGTCCTTTGCCAATGGCCTGTTAACGGAGGTGACTACCGCTAGTGATGGGCAAATCATTCACCACCTGCATTATGAGTACGATGAACATCAGCGTTTACAGCGAGTAAGTCGCGACTTAGGCCATGGCAAAAGCTATTGGATAACCTACGATTACGCAGGGGATTCCAACCTCATCAGCGACATCACCCAAGCCGATGGCACCCACATGCACATTGAGTACGATGTAGAGGGGCGGGTCAAACAACTGATTGATGGCGAGGGGCGCATCAGTACCTACACCTATGGCGAAGGTCAAACCACCCTAAGCAATAGTTTGGGCGAGTCCTGGATTTATTTTTATGATGCGCAAAACCGCCTAACGGGTATTGATGGCCCCGAGCACTACCGTATTCGCTACGTTTACGAAGGCACACAATTAAGCCAGATTACCCAGGGCAATCAAGTCTGGCGTTACCGTTACAATGACACGGGTGATTGCCTCTACGCGGAAGAACCCAACGGACAAATCACACAGCGCCGCTATGATGCCGAGCACCACGTGCTGGCTGAAACCAAATACCAATCCTTTGATGGGGAACACCATCCGATTCATCCCAAAACCACGCGCTATGCTTATGATGCGCGCGGCCATTTGCGGTTTGCCCTTGCGGCGGATGGCACGGTCACCGAATATCGTTACACCACGGAGGGTCAGCTGATGAGTCGCCGTTGTTATTTCCAGGCGCATTATGAACCGGCAGAAGACGTGCTCGATGAAGCAACCCTGACGCACTGGGCAAGCCAACAAAACCCACAACAGGTAAGTCTTATTGATTATTGGTACGATTGGCGTGGGCAATTAAGCGAGGAAATTCACTACCGTGCGGTGGATGCACACGGGGTGGGTATTGACGAGGGGCATGCGACGCACACGCGCACCCGTTATGATGCGGCAGGTCGCCTGCGTGAACAAAGTGTCCTCACCGCCGAGGGGTGGAGTACGACCCAGTACCTCTATGATGACTTAGGCCGTTTGATACAAACCCTGGATAACCACCACAACAGTCAACGGATTGACTACGACGATGCCCATCAACGCATCCTACACACCGAGGCCAACGGGTTACAAACCTTGAGGCTGTATGACCGCAGCGGTTTGCTGCTCACCACACTGCGTTTGGATGCGCACCATGACTATGGCAGCACGCAATACCACTACGATGCGGCCGGGCGTCTGATTGCTGAAACCGGGGTGGATGGTTTAAGCAGCTATTTCTTCTATGATGCCCAAGGCCGAGTACTGGCTAAGGTCAATGCCCAAGGGCAAATGACCGAATACCGTTACAATGAGGATGGATTACTCATTCAAACCCATCAATACGCTCAGCGCATCACCACGCAAGGTTGGTTGACCCATTGGCCTACCTTCGCCGCCATTACCCCGCAAGTCAGTAGCCAAGACGCCATTAGTCAAACCATTTACAATCAATACAATCAAGTGGCGTACACCCTGGATGCCCAAGGCGCGGTGATTGGTTATACCTACGATGCCGAAGGCCATGTTTTGTCTAAAACGGCCTATGCCACGCGCTTAGCCAATTATCACCCGGACACCGTGTTGTCCTTTGCGGCCATTCCTCTGCAGACCGACGCGAAAGACCGTCAGATTCGCTATTACTATGATGTGGTTGGGCGGGTGCATGCTGAAATTAATGCCGAAGGCCATGCCACCGAATACCGTTATAACTCTTTGGGACAGGTTATTGAAACCATTCGCTATGTGAATGCAGCCTCGGCGGCTTTAAGTGGCGAATGGGCACAGGACAAACCCGCCGCCAAAGCAAGCGACCTTCATACCTACAGTTTGTACGATGCGCACGGTTTAAAAATTGCGGCTATTGATGGTGAAGGTTACCTGATTGAATATCGCTACGATGTCCGGGGCTTGCTGCAAGAACGCATTGCCTACGCGCATAAAATTACCGCGCCCATCAAGGAGCAGACAACCCTGGAACTCATTCGCCCTAAAGCAGACACCAATGACCATAAAACAACCTATGAGTACACTGATTTAGGCCAGCTGCGCCAAGAGCGCACCCAAAGTGGCCTTATTACTACGTATGCTTATGATGCGATGGGGCAACTGATTTTAAAAAGTCGCTTCGATGAGCACACGCACACGCTACGTCAACAACAGCTGCGCTACGATGCCTTAGGGCGGGTGATTCAGGAATTGGATGAATTAGGTTGTGCCAAACTTAAGGCACCGAACTTAACCGCTGAGCAGATTGAAGCCTTGTGGCAGCAACACAGTATTCACTACACCTATGAACAGAATGGATTGTTATCCACTAAAACCGATGCCCTACACCATACTACCCGTTATTTTTACAATGAACATCAGCAATTGCAGTACACCGTTAATGCCCATGGCGCGGTGGTGGAAACTCAATACAATGCCTTGAATCAAGTTGAATCGGTGTGCAAATACAGCGCGTTTTTAAAAAATAACCTTGCGGTGTTAACCACCCAAGACCTTAGCGCGCGGATGGCCGCCTTAAAAGACAGTCGCTTTGATGAAACCATCCGTTATGAATACAACAGTATTGGTCAGGTGATTGCTCAATATACCGGCTCTCAGGGCTTGGTGACCTCCGAATACAATGCTTTTGGGGAATTAACGTTCAGTACACAAAGCATTGATGCCTCGCGTCATCAAGTAACCGCTTATGACTATGACCGGCGTGGATTGTTAATCGACCAAGTGGATGACGTGGGTGGTTTGAATCGACATACCTCGTTTAAATACGATGCTTTTGGTTGGGTGACCTCACGTATTGATGGGCGTCAGGCCGCAATCAACTATCGACTAAATAAACGCGGTGAACAAATCCTTATTATCAATGCCAGTAATCAATTTAAAAAAATCACCTATGATGCCTTTGGGCGTGTATTGAGTGAAACAGATAATCTACAAAAAGAAATCAAAAAATATAGTTATAACGATCAAAACAATATACTTACGGTGACAAATCCGTTAATTAAAACGGAGGTAGTTACTCAATTTAATGCCTTCGGCGATAAAATTGCATTCACCGATGCGAATAAAAACACCACTGAATTTCACTATGATGAACGCGGATTGCTCATTCGTGTGGACTCACCCGAGAATAGCTTTAAAGAATACCATTACGATGAGGCCGGACAATTGCTTTGGCAAGAAGATGCCGGAGGGCATACGATTGCCTACACGTATGATGCGCAGGGCCATGTACTCACAAAAACAGTCGACCCAGATGGGCTTAAAATCATTATACGTTACCAATATGATGCCATTGGCCGTCAATTACAAGTCACCGAGAATAATCGCATCAAACAGTTTACGTATGATGATGCCGGTCGTTTAATTAAATCCTGTGTTGACCCTAATGGCTTAAATCTAGTCACGCAATTTACCTATGATGCGCGCGGCTTGCTTCTACGCCAAAGCGAATTAAATAGCCACGGCGCCAATAAGGTCGTTGCCTACGAATGGGATGGTTTAGGCCGACGCAGTGCGACCATCATCGACCCGGATGGTTTGCAGTTAACTACCCGTTATCAATACGATGCCAATGACAATCTGATTTGCCAAACCGATGCCAATCAGCACAGTACGCATTATATTTATGATGTCAATAACCAATGCCGTTATCAAATTAATGCTCGTGGTGTGGTGACGGAGCACATTTACAGCGCTAATGGTAATGAAGTGCAAACCATCACTTATGCGAATCGGATTGCACCTTTAGGGCACTATAGCGAAGAAAATTTAAAAAAAACGCTCATTAAAGACAGCCTACATGACCAATATTTTTTTCGTAACTTTGATAATGCGGAACGAATAACGTGTACTTATGATGCTTTAGGATTTGCCACCTTATATGAATACGACGGTAATAATAATATTATAAAAACAATTAGGTGCAGCAAGCCAGTTTCCTTAGATGCTTTAAAACGGGGTGAGAAGATTTCACCGGATACTGAGGGCGCACGCTATGATTATTTTGCTTACGATGGCCTAAACCAACAGCGCTTTCAATGCGACACCAATGCCTGTGTTACTGAATCACGTTATGACAACAGTGGCCAATTAGTAACACGTATTCAATATGCCACGCCAATTAATCTCAAAGAAGGAACAACATTAGAGCAGATTGCCAAGAATCTCATTTCTAATGCCGCCCAAGACAAAACCACCCGTTACGCCTACGACCAGGCTGGGCGTTTACGTTTGGAACTAAGCCTCCGGGGTGTGGCCAAATCCTATCAATACAACGCGCTAAACCAAGTGATTTCCTGCACGCGTTATGCGGTATTAGCCAATGCGACGCTACTAGCCTGCATGAACTTAAGCGACGTGCAGCCCAGCGCCCAAGACCGCACCAACACCTTTGTCTACGATACTGCTGGCCGTGAAGTTTATCGCCTCAGCGCCGAAGGGCAGGTTGTGGAACGTCGTTACGATGACGTAGGCAATGTGCGCGCGCAAATCACCCACCAACAACGGGTGCGCAGCGCATTATACGGCCTTGATGAACTGCGTCAACAACTCGAACAGGACCCAGGCGCACGCAGCAGTACCTACGATTACGATGCGACAGGACGCTTGCTCCGCGAAACGAATGCCGTGCACGCCACAACCGATTATGAGTACGATGCCCATGGCAACGTCCTTCATAAAATCCAGGCCAACCAGGCCGTTTGGACTTATCGTTACGATGAAGTCAACCAACTCATCGAAACAACCTCGCCAACGGTTCGCGTACTGACTGGCAAAACAGGGCAAGAGCGCCCCATCATCACCCAAATTGAATACGACAGTTTTGGCAATGTGGTGCAGGAAATTCGTGATGCCACCGGCATCAAACAAACCCGCCTTTATCACTACGATGCGATGAATCGGCGCATTAAGACTATTTACCCCGAGGTAAACATCAACAATGCCCTCCATGCCGCGTCGAATCAACGCCAGGAATACACGCAAACGTTAAGCGAAGCGCTGCGCTATAATGGTTTTGGTGAGGTGATTGCGTCCAGTGACAAAGCGGGCAATTGGTCGCATTTTGCCTATGATAGCCAAGGGCATTTACGCTACAGCGTTGACACGCGTGGCGGGTTAACCCAATGTGACTACGATGCTTTTGGGCGTTTAATCGCAAAAACACGCTACAACACGCCGGTAATTTTAGCTCAAGACAGCGCCTACAGTACCAAGGAGATTGAGCAAGCACACCGTGGCAGTACGTATGACCGTCATGAGTGGTTTGACTATGATTTAGACGACCAGGTGATTGAAAGCACCCGTGATGCGGTGCGCACGTACACTGCAAAAAGCAAAGAATACAGTATGCAAGCGCCCACTACGAGAAAAGTCTATAATGCCTTTGGCGAGGTGATTCAGGTAATGACGCGTCTTAATGAGGAGGATAACGTCGCTCAGTGGCCGACCACGACATTTTACTACGATAAAGACGGGCATCAAACAGCCATGATTGATGCGGAAGGCTATTTAACGACCTACTCGTTGAATGCGTTTGGGGAGACCCAAAGCCTGACCGAATACGCTTTGCGTAGTGAATTCCATGATGCCTTCACCTACCGTGGTCCCCAAGCACACGCTAAAGACCGCACGGTAACGTTCACCTACGATGCCCTGGGGCAAGTCACGAGCAAAACCTTAAAGCAAGTGCGGGTATCACGCATTGTGAATCATCAGCTGGAAACGAGCCTTCGTGACCTTACAACGACCTACAGTTACGATGCCTTGGGCCATTTAACTGAAACGGTGGATGCGCAAGGCAATTCGGCCTATTGCTATTACGACGCTTTAGGGCAATTAATTGCCAAAGTTGGCCCGCAAACCCAAGAGGGTCGCGCGGCCACGACCTACAGCTACGACGCCCTGGGTAATCTTGTTGAAACCCATCAATGGGCGAATGGTGCGCACCATGCGGATAAAGAACAGTACCTGGTCAATGGGGCAAGTACGCTGGACATCGTTACGAGTTCCCAATTCGATGCGCAGGGACTTCTCTTAAGCGAAACCGATGGCATGCAGCACACGGTTTTTTACAGTTACGATGCGAAGGGCAATCTGGCGCGCAGTTTTCAAACGTTAACGAACGCCGATAAAAGTCAGCTCATTCAGGACAAGCGGTACACCTACGACAGTGAAGGCCATTTACTGCAAACGACTACTTTTAAAAATAACGGCGTGAAGACGGAAGAGGCTCGCTACACTATTTTGGTGAAGTTACGGATAAAGGCGTTAATGGCCACTACACCGTGCATGTGGATTACGACCACCTGGGGCGCGTCTGGCGTTCCAACACGCAAGGTTATTATCAGATTTATATTTATGATTTAACGGACCAGGTCACGCAAATTATCACCTCAACCAATGGTTATGTACTCCTACACCAAGAGACGGGCATTGACCTCTCCACCAATGTGTTTGATGAGTACCAAACTAATTTTGAGCAAGACGCTTGGCGCATGAAAGTACAGCGCCAGAATAACACCTATGATGCGCTGGGTCGTTTACTGATTCAGAGCAAAGAATACAACAGCTACACCCAGGACAATTATTCTGCTTCGTCCAAACAATTTCAAACGGTGGACCGTTGGGGCAACATGTTAAGCTACACCAATGCGTTAGGGAAACAAACGCTGTATGAATACACGGCGTTTAATGAGGTGGAGCGCCAGGAGTTGCCTGAAGTCACGTACATGGATGAGCGCGGTCAACGCTTGCGCATCAAACCCACCAACCAGTACGCCTATGATGAATTAGGGCGCGTCATTGCGATGATTGATGCCAATGAGCATCTGGCGACGAAGGCCTATGACGCGGCAGGGCACCTGATTAGTGAAACCGATGCCAAAAAAATCACCCGGAGCAAGCACTACAATTTATTAAATCAGTTAGATTACAGCATTAACGAATTGCACGGCAAAACCAGTTACACCTACGATGCGGCAAATCGTCTAGTGAAGGTGGTCACGCCGCGCACGCACCAAGATTACGTCTATGATGAGGCAGGGCAACTCCTACAACAAAGAAATGGTACGGGGGATACGACCACGTTTGCTTACGACAGCTTAGGGAATCAAATCCGTCGCCAGGATGCACGGGGTTATCAAACCTATTACGACTACGATGATGCGGGTCGTAAAATCAAAGAAACCGATGCTTTAGGAACGCAACAGTCTTGGGCGTACGACGCCGATGGGCGTTTAGTTAGCCACACTGATTTGGGCAATCACGTAACCGCCTATGAATACAACACCAATGGTTTGTTACTTCACGAATACTCCAGTTCGGGCAAAAGCATACGTTATTATTACCAGGGCGATGGTCAGCTGATTCAATATGCGGATGAGGGGCGTAATGAAATTGTCAATTACACGTACGATGCCGAAGGGCAAATGCTGAGTAAAACATCCAGTCGCGCGGGGGACATTAACGACGGCTGGATTCGTGAAATGGATTATTACCACTACGATGATTTAGGCCGTTTAACCCAGGTGCGTCGTCGTAATCCGAATGATGAGGATACCCGTTTTCCTGAGGAGGACAAGAGCCTTTTATCGGTAGACTACGCGTACGACAAGGTCGGAAACATTCGCCATACCCAAGTCAGCGCCCGCTACCGCAGTCATGCGGCGTCGACCAGTGCGGATTATTACCTGTACGACGAAAACAATCGGATGACGACGAACAAAGGTCAATTGGTGAATGGGAACATCGTTGTTACGGCGAGCCAAGGCAGTAGTTTAGAGTACGATGCTGCGGGTAATATTGTTCATGCGGAACAATACGAAGAGGGTTTCTTACAAAAGTACGATTATGGGTACAACAACGACAATCAACTGGAATTAATTCAAAAAAACAAACGCAACCTTCAATACAAATCGTATGATGATGCGGGGCGGGTCACGTTGGAGAGTTCCTTTAATGAACGTAATCAGGTTGCCCAGCGCAATGAGCTGTTTTATGTCAATGGGGTGTTGATGGTGCAAAATACCTATGAAGGGGCAGGGACGAACGTTGCTTCCAGTAGCCGTTATGAGTACGATAACGTCGGGAATACCACCTCCTGGATTATGGAGCTTAAAGGCGGTAAAGGTCGCAAAGAAGGTGCGACCATCACGCATAAATACACCTATGAATTGTGGGATAGCTACCAACAACAAGGTGATGAGGTGACCATCGAGGCTTATAAGTTGAACCCAACGCATGGCAGCAGCACGCGGATATATAATCAAAAAGACGGTCTTTTAGAAGCGTCAGTTGATGCTTCTGTCGATGAGAATAATCGTTCCAATAACATTAACTACTTAAGTAGCTCTCTGGAGGGTACGCGTGCGCGTAGGGATAAAGACGGCCGTACGGGCTACCTCACGGTAGCCGGCAAAACCATAGGCGACCTGCGTTTAGACAATTCAGGTACGCAGCACTTAACCATTTACGGTGGTTTTACCCCCAGCGGCAGTCAATTTAAATGGAAACCCACGTCGAGCGAGCTGCAAAGCCGGGTCGTCCATCAGCAAAAAATCGCGGCGCAATTTCAACGCCAGCCTGGCGATGTGGCGGATGGCACGTTACCCGAGGTACCGCAAGACAATTTAGGCACGTACACCCTGCAAGCCGGCGATTCGTTGGAACACATTGCTTTGCAAGTCTATGGTGACAGCAGTCTGTGGTACCTCATTGCCGATGCGAATGGCATTGCCGACCGTAAAGCGATGGCTGGCCATGAAGGGGCATTACACATTGGTCAACGCCTGACTATTCCCCCCGGCGGAACGGGGCAACACCATACCAATGGCACGCATAAGGTGCTTAACGCCAATCACCTGATTGGTGATACCCGTGCTACGGCGGCTATGCCAACGCCATTGCCCCCTAAACCCAAACACCACAGTATTTGGTCGAAAATTATTGTGGCTGTAGTCGCCGTGGTGGCGACTGTTTTAACAGCCGGTGCAATTGGTATGGCCGCAGGCATTACCGGCTCCCTGTTTTCCGCCGGCAGCACCGTTCTTGCCGGAGGCCTTGCCAGTACGGCCGGGAGTCTTGCCAGTACGGCCGGGAGTCTTGCCGCAGGATTTTCGGCAGGTTTTGTGGGCAGCATTGCCAGTCAAGGTGTGGCGAGCGCATTGGGCATGCAACACGGGGTGGATGTTAGCGGTGCTCTGCTTACCGGGCTTGCTACCGCCGCCACAGCCGGTGTGGGGCATGCGTTAAACAATGTCACCGCCTTCCAAAAGATGACGAATACCCTAAACCAACACAGTTTTGAGCAATTTAACCTCGGCCACTGCCGCTGAAATGTTAGAACAAAACGCCGCAAGCCAAGCCGTCAACGTAGCCTTTAGAAAACACCAACATTTTGACTGGACGGAACTGGGTGTGTCCGGAATCACCGGCGGGGTGCTTGGTGGTCATTTGGGTAAAAAAGTAAATGATAAATTAGGAAAACTAGACCATAACACCGGCATCCTGCGCTCAGAATTCCAAGCACTTGCTGGTGCTGGGGCGCAATCGGCAACCACAGGAGGGCATTTTAATGCCACCCAAGTACTCGTAGATAATCTAGGCTCCGCAGTAGGTAATGCCGTAAGTCATGTAGGTGAGATGTTAACTGATATCGGAACGGGTATCAAAGAGGCAATGGACCATCTTTTTGCACCGCATGATAATCCAGCACAATCAATTGAAGACTTGTCTTTTGCAGGTAATTTAATTGAGATGGATGGTCTAAAACAAGGCTTTAATAATTATCTGGCGCGGCAATTAGATGATAGTGGCGGTTATAGCAGTCATGAGCAAAACTCTAATTTAGTAAATAATAAGAATGATAATATTTTGCTTTCTGGTGCGGCATTTCAAGGATATGTTGGTCAAATCTATGGTGATTCGGAGAGAATAGATATTGGAAAAGGTATGTTAATTGATGAGAATGTACCTTTAATGTTAAAAAATAGCGTGCAAAATGTTTGGGAAACATTGAATTCAAAATATGAAACAAAAGTTATTTTTTCTGCATTATCTGGCTATGAAGGAGGTCAAAGACTAGAGGCTTACCTACCAATGCGTAAAAATGGAGACGTTATTGATAATAGTGGAATAACAATTGCCACAGGATTTGATATTGGTCAACATGACAACTATGAAATCAAAAATTTTGGTTTTCCAAGAGAGCTTGAAGAGAAATTATTACCTTTTGTGAAGGCAACAAAAAAATGTGCAAAAACGTTACTTCCTTTAGCAAATCAGCTTGTAATTAGTGTTGAAGACGCTAATTTAATTGATTTTGCAGCGAAAGGAGCAATCCTTAAAGCAGCTATTAAGAGTTGGAATACACGTAAATTAGAAAATACACCACAGTTTAAAGATTTAACACCTGCTCAACAAACGATTTTATTCTCAAGAACATTCCATCAAGGTCCTGGTATGCCGAATAAGGCGGTGTCTAAAAACTTCTATAATGCTGCTTTAAAAAATAACTGGATGGAAGCTGAAAATCATTTAAGAAATTATGATGTGCCCAAGGGGTATTATAAAGATAGAGTTAATAATGAAGCTAATTTATTAAAACGAGAGAGGTTATTAAAATGAAATTCTATAAAACATATTTTTTAGTGGTTTTTTTTTCTATTGCTACAAGTCTACATGCTGAAAAATATCAATATAATGGCAATTGCAAATTTATTGGTAATGTGGAAAATTTTAAACATTGTTTAGATGAAGAGTTGGTTTTATACGACCGAGAATTAAATGATTTGTATAAAAGTTATTTCAATAATAAACCCTCTAAGTATCTAAGAAAAGCAGAAACTTCCTGGATTAAATTTAAAGAGGATGATTGTGATTATATAGCCGCCGAAGTTAATGGAGGTTCATATTATGATGTCATATATAAGGCATGTCTTATTAATAAAACAAAGGTTAGAATAAACGATTTAAAAAGATCTTTTTTCTTTTTTGGATGGTTTAAAAATATTAAAAAATAATTTTTCATTGGTAAACTAAATGTGATAAAACTGCTTTTAGAGTCAATTGGAGCAACCCAAATTGCGTAACATCATGAGCAAGGTTTTCAATGGCCCGACCCTTTAGGCCGTGTCTGGCGTTCCAATACCCAAGGTTATTATCAGATTTTTGTTTATGACTTTGCGGACTAGGTCACTTAAATTGGTGACTTCCGCGAATGGCTTTTATCCGGAAGAGCGAGGGATTGACTTATCCAGCACTCAGTTTGAATCAAAATTACGTTTTAGCGAAGGGGAATTCAAAAACGTTTGCAGCGCTAAGATAATGTTTATGATGCTATGATGTAAACCCTCCCTTTTTAACCAAAGCTAAAAGTAGGTGTTTGGCAACTAAGCCTATTTTTTATTGACAACATCGTCATTTAAAGTCAACATCCCACCCATTTTATGGGTACATCAATTGTCCAACAAAATGGATTTAACTAAGAGAAAATGAATCTAAAAACATCTAGTTATAGTAATCTTAAGTATCGGTCTGATATTGATGGTTTAAGAGCGCTGGCAGTTCTTGCTGTAGTTGCCTACCATGCATCTCCTTTGCAAATAAAAGGTGGCTTTATTGGTGTAGATATTTTTTTTGTAATTTCAGGTTTTTTAATTTCTACAGTTATTTTGCAGAATATGCAGAATGACAGCTTTAGTTTTCTTGAGTTCTATAGTCGTCGTATTAAACGAATTTTCCCCGCGCTTTTTTTAGTATTAGTTGCCTGCTTTCTATTTGGTTGGATTGGGTTATATAGTGATGAATACCAGCAGTTGGGAAAACATATTGTTGGTGGAAGTGGGTTTCTTTCCAATTTTCTTTTATGGCAAGAAAGTGGTTATTTTGATAATTCTGCGGAATCTAAACCTTTATTGCACTTATGGAGTTTAGGTATTGAGGAACAGTTTTATATTATTTGTCCATTTTTATTGTGGTTTTGTTGGAAGCAGCGCTTGAGTCCGCTCATTCCTATCCTTTTTTTATTTGTTATTTCTTTTGTATTAAATTTAATCGGGATACATAAGGATAGTGTGGGCGCATTTTTTTCACCACAAACTCGTTTCTGGGAGTTATTAATTGGTGTAGTTCTGGCGTACCAAAAATTATATGGCTTTAATATTAAACCGGTTTTAAAACTAAAAACAGAGATTAATTTTCCTTATGTTCATAGTTTTATTTCGTTCCTTGGACTGGGGCTGATTGTATTTGGGTTTCTATTTATTTCAAAAGAACGAGGTTTTCCTGGTGTTTGGGCTTTGTTTCCAACGCTGGGTGCGGCAATGATCATTGGGGCAGGATCGCAAGCATGGTTAAATAAGAATATTTTTTCCAATAAGATTCTTGTTTGGTTTGGATTAATTAGTTTTCCATTGTATTTATGGCATTGGCCCGTTCTTTCTTTTATCCATACCATTAATAATGGTAACGATGCTAGCCGTATGGTTCGGCTTCTAGCTGTTTTAAGTTCTATTTTATTAGCATGGCTTACTTATAAGTTGATTGAAAAACCTATCCGATACGCGCAGAAAAATAAAACAACGCAATTGGTTTTTGCTAGTATTATAGTGGCATTTGTGGGGCTTATTACTTATAAAAGCGAGGGTTATCCATTTAGAACCATATTAGCTGCAAAACAAAAAGCATGGACAGATAAGCCACAGGTTTTATCTGGGTATGAGACGAGTAAAATTTATCACCAGGTCTCTGTAGTTAAAGAACGTGATTTTTATCTTTCTAATGTTCTAAATGAAAAAGCAAATATAGCTGTTCTTGGTGATTCACATGCAAATAGGCTTTATTGGTCTTTATCCGATTATAAAGAAATGAAGCTAATTAATATTGGTAGAGGAACTTGTCCACCTTTGATTGATGTGGAGGTTTTTCAAAATAATGGACAAAGTATTGGGTGCCAACCGCTGACTAATAATTACCTGCATTATGTTAAAGAAGATTCAAATATTAAACTAATTATTATTAATGCTTTTTATAATCAATATAGACAGGGGTTAATTCTAAAAGCTAATAATAAGCAAATTTCATTAGAGGAAGCTTTAAATAATACATTAAATTATCTATGTGATTCACATAAGAAAATTATAGTTGCTTTGGATGTTCCTGAAGTTCCAAGTAGTTGTTATCAAAGAAATTTCCCCGTTTGGAATATAAAATTTCCTCCGGTTTGTACTACCTCAAAACAGCAGTTTGATTTACAAAATAAGCCACTCATGAAGGTCTTAAAATCATATCCTGACGTAGCGGTTTTTAATCCAGGGAAAACATTTTGTAATGAACAATGTGGTGAAATTGATATGCACAAATATTTGTATTTACGCGATGGAAATCATTTAAATGACTTTGGCCTAAGAAAATTAAGTCCGTCTATACATGATTTCGTTCGGAAAGAACTGGGCTAAAGTGTAGTAGCAATTAGTACCTATCTATTATCAATAAATTTAATAGTGCTGGTTATAGCCAGCACTGAACGAGCAATTAATTGCTCTTTTTTAATACACAGGATTCGGATTCATCATACATATCTTCAATCGTGAGGGTATCTCCATCTTTAGTAATCCATACGTTCATATAGACACTTCCTAGGGTATTATAAGAGCCTGAATCGTACCCAGTAGTTATTCCCTGGAATATAAGATTTAACCGATTACCAAAAATAGCAGCATGTTGCATGCTTGATTCGCTAAAAGAAGGGGTACTGTTATTGTGAGATACTAAGTTATTAAGCTCGAAAGTTGAGGATTCGTCTTCTGGATATGCAAGAGTAATTTTTTTGTCATTCTGTGTGATAGTGAGCTCAACGTCTTCATCGTCGCAATTACCTATCCAGATTCCAGAGAAATCTTCGGATTCATTAATCTGTGTTGCCTTTGCCATATGCAAGCGATCATTTTTGTGCTTATGCTGTAGTGTGAACGCAAAGGTATTTGCTGCTAGGACCATAGAAGAAATCAGGATTGCTAATTTTTTCATATATTACTTCTCCATTAAGATAAAAATAGCTATTTCGAATATTAGATCGAAAGGAGAGATGCAGGTTTTGCTGATGATATTTCCATACATAAATCCATTTAATACACTTATTCGCGCAAAAAGATATCACAATAATTATTGATAGCAAACAAATCGTGTTTATTTTTTGACTGAAAATTAGGGGGGGTAATTGCCAACACACCCTAATCAAAAAATTTAAATTGACGAGGGAATGTTTGTTTGTGAAATGCGCCGAAGATACCAAAGATTAGCTTCAGAGCATGGAACAAAAGGGCTTGGGTCAAAATAATTGATAAGTTAGCACATCTACACTAAAAGAACATGTAGCTTAAATAGTTAGCAACAGTCAATCCACTTAAGATAACCTCCCATTATCATCAGGTTAGTGAAACCATTTGGGTAGCATTTCTGGAAGACATCGGCCTCAACCCTGTCGCATTTCTAAATAAGATTCCTATGACTATAAATCCCATAGGCAATGTCCAGATAAGGCCAATTCCAAGCGGTAATGCGCTAATAGAAATAATTAATACCATAAGTATAGTGCAGACAATAATAGTGAATCCATTGTTACGGACTAGGGGGTATGTTTGTTTAAGTGCCTGAAAGGCGCTGTTATTTTTTGTGATAATGAGTGGCAGTGTAAAACAAAATAAAGGAAAAACCAGGCCGTAATTGAGTATAACTTGCTCTGTAATGAAGAGAACTATCTGATGATTGGGAATTAAGGTGTTTAAATAAATTTTGCTCAGTTCAATTATGAGCCACAGCAAAATGACGTGGTCAAGCAAATTGACACAC
>NZ_JH413807.1:0-6032 GCF_000162755.2 Legionella drancourtii LLAP12
TAATATTTTTCGCGTTAATTCGTGAATTATTCGTAATTGACACCGAACCTTGCGGGGTTAAACAATCCATTGGTGTGACACGTATGGAACAGTTTTGTATTGATGGAGAACACCCCCCCATGTTAGAACTTTTAGTATTGACTATTAACGAAGCTAAGTCAGCGGCATTAACGGCTTTTGCGCCTACTGAAAATATACAAACCAATAAAAATAAACTGGACTCTAATGCTTTAACTCTATCCATACACAATACTCCTTTCGTCCAATTATGACTTAATAGCCAATTTTGGAGTATAACAAACATAAGGACTCTATAGGAATATGAGCACAGCTCATTTTTAAAAACTCTTTATTCATTAACCGAGCAAATTCTTAATGCTTTAGCTCATGAACGCTAACTGCAAAACTCGCGTTTAAGGGACGTTTCTTGCTCCTCCTCAGTAACTTTATTAGGCGCATGACTGGCTTGTATAGCAACACCTGACAATAAACCAGATGATGGAAAAGAGTTAAAAAAAACCTGAGGTGACAACGCATTACTTAAAGAGGTAGATAACGGAGATGAAGCAACCTTTTTATATTTTAAATAGCTTATCTCATGAACGCTATATTCCTCATATAATTTGATATCGCCATGAGCATCAATGACCAAAAAATCATGTGGCATAGTTAAGAATGTAGGAGTAATTGAGTCAAAATCCTTTTTAAATAGTTGAGTATATTCCTCATCCATAGCTTTAAAATAGGTTTCGGCATCGTCCTCTTCAAAAGGAATATTTAGACGCTGACAGTCCTGAATATCCTCTTCTTGAGAAGAAGTATAACCAGTAAAGCTTCGTGCAAGATAAACAGATACATCCCTGTGGTCTCTCGCCGAGACACCACCAATCATGTCATTCAAAAATTCGCAGGTATCATCTGCAGTAGAAACATGAGCCATAGCAACTTGATGCCCGCATTTAACAATTAACGCATAACAATTATATTGCCCACAAGAAATAAGTCCTTTGGGATTATCACTTAATAATACCCACTTACCATCCTGTTCCGCTTCAAGCAGAGGAGAGCTGACAACTTTTCCTTTATGGACAAGAGTAAATCGCATTATATTTCCAACAATAAAATCAAATTCAAGCTCATTTTGACTTATTTTGGAACAAAAGTATATCTTTCTCATTATGAAATTAAAATACACTAAAAAAGCAAATGATTTTTTTATTCAACATTGGAATGTGTGAAATAAGTTATTTGATATTTTAAGTTCAATACCGTTTTTTAATTCTTAATTAATATTAAAACTTTCTATTTTGGAATAAATCAATTTCAAAAATAATGTATTCACAAATAAAATCATAATATCTAGCATATTCGGCATCTTAGCATGCTGATATTTAGGGATACCCCGATTATAATCCTATTTGGCACTGAATAATTTTAAAAAGGAAGTAATGTGCTCGATCGTATAGAAGTTCCATTAAAAGATGATAACTTAACAACAGTCCTTAGCGAACAGTTCCCCTTGAATACATGTGCAGAAGAAGACAGTATTTCTTCCCGTCTCTATTTAGTCTCTAATGAACTGCGTTATAGGAACGTCATCAAAGCTTTAAAAAATATTGAAGTGAACACCTCCAATCAAATACGAGTGGGCCTCTTAGTTGGAGAATCTAATATTTTATCGTTCTTACCCCATCTAGCTGGTATTTGTGATTTAGTGCTTATGACAGACATTGAACCTCGTATTGCCATACATAATCGCCATATGATTGATTGCATGTTAAAAACAAAAACACCCGCTGAATTTTTGAATCTATATACTGAAAATCATCCACTTAAAAACAGACCTATTAACTTCGATGGTACCCAAACTCAATGTAGTAGTACTATGTTCAAAAATTTAATTTCCGGAGAATCTATTGGTGGATGTTTTCATTCAAGTCACACAGTACAGAAAGAATCTTTAGGCGAGTACTTTTTTTTAAATAACGCCTATACCTTTATGCAGTGCAAACATGCTCTTCTTGCTTTACCTCTGCTTCAAATTAAATTGAATATTTCAGATGAGAATGAATGCAGTGCTTTCGCTAAAGTGTTGCAAATGCATCAAGGACGCATAACTTTTTGTAATTTAAGTAATATTCATTATACGGTTAGTGTAGAAAAATTAAGAACAACAGTCCCTCTTTTATTAACCAGCGATCCCGATGGCTGCCGGATAATGTTCTCCGAACACGCCGTTGAAAACTCCTCGTCGCTACATACAACATTAACCGAGGGAATAGAAAGTTATTTACAGGCCATAGAACAAAATAAGTTAATATCTCTAAAAGAACAATTTGGGGCAAAAAAATCATGCTCATCCAGTTTAAGTCTTTTTCCTCCACCACCGAAAAGTGAACAAACCAAAAAGCCTCAAAATTGCTATGTAGGATTTTATGATATGCATAATAGAATTGAGACAAAATTTATTCAAAAAATCATTAATGGGAAAGAAAATATCAATGACTATTCCTATATGCTTCATGCTTATAGTTCGTTTAAGGAAGCACAAGTATTTATAGAAAAAATTATTAAAGAAGATGCATATGATAGTTGCAAACATAAGCTTAAATTATTTGCTAGAACAAATAATAAAGCTAATCTTAGGCCAGGGACTTATTGGATTTTTACTGTAGAAGGTACTGTAGACAAAATAAATACTCTATTACGTTATCTTCCTGACAATGGCGTAAAGCACTGCCCTAACGATCAAATCTACGCAAGTCAAAAATTTTCACAGAAAATAATTTCAGTCATTGATAATTCAGAGCAATATAACTTCACAGGAAAAGCGGACAAAGAGTCAGTGATAGATCAACCTGTACATCAGAGTCCATTTAAAAATTTCACCAGCGCCACATAGTGAATTCTGGGAAACGAAGTAGCGACTCGCTTGTACCTGGAAAGCGATCCCAATTATGAGATTAATAGAGCGCCGGATGAAAATATCTCTAAACATCATCAGCATATTTAACAGATTGAGCATGGACTAATTTTCTTATTAGCCCAAGGCTCATTTGGTCGATTGAAAGTGCTTTATTGACCCAAATATTCACTGCCACTAATAAATCATCATAACTATAGCGGCTATTAATGTGCTCGATTTCTCTGATGGCATGTAAACCATGAAATGAACGCATATGTTTATGGATTAATTGTTCCAAGAAAGCCTTACCCTCGCCTTTAGGCACTACGTAATCTACAATTCCACGTTGCAACATCTCTTGGGCAGTAAATATATGACCACTCGTTAAGATCTCACGCGTAATAGCCAGATTAGTTTTTTCCTTAAGTAAATGAAAAGCTCCCATGCCTGGAAATAAATTAAATTTTATTTCTGGTGTGCCAAACATTGATTGTTCTTCAGCAATGATAACATCGCAAGATAAAGCACATTCAAATCCCCCGCCCAATGCGTCCCCTTCAACCAAAGCAATTGGGACAACATTATGTCGAAAGGCAATAAGGTTCTGATGTATTAAGTCGATGCACTGCACCCCATAACGTAGCAAAAGATCAGAATCTCGTTCCATTATGCAATGATAAAAATAATCGAGATCTCCTCCTAAATTAAAGGTATTCGGAATATCTGAGCATAAAATGAAATACAACGGCTCACGCTCTAGGCGGTGGAACATGTGTTCATGTAGCGTTGCTAAATTCTCCAGCAAGATTGATGTAAAACATGGTCTTGGCTGTGAATTCATACGTGCAAAGACTGTATTTTTCTCGACGGTAACACTAAGATCACTTGATAGTGGTAATTTATCAATTTCCACTTGCATTCTGATTCATTTTTGTACAAAAATCTGTAACCATAGTACACACATGATTCAATATCAACAGTTTGGTTGCGTTTTTTATTCTTTCGCTATGAATAAAATAATACAACTCTGAGAAGGACATACCGGGACAAACTATCACTAAAGCTCAATCACTAGATACATTCAAGTGCGTCCTAAAGGATTACACAGTGATTCACTGTATTACATAGAAAAATACCTATCTAAGCTCAGAAAAAAGGAAACCAAGATTGATTGCCTATGAGGTTCATAAGCACTCTCCAATAGAGGTGATTAATAAAGCAATTGTGGCTAATAACTTTAAGTTAATTGATAAAATTAACGATGCACTTGTTGATAAAAAATTACCCAGCCTAAAGAGCAAGAATCATGGCCGGTTATACGGATTAAATACAGGCAAATTAAAAACAAGTTTAGTATCGAATTTAAGATACCTTATCCGTGTTCTTTGTGAAACAAGCGGCCGCAACCTGCTGATTTACAGAATGGACTAGACGATATCAAAGATGAGAGCGCCGTTAATTACCAATACTCTGATAAAACGTCGCCCCGTACTCTTCTTGGCTCATATATGCAAATTAAAGGATTTTAACAGCCACGATTTTCCTTTGAGCTGGATATCTTTGGTCTTGATCTATCCATTAAACTAATGGCGTCTTCTAATCCAACCTTGAGCTCTAATTTTTCCCAAACTGTTAGAATGCACTGATCAATAAACGTCATATTTGCCGAATTGCTCTTTAGAAGAATTTTTGCTTGGAGCGTATTGTTAGTTCTTTTATCATCTGAAAAAAGCACTCTATCATGGTATTTAAGCTTATCTATTAGTGAATTCCACTTAATAAGCGCGACCGAGAGAAGCACATAATTAAGAGCACCGAATTTATCCCCCTTATCTTTAAGATCGGCTATTATTCCAGTCAGTAACGTGATTTTTGAAATATCATCATACATAGATGCAGGGTCTAAAAGTGCGTCGATATAAACCATACTTGGACCAGGCATACCCGCTTTAACCTGAGCCAACACCCCCATTTTTTCTAATTTTTCTAATCGTTCAGGAGGAGCCACTAGAAAACATTCTTTAAGAATCGTCAATGATGCCAATAGATGCGCAATCTGAGGGACGCAATTTTCCAGCTCATAAGAAACAGCAGGATCTTCAGGAAAATCTATTTCTTCGAAATGTTGTGATGCATTTTTTAATAGTTGCAAAATGCAGATTGATTCATCTTCGGAAGACCAGTTAGCAGCAGGAAGCATAGGATTATAGTCGCCCATATCTATAGATTTCATATATGTACTTACTGCAGTAAACAAAGGATTGCTCTTTGCTCCAGCAGAAGGTAACTTTTCCTGATAAAAAAAACGCATATTTATACTCCTTTAATAATCCTTGTTTATCTATCATTGCTAACAAGCTGCAGTTCAATAGATATTATTATTTATATTTGTTCATTCTAGCATGCTTTGCGATGTAGTCTCAAAATATATCGATTTTTTATTAAACACAGCCGTTACTTTCTAAGCTAATTGCTTACGGTTTATAACTAATTATTTCTCTATTAGAAGAATCATCTTGCTGCTGAGCTTCCTCAAGATATTTTTCCCAACATGCTATCCATTCCGACGAATCGCCTTTATTCCAGGCTAAGTCGCTGTTAAAGAGGTTTCCTTTATACTCTGGAAAGGGTAACTGACATAATTCGTCTAATGCTCTTCGCCCCTGCTCAAATGCATGCTTTATGCTCTCTATGGATGCTTGTTCTAACATATTACCCAATTGCCTCATGTGTGGCGGGCTTAAGTAAACGCAATGATCAATACCCAGATATCTTGCTTCCAATATCGAATAGGAACCAGTCGCCATAGAAAATTCGGCATCACGTAAGCCACGCATTAATATCTCAGTACCTGAGATATTCTCTGTATTCTCGGTACGGGGTAAAGCCCTACACTTGAAGTGACGAAGTTTACATTCCAACGCCCACCCCTTATATGCAGCGCTGTTTGGATCGGAACCTATCAAAAGAACATAATAATTTGCACGATTTTCTTCCTTAATCTGTTTGCTAATATTTTGCAAAAAACGAGTTCCACTTTCACCAATCCCATCTTTGCTGCAATAAATAACAATTAGTTTATCTTGACGCGCCTCTCCTTTGTCATTCATATATTGCTTATAATTAG
>NZ_JH413807.1:6437-9946 GCF_000162755.2 Legionella drancourtii LLAP12
TTGGCAACCTCTTGATTGGCAACCTCTTGATTGGCAACCTCTTGATTGGCAACCTCTTGATTGGCAACCTCTTGATTGGCAACCTCTTGATTGGCAACTTCCAGCATCGAAACATACCTCAACCATGCATCTCTAACTTGCTGGCGTTCAATACTCTCTTTTGTTAAAGAAGGTAGTAGAGGAAAACCGCCCTTGGTACCAATTCCAGGTTGCATAACATATAGGTTTTTATAGCTCGGCTCCTCTTTTAGCCCTGTTACAAAGCCAAAGACATTGATGCTCATCCCTGGCACACTACTCACTAATATTTTACAATTAAGCGGAAGCTTTAGCTCCTCTTTTAGGTATTTTGCGGTGACAGGACTTTGTAAATGAGCCCAGCCAGCCATTACAAATAAATCCAAGGAGGTTATGGATTGCTTAAAATTAATCCAATGAGTTCTTTCTGTTTCCAAAGGAAGGGGTGTCTTTAAGTTTTGCTTTATTGTCTGATATTCTGACTCAGTTATAAGGAGATCTTCGGGAATATAAGTTGCGAGGGATGTTATCGTTTGAAGCTCACCTTCAGATAACAGTACTGCTTTTCCACCGGACTTATCTATCCGAAATTTCAATTGAAGAAGACTCTTAGATAAACTTGCTAGAGGAAATTTTTTAGCTGATGAGTCGTCATCTGCATAGTAAAATATTGCCTTATCTTTTAAATCTATCTTGTTTAAATCTATCTTTTTCTCTTTTAAATGGTTTAAATTTTTTATATCTTCTAACTCTTTTATATCTTTTAAATCTTTTAGAACAAACAAAGGATACATTGTACTCTGTTCTGCTTTTTCCAAAGCAACATAACATTTTTTTTCTTTTAAATCGATCTCACTTACATCACCATTGTCTTGGACTTGCAAGGGAATAATTTCATTCTTCTTGGGGCGCACAAAATACTGCCCCTGAGATTTTATATACCAAGTCACAGATTCATCCAGTGTATCTGTTCGTTTTTTTTCAATGCTGTTTGTGCCCAAATCAATATATCTGTATTTGACAGGGGAAACACTTTTTTCAAGACTACGCTCCCCAGTCAAAAATAAAAAAACCTGTCCAGTTAAATTTTTATCAGCCAAAGTATCTTGCCATTCTCTTGTAATCCTGACAGCTCGAGCTTCAGATACCAAATCATAACTGAGGCATAAATTAACCTCAGTTCCAGATGTTAAATTTTTAAGCAAATAGAACTTCAAGGTATGTAAAAAAGTCTCATCCCCACCCGTATTGCCTTCAAGTCGTGTATAGAATAATATTTTCATAATTACCTATCTTTTTTCGGTGATAAATTTTCAACTATTAGTAATATTATATATCGTATTTATTAAGATTTTATGAAGTAGTGAAAATTGTGACTCGTTTAAAGTCAAAAAGGAAATATAGCGTCAAAACAATTGCTTAAGTAAAATCACACCTTAGGGGCAGCTAATCGCCATTTTTAACCAAAGCTCAAAATCTATTTTTCATTCTAAGAATGCCCGCGATCTTGAATATACATCCCGATGAAATTAACTCAGCAAAAAGCTGATTGAGACTCTTTAAGTTTAATGTTTAAAAGCACCATAAAATAATAAATTAGATTTTGCTGATACCAAAAGCTCGGTATAATCGTTTCTGATTAATAGTCGGTAAATTTTATCTTATTGATCGTTAATAAATTTTTCTTAACTTTAAATATAAGAAAGATGAGCTTTTGAAAACTATATTATCGAAACATTATTAGTGGCTACTCTGAAAGCCTCCCGCCTGTTGGAACGAATAAACAACAGGCCGATACCTTATGTTTTACCCTATTACCAATGTCCGATGTTTGGCAAAGAGGACCATGGCTCCTGTATTGGTAACGCCTTCCCCTTTTGCAATAATTCAATAGAAATACTATCAGGCGAACGAATAAAGGCCATGTAACCATCGCGAGGCGGCCGATTAATCACAATACCCTCATCGTTTAATCGTTGGCAGGTTTCGTAAATATTATCGACAACGTAGGCTAAATGACCGAAATTTCGTCCTTCATGATAGGGCTGCGGATCCCAATTGTATGTGAGCTCAAGCATAGGTCCTTGTGTTAATTCAATATTCTTGAGATCGTCAGGAGCTGCTAAAAATATCAAGGTGAATCGACCCTTTTCATTTTCTGTACGCTTAACTTCAAGCAACCCTAACTTATTGCAGTAAAAATCAAGCGACTCATCCAAATTGCTTATTCTGACCATAGTATGTAGATAGTTCATTAATATATTCTCCCTAATATAGATTAATTACGATATGGTACCTGTTAAAAAAATCTAATTTCTTACCTTAGTAAGATTACAATCACCACACAATCCTTTGATTTCTACAGTACAATTGATAATTGAAAATTGAAGGGCATTCGCTGATTCGGTTACGGAAGTGAAATCAAGAGCGCATTCTAATTCTTTGACAAAATCGCACTGATTGCAAATGAGAAACTGGGCTTGTCCTACATGATGCCCATGCAAACAAGCGACATAGGATTTAAGACTGTCAATACAATGAATAAAGCCTTCTTGATGCCAAAATTGAATAGCACGATAAACTGTTGGTGGCTTGGGATTATCAACTTCCATGGATAATCTCTGCAATATATCGTAGGCCCCGAGAGGCTTTCTTTCATCTGCTAAGATTTTGAGGACACGCTCCCTTGGTTCGGTAAATCGATAACCATGATTTATGCAATGCTTATAAGCCCTGTCCAACAAATTATGTTTCATCAATAGTCTTTACGCTTATTATTAATAGTTAGATCACTCTATTTTATCATAATCTCTGATTCAAGGAAAAAGAATCAGAGAACAGCCATTGAGAATAACTCAAAAACCCCATACTGTCTAAAAATTACTTAACATATCTTGATCTTCATCAATCTAGTGTTATAGTATAACACTTTTTAGGGTCAAAGTTTAAGAAGCAACTACAAAGTGATTGTTTTTTACTCTCTGAAGAAACTATCTCATTAGAAAACAATAGTTGGATCCATTTTGAAGATCCTTTTCTGAAGTAGGCATATTCCCGTTGCCTTTTTTAGTATCTATATAGTCATTTAAATAGAGGAAGCCAATGCATTATAATAATTATCGACTCCAACTTTCAGATGATAGTCAATTTTTCGACCCGAAAAATACTACAGAAAAAATTACTGTAAGTAAAAAGGTAGAAGTAGAAGCTCTCAGGGATGAAGAGGAGGAGCATGCACCTATGTTTAAACCTATACTATCTTACCGTATAAAAAAGCGCAAAAAAAATTCGCCAGTGACCCTCGGCCATAAACACAGTCATGACCACGACCATAAACACAGTCATGACCACGACCATAAACACAGTCATGACCACGACTATAAACACAGTCATGACCACGACTATAAACACAGTCATGACCACGACCATAAACACAGTCATGACCACGGCCATGAACACAGTCATGACCACGGCCATGAACACTGTCATGA
>NZ_JH413807.1:10323-39171 GCF_000162755.2 Legionella drancourtii LLAP12
TCATGACCACGGCCATGAACACAGTCATGGGCATGATAATCACTGGCTAAAAGCTACATTAGGTTTGATTTGGGGAGTAGGCTTGCTCATTCTTTCTATTGCAAGTTTTAACATTCCTATGATCGCCTACTATGTCATCACCGGGCTTACTACATTGATGACATTTTATTTGGGAAGTACTGTTTATCAATCGGCATGGAATACGTTACGTGAAAAAAAATGGGATACCACCACTTTATATGCGATTAGCACGTTGACCATTGTGGGCGTGTCTATTGTAAGCATGTTTGTCCCCGGATTGCCTATGATGTTTGAGGCAGCTCCTTTAGTTTTAGGATTTTGGCATTTAGGTGAGGGAATTGAACATACCCTAGTAGGCAAAATCACTAAAAAATTAGATGTACGCGATTGTGTGCCACCATCTACCCTATTAAAAGGTAATCCCAATCAAGAAATTTCCGTTAAAAAATTAATTCCTAACGATATTATTATCATTAATAAGGGAAAGGTCATTCCAGTTGATGGGGTCTTAACACAAACAGCACTACTTTACACCACTCGAGTTGATGGCTCACCTTATCTCAAAAAATTTAAACCAGGCGATATTGTGCAAGCAGGTATGCGTTTAGCCGATCATATTCCCTCGTTAGAAATGCGTGTTACAAAAACGTATCAAAACTCTTATTTATCGTTAATTGCAAAAAATATCAATAAAGCGAATGACGAAAAAGCTCCTGTTGAACTATTTGCAAATAAGGTATTGAAATACTTTATTCCCAGCTTGCTTGCTGTAGCTCTAGTATCAGGCATTGCTATAAGTGTATTGTTTAGCCCTGCACTTGCAATTCAATGTGTTGTATCTGTCCTTGTAAGCGCATGTCCATGTGCATTGAGTTTAATTACGCCCATGGCGGTTAAAATTGGCATGAAAAAAGCATCTGAAAATGGGATTCATTTTAATAATGGCAAAGAATTACAAGCGGCAGCTGATATTGATGCCGTTGTTTTTGATTTAAATGGCACCCTTACTCAAGGAAAAATTGCAGTAGATGCTTTACGTATTAGCGATGAAAAAATTTTGAGTCATATCGCATTATTAGAAAGTCAATCCGATCATCCAGTGGCAAAAATTATTAAGTCTTATATACAAGAGAAAAGTATTATTTCCAACGAACCATTAGAAATAACATCTATAGATAAAAGTCATCACTGTGGCATACAAGGCATAATTAACGGCGAGGCATTCATAATAGGCAATAAAAATATGCTGTTGGCGAATGGCATTGCAGACATTGAAAAGCCTTATGATGATCCCGAAAATGGCTCAGTTTATATCGTACGTGGAACAACAGTAATAGGGCAAATTGCCTTAACCGACCCTTTGCGTCAAGATGCGATTGCAACGGTTAATCAATTAAAGCGTCTTGGTAAAACAGTACATATTTGTACGGGAGCAGATCAAGCATCCGCAGAAAAATATGCCGCATTATTGGGTATTTCTAAAGAGAATATTTGTGCTAATACAGTGGGGGCTACCACTAAAACCGGTGAAGTATCTAAAACAAGTTATATTCAAAAGCTACAACTCAAAGGGCTGAAAGTGGCAATGGTAGGTGATGCGATCAATGATCTCACTGCGATTAAATATTCAGATATAGGTATTGCCGTTAAATCAAGCATTGGTGATCTCATCACAGAACAGCACGCAGGCATTGTGGTACAACAAGGCTTGTTATTTCCTATTGCAACCGCGTTTGATGTAGCAAAAAAAACCAAACAAAATATTTTCCAAAATTTATTTGTGAGTTTAACCTATAACTCAATGATTACTTTAGTGGCAGCCGGATTGTTTGTTGCCCTAGGCTTTACTCTTAATCCAGCACTTGGTGTTGCATTGATGGTACTTGAATCCACTATTGTTTTAGCAAACTTATATCGTTTTAAACAACAGGGAATTGTTTCAGTAGCATCTAATGATAAAAATGCAGTAGTCGATGAGGAACTCACAGGAAACACGACATCCAAAGTTTTGGATTCCTTAGGTTATCATTCTCAACCTAAAGCAATGTTAGCCGTTGTCCCAGAATCTAATATAGTGAATTCAAAAACGGGAACGTTTTTTGCGCCTAAAGTAAATTATTCCTCTCACCCATCTCATCAGGCACCACAACAGGTAGCGTGTCAAATGATATAATTCAGACCTTAACAGCACGCTATAGTACTTGATTCTAACTAAATTGTGAGACAAATATTAATATGCCATAATGATTTTTTATGAAAGGGAATTCAAATGCGCAATCATTATCAATTTATTATTTTATCATCAACGCTGCTAGTTTCATCAAGCAATTTCGCCGCAGATGCGCTTGATGAAGCGAAGGCCCCTACTGCAAGCACACTACAGAAAAATGCCACAATGGCCCAATCATTACCTTTTGCAGACAAGCAAGACTTTAGCGATGCCAGGCGCGGTTTTATTGGAAATACTAATGGACAATCCATTAAAAATTCTACGGATGGCCATATTGTATGGGACTTCAGCTCCTATAATTTCATTAATGATGAAAAAGCCCCTCCTTCGGTCAATCCCAGTTTGTGGCGTATAGCTAATATTAATAAAAATAATGGTCTCTATAAAATAACAGATAGAATTTATCAGGTACGTGGTTTTGATCTATCAAATATGGATATTATCGAGGGCAATACGGGATTAATTATCATCGATCCCTTGATAAGTATGGAAACAGCTAAAGCAGCTTTAGAATTATATTTTAAATACCGTCCCCAAAAACCTATTGTTGCCGTGATTTACACACACAGTCATGTGGATCACTATGGCGGTGTTAAAGGTGTGGTCAACGAAGCCGATGTGACTAGTGGCAAAGTTAAAATTTATGCGCCTAAAGATTTTTTACACGAAGCGGTTAGTGAAAATGTGTATGCAGGTAATGCCATGAGCCGTCGTAGTTTGTATATGTATGGTCCCCTACTTCCTCGTAATGATAAAGGTCAAGTAGACGCAGGTTTAGGTAAAGCAACGTCGCTTGGCACTGTCACTCTAATTCCGCCAACGGATGAAATCAGTCAAACGGGTGAAACCAAGAATATTGATGGCATCGACATTGTCTTTCAAATGGCACCTCACACTGAGGCCCCCGCAGAAATGCTCATGTATTTCCCCCAATTTAAAGCATTATGCACGGCAGAAGATGCAACACACACGATGCATAATCTCTATACTTTACGCGGTGCGCAAGTAAGGGATGCCGCGGCCTGGTGGAAAACATTGAACCAAACTATAGAGTTATTTGGTGATAAGACCGATGTTGTATTTGCCCAGCATCATTGGCCAATGTGGGATAATAAGCGCATTGTTGATTACATGGAAAACCAACGTGATTTATATAAATTTATTCATGATCAGTCATTACGCATGCTAAATCAGGGATATACCATGACGGAAATTGGCAATATGCTCCAGTTACCACCCGAACTTACAAATAAGTGGTATAACCGTGGCTATTATGGTTCTGCAAGTCATGATGCGAAAGCAGTCTATCAGCGTTATCTTGGTTGGTATGATTCAAACCCTGCACATCTTGATCCGATTATGCCTGCTGAATCCAGTAGAAAATATGTGGAATATATGGGCGGAGCCGATGCGGTGATTAAAAAGGCCACCGAGGCCTATAATCAAGGCGATTACCGCTGGGTCGCTGAAGTAATGAATCATGTCGTGTTTGCAGATCCTAAAAATCAAAAAGCGCGAAACCTTGAGGCAGATGCCTTTGAACAATTAGGCTATCAAGCTGAAAACCCAACCTGGCGTAATGAATATTTAATGGGTGCTTATGAGTTAAGAAATGGGGTACTTGCCATAAATCGCGCGGCCACAGCGTCTCCTGATACTATTCGTGCGATGCCAATGGAAATGTATCTGGATTTTTTAGGAATGCGCTTGGATAGCCAAAAAGCACAAGGAAAAAAAATTAGCATGAACTTAAATCTTACTGATAAAAAGGAACAATATGCGATTAAATTACAAAATTCAGTACTGATTTATACCGCTAATAAGAAACTAGATAATGCCGATGTGAGTATTTCATTGTCACGCGATGTATTAGATGCAATTAATTTAAAGCAAACCACGCTGGATAATGAGTTACAAAAAGGAACCGTGAAAATCGAAGGGGATAAAAACAAATTTACCGATTTATTAGGTATGTTTGCAACCTTTAATCCTTCATTTGATATTATTACCCCCAATCCTCAATAACACATAAATTGACCTCACGCGGCCATTAAGTTAGCGCGAGGTCGAGTAAGGCCTTACCTTTCTTCATTCGAGCTGAGCCAGCTTTTACACGTTCACTACCTGAAAAATTACCAGCCCCTACCAACCAAACTTAATTTCCACACCGACATAATCCGAATCTCGACCGCCAACAGCATGCAGAGCCTCAGCCACATCAAAATGCACCGCTTCAAGTGCGCTGGTAAAATGATAAGACATTAACCAATCAAATCGAATTTGATAATAATTCCCAGTAAACCGCCCTCCTTCTCCTGCAGTACCAGAAACCGGTATAATAGGCTGAGTATAGACCGCATCAGCCGTTGTCTCCCGCCATAAGGCTGCTACAGCAATCATGGCGGTGAGTGATGGGTTGGGTTTTAAGGTTAGTGATGGTTTCACATGGATAAAGTTTGTGTAGCCCGTATAACCTGCCAAAGTTATGTAATAACCATTCGGAAAAAGTGGATTAAACGTACTCAAGGTAGTTCCATATCGATCTCGATTACCTGATGCTGCATCGATTTGCATTCCTATTCGTGGCTGCCAAACAAGGCTTTTAAAGGTATACCCTGATAAAGATCCTAATGCCCAGGCACGGATTTTCTTATTAGCAATGCTCCCCTCTTGCCCCATAAGTTCCAGATCCCAGTCTAATGCAGTTCCTTTTCCAACAAAGCGTACATCGAGAATATTACGGCGTTCATTTCCCAATACAAAAAGATAGCGTACATTATCATGTTTAAAATGTGAGATGTAAGCGTTGATTTTGCCAAATCCACTGACTTTCCGCTCCACACGAAAACCACTGTACGTGTAATGACTACTGCTGTAATCATCAAAAGCCCGCACATTGAGCGTTACTACGGGACGACTATAAAATGAAATATAACGCCATGCGCCATTTTCATAATCACTCCAAATAGCATCATAAGATTGTCGTACGTTGGGGCCATCGCGCACTGAAATAAAACGTTGTAAGTCGAAAGCAAATTGCTGCCGTCCTAGCCGAAACTTAAAAGTACCCATACCTATAGGCTCAACAAGAGTTGCAAATGCCTGCTCCAAATCCAATCGATTTTGATCAACAGGTGTAATGATGGTTTTCCACGGAGCAAAATCACTTTGCAATTGCACAAAGGTTTGCAATTGATTAGCAACATGTAAATCAGCATGAGTTTCAAAGCGACTGATCACATAAGATTGGGGCACACTATTGCCCACATCAAAATTTACCGCATCATTACTTTCAAAGCGTTCACGAAGATTAACTCCCAAAGAAAGATAAGTTTGGGGATTGGTTTTTGATAACGGTATGTATTTAAGTTCATCAAAGGGTTCTCGAGGAACATTAGGATTAGCCAAAACCGCCCAGTCTTCTTGCCACCGATTAAACATAATAGAAGGACGTTTCGGTGGTGTCGAAGCCTGTTTGGTCTGGGCACCAGTTACAACTAACGCATGAAACAACATAGTGCCGAATAGTACTGCTTTTGTGCTCATCCAGATTTAGTGTTGCATTTTTTTTGCATGCTCATGAATTTCTGCAATATAGCCACCTGGAAACTGCACCATTGCTGAAGTACGCTCTCCAGAAACAAACGGTGCAACAAGCACGTTGACACCAGCTGCTTTTCCTTTTTCAAGTGTTTCATTCAAATTAGAAACTTCATAACCAGTAAGCTCTCGTCCGTAAGGCCAGGTTAAATGCCCATTAGTGACGATCACCAACATTTTTCCAAAACCAGATTCAATCGCAACGCGTCTGTACGTGGTACCGGGTTGACCAATTTCGGCGCCAGGTGCTTTGGGCGTATCAGAAGTAACTTTTCCGCGAGCAAAACTTGCGAAACGTTGAATAAAGACATTGGCACGATCTTGTGAGACATACACCCGATTTTCCGGAATTGTCGCTAATGGCTCATAAGAAGGTGCTGTAGTATGCCAATAAATTTGCATATTAACCCCACCTGGCCACTGGATAATGGCGTCACGACCTATTGGATCAGGAAATGGAGCAACAATAACATCGGCGCCTGCAGAACGAGCCGCAGAAATAGCTTTATCAAAATCATTGACCAAATACCCTGTCCGTTCAAGTCCAAAGGGATAAGGAATTGGCGTTTTAAATCCAAATATAGAAACGGTACCCGCAGGTGTTAAGGCAAGCTGAGACATGGTTTGGCTTGGTGTTGGTGTTACTTGGAAAACCCCTTGTTTTGAGGTCTTACCGCCAAAAGTTGCAGTAAAACTGGCAACAAAACGATCAAAATCTTCCGGAGCGACATATACATGTGTTGTATCATATTGAGGCCCGACAGCAAAACCAGCAGTTTGAGCTGCATTAATTGTACAGTTTGCTAACAGGAAGAAAATAAATGCGCTAATCCCAATTTTTTTCATTTGCTATTCCTTGCAAAATAATTAATTTAATCATTCAGCCGTATAAACGGATAAACCGATTATAACTATATTATTATCTTTTGCACCCACCATTTACCTAGATCCTTGATGCGTTTAAGTAATGCACGTTTTATTTTGATCAAAATAAAACCTATAGTCTATAATTGTTATATTCAATTATAACGGACTGCATAAATACATTACAAGTAAGGGTTATTATGGACAAGAAAATTGAGTTATTGACACCCAAAAACTCTGTTTTATTAATGATTGATTATCAACCACAAATGGCCTTCGGTGTCGTAAGTATCGATAGGCAAACTTTAAAAAATAATGCGGTCGCCCTTGCAAAATCTGCAAAACTTTTTCAAATCCCAACAATTTATACCTCTGTAGAAACTGAAAGTTTTAGTGGCTACATTTTTCCTGAGTTATTGGATGTCTTTCCTAAAAATGAAATTATCGAACGTACCAGCATGAACTCATGGGATTCGCAAAGTGTTAGAGAACATATTCATGCAACGGGTCGAAAAAAATTAATTCTTGCCGGTTTATGGACTGAGGTCTGTATCAATATGTGTGCTTTCTCGGCGATGCAAGATAATTATGAACTCTATGTGGTTGAAGATGCTTGCGGTGCAACCAGTGAACTCGCGCAGAGCGCCTCAATGGAGCGTATGCAACAAGCTGGTGTTGTTCCTTTAACTTGGCAACAAGTATTGCTGGAGTGGCAACGTGATTGGGCAAGAAAAGAAACCTATGACAGTGTCATGCAAATTGTTAAAGATCATAGTGGTGCTTACGGTATGGGCGTTGATTATGCCTATACCATGCTTCATAAGCAAAAACCACGCGGCGAGTGGAACGGTAAACTAATTAAATAAGTATATAGCCTAAGTAAAGAAGGAACCTTAGCCTAGGGATTAGGTTTCAGAATTTAGCTTATCTCCAGATAATTTAGGAGGCCTGCAATGGATTCAATTTATTACAATGGCAATTTTAAAGGTCCAGGTATTAATAAAGACAATGTGACTGCGGCTGCCATTAACGACCATCGTTTTGTGCATTTCGGTTCTGATGAAGAAATCATGAAATTAAAAACGTCAACGACGCAACTTATTGATTTGCATAAAAAAACGGTTATTCCTGGATTAAATGACTCGCATATTCACCTGATTCGCGGTGGTTTGAATTTTAATATGGAATTACGCTGGGATGGTGTTCCTAGTCTTAGTGACGCATTATACATGTTAAAAGAGCAAGCCGCACGTACCCCTGCCCCACAATGGGTTCGGGTTGTTGGTGGTTGGACTGAATTTCAATTCAAAGAACGTAGAATGCCTACACTAGATGAAATCAATGCTGTTTCAAAAGATACGCCTGTTTTTATTTTGCATCTTTATGATCGCGCGCTACTTAATCGAGCCGCATTAAATGCAATTGGCTATGATAAAAATACGAAAGAAATGCCAGGAACCATGATTCAGCGCGATAAAGAGGGCAATCCAACCGGCATGTTGATTGCTCATCCTAATGCAATCATTCTCTACTCAGCTCTGGCCCAAGGACCAAAACTTGCACGAACCGATCAAATTAATTCAACATTACATTTTATGCGTGAATTAAATAGCCTTGGCATCACCAGTGTAATTGATGCAGGTGGCGGCTTTCAAAATTATCCAGACGACTATGAGGTAATTGATGCGCTTAATAAAGAACATCAATTAACAGTACGTATTGCTTATAATTTATTTACGCAAAAACCAGGTCATGAGCTCGATGATTTTAGCAATTGGACCAAAACATCAAAATACCAACAAGGTAATGAGTATTATCGCCATAATGGCGCGGGCGAAATGCTTGTTTTTTCAGCCGCTGATTTCGAAGATTTTTTACAACCTCGGCCAGATTTACCCTCAGTAATGGAAGAGCAACTAAAACCTGTAGTACAAGTCTTAGCGGAAAATAAATGGCCATTTAGATTGCATGCAACCTACGATGAATCAATTTCTCGCGCATTAACAGTCTATGAACAAGTCAATGCAGAAATCCCATTTAATGGATTACATTGGTTTTTTGACCATGCAGAAACAATTTCGGATCAATCAATTGAGCGGGTAAAAAAACTAGGTGGCGGAATTGCCATTCAAAACAGAATGGCATTTCAAGGTGAGTATTTTAGTGATCGCTACGGTAAAGACAAAACTTTGCACACGCCACCAATTAATAAAATACTTGCCGCAGGAATTCCCGTAGGTATGGGAACAGATGCAACACGAGTTTCGAGTTACAATCCTTGGCTTTGCCTTTATTGGTTAGCTACAGGAAAAACCATCGGTGGTTTGTCCTTATACAATGAAGACAATATCATTTCCAGAGAAAAAGCATTGGCGCTTTACACTCACGGTAGTGCATGGTTTTCCAATGAGGCAGACACCAAGGGATCTTTTCTTCCGAATCAATTAGCAGATTTTGCCGTACTCTCGAAAAACTTCTTTCAAATCCCGGATGAGGAAATTAAAGACATTTATTCGCTTATGACAGTGCTTGGTGGTCAAATTGTTCATGCGAGTGATAAGTTCGCCCAATACAATCCTCCCATACCGCCAGTAAGCCCCTCTTGGTCCCCAGTCAAATATTACGGCGGCTATCATCGAGAAAAAGCATTTACGTCTGCAGCAAGAGTAGTATCCCATCATCACCATTCAACACACTGCCAACATACTTCTTGGCAATGGGGTGGATGTTTTTGCTGGGCTTTTTAAAACTTAACTATGAGGATACAAAATGGACTTAAGTAAACGAATAGAACCTAAAACCTGGGCTTTTGTAGAAAAAATCAAAAAAGCAGGAGGAAAGCCACTTTATGATCTTCCTGTACAAGAAGGAAGAAAAATATTTGATAAACTACAAACCTTGTCTAACGATAAGCCTGACGTTGATATTCAGGACTACGTAGTGAAAAGAGATTCTAATGCGGAAGTATCCATTCGCATTGTACGTCCCAAAGGTTCTAAAGAAGCCTTACCTGTAGTCATGTTCTATCATGGTGCTGGCTGGGTTTTTGGCGATTACCAAACACACGGACGTTTAGTACGTGAACTGGCAGTAGGTGCACATGCTGCAGTAGTTTTTGTGCAATATACATTAGCACCTGAAGCGCAATATCCTACTCAAATTGAAGAAGGTTATGCCGCGATGAAGTATGTATTTGAGCATGGCAAACAACTAAATCTTGATACATCGCATTTTGTTGTTGCTGGTGATAGCGTTGGCGGAAATATGGCTATAGCCATGACGCTGATGGCCAAACAACGTGGTGGCCCAAGAATTGATTACCAAGTACTTATATATCCTGTGACCGACTCTAATTTTGAAAATTCTTCTTATACAGAATTTGCGGAAGGTCCATGGCTTACTAAAAAAGCAATGCAATGGTTCTGGGATAATTATTTACCTAACAAAGAAAAAAGAAAGGAAATAACTGCCTCCCCATTGAACGCAACTACGGAACAATTAAAGGGCTTACCACCAGCATTAGTCATTAATGGTGAGTGTGATGTCTTACGTGATGAAGGTGAAGCTTATGAACATAAGCTCAATGCCGCGGGGGTTCCAGTAACCGGAATTCGCCATCACGGTACAATTCATGATTTTATGATGCTTAATGATTTAGCAGATACACCTGCTTGTCGTAATGCCATTGATACAATCACGAATCATTTACGTTCTGTGTTTGCTAAGAAACACTAATTAAAAATTATGTAGGCTAGGTTATAAACCCTGCCTACATATTTATTTTTTCACCTTGTCCACATCATAAATAGTAATTGGCGATTCAATTCCTTTAACCTTAACGCGCAAATGCCCATTAATTTCAATATTTTCAGCAACCTCCAAGTATGTTGCCTCAGAAATTAATATTTGCCCACCAAGGCTTAAGCCCTGGATACGTGAAGATAAATTAACCGATGAACCAATAGCACTGTACTGCATGCGTTTTTTGGAACCAATATTTCCCACAACAGCGTTTCCGGTATTAATTCCTACCCCCATTTCCAATTGTGGTAAGCCATGTTTTTTATTGGCACGGTTCAATTTCGTTAATTCACGCTGCATTTCTAAAGCACAATTAATCGCACGCAAAGAATCATCATCAGTAGAATATGGCGCACCAAACATCACCATGATGGCATCACCAATAAATGAGTCAACAGTTCCCTTATGTTTTTCAATAACATGCACCATTTTAGTAAAATACGTATTTAAAAGGGCAACTAATTGTTCTGCAGGCTGTTGTTCTGATAAGGGTGTAAAATTTCTTAAGTCACTAAATAAAATAGTAATCTTCGTTTCTTTACCACCCAATTTATGAGAAGGAGACTCAAGGATAGTGCTAACTACCTCATCGGACATATAGAAACTAAACGTTTTATGAATAAATTTATTACGCAGCTCCAATTGTTTTTTAATTTTTTCCAATAACTGATTTGCATGGCGAAGAGTGAGTTGATCTTTAGCAATATTGGCTAATTTTAATAGAAGCCTCATTTGCTTAGGCGCCATATCTTTAGGCCTGGTATCGGCCAAACAAAAAGTACCTACGTTGTATCCATCAGGATCCGTCAAGGGAACTCCTGCATAAAAGCGAATAAAGGGGAATTCCTGAACATACGGGTTTTGGGCAAATCGCTCATCCAAATAAGTATCCTTAATCACTAAGGGTTCATTTTTCTTAATCGTCTCATTACAAAAAGTAATATAACGTGGAGTTTGTTTCTCTTTTAAGCCATAGAGTGATTTAAACCAGAGCCTTTTTTCATCTAAAAAAGCAATATAACAAATGGGGATATTCAGCAATTCAACAGCAAGATGCACCAAACGGTCATAGCATTCCTCTGGAAGCGTATCCATAATTTTTAAAGACTCAAGAGCTTGTAGTCTTCGTTGTTCCAAATGCTCATAATCCATTGAGTAGGCAGACATGATCATTCCTAATAGTCTTTATTCAATTATAGACTATCAAAATTTAAGGCCTTAAGTGGCATTCTGGTCAAACCACATATGAACATTTTAACCTGCAATCACAATAAATCAAAAAAAAACCAAAAAGAACCATTTTAATCCATAATATATGGGCAAATTTATATACTTATGCCCAAATCAAGCGCGTACTGTATTTTCAACTATACTCAATTTTGTACTATTACAAGGAGAGTAAGTTATGGCTGTCAGTTTAGATTTAACCAAATTAGGAAGTCCAAGTGCTCTTAGTTTGTTTGCCAGTGCGGACACAATTCCAGCAATGATTGCGGCCGGTGCTGTTTTGGCAGTTAATGCCGCGTTGTTCTCTTATTCAGAATATAAAAGCTATCAAGAAAAAGTACATAAAGAAAAAATGAAGAACGTGAATGATCTATATCTAGCTCATTTAAAACAGATAATAGTACCTCATCACGGCAAAATTCATGGCTTCCCACCGATTTTTCAGCTGGTTGATGGTATCTATCAATCCATGCATTTTACCCCAGCGCAAGTGAAAGATATTGGTACTGAAGTACCGCATGGAACAGATATTTCCCTATCAAGCTATCGAGAATCCGTTCGTGCTGCAATCAGAAAGCTAAAGGAATATTATTTTTCCCGTAAAAAAGGAAATTCGATTAAGGAAAACGACATCACCGCCGGCGTTCTTTCTTATTTAATGCAAATGCTTGATACCAAATGCCTAAATTTTCTAGGTTATGACTATGATATTGCTTATTTAGATGCAATTTGTAAGTTTATCAATGCTTATTCATCACGAAATGGTGTAAATAGCCAGCATTTTAGCCGTCTTGCGCCTGTTTATGCTCATTTATTAAAAGCCAAACAAAAACTTGAAAAACACAAAGAAATATTATCACTAGAAGAAACAGTAGCAGAATTAAAAGATAGTTGTGTAAATCATAGCGACATTCTTATTCGCATGCTGGTTAAAATGGTTATTAAAGATCCAGATACCGATCTTGCTGATACAGTTGCCCAAGAAGAACTTAAAGAAGGGATTCTACGTCAACATTATATTCATTCTGAAGTATTAGGCTTTGAAATACGTTCCGATGATAAAATCCTTATCCCTGAGTCTATTTTTAAAGATTGGATAAAAAAATTATCTGATTATTACCTTAGGGCACAAAATACCGACTTAGGTCAACAGGACAATAATCTGCATTCACCTAATGATTTTTTTGTTTTTCTTAATAAAGCAAAAGAAATCTTAGGCCGAAAACTTTTTGGCCATCACAAAGAGCAAGAGAAAATGCATGCGCAGTTAAAGCTAATTCGTAAGGTATTCCAAGAAAGCGGAAATTTTATAAGCACTCGCTATAATAAACACAGCAAAAAATTTGAGATCATTACTGACTCATTACATCTTGTCGATCGCTCACTAATCATGGCAAAAGTTGCCAAACTGGCTCATGAAATCATTTCGCTCCAGTATTTATGTATGCATTTACTAAAAAGCATTCAACTTCTTGGCGATCTTTATGTGAATAACCCTGCTCATTTTTGCAAGATATTTGATGTGCTCGATCGACTCTGTATTCTCATTCAAGATGATGTACGAAGCACAAAAAAAGCGTTTAGACAACTTCAAGAAGACAATGATAATAACATGCAGATAGAAGAAAAAGAGCTATTTCCTAATCAAGTTAAAGATGCTCTTGAGTCTATTTATGGTGAAATCAAAGATCTTGGTGAACAAGTCAAAGAATGTCGTCAAGCCGCAATCAAATCAATCAAAGTATATACCGAAAAATCAGTACATTATGAAATGCTGGCAATTGCTAAAGCTATTTCAAATATGTATTTTGATGCATCAAATGACCCCATACTTGACCATGGGAATACGAACACGCCCAACACAACACCTGATGAAACAATCAATATGCCCGAGGAACAATCTCCTCAGGTTGAGGAACAAGATAATTTAATTGAGAATATGAATACGTTCACGCAAGAACTTCACGATCGAATTTTAGAAATCCAAAAAACGGAATTATTTCAGTCCAATAATTACTTCAAAATTTATGATGCATTAGTTATTTTGAAAAATAAAACCATTGAATTACTCAAGGAAAACACAAAAGACCCTGTGCGTATTGATAAAGCAAACAACATGCTCCAACTAACCTCTGCTTTATTAAATGAAACGCTTAAATTTCTAAATCAACCTACAGCCGAACGGCAAGTTGGAGCAACACGTTTCTTTAATAAAATACATAGCCAATTAAACAATGAAAGTAATATATCGTTCATTGATCGACATCATAATCAGGCTTCTGGCTTTATCTATAAGTATGTATGTAGCCAAGGCATTTTCCGCACCGACACACGTAGAAAACTGGCTCAATTTGAAGAGGCTTGCTTAAAAGCAAGTTACAACTAACACTAGTTTATCAAAGCCAAAGATCAGCATGGTGCTAAATGAACGAATGCTCTCGATAAAAAAACACCTATGTTAGTTGAAATAAGCTATTCAATCTTATATTGTTGCACCAGAATTTGATGCCATTAAAAAGGAGTTTTTATGCTTGGAGAATATAAGTTAAGCGAGTATAAGGTTCTTGATTTTTTTGTAAAACACGTGGATCTTGAATTAGATCTGACTAAAGAAACCGTACAATCAAAGGCCGTATTAAAAATTGAGCCTAATCCCCTATCCCATCCTCAATCTAATACTCTGCAATTAGACTTTGAAAATATGATCTTAACCGCCCTTTCACTTAATGGCCGACCACTTACTGCTGATGAATATCAACTTAAAGATAATTCATTAATAATTAAAGGAGTACCTCAAGATAAATCATTTACACTCGAAGCAACAACGCTCTTAGGCGAAAATACCGATTTATTTGGCTTATATAAAACTGAGGGAACCGTACTTGTTAAAGCAGAAACCGAAGGCCTACGCCGCGTATTTCCCTGCAAAGATCGACCGGATAATCTGGCTACCTATAAAACGACGATTATTGCGAACAAAAAACAATACCCAACACTCCTTTCAAATGGCGTACTTACCGATGAAAAAGATCTCGGTAATGACACCCACTCAGCAACATGGATCGATCCAATTCCTAAGCCCAGCTATCTTTTTGCCATAGTTGCAGGCCAATTAACCTGCGCCCCAACCTCATATACAACGAAACTAGGTCGAAAAATAGATATTAATTTTCACGTCCCTGAAGATGCGGTTTCTCAGTCGGCTTTTGCTCAAAAAGTATTGAAAGCAGCAATGGAGTGGGATGAAAAGCGTTTTGATTTAGAATGTCTTCTTCCTGAATATAAAGTTGCAGGAGTAAATAAATACCCATCTGGAGCATCAGAACCTACTGGCTTAAATTTATTTAACACCGCCAACTTGTTTGCCACACCAGAAAGTAGAACAGATACAGATATCATCCGTGTACTCGATGTGGTTTCACATGAATATTTTCATACCTGGACTGGTAATTTTGTCACAATTCGTGATTGGTTTAATTTACCAGCCAAAGAAGGTTTAACTACGTTTAGAGCCTCCTTGTTTCTTGAGCACTTACTTGGCATTGATCTGGAACGCATGCTTGAAGGGAGAAGCATTGATGGACAAGCACCACGACCAGACGCTTATACCGCCGTGCGAAGTCTATACACCAATGCAGCATATGAAAAAAGTGCTGAAATTTTTCGTATGATTATGAATACCTTAGGTGAAGAAGCCTTCAATAAAGCATTAGCAACTTTTTTAAAAGCCAATATGGGTAACGCGGTAACGCTTGAAAATATCTTAGACTCATTAAGTGAACAATGTGGCAAAGACATTCGTCCCTTTTTAAATTGGTTCACTCAGTCTGGTGTTCCTAAAATATCCGTCAGCGATGAATATGATCCAGAAAACAAAATTTATAAATTAAAATTTGTAACAAAAGACGGCAAAGAAAGACCCATTCCAATTGATATCGCACTATTAAATAGAAACGGCCAACACCTGTTTGCCAAAGATATGACGTTTATGGTCAATCAATCTGAAATGGTATGCGAATATGTGGACGTTCCAGAATGCCCCATGCCTTCATTATTACGTGGATTCTCTGCTCCAGTTCTTCTGGACTTTGCTTACACGAATGAGCAGTTATTATTTTTAATGCAGTATGATAATGACCTATACAATAAGTGTAATGCGGCAAAAATATTGATTACACATATGGTCAGCGATTATTGTTCAGGTAAAACAATTGCCTTTAGTTCTGAGTTTATGGTTACTTATCGCAACCTGTTTTTAAGTCGTAACGAATTGAAAACATGGGTCTTGGCAGAACTATTGGCATTACCTTCAGAAGAAGTATTAATTGCCAGCTTGCCTAATGCCAGTTTTGAACAGATTGCTGCGGGACGTCACTTGATTCAGCAAACACTAGCGCAAGAATTAAAAACTGATTTACAAAATATTGTGATGACGCTCGAAACTAAATCCGCAACGAATCATATACTTTTTGATATGACTGCGGCAGGAAATCGTCGTTTTAAATCAGTTTGTTATTCTTATTTACTTACCGTAGAGCCTAAAGCAACAGAACAAGCGTTGATTGAGCAATTCAACGAAGCTCTAGGCCATAATATGACAGAAACTATTTCTGCACTAACATTATTGGCTGATGCAAATTACAAACAACTCGATGATTTATTAGGGCGTTTTTATAGTTATTGGCAAAAAGATATTAATGCGATTAATTATTGGTTTAATTTACAAGCCTCAGCCCACTCATCCAATGTAGTACAGCAGGTTGAAAAACTGATGCATCACCCTGCTATTGATTTATCTAATCCCAATAAAGTGAATGCATTATTAGGAACGTTTATAAAAAATCCCTATGGTTTCCATGCAACCTCCGGTGAGGGATATAAATTAGTTGCCTCATTCATTCTGCAATTAGAAAAAACAAACCCTACATTAGCGGCTAATTTAACAGAAAAATTTAATACATGGGATAAATACGATAAGAAACGTCAACAACTAATGCTGGATAGCCTGCAATACATCAGTGCTAAGTCAGTAACTCCAGATGTGAGCAATATGGCAAAAAAGGGATTAGAGAAGGCAAAGACTAATTTGCCTTCTCTATCAATAGGGGAACTAAGTAATTGGACATTTCTAGCACCGGCCAGTCCTAAACAAAAATCTAGAACAGTAGTATTACCAGAAGAAGAGTTAGATGATGAGACAGAGTTTTGCAGTGTTTTAGAAAAGCCTTAGTATTGTACCCGGGACAGCCATTTAAATAAAACGGGGGCATCTCTTTTAATTTATTCTAATAGAGATGCCCCAAAACTATTCAAGTACTCAGTATCAACGCAGTGCCTGAGTGTGGTCGGATTCTATAAAGGTTGAGGGTAGTGCTGGTTTTATATTAGTGCTGCTTTGAGTGGGAGCTGACAGTGAAAAAAATGCATTTCTTGAGTTAGATACACTGACTGAACTATTTTGTTGTGGTGCCAATACAGTCCTTTGTTTTAATGCCTGATTTAAAACTAATTTAGGAGCGTCCTTTTCTGTAAAAGACTCATCATAATCCTCGATAGAACTGCACGGTTGGGATTCACTATTTTCAGAGTCCGTACTGCTATCAATATAAATAGAAATGGTATTTACTGGTTTATTTTTATGAGCAGAAACAGCATTTTCCGCCAGAGAACTTCCAGCACTGCTAGATACTCTTTGTTGTATCTCTTGCTCAGCAGAAGAAGTATCTGGTATTAAATAGGGTATCTCTTCTATGCGGTTAGGACGTCTGAATAAATATATTGCCTCAGTACATGTCTTTTGACCTTTGGGATAATAAATCCCCTGTTGCCAGATTTTCATTTTCATACTTTCATTATTAATGTCTTTGTTTACTAGTTCTAATGTTTCTTTAAGGAGTTTCTCTTCCTTAAAATGTAATCCAAAAACCCCCCCGGCAGTAAGGACATTAAAATTTGTTTGTAGTAATGGTCTTAAAAATTTATTCTTATATTCTCCCAATGTTGTATAAAGTTTCCAGACCTGAGCTTTTTCATTATCGCCATTAATGCCATATTTTTCTTGAGCAGCAAAAAATGGAGGAGACGTAAATGCAAATGAAAAACACCCCCCATTTCTTTTTATTACATCACTTGAGTCAACTGTTTCTATACCTTCCTGATACAATTGAACATTAAAGTTAGGGTTGTAGTTTGGTTTTAAATCCGCAACAAGCTGATTCCCGGCTGTAATAACCTTTGGATTAGGATCGAAACCAACATATGACTTAAATGCTTGCCCCTTGGCACAAAGAAGCGCTGCTGTTAATCTATCTAACCACCCTATTGATGAATCAAAAAAATTAAGCGGGGTATTCTCATTAATAATTTTTTCTTGTACCAGGTAATAATATATATCGATTACGGACGTGGGTCTGAAATGTGTTGCCGAGGATCTACGATTAATTTGTTGCACTATATGCTTACTCATAAATAACTGCGTCGTTTTTGTCATAAATTTTTCAAGTGCTGGAAAAATTGACATATGCAATTCACTATCGCTATTCCATGTTTCCTGATTTGATTTCTTCTTTCCTTTCGGGGTATTATTTAATTCATCTATGATAAAACGATTGGAGATAATAGATCCGGCATTAGGGTTAAATTCTAAGATAAATAAGTCATTTTGCATATTCACAGTTCGTTGATAATTATATATTTTTTCTATGGTATCTGAATATTTTTTGTCTGTGACATCATGTGCATCACTTATTGAGATGTTGTACTCTCTAATGACATTGACTAATTTGATAGAAAAAACACGGACGAAAAACTTAACTATCAGCTCATTTCTATCTTTATTTTCATTGGGCAGTAGTATCGACTCCATTGTTTCCTGAAATTGGTTTAAATATTTGTTAATCGTATTTGTAGAAACAGATAATTGCTCATTTTCAACTAGATCAACACTATCCATATCGATAATTGATGTAATTGCTAAGATAAATTTTTCTTTATTTATACTATCAATGCTGTAATCCTTTAGAGGATACCCTTTGGCATTACGACATAATTTTTTTAATAAGTCTGTTGTAGCGATTTCATTTAAGATACATTCAATTTTTAAATACGTTTTTTCAGCAAAAATAATGTCTTGCTTGTTCGGGGTATTTACAACAACAAAATGGTCAGAATCTGAGCTTTCACTATCGGTATGCGCAACTTGGGTTAGAGCTTGACTATTTTCCAGAAGGGATGAGTTTACGGGTTGCCATGTTATGGTTTTGGTCGCACTAGAATAAACCCTCTTATATCCTGAGCTCGAAGACAGGATTGGATTGGAATACTCACTTTGACTTGGGGAAGAATGTATTTGTCCAGGTAAAGAATATAAGGGCTGGGGAGATAGTGTTGGAATGTTCGTAGGGAAAGGCAATATAGGCTGCGTAAATAGCGTTGGAGGATATGTGGGGAAAGGAAATGCGGGCGGCGTAAATAGTGTTGGGGGGTACGTGGGGAAAGGAAATGCAGGTTGCGTAAATAATTCTTGGGAATACCTGGGGAAAGTATTTATTGGTGTAAAAATCCCTGGGATACCATTAAAATAAATGATTTGTGAGGATTGGTGATTGATTGGTTCATGTGAATAGCTAGCCGATGAATGTGAACTATTGTGAGGCATAATAGACTCATCGCTAGACTCAGAATGCCCTTTGTTTTTTTTGTGGGTGTGTTTTCATGTATTGATGAATCAGTATTTGGACGTTTTTTAATGCTTTGCTCATAATTATCTATGCTTTGTGTGTTTTTTAATCCTACTTTATTGCTTTTTGTTTTTTTCATTTTAATATTCTCTTCATTATTTTAATGATGGCTTCGCCAGTTGAATCTTCCTGGATAATATCGAAGATAACGTCTCTTTTATAAATCTTTGAAGAGTAAAAATACTCTTATAAACTAGCAACTGGTTTTGTCCATATCAAATATGGTGAGTTTTGTTAAAAACAAGATGCGGCAAAATTGTACTCTTATGATAAATTTAGTCAATCGGCAGATTTTTCCAAAATAAAATGAGTCAGGACAAGCATAGATGAGTCTTCATGAGCCTAGGATAAATACGAGCATGAAGTTACCATTGAATAAATGGGGTCAATTTTAAATAGATGCCAAGATTGTTATGGCATTAAAATCCAGACAGATCAATGCCAAACCAGTGCTATGCTCCGATATATGATGCGCTTTCTATAATCCAATACATCTATTGCACCAACAAAGAACACTATGTTACAATTAAGCACTTATTTGATCCAAATAAAACTCCTCATATGACCAATACTACAAAGATTCCTTTTCTTTTTTTTAAAGAAAAGAGGCGCTTTTTTTTCTCTCAGAGTGAATGTGATTACATCTGGAGCTCTGATGAATCAGAAAATACAGGAGACATAAGCTTCTATTTACTCAACAAGCTAAAAGGTTGGAATATCTATGAACAAAAGATTGTTGAAATACTAGCCCGGCCCGGTAATTTAGCAAAAACAAAGGAAACCGAGTATTTCTGGAGAAAAAAAAACGTCAAAATATGTTTAGAAACTTTAGCAGAGTTAGATGAACTTGGTAACGGGCTTGATTGCGCCCGTGCGATTAGCACTATGCTTAATGATATATCTCTGCTTATCAATCAGGGCTACACCATTGGTATTAATTTTCGAGAAGTATTTCTTGTTCAAGAAGGGAAAGAACCACCCTCGCATTTTCGCCCGAATATCGATATTTGTGTAACCAGCATTACAGAGTATAAAAAAAAGAGAGAACTGCTTTCGTACCAATTGGGAAAAATCATTTTTAATGAATTTAAACCGCGCATTGCTCCCCAACCTAAAACACTGGTTCCATCAAATCAAGCCATTATTTATTCAGATAACCCGCATTATGAGATGTGGAATGATTACAAGACTCCTTTAAAAGATTACCGCTATTTCAATTCTGCTTTAGCAAGCTTCATTCATTTTTTCTATCAAGTTAATTACCAATATTTCAGAAATATATCTCCAGTTTTTGCGTTTACGTTCCCAGTTTCTGTTGGTGATTTAATTCCTGTTTTTCAATACTATTCAGGAATGTTAAATAGCGAATTAATCCTTATTTTTAAAGGAAGCCAATATGAGAATGAACTCGAAAGACAAAAGGTTTACGAAGAACTATTAAAACTAATAGAACAAAGCAAATGTACTTTAATGGTTCATGTTGTTTTAATCACTCAGGATAATCTAAAAGCCAATCTGCTTGATTTAAAACCCAATACACAAGAAAAACCAGGTCTATTCCACCCCTTACCCCAAGACGCCGGCTATTATTTATCTTCAACCAAAATTTTATCGTCTATTTATCGAGCGATTCAAGCACTGAGTGTAAACCCAGAACGCTGGTTTGATAAGCTTGAATCGCTTAACAAACGGCATCAGAAAAAACCAAAAGCGCAGCCAGGGGCTTATATTCTCGCTACAAAAACCAGTAAGAACGTAAGAAAATCAAAAACTTTAACTCAAGGTCAACTAAAATCTAAAGTCCGCTTGGCTGTAACGCATCAAGAAGCAGTAACACAAACTCAGACGGTAAATGAAGAGGTTCAACAAACTCAAGCCCAAAAGGTAAATGTAAATGAAGAGATAAGCCATTCGGCCAGCTCCTCTATGGAAAGAGGCATCTCATGGAACTTGAAGACGAATCTAGATGATTTCTGTAAAAAATTGGAATTTTTTGCAAAAAAAAGACTACCGAAGATAACAGAAAACGAACAACTATTAGAGCAAGCAGGTTATTGTACCCAATTTTACTTAAAAAATCATAGTCGACGCAACTTCTATGAACAATTAGCAAATGATCAAAACGTTCGTTTGCAAATAGCCACAAAATTATTTGGTCATGCCTTAATAGAGCGAGAAAATGAACCAGGCTCCTTTCTCAATGTTAAATTGCCTCACTATTCCGTGGATAATATTGAAGAATACATAGCGAATAGATTAATAGAAAACCTCGAGAACACACGAGATGGCTTACCTGTAAAGAATCGTTCCATTAAAGAAAGTTTCATTTTTGGACGCACTTTATATGAAGTGAAACAATTATATGGTAATAGTAAAAATCATGTACCTAAACCCCTTATTTTTTCTCATCTATCCTACTTATCCCAATTGCAATCGGATGATACAGACATCAATGGATTTCAATCACCTTTAAATTATCTAGTATTACTAACTGAGGATGAATTAGCTTCCGTCGAGTCCGAGCAAAGGGACGCGCTTATCAAGCTTGCTGAAGCGTTGTTAACACTCTTTCAACCTCATCCCCCTTTAAGTCAAGAAGAGATCCTGGCTATTGAAATACAATTTTTACAATTGCTCCAATTTTATTTTCCTGACCGTACTGAAGATATCACACGTTTAGAACAATTTATTTCACGTTTTGAAGTTCACAATGAAGATAACTTAAAAATCTTACTGCAAATTATTATTGGTAGACATAAACAGGGATTGGAATTATTTTTTAAATTACTGTTTTTTTTAGAAGAACGTTCACTTTTAGACAACTTTTATAAAACTCATTTCCAATATGCTATAAGCATATCAGCGGTCGAACGACTATTTGAAATTCCTATTGGCTCTATTTTTCTGAAGCTAGCGCTCAAAACGCCTATAGGAAACGCTACTAATGATTGGCCTATTTTTGAAAAATTTGCCCACCATTTATTATTATTTGCAGCGCAAAATAATCTCGCTCTTGATTATAATGAACTAAATAAGTTAGAGAATTTTTGGAAACGCATTTATGCCAAGTTTTTGTCTTATAGTGGAGAACAAGAAGAAGCTCAAAAACTACTAAACAATCTGATACAACAATTAATAAGCAAACAAGGTTTAGCCATTGCCCCACTTTCCGAATTTGAAACGTTCTATATAGGACTAGAATATATACTTGACCATGCCCTAGAAAAGCATGCTTTAAAAGAACAAATTGATGAAATCTGCGGGATTTCTCTGTTACCTACTGATGCTCCTTATGTCTGCGAATGGAATGGTTTTCAAGTGATCTGCCCAGAAATGCAAATCCACGCCACAGCAATTAATCCATTAACCAAGACCTACTCCGTTTCCACTACACAACTCTTAAACGCCATGACGCATCACAAATCAGGTGATGCCTCGCTTAAAATAGCGCTCTTTCGTTACTTAGGAACTCAATCCCTGCGCGAAGACATTGCCTTCTATCGTACATTGTATCAAAAAATAACTCAGACAGAGGATTCTACTGCGGCCTATATTTCAGAGCTTTTATGCGCATACTATGTCATTAACTATACCGGGAACGAATATCGTCATGATATTAATCAAAAAACATTTTCTATGAATTTTATTCATTTTTTGACGGACCACGGCTTAAATAAAACCATATCAGCAACTCAGACATCCACTTATATTAAGAATTTTTTTGTTCATCTTCATCAAATACCTACGGATGAACAAAATGGAATTCAAAGTTTATGGAGTATTTGGCGAGAACAGCGCGTTTCTGCTTTCACTATTGCCAAAACCCCTATCCCGGAAATTTTCTTAAGAAAATTCACGTCGAAACGCCTAGGGCATTTTTTATTAACCCAGAAAGAAAATCTGGAAAAAGCCCTGCCAGCCTTAGGTAATGATCCCAAAATTGTAGCAACACTCATTAATCAGTGGAGCACTGAATTAAACATTCCATGCGAACACAAAAGACTCGTAGAGCAGTATTTAAAAAGATTATATCCCGGATTGGATATGAAAACTCTACTGCAGAACACCACAAAGATTGCCAGTCTTTTGGAATCAATGTCCTCTTTATCACGCAGCAATCCAAAAAGCTTTATTTATTTGGCCCTTGATCACCTCATGGATAAAAATACCACCGTCGATGCCTTTGTGTGCTTAATTGAACTCATTGCCGTGGAAATGACAAAGCACCAAGGTCATGCTGAAGATAAAATGGCCACCAATTTTTTACTCACCTTGGCGAAAAGGCCTCAGATTTACCAGGCTTTACCTCAAGCAAAAATCTTAATTAGTATTCTACTTGCATCCCTTTTAAAAATTAAAGTGAAAGACAATCTCGAACTTCTTTTAAACCTCATCGAAACGTTGCTAGCACTCGACATGGACGAAGCGCAACAAGTATTCACCGCGCTGATGCAAATGGTGAGGCATAATGAGGGAGTACAGTTTCTAAATGCCCATCCTTATTTAAATGCGGTCCAATTAAGGGAACTAAGCAAATTTGTACAAAAAGTTCAGCCCTCATCGCTAACGATGAATATCATGGAATGGCTGTATGAAAAAAACTCTTATTATGATCTTAGTGAGTTGAATGCCTTCTTAGATCAAAAACCGATAGATGAAATTCAGTGCTTATTAAGATTAGCCCATAGGACTTGCCAACTTACAGAACGGGATTTCATAAATGAATTAAAAACACTTAAAGATAAGCCTCTAAATGAGTTAAAAAAAGTAGTCCAGCTACAAAAATTATACCCCCTTAACGCTCAAGAAATTTTAGCGCTATTAGCGACTCCCTGTTTGAACGAAACTATAGCCGCATTTCAGCGTCAAAAATACCAAGAGAATCTACAAAGATATCACTATGATCCGCAGGTTATAAGAAAACAGATTGCGCACATCAAACTGAAATCTCATCAAACGGATGAGGATTCGTCATTAAGCAATGAAGAGCAAGAATGCTTATGGCGTGATTACCAGTTACTAATATCTTATATGACGGAAAAACCTATTAAGGTTGAAATTCAAGGGGTTACCAAAGAACTTACGATTAATGAGTTAACTGATAACGACTTTCAGAGCTTATTCAAAACGCTACAAATTCGGATCAGCAAAGAAGAAGACCGGCTCCACAATCAATTACTGTTGATTGCAATAAGCGCTGAAGCACTTTATCGAACCACAAATAAATTTCCCCGTAGCACACAACTCATAACTTTATTGAAATGCCTACATTATCCAGGCAATTTAATTCATGAAGTTAAAACCGGTGAGGGAAAGAGCATTATTGCGGCAATGCATGGTGCGTTGCTTTGCAGTTTAGGCAGAACAGTCGATATTGTCACTGAAAATAACCAGCTGGCGAAAAATGCGTTAGAAAAATTTGGGCCATTTTACCAATACCTAGGCATTTCTCATGGAGAAAATATCCTTACGGCGCAAAGCGCCCATCATGAATATATTGCAAATGGCATGAACTACTCTACTGCCTCCAATCTTGCTTTATTCCGAACGCGCATGGCGTTAGAAAAGAAGGTACTACCCAAAAATCCGGCATTGGTAAGCGATGAGATCGATGCCGCATTAACAACTACCGTTCAGTTTCGTTTAGCTGCAACGTTAGATCCCCTGTTAAATAACTCCAAGACCTGGGCGTGTATATACCAATATGTTCTTCAGTTTGTAAAAGAAGAAGAGATCTATCTTAAGAATCACTGCAGTCAAGAAGAAGATATTCTTAATTTAAAAAATTACTTCATTATCCAGAACCCCGAGGCAGATTTTCTTAAGTTTACGAATAAAATTTCCAATGAGCTACTAGGCGTCTTAATTGAATCAGCGATGATAGCCTATAATTTGGAAGAAAACATAGATTACTATGTGGTTGAAACGAAAGAGCTCGTATCAAAGCATTATTATGCAGCGCCGATCATTGCGAGCACTAATAGACCAGATCCCAATGTGAGTTATTCAGAATATGTGCAACAACTGTTGCATACATTACTCAATAACAAAAATCCACCACCAACTTACCCATTCATTATTGAACCAAGCACTGAAGCACTTATTGTTATCAGCGCTAAAAACTTCTTTGATTATTATCGATTAAATGATGGACCTATTGTTGGGCTAACAGGAACAGCAGGCTCACTTATCGAGCGCGCTGAATTTTATAAGCAACATGGTTTAGTTGCTATCAGCTATCCGACATTCCACCCCGATCGTTCTGAGGATTTAGGCTTAGTCACCTCATTCGGAACGGATGCACATCATAAAAAAATTATTGAATGGATTGAAAACCATAAAAAAGAAAATGTGGCACAACCCATTTTATTGATCACCCACTCACCACAAGCTACAGAGCACTTACGTAATTCCTTAGCTACACATACGAAATGGAAGTTACAATGTTATCACGGCTATGAAGACGCAGGAAAATCAGAGGAAAACGTTATTTATACGGCAGGTCAGGATCATTGGCTCACTATAGCCAATCAAAGTCTCGCTCGAGGAGCCGATATTGAACCCCAGCATGAGAATGGCTTGGTGGTCATTAATACGTGTACTGATCTAACGCCAAGTGAGTTGCGACAAATTCAAGGTAGAGCCGCCCGTAATGGCAAAAGTGGGCAATTCATTTCCATTATTGATGCACAAGCGATTGGTTCACCCTCCGACTCAGAGGAACTATTGACCGAGGCATTTAAGGCTCATCAACATCAGCTCAGTCTTAAACAGCAGCAAGAGCGTTTGAAAATGCGCTTATTAGAAGAAGCCCGCTATCTAATGGTCAGTGAATACGTTCTTAAACTTCGTGCAACAGCCGATAAAATTTTGATGCGACAATTTGGGGAAGGCAACTCAATTGTAGACCATGAAAAATTTACACGTACTTTAAGTACACTGAACCAACGTGCCGAGAAGCATTATGCGGAGCTATTAGACAAACATAAAGTAATAAACGATGAAATAACCCAGGAATTTTTAGCAGCACGAATTAAAGATCAACAGGAAATGCTTGCGCAATGGTTTGCGGAACATAAATTCAGCAATGTGCGATTCGTTGAACCATCAATTCCTCTTGAATTCTTAAATAGCTTTGCTCCACAACTACAAGGAACAACCATTGCTCAATTAAGTGCTTTCGCTGATATTTTTCATCGCAAATGGAAAATTGATGGCCATCAACAAACAAAGCAACATTTTGAAAACATAGATGAGCTTGTTACTCTATTTGACCCCTATTTTAAAAAGAAATGCAGCTTTAAGCAGGCGCTTGGACAAACTTTAGAAGAAAAAGGACTTATTAATGCAGAACAAATTGACGTATTGATAGTTAAACTTAAAACCAACCTTGATGAAATGCTTGAATATGCTCAATCGATTTCAGTGGTGGGACGCTTCGTACCGGTCAAACGCATAAAAAAGTTTGTTGCTGACTATCTCACGATGACCAAAACCCAAATTCAAGAAAAGAAATGGGAGCAAGTGAGTCTGCCAACGATTGACTTATCGGGAATAAGTACCTGGTTTTCTGGAGTGAGTACCGCGCTAACGCTAAGTTCTCTAATTGTTGGTGGCCCAATACCTTTTATTGTAAACCGCTTTATTGTACCAACCGTTTTCGGATGGATAAAAAATAAGCTCAAGCAACAATTTGCCAGTTCAAAATCACTCGTAGCACAAATACTTATCGGTATCGATGACATTGGTAATGATTTGCCAGAGGCGATTAAAGCGCTTACCTCCTTATCGGAGGAAAAAGAAATTAAAGTGGGGTTGCTTTTAGATAAGTTTGGCACGCTTGCAAAAAACAAAGCGCTTTTATTAGCATTATCAAACTACTTGAAGTTAATTAAACGGTCTGAATACATTCCCTTTGTACAAGCCATTCCCGATGTATTGGGTATATTAGAAACCTATCGCGATTGCCAACCCAACGCACTGCTAAACGTTGATACCCTAATGGTATTTATACAACAAGCCTCCCACTCAGAACTCATTTTAAAAACCTTAGAAAATAGCCCCTATAAAGCCAGCTTAGAGCGAATCGCCCAATTAAACCCTAAATTCATAACCCAAGTCAGTGCATTTTCTTTCCCTGAATTTATAAATTTATTAAAGGTCGCAGCTCATCCTAACTTCTTTACTTTATTGACAAAACTCCCACCAGATACAACTTATAATCAATTGTGCCAATGGATTGAAAAAGCACCTGCAGATTTATCTGAAGATTCCCAGCAAGCAATTAAAGAGTTACTGGACTATCAAACAAATCATGAGCGTATTGCCGAAGAAAATAAACAAGAACTGCTAAATTTACGCACAACATACAGTTTAACTACAGAGAAATTTAAAGCTGGGTTGGATAAATTAACCCCCCAATACCGGGAACAAACAAAAGCAATTTCTACTCAGGAGCTTAAATCATTAAGAAACCTATATTTTTGGGTAAAACACGCTGCGAAATTATTGGTGCTATTAGCACTGACCGCATTCATGATATACAGCGCTGTATATCTCTCTGCCCCCATTGCGCTTACCTGTCTCATCCTCATTGGGTGGATAGCATTTCCTTACATTAAACAACAAATTTCTACATGGCGAAATGCATTGGAAAATACTGTTCCTGAAGCCCCCCCACTCGCACCAAACATACTTCATTCGCTTAACAAAAATCAAACAGGGTTATCTTGTCTTAATTCCCTGGCCCCCAATCAAAAAGAGTCAAAAAATGAAAAAATCAAGTCGCACAATCATAAACCCACGAGTAGAATAGATTCAGAGCACGGATTTTTTGCTCCACAGGTAGCCAAAGAAACTTCATCAGAAACGAAAAATGATGAATATTGTGCGCGGCTCATCTTCTAGGTGGAAAAGAAAAATCCTTTAAAACGCAGATATCATATATAATGAAGAGAATCATCATGAACTATTTTACAAAAGCCTGCATTTTTTTCTTCGTTTCCCCGAGAGCCATATTGGTTGCAAAGAAACAAGAGCTCAAGGTGGTAAGCTCGCCAGCAACACAAAGTATCTGCTGGTCAAAACATAAATATATCTCTTATTATTTTCTTAAAGAACCATTGGCAATTATTTTATACAAAATAAAAGATAAATTATAAAATAACAGATGAATATGATATACAAGCTAGAAATCAATGATTGTCTGACCAGCTAATCGGAATCTTTAAAGAGAAGGATGATGCAAAATAAATATAAAAAAATAGGCTTTGGCTTATTATTCATTTCTTATAGCTTACTTTTTTTTCTTATTTTCACCAAACAATTAAAATTAGATTTTTCTTCCTTGTATGCAGCAAGTCAGGC
>NZ_JH413808.1:0-4392 GCF_000162755.2 Legionella drancourtii LLAP12
AACATGACCATTTTTTGCAAAGATGCCGGCCGAGGGTTTACACCCAGATTCAACCCAGAATCTTAGGTCTGATTAACCTAATTAATCAGACTTAACCATATTATAAGGCAGAGGCTCACGCTTGTCACAAACCTATGGATAGTTATTATTTAAGGTAGATAATTTTTAAAAGTATTTTTATCAATTCTTGTATGTTCAACTGTTTTCGCTACCCTGCCCTCAATCTCTATAAAGGAATCAGAATAGCTAAAATTTTGGGGATATATTGCAAGTACAGTTTTCTGTGTTTTAATAGAAGGATACAGTATTCCTTCTAATCCAGCCGATTGTGCAATTTGACCCAAAATTTGCGAATTAGCGGGTACATCGAATTGCATAGGCATCAATCTCCAATTAGGCGCGAAGATAGTGCTGAGTAGTTCTGGTAAGTTTTTTACTGGTGGCATTGCACTCGATTTTAATTCGCGAGCTTTTTTTATATAGTAAATTGGAAGTTGTATATCTTTAATTAAATTATAAAAAGAACGAAGAGCTTCTTCATTTGTTAAATCTAGAACATTCGTTAGCTCTCCCTGCACTTGGAAATGACTAAAATTACCAGCAACAGAAAGTTCACTACCAGTGAGTCCTTCATGAGTCTCTTCTGGCTCTAATCCTTTCATCTCTAAAAATGCTGTGGCTGATTCACTAGCTAAATATAATGCAGGAAATTGCGGAAATCTTTGAGGATCGATATTCCCTATATTAAAACGCCCTCCAGGAAAACTTATATAACTTCCAATTGTGGATAACGGAGTATTTGAAAACTCTTGAGAAACAACTCTCACCCAATTATTAAATTCAAAATTAATGGAATTGTCTCTTAATGAAGTTTTTAGCTCCTCCATGATCTTAGATCTACGATAAGCAAAATATGAGAAATGTTCTGCAGTATAATCTATGATTTGATCATGTAGTTTTATCCATCTTTTTATTGCTCTGGGTGGAACGCTGTCCAATAGTATAAATATCTTGTGATCGTAGGGTTTCATACTTAGGGATTAATTCCCGATAACGCATTTCGAATAAATAACTCCAATTTTTTATAGCGACCATATCGAATCATATCTCTAGGAGATATTCCTCCGAGCGCAGGATTTTTAATTTTAAACCATAAAGCAGTTTTATTGACATCGCCTTTAAAGTAACCTGCCATTAGCTCACAAATATTTGCTATTTCTTGAAGGCGTTGTTTTAAATCTTTATTAATTTGATCATCCAACCGTACACGATCTTTTTCCATTTTCATTGCTTTTGATATATCTGTACGGCTCAAATCCAAAAAATCAGCTACTTTTTTTGGAGTATTGCCCTCTAAAAGATGTAAATAATCATGATTTGGAACTGTAGCTAATAGGTCGTTTAAACTATTGGTATTCATTTTGATAGTCTCCTCAATTGAGAGTATAAACGATCAAATGCAATAAATCTGCGATTTTACCTCAAATTTACTTCAACTTTACTTCGCTTATAAAATTTCATAACTTATTGAATAATTTATATTAATAGAATTAATGTAGAAATCACCATTAAAATTTTCAAAAAAGAGTGTCTATAATAATAAAATTATAGCTCATTTTAAAGACAATAATCGTTTTTTTTATACAGCCCACTAAATTGCAGTAAGTAAAACGGGGGTTTTATTGCCCACCCAGCTCTTCCAAAAATTAATTTTTAAACTCCTTATAGGATATACTCTTTAAAAGTTAATAATTATGGTTAATTATTCAAAGTTACATTACCATCAAATTTAATGAGATAATTAACGTATGAGGCCAATAATGCTAATCGGGTATGCACGAGTTTCCACAGATGATCAAAATTTAGATCTGCAACATGATGCTCTAAAAAATGCTGGTTGTGAAAAATTTTACGATGATCACATGAGCGGAAATAAAATTAATCGTCCTGGATTAGAAGCCGCGATCGAGTATGCTAGAGAAGGAGATATCATTATCGTTTGGAGACTTGATCGATTAAGCCGGTCACTAAAAGACTTAATAGAAATGATAGCCCTGCTTGATGGGAAAAAGATTGGAATTAAAAGTCTACATGAATCAATTGATACTTCATCAAGTTCTGGAAAACTCATTTTTCATATATTTGGGGCACTAGCTGAATTTGAAAGGAATCTTATACGTGAACGAACGCATGCTGGTCTACAAGCAGCAAGAGCAAGAGGGAAGAATGGAGGTCGTCCAAAAAAACTCTCTATAGATAAAACTAAATTAGCAATACAACTTTATGATGGCAAACAACATAGTATTAAACAAATTTGTAACTTAGTTGGGGTGTCCAAACCTACATTATATAAATATATAAAAAACAATCTTATTAGGGAGTGAAATAAATATGTATCAAATTGAGAAATGTCCTCTCCCAATTATATGGTTAGATACGTATGTCATGATAAAGATAATTAGATTTCTAAACAACCCGGAAAAATTGACTGCTTCTGACACTGCTCAAATTTCTTTGCTTTATCAATATCTTATTAAAGGCTCTGCAGAAGGAAAAATAATCGTTCCATTTGCTGAACAAGGTTTTGAGATTGCTGAAAATAAAAAGGATGATTGGTTCAAAATCTTAAAAAAAATAACATTGGATATAATGACAAAAGGAAAATTTGATATTGAAAATAATCATATAAGAGAAGGAATGAAAGGTTATTTAAATAGTGAAAATAATATTGAATTATCATACCTGTCATTGTTTGAACAAGATCCTGTTGATGAAATAAGAGAAACACTATCAAGGGAGTTTATAATTTTCCCATCATTTAATCCCTATATAACCGAGCCCGATGTTAGATCCTCTGACATAAGCAGCGATTTACTAAACCAAGAAAGGACAGAAAATCTAAGAAATAATGTTCAAATTGAAACACAATTAAAGATTGAACAACAGAAAAGGTTTACGGCACTTAAGCAAACACTATTTATTCATGAAAATGATAAACTTAATCCATATATATTATTTGGATTAGTTAGTAGTTACTACGATTTATTAATGTGGAATTCATTACATCCAGACAATGAAGGACAAGAGGGACTTCTTGAGTTTTACAATTCTAATTATTATCAAGAATTACCATTTGTGAATTTAGAATGCTCTTTGCTCGCACAATTAACAACAAGCCCGAACAACATTAAGCCAGGTGATATTATGGACATAAAGCACATATCTATTATGATGCCATTTTCCGACTTATTTATCACTGATAAAGCATGGAGCAATAAATTAAAAATTCTAAAATGTCATGAAATATACAACACTGAAATTATTTACACCGGGCAATCTGAAGAAATAATTAATTTTTTTGAAAAACATAATATAAAGATTTAAGATAGAGGTTAATCAGATTAACGGATATGATTTCTGTCTGCCATTTATGTTTAATATTGTTTGATTTTAATAATTACAGCAATTAATATCAACAACAAACTTAATCTGGCGCTCACTAATGTTCAATTACCTTTGTCTTGCTGCTTTTATATTAATTTTTTTAAAATTCTCTAAAAACGGACTAAATTGGTACAAATTATACAATTTCAAAAAGATATATACACAATATTGCCGTTATAATAGTATTTCTAAGCAAGAATGGGATCCTCTACACACGAAAGTACTAGAAAAGAACAATGATATAATTAAATTACTTAAAAAATCTGAAATAAAAGATTTTATTATTCAAGCAACCACCCCAACAGGACATGGCTTTGTAACGCATAATAATATAAGTGTCCTCAGTAATATTGATTATATTGGCTGGATTGGAGAAACAAATGTTCCTGCGACCATTCATAAATTTCTGACTCAAGCAATAGGATTTAATAAACAAAGAATGATAGAGACTTTTAGTCCTTTCTACTGGATAAATTTATTTGTTTTCTTGCCCAAAAATATTTTTATTTACCTTGAGCTACCTTATACCAGTGACCGAGCAAAGCTATTAATTAAAATTTTTAATATTTTTTATTGGTTTATTTGTAGTATTGGCTCCATTTTTTTTAAACTATTTGATTTAAAAATAATTTTTTAATACCCACTTCAATATTCTACCTGTCTTAGAACAATTACCCCTAGTCTCAAAAAATGTTCATTTATGGGCTCTATCAATAAAGTATACTCAATAGATCTCTGTTCACTAAAACGGTTGATTTCTATAAATTGAACAATATTTAGTTGAAACAGTGTAAACGGCCAGATTAAATTGCCGACATCAGCCACATTATTTTGCCGTTCACCGATAATACCTAAATACCAATCACAGCATTAGCGAAAAAAATACAAGATGATCCCTTAATAATCTCTTAATGTTTATAATGTACAATAAATGCACATTATTTGCAT
>NZ_JH413808.1:4466-30276 GCF_000162755.2 Legionella drancourtii LLAP12
CAATATTGGAATAGNAAACAGATCATGAAGCATCGATTTTAGGTAAAACTGTGCCGTTGCAGCTCAGTGGTTTTTAACAGAGTTTGCAGGTGTTCCCAATCCAAATTTATCTAATGTGAGTGCAAATCACCTTATTTTTGGTATCGTTTGGCCAAGCTTTATTCCGTGCCCAATCACGCTGCCAGGCGTGTAATGTCAAATGCCAAGTTCCATCTGGAAGTAAGAAATCATCCTGAGAAAGCAAGCCAATACTCTGAATTATTCCTATATACAAGTATCGCACTTGCAGCATTAGCATTTACTGCTTCAGTCTTTGCACTTGCGGTTGCAGCAACTATCCTGACAGGAGGAATTGGGGCATTGGTAATTGCCGGTTGTGTGGTCGTAGGTCTTGCGAGCTCTTATGGTTTTTTCAACGCTAGTAATAGGGGTCGTGTGGAAGAACCACCAAAAGTGTTAATTCTGAGCGAAGCCACCAACTAAGCTATATGATAACCCAAAGATGGAAGTTTAAGCTTACGTAATGTGAATTAATTAATCCAGAAGATAACCGTACAATGTAAATTTTTTGCAAAATAAGTTGAATTAGAAAAAAAATAGGCATCTTTTTTGTATAATCTCCGGACAGAGTAATATAAATTTAACTCTTGCTATGAGAGCTTACACTGTATTGATTGTCCCCCTATTAAAGAGGTTTACCATGCATGTTGTTTTGTTGTTAGGATCATCAACCGCAGGAAAATCATCCCTGTGCAGAGAATTGGTTACAACACATGGGTGGAAATCTTCGAGCATTGATGAAATGGTGGATAAAATTGTTAATATGAGTCCGAGTGATCGAAAGTTATTCATGTTTGAGAAACTTGATGCAGCGGGTGTTATACAAAACCTTCAAACATTAATGACTGAAGAGGAAATGTTAACATTATGTAGTACCGGGGTGCTTACTATATCCAAAGGCAATCATCCAATTACAGCCCAAGAATTCCCTAATCCCTTGCTTCCTAACCTCGAAGACGTCCTAAAAAAGGCGGGATTTATAGAAAGTGAAATATCTAAACTGGCTAAAGAGTTACGTTTTGTTACCAAAATCGATGATCCTACAGTGATGCTTTATGATGATGTGTTCGATAAGGGCAATTCTGGGCAATCCATTGTTATTGATCTAGTGCCAAACCCAGATGAAAGTGCCAAAAAATGTTTAGAACATTTTCAAAAGCGTGCGCAACAATATAGTGAAGAAAACCCAAGCGAAACATTAACCACTTCTATAGTTTTTGCTTATTGTCCAGTGCAAAAATTAAGTGAGCGTATTCAAGAGAGAAATCGTAAAGCGGACATCGATAATCCTATGGATAAACGGGTAGGATTATTTCCATTTCATCAGTTAGCAACGTTAGTTACGGCAGATAAATTATTTGATGATTCTTCTGAACATGTCCTCTCAAGAAATGAATTGTTTTATATGGTCAATAAACATGCCAATACAGACAAAAATGGTGACTCCTTATTTTTAGAAAGCCCTGTTGATCCTGACGCGCTACAACAAAGTTACAACGAAGAAGTTCAAATAGTAATCACCTCAGATCGTGTGGTCAAACTGCAGATTAACGATGATTCGCTGGAATTATCCTCCGATGATTTACCACGCATAGGCTCTAAAAAAACTATTGAGGAGTATAGTAATCTAGCAAATAAGTTTGGTTTTTTTGAAAATCGAGAACGTGCTTCGCTTAATATTTCAGCAGGCATAGACTTTGATGCAGTTATTAATACTGCAAAAGGAAATCCTGCAACACTGGCTAACGAATTTTTAGAGAAATTGGAAAAAAGTAAAATATCATCTGAACGTGTTTCAACACTATAACGGATCTTGGTTAGGAACAAAAAAAATGCTCAACACACTATATTTTAGAAATAAATATATTTACTCGCCTCTGCTACAATTTATAGGATGTCCATTTTTATTTTCCAGCATTTGATTTAATGCACCATCGTCACGCCATCCATAAGCAACCTTAATAAAAAGTTCCCACTAATGCATACTTTTTTCCATTCAGGCCAGATTTAAATTCTGATAGTTGCTTATATCTTTTATCTGAAAGAATACCACCCAAATCAAAAAAAATTTCTCCCCGTAGCTTTGCTTCATTGATTGCGTACCATAATAGAAAATTATGTGCGTTAAATTTTCTACCTATCTCACCATTCCATCCCAACAAATAGCTACATGATTTACCATGAGTTACAATGATAATCCCTGAAATAGGGATGTCTTTATATTTTGCGATTAAAATATGAATGGTACCACTGCCAATCATTTGTTCATACAGAGCATCTATTAATTCTCTGGCAACCCCAATAATTTTTTTTTGTATTTTAAATTTTTCATACTGATCGAGCAGCCAATCTAAATCAGTACGCTGAGTTGTTTTTTTTAACTCCAAATGTTTCATTGATCTTTTTAATGAATTTCTCCAATTGGCTTTCATATTTTGAAGTATTTTTTCTTCATTCTGTAATAGATCAACTTTGCTCGATTCCCAGCGTGATTTAATGGCGAGTCGAAAACCCATAGAGCAAAGTGAATCATAATATACTGTTTGAAATGGTAATTCTGGTTTAATCAACAACAACTGAGCTTTCCAAAAATTCCATCTAGCACGTATTTTTATTAAAATTGGAATTGCATGATTAACTTGATAGCTATCATCTAAAAATAATGGGCCTCGCTCAAGCCTAGGGTGTGTTGACATTTTGTCGTTATGTCGTTACATATTGAAAAATATGAGCAAACTCGTAGACTTCAGGTTCTAACACAAGAAAAAAACGAGTTTGCAATGGCTAGACACAAGCTCAGTGATGAGCATTGGTCAAAGCTACGAACAATAATGCGCGAACAAGGGATATATGACAAGCCCAATTTACGAAAAGCAGTAGAAGGAATACTGTATCGTATGCGCGTTGGATGCCCGTGGCGCGACCTTCCGAGGACTTTTGGACGTTGGAATAGCGTCTTTCAAAAATTTAATCGCTGGTCATCAAAAGGTAAGCTCATGCTTGTTTTCAAGGCACTCGTACAGGAGCCTGATTTGGAATGGGAATTTATTGATGGCAGCATAGTTAAAGCCCATCAACACAGTGCTGGCGCCGCTTCTGAAGAAAATCAAGCCATCGGTAAATCCAGAGGGGGCAATACAACAAAAATCCATATGGCAGTTGATGCACATGGATTACCCATTGATTTTGAGATAACAGGTGGCGAGGTTCATGACTGCAAAGTGGCACCAGAGTTTATCGAAAAATTACCTGCCGCAGATTTTACTGTTGCTGATAAAGGGTACGACAGCGAAGAAGTACGAGATACCATTCGCAAGAAATCATCTATACCTGTCATTCCAAGAAAATCCAATTCTAAAATTGGTAATGCTGATATGGATTGGTGCTTATATAAATACAGGCACTTAGTTGAAAATTTATTCGCTAGAATAAAGCATTTTAGAGGGCTTGCCACAAGATTTGATAAATTAAAACGCAATTACGCGTCTGTAGTGGCCATGGTTTGCGCACTTTTATGGTTGCCTATGTGAAATGTCAACAGACCCTAATATACCTTAAGAAAAAATATCTTTTTTTGAAGATTTGGAAAAAACCTATAATTGTTTTATTGTAGTAAATTAAATATCGTTCAATTCCCCAACCTATCTTGCTCAAAGCCTCGGCATAATCCCAGGATTGCTCCAAATTTGCGTTTTCAATGGATAACATTAATTTATCCCACTCCTCCTTCGATAAATTATTTTTTTTAAACTGGTAAATGGGGGCATGAGAATTAGAAAAAAATTTCTTGTAACCATTTAAAAATGAATATAAATTCTTATTGCGCTGACTGGCTGACTGGCTGACTGGCTGACTGGCTGACTGGCTGACTGGCTGAGATTTAGTCGCTTTATAAGCTATGTCAATAATAAAGTGGACTATTCTATCAAGAATCATAAAATTTCCTTGTCCTTCCGCTATACCAAAAATATTACAAACCATTATAATTTAGATTTCTCTTTTCAAAAGAGCCTGCAATACTATAATGAAGCCCTCTAAAACATCCTGACGCTTATGTTCTATTATATTATCACTATACCTTTTTTATTAGTTATCTTAAAACTTCTATTAACTAACATACTTGTTCCCCATTTCAAGAAAAGAGAGTTAAAAAAACAGTTAATTCAGAGGTCAGATTGGTCAAGTATAGAAAAAAAGACTGGCATTTTGGAGGCTCTTTACAAAAAAGCGCATACAAAATCCTATTCGATAAGGTATCGATTATTGCATTTGATTCAAGATAAGGAGTTTATTTATGGAGAAATCAATTTTTTGTCGTTTTATACCATTCTTGAACGAGCCACCCCGTCCAATCAGGATATTTTTTATGACTTAGGTTCGGGCTCGGGAAAAGCAGTATTGAGCGCTATATTATTTTTTAATGTTAAAAAATCTATTGGTATTGAGTTGTTACCTCCTCTATATGAGCAATCAAATACACTGCTTAAAAAGGTAACTCAACGATTTCAACAACATGACGATGAGAAAGAATACCTACCTCAAACAGAGCGCATTCAATTTATCAACGACAGTTTTTTACATTACAATTTTGGAGATGCTAATATTATTTACGTGGCAGCCACTTGCCTTACTGATGCTACCTGGAATGAATTAATTTCAAAGATGGCTCGTCTAAAACCAGGAAGCCGAATTATTGTGACCACTCGAATGATACACCACGAACAATTTGAATCCATTTATCAGGGCATAGAATTAATGAGTTGGGGACTATGTCCAGTGAGAATATATAAAATCAAACCCTAAATCGTTTGACTGAATATAACCCATAGGAAGTATAACTGAGAATGAGTACTCCATAAACTAAGCCCATTCCCGGTAGTGAGAAATTACCGCATCGCATAAAAAAGAATAGAACCAAGGTAGGCGTTGCAGCTATAGCTAATAGACGGCATGAGGCTTTAAATTGAAGTTTAAAGCTGAAAAAAATATCAGAGTACAACTGCACCAGTGCGGACAATAGGAGTAACATAACCCCAAAAACTCCAAAATAAAATAAAGTTACGCAGGGAAAGACAAGGATTTGCATCAACGTATTTAATCTGGAAATCCCAGTGGACTGAATCCACTCTGCGCCAGAAAGCAGTCCATTAACCCCTTTGTCAAAAGTACGTGTATAAATTGGGTTGCCAATGTTGTCTTTAGCCAAACCTAAGAATTGTTTATAACTGGGCGGTCTTAAAATCATTTTGTTTTTGGTAATTAAAACCGTGAGTTGAGGGTATGACTGATTCATTTCAGACACCGTTCCTGTCGTGTCTATTATTGAGACCACTTCTCCCCTGTTGTTTTTTATTAAATAGGGCATGGGTTGATTGTAAGTGATTTCACCATTTTGTATGGTCAGTAGAGGAAGCGCTTGGATGGGGAATAGAATTTCCCCCTTAAAAAAATGATTAAATGCTATGATTACTCGTCCAGATAAAGGAATAGCTCCCAAAATAATAAGAAATAAAAGGTATCCTATCCCCAATCCGTGCCAACGCTTCACCACATCAGCATATAAAACAGAAGAATAGAACGAAGCGTAAAGAGCTTTACTATATTGTGATAGAGTAGAAAACCAACGACGTAATCGATCGTACATCAGTACCTCTTGGGAGATATTATCATTAGCTGGGTTTTCCTGCATAACCAACTCAAGATGAGATATTTATTTTCTAATTGGAGTATCAACTTTTTTCTCCAACAGGAACATTTCGAGATCGTAAGTACAGATACAGCGTAGTTTTAGAAATATCCAACTGTTCAGCAATTTTTTTAACAGGGATGGTTCCATTTTTATAAAGAGCTTCAGCAATAGCTGCTTTTTCCATTGCTGATTTTGACATGCCTTTGGGTCTTCCACCTTTTCTTCCTCGAGCTCGAGCTGATTTCAACCCTGCTTGTGTCCGCTCACGGATTAATTCACGTTCAAACTCTGCTAATGATGCAAAAATCCCAAAAACTAATCTACCCTGTGCAGTAGTGGTATCAATAGGGTCATTGAGACTAATCAATCCAACTTTTTTCTCGATTAATTTTGTTGTTAGGTGAATTAAATGGGCAAGATTTCTACCAAGCCTATCTAATTTCCAAATAACTAAAGTATCACCTTCACGAAGGTTTCGCACAATTTCATCAAGAACAGGTCTCGCTGTTTTTGCTCCACTAGCAATTTCCTCATGAATTTGATCACAGCCTGCTTTTTTTAATGCATCAACTTGCATGGACAAAGATTGCTCTTTGGTTGAGACGCGCGCATATCCTATTTTCATACAGTTTAGTCCATTTTACTAACTAAAAAACGATATATTGAACCAAGATTTACTGAACCGCTTTATCTTACCAAAAATAGGCGTACAATGCGATTTTTTTTGATTGAGAAATCAGTCCAGCCAAACCTACGTATTTCTGAACCCCAATATGACCCTAAAAAATCGGCTGCAGTTACTTTCCGAAGCAGAAATTGAAGAACTTTACGCTCGTCCTGATTTTAACGAAGCGGAACGAGAACTTTATTTTACAATGAATCAACAAGAGATGGACGCACTGCGTCAATATTCAGCCACAAAAACACGAGTCGCGTTTATCCTGCAACTGGGTTACTTTAAAGCCAGTCAGCAAATTTTCGCATTTACATTTGATGAAGTTCGTGATGACGTGGATTATATCCTCTCTAAATATTACAAAACCGAGAAATCTGACTTTAAAATAACCAGACAAACCCTGAGCCAACAAAAGAGCGTTATTCTAAATTTATTTGGGTATCAGGACTGGTCATCAGTACAAGTGCCCTTGGTTGAAGCGCACCTTTGTGAACTATTACGCTATTACCCCAAAGGGCATGATACGTTTCGGCAGTTGATGGTTTATTTGGAAAATAAAAAAATACTGCTGCCAACTTATCGCACTATGCAAGATCTATTTACACGAGCGTTTTCCACGGAAAAAGAACGACTTGAAAAATTAATACTCTTAATACCGCAAAAGCAACAAGAAAAATTATCTGATTTGATCAAGCGAGAGGATGGGATCACAAAACTGAACGTTATTCGTGCCGATCAGAAGAATTTCAAATATACGCCCATTAAGGAAGAAGCAGCCAAAGCAGTAGAAATCGCGGAGTTATATAAATTTGCAAAAGAATTTATACCGACGCTGCAATTGTCAAAAAATGCCATTCGTTATTATGCGGATTTGGCAGAACAGTATGCTGCATCCAGATTGCGTCGGTTAAATCAACCGCAGCAATGGTTGCAAGCCCTATGTTTTGTTTACCACCGTTATCAACAAATCATGGATAATTTAATCACAAGTTTTATGTTTCACATCAGAGCCATATTAGCCGATGCTAAAAAATATGCGGATAAAGCACTGGCTGAATACAATTCGGGCTTGGTCGTTGATATACCAAAATTAGCAAAATTTATAAAATGGTTCCCAAATCGCAAGTATGGTCTTAATCATGAAGAGCTAAATCGTGAGGCTTATAAAATTCTTCCGGAAAAACAATTTCCTATTATTGCCGAGTACTTAGGCGGTCGTGTTTTTGATAAAAAAGCAGCCATGAGGGATTATTATTTGGAGATATCCCGACAATTTTCCCTTTATCTACGGCCGGTGTTGATACATGTTCCCTTCACATATTTTAGGGAGAATAGTGACATCATGGATTTTATCAAAATCTTGAAAAATCACTATGGTGTCCGTAAGAAAGGCCCTTCGTCGTTTAAATTACCCAAAGAAATAGAAGACAGAATTTCAAAAACAGCACTACCTTATTTAAAAATAGATGCAGATGATGAGCAGGTTGATCCACATTTGTTTGAATTTTTTGTGTATCAAAAGATGTATCGTCGTTTGGATAAGGGATTGCTCTGTTGTAATGACAGCGTGACATACTGTGATATTGATCATGATTTGGTGAGCGAGGACGTGGTTGATAATGTAGAAAAAATTGCTGATGAATTTGGTTACAAGAAGATACCAATCTATTGTGACAAACGATTAGATGACGTCCTGCAAGAGCTAGATCGCGCATGGACAAGGACAATCGGCAGGATTACTCGCGGTGAAAATTTGGCATTCAAAATTAAAGAAACCAAATCAGGCGAACAAGATTGGAGCTTAAGTTACGATAGCCATGAAAAACTTGATGATAATTTTTTCAGAACCGTACCACAGGTAGAAATTCCAGATATCATGATGCATATGGGGGATCTCACCGATATGTGGGGTGCATTCACTCACATGAAAACACGACGCAATCATAAGACAAAACCCGCTAAAACCGCCGTTAATGCCTGCGTTTTAGCAAATGCATTCGGTATAAGTACTGAGAAAATGGCTGATATGTCCGATATGAGCTTCAATCTTTTACGCTCAACCCAAGAGGATTACATTCGCATTGATACAATGTGCGCTGCGAATGACAGGGCAGGCAACCTTGTGCATGCATTGCCTATTTTCAAATTATGGGACTTGATAGACAACAAAACCCTTGGAGATGCTGATGGACAAAAGCTACCGACTAGTGAAAGCACAATTCAATCTCGGTATTCAACAAAATATCTTGGAAAAGCACCTGGCATTTCTGTATACACATTGATAGCAAATTTTATTGCGGTTAATGCCAAAAATATCGGGTTAAATGAGTATGAGGGGCATTCCCTTTATGATGTGATTAATGGCAATAAAACAGATATCCAAATTGATATGGTGACTGGTGATAATCACTCCCTCAATCAACTCAATTTTGTTATATTGGATTCCATTGATGTTGATTATGTGCCAAGCATAAAGGATATAAAGGAGGCTTGCAGTGACTTGTTTTCTATTAACCCGATTGATAATTACACTGGGATTATTCGTCCAAGGGGCGTTATTAATGTCCCGCTTATTCGAACACATAAACGAGGCATCTTACGGGTTCTGCTGTCTTTACTTATGCAAGAAAACACTCAAAGCACCATCGTTAAGAAAATAAACTCTTCTGCTCGCTATACAGGTCTCAAAAAAGCTTTGTTTGAGTATAACAAGCTCTTAAAGAGCATACACGTGCTTAACTTGATTGATAATATGACTCTTAGAAAAGCCATCAGAACAGCAAGAAATCGCACGGAAGCATATCATCAGTTGCAGGGACTCATTCGAAAAATATATAAAGGGGTTTTCAAAGGGAAGAAAATAGTCAACAATCGCGTCAGTGCTCATGCAGTGAGGCTTGTTGCAAATAATATCATTGCGCATAACAGCGTTATTTTGAATATGATATATGAACAAATGCTTGCCGAAGGTGTTAGCCAAGATATTATCGATAAGTTTGCTCGGATCTCACCTATTGCTTGGGCGCACATTGCTTTTACTGGTAAGTATAATTTTAAAAAGAGCAATGGTGAAATTGACATAAATGCCATGGCTAGTGCGATTGAGAAGCATCTAAAAAAACACTTTTGGAAGGCGGCCTAATTCAGAATTAACACTTTTGGTGGTTATTCCACACGACCCCTATTAAACAGTTGTCTCCCGTGGCATGGACACACATTAATTTTCAGGGAAGGTATGAATTTTTTATCAAGCCATGAAGAAATTGATATTGATGGTTGGCTAGATAAAATATTGATTAATGATTCTGATTTTAAAAAGAAAAAATAGTGACTGAATGGCGGCTAAATTTTGACCAGGCACTTTGGAGGGGCTTCTTAAAACTCCCCATTTGTTATTTTGATCGTGTAGTTCAAGCTGCACAAGCAAATAAAATGATCGATGAACAAACCCAATTAAATCAAGAAAGNNNNAATGCCATGGCTAGTGCGATTGAGAAGCATCTAAAAAAACACTTTTGGAAGGCGGCCTAATTCAGAATTAACACTTTTGGTGGTTATTCCACACGACCCCTATTATATACACCAAGCTTATTGGCTTCACCACGAGATGTCATCCACCAAATAAAACATGAGCAAAGACAGTTTAATCTGCTCAAGGAGCGATTTTTATATCCAGATGAAATTCCTGAGGTAGTGCGTATGGAAAATCGTAATTATGCGGAACTTGTTATTATTGATGAGTCTGAGCGGCTAAAACCCATGGCATTTGAATTAATCAGGGAACTTTATGATGAGGCTGGTACTAGCTTTATTTTTATCGGGATGCCTGGTATTGAAAAAATGATTGAACGGTTCCCTCAACTCTATTCACGAGTTGGATTTGTGCATCAATTCAAAAATCTTGGTAAAGGCGAGGTTGAGTTTATAATCTCCAAGCATTTTTCAAAATTGGGAGTCAGTATTGATGAGAAAGATTTTGGTGATCAAGAGGCTATATCAACCATCATACGAATGACCAATGGCAATTTCAGGTTAATCAACAGATTGTTAAAACAGTCATACCGAATTATGCAGGTAAACCGCATGACTTCATTAACTACAGAAATTCTTGATGCCGCTCGAAAATGTCTATTAATTGGGGAGCGTTAGTCGGCAAAATAATGTGGCTGATATCGGCAATTTAATTTGGCCGTTTACAGTAAATGATTTAATTGAAAAATCTGATAGGTATGCTGAAGTCGAGATTTGTTCTGTTATTTTTAAAACGGGGCCAAAAAAGAAATTATGAAAAATCTTAAAATTGAAGAAGTTGAGTCACATATTAGTCAGTGTTACGCTGAATCCTCAAATTATACGGCCATTCTTTCCTCAATTTGTCGTCAAATCGCTTTTGCAGAGGGTGCTTTATTTTGGTTTTTATATTCTGAACTTAAAGTTTCTTTAAATTATTTGGCAATAGGATTTTTAATACTTTTACTCTATTTTTTTTTAGATTTGATACAATATCTAATTGGGCATTATATGTATCAAAATAAAGCTAAAGATTGGGAGAATGACCTAAAAAATGGAGTTTTATTAAAAAAAAATTACGAGTTTGAAACTGATTTTTTATATTGGATTGATAGAGTATTAATTCTTAAGTTGGTGGGTCTTTTTTTTGCATCTTTTCTTCTTTTTATAGGTTTTATATTAGGATTATTTCATTGTTAAAAATTCATCACATTAAACTGGAATTTGCCATATTTCAAAACAACATATACGCGTAAGGACGCACTTAATATGGATATTTTAGCTATAATCGCAGCAAATGGGGTAGCAGTTTGTGTTGTTGGTTGGCTATTAAAACTATGGGTGGATAAAAGATTATCTCACTCTTTAAGCCAAGTGCTTGAAAACTATAAGTCTGAACTTGCTAAAGAGGTGTCCCTGCATACGATACGACACACATGGATTCACAATAAAAAAGTGGAGCTGTTATCCGAATTATATATGAGTATGCTAGACGCAGATATTGAACTTAAAACATTATTTATGGATATCAAGGTAAAAAACCAAGAATCAGTAATTTTGAGAGCAGATAATTTTGCGAAAAAGTATACCGAGCTTAATTCCTGCCTACATAAAAATGAATTGTTTCTAGAGCAATCATTAATCAATGATATTAGAAATGCATATAAGCCTTTCTTTGACATTGCATTACACACAATGGAGGAAGATGTCGACTTTGAAGGGCTTGCAGATGCCCTCCCAAATAGCTTAAAAGAAATAATTGAAATTGGTGATAGTCCAAGAAGCAAACTTGTTAATAAATTTAGAGCGGCACTAGGTATAGATTTTTCATAATTTTTATAATCACTGCTGCACTTTCTTCTAATAAAAAGCGATTTTTCTTCCAGAGGTGAGGTGGATATGGATAAGAAACTTTTACCAAGGCATGCTGCAGGCTCCTTTGAATTACACGGAGGTACTGGGGGCATTACAGGAATGTGTTCCTGCGGTGAATTTTTGGAAATGTATAAGGTAGACAAGACCTATCGTGTTCAATCCCCAGAAAGAATTGACCCTGATCAGACAAACCCAAATGCAATGTGGGTTATCACCCCAATAAGTGATGTAGGCTCCAGGAGTCCAATAGTTTCACGCATTCTTTTACAAGGAAGTGAAATCCTTAAAGCCGCTTGGTTTGAAAGAGAAATTGAAAAAGATGAAGTGATATCTTTACTGCATGCTTGCAAAGAAGATCTTTTGGTTTGTGATCAAATTGCTAAAAGGATTAGTACCGAGGTAAGTAAAATAATGTTAAAGGTACAAACTGAAGGTATAACCTCTGAAAAAGGTCGTGCCCTTAATCCATTTCCTCATGTGCAAAATTTAACAAACGAATGTGATAATTTTTTAATTAAAGCAAAACGAGTCATAAAGCATATATGCACATTACCTTTCATTTTTTTTGAACTTCCAAGGGAAGATAATAATTTTGAACATCTTTTTATTTCACTGTCATCTGTTCTTGATAACGATCATCTTTTCTTAAAAGATTTTATTATTCCAAATACTCCTTATATTAAGCACATCATAGAGTTACGAAATTTTCAAGAACATCCAAAAAAACACAAAAAGACGATAATTGAAAATTTCAAGTTGACTGTAGATAATAAAAATATTGTAGTACCGCAATGGAATATAACAGGGGAAGAACCATGTTCAATAACCGAAGAAATGGAGGCAATTGTAAATTTTTTACTGGAAGTTGCTGAGATAATGTTTATCAATGTCGTAATGAATAGCGTTAAGAAAGAAATTCCTTTTGTGATTGAGAGAGTACCCGATGCCGATATAAATCTGGATGCCCCCATAAAATTTAATCTTTCGATTGATCTAAACGTAAGCGCCAAACCAACCCCATCTACACAAGGCCAAAGAATTAACTCAAACTACGTTGTATTAAAAACGAAGGAGTGAAGATGAGTTCGATAATAAAACGTCAGGCGTATTGGTCAGAGCAAAACACCGAATGGGAATCAAGTGAATTAACGCAGCAAAAGTTTTGTGAGCAACAAGGCTTGGTATATAAGCAATTTGTATATTGGCGCGGAAGACTTAATAAAAATAAGAGCGGCATTACAGAGCCGAAATTGCTAAAGGTATCCACGACACCAACGCACCCATTATCCGCTGCTCTTGCCGAGCCAGAATCCTGTCTGGAAGTTATCCTACCTGCGGGCATTAAGTTAGAAGCGGACATTAGCAAAGCCAGTGCGCTTATCCAGTTATTAGGAGGAGCTCGATGATATCATTTACCCAGCAGCAGATTTATTTATACAGCCAGCCGATAGATATGCGCAAGTCGATTAATGGTTTAAGTTATATTATTAGTGACCTATCAAATGGTAGCCTACAAGATGGCTCGCTGACTCTATTCTATAATCGGGCTCGAGATAAAGTGAAGCTGTTATACTGGGATAAGAATGGATTCGTCCTGATTTATAAACGACTGGAAAAAGGCCGATTTAAAATCATAAAATATGATGAAAATACGGACGTCGCCACGCTTGATAACAAACAATTAAGTTGGCTATTGGCAGGCCTCGATTATGACCTGATGCTCCAGAATAAAGCGCTTGATTACAGTGGGTTTTATTAATGAAATGTGTTGATTTTATTGGACCAATTGGTGGTTTGGCCACTGGCTTTTTGGTATAATAAGCGCCATGAAAAAGACCAATGCCACCGCTCAAAAAGACCTTAAAACCATGGAGAAAATGGTGGCTGATTTACAGCTGAAATTGGTTGAGTCCGAGAAAAAACACCAAGAACATATTAAATCAAAAGACACGCTTATTTCTGCACTGCACCACCAGCTCTTCGTATTAAAGAACGCACAATTTGGCCGTAAAAGTGAGAAACTTGGAGAAGACAAACAATTGGATTTAGGCTTTGATGAAGCTGAGTTGTTGGCAGCACAAGATATTGAGCCTGAAGAACTTATTGAAACCAGAACAGTTACGATTAAAAAGAAAAAGCCTGGTCGTAAGCCACTACCTAAAAACATGCCGTATATCGAGCACATTCATGACATCAATGATGCGGACAAACACTGTGCTTGCGGTTGTGTCTTAACGCACATTGGTAATGAAACCAGTGAGCAACTTGATGTGCTACCTCAAGTCACCTATCGAGTGATTCACATCAGAAAAAAATACGCCTGTAAGTCATGCGAAGAGACTATTACAACCGCCAAGCTTCCAAAACAACCTTTTCCTAAAAGCATGGCCACAGCAGGCCTTGTAGCCGCAGTAATTGATGCCAAATTTAATCGTCATCTACCGCTTTATCGCCAAGAAGACATGTTTAAAAGCATGGGCGCTGAGCTTAGTCGTACGAACTTAGGTAACTGGGTGGTCAAAGCGGCAGACTGGCTCAAACCCATCGTGGATACTATGATTGAGCAAATACAAAAATATGACATTGCTTATGCGGACGAAACCGTCCTGCAAGTGCTTAATGAACACGGGAAACTATCAACCAGTACCTCCTATATGTGGTTTTTTGGTGGTGGGCCACCAGAGAAACGTTGTTTTGTTTATCAGTATCATTCAAGTCGTCAGGATGTGATAGCGAAGCAGTTCTTTGAGTCGTTTAAGGGATACATTCATGCTGATTGTTATAGTGCGTATGTTAACCTAGACAGAGCACGGATTAACCATGTAGCGTGTATGGCGCATGCCAGGCGTTACTTTGTTGATATTGTCAAAGCCACTAAAAACAAACCAGGCATTGCCAAATCAGCGGTAGAGTGGTTCGCTAAACTCTATGCCATTGAAAAACAATTAAAAGAAGACAAAATGACCTGTGAGCAAATAAAACAGGCACGAATGACCAAAGCCCAGCCCATTTTAATCCAGTTCAAGAACTGGTTACAAACGCAACAAAAAACCGTCTTGCCTAAATCACCTCTCGGCAAAGCACTTTTTTACTCAATCAAACACTGGAACAGTCTCACGCAATACATTAATGATGGCCGACTAGAAATAGATAATAACCGCTCCGAACGCGCCATTAAGCCCTTTGTGATTGGACGAAAAAATTGGATGTTCAACAGTTCAACAAAAGGGGCTGATGCCTCAAGCATTCTCTTTTCTCTGGTGCAAACGTGCAAAGAACATGATGTGGATGTCTTCGCTTATTTTAAATATGCGCTCGAGAGTGTCGCCAAATGTACTAATGAGCAGGATATTCAATCCTTGTTGCCTTACAACGTCAACCCAGAATTGCTTCAGGCGCAAAGAACCATTCCTGTTTTATTGCACGTTGACAAGTAGGTCTTTGGTTTTGCGGTTACATCTAAACAAGATTTCATTGCCCAAATAGCATGCTTTGATGAGACTCTAATTTTTTTCCTTTGTCATTCTACTTGGTTAATACTTTCGTAAATCTAAAATAACTAAACATTAGAAATGTTAACCAAATTTCTTAACCAATTTCGCCGCAATTTTCCTTTGAATGAAAGAATAAATTAGGGAAGTAAACAAATCCCCCCAATTATTAACTAAAGGTAAATTGACAAGTACACCAATTTAGTGTACTATTAAATATATAGAAAATGTAATAGGTAGTGGAATTGATAAAGCCTTGTCAAATTGAGTTAACCAAAGGAGCTGAGAAGGATATTATTAAAGTTCCAAGCTATATCAAAGAAAAATTACTTTTATGGGTTGACTCTGTGGAGCGGCTAGGGATTAGCAAGATAAGAACCATACCAGGCTATCATGATGAGCCTTTAAAAGGGGATCGCTCTGGTCAACGATCCATTCGTTTAAATAAAGCCTATCGAGCTATTTATATTGAAAATGAGCAAAAAGAAATAGTTATTATTTCAATAATAGAGGTAAATAAGCATGACTACTAATGCACGAAAATATTTAGAAAAATTGGTAGGGCGTTTAACATTAGGAAGCTCTATTCGTTCTATACGTCAAGGAGAGGGGGTAAGTCAGATTGATTTTGCGAAAATCCTTGGAGTGTCTAAGCAATATTTATGCGATTTAGAGCATGATAGAAAGATAGTTAGTGCTAAAAAAGCTAAGCAGTTTTCTGCCATTTTAGGTTATCCAGAAGAACAGTTTATCGCCTTAGCTATTCAAGATTCTCTTGAACATGATGGCATTCATATGCTTGTTGAAGTTAAAGCAGCTTAAGACAATGTATGAAGAATATTATATTTAACTAAGGTTCATTATGAAACCCACGTTAAAGATTTAGGATTTATTGTTCTTACAAGACTGATTTTAGCAAGTTTGATAAACCATAAAGCTATGAAAAGATGGAGAGTTATATGAAAAAGAAGAAATCTTCCTTTAATGATATTTTATTCCTTGTTGCACTCTATGCAATTTTGATTTTTGGATACCAACATGTTCAAGCTTTCAAGGAACAAAACAGGAAAAATGCTCTTTTGCTACAAGAACTCGAACAAAAATATGATAGAGATTATGGAATGCATTAGATTCTGATAAACGTAAGGCCAAAAGTACGAGGGAAGTGATCGCTCTGAGATAGAATGATTAAGTCTGATTAATTGCCAAATTAGACTTAAGCCTTATTCCATTGCTCTAAATATAGGCAATTGACTGATTTAACTCAATTTAAATTGAATTGGAACTGAAGTTGGCCTTTAAATTTAGCTTTGATTTAATTATTCGAGGCTGGTTAATGGGTAAGCTAGCCTAAAAGTATCACGTCTATATCAACAAAAAACACCTGTTAAATTAGATGAGGTTTATTAATTAATCTTTTTGGTAGAATTAAATTCACGAAAATTGATCGTTAATTCCTTTTTTTAGTATTTAGAAAGCAAATCCTAATTGTTGGCGTGCTAATTCAGGTTTCAAATTGCCTAATATCGAAACATTTTTTTCATCACGGCCTTTGCCTCGATTGGTATTTCTCACTGTTTTGGTAGCAGATAGTTTCTTTGTATCTTTTGAATTGGTTAAGAAGGGCAGTAGATGCAGCAACAGATGGTTGTCGAAGTGTATCGTTTTTAGCTGATAACCACGAAGGTGGCGAATGTGTGCCAGAGTGCAAAAGTGCTCAAATCCTTCATGAAAAGAGGAAAAAGCCAAGGTACGGCTTTGCCCAAGCTTGGACTTAATGCGGCCATTGACTAAGGTGATTACCCAGTCCTCTAATAAATCTTTGCTTAAACGAATCACATAGTAGCGCGTGTCTTTTTCAAAACGGGCTGCGTGATAATGCTCACCAGATTGGAAATCAATCAGATTTAGAAAGGGCAGCGTGGTAAACCAGGGGTGCATTAAAACAAGGCCAAGTTTGCAATTCGTTTTAGACGCTCAGGATTATCTTCCACATAAATAGCGGTGGTGACAATATTGGCATGCCCCGCAAGTCGAGACACTGCTTTAATGTCTGCACCTTGTTCAATGAGTCGGGTAATGAAGGTACGCCGACCAGAATGAGAGCTTGCCCCATGAATTCCAGCTTTATCATATAGGGCTTTGAACCATTTTTGTAAGGTGTTGGCGGTAAAACGGCTTTGGCGTTGGGTTTGAAACAAGGCCTTATCGTGGGACATGCCCTTTATATCATTTAAATGCGCTTGCAAGACTTCCCGTACTTTTTTATGGGTAAGGTAGGCCTGGCGTTGTTTCTCCCCTTTGGTCATGGAGCGTTTTAAAGACAGTTCTTGTAACAGTTGATAATGGGCATCCGCCACATCGGCAATGGTAAGCGAGGCAATTTCTTTAGCGCGCAGACCCAAACCAAAAGAGCAATAAACTAAAGCCGTATTGCGTGCTGCAAATTTGCCCACTTTCGCAACCAGCAGCACTAATTTAAATTCTGCCTCGCTCAACACTTTAGCTTTGCCTTCACGCGCCATCACATTTCCATTAACACCCTGATTTATAACTATTTTATACAAAAGAGGCTGAATTTGCAAAAATTAAAAATTCCTAAAAATGACGAACGCTTATAGCCCTTGCCAGTGCTGGTTACATCCTCTTTTGGCTGGTTACATCCTCTTTTGGCTATAAGAGGAACTCTTTTAAATTTCATTGAAATATTCTGATCGGTTTAGATATCCTGGGCTTGGTTTTTCACTGGTTAAAAGATCAGGGGAAGGGAAGTAAACAAATTTCTCGTTTATAATTGCAAACATATCATCTTGTGATATAATTAATTATGAATACAATTGATCATACATTAGAAAATCTATTAGAGCTTAATAGTGAGAGAATTATCATTGATGAGTCTCTTATGGGTTAAATTTGAGGTTATAAAAACGCAAAGCCCTCAACAGGGTATTAAATACTCATTAACTTTACATGATCAATCCAATAAAAGAATAATGGACTATTGATTAATAGTCATGAAATAAAATATGGGGCAAAGAAGGTTAGCCCTGAAAGGACCTTTGATCACTGGCATTATGATGAGAATGATCAAGGTAGGCCCTATAATTATACCAATGCAGGACAACTTTTATTAGACTTTTGGAATGAGGTGGATAAGCGCATTGAAACTCTTAAGGAGAGTAAATAATGAATAAAGCAAGAATAGGCATTATGCCCCTTGAGCAGTATAAACAGCGCACCATTGCTATTGCCCAGGGGATATATAAACCCAAAAAAGATGAACCAAAAATTTGGTTTACATCAATGAAATCATTAGCACATGTATTGTCTGAAGATAATCAACTTCTACTAAAATTAATTATTGAAAATGAACCGAAATCTGTGTCTGATTTAGAGGCATTGACAGGGTATAAAAGAAAAGCCAATAATATTCTTAGAACCTTGAGGACAATGGAGCAGTATGGTCTAGTTAAACTAGAAGAGAGTCCAAACAAAATACATAGAGGGAGAGCGCCCTTGAAGCCTACAGCCTTGTATGATGAATTCGATGTTGAATTTTCTCTTCAGCAAGTTTGTTAAACTATAACTTTGGTAGCAATATAATGAACGTGATTAAGCCTCTAAAAATACTGCAGTTAAACCTCTATTCCTGGTTCCTCATTATTGTTTATTTAGCAGCTTCCATAACGATGGAGAGTCATTCAAATGCGGCACATTGGGAAGGCTTTTATCTTTCTAGTCCCATAATTATTCTTGTTATTATCTGGTCAGAAATAAGAATCTCCATTCTTAACAGTTATACGGGTGCAATATCAAAAAAAGAAGCAATTTTTCATAATGACTTATTTTTAATCACTTTTAGCTTTATATCAGGAACATTATTATCATTTTTATTTGAGTACAAAAACTCCGATGTACTTGGATGGTGGCCTGTTATTATCTATATTATGGCTATTTATGGATTTTTATTTGCTTTTATTTTTTCCTTTACTGCGCGAGGATTAGATGATCATAAAAAATACACGTTTGTTTATTTCTTTCTGCTCCTCTTATTTCCGTCATTGAGCTTATTGGGATGCTTTGATAATAATAGATTTAATGTATTTATTGGCTTATTGCTCGGAGTGCATTTATTGTTCGTGTTAGTGTATCGCATTTTGCTATTGATTCGTAAAAGTACTTCTAAATAGACATCTTTAATCAAAATATGGCATTGTTGTAGGAAAGGGCTTATCTCATCTTAATGAATTGCCAGAGGTTTTAGAGAAAGCAGAAGACAAATTAAGTATTGTTTCAAAAGAGATTTTTCTTCAGTTATATGAACAACTAAAAATGTACGCTGAGCAGGTTGAGTATTATGAGAAAAAAATTTACAGCCATGCAGCTATTGATCCACGCGGAGTAACAGTGCAAGAAATAGAAGGTATTGGCCCAATAACAGCATCAGCTATAGTGGCTACAATTGGTGATGCTAATGTTTTTAAAAATGGGCGCGAAGTCTCAGCGTGGCTGGGATTGATACCAAAGCGGCAGTCGAGTGGAAATAAAATAGTTTTAGGGGGTATTACAAAACGAGGTGATTGTTATGTAAGAAAATTACTTGTTCATGGTGCTCGTTCTGTTATGAATATCTGTGATAATAAAACTGATAGAAAAAACCAATGGGTGGCTGACAAAAAACAGCAACCACCGAGGTGCAAGCAGCATGAGCAAGGAGAGCGATGTTTATTACATTGTTGTTTCGCCTAATTTTATTGAATGTAAAAAACACATTCAATAAAATTAGGCGATATAAAATGATTAAGACGACAAACCGTCCATGAGATTGCTTAAGGTAAGCCAAAATTGATAGCAAAACAGGTAAGACTAGCTTTTTCAAAACCTATTCATTGCCTGGGTCGCAGGTAAGAGCATCAAACTGATCAGGAGAAAAAGCGCAGATACTATCAGGGTCCGAGTGAACGTATATCACTCCATTAAGAGACCGAATACATGACTGTATCTCAACCTACATTGCTAAAAATTTTAAAATTACCTCTTGCAAAACGGGCGGGGTCCATACATGGCAATGATTCTTGGACGCAACTTTAACTGACTACAATTTACTCATGAAGTTTAATTTATTTTTGGTAAAATCAGAGAAACCATAGGGTGTAACTTGCCTCGTATCTTCATCAAGTGATTTCATGTACGAAGTGGTTAATCCAGGAATATCATTCAATGACTTAGCATTTAAAACAGCCTTAAACTCTACGTAAGCTGAGGTGTAGAGCATAGACTGTGTGTGGTCAATCATTTTCTTCTGAACTAAATAGGTTCTAAATAGCTCTTTACCTGCATCTGAGAATAATTTTAAATCACTATTAATTAATAACTCAGTAAGATACTTATAGCTCGCAGTACGTAATAACGAATCACTAGGATCGTCCAAATTAGCAATTATATCCTTAACATAGCTCAGTTCATTCTCAGGATCACTTTTAAGTCTAAATATATCTACGTGAATTTTATCGATATGAATTAAGTTTAAATTATCCTTACGCATATCCTGTGGCGCTAATGTTGCCATTGCCCTAAAGATTATTCCTGCGTCTTCCTTATCCAGTTCTTCATGTTGAAGTTCTTTGAAATAATTAATAATGGATTGAGTTTCGGAAGCATTCTTATCATTCCATTTGCCTTGATAAATGGTTTGCAGCATTAATAATAATTGATGCCGTGCTACACCATGCTCCGTCTTGGCGCGCTGAATAATGTCATCAGTCAAATCTGACATATCTTGAGCTACCAAGTAATTATAGAATAATACCTTCACCTGATCGCCCACTTCATTCGATGCGAATAATTTCCATAATCGATTAATCTGATCGCGTGTAATGTCTGGAGTGTTCTGAAGTAACTGATAGAATAAATCTGCGTTCAGTTCCTTCAAATTACTTTCACTAACCCAATCAACCGTGTCATTCGTTGTAACTTGCATCACAGGATGATCCTTATAACGCTCAGGAATAAGTAAATCAGTATTGAGTGGAAATGAATTATATACACCTGCAGGAGTAGTCCAAACCGTATTATATGTTGGCAATGAATAATTGCCAAAAGCATAAGCCCAATTGACAATCGTGTCGCATCTAAATAATGCGCAAGTAACCGGTTTATTGTCTGCCGTGATAGTTCCGTCTTTCCACTGCCATGTGTAACTGTAAGCCGGACATGCGTAATATTGCTGCACCACTCTATTGGCAACAATCCAACGGCCAAACTTATAATCGAATGGAATACGTCCGCCTCTACTGCCCCAGTATGTTGATTGTGATTTAAAATTATCAATGCTGACTTCTTGAATGTGAGGAGCGTCCGACATAGCCTGAAGGACTAACGTTGGTCGCATTAAATAATGGGGTGCAGTAGCAACGCCTGTATGACCTGCCCACCCAGCTCCTGGATAGGCTAAATCTCGTCCAACTACATCGCCCACGACTCCCACATAATTAGCATGGACTGGATTTGAAACCGCTATAATGCATAATGCTTTTGTTAATTTATTTCTCATTTTCAACTTCCTTAGTTTAAAGAATATTAAGAATCCATTATTTTTCAGTAAATTTTAAGCATCCATGCGCTACTGATTTATTAAATACCGCTGTTAATTAAAAATCTTTTTCTTGATTTTTAAGCCATCATGTTCCTTGGCTATAAGTAAAGAAACAGAGGTATTTATAACTTGGGCTTCTACGTTCTAGCCCGGAAACCCAAGTACCAAGTAATTGATTCATTATTGATACAATTCGCACGACTATGAGCAGTAGTCGCATAAACTCCTGCATTGGCTATATTTAGTTGTGAAGCCAATAGTAGAGCTGAAAGCATGAGTTTTTTTTCATGTATCTTCCTTTTTTATTCCTTTAAAGTGTTACACTTTAAAGTGTAAATTGATTATTACACTCTAGAGTGTAATAATCAATAAAAACTCATACTTATTGATAATAATTTTTATCCTTAATATTTTTACGTGTATTATTAATGAGTTAGATAATGTTAAAAATCAAAACTTAAAAATGAGCGAGCTTTATGAATTATATTGGTATTAATCTAAAAAAACTTTTGAAAAAAGAATGCATCAGTGAGAATGAATTATCAAAAAGAATCGGTATACCTCAACAAATGATTAATAGAATAATCACCGGAATAAATCAAAATCCGAAATTATCAACAATAACACCTATAGCTAATTATTTTAATGTTCCGCTTCAAGAATTGATTTCTAATTCAGATTTCGATACGGGTAATACTCCGATTGCTAACACGCTGATCAAAATACCTTATGTTGAATTTAAAGACATAGAAGAACATGATATTAATCATGCTATTTCACATTCTAAAAAGTTTATCACGGCGGATTTAGATCAAAATAAAGACTATTTTGCTACTACAATGAATGATTACTCTATGGAACCAAAATTTTCTAAAGGTACCATACTTGTCTTTGAGAAAGAAAAAGTACCTTTTAATGGTGATTTTTGTTTATTAAAAGATGATGAGAATCATTATGTATTTCGTCAAATTATGATTAACTCAACAAATAAAAAATTTATAAAATGCTTAAATCCAACTAGTGAAGCATTTACTATAATCCCACTACCGATTAATATTTATGTATTGGCTACACTTTTAGAATCGAGAACTTTTTTCTAATTTTTAGTTAAAAAAGGGTTTAAAGAGGGGTTTATCGTAATTTCTTTTTCATTCTTTTTTAAGAAATAAGCAAGAAATGTTGCTGGCCATACGGCTATCAAGCCATATCCGATTTTAAAGAAAAATGCATTTGTCATAACTAGTAAAATTTTCGTTGTAGGCATCATCCCAATAAATGTAATTAATCCTGCTACAAAAGTGGCTAAACCTTCGCTAATGGATGATGCCAAAAGACTTCGGATCCAAAAATATTTTCCCCTTAGTTTATATTTCCATTTAGTTAAAAGATAAATATTTAAGAAAGCACTTAATAAATATCCTATAACGCCAGCATTTGTAAATCTTAATACATGACCAATTACTTTATTAAATTCCTCATACATATTCCAATAGCTCGGAGAGGGGAATGAATTAACTAGGGTAATAAGCAAAGCAAAAATATAACCGGTTACTATCGACTCCCATATTAATTTTTTTGCATAATTTGGACCATATAATTCGGCATATACGTTGCCAAGAAAAAATGTAAACGTATAAATAAGAGTTGAGCCAGGCTCTGTTATTCCCCATAGATCAACTAATTTATAGGCCATAATTGTTGCGGCCATTAAAAAAGCCACGTATATCATAGAAAGAAGACGCATATATTTAAAATTATCTTGTTTATCAACAAATTCACGTCCTATTTTTATATTTTCAATAAAACTCATGACATTTCCATGCTTTTTATATCCAAAAATGTTTGCTCTTGTACCGCACTAGAGATAACAGTTACCATATCTTTTTTGCTGAGATTTATTAGTAAATCATAATCCTGGTACAGCTTTTGGGCGTCTATATTGAATAATTCACTTGTATTCAGATTTTTTACTGTAAAAATTGTTTCCCCTTTGTTTATATATTGCTTATCTATAACCAAAGAATAATGCTCTTGTCTAATATATTTTTGAAATGATAAGTATGTAATTGCTCGCACATCACATGGTGAAAATTCAGATAGTAATTCATCGTCATAAACTACATCCTCGGGTTTTAGTCTTAAAATTTGTTTTTTTATTCCCAATAAAATTACATGTAATTCGATTTCATTATTTTGTGACGTAACGTCAATTAAACTATACCTATAGCCACTTTTTTCCAATTTGTATTTTCTGAATACATCTTTAAACTTTTGTACATATAGGCCAATGGATCTAATTGGTGAAAACTCTTCTTCCATAAAATTAATATTCCTCAAATATCTGTTGTAACTTATCAATATCCCTTGTTCTAGTTAGAGCAAGCGATAGAAGAAGGCTTGATTTATGAGGTGATAAACCTTTTGCAACAATGAAACCATATTTATTATCATAATTTTTATCAATGCTAGTATATCCACATCCTGAACGAGAGCATCTTACAACAGGAATACCTAATTGAACTGCTTTCTCCAAAGCTAGTGAGATGCGGTTTGATTGATAGCCTTTGCCAAATCCTGCGCTAATGATACCAGATACCCCAGAGGTGATTAAAGCATCGATTAAAAAGTCATCCATGCCCAAATGAGCATAGATAATTGAGATTTTCGGTAAATTGCTTATTCCTAGTATAGAAAACTCAGTTTGATAGGTATGTTTATAGATTGGTTTTGACTGCAAAACGAATTGATTCCCAATAACATACCCTATTATTCCTCTTCCTTCCGTTGCAAAATTATTAATTAAGCCAGGATTATTTTTTACAGCATCCCGAGCAGTAACAACATAATCATTAAATGTAACTAAAACACCTAGTTGCATGGCATTGTTAGAACTTGCAATTTGTATCGCATTAAATAAATTTCTTTTTCCATCGAACGCTAAACTATTTTGCGGATAATGAGCACCGGTAAAAACAATAGGCTTCATCGATTGAACGGCTAGCCCTATAAAATAGGCTACATCTTCGAGAGCATTTGTACCTATCGTTACTATAATCCCATCACATTCATCGCTATCAAGCAACCGCTGAATTTTATTAGCCAAAGTTATGAGATCTTCTATTGAAATTTCATGACTAATTTTGTTTGAAAATTTATCCATTACAATTTTAATACGATCATTTAAAACGAATTCGTCAATAAATGAGGAAACTGAGTTACTGGGACCTTTATAAAATTCTGATGTAGGATGTTCACTAACACTACTAATAGTGCCACCTAATTCGACTATCCAAATAACTTTAAGACTGTTTTTCACTTAATGATCCAATTAATAATAAGTAATATGAAAGAAGGTAGAGTGTTGGGTAGCTCTACAGAAAAGGGGCAAATGCGAATCAGCCCTCAATAACCCGCAGTAGTTCAAACTTTGATCTGACCTGTGTCGGTTTTTCAAGAGGTGTCTGTCAGGACATGTTAGAAATACTACAAATCAGCCCATGCACAATTGGGCGCTTATCATTTCCCAGCTACATATTTGTTTCGAGGACAGATTATATCTGGGACTTATATAATCAACGAGGAGACACAGTTAGATGAACACTCTCCTTTGTGTTGGTACATGCAAGTCCAACCTTGAAAGATGAAGTAATAATAATACTTTTTTTGAAAAACTCAAGACAATAAAAAAGCCCCATACGGGGCTTAATTAAGAGAAAAATCAAGGTTAATTTTATCAACACATGCAAGCATGAAATTCCTTTCCATGAGATGTAAGTGGGGGGAAGTAAGGATACGTGTGCAAATGGGTCACTTCGTAGTTCCAATGGCATTTAAACCCTTGCTGCATATGGGCTATAGGCTTTCTTTATAGAAAATAATTTTGTATCCCAAAAAAGCAATAATACAGTCTGATT
>NZ_JH413808.1:30281-41412 GCF_000162755.2 Legionella drancourtii LLAP12
TGTTCGCTGCCCAATATAAATTAATAAGCATGTATTGGCTTTCAGGTTATCATGGAATTTTTTATGAACATAAGTAACACATAGCTGAAGACAATGTTTAAAACTAAGCTGTCTTGGTAAAGAGCCTGAGAGCAAGGCGGCCTTAACCATCAATAAACGAATTAAATTATAAGCAAGGAAATAAACCCATAGTTCTTTTTCAGCCATTAAAGGCGTTTTGCAGCTCAATATGCCCATACCTGCGCATTCCACTGATGGCGATCACTGATTCCATTTGATGCCGATCACTTCGGAGCGGAGCGACGCTTCAGTTTAAGTGTATTACTTACCCTCCTTATTTTCCAATTTATTAGCACTTTTTTTGCGCATTGATTCTCCTTTCATATCAATCCGGTGTGCATTATGAATAAGCCTGTCTAAAATAGCATCGCCTAAAGTGACATCACCTATTGAGTCATGCCATAAATTAACCGGTAATTGACTGGTGACAAGAGTAGATGATTGATTGTGTCGGTCATCCATAATCTCAAGTAAGTCTCGGCGCTGTGATTCATTCATAGGTGCCAGTCCCCAGTCATCTAAAATAATCAACTGGGTTTTTGCCAAAGAAGCCAGTAACTTGATGTAACTGCCGTCTCCTTTAGCGACTTCTAATGCTTGAAAGAGCCTGGGCAGACGTAAATATCGAGTACTAAATCCCTCGCGGCACGCTTGATTAGCAAAGGCACAGGCAAGCCAGGTTTTCCCTGTACCTGTGGGTCCCGTGATTAATACATTTTGTTTCCTGCTAATCCAAAGGCAAGGAGCAAGCTGTTTCATTACTGTTTGAGACAACCCCCTTGATGCCTGATAGTCTACGTCTTCCAAACAGGCATTTATCTTGAGCTTAGCCTGACGAAGTCGTAAAGTAAGCTTGCGGTTTTCTCTGGTAATGCACTCTCTTTCAATGAGTAAGGCAAAGCGCTCATCAAAGGACAACTGATGAATGTCGGGTTGTTTCAACTGCTCTTGCAGCGCTTCAACCATACCATGACAGCGCAACTCTTTTAACTGGTCAAACACAGGATGTGCTAACATAATAAGTACTCCTCTTGGTCAGGTGTTAGTGGTAATAGCTTGGGCCACGCACATTATCATGATGAGTGGTCGTTACAGCAGTTCTTGTTTCGCTGGCAGGCAATGGCAAGGGCTGCTTATCAAGTCCATTTTGCAAAATAGACTCAATGCTTTTATAACGAAAAGCGCCTAAATACAGTGCGCGAATCGCCGCGTTTTCTAATCGATCATTCCCATAACGCTTCCCCATACGCAGAATACCTAGGCATGAGCGATAGGCTTGTTGCGGGATTTTTTGTAAATTAATAACTTCTTCAATAAGTTTGGCTGTATTGGGACCAATGCGTAGAGCCCAAGAACGCAGCCGCTCTGGTGTCCATTCAACATATTCCTGGTGCGCATGCGGCATATGTTCTTTGAGCGTTGTATGGCCAAAGCTAAAAGCACGCTGATGCACTGCGATGCGCTTTCCTTTAAAAAAGCACTCGACCGTTCTATCACTGATGCGTACATCGATGCGCTCTTTCAAATAGGAATAGGGAATGCTGTAGTAGTGTTTATCAATAGCAATATGATAATCAATTCCAGCTTTTGCATGTTTCCATTCGGCAAAACAGTAGCGTGTGCTGGGTAGGGGCTTCAATGCAGGTTTGTCAATCGTCTCATATTGGGAAACGCGGCTTCCGGGAAGTTGTTGAAAAGGTCTTTCATTATAAGTCTTCAATAGTGGAGCAAGCGCCGAATTAATTTCAGCAACACTGAAAAAAGTACAATGCCTTAATGGAGCTAATAACCAACGCTGAATCCCTTGTACTCCAACCTCTACTTTTGATTTATCTTTGGGTGCGCGTACGCGTGCTGGAACAATAGCGATGCTGTAATGATTCGCCAGGTCTTGATAGGTTTCATTAGTTACAGGATCATAACGATGCGCTGTTGTAATACCCGACCGTAAATTATCGGGCACGAGACACGATGGCACGCCTTTAAAAAATTCAAAAGCATGGATATGGGAGGGGTTCTTTGCAGGAAGGTACGAAATTTCCCGGCACACCCTTATACCCCATTACCAGTCTAGGCTGTAGCCAAAAAATCGATTTTTTCATTGGCTATTAAATTTTGTATAACATCATGTAAATTATGGTATTTTTATTTTCACAGAATTCATATTGATAGGCCTAGCGCTCCGGAACTTGCTCCCTGATGCAAAATTCAAAAATATTGTTTAACTCAGTTAACGATAGCTTGAACACTCATCACCCAGGCTTGTTAGGCATGTTCTTTCCCGTGAGAAAAAAGCATTAAGGCAAAAGAGTCAAACATCATAGAATTAGCTAGGCCTCCAAAAACTTAAGTCGGTTGGCTGTTCCATTACTTCCCAAGCCCCCTATTTGAAAATACAAGCACCAGACAAAATGACAAAGCACTACTTCATTTTTTAAAAATTAAGGAGATCAAGAATATAAATGTGCTTGCTAGAATAATTAATGGACCCGAAGGAAGGCCTGTAAATTTAAAAAGTAAAATTCCAATACAAGAAGCGACAACGCCGACCAATATTGAAATTAAGCTATATTGAGTTAAGTTTCGGCTTACATTCCGAGCTGAGGCAGGTGGGATAGACACTAAGGCAGCTGTTAATAAACCACCAACCATCTGAACCCCTATGGCCACGACAATTGCAATCAGTGTTAAATAAATGAAATTGTATTTCTTTACGTTTATTCCTTCAGACTGAGCCAAATCCTCTGAAATATTAATAAGAACCATCTTGGGATAAATCAATTTAATAATAAAAAAAAGAAAAAGCGCAACGCTCCCTGAAACTACTGTTTCCAAGTAACTTATTTTAGTGATATCTCCAATCAAAGCCGATTGAGCTTGTTCAATCGGCAAAAATAAAAAGGCTACAGCTATGCCTGAGGCAAACACTACTGCAGTCAAGGCTTCCATGGGTAATTTTGTTCGCAGTTCAAGCAACCAAATAAAAACGATACCAAGCAAAACAAAAGGGAATGCGCCTAATGCAATGCTAAAACCATATAATAAGGCGATTGCGATGCCTGGAAGGGTTAAATGACCTAAGGGACCAGCAACAAGAGCCATTCTTTTGCTAAGCATTAGTGATCCCAAATACCCAGACACACCACCAATAAAAATGCCCGCAATCAAGCTCAATATCAATTGATTATTCATAATGTTATTCAGTGTTTGTGTTTATAAAATTTTATTCCGCCACCATACAGATTTCGCAAATTCTCTGGGGTAAGTACCTCGTTTGGTGGGCCTAAACATACCGCTTGTTTATTTAAGCAAATCACTTGATTGGAGAACTGATAAACTACATTCAGGTCATGGGTGACTAATAACATAGCATTATACCAGTTTTTATTTTTCAAACTCTCCAAAAGGTTATAAATAGTTTCCTCTCCACCAATATCAATGCCTGTAGTAGGCTCATCAAAAAGTAAAACATCGGGATTTCCTATCAAGCTCCAGGCAATGAGCAATCTCTGAAATTGACCAGAAGATAAATAACCTATTTTTCTGTTGTAGATCTCTTTATCAAAACCAACTTCATGGAGGGTATTTATTATTTCTGAATATGTGGTTTTCTTTAGCAAAAAAAACTCACCAACATTTAACGGAATTTCCTTTATGAAAGGTAATCGTTGTGGAACATAACCGATTTTGACCCCTTTCTTCCAGGTAATCGAGCCACTGAAAGGTAATAACCCAAGTAAGCATTTTAGTAAAACAGTCTTGCCAGAACCATTCGGGCCTAAGATGCTAATAATATCATTATTATTAAGGGAAAATGAAAGTCTATCAATAACGAGGCGATCATCCAGTTTCACGGTTAAATTGTTTACTGTTAGGAGGGTATTGTCATCCACGTCTAAAATTCCCTTTTATAATTACTCAGAATTAATGAACAAAGAATTTAATTGTATTTTTTTATATCCAGAAAATATGAACAAGGATATATAAAATAGTCATGCCAATTATAGGGATAATAATAAACGCGAGAAGATTATAAATTCCTATTCGATTTTCTGCTGATCTATTATAGAATTTTTTAAATATCTTCCATTCTCGCTTAAAAAAGCTCTTTTTTTCCATAATAAACCTTCCATGTGAGTTAGGGGGACTTTTATATAAAAATTATAGACCTTTTATTTTAATAGTGTGAGGAATAGATAGGGTAGGCAAATGTATATTTACAAAGACGGAAAAAAATCATGTGATTATTGGACTTTTAGGTGTACGCCATAATGAACAATGATGCATCAGAACACATAAATAAGTTATGAGTAAATAATCAAATCAAAAGATGAAAAGGTCCATTTCAGCTTAATAAATCAGATTATAAAATCTCCACAACAAGAACCTCCAAGCTGGTTTCAGTGACAAGACAATGTGTATCATTGGGAGTTAATCCTATGGCTGTACCCGGCTTTATTTCAATTTTGTCTCCATTTTTTGTTAAATAACCTTTTCCTCTAATCGGAATTATTGTGGTTTGTCCTTTTGGCTTATGGTTGGGCAGATTTGTATCTTTGTCTATATTTAACTTGAATATTAGGAAATCTTCATCCTTTGCAATGATTTCGCGAAAACTCGAATCATCCATAATTCATATACTCCTGATAAGTTAGGTGTGAATTTGCAGAACCTATTTTAATAATAGAGTATTTGGTTTGGAAAATACATAAACGGGGCGAATTATTAAAAAATAGAAAGTTGATTTTATTTAAATGGTCATAAATAAATAATGACTACAGGTTGTCTAGGATGATAATGCATGATGTTTTGTAGGTCCGGTAGATTCAATACAATGCTCAGGACTTATTTTCAGAATTGTATCGATAATGCATGACAAAATCCCCTCTTCTTCTCCTGGCATTCCTTCCTCCAGTGACACTGCAATTTCAGCCGCATCGTACTCCCATGAACGTAATATTCTAAGTTTCTCATCCAGCGTTAGATTGGGATTATCTGCCACCTGCTTTGGATTCGAAAACACAGCGCCAGGATCAAGCAGTGCTTTATCCAACCAAAGCGGTGGCTTTTTGTACTTTTCTACTATTGTGTTTATTTTCTTTTTAGCCATGAATTCATCCTTTTTCTACCTAAAGTATTTACAATTATAGGCGAGATTTTATGTTATATAATAAGTTCTCTTTGTTTGCATTCAGCGAGTACCCAACGTAATCCATCGGTTATCTCAGCATGATTTAAAATAGTAGCGCTGTCGTCAAAAAATAGAGCCTCTCCCTCATAACATCCAGTAATTGTTCCTTTTTTATCATGCCAAAAGAAAACATAAATTAAGTCATTATGCTTTGACATGGGTTCAGTGATTACACCAAGCACGATAAGATCACATTCAAGTACTTGGGCTCCAAGCTCCTCTTTTAGTTCACGAATTATGGCTTGAATGGGGGATTCCCCTTTTTCAATTTTGCCTCCAAATTCGCAAAGATAACCCGGATAGGCAGCCCAATCTCGACCACGTTGTTGAAGCAGTATTTTATTGTCTTCAGTTAAAACAAGACAGCCTACAAATTGATGTGGATAACGACTTGGATTGATATCTGAATGATTTATTAATTTGATAAATCCGGACATATAATTTCTCATTTTATGAGTTCTTCTGAATCAGATTATTATGCTAGTTATCAGGATAATCCAATTTCCCGCCATGCCAGAGGATGTGTTAGGCTATAAATAATAGACTAAAGTCTATGTACTGTTCCAAAACCAGATTAATCATCTACTATGGTTTGCTTTCGACAATGATAAACTATTTCATTTGTACCCAGTTTAATAATTTCACCTTCCGCCCCGGAGTGTTCTAGCTCACAATGTGCTGCTAGAGTTACTATTAAATCATTCAGTTCCTTGCCAGTCGTTTTAAAAACTATTTTATTCCCTATTTTTATTTGTGCTTCATAGAGATCATGATTTATGTTGTTATTCATCTTTTTGCCTTATTTTTAAGCTACTCTATATAGTATAGTTGGAATTATGTAAGAAAACGGGCATCTTAATTAGTTGCAATAAAGCCTCAAGTTATAAAACAGATTAAACTTAATTAGCTTTTACTGGATTAAATAGAATAATAATCAGGAGAAAGGATATGAGCGACCAATCTGTAGTAGAAACATTAAAAGCGGTTCTGGCTGATAATTACATGCTATACCTCAAAACACAGAATTATCATTGGAACGTTGATGGGCCTCGCTTTAAAGGCCTGCACTTGATGTTTGAAGAACAATATAAAGAACTTGCTGAAGGCATTGATACTGTGGCCGAGTTAATTCGAGGGCTAGGTGAGAAAGCGCCAGGTACATTTGATGCCTATAGTAAGAGGACTGTCATTAAATCAGGGAATGAAAATGCTAGTGCTGAGCAGATGGTAAAAGAATTATTGGATGATCAGGAGGCGATTCAGAAAACGCTACATAAAGCGCTCGATGCTGCACAAAAAGCAAATGATGAAGTGGTTGCTGGTTTTCTGATTGAGCGGTTAACTGTGCATCGCAAAACGGCATGGATGTTAAAAAGCAGTCTATAAACTAAAAATAAACAGCTTGTTAAGTGCCTTGTTTAAGTTTCTATCGACTAGATATTGTAAAAAATCAAATCTACACTATTAAAGTAAAATAGCATATACCACCAAAAAAGGAGAATATTTTGGACAACAAAACTATGGATAAAGAGAAACTTGCCTCATACCATGCTGACGCGGCCAAACATTATGAACACGCTGCAAAATATCATCATGAAGCACAAAAACATCATTTGAGTGGCGATCACGACAAGGCAGCTTTAGCAGCTCACAAGGCTCAGGGCCATGCTTGCTGTGCAAATGGACATGCAAAAAAAGCATTAAAATGTTGTGCAGGAATTGAATGTGAATAACTTTTTAGGATAAGAGCAATCTCTATTCAAAGTTATCTGTATCACTCTCGCATAAAAATATATTTCGAGCCAGGTCTAAATCCAGTTATCAATCAGGATATAGACCTGCTATGAATATTAAAAAGATAAGCCCCGTATCCTTCAGTTGTTTGAATATAGGTTATATCGGTAACCCAAGCTTTGTTCACGCAGCCAGGGCTAAACTGTCTACCCAGGAGATTTTTTTGCAACAGGCTTACTATGCTGACTATTAGTGGTTACTTTAAATCGTTTAGCAGCCTTAGATTGAAGTCTTTATACGGCTTATCCTTGCTTTGCCATGATGCTGACCATTTTGCTTCATCACTCGTTGTATTCTCGGAACACCAGCTTACCTCGTCAGGTCGATTTTTTGTATATATATCATCCCAATACTCTTAGCTATTTTTTATGTTCACGTATAAGTTCTATTTTGTTAACTGATTCAATAAAAGTTGGTTTTTCAACGCCCCTGACATTGTATATACTGTTACAGTGGCAGTTGTTAAACGCCCCTATCTTGTTCGGCTCCATTTGTGATGGCTGTCTCTCGCAAATTGCGTTTATTAATATAAGTATTGAGACCAATATGGTTAGTATAACCTAAAAAAATCGCTATTTTTCTAACGGATAAACCTAATGCCAACAATTCTTTAATTTTAACAACCTCCAAATCAAATTTGCTTTTTTGAACCGTTCCTTTGGGTTTCCCCAACTGGATCCCCTGTGCCTTTTTATTAGCAAGCGCTTCTTTGGTTCTTAGACTAATAAGATCACGTTCAAGTTCAGCAAAAAGTGAAAACAGAGTTATCATTACTTTAGAAGTCATATCGTGTTGCTTCATATCCAAATTTTGCTTTATCGCGATCACTCGAACTTTCTTTTTGATTAGCTCATTGACTAACCCAATAACCTCAGCCGTACTTCTGCCCAACCGACTCAATTCGGTTACAATCAATGTATCAGCATCATCTAATGCAGAAATCATCTCATCTATTCGTCGCTCTTTGCTCGTTTTTCTACTTGAAATCGTCATTTGGATAAATTCATCGACTTCCAGTTTATTTTTTTTGGCAAACTCAAAAATCTCAAGCTTTTGATTGTTTAAATCTTGCTTGTCGGTCGATGTGCGAATATAAGCAATTGTTTTGGCCATATTTTACTCAAATAATAGTCCGTTCATGTTTAACCTCAAATAACACATTTAATTATACAGTTAACCATAGATATATAAAGTGTAAGGCATCAACAAAAATGATGTACAATAACGTCCGTTTTAATGCATACAAAAGAAACCCGTGGCTCGACTAAAAATACTCTCAAGGGATGACTTTAATAAATTATATAAATTACCTTCGCTTGGCGACAATGACAGACCTTTTGTGTTTGAACTGGATGAGGAGGATAAAGCATACCTTGGCTCTTTTAACGACGTCCCCAAAAAGATTGACTACATTCTGCAAGTGAGTTTTTTTAGAATCACGCAATTTTTTTATAAGTTTACGTTCCAAGGAATTAGGCAGGACACCTGGTATGTTATCAAAACATTTTTTCCAACAGAGAAATTTCCAAAAAAGCAGATCAGCAAGCGATACCAATATGATAATCGCAATGCTATTTTAAAAAAATATAACATGTCGATTTATTCGAGTCAGAACAAAGCTAAAGCGGCTCGTTATGCTAAGGAATTGACTAAGCAACACGCTACGCCCAAATACGTATTTGATTCGCTATTGGAATATTTCCATCAACACAAAATTGTTAGACCATCGTACACAACATTGCAAGAGATGGTTTCGGATGCGCTAAATGATGAAAAAACCAGATTAAGCAATAAAATATACACTTTAATGGACAAGCCACTCAGGGAGTCATTAGCCAATTTCCTAGAAAAGGATGAACTGTTTTATCAATTGACGACAATAAAAAAAGATCAGAAAGATTTCTCTACGGGCGAAATTAATGCCTCAATCAAAAACCATCTGTTTCTATCATCGCTATACCAGCGATCCATCGAAATAATCAAAGAGCTGGATATTTCAGAACAAAATATAATGCACTATGCTGATCTGGCGGTGTACCACACCGTTTACGGTCTGCGCGCTATGAAACAAAAGAATTTATCCAGACTATATCTTATGTGCTATGCGCATTATCGTTATTTGAAAATCAGTGATCACGTGGTTAATAGTTTTTCTCACAAAGTGAATTACTACAAAGGCGAAGCTGAAACTTACCAGGCAAAAGCCATTTGTGCTGTTAAGGACGAAGACAAGGATCATCGAAGTGCTGCCGCTGCTATTTTATCGTTGGTAAATAATAAAAAGGTGGCTGACAACGAAATACGGAAAAAATCCTATGAAATTGTTCCGCAGGAAAAATTCCAACAGTTCATCCAAAAAATTAAAAAGCCGAACTTTACGCCTGAGTTTTATAGGTGGCAATACTATGGCGAGAATGCGACAACAATCAAGCTGAATACTCGCGCAGCATTCAAGGTATTGGATTTCCAAAGCAAAAATAAAGCGTTACAGACCGCAATCACCTTCATGAAAGAGCACTATGCCAGCAATAAAGCATTTGGAACTTATCAATTTAAGGACGTTCCAATCGAGTTTATACCCAAGGCGCTACGACGCCATGTGATTAAAAAAACCAAGAACGAGAAAAACAACAAAAAAATTAAAATCATTAATGCTGACAGGTATGAGTTCATGCTTTACCTTCACATCGAAGATGGTATAAAAAACGGTTCAGTCACGATTTATAATAGTCTGTCTTATCGATCGCTAAACGATGAACTGCATCCCAAGCAAGACTGGGATAAAAACAAAAATTCAATCATTAAGCGCTTGGAAAACAAGCTACTTGCAACAAATATAAATGACTTCCTTAAAGATCTTGCTAGACTATTATCCCCACGCTACAAAGAAGTAAATGGTAAAATAACATCCGGAGAAAATAACAAAATAAAACTTAAGCAAAACAAAAAAGGCGAAGTCGTTCGCTGGCATTTGCCTTACAAAAAATCAGACGACGGTGTCAATAATCCTTTTTATGAGAATATACCCCTAACCAGTGTTGGTGAAATTCTACAATTTGCTAATACGCACACTGGATTGATGAAAAAATTTACTCATATACTGCCGATGAACAGTAAAAAACAAGCAGACGAGGCTGTCATTTCAGCCTGCCTTGTAGCGAAGGCAACCGGCATTGATATTGATAAAATGAAAGATATCAGCGATGTTAAAGAGCATGACCTAAAGTCAACTTATGCTGATTTTATTCGACACATGACTTTAACACAAGCAAGTGACGTGGTGATGAATCACTTGAAAAAAACTGCCCATATTTGAAAAATATACTCTTGCTGACTACGGGATTCATGCGAGCATTGATGGCCAGAAATTAGAAACAAAATTCAATTCAATTATGGCAAGATTTTCAACAAAATATTTTGGGTTTGGTCAGGGCGTATCGGCTTACACATTATGCGCGAACTGGTTACCTCTGTGCACAAAAATCATTGGTGCAAACGAACATGAAAGCCATTACTTGTTTGATATGCTAAACAGCAACACGAGTGATATTGAAATAGCTGCTGTGTCTGGGGACATGCATAGCATAAATCGAGTGAATTTCATCATATTGCATCTTTTTGGTTACCGCTTCATGCCACGATTTACTCAGTTGGATAAAAAGGCACAAGCGAACCTTGTCAGTTTTGATGATCCGAAACTTTATGACAAATTTTTGATAAAGCCGAGTAAGCAGGTAAATGTAAAGTTGATTGTTAAAGAATGGGATAATATTTTAAGAATCATGGCAACTCTGGGACTTAAAAAGAGCAGCCAAAGCGTCATTGTAAAAAAATTATCGTCCTACCAATCGAATGATACCCTGCGGGCGTTGATTGAGCTTGATAAAATCATCATGAGCTTGTACATGCTTGACTACATTGATGACGAGGGAATGCGCAAGACTGTTCATCGCTCCTTGAACCGTGGTGAATCGTACCACCAGCTAAGATCGGCCATTGCCAAGATAAGTAGTAGAAAATTAGCTGGAAAAACTGAGATTGAACTCACCATCAACAATGAATGCGCACGCTTACTGGCCAACTGCA
>NZ_JH413808.1:42204-52788 GCF_000162755.2 Legionella drancourtii LLAP12
TTTTGAAAATTATAGAACTCGTGTTAGGGTGCTCTGTTGTTAACTGGTGAGTGCCCCCGTAATTGGGAAAGACCCCAAAATTCGGATGGTGGGGCGGCGACTATTTAATTGGTTAATCAATGTGTTGTATTTAAATGGTTATTTTTGTTGGTGATAAAAATATACCCCCAAATGTACCCCCAGTAGCACTTAGTGTAAGAAGGAAATCACTCTTTTGCTCAAATCCGCAATCACATTGATAGCTTTATCATAATCAGCAGCTAAATCAGGATTGAAGACCATGTTTTCAATAAAATCATAATAGCGCTCTCGCCAGATAGGCTTGGTGCGCAGGAGATCGAGCGATCGGTTAATTTCCTCTGCGGGGTTAGCTGCGTATTCAGGATTCTGATTTTTAAACTGTTGTGCATCGGTTAGAACAATGTCTTTTGCCAGCATCAAAAAATCATCGGGGATCGGTTCAGCTAATTCGATAGCATTAAGATCATAAACGTGACGAATCAAAGATCGATCATCGTGGTGACTTCCCCGCTCAATGGCAATGATGCGTCGCGTTAAGCCTACCCATTTTTCAATTGCTGTTTCATGAACAGCAACACAATGGGTCTGGCTTTTAGGGAATAGGCTCAAATCAGGGAAAGTTTCTTCCATTAAAGTCATTACAGAGCGTATCACCACATCACAACAAATATTTGATAGAGTAAATTCAAATAGTATATGGGGTCTTAGAGTATCGTTAAGTGTAAAGACAGAAGGGAAAGTAAATTGAACCCGTGAATATTTGCCCTCATTACGGACTACAGGTTCACTGGCCGTTAAGTTCGGAATTGAAAATTTGGATTGAAGCTCCAGCCGAAAAGTTTTCAACTCTTTTAGCATATGCGATTTGCTAAAATCATCCGTGGTTGATTTGCGCTGAATTTTAAAATCCACATCCTCAGACATACGCCGAACGACTCTGTGCGCTTTGGCCAGGCAAGTGCCACCACAAAAGACTAATCGGAAATATTCATTTTCGATACCAGAAAGGGTTTGTATCAACTGGGTGACGTAATAATCTTTTTCGATAATAGATTCATGTAAATCTAAAAAATCACTGGTTTCTTTAATTTTATTCAGCAAAAAATTATCTGGCATTAATTTGTTTCTCTATAATCAGTTTTCTTCTACCGTCGGATAAAGTACCCCTGAAACGGCTTTTTAAACGAACAACAGTACGAGCTGGGACTTGGGTTGATAAGCCAGCATTATACTCTTGTTCCGCTGTACCTGGCTCCCATTGAACCCCTTTTCTTGTTAAAGCTTCTTTACAGACTTGGCCAAAAGTACCTTGAGCAAGGGGTTTATTGAGCGTTTCAGAAAAAGAGGCTTTAGCATAAATACCAGCTCCAATTTTAACAATCTTATTGGTATCAATTAGCTTCTTAAAAACACGGCTTACCTGACGATAGGAACCCAAATCTATAAGATCCTGACGCAAAACCACATTGCCACGTATCTTTTTGATACGTTGAAGAGCTTTGTACTCTATGCTGTCTTTATATTTCACTGTCATGATAATTCGCCAATTTAGGACTTACTAAGAGTATAGCAATTACCGTAATATGCGTCAAATAAGGACACATAGAACGCGTATTCAAAAGCATCATATAAGAGACGCTAATGTTAGCTCTTTGATTACACCCATGAAAGTAAAGTTGGTCTACACTTAAATTAAGTGCCTATTAATAAGTCTTGTAAGTCTTATGCTGTGATGATGTAAAGGAATTATATTAGCCAAGCGAGGGAACATGACTCAAATCAAATCTAAAAAAAGGGTTATGGATCATGGCGAAGTTTTTACCTCTGAACGAGAGGTGAACGCCATGCTTGACCTTATCAAACCAGAGACCGAAAGAATTGAGTCTCGTTTTTTAGAGCCAGCATGTGGGACAGGCAATTTCCTAATAGAAATATTGCATCGTAAGCTGAATATAGTTGAGCATCGATACAACAAAAGCAAGCGTGAATATGAACGCTATGCTGTGCTTGCGATATCTTCCCTCTATGGCATTGATATTTTGGAAGATAACGTCCTTCACTCTCGGAATCGCCTATTCGACCATTTCAATGAACAGTACACTAGCCTATATAGAAAAAACTGCAGCCAAGAATGTAGAGATTCTGTACGGTTTATCTTGGAGCTTAATATTGTATGGGGTAATGCCCTGACCATGAAGATGGCAGATACAGACAAACCTATTATTTTTTCAGAATGGTCTACTGTAAATGGGAGTATGCTGAAGCGTAGAGATTACTTTTTTGAAGATTTAATGAGTAATCAGCCCACTAACGATTCCCCTAATAATATTAAAAGTCGTTCTTTAAGCCCAATAAAGGAATTCCCTCTTATTCATTTTCTGAGGTTATACCAAAATGTATGAGATACAGCCACAATACAACCCAGATATCTTAAGTTTTATTGCGAATTTAAGTAGCGATGAAGTCTTCACCCCCCCAGTGATAGTGAATCAAATATTGGATCTATTACCAAAACATATTTGGCATGACAAACATATAAAATTTTTAGACCCTGCTTGTAAATCAGGTGTGTTTTTACGTGAAATTGCCAAGCGTTTGTTACATGGCTTAGAGAAAGAAATTCCTAATATTCAAGAACGCATCAATCATATTTACACTAAACAACTATATGGGATTGCTATCACAGAACTGACAGCACTTTTATCCAGACGCTCCGTTTATTGCTCTAGATTTGCTGATAGCAAATATTCCATTACGACTGAATTTGATACTCCAGAAGGAAATATCATTTTTAATTATGTCTCACATGAGTGGCATAAAAATAGATGTAGGTTTTGTGGTGCCACAAAACAAATCTACGATCGAGGAAATGAGCTAGAAACACATGCATACCAATTTATTCATACAAATAATCCAGAGGAGATCTTCAACATGAAGTTCGATATTATTGTGGGTAATCCGCCTTACCAACTTAAGGTTGGGGTTGAAAAAGAAAACTATGCTGTCCCGCTGTATCATTTGTTTGTTCAACAAGCAAAAAAACTAAACCCGCGCCTTTTGGCAATGATTATTCCTTCTCGATGGTTTGCAGGTGGCCGTGGTTTGGATGAGTTCAGATCGGAAATGTTAAATGACATACGGATAAGAAAATTAGTAGACTATCCTAATGCAACGGACTGTTTTCCTGGCGTCGATATTTCTGGAGGGGTTTGTTATTTTTTATGGGATAGAGAAAACAAAGGCGATTGTGAAATCACAAACATTAGAGGCAACAACCAATCAACAACAAAACCAATGATTCGCCCACTTCTCGAGGAAAATGGCGACTCTTTTATTCGGTTCAATGAATCTATTCCCATTATTCGAAAAATAGCTGCTTTTAACGAACCAACTTTTGGCTCTCTTGTTAGCCCCCAGACCCCTTTTGGAATCATTTCCTCATTTAAAGATTTTCAACAAAAGCATTTTGCTGATGCCATAAAAATATATACAACTAGCGGTATTGGGTTTATTCGCAAAAATCAGGTGTTAAGAAATCAGCAGTGGATTAATGACTGGAAAGTTTATATCGCTGCTGCATATGGAGAAAGGGGGCAATATCCCTATCGATTTTTAGGGAAACCATTTATTGGCGAACCTAATAGCTGTTGTACTCAAGCTTATCTTTTGATCGGAACATTTAGTGATGAAAAAACATGCACCAATGTAATGTCTTATATTCAAACAAAATTCTTTAGATTTTGCATTATGCTGAAAAAAAACACCCAACATGCCATGAGGGATAAATATGCTCTTGTTCCAATGCAAGACTTTAGTGAGGCATGGACGGATGATAAATTGTATAAAAAATACAATCTTACAACAGATGATATAGCCTTTATTGATTCCATGGTACGGCCTATGGAGTTATCTGATGAAAGATAATTTCTTTCCTCCAAAATCAGAGGTAAAGCCTGAAATTTACGCCTATTTGGATACGAACCCTCAATATGATGGCTTATTAAAAATTGGTTACACCACTATTGGTGTAGAACAACGTGTTGCACAACAATACCCTACGCTTCGCCCAGGAGCACTGCCCTATAAGATTTTGCTTGTTGAATCAGCAATGCGGAAAGACGGTAGCGCATTCATAGATCGCGCCGTCCATCGGTATCTAAGAAATCAGGGCTTTCAAAACCCTAACGGTGAATGGTTTAAATGTTCTGTAACAGACATTAAAGCAGCTATCATCGCAATACGTGAAGGCATAGAAAATGAGGAAAAACGTTCACTTGACTTCGCCATGCGTCCAGAGCAAGAAGAGGCCGTAAATAAAACTATTGCTTATTTCCAAAGTTTCAAAAAGGAAAATCCAGAAAAAACACCTCATTTTCTTTGGAACGCTAAAATGCGCTTCGGAAAAACATTTGCTACCTATCAACTTGCAAAACGCATGGGGTGGAAACAAATTTTGATCCTCACTTTCAAGCCCGCTGTGCATAATGCCTGGCGTGAAGATTTAGAGTCACATATTGATTTTCCGGGTTGGCAATTTATCTCAAAAGATAATCTCTTTTTTGAGGCTATTGATCCAAATAAGCCTATTGTATGCTTTGGTTCATTTCAAGATTATATGGGGAAAAATTCAGCGGGTGGTATTAAAGCAAAAAATGAATGGGTTCATAACACACATTGGGATTGTGTGATTTTTGATGAATACCATTATGGTGCATGGAGAGAGGGGGCTAAAGATCTATTCGGGTCAGAGGACAAAAAAGAAGCTCGATATGCTGAAGGGGATGGTATGGATTTTTTTGATGAAAACAATATGCCAATCACAACATCAGCTTATTTATACCTTTCTGGAACACCCTTTCGTGCAATCGCATCCGGTGAATTTATTGAAGAACAAATATACAACTGGACTTATTCAGATGAACAGCGTGCAAAGAAAGAATGGCATCGAGAACCTAATCCATACGATTCTCTGCCACGGATAGTCATGTTAACTTATCAATTACCTGATGTCATTCGTGACATTGCAATGAAAGGCGAATTTAATCAGTTTGATTTAAATACATTTTTTTCAGCTACAGGAGAAAGGACTACCGCTAAATTTAAATATGAAGATGAAATACAGAAATGGCTTAATCTGATTCGAGGGAATTTCCTTGAAGTGGCCGTTGATAATCTAAAGCTAGGTATAGAAAAGCCTCCAATGCCATTCTCGGATGTTAGATTACTTGCACTCTTATCACATACATTTTGGTTTCTTCCCTCTGTTGCATCTTGCTATGCCATGAAAAATCTACTGGGTCAGAAGCAAAATAGATTTTATCATGCGTATAAAATTATAGTAGCGGCAGGTGCTAGTGCTGGCATCGGGGTTGATGCGATTCCCCCTGTTGCTCAAGCTATGGAGAACCCTCTTGAAACCAAAACAATCACACTATCTTGTGGAAAATTGACCACAGGAGTATCTGTTAAACCCTGGACAGGAATTTTTATGCTCCGTAATTGCTCTAGTCCTGAAACTTATTTCCAAGCTGCTTTTAGAGTCCAAACACCTTGGGTGATTAACAATCCAGATAGGAAATCTCCTAATAAACAAGAAATTATTAAGAAAGAGTGCTATGTTTTCGATTTTGCGCCAGATCGTGCGTTGCGCCAGATCGCTGATTATAGCTGCCGTCTCAACATCAATGGCTCAAGTCCAGAGAAAAACGTAGAAGAATTCATCCATTTTTTGCCTGTTCTAGCTTATGATGGCAGCTCAATGAAGCAAATTAACGCGGCAGGTGTTCTAGATATGGCCATGAGTGGTACTACAGCAACTTTATTGGCACCCCGTTGGGAGAGCGCGTTACTGGTTAATGTCGATAACGACACGCTTAAACGACTAATGAATAGCAAGGACGCTATGGATGCATTAATGCGCATTGAAGGATTTAGAACACTTAATCAAGATATTGAAACAATCATTAACAAATCAGAAGCAGTCCAAAGAGTCAAAAAAGAAGCAAGTGAACGCGAACTCAATTCAAAAGAAAAGCGCGAGCTAACCTCTAACGAGAAAGAATACAAACGAGTACGCAAGCAAATTCAGGATAAATTGATTAAGTTTGCTACACGCATCCCCGTATTCATGTACTTGACCGATTATAGAGAAAGAACTCTTAAAGATGTGATTACTCAGCTTGAGCCTGGACTTTTCAAAAAAGTGACTGGTTTAAACGTTAAAGACTTTGAGCTTCTGGTTAGTTTAGGGGTATTTAACAGCGCACTCATGAATGATGCTGTTTACAAATTCAAACGCTATGAAGACGCAAGCCTAACGTACACAGGTATTAACCGACATGAAAATGAAAGTGTTGGTTTGTATGAGACTGTTATTAACATAGAAGAGTACAGTGGAAGAGCGACTGAATAGGCTACAAGATTAAAGCCACCATTACCAATTTGGTTTACCCAGAAATTAACCTACAATTTGTTAATAGCAGGATTGATCAATTCAGACAATGCAGGAACCAATACACCCACTTCAACGTTCAATGCAAAAGCAATTTGTATTAGATTCTGTATGGAAATATTTTGCTCGCCACGCTCAACTCGTCCCATATAAGTACGCCCCATACCTGAAGCGTCAGCAATCTCTTCCTGTGAATAGCCTTCAGAAGTCCGTAGTGTTCGGATTTTTTCACCGATTTTGATAAGGTTTTGGTGTTTTACTTTCATTTTGAAAGTAAAGTCGATCACACCCTATTAGTTCCACACCCAATAAGTAGCATGCGATAAAAAAATGCTCTGGTTCTCAAGTGAGAGGAGGCTCCATTTATCCAAGGGGGGGCTCGGCAAGGGGACATACCCCCCCATATTAACTAGGCTAACGCCTTAGCCTATCTAGTAAAGATAGCTGACTATTCAACTAAACCGTCCGTTTACAAAAGTCAAATCTAAGCTGAATAAATTACCCGTACTTTGGTTCTTTTGGCATCTAACTTGAAATAAACCTTTATATAAACGATCCTCAGTATCCAATTGTGGTCGATCAATACTTAACCACCAATTCGATGCTTGAAAAGTACCAATAGATTCTTCTACCTCCCGTGGTAAGGGAGAACGATTTCCAATCAGCCTATTTTTTTCAATGTCAAAGGTGTTAGCTGGGATAGTGGTAATTATTATACAGTTTAATTCCATTGCTAACGCAGCAAGTTTCTCAGCAATTGCTTCTTTGGGATATTTGTCATTCATGTGTACAATATCAATCCCATCAACCACAATCACTCCAATTTCATCCCTAGTAGCTGCTTCTGTACATACTGATGCAATCTCACTGCTGGTTATGTATGGGTTACTAACTACACCAACATTTTTTAGAGTAAGCTTAGGACGTGCGTTAAGCATAATTTCTTTGAACGAATTACCTTGTGCTCCTAGTAAGAGTGCGTGTCGTTCAAATATTACTTCGCTAGGCATCTCAAGATTAAAATACAAGGCTTGTTTATGAAGTTGTGCTTCAATTAATTTATCCATTAAATACAATGCAAAAAATGATCTCCCGTGCCCACTGCGGCCAGCGATAGTAATTAGTGAGCGATTTGGCATTTGCAGTAGTTCGTCAATGCTAGCCATAATTTGATCTTCATTCTGTTGCTTTAAATTGGAATTTAAAATCATATTTCCCTCTGGTCGATTTAATGAAACGGATGCAATCATTAGATGATGTACTAAATTGAAGACGTTAAGACGACGGTGCCTCAGAATATAAATGGTTGATCTGAGTCCATCCTAGGAAGTAACTATTGCATCCTTGCAACATTGAGGCAGAGAACGGCTAAAATTTTCTCTTTAAAACACAATTAATGCCACTTATTGGGTGTGTGATGTTAGCATAGGCGTGTCGAATTAAACAAGAATGGTTGTAACTTCAATTGAAAAAATTTAAAAATGCACTTAATGCACACGTTTCGCTTGTATAACACTTATGAGGTCACTATGAGTAGTAGCTCGAATGATATGAGTAAGTTATCTTGTTCTATGAATAGAAAACTTTAGCTCTTAATAATTTTATCTGTTATGTCTTTATTACAGACTATCTGGTTTACATTACATCCTTCTGATAGAAAGAGTCATATAAACCAAAATAAAAGCTACTGTCACTGTGTAAAAACTAAAATGTGATTCAACTTAAATAAGTTTTACATTCGCTAATCAACCACGGTTTAATAGTCACGACTATATTTAACTTCAAGATCAGCACTTAACTTTCGTAGTTCCTCCGACATACTGCTATCACTCTCAATGCCAATTTTATTACCATAAACCTTCGGAACTAGCTTAGATGCTAACCATTTACGGGTATCAATTTTTAATCTAGCCCTATTTACAACAGAATTATTTGATACGGGCTTCCCATCTTCATCAATAAAACAATCATTCGATTCATCATCAGCAATTTCCAGTATCTCATCAATCAGAAGTTCTATTTGGCATATCTTTGCTTGCGCGTACTGCTCGGAAAATTCAGGGTATTTTTTTAACCAAGCGAATAAGGTATCTTGGCAAGGCCAATGCATATTTTCTTTACATAGAACTTTAGTCCCTTTGCTTGTAGAAGCAATAACGTTGCATATTTCTTCCGCCAATTCAGAGTTATATTTCGTGGGGCGTCCTATTTTTGATGATGTTTTGGCCATTTTAACCTCCCTGTTTCATCATATTAACGGCTACAAACCTAACCAATATTTTATAAAAAAAATGCCATTTAGTCTCGTAATATCTATGTATTTTAGTCACTTATAAGTAACTATTAATACACCCATCATTGTTCCAATTTATCACAGGAAAAAGTTTCATATTCATGTCTTACAAGTCTTGAAGTCTTTCTTAAAGACATGCAAGACATGAAGACATTGATATGACAATTAATCACATTGCCTAATTTCCCAAGAAATATAGCTACCCACTTTCCCTAAACTACGACACTCAATTCCTATTTGCCGTAAGGCAGGTGCTGCTCGTCGTAACGCATCGCCAAAACCTTTGGGTGATCTTGGCCAACTATCGGAACCATTAGGTTTAAAACCTTCTACCTGTGCAAATAATACTTTAAGAGGTAAATCAGTTCGTTGGCGGTTACGCTTTTCAAACCATTCAATTAATGCCGATGCTGCAGGACTGGCATCAATTGTACGGGCAATCGATTCATGACGACAGGCATTAAAAGCCTCCAAGAACTTATCGCTAGTTTGGCCAACTACTTCAGCAATTGCCATTCCCAGCCGCGTAAACTCAATTAACCGTGGACAATTTTTTGAAGGTAATTTAATTGCGGTTAGACGTGTAAGTGACTGGGCAAAAATGTCCAAAAGCGCACCTAATAATATTGGATGTTTTTCTTCATAAGTACATAAAATTTCGTTTATCTCCGTTCTTTTAGTGATAACTGGAGTTTCAATTGAAATGGCTCGATCAATTAAATCTTGCGCGGTGATCGCGGCACTAATACCGTTCAGAACCACGGGACGCTTTGCATTAATAACTGATTCATTTGCATCGCTATATAATTTTCGTTTTGCAAAACCACCCCCAGTTGCCAATATACACAAAGTATCTTGCATCTGCGCGGATAAGTGACTGATATTTTCGTAACTGACTACCCAATTTACACCACCACTAACAAAAATATCTTCTGTTGTTTTTGGGGCTGCACGAAGGTTACAAGCATTAGGGTCAATCAATCGCCGTAATACCATTTGCGTAGTGCTTTTTGCACTTCCTTGTTCACCAATGAGCTCTAAAACAGGAAAGGGGGTATCAGGCCTTAAGGACTCAATTAACCAAGCAAGAGCTAAAAGCCTATCGTTTTCTGGAATATTAACCATTTGCCACAACGAAGATAAATCGCCACCACTAATAGGAATAGGCAATGGCCACATTGTATCAGGACGCAAAAATCTTACAGGCGGATTGTTTATTAGTTTCCACTCACCAGGCATTAGTTGAATTGCATAACTTTGCCCACATTCACCTAAATCAAGGTAATATGCATTCTCATGCTTAGCCACACGAATATGTACCTCATGACATTCCCCTTTGAACCGTGCTATACCACCTAATGTGCTTAGTGCCTCTCGGACTGATTGCTCACGGGGTGACTTTCCAGTTCTTTCATAATAATTTGAGACCAACCAATCTTTAAATGGCCGGCTATCTAGACGACGGGTTTCTTTAGTCGATAAATCTTGTGCATAAACATCGGCATTTTTATCATGAAATAATTCCACATGTTCTATGACAAAGTTTACAATAGTAGATGCTTGGTTTTCTCGAGGAGGCTTCTCTGCTTCAGCAATAATATTTAACTCTGATGTCTCAGCCTCCAAGGCAACTAAGTCAATAAGGGGAAGAGCCGCAATTTCTTTATCAGTCGCTAGGGGATTCATTCTTAACCAATCTATAGCATCTCCTTTAGGGAGCAAGCTTAATGCATCCACATTAACTTGCCACAACTTACAGCCAAGCAACCGCAGCTCGGTAGCAACAACATTAGCAAATCGTTGGCCTGCACTATCATTG
>NZ_JH413808.1:53834-143332 GCF_000162755.2 Legionella drancourtii LLAP12
GAAGCCGCATATGGAATGCTAAAACATCGCCCCCATGTTCACCACAGGCCATGCACCGAAATCCTCCTGAATCTAACCGTAAACGCAGGCTAGGTTTGGTATCTGTATGAAAAGGACAAATCGCATTTTTCCATTCACCATATCCATTGATCTTCAAACCTTGCTCCCGAAAATATTGACTAGGATTGGGCAATAGCTCTCGATTAAATTTCTTTTTGAAACGATTCATTCTGTTATGCATGATTGGTTTCTCCACAAATTTTTCGAGCAGCTTCTAGCTGCAGAACCAGAGCACGGATTTCCTCATCAGATTTACCTGCAATCCTGGCAGCATTTAATTTTGCAATCTCATTAGCAGGCCAACCCACTATACGAGCACCTAAGCTAATGGGCTTTGTCCATAGGCCTTGGGAAATTCGGAGATAAAGAGTACTTCGAGGTAACCCACTGGATATTTTTACAGCAGGTAATCTTAAGATCGTGTTAATCATGTTCGTGCCTCCTTAGGCTTCGTTAAACATGATTTAATGTAAATGAGGTAAAAATTTGTCACATTATTTGTCAGAAACAAAATATATGACAAATTTATCTTATTGATTTTAAAGTCAATTATCTAATAAGTCTGTCAGAACATTTTTTATAAATTCAGCTTTGCGTTCATCTGTAACAATATTTTCTTTAACCCAATTTTTCTTAGACTCTTGTGTTATCTTTCGTCTATTTTTATGGCTTTCCACCCATATAGGGTATTTTCTAACAGCATCCTCCACCTGAGAAACAAACTCTATCCAATATTTACTTTTTGATAATGTGGAATTTTTGTCAGCAGGCAGATTCTTAGGGAAAATTACATCATATTGCGATTGCGAAATACTCAAATCTAAATAGCCAATTCGGGTAAACCTACTAAAACCTGTTTCCGAAGTTGAAGATTCCAGAATAATTTCTGCTCTTCTTGGAATCGCTCGCCGTATCTTTTCTATATCTCCAATGTTTAGTAAACGAGGAATATTTCTGCCAGTATCAATTGTATACACTTGCACTTCGCCTCTTAAGGCTTTAGGAATAACTATTTCAGCCTCATCCTTATCTAAAAGAATTAAATTTGTAGAATCCATGCTCAACTCTCTTAATATTAATTTTTAAGTAAATCTAAATAATTTGCCCAATCCTGCATCATTTTTTTTCGCTCTGATAAATGGGCAGTACGGTTATAAGCACGCCCGTTAGGATCACGAACTGCATGCGCAAGCTGATGTTCAATAATGTCTGGTCTTACTCCAAGAACTTCATCTAACAATGTCCGTGCAGTTGCTCTAAAGCCATGACCAGTAGCCTCTTCTTTACTAATATCTAATCGACGTAAAGCAGCCAAAATGGCATTATCACTCATAGGACGATCATTGCTTCTTGCAGACGGAAAAACAAAAGTGCTATTACCAGTAAGGGGTTGAAGTTCTTTTAATATAGAAATTGCTTGAGTAGCTAATGGGACTATATGAGGAGTATCTGTTTTTGTAACGATATAACTCCATTGGGCAGCATCAAAATCAATGTCTTCCCATTTGGCATGCCTTAATTCACCAGGCCTTACAAATACTAATGGAGCTAAGCGTAGAGCGCATCGAACAATCAGCGAACCCTCATAATCTTCAATAATTCGCAACAATTTACCAAAATTTTTCGGATCAGTTTGAGCTGCAAAATGCTTGGTTTTTACTGGAGGTAACGCTCCCTTTAGATCTTGGGATGAATCACGTTCCGCACGTCCAGTCGCAATAGCATAACGGAAAACCTGTCCACAGTTACTTAAAGCTCGATGCGCTGTTTCTAATGCACCACGTTCTTCAATACGTCGAATTACTGACAACAATATAGGAGGAGTAACTTCTGCTATGGGTTTATTGCCAATCCACGGGAAAATATCACGCTCAAAGCGTTGCATGATCTTATCAGCATGACTCTTAACCCAATTTGATGAGTATTTTACAAACCATTCTCTAGCCACCACTTCAAAGCTATTGGCTGAGCGTTCATCTGCCACTTGCTTCATGATCTTACGATGCTCGCCAGGATCAATTTTATCAACAAGTAATTTTCGGGCGTCATTACGTTTATCACGTGCTTTAGCAAGAGTAACATCAGGATATACCCCCAATGCTAATAATTTCTCTTTACCACCAAAACGGTATTTCATTCGCCAATATTTATTACCTTGTGGCGTTACATACATAAACAAGCCTTTCTCATCAGAAATCTTATAAGCCTTTTTTTCTGGCTTAGCATTACGAAACGTTATTTCTTTCTTTTCAGCCACTTTGGGGGTATCTCCTTTTTTATTTCTCGATATACCCCAACAAATACCCCCACTATGGTTTGGATGTAGGGGGTACTTGTTGGACAATAGTGGACATATGATAGGCGTTAAGCCTAGTGTTTACAAGAGGTTATGGATGTTATTGGAGTGTCTTGGATGGTTAATTGGTGGAGGCGGCGGGAATCGAACCCGCGACAATTTCTCGTAACTTATTGATTTATATATGCCTAATTTTCTACTTGCTAATTCTGGGGCATAAATGGGTCAATTTTGATGCTGTTTCTCTATCACCTAAAATCATAAGCCGCGATCTCACATTTAAGCCTATTAACTTCTTAAGTTTTCTGTTCCTTGCTTCTTCATTTAACGTAACATATAATTTACTTTAAGTCATATAATGTAAAAATTATGATACATTAAGGGTTAAGAAATGAGTAAAAAAACACATTTGCCCATTCCGGTACAGAAAGTTTTAAGAATATTGGGCAAGAATATTGGTGATGCGCGCCGTCGTCGTCGTATAGCTATGGAGCTTATGTCTGAACGTTGTGGTTTTTCTCGCCCCACTTTATCCAGAATTGAAAAAGGCGATCCAAACGTATCTATGGGTGCGTATGCGTCTGCTCTTTTTGTTTTAGGAATGTCTGAGCATTTGACACGCGTTGCTGATGCCTCTCACGATATTGTCGGGCGTGAACTTGAAGAAGAAAGTCTTCCTAAAAGAATCAGATCGCCACAAGGTAATAAAGGGGAAGCAAATGAGTAGCCAAGAAATTTATGTTTCGATTGAGCTTGGTGAAATAACTCACAAGGTCGGCAAGCTCTGGTTTCATCAGCGTGGCGCAAGGCAAAGTGCGTCCTTTGAATATGATCCTGAATGGCTGAAACATTCGGAAAAGTTTGCTCTTGATCCAGCTCTTCAATTAACCTCTGGCGCATTTCATACCACCCCAGACCAGATTTTATTCGGTGCTATTGGTGATTCGGCGCCTGATCGCTGGGGTCGTGTTTTGATGCGCCGAGCAGAAAGTGTGCGCGCTAAATCAATGACCGAGACAGCAAGAACATTGTCAGAAGTCGATTATCTGTTAGGCGTTAATGATGAAGCTCGTCAGGGCGCTTTACGTTTCTCACTAAAAGATGGCGGGCCTTACTTAACCCCAAAAGATAAAGAAAGCATACCACCTTTAATCAGCCTACCTCGATTACTTTCTGCAACGGAACATTATCTTAATGACGAGGAAACAGCTGAAGATTTGAAAATATTATTGGCACCAGGTTCATCTCTTGGTGGGGCGCGGCCAAAAGCATCGGTCAGAGATAAAGACGGTCATCTTGCAATTGCTAAATTTCCAAAAAAAGATGATGAATTTAACGTGGTTGTCTGGGAAGCTGTTGCCCTGACCCTTGCAGAAAAAGCGGGTATTAAAACAACCGATTGGCGTCTCGAAACAATCATGGATAAACCGGTACTGATTCTCCGACGTTTTGACCGTCACGAAGGTCGGCGTGTTCCATTCTTATCTGCAATGAGTATGTTAGGCGCAAAGGATAATGACCTCCACAGCTATCTTGAAATCGCATACGCCATCACTCAACACGGTGCAAGTCCAAACAGTGACTTAGAAGAGCTGTGGCGACGTATCATCTTTACCGTATTGATTTCAAACACAGACGATCATTTAAGAAACCATGGTTTTTTATATGAACGTCATAAAGGTTGGAGGTTGTCACCTGCCTATGATGTCAACCCAACCCCCGTTGAAATGAAAGCACGGATGTTATCAACGTCGATAGATTATGATGATCCAACGGCCTCTATTGATTTGGCGCTTTCCGTTATTAAGGAGTTTCGGATAAAAAAAACAAGAGCACTTGAAATTATAAAAGAGGTTGCGATGGCCGTGAGTGAATGGCAAGCTGTTGCTAGCCAATTAGGATTGACAAAAAGGGAGATTGATCGCATGGCCTCAGCTTTTGAGCATGAAGAGTTGAAGAGTTGAAGAGTTGAAGAGTTGAAGAGTTGAAGAGTTGAAGAGTTGAAGAGTTGAAGAGTTGAAGAAGTTATAATCTGATTTGCATCGGAAACAAATTCCAATCAAGAAATAATGAATCTTTAATCAATTGTATTTAAAGGGCTTTGTGTGAATTCAATGGCTAAAATAAGCCTTCGAATCAAAACCCAATCAAGAAAATTTACTTAAGACTATTTTTTCACTTGACCAGTCAATGGCGATGACCAGTCATTTACTGTTGTGTATCCTGCTATGGTTGATGTGTCAGGAATCCATCTACCATAATTTTTAATAATCATTTCTGTATCTTTATGTCCCATTTGTTTCGCAACCCATAATGAATTTTCGCCAGCGGAAAGCATCATAGAAGCATAAGTATGGCGAGTCTGATATGGGTTGCGGTAGCGAACTCCTGCTTTTTTTAAAATATGAGTCCAGCAGGTTTTTCGAATTTGACCGTCTGTTTCCCAAGCAGTGTTAGTGCGAGGGTTATAAAAAACACGTGCCCCCTCAAGGAAAGTAAATTTTTTTTGATTTTGCAGTGCTTCTAGTGCTGGAGGAAGTAAAAGCACATCGCGTTGACCTGATTTTGTTTTGGTGCCTTTTTCTTTTTTAAGAACCACGGCCCTTGATACCCTTACAATCCCATTTAACCAATCAATATCGCCCCATTCTAAAGCAATAAGCTCAGAAGTACGTAAACCGCTATAAAAAGCAAATTGGAATAGATTCCTTGCTTGATCTTTAGCCTCCGAAAGAATGGCTTTAATTTCTTCCTGATTAAATGGATCTACCTCCCAATTACTGCTGCGAGTTTTTTTATCAACTAACTTAGATAAAACCAATCTATCTAAAGGATTTGATGTAATCATTCCATCATTTAATGCTTGATCTAAAGTATTTCTTAATGGGGTTAGAATATTTCGTATGGTTTTTAGCGTCAATTCGAGCTTTGTCACATAATTACGAATAATCATAGATGACAGATCTTTTATAGGAATATTGCCAAATGCTGGGTATAAATGTGCTTCACATGTTTTTCTATAGCCATTAAAAGTACTGGGTTCAAGTGTTTTTTCAGCAATTTCCATATATTCTTTGAGCAACTCACCCACAGTAGATTTCACCACTGAATAGCCAAACATTTTTGACCTTTGTGAATTTGGGAAATAATCCTGATAATTAAATGTACCCAGACTAATAGCGTTTAGAATTTCACCTCTCAACCTTTCAGCATATTTAATATTTGCTTTGGTTGGTTCAATTTTTAAAGTTTCACGACATCTAACACCACGATACGTAAAATCAATTCTAATACACCTACTGGAATCTAACTCTCGAACACTTATCCCACGCGCAACCGGATATTCGTTGCTTTGTTGCCGTTTTCCACCCATCGTTCAACCTCAACTAAATTAATCCATATATTACCATCAGGCCCCACTTTACATTGTACACCATCTAACCACATACCTCGCTTTCGTTTAGCGTGAACTGCATTAGAAGTGTCCCCCGATATTTCGCAATATTTTTTTAATTTTATCCATTTCATAATAGATTACTCCACTCATGCACTAAGTTGTCTAAAATTTTTAGGAAGAGGTAAATATTTTTTAAGCTGCTTTTCTCGACTATTTATTTCAAGAATCATTTGATATAACCGTACTAATTGCATTTCAGAGGAAAAATTATGGGGTACGAAGTTTTCACTATAAATGGCACTAATATTTTTAATTGAGGAATTTGAAAGATCTGCAATATTTTTTAAGGTGTAGTTTGTAGACTCCAAAATATATTGAATAATTCCTTTATAAATTTGTAATTTGGAATGGTTCTCCATGAATAATACTCCTTTGACTATCTTGTTTAATAGCTAACTTATTCATTAAAAGTAAAATTATCCCGCTATTTTATTTGGTGGATTAACCAACAACATGATATATTGGCTATAATTATTCTATTTAAGATTATTTTAGCAGATTAATTGAATAAAATTATTCAATTAAAGATAATATACATACTATTTTATATTTAAGTCAATCTGTTTTGAATAATTTTATTCATTTGTTAGGCTATTAATGACTGAGATGACATTAAGCAATAACTTGCAACAACTCATGAGAATACATGGCAATATTTCTGTTAGTGAGTTAGCTCGGTTAACTGGTATACCTCAACCAACTATTCATCATATTCTGACGGGTTCAACGAGAAATCCACGAAAAAAGGCATTAGAAGAACTGTCTCTTTATTTTTCTGTTTCCATCAACGAATTAACCGGCCAAGAACCTCTACCTGCTGTTATTCCTGATTCAGTTAAGGAAAATTTACAGATCAGTACAATACCTGTTATAGAATGGGCATCATTAAAAACATGGCCTTCAACAACAGTCAAAACCCAAGATTCGCAAGAAATATTAATTGATAAAAAAATTGCCAAGAATTCTTTCGCATTAGTTATGCCTGATGCTTCAATGGAACCTCTTTTTCAACAAAATAGCCTTTTAATCTTTGATTCAGGTAAAACTCCTAAAGATAGGGATTTTGTAATAGTGTACTTATCAAAAGAGGAGATAGTCGCATTTAATAGATTATTTATCGAAAATAATACCTCTTATCTGCGACAGGGTTTAGAAGATGGAAGCCTTAAACTAACAAAATTAGACAAACCTAATGATCGGATTCTCGGCACTCTTATTGAAGCGCGGATTCAGTATTAAGTTGGTAATCACTAGCGCGTTCTTCATGTAACCCGAATATAAATGGATTAAAGTTTGTATGAATATCGTAATGATCTACCTGCTCTGCTTTCTTAAGATATTTAACTACCAACCAAGCAGGAAAAACCATAATGACTGCACAGCACATTTTCCATAAATAACCACAAACCATCATCCATCCAAGTTGATGATCGGTTAGCTTTCCAAAATAATTAAGCATATCAACAATTACGGTAAGCAGGGCTTGTCCTAGAGCTGTTGAGAGAAGGCTTCTCAATATAAAAAATTTCCCCTTTAGAAAAATCTTCCACTTTGAAAGGAGATAAACATTAGTCAGCTCACCTATAAGCAAACCAACTAACCCCGAACCTACGTACCTGAGTGTAGGATCAAACACAATTTCATATGCTGAAGCATTCGTGAAAAATTCGGGTGCGGGTAAATGAGATACGGTAATTACAACTAAAGAAAATATAAATTCAGCTAAAACACCAATCCAAATAAATAATCTAGGATATGCATATCCGTATACCTCACCAACAATATCACAAATACTAAAAGTGAGCGGAAATACAAAAATACCACCTGGTTCAAGCATTGTCCCGATCTGAGTTATCCTGCTTGCCAAGCACACTGTTGATAGCAAAAAAGTTAAATATAGACCGAGCAATAAGTAAGGGTATCTATATTGCTTTTTGCGAGTTAACGCATCAAAAATTTCCTTTCTCAAATGCCTCTCCTTACATCAACTATTTGCTTTTATTAACTAATTCGAATTCCTTAACTGTTTCCCTAACACCCGCCATATATCCGATTCTACTAGCATCCTCGGGTTTAAACTTTGCTATTAGATCTTTATCTTTTGAAAGTTCAGAGGGAGATTTTTTTATAGTAATTGCTTTGGATTTTGATTTTATTTCAAGCAAGTACTCATCTACTTCAGGAGTCATATGCTGAACTACAATAGAGTAATCAGGTTTTAATCGTTCTACCGTAGCCATATAAGTCAAAGTTCGAACTGTTTTAGGATCCAGATTCTCAATTAATTCATTGTCCATAATAATATCGCTGATATTTTTTTCCTTTGTATGTCGTTCAGACAATTTAATTACTGCTTTTGTAAAGCCTGTTTTTTTACATTCAAAAATATCTGCAATTTCATATTTAGGTTTCTTTGCTGTTTCAGCTACAAATTCCTTTAACATGGCAGCAAACCATTCATACCAGCTAATCCTTTCTTTCATAATCCCTCACTCAAATTACTCCAATTGCACCAATACTCTCTTTACCATACTCTGGTAATAACAAGTCTTCTGGAAATTGACCACTTCTGTTTATGTACTCAGAGTGTTCAATTGCAAAACCAGCTTTTAACAAACTTCGATCTAATACTTCTTTTGTAATCCAATGTACAAATGTAGGTAATGAACTTGCCCGTCCACTGCTTTCAAATTTTGCTGGCTCAGTAATTTCACCTGGCCATTCTTCCTCATTCTCTACTCGTCTATTGAATTCAGGAATAAAACGTTGCCAATTTCTTAAAAACGGTGTTTCGCAAACGATATATATTTTACCGTTTGGAGCTAACAGTTTTGATAATAAAGCCAATGATTCTTCTATCTTGGCTCCAGAGAAAAAATGTAGAACACGGCAAATCAAAATAGCATCAAACTGTTTCTCAGGAAGACCAATTAACTCGTTTGGCAACTCACCAGGAACAAGAATTAATTTGCTACTATCACCCGTTAATGATTTACTGGAGTCATCTGTTGTTTCCATGAAACGCTGACGTACAACAGCTAAATTTTCCGGATCAATATCATTACAAAAAACAGTTGCTCCTTTTGCAATAGCTTCCAATGTTGCCGCTCCAAAAGCGGCTCCTATTTCTAATACTTTACCCCCATGCTTAGCTGATAAAGCTGCATGCTCAATGAACCTCTGAGAAACTGGATCACATGGGGTTGTTGTAAAACCTCCAAAAGGATTATGAGTTTTCGTAAAGATACCTGTAGTCTCTCTGGTAAGTGGCGCATCTACACTCAAAACACTTTTCGGGTCAGTAACAACATTATTATCATGATCTATACTAAAGCCCTCAATTGTTGAGATAAGCCAAGGAAGATCAACAGGTGACTCTGCTTCGAGACTTAATTCATCAAATAACTTTGTTGTTTTATCAATCTGCAATTTATACGATAGGAGAAATGTAATTGTAGGAGTACCGAAATGATGCTCCCATCGCTTGGCTCTGATAATCTGAAAATCTTTTTTCAGTGATTCCGTGTTTAGATGACGATAAAAGCCTTCAAATAAAATGGTTGCTTGAGTCATACAGAGAGATTTATTCTTTTCAGCGCTTTTGATTATCTTATCTAACTCAGCAAGCAAAATAAGATTTTTTTCTGGGACACCATTGCTTTTATTGTCATTTTCAACGGATTCTTGAATAGCTTTGCAAAAATCTAAAAACTCCATTTACATCATTCCTACTTCTTAAAGTTTATGCAATATATAATTAAGACTAATTAATTTCAATAATTTTATTCAAATAATTTTGTTAGGCATGCCTACTAAAACAACCCTACTCGTGAGTTAGAGCTAGTCATATGCTAATTCGCTTGGATAGAATGCCAGCATACTAATAATAAATTAATCTAAAAAAAGAATTTTAAATAGCCCGATTCGTCATTTAAAGCCAAGATAGCCTATATAACCCCAAGCAATACAAAAATAGACTATTATTTTAATAAATATACAAATATAAAATATAACATGGCAACTAATACAAGAAGTCAATTAACGGATCTGATCGTAAAAAGATTAAATGAAACTAAAGAGCACTTGAAAAAAGAGTTTTTCCTTGAGCATCCTATAAAAATTGCCCGTTATTTTACACTGGATAACCTCCTTCCAACTGAAATTGCTGAAAAAATATACGCTAACTTTCCTAAACCAAGCCAAATGCATCTATTAAATATTCCTGGAAAATTAAAGCTAAAATACAGCCACTTAAAAGATGTATCCAGTTTATTGCAAGATATTAATTCTGCGATTCAAGATCCTCGAGTTGTCGCTGTGATTGAAGAGATAACCGAGATTAAAAACCAAATTCCTGATCCATCAGAATATGCTGGTGGAATTAGTACATTACTCAAAGGATATCGTCTTAATCCTCATTTGGATAATTCGCATGATGTAGACAGAAAACACTATCGAACAGTAAATGTCCTTTATTATGTATCCCCTAATTGGCGACTCGAAAATGGTGGAAATTATGAACTATGGGATGAAAAAATTAAAAATTGCATTGTTGTCCCTAGTCTTTTTAATCGCCTGCTTGTGATGGAAACCAATCGAACCTCTTGGCATGCCGTAAATCCAGTTTTATGTGATGCACCTCGATGTTGTGTGTTTAATTACTTTTTTTCTAAGCAATCTCCTGAAGGTGAAGAATATTTTTTCAATGGGAATTCATTTAGCGCGCGACCTGAACAAAAAATTCGTCGTGCAATCGAACGTGTCAAAAACACATTCATAAGAAGATGAGGGTTTATCAATGCAACTGGGTACACACTAGGGAGCATTGAGCGATGTTGAGAAAAGGATCAAATAAATGTTATTTGCTTTAGTTGTTCTCTTCGGTGTTATTATGGTTCTTTTTTCAGAGGAGTTTAGCAAATCCTTCAAGAATCTATGGGCAATAAAAGGAGCTAAATTACTTCTACCACTGTTTGCTGCCTCTTGGTTTATCTATACTTTTGATTTTTTGTTTGTGGGGGTAATCTTTTATTTGCATCAATTTTTGCACGATACACTGGCCTTTTTGATAAGGATTATGCCTTTTCAGCAAGGTGCAGAATCCGTAGCATTAGTCATCTTATTAACGTTCTTTTCTGTTGCCCCTGTGCTAATTATTGATTTTTTTACTCGAAAGAAAAACTATAAGGGTTATCAATACCCTTATATAACAAGTACAATAATTTGGATATTTTGCGTTGCTCTATTAATAATCATCTAATTGTTTATACCATTCACAGCACAGAACAATTTTTAAAAAAGTGAATAAACAAGAGATCGTTAGCCGATTTTAATCCATTTTAATCGAGCCATCGCCATCTCTTTTACCTAAAACATTTAATACATAGTCCCAAATGATACTTGGCACATTGATTCGCGTTCCATCAGAAGGATTAAGGTGCAAGTCGATATAGGGAAAGCTATTGTTTTCAATAATGCCAAATTGTTGCTTATGCCATGGAAGAGAAATATCCTGACAAATAAAATCAAGACCTGTAAGTGGTATATTGAGCACTTTATGTACTCGTTCCAATAACAGTTTGTTCTCTGGATGGATTAAGTCAGTAACATTACTAATTTTTGCACCACTACCTATTGTCACTTTTTTTGAAATAAAGATTTGTTGTCCTTTGTTTATTACTGTGTTAAGAGTAACTCCCTGAGTCTCTAGGACTTTCTTCAAGTAACTATTGATATTAATTTTGCGTGAATTACTACCAGCTGCAGCTTTATTCTTTTTATCGATTAACTCTGCAAAAGTACTGATACCATCACCGATCACGCTTCCAGGTTGTCGCATCACACAAGCTATTAATGAGTCATCAATAATTAATGACCGATAAACATTGCCAGGAATATGTTGTTCAACCAATACACGAAAATCAACTTGTTTTACTATTTTAATTGCCTCTTTTAATTCATTTGGTGTTTGAATAGTACAAAAGGCATGAATACTTAAGGATTCGGATACGGGTTTAACAGCAAGAGGGAATCCTAATTCAATACCATATTGATAAGCGCTTTTACTGGAAATAAAAACCTTTCCTACGGGACATGGTATTTTTTGGTTTAATAATTCCTTTTTGAGAATCCATTTATTATCGTATTTGGTATCATCGTCAAAGTACGTATTTTTTTGATAAAGAAGAGAAATAGGGGTTTGCGTAAAATAATATTTTTTGTTATTAAATACCAACATAAAATACAACGTATGTAATTGAGACTCCTTAAAATTATACAGTTCTAATCCCCTTCGTTGCGCTTCATCCCATAGTGCAAGTACGCTATTATTAAATTGGTTTCTATCAATGATATTGGTTTTGGTAAATAATTTTAATTTTTGAAAAATAGTAATGGACATCCTATTTAATAGATTATCGAAACGTAAAAAATCCTGCTCTGATAGGAGAAACGTTTTAGATAAAAAATAGATCAATGGATTGAATATAAAATAATCGAATAAACTAAAAAATTTCCTTCTAACATGACAGCGTTTTTCAGGATAGCAATGCTCACAGATTTTATCATCCATCACCGTATACTCCCTTATAGGTATGGTGTTATCTCAAAATGTAATAACGCTTTTATTTAAATCCGTCTGCTCAACCTTTTATTCCTAACAGTAGTTTTCTCAGCTATCCCAATGTACTAAGCAATTAGTTGTAAAAAGACTTACCTATGAGAAACCCTGATTTAAATCCACAATAATTATCCTCTTGATTTTTTTCCTTTCTTTTTTCTGGTGTCAAAAATCCTAAAGTTAATGTTTTTGCTTTTGGTAAAGAGGAAGTGAGCAGTTCTGATTCTTCACTCATAGCAGTTCCTTTTTCTAATTCTTTAGGTGTATCTGGTTTTTCTTCAATCTTAGGCGAAGTTTTCTTTAAACAATTGGAGTTTACCCCATGAAAATTAGTTATTCCTTGTAGCTCATCAAAATTGCGTGCAAATCCATAGGTTTGAAAAAAGTAATTAAATACGTTATCTATCTCTACTTCTGGAGAAATGATTGAATCTGCTAGAATATGGCCATTATGTGAATTGGCAAAATAAACTACAGCCGACTTGTCTTCTAAATTCATGGCCACCCACGCTCTGTATTCATTCATATCACCGGAATGATAGGCTCTGCTTGCACGATGGATACGGCCTGTTACAGAGGTAATCCATTTTAATTCACTCCCTTCGGCTAATTTATAGGACTCGGTGCATTTTTCTTTTAGCCTATTAAAATCATCCTGATTACTCTCAGTCAATTCGATTTTCTTAATCGTTCGACTAGTTTGATCTGCATAAAAAAGCGCATCATTAAATAGAATAACCGCATTTCTCTCCTCCAATAAGCCCTCGATGCAATCAAAAGAGGACTGGCTCGGATCTGTTGTCATTTTAATAAGACCGCACCCACATTGCTTATCGGTTTGTAGCCCAAAACCTAAACCCCATGCCACATGATTTCGATCCTGCTCTAATCCGTTTACCTCCATTGGCCAGTTGCCAGGCAAATGATCATGGTTCATGGATACCATGGGTTGAAATGCATACTGTAGCTCTTCATCATTCATCCAAGCTACTATAAATTTGGCATAATCGCTTGGCGTTGTATAGAGGCTATTTGCTGCCTGCGGAGATTTACTTTTATCCGTATGAAAACTGCTGTGCTTCATGTTTAACGCTTTTTCCCCAAAGATGTACTCTTGGGCAAGTGTTTCAAGATTGGAGTCAGTTAATGCTTCGATGACTTCTTGCAAGTAAGCAATTCCTGGACCAGAATAAGCGTACTTTGTGCCAGGGTCAAACTGGAATTCAATGAGCCCTTTACTCTCATCATGCGTAATAGGTAACCCTGTCGTGTGGGATAATATCATCTCTGCGGTCAAAAGCTTGGTCTTATCTTCATCTTCTTTGCGGAATTTTTTTAGTATATCTGGAAAAACTTGATAGAGAGGGGTTTTCAAATCAAATTTGGCGTTAAATTGTCCTAGGCCAGGTTGGGCTTCATTCGCGTTATTGGCTGCTATTAATTTTAATACCAAATAGGCAAATACAGGTTTACTCAGTGATGCAGCTCCAAAAACTGTTTCAGGAGTAACTTCCATGGAGGGACTGGAGTGAAGATGGTCTGTAATCGAGGTAATCTCACTTAATTGATCATCGGACAAGATATCTATTTGTTCATCTTTGGCAAAACTTTTACGTAATTCTTCTAACTGATATTCATCCAACTCAATCTTATGAAGTTTATCCTTCGATTTGTTATAATAAAGCAAACCTTCTTCAGTAAGGATGTAATACGATTTATAGAATTTGCTTTGCTCTTCCTTAATTTTAGCCACGGGCATCTTCAATAACCCACATTGGGTTGAGCTGACAGTGCCTTTAACGAGTGGTGGAGAAATAATTCCTTCATTATTTACCGTGATAACCGATATTCCTGGAATACCGGCTTTTTTCATCACCTCTTCCAATGTCATTTTTGATGTAGGAGCAGTTGCTTTTTGTTTCTTCTCTATAATTGGCTGAAATGCAAGATCGAGAAAGTGGTATGCAACGTATCCTCGTTTTGTGTCAAATTCAAGACGAAAATTGAGATTGTTTTCTGGTGAAAAAATATTCTTACCCACAGGAATAAGCTTATAACTTTGTCCAAATGATTGAAGCTTGAGTGACTCTCCTTCAATGGTTATTTCATGAGGCCCATACTTGCCCGTATATTCCTGTAATTTTTCTTTTCCTACCGCAATTGGGTGGTCCAAATCATTTAACCACGCGAGGTGTTTTTCAATCTGCTTCTCAGATTCTAAATCTTGCACCAGTGCTTGATTGAATTTGATTATGGCGGTTTTATAATCACCTTTTAATTCTGCTTTTATTCCCTCCTGTTGCTCTTTCCAACCTGGCTTATCATAACACTCAATGTGTTGTGTCAGTTCAACCGTGTATTTAGGTTCCAATTCAATGGCCTTGAGCAGTTGGATTTTTGCAGTGACATAATCGCCTCGTGACTCAGCCAGTAAGCCTTCATGTCGTTCTTTGTAACCCGGTTTATCATAGTGCGTATAATCATATTTGCCACAAAGATAATCGAGGCCTTTTGTTAAACCAACATGAGGAGTTACTAGTTCTTTGACAAGAGATAACCCATTTTGGCTGTTCGCAAAATAACAAATCGCTGAACCATTTTCAGGGTTTATTGCAACAAATGCCTTCGCGCCTAGTGTGTCTCCCCAATGAAATGCCAATGTTCCTTCTTCTGTTTTTTCTAAACCCCATCCTAATCCCCAAAATACGGATTGTAACACTTCTTGAGGGATCTCTTTCTTTCTTGCTGTTTCATCTTTTTCTGTTGAGACGAGCTCGTTCATTGCTGTCTTTCTCAGCGTTTGCTCTTTGAGTAGTGCCATGACAAATTGTGCATAATCATATGCTGTAGTTTGTAACGACCCAGCAGCAGTTACTTCGTCTCTATACGGTTGGGGCTGCATCAGTTCATTATGACGGGAGGCAAATTGTGTTCCTGGCTTAAAACGAGCACGTTCAAAGTGACTGTTTTTCATTCCAAGTGGTGTAAATACATATTCTTGTGCAAGCGTTTCAAGACTTTTACCTATTTTTGATTCAATTACTTTCTGTAGATAGTGATACCCTTCTCCAGAATAATGGTATTGGTCACCCGGTTTGAATTGGAACTCAAGTTGATTAGTACCAGGCTCCCAGTTAGGCAAACCTGTTTGATGCGACAAAATCATTTGTGGTGTTAAAGACGCTACTTTTTCTCTGTCCTCACTTTTAAAGCGCCCATAATCTATTTCAGGCAATGATTGGGTCAGGAAGTCTGGTGGTAGTTGATCTTTTTCTATTAGCTTTAATACTAAATAAGCAAACAATGGCTTGCTCAAGGAACACGCCTCAAATACAGTAGATTCATCAACACAATCTCCAAAATCCATATCAGAAATACCAAGAGCACCGCTCCAAGAAAGTGTTCCATCAGAAATAGTAGCAATGGATACTCCAGGAATGTAGGCTTTGTTCATCAAGTCGTGCAACATCACTTTTTTTTCTGAATCAACGGTTGTTAAAGAGTGTTGCTCTTTTGCTCCACCTGTTTTTTCATGCTCCGTTTCTAGTTGAGGTTTTGTTAAAGGATGTTTAAACAATAAGGTTTGATCACCACGGATGGAAAGGATTTCCACGAGATCTCTTTTGAAACTTATTTTGAACGATGGATCCTCTTCAGGAAGAAATTCGGCCTCTGATATTCGCACAAGCTTTGTTTCACTATTAAAACGCCTACAGATTAAGCTGCCTTCTCTTAGGTAGATCTCTGCTTCATCGTTATAATTTCCTACAAAAGTTTCCATTGGAGAGGTAAATACTGTTTTTTCTGGAGAGGAGTTTTGATGAACTGCATTCGACCATTCCAAACGCCTTAACTCAATGGCCTTTTCAAAATAATCTCTCGCCTCTTCAAGCCTACCCTCATCTTCACAAATCTTACCTGCAATGGTTTCTTGCCATCCGGCCTCATCACTTTGACTAAAACTCATATATTTAAAGAGCTCTTGCATGTCACCAATAGGAGGTAAATCAGGAGAGTTCAAAATTTGAGTTGCAATACTCATCCCATTTTCTGAATTCGTAAAAAATACCGCGCCCTTTTTTTCTGTAACATTTAGTGCAATAAACGATCGTGTATTAGGATTTGCACCCCATTGATAGGCGATGACTGCATCTTTATTTTTATAAATATGCCAACCTAACCCACACGTATTCGCGATGCTGTAAGCACCTCTTGACTCAAATGCTTGTTTTATTATTGGATCATCCATACTATCCAACCAAGCACTCATCAATTTTGAAAAATCATTGGCCGTTGTAAGCAGTGATGCGGCAGAATGAAGTGGTGGCTCTATTTCTAATATGGGAGTCGGTTTCTCTAGTTGAGTATGAACCACTACAATATTTTTGCCGTCCTCTGGTTGTGGCTTGAACGTAGAGCGATTCATTTTTACGGGGTCAAACACATACTTCTTAGCCAGCTCCTCTAAATTTTTACCCGTTTTTGTCTCGATGACTGTTTGTAAAAAAAGAAACGCTTCACCTGAATACGAATATCCACTACCTAGATCTGATCTAGGATCAAACGTTAGTGTAGAAGATAAATTTGGAGACCAATTGGGCAAACCTGTAGTGTGTGACAATACATGTCGCGCTGTTAATTGCATCGCTTTTTCAGGATACTCACCATTGACCTTGAATCGCTCATATTCCTGACCTTCTTGCTGCAGAATAGAAAGTAATGGCTCATCCAAATCAATTTGCTTCTCTTTGACCAGCTGTAACACCAAATAAGTAAATACAATTTTACTCAGTGAAGAGGCTGGAAATCTCGTATTACCCCCTACGGTATTTTCAGTACCTGTGGATTGAGCATTTTTTTTGCCAAGAGCAAGAGAAGTTTTTACCAATCCGTGTTGGTGTTGTTCATTGGATTCAACATAAGCATAACTTACAGCGGGAGTATGCGCAGAATCGATTATTTTTTGTAGTTGCCCTTTATTAAGGGCAACAGTTGTGAGTTCCTGGTGAAGCATTATTTTTTTATCATGCATGTTTTTTCGGTCTATAATGGCCTTTTTTGAGTCTTCTACTCGTTTTGCATCACCTTCATTTTCAGGCAATATAACGGGAAATTGACTCACCGTATCCAGATAATTTTTAAGTGCTGTTGGTGGTTGGCTATGATTGATGTATTCATCAGCAATGAGAGAGTATGTCCAAAAATCTCTGAGATTAAAACTAAGCTCACCCCGATGCTCTTGGATAATTTTATCTATTTTTTCAAAATCACCATGCCGCGCATAGGCAAGCATTCGTTCTCCTACTGATAATTCTTGAGCGATTCTAACTAAATCGGTTGAGTCGATTATAACATCATGAATAACAGGCTCTAAACCAAGTTTCATAGCGCATACATTAACTGCCCTAATGTTGGCCGGTGAGAAATAAGCATGAGTAAAATTAACAAAACCAGTCAAATTGACTTCTTTTCCAGAATGTAATGCATCAAATAACTCGTTTGTGTATTTTCCAGTATCGTGCTTAATCGCACTGCCTATTTTAAACTGCCAATCACCCTGTTCGTCTTTAAAAAAAAGAATGTTTTCAAACCCCATAGCATCCAGGATAATATTAGTCCTTTGATAAAAATCACGATAATGATTTAAAAATTCAATCATGACTTCCCGAAGCTTAGGATCATTATCCAAACGGTGCAAAATAGCACCGATTCGCTCATCAATGAACGCATAATCATTAAGCTCAAAATCTACTCCAGAGCCTTCTTTATAAATAAGTGCTTTATGTACCTTATCAAATAAGTCCTGGTTGTGCTCCATTAAGTAAATATCAAGTTCTGCAGGTTCTATTTTAAAATCAAATTTAACTTTAGATTTGAAACATTTTTCGTATGGAACGATTGATAAAGCTGCTTCTTGAGGCTCCTTTCCGGGAAGTTGTACCTGATGAGTAATATGTTGTTCCCGAATGCATCGTTTTTTCCCTTCTTTGTCAAAGCACTCATATAAAACAGCATATTTTTTCTCTAACTCTTCAAGTTCCATAGGGTTAGGATTTTGTTTCATTAATTTAATAACAAAAGGCGCATCTGGAAATCGATAAAGTATGTGAGTCCCACCTTCAGCGATGCGCTCGGCCTTAGTTAAATCAATTGCACCGGATTCAGTCTTTGGTACTGAATAAACAAACTCTTGCTGTGCCCATTCACCAGACGTTTTGTTCACTGATAAAATTTGAGCGATTTCTGTATTGGATGTAGACATAATAAAAAAACAAATATAGGAGTATTGCGCACATTTTAAACTAAAAAAATTGAGCTCACTTTGGGTGGTCATTTTTTTACGGTTTTTTTACAGCTTAAATGCTTTTTTATGATGGGCCACTATGGCGCTCTGGCTCATCAACTAAGATGGGCATAAACTGACACCTTACCGAGCAGCGAGTCATTTTTATCTTGCGCCAAAAAACAAATTAACTCCTTATTGCTACATCAATAACGCGAGATAGAGCCACAAAAAATTAAATTTGACCCGCACAAAAGGATGTATAGTGTGCACATACTCTACGCGTCACGATCCGTATAGTGTGTTATTAATCATCTGAAGAGTACCTACAATATTGACCGCTAGAATTCCACCAAACACATGCATTAACCCCTTTCCAGTGGCTCCTGGTTGGCTACCCGAACCGGCAGCGCGCGCAATCAATACCCACCCTCTTACAAAAGCAATGAGGCCGATGACTTGAATAATAATCGTCAATGGCCTTCCAACGACACTTCCACTTCCAAATAATGTATCAAGAGTCGAATTACCGCTGTTTACCGGTGCATATTGAAGAACATTTTGATAACCAAATGAAGATTGCATGAACATCGAAAAGGTCGTTGGAAAATAAATCAGCATTGTACCTACTAACAAATAAGTTATTGGTTCTTTAGCATTGGTATTACTCGACATCATTGTTCGTTGTTCGCCATATTGCTTTAAACAATAGACTCCCTTAAATAAAAAGGCGCAACCGATAAGATACGCAGCTCCTGTAATCAAGCGCTCTACAGGAAGCAAATTATTTGCAACATTATTTAATATGTTGACCTGACTTGATATCCAGCATGCTACTGTCCCGCCCGTACATGTATCAGCCATATAAAACCTCGACTATTTTCTTAGATAATCACTCGTACTGGGCATGTTAATACCCATCACCCCTTCACCGAATGAATTAATTTCACCCCATACCTTGCAATTTTTGTTTTTTCTCTTACAGTTAAGTTTAGGACATTTGTGCCAATTTGTTTTGCGCAACCGAAAATCATTACTTAATGCTAATTTTGCATTAAATTAATTCACTATATGTAAAAAATAACGCTTTTTTACATAATTTTTGCAGATAATTTAATATTTGTGTATAATTGTCATAATGTTTATAAATTTAAATTTGGTATCCTTCATGAAAAAAGACAATGAGAAAGAAAAACATCAGCCTGTCCCTGAACCAACCACAGCAGGTGGAGCAAAAGAACAAACCTCTTCAGCCGCACTCACATTAGAACTATTAAAAAAAGAAAAAGAAAAACTTAAAGAGGTAGAAAAAAAAGAAGCTGCTGCTGAAGGAGCAAAAGTACGCTGTCGAACTTGTTTTAAAGAAATAGCCCCTACCCGTCGTTGTTTCGGACATGGTGGAGGAGGCGGTGGAGGTGATGGTGGCTCTGGTAAAACCTCCGAGGAAAAGGCAAGTTCCGGTGAAGATAAATCGCTAACCAAATCAGGAAAGGTAGTTGAGTCTACAGATGAATTAATAGGCGAGTTTGCTTCAATGGGTGATGGTGAAGGGCTTGATTTAGAATCTAGTTTTGACCCGGAAATAATTGAACAATTAATCGCTGACGGGAAATTGCTGGTTGATAGTGATCGCGAATCATTGACCCTTACGATTAAACTGCTTTGTGAGCCTAATGAATTAACTGAAGAACAAAGAGAAGAATTAAAAAAATTCATGGAAGCGATTATAAAAGAATTCAATGAATTTAAAAAAGAGAACAATCTTTCCGATGATTGTTTAAAACTTACTCAAGATGAAGAAGGAAACATACTCTCTCTTCGTATTACCATGCCCACCTTAGCTTTATACGATGCATTTATCCAACGGCTCGCAAATAATTTAGTGCCCATACCCACTCCGAAAGCACAAGAAAAGGATGAAGTCACAAAAGAGCAACGTTTTGCTCCAAACCCACTTTCGATGGAACCTAAACCTTCTTATAAAGATAAACCTTCCAAACAAGAAGAAATTGAGTCAAATAAGGATGTAGAACCTAAAAAGACAGAAGATGAGGAAGAGGAACAAGTAATCTTTAACCCATCTCCTTTTAACAGGAAACCTTGGTAAAAGCTACAAATGAACCTCCCTGTGGTAAGTCACGGAGAGGTTCATTAAATTATATTTTTCGAATCAGTGCCAAAACAACCCCAATTATTTTATGCCCGCAACTCCGAGTAACACGAATACTTGCCCAATTCTCATTTACAGCGATCAATTCATACTCCTTCACTGGATTACCTGCCGAGAGTTGCTTATAACGGCGCACGGTGACTTCTTTACTATCTTGTAAATGAATAACAACTATACCCCCAGGACGAATTATTTGATCCGGATCAACAATTAAAATATCACCAATTTTAAGTTCTGGAGTCATACTGTCATCTTGTATGCATAATGCAAATGAATTGTTTCCAAGTTGAGCTGTCAAGTCAGGACTAAGCGGAATAAAAGATATAGCATCACTTTTCCGGTCTTCCTTTATCGCTTGAATATATTGTTTAGGATCGCAAGCTTGCTGAGCATTCAACAAGGGAATTAAGGCCCCTAGCCACGGAAACTCCTGCTTAACCTGTTTGTCATCAGTCAAACACATCAAATACCCAGGAGCTACATCTAACGCCTCTGCTAACTGCTTAATTTCCTCAGGACCAGGAGTTCTTATCCCTCTTTCCCAGTTGTTAATCCTGGAAGGCTTTAAATCGTCTGTAAGCTCTGAAAGCGCTTTTCTAGTCAGTCCTTTAGCTTGTCGCTCTTGAAAAATTCGCTCTCCAATTTTTTCTTTGATGTTCATCATCGAGTCATACCTTTTCTCAAAATAACTAATAAATCCATTGACAACTCACTTAATGTGCAATATCGTCATGCTTAATTGCACATTAAGTGCAATTAACAAATCATTATCTTTCAAATGAAGATAACACAGAATAAAAACAATAACGAGATGTACAACCAGGAATGTGTATCAATCATGGATTTTATGGTTAACAGCGAGGAACTTGAGGCAATTTATGGTTTGCCTCATGCACAACAACTCGCTTATTTAAGAGGGATACGACCGTACATGGACGTTAAAACAGGACTTGTTGGCGTTAAACGGCGAATTAGCTTTCAGTCGATTGCTGAACAAATTTATATTCAGCCGCACCAAGGTGTAAAAAGCGAAAAATATTCTCGTGCTCAAGTTCGACGTGCTCTGTCTGCTTTAGAGCGTGTTGGTTTGATCAGTTTGCAATCAGAGGAATTACAGCTCATTTTAAAATGCAACTTAGCAACTTTGGGTTATTTTGCGCAAAATAAAGTAGTCACAAACCCGTCACAGAAAGCCGTCACATTTTGTTCTGATCAACCCATTGAAAATAAAGGGTTTTATGAGGATTTTCCGGAAAAACCCATCACAGTGGAACCCCCAAAAGCCGTCACACCTCTTATAAAAGAAAATAATTATATTTATTTATTACGCCAATTCGACCATTTCTGGCTTATGTATCCCGAGAAAAGGTCACGTGAGCGTGCTTTTGAAATTTTTCAACAAATCAATCCCGATGAGCATTTACTACAAACCATGTTGCAAGCACTGGAGAGCCAAATCAAAGCCCGTAAAACGAAAGAATCGCATGGTGAGTGGGTTCCAGCCTGGAAGTTTCCAGCCAACTGGTTGTCGCAAAAGTGTTGGGAAGATGAAGTCAAAATCGAATTAAAGCAGGAGAAAAGGAATGAGAACCGTCGCGCAAATACTGCAACAACAGCCCATGACCCATTCTGGAACCCAGAAGCAGGAGACTTGGCCAGTACAGGAGAAGATGAATACCAGCAAGCCAACGTCATCAGCTTGCAACGTTACCGACAAGCGGATTGAGAACCTGTTTACCCGCTTTGCTGTTTTTTACGGTCATTTATGGCGCAGTCAGTTTAAGAGCGATGGATTTTTGGAATTTGCCAAAAAAGAGTGGACTGAAGGGTTGGGGCGATTTAGCGATGAGGTTTTGAATCAGGCCATTTTAACCTGTCGGGATCATTGTGACATGCCGCCTAGCCTGCCGCAAATGATTAGTTTTTGTCGTGATATCAAAAGGCGGAATACTTTTTATGTCTCAGATGAAGCACATCAACCAGCCAGCAGGGTTGTGGTTGAAGAAAATATCAGGCAATGCAAAGCCTACTTACTTAAATAAAAAGAGGAGAAGCACAATGTTATTTTTAACAAGAAAAGTCGGGGAATCCGTGATTATCGGTGAAGAAATTTACTGCACGGTGCTTGAATACAAGCATGACGAAGTTTGTCTGGCTTTTCATGCCCCCAAGTCCCTACCAATTCATCGGGAAGAAATTCAACGCAGAATTAACCGCGAGCGCCAAAAGGATGAATGGTATTGCGATCGCGTGTCTCACAAAGAAAGCGTGGTTGATCGCCTAATCAGTAAATTCAAACAAGAAATGAGTCCTGCTCAGAACCTTCAACAATAATATGGGGTTAGCTCAATGATAGATCGGGTTGAAGGCATAACAGTTAAAGACCGTGCCAAAGAAAAATTGAAGCGTGATTTAGGTGGTTTGATCGAAGGGGCGTTAAACGACCCTAAAACCGTGGAAATCATGCTCAATGCAGATGGCACACTTTGGCAGGAACGGCTTGGAGAAACAATGCGTTGCATAGGGAATATAAATGTAGCACGTGCCGAATCCATCATCAAAACTGTTGCCGGTTTTCATGGAAAAGAAGTAACCAGCATGAAGCCTTTGTTGGAGGGAGAACTGCCTCTAGATGGCTCACGTTTTGCTGGACAACTGCCGCCGGTTGTTTCAAGTCCAACCTTTGCCATCCGAAAAAAAGCTTTATCGGTTTTTACACTCAATGACTATGTTCAATCGGGAATTATGACTGAAGCACAGTGTGAGGTTATTGAAAAAGCCGTTTCTTCACATCGAAACATTTTAGTCATTGGTGGTACCGGTTCTGGCAAAACCACATTGGTGAACGCCATTATCAATGAAATGGTTATTCATGCGTCTGAAGAACGTATTTTTATCATTGAAGATACGGGGGAAATCCAGTGTGCAGCAAAAAATTGTGTTCAATACCACACCACGCTTGATGTCAGTATGACCCAGCTTTTGAAAACCACACTGAGGATGAGACCTGATCGAATCATTGTGGGGGAAGTTCGCGGAAGTGAAGCGCTTGACTTGTTGGATGCATGGAACACGGGACATGAGGGAGGAACAGCTACTTTGCATGCGAATAACTGTATTGCAGGGCTTCATCGGTTGAAATCACTCATTACTAGAAATCCCTCAGCACCCTCCGAGATCGAACCTTTAATTGGAGAGGCTGTCCATTGTGTTGTGCACATCTCAAGAACTCCACAGGGGAGACAAATTCAAGAAATTATTAATGTCCATGGTTATGTAAACGGTCATTACAACATCGAAAAACTTATTTAAGGAGAAAATGAATGAATCAAACGACTCTGTTTAATCAAAAAAACTACTGGATAATGGGCTTAATCGTTTTATTTTTGTTGTTAATCACTCATCCAGCCGCAGCTTCCTCTGCAGGAGGTGGACTTCCCTTCGATTCATGGCTGACTAAAATTCAAAAATCCATTACAGGCCCTTTTGCCTTTAGTGCTGCCATTATTGGATTGGTTGCTGCAGGCGCGACCCTTATTTTTGGCGGTGAATTAAATGGATTTATGCGATCCCTGGTCTTTTTTGTGTTAGTGCTCTCCTTTCTAGTGGCAGCTCAAAATACCATGACGGCAATTACTGGCAAAGGCGCTGAAATTTCTAAACCATCTGCTGGAATCATTGCAACGGAATCTCAGCTATGAGTCTTCGTTCCATCCCAATACGACGCAGCGGAAACCGCCCCAGTTTGTTTATGGGCGGAGATCGTGAACTGGTTATGTTCTCAGGGCTATTATCAGCAATCCTAATCTTTGCAGCTCAAGACTGGCTGGCGGCTTTCGCAGGTAGTGTCATATGGTTTCTATCCTTGAAAGGGCTTCGTTTAATGGCTAAATCCGATCCTTATATGAGGGCTATATATTTAAGGCAAAGACGTTACCAAGCTTATTATTCGGCCCGTTCAACTCCTTTCAAAGCAAACAAAAGAGGTTATCAATGATTGCATTAATCACCTTTTTAATCAGCACCACAGGACTTTTACTTTTGAGCCTCCTGTTTTGGGAAATTCGCCTGAAAAGCCGTAAATACCATTTAAAAAAGCATCGCCATAATTCAGGAGGTACTGCTGATTTACTCAATTATGCCTCAGTGGTTGATGATGGCGTGATTGTCGGTAAAAACGGCTCCTTTATGGCAGCCTGGCTATATCAGGGTGAAGACAATACCAATACCACGGATGAGGCTCGTGAGATGGTCTCGTTTCGAATCAATCAGGCAATGTCCTCCATGGGCAATGGCTGGATGGTTCATGTAGACGCTATAAGACGAGCGGCTCCAGGTTATAGTGAGCGTGCCTATTCTCACTTTCCAGATCCGATTTCCTATGCGATTGATGAGGAAAGAAGGACACTCTTTGAAAGCATGGAAACCCTATATGACGGGTATTTTGTGATTACGTTGACCTGGTATCCGCCGGTAATTGCTCAAAAGCGTTTTGTGGAATTGATGTTTGATGACGAAGGACTGGATCTAAGCCAAAAGGCAAAGACTCATCAACTGATAGAGGAATTCAAACAAACCTGCAGAAACTTTGAATCACGACTAAGTTCAGCCCTTAACCTCGAACGACTGAAAGCCGAACAACATAGTGATGAATATAACAATACCGTGCTTCAGGATAACTTCTTAAGACACTTGCACTATTGTGCCACTGGACTTAACCATCCGGTCAATCTTCCTAAAAATCCAATTTATCTTGATGCGTTAATCGGTGGTCAGGAATTAATACCGGGCATTACGCCCAAAATTGGCCGGAAATTCATTCAGTGTGTGGCGATTGAAGGTTTTCCAATGGAGTCTTACCCTGGCATTCTAACCGCCCTAACTCAATTGCCGGTTGAATATCGTTGGAGTTCCCGTTTTATCTTCATGGATCCTTATGAGGCGGTGGCACATTTCACCAAATACCGTAAAAAGTGGAAACAAAAAGTCAGAGGTTTTTTCGATCAGGTGTTTAACACCAATTCAGGCGTGATCGATGAAGACGCGCTCAATATGGTGAATGACGCACAATCAGCCATTGCAGAAACCAACTCAGGCATGGTGGGTCAAGGCTACTACACTTCGGTTGCTATCTTGATGAATGAAGACCGTGATTTAGTTGAAAAAGCAGCGCTTCTGATTGAAAAGAACATCAATGCCTTGGGATTTACAGCAAGAACAGAAACCGTTAATACCATGGATGCCTTTATGGGCAGTCTTCCAGGGCATGGCGTTGAAAATATCAGACGACCTTTAATCAACACTATGAATTTAGCTGATTTGATACCAACATCCAGCATCTGGACAGGCGAAAACAAATCCCCTTGTCCACTGTTTCCGCCATTATCCCCTCCATTGATGCATTGCGTCACTAATGGTAATACACCCTTTCGCCTGAATCTTCATGTAAGAGACTTAGGCCATGGAATTATGTTTGGCCCAACACGTTCTGGTAAATCCACTCACCTTGGTTTAATTGCACTCTCCTGGCGACGATACAAGGATGCACGCATTTATTCATTTGATAAAGGCATGTCCATGTATCCAACGTGTAAGGCTAGTGGAGGGGAGCATTACACCATTGCTGATAAATACTCACATCTTTCATTTGCGCCCTTACAGTTTTTATCCACTCAAAGCGATAGAGCCTGGGCTATGGAATGGATTGATACGATCCTTGCCTTAAACGGGTTAAATACCACGCCAGCCCAACGCAATGAGATTGGCCATGCCATTATGAGCATGCATCAGAGTGGTTCTAAAACCTTATCTGAATTGGTCATGACCATTCAAGATGAACCCATCCGTGAAACATTGAAACAGTACACGATCGATGGATTGATGGGGCATTTATTGGATGCCGAAACTGATGGTCTGGGACTGTCCTCATTTATGACCTTTGAAATTGAGCATCTTATGGGGCTGGGTGAGAAATTTGCTTTGCCAGTATTGCTGTATCTGTTTCGGCGCATTGAAACATCACTGGATGGCAGGCCAACTCTGATTTTACTCGATGAAGCATGGCTGATGTTGGCACACCCGGTATTTAAAAACAAAATTGCTGAATGGCTTGATTCTATGGCCAAAAAAAACTGCGTGGTGTTTATGGCAACGCAACATTTATCGCATGCAGCGAATTCTGGCATTTTAGATATCATTGTTGAATCAACTGCCACAAAAATCTTTTTACCTAATCTGTATGCACGAGATCCTGAAACACGACTGATCTACGAACGTATGGGATTAAACCCTCGCCAGATTGACATCATTGCATCAGCTCAACCTAAGCGTGATTACTACTATGTCAGTGAAAAAGGACAACGCCTTTACCAATTGGCTTTAGGTCCAATGGCGATGGCATTTGTGGGTGCTACAGATCCTGACTCCATAGAACGAATGAAACAGCTTGAGCTGAAACATGGCGCTGAGTGGGTCTCGTATTGGCTTTTAGAAAAAGGAATCACAATGAATCAATTTGGAGAAGCAGCATGAACCAATTAAAACAAAAGCTAAGTCTTAAAAAGAAAAAAAACGACTTAACTGATAATCCTTATCTCAACGCCAAAAGAGCTTGGAATTTCCATACTGCAGGTCTTATGAAATCATTGCAAATATGGCAATTAGTCAGTTTGGGTAGTCTTTTAATCACTTTGGCTGCTATTGGCGGACTCATAACAATTGGAAGTCAGTCCAAATTTATCCCCTTAGTATTTCAACAGGATGCCAGCGGCAATACGCTATCAGTCACTCGTGCAGACCATGTCGGTGATGCAAGTATCGATGATTACCGAGCAGCTGCAGCCCATTTTATTGAAAACATCCGAATGGTCAGTGTTGATATTGCATTGCAGAAAAAAGCTGTATTTCAAGTTTATTCTTATTTGAACCAAAACGATGCGGCCCTTACCAAAGTTCAGGAATTTTACAGTGACAAACAACACTCAAATCCCTTTGACCGAGCAGCTCATGAAATCGTTAGCATTGAAATACGCTCAGTCCTACAAGAAGCTGAGGATACCTGGCAGGTTGATTGGGTCGAAACAGTAAGAAACCGTGACGGAACGCTTAAAGAAAAGCCCGCCCAGATGAAAGCACTTGTGACAATGTATCAGGATAATGAGCTCAATGATGTATCCAATGAATCTATTTTAAAGAACCCTCATCTGATTTATGTCCGCGATTTCAATTGGTCTTATGACTTAAAGAATGGAGAAAATGCATGAAAAAAATAATTCTTTCCTTTAGTTTATTACTCCCTTTGACAAGCTTTGCTGTGGATAACACTGAGCTGGCTAACTTCTATTTTTCTAAAAGCATCCCTGTACTATCGAATCAGGAAAAGCAGGCTTTAAGCATTGCAGAAGAATGGCAGAAAGGTGACAAAACCAGCAAGCCATTCCACTCTTCTGATGGCTCGGTAAGTTTTGTTTATGGTTCAGGTCAAATCAGAGTGGTATGTGCACCATTACAGGTTTGCGACATTGCGTTGCAGCCAGCCGAGCAGCTTAACGATATGAATGTCGGCGATCCACGTTTTCTCGTAGAGCCTTCCATTACTGGTTCAGGCATGGATCAACAAATTCACTTGCTAATCAAACCCAGAGATGTTGGGCTAGATACTTCTCTAGTCGTTACTACAGATAGAAGAACCTACCATTTTAGATTAAAGTCAGATCAAAATAATTTTATGCCCTATGTCTCTTTTACTTATCCAGATGATGCAAAAGCAAAATGGCGTTTGATACAGCAAATGCAAGCGGAGCGTCGAAAAGCCAATACATTCACTGAAACCAACGAATATTTAGGCGATCTTAATTTCAATTACAGGATACAAGGCAATTCCCGATTTAAACCAGTTCGGGTTTATAACAATGGCGTGAAAACCATTATTGAAATGCCTAAAGCCATGTCTGAAAGCGAGGCACCTGCACTACTGGTCTTAAGAAATGGTGGTTTGTTTAAACAACCAGAATCGGTGATGGTCAATTATCGTCTGCAAGGCTGCCGATATATTGTTGATAGTGTGTTCGATAAGGCAATACTGATTATCGGAAGTGGATCTTCTCAAGAAAAAATTTCCATTACGAGGTGCTAGAGATGAAGAAATTAAGTGTTTTATTGCTGGTAATTCTTCTGTCGAGCTGTACAAGTATGCAGTATGGAAATTTTACGGTTGCCTCTCAGAGCAAAGATATTTATTTGGCGAAGGATGCTACATCACAACTCATACGGATTTATCCTCCAGCTCAAAATACCTTTTATATCAGTCAAAAAGTTAATGATGGCTTTGGCATTAATTTGATTCATGAAATGCGAAACAAAGGTTATGGAGTGATTGAAAACATCCAACCAAGACAAAAAGCAAATTTTTTCTATATAGTTGATGAGATTAAGTCAGGTTATCACTATCGAGTCAGTCTTTATATTGGCTCGCAAACATTAAGCAGGATCTATGTCAAAACTAAAGAAAATATCGCTCCAACCAGCCCATGGTCACATAAGGAGTAACACTGATGAACCCAAATAACGATTTATTATCAAAGGACTACTCACCTCAAAAGCTCAAAACAGCAGGGGTAAAGCGTGTAAACAACTTGCCATTAATGATCGCAATTGGTGTATTGACCGTTTTTGTTGTGCTCATTGTCTTTGTTGCCCATAAGAGAGCCAATGCACAAAACCAAACCCCAGAGGCCATAAAAGTCACGGGACAGAAGAAAAATAACATGAATCTGGCCAATGAAATCGTTGGAAATCACAAAACCGGTGTGATGCCTGCTTCCAATGAGAAACTAATTATCAATCATGAGCCAGTACTTGAGTTACCTGTGGATCAAAACTCCCCTCAAAAGCAAGAGATGGATAGTCAAAATGTATCGGATACGGAGCTGGAACGAATTCGTCAGGAAAAAACTCAAGCATTTGAAGAGGCGGTCAAAGCCAAAACATCAATTATGGTTGATAATCCTCGCCTGAATTCCAGAGAAAGTACCAATACTCACAGAATCAATGCAGCTTCAACATTCGATGTCGATGTAGGTGGTTCCTTTAAAGAGGAACTTCAACTTGTACAAGAAAGACAAAATACCAGACCCATGCCGCAAACCTTGGGCGGCGAGGAAAATGAAATGCGCTGGCATTTAAATTCACGACTTGAGAACCCCAACAGTCGTTATGAATTAAGGGCTGGCAGTGTCATTCCAGGAGTGATGATCAGTGGCATTTCCTCTGAGTTGCCTGGGCAAATCATCGGTCAGGTTTCACAGAGCGTTTATGATACGCCAACCGGGAAGTATCTTTTAATCCCGCAAGGTACAAAGCTTATTGGTATTTACTCCAGTGATGTGAATTTTGGTCAAAACTCCGTCCTGGTAGCCTGGCAGCGTCTTGTTTTTCCAGATGGAAAAGCTTTGGATATTGGTTCCATGCCGGGAGCTGACAGTGCAGGTTATGCAGGATTTCGTGACAAGGTTAATCATCATTACATACAAATTTATGGTTCAGCTCTCTTAATGTCCGGTATCGTCGGAGGAATCAGTTACAGTCAAAATATAAACCAGCCCAATCAGTATGGATATACCCAGCCTACAGCTGGCAGTGTATTAAGTCAGGCTTTGGGACAACAGCTGGGTGAGGTGACTTCGCAATTGGTAGCAAAAAATCTGAATGTATCACCAACTATAAACATTCGCCCGGGCTACCGTTTCAACATCATTGTCGTAAAGGATCTAACTTTTACAAAGCCCTACCGGCAGTTCGCATCGTAACAGAGGAGAAATTATGAAACTTCGAATCATATTTGTTTATTTATGGACATTTAATGCCTTCTCAAATATGCCCGTGTTTGATTTACCCAATTACGTACAAAATGGAAAAATGTTACTGAATCAGATTAAAGAGTATAAAACTCAGGTTGATCAATACAAAAACCAGGTTCAACAATATCAAAACATGCTGGATAACACCAAATCGCTCACTTCGTTTCAGTGGGATAATGCTAATGGCATCATAAATAACCTGCTTGAATCGACCGATACGATTGATTATTACAAACAGGAGGCTGGGAGCCTCCAGGGTTACCTAGATAGGTATCAAAGTCAGGAATATTATCAAAAAACTCCATGTTTTAATGGCAGTAACCAGTGTACACCCGAAGAAATCCAAAAAATAAGGCAAAGTAAAATCTCGGCTTCTGTTGCTCAAAAACGAGTTAATGATGCCATGCTCAAAGGAATCGATAAACAGCAGCAAAGCATAAAAGATGATTCGCTGAAACTGCGCACATTGCAATCTCACGCCCAAACTGCCCAAGGGCAAAAACAAGCACTTCAAGCTGCATCGCAACTGGCCAGCAATCAATCCCATCAATTGCTTCAAATCAGAGGGCTTTTATTAGCGCAACAAAGCGCCCAAACCACAAAAGATGCAGCCGCTGCAAATAAAGAAGCCATACAAACTGCGGGTGATGAACGCTTTAGATCGGGCGCCTTTCATAAAAGTTCAGGGAAGAAATGGTAACCCATTTATAACAAGAGGAAGACAACAATGAAACAATTAGGATTATCCATAGCACTTTTAGCATTCCTACTTACAGGCTGTGACAGCACTGAAATGAAAGCAAGAAAAAAGGCAGAGCATCTCGCATCGTTAACCTGCGACAGCTCCAAAGAGGGTAGGACAGCCGATGAGCTGCAGGCAATAGCTGATGCATGTTTTAAAGGCGGAAGTTACTCCAAAAGTTCAGGTACAAAATGGTAATCCTATGAAAAAAAAGACAATCACTCATATAATCGTATTCTTTTTAATTGGGTTTTCCGTATGCTGCCATGCTCAAGGCAGCATGGACAGCAGGGATTTACTGGATAATATTCTGTATCGTTTTTCCAATACGGCCTCTACATGGAGCCAAACCATATTAAGTTATGCACGATACCTTTTTTGGTCTTTGGCATTAATCAGCATGGTATGGACCTATGGGCTTATGTCATTACGAAGAGCGGATATTCAGGAATTTATGGCTGAAACGGTTCGATTTTTAGTAGTTGTCGGTTTTTTCTATTGGATTTTAGATAATGGACCTGCCATTGCAACTGCAATCATCGATTCCATGCGAAAACTCGCAGCGAATGCCTCCGGAATTGATACGCACATTTCCCCCTCTGACATTATTGACGTAGGTTTTGATATTGTGTCAAAAGCAATTGATAACTCGTCCCTCTGGTCCCCTGCGGCAACTACGGTGGGCTTGATCGTTGCAGGGGTGATTCTGGTCGTTTTGGCACTGGTCAGTATTAACATGCTGATTATTCTGATTACTGCCTGGATTTTAACCTATGGCGGCATCATCTTATTAGGGTTTGGTGGCGGACGCTGGACTCAGGATATCGCGATTCAATACTACAAAACGGTGTTGGGTATTGCATTACAAGCATTTGCGATGATTTTGATTATTGGTATTGGTAAGTCTTTTGTCGATCAATATTATGCCGCTATGGCAAAGGACATTCTCTTAAAAGAAATGTTTGTGATGCTCATTGTCGCCATTCTTTTGCTGGTGCTTATCAACAAAATTCCTCCTGTTCTTGCCGGAATTGTATCTGGCGGTGGCGGAGGCAGCGGTGGTATTGGCCTGGGTGGCGCTTTAGGCGCAGCAGGCATTGCAGGTGCTGCTTTGGCAAGTAGCGCGGGAGCTGTCAGTGCTCAGAGTGCAGGAGGGTTATCCGCTCTTCATTCTGCATTCAAAGCAGCTTCCCAAAGTATAGGTACTGGTGATTTAAGTTCTGCCTCAGAGGGGAATGTAAGTTCTAAAACTGGCAGTTTGGCACAAGCCATGGGACAGGCTTCCAAATTTGCAGGCGCGTTCGGGTCACATTTGGCCACAGGAGCATTTGATGTAGCTCGTGAAAAGGTAAGCAATATGAAGGAAGCAATAGCTGCAACAGTGGCCGAAACTACTGGTGGGAAAATTGCTGATGCAATTGCCCAACGGGTAGAATCTCAAAACGATTTATCAACATCTGAACACCAGGATTGTGCATTTCAAAATATTACTTCGATAGGCGCTCCAGAAGGAAGTTTCAGTGCTTTAGAAAACGACGATGAAGTCAGCCATTTTGTCAATCGAAAAGCTTCTGGAGAAAGCCAATGAATCTGAGTAAACCCAATAAATCCATTGGTCCACAGGTAAGACAAAAAAAGCATAGTAAGAGGAACATCCGACTCATCGGAATGATTATTCTGGGGTTTTTAATCAGTTTGGAGATTGGCACACAATATGTGGCTTATAAGTTTCGTTATCACGACAGTTTAGGTTTTTCATTTGCGCATATTTATCTACCTTGGCAGCTGCTTTGGTGGAATATGAAATATCATAATTACCATCCAGAATATTTTAATGCCGCGTTTGGCATGATGGTAATGAGTAGCTGCCTGTTTTTAATGATGCTAATGTTTGCAAGTCGTCATTTTAAAAAAGAAAACATCAGCGAATACCTTCACGGTTCAGCCCGATGGGCGAATATGGATGATTTAAACGATGCTGGCTTGCATTCCCAAGAGGAAGGTGTGTATGTTGGAGCTATTGAAGATAAGCAGGGAGAGATTCACTATTTGCGCCATAATGGACCGGAGCATGTTTTAACCTATGCGCCAACGCGCTCGGGAAAGGGGGTTGGTCTTGTGATTCCAACCCTTTTATCGTGGAAGCACTCCTGTGTCATTACGGATTTAAAAGGTGAGCTTTGGGCAATGACTTCCGGCTGGAGACAAAAGCATGCCAACAATAAAGTGATTCGCTTTGAACCAGCAACATTAACTGGCTCAGCCCGTTGGAATCCGCTTGATGAAATCAGAGTAGGTACAGAATCAGAGGTGGGTGACGTACAAAATTTGGCAACGCTTGTGGTTGATCCTGATGGCAAAGGGTTAGAAACGCACTGGCAGAAAACATCGCAAGCCCTTTTGGTTGGTTTTATTCTGCATGCGATTTATAAATTGAACAACCAGGGGGAACCCGCCACATTTCCCAACATTGACCGTATGCTAGTTGATCCCAATATTAATATTGCCGATCTACTCATTGAAATGACCCAATACCCGCATATTGAAGGCAAAACCCATCCTGTTATTTCTGCCTCTGCCCGTGACATGATAGACCGCCCCGAAGAAGAAGCTGGTTCTGTGTTATCCACATTAAAATCTTATCTGGCGTTATACCGCGATCCGGTAGTAGCATATAATGTCTCCGCCTCTGATTTTTGCATCCGTGATTTGATGAACCATGAAAGTCCTGTGAGCCTTTATATCGTTACTCAACCCAATGACAAAGCAAGGCTTCAGCCTCTGGTTAGGGTCATGATTAATATGATAGTGAGGTTATTGGCTGACAAAATGGAGTTTGAGCGTGTATCTGATGACAAAGGTTTATCTTATGTCAGAACGAAAAAAACGTATAAGCATCGATTGCTTTGCATGATCGATGAGTTTCCAAGTCTTGGAAAACTCGATATTCTGCAAGAGTCATTAGCGTTTGTTGCGGGTTATGGTTTAAAGTTTTACTTAATTTGTCAGGACATTAATCAGCTTAAAAGCCGTGAACGTGGTTATGGTCCTGATGAAACCATCACGTCTAATTGCCACATTCAAAATGCTTATCCACCTAACCGAGTTGAAACAGCAGAACATCTTTCCAAGCTGACAGGTCAAACGACGATTGTTAAAGAGCACATCACCACCAGTGGCAAACGCTTATCAACTTTTTTAAATCAAATCTCCAAAACCGTGCAGGAAGTATCAAGACCTCTTTTAACCGTTGATGAGTGTCTGCGAATGCCAGGACCGAAAAAAGATGCCGATGGTTTGATACGAGAGGCCGGTGATATGGTGGTTTATGTTGCTGGGTTTCCTGCGATTTATGGGAAACAACCGCTTTATTTTAACGATCCGGTCTTCATGGCCAGAGCCTCTGTCGAGGCACCGGTACACTCAGATATTTTGCGTGCTCGTTTAAGTGACGATGAGATCATCAAGTTATGAAAAAATTGTCCGTCTTCATCGCTATTTTCTTGATAAGTCTTATTACTTTAGGCGCACTGTTCCATGCCATGGGGTTTAGGATAAACCTGACTGAATCCATTCCTATAGGCTTATATCGCATCACCAGTGCAGAGTCTCTCAAAAATGCTTATGTGATTTTTTGCCCTGATGACAGGAAGTCATTTAGGTTAGCCAAGAACAGAGGCTATATAGACCATGGTCTTAATTGTGGTGGATATGGTTATTTAATGAAAAAAGTGGTCGCTGTATCTGGCGATATTCTTTCTGTGACACCTGAAGGGGTCTTGGTAAATCAAACGTTGCTTCCCTTTTCAAAGCCAAAGTTAAAGGATGGAATTAACCGAACTTTACCTCAATGGAGGACCTTAGATTATTCGCTTAAAGAAAATGAAGTGATGACCATGACCAGTCAAAGCGAATGGTCATTCGATGGTCGATATTATGGTCTTGTTCACACAAGACAAATCAAGGGAATGATCACACCCATATGGGTAATTAATAAACGGGAGAAAACCACATGAGTCACGAAACCAAGTTAATGGATGTGATTTCAGAAAAATTCGAAGATTTAGTAATCCCTGGCTTTCTTGTCGAAGTCAGTCCAATAGAAGCGGACATCATGGGTGCATTTTTTGAAGATGCACTCAATGACGAGGATGCGATGGAAGCCATGTATGACTAAAATGCCTTACCACCAGGTCGTTGCCAATCAAATTATCGAAAGCCTGAAAACAGGAACCGCTCCCTGGCTAAAACCATGGGAGCCTGGCACAGGTAATGGTCAAGTTCCTTTTAATCCAGTCACAGGGAAGCGTTATCGAGGGATCAATGCTTTGTATTTGATGGTGAATCAAAGTGATGACAATCGTTGGTTAACCTACAAACAAGCTCAAAGTATGGATGCGCAAGTTCGCAAGGGAGAAAAAGGTACCACAATTCAATATTGGAAATTTCATGAAGAACAAACCCAACACGATGATTCTGGTAAACCTGTGCTTGATGAGCATGGTAATCCATTAAAAGTGCAGGTGAATCTTGAACGACCTAAGATGTTTTATGCAACGGTATTTCATGCCTCGCAAATTGATAATATGCCCGAACTCATTGCAAAGGAGCCAGATTGGTCCCTAATTAAAAAAGCAGAAAAACTGCTACATAACTCTGGTGCTACCATTGTTCACTCCGAGGCAGACAGAGCCTTTTATAGGTTATCGACTGATAGCATTCATCTTCCGCAATTTAAATCCGCAGCGAACTACTATGCTACCGCCCTGCATGAACTAGGGCATTGGAGCGGTCATCCCTCAAGACTGGACAGAGATTTAGGCCATCCCTTTGGTTCAGATGCTTATGCCAAAGAAGAATTGAGAGCAGAAATTGCAAGCATGCTGTTAGGTGCAGAACTTGGTATAGGCCATGACCCCTCGCAACACACAGCTTATATCAAATCATGGATTCGTGTTTTGGAAGATGAGCCATTAGAAATATTCAGGGCATCCGCAGATGCAGAGAAAATAGTGAATCACCTGTGTGCTTTAGAGCAAACTCAAGAGATTCAACTGGCAGAACTTATTGAAATCAAGGATGATAAACTAAAAGAGGAAGTCTTTATGGCGACTGACAACACCACTTCTGAAAAGGTCTGGCTAAGCATCCCCTTCAAACAAAAAGAGATTGCCAAATCCACAATTGGAAAACTCCCTGATGGTACGCCAGGTATTGCCTGGGATAAAGTACAAAAATGTTGGTATGCAAACCCTGGTGTTTCTGTTGAGAAAATCAAAGCCTGGCTTCCTGAATTTCAAACAGAATCTCAGGATAAAGCGCTCATTCCTGCAGATGAATTTAAAGCTGCATTGGTAAGCCTTGGTGCTATTGTTTCAGGTGAGCATCCAATTATGGATGGCAAACCGCATCGTATACCCACGGAGGGTGATAAAAACGGGGAAAAGGCAGGATTTTATGTTGCCTATTTAGATGGTATACCAACAGGATACATTAAAAACAACCGAACTGGCGCTGAGCTTAACTGGAAGTATAAGGGTTACATTTTAACTGATGAACAGAAAGCAACGCTTAAAGCAGAAGCACTTGAGCATCAACAAACTCGTCAACGTGAGCTTGAAGCCAAACAAAAAAATACCGCGTTACGACTTAAGCAAAAATTATCCATGATGGTAGAAGTTGTGGAGCCCACGCCTTATATGCAATCTAAAGGTATTCAAGTTCATTCAGAGGTGTATACTGATGAAGATAAAAAACTCACCTGTATTCCAGCAACGGATTGTGAAGGGACCCTTTGGACTGTGCAGTACATTGCCGAAGATGGAACCAAGCGGTTTGCGAAAGACTCGAGAAAAGAGGGCTGTTTTCATGTGTTGGGTGGTTTGGAAAAGCTTGCTGATGCATCGGTCATTGTCATTGCTGAAGGGTATGCTACCGCGGCAACGATAAAAGAAGCATGCGAGCTCCCTGCTGTCGTTTCCGCCTTTGATTCAGGGAATCTTAAAGCAGTAGCTAAAGCATTGCATGAAAAATATCCACGTACTCCAGTTATCCTAGCAGCTGATGATGATAAGCATCTGGAGTTATCGAAAGGTATCAACCCCGGGAAAGAAAAGGCAGGAGAGGCTGCCGATGCTGTTAATGGCTTTATTGTTCTACCAATTTTTGCACCAGGTGAGCAGTCATCAAACCCTAAGCAATTCAGTGATTTTAATGACTTGGCAAATCATAGCAAGTTAGGTTTTGATGGAGTTAAACGTCAGATCAAACCAACAATTGAAAAAATTGCCAAACGCTATAATCATCTGCGATTATCAAGGAGCAGCAATGTAATTCATATTTCCTAGGTTCAACATGATTGGTAAAGCTTCAATCCGTCAGATTAGGTTTAAAGCTTTACCTTTTATTACAATACACCATTTATTTTTTACGGCTTTTACTTTTCTCATTTATTCCAAAAACTTCCCATCGCACATGGTTATCAGGTTGGAGTCTTTGCCGCTCCAGCTGATCATGTGCATTATCCTGCAATAGCACTTGACCTCCTCCGGTGAGCTGAACCAGATCGCATTTGGACAGGTTTCGCAAGCTGTTGTGATCTTTGGCTGGCGAGCCTTGTCCAATGCTGAAAGAGTTTGGCTTTGTAACCCGGTTCCTTCTATTTCCATTGGCTGTTCCAACAGCCTCATGGCTTCCTGGAGTTCTTCTTCGATGGTTTTGCCTTTTTGATCTTGATTGTTCATACTGTTTCTCCTGTTCAAAATTCAATTTTTGACGTTGGTTTTCCAAATCCAAATCAGCAAACGTGATTGGTATCTGATATTGAATAACAATTTGCAAAATAATCTTTTTAAAGAGTGGAGAGCCGTTTACACAAATACAGTCACCATAGTGCTGTCTTGCCATTTCCAAAGCTCTTTTAAGCGCAGGAATAGAACCGCCTTTAAAAATTACAATTTCTTTTCCATTGTCTCTGATTACAGCGTTATCCTTTTTATAAATCTCAGTACCTTCTTTAGTAACAGAGTCGATTTGTCTAAAATTAAAAGAAGAAAAAACAGAGTCTGTACCTGATATAGTGTAATTACTGTTGTTTTTTCGATTGCGATAACGCATTGCCCTTAAAGCATCTTGGTCACCACTCTGTGCCTTTTTTTGCAGCCAATCAGCCCAGGTTTTATTTTGATAATTTTCCATTAAACTGTGCCGAGCATGCGTATAGTTTTTCCTGATGTTCTCAATGTCGTGCAGGAGGGTTTTATTGATTTGCTGATAAAGAAACTTTTTGCTCATTTTTGAAAGGTTCATTAACTTTAAAGCGGTTCGTTTCATTCGTCCCCTTTTTTTGGCCTTATCAATCAATTTGGCTTTAGCTTCGCGCAAGTTTTTTTAGTTTTGCTGAACATACATTTTGGCTTTGTGCTTTTTCATGCTGGTATTGGGCATAGAGTTCACTACTGATAATAGTTTTGTTTAGTGGTTCATACCGATAAACATTGGATGATGATAGATTAGTTATTGAAAGTAATGGTTCAAATTCACCAAGCTTTGATTCAAGACGCTCTTTAGAAAAATTTCTAGAGACAGAACTTGCTTTGACTGTAAGACCATCCTCATCACAAAAAATAAAGCCATTAGCTCTGATTTGTATTCTCATATGGTGCTTCGCTAAAATCTTATGTAAGTTGCTCCAATTTTGGGCCGCGTCGATTTGTTCTTTACAATTGCGCTTCATCCAGTTAATCAGGCTCTCAATACCTGAATGTAGCTCCATATCGTCAGCTAGGTTTTCTGAACGGTTTTTACGGGTTTGATGATTGGTTATTTGAAGACCTAATTCAATTTCGAGCTTTGATGCAACCTCGGCAAAGGTCTTATATGCCCTATAAGGTTCAATCATATTAAAGGTTTGGGGATGAATTTTATTAATCGCAACATGAATATGGAGATTGTCTGTATCATGATGAACAACGGAGATTCTTTGATGTTCTTTAAATCCAATCAACGATGCCACTCTGTCTTCAATTTCTTGTAAAGCTTGAGATGAAGGATTTTCTCCTGGGGCGAAGGAAATGAGCATATGGTAGGTTTTATCGCCCGACGCTCTCTGGTTTCTAGCCTGTGTTGCCAATACCTCCTGAACAGCCCAAATGGGATCGATACTATTACAGTTTGATAGTCTGATTTTGCCAACACGCTCCTGTTTGTTTTGTTTATTACAAAGGTACTGGACAAGACCTGAAAAACTGCTGAGTCTTGTTTTTTTCATAAGAATATGGCGAATAATCATAGTTTTTTCACCACTTCAAACATCGCATCCTGTGTGGTTTGAATACGACTTAACAATGTTCTTATTGTTTGGAGGTCAAAGTGCGCAACACGTTTATCCTGAGTCAGCCATAGTTTTAACAATCCGCCAAGCCGTCCTAAATCCCCATTAATTTTGGCTAGCTGCAGTATGTAATCCTTATCAAGACTACTTTGAATTTGATAACCGAGACTGATCCGCCTTAAGTACTCGGCAATTGAAAGGCCAGCAGTGGCCGCATTCGATTTAATTTGAATTTCTTCGGAAGGCAAAACAGGTACGCGAAGATGACGACCATTTTTTCTGGTGGATGTTTTAAGTTTCTCGTCCATAAGGATGCCGACCTCTTAATTAAGTGGTTATGCAATCCTTTGAGTATCGATTTGATCTCAAAACACAGTTTTTTCGTTGAGCACCGAAGGTGCGAATAAGACTCGTGAGGTTTGGTAGCCAGCTTGCTGGTTAGCTAACTTCACCTATCTTGCCCTGCGTTTTAAGTTCATTTCACTTCATACTATCAGGTAATTTTATGTAATTCCAAGGTTATTTTTCGTAACACCATATTAATTTCTGATAATTACCATTCATTACGCTAAATTACACTTAAGTGCGTTTAATGGCATTTTTAATTACGACAAATGGAGGGAAAATAACATAATCTATTGCAGTGCAGTGAAATATTTCATACCATCGAAGAGAACAACAATAAACTAATGGTATGACATGGGAAATTCCCTTAGCGAACTAATCGCAGCCAAGCAGATGACCAGGAAAGGCTCTGATAAATCGGTCAACAAAGCCGCTTTTCTTGCGCTAAAACAGGATATCGATGCGGCATTGGCTGACGGTTGGTCCATCAAGTTGGTCTGGGAAACTTTGGTTGAGGAAGGAAAAATCTCATTTTCATATAAAACATTTTGTGGCTATGTAGCACGTTTGATTGCTGCAGAAAAAAAGCCATCTATTCAGGAGAACACCAAGGAAGATGAAAAGGCTAAAAGTAAAGCAAAAAACGAAATTCGCGGTTTTACTTTTAATCCAAAGCCCAACCTGGAGGAACTCTTGTAATGGCAAAAATACATATTACACTGCAAGGCAAAGGCGGTGTCGGCAAATCATTTATTTCTGCAACAACGGCGCAATACAAACAACATAAAGGCCAAACCCCACTATGCATTGACACTGACCCCATCAATTCAACCTTTCATGGCTTTAAAGCCTTGAACGTGGACCATATACAGGTCATGAGCGGCGATGAAATCAATCCCCGACTCTTCGATGCACTCATTGAGAAGATTGCTCCCGCTACTAATGATGTGGTCATTGACAACGGCGCCAGCTCGTTTGTACCTCTGTCGCATTACCTCATCAGCAACCAAGTTCCAGCGTTGTTAAAGGAATTAGGTCATGAAATGGTGATTCATACTGTCATCACCGGCGGCCAGGCCCTATTCGATACCATTAATGGCTTTGCGCAGCTGATTGACCAGTTTGCAAATGAAGCACAGTTTGTCGTCTGGCTCAATCCCTATTGGGGAGCCATAGAACATGAAGGTAAGACATTCGAACAACTAAAGGCTTACCGTGATAACAAAGACAACATATCAGCCTTAATTCAAATTCCTGATCTAAAAAAAGAAACCTATGGCCGAGATCTAACCGATATGCTGCAACAAAAACTGACCTTCGGTGAAGTACTAGGTATGCCAGATAAGAGCATTATGACCCGTCAACGTTTAAAAATCGTTCGAGATCAACTGTTTGGTCAGCTGGATAGCGCCAGGGTGATCTAATGAATGATAAATTTGATACAGTTATGCAGGAGATCGCTGTCAAGCATGGGGTAGTATTAAGCAAGGATGATCCAATTCTCATCCTGCAGACCATGAACGATAGATTGATTGAAGAAACTCAACAGGCACAAGCGGCCATGCTGGCACAGTTCAGAGAGGAAATGGAGAGTATTTCCTCTCAATGGAAAGATGATGCCAAGGAAAAAGCTGAAAAGATACTCAATATGGCATTAGCCAGCAGTAAAGAAGCTATGACTCATTTATTGCAAGAGGCAACAAATGAATCGGTATCGGTAATTAAAAAAGTAATTTCTAATTCAGTAGCAGATGTTCATGATATGGCAAAGCAAACAAAAAATTATTGTCTGTTGGTCTTATTTGGTTCAGTGTTGATTGTGTCTTGTGTATATTTAGCTCTATTTTTAATTTAGCACTGGAATTTGATTTATGACTGTTGAGACTGAAGCAGAACTTATTTCTCCAAGACCTTATGGCTTAATTTCAGATTTTAGTAGCATTCAATATGAAAATAAGTTTTGTATGTATCCAGGATGCAATGAACCGCCTATTGGCTCTCATGTTTTATCTAAATCATGCATTAGAAAATATGCAGACAATCAGATAATCCAACTACAAACTATTGTTTATGAGCCCTTTGAAAACATAAGATCTAAAGCAAAACGAAAATACTATAAACCATGCGATTTAGATAAGATATCAACCTTTAAAGGATTTTGTAATAAGCATGACCATAGCCTTTTTCATGAGCTGGATAATTTTGATGGTGTTGTAACTCCCAAGATTGCTCTGCTAGCCCATTACAGAATAATATGTTACGGATTAGATATTCTTCAATTGCAATTAAAACAACACGAATTTTTGAAGAGTGCTGCATTTGTGGGAGGCGCATCAAAAAAAACCAATGAAAAAGCCAGAAGAATTAAAAATGGATTTTTTCTGCGTGGATTAAAAATGGCCGAAGCAGATTATTTAGAAAGAAAAGAAATCTGTGAAAAGTTGCTTAATGCTGTTGATCCTCAAATGAATTATATTCATTTTGAAGGAGGAATAGAGAATTCTCTATTCGTTGGGAGGGCTGGCATATTTTTACATCAATTTGGCAGGGATCGATTACCCAAAAGATTTATGGCCCAAATGCCATTTATTACATATTCATCTATTTCAGATGGAAAAACATGTAATCTAATATTTGGGCTCTACACCAATTAAGGGGGCACTTTAATCGAATTAGTCTAAACTAAGTCCTTGATTTAGCGATCAAAAGGAGATTAAAGTGCCGAAGTACAATCTTATCCTAAATTTACCTGGATTTTCCATAGTAAAAGTGAGCGGATATCAACCATTATTATTAGATGTAAGCTATAACCGCTTAGCGCGTTGTAGCCACTGTCAAAGTAAGAAGGTACGGAAGAAATCCTCGTATATACGAAGAGTTCATCATGAATTAATAGGCCATAGACGAAGTATATTAAGGTTTAAAGCGTATAAGTTGTATTGTTATGCGTGTGGTCGTTATGGTAATCAACAATTCCGTGGTATCAATAAACATCAACGCGCTACTTGGCGAGCGCAGGCTGCGGTGTTTCATGAGCATAGCCGAGGAGTCTCTCAAAAAGACTTATCAGAGCGCTATAAGAAAGGCAAAGCGACTATAGAACGTTGGTATCAGCGCCATTATGAAGAGCAACATCGAGAATTAATTAATAAACCTTGTCCTGTAGTCTTAGGTATTGATGAACATTTCTTTAGTAAGAAAGAAGGATTTGCAACTACCTTTTGTGACTTAAGAAAACATAAAGTATTTGACGTGGTGAAAGGACGAAGTGAAGGAGATTTAAAGTCCTATCTGCAGCAGTTGCCAGGAAAAGAGCGAGTTAAAGTGATTTGTATGGACTTAAGCAGTACTTATCGTTCTATGGTAAAAAAGTACTTCCCTAATGCTCTGATAGTTGCTGATAGATTCCATGTAATCCGTTTAATTCAACATCAATGTATGATGACTTATCGAGAGCTTTCCAGCGAAATAAAGAACAATAGAGGCATCTTAGCCTTATTGAGAACTAGGCCAGATAACTTGACTCAAGAGAAGAAAACCAAGAGGGATGCGTTTTTAAGTCAAAACCCAGCTATCGATGCGATCTATCAATTTCAGCAACAGCTGCATTCTCTTTTAATGAAAAGAGCGTTAACTCAAAGGGCTTGTCGTAAAGTAATTCCTACTTTCTTGGATATGCTTACTGATTTAAAACAGAGTGGATTTAAGGCCCTAGCCTCATTAGGTAAAACACTAGCTGCATGGAAAGATGAAGTTGCCAGAATGTGGCGGTTTAGTAAATCAAATGGAATAACTGAAGGGTTCCATCGAAAGATGAAACTGATACAACGAAGAGCCTATGGGTTTAGGAATTTTGAAAATTATAGACTGCGTGTTAAGGTGCTCTGCGGGTGATTATAGCTGCCCCCTTAAATGGGAAAGAGCCAATATTTGCTTATCTTCCGCAAGATGCCAAAGAATATTCCAAAGATCTAGATATTTTTATTAACCACCCAGATTTCAAAAAACGGCTGGAAGTTTTAATTTACTCTCAAAGTGATTGTTGCATTTTGAGAAAAGATCTTACAGAAGCTCACAGTAGTACTATTAAAGAGATAGTTGATTTTTATCGTTAACTCTATTTCAATTGGTTCACGCATAATTAATTAATTTTTACCCAATTTTTTGGGGCGCCATTGGGGCATTAAATTAAAATCCGGGGCTTTTTTGGGACATTTTGTAGACAATGATAGACCATGAAATACAACATAAAAATTATTAAAAACCCGCCAAATGCATTGATTTCATTGGGTTTATGATGGTCTTTGGTGGTCAGAAATGGTTTTAATGATTGGTGGAGGCGGCGGGAATCGAACCCGCGTCCGCAGATCCTCTGCCTTCAGTTCTACATGCGTAGCCTTGTCATTTGATTTAACTGTGGACTCTCCGACAGGCAGGATGGTACACAGCGATTCCCTGAGTTTCGCATTTTAATCCGGGATAAATTAAAACACTAGCTTATCTTCTATGACCGTTGATTCGATACCAATAAGCGAGCTCGGTCAACGGGGCACTGGGGTTAAGGCCAGTACACGTCGATTAGTTTAATCTGATTAAGCTGCAATAGCCCCGTCAAAAGAAACATCATCAAAGTTTGCATTGTTTGCATTTATATTTATTGAGCCTGATTTACGAGAGATCTCATTCTCGGCATGCACCTCTGGTTTTGCAACCCCCGTCGAAGCCAGGTCGCCCCCAATTTGTACACTTTAAGTATAACATAAAATAATCAGGGTTTTGCATTCTTCTGCTTAAATTAGGCAAAATAGTTGAGATCCCTACTAAGAAAGGCTTGTAAGCACTAAATTAGGATAGACTGTAATTAATAAGGATGATGTACCTGGCCTCACTCATGCGCCCTTCAGCCACCATCGCCCTTGGCGATGGTGGCTTGTTTCGGAAACACTTGGGCTGTTTTAGCCACGAATACCGTTATGGCGTAATAAGGCATCGACGGTTGCTGGGCGGCCTCTAAAGTTTTTATAGGCTTCAGCGGCTTTTCGCGAACCACCAACTTCTAAAATATTATGGAGAAAATCATGGCCCGTTTTGGGGTTTAACACGCCTTCTTCTTCAAAACGCGAAAACGCATCACTGGATAATACTTCCGCCCAACTGTAGCTGTAATAACCTGCCGCATAGCCACCGCCAAAAATATGGCTGAAACTGTGTTGAAAGCGGTTATAAGGAACAATAGGCAGTATGCTGGTTTTGCGGCGTACGTCCGCTAAAATGTCATTAATCAAGGAATCATTATTTTTTTGATACTCTTGATGAATACGAAAATCAAAGATGGAAAATTCCATTTGTCGCAACATCGCCATTGCGGATTGAAAGTTCTTCGCTGCGATTAAACGGGTATAGAGGGACTCAGGGAGTGGCTTTTGCGTATCAACATGGGCGGTGAGTACAGCTAGGGCGCTTTGCTCCCAACACCAGTTTTCAAAAAATTGACTGGGTAATTCCACCGCGTCCCATTCCACGCCATTGATACCAGATGCACTAAGGTAATCAACCTGGGTCAAAATATGATGCAGGCAATGACCAAATTCATGGAATAAGGTGGTCACTTCATCATGCGATAACATGGCGGGTTTATTCGCCGATGCTTTGGCAAAATTACAGGTCAACGTCGCTATGGGTAATTGCACGCTGCCATCGTCTAATCTGCGGCGGCTTTGTAAGGAATCCATCCACGCCCCACTATGCTTGTTTGGCCGCGCGAATAAATCCGTGTAAACATAACCTCGTACTTGATTGTGCTCATCAACCACACAATAGCATTGTACGTCTTTATGCCAAATATCAACGCCTTTGATTTCCTCAACACTCATGCCGTAAAGTTTTTTAACTAAATCAAATAAACCCTGCATTACTTTAGGTTGGGGAAAATAAGGACGTAAATCTTCTTGCGACAAGGCAAATAAATCCAAGCGTCTTTTCTCCGATAAATAACCAATGTCCCATGGTTTTATCGGGTCAATATGCCATTTACTAGCAGCAAATTCTTTTAATTCCGCAAATTCACCTTCACCTTGATGATGAGCGCGTCGTACTAAGTCATTCATAAAATCCATGACTTGAGTGGTTGAATCGGCCATTTTGGTTGCCAATGATAATTCGGCAAAATTATTAAAACCTAACAATTGCGCTTGCTCATGTCGCAAAGCCAGGATTTCATTCATTAACGGCGTATTGTCGTAAGTGCCGGCATTCGGCCCTTGATCGGAAGCTCTAGTTACGTATGCATGATACATTTCCTCACGCAAGGCACGGTCATCAGCATAACTCATTACCGCTTGATAGCTAGGGTATTCCAAAGTAAAGACGTAGCCATCGAGGCCTTTTTCTACGGCCAGTTCTTTCGCGGTATTTAAGGCGTGCTCAGGTAACCCTGCAACCCGTTGTGAGTCGGTGATGTGAATGGTAAATGCTTGGGCGGCATCTAATATATTATGCTCAAATTGATTGGATAATTCATCCAATCGCGTTTGAATCGCTTCAAACCGTTTTTTATGGTGTTCATCTAGTGCAACCCCGGATAATTGAAAGTTACGCAAAGCATCGGCAATAATTTTTTGCTGCACCGGATCGAGTGTATGGAGATCAATGGCTTTAATTGCTTCATACAATTGATGATTTTGCCCCATAGCCGCTTCATATGCAGAAAGTGCTGGTAAACAGGCATCATAGCATTCACGCAAAACCGGGGAATCCATCACCGCATGTAAGTGCGACATTGGCGACCAAAAACGCTCTAATTCATCGGACATATCCTCTAAAGGATACATTAAATTATCCCAGGTATAGTAATGATTTTCTTGCAGTAAGTGCTCAACCTGTTCTAAATGGCTTTTTAACATGGCCTCAAGATGAGATTTAAAGTGATTGACATCAATATGGCTAAATTGTGGTAATCCAACTGGCGCTGACATGTTGTACCTTCAAAAATTGATCTAAGATACAAAAGCATAGCACTCAATTGCGAAAGCCTCTACTGCTTAATTAGGATCCACAGCCCCTAAAGAAAACCCAGTCCTTGTACATTGTCACTTTCATCATCGGCATTTTCTTCATCATCGCATTCATCAGAATCAACTGGTGTCCCCAAGAGTTTCTTTTTAGGCTCATCTTTCTTAGCAAAAAAACCCAATTTCCTTATCCCCTCTGCCGGCACCTCAACCATATCTTTGGGGCGATAATGGTTAAGGATAGGCACTAAGGCAAAATTAATTAAACAAACAAGGACAAGGCTGACTGCTCCGATCATGGGAATGATTGGCATAGCAGCGAACAAAGATGCAGCGCAACACGTGGCCAGAAAAATGGCCATGGTAATTATTAAGTGTGAGCCTAATCGCAACATTTCAAAGGTTATCTGGTCGTCTAGTGTCTGAAGATGTTGTTTTATCTGTCCCTCTTGCTCCTTATTTTCGGGAGCAAGAGCCATTGCTTGGTATTGTGCACGAAGGGTAAATAAGCGATTCAATTCAATATAAGCGCGCAGGGCTGAGAGTACTACGTCATAAGCAAAAAAGACGATGACTAAATAAGTCGTGAATGGTGCTGCTAAAATAAAGCAATTGACCAAACCTACCCCTATCCAGACAATGTCGTTGCCTAATTCAAACCACCGACGTTGCAATTGCCCTTGGAAGCGCACATCCCAATCTAATGTTCGTTCTTTATCACTCACCCAAGGACCTGGTAGAGTATGTTTTAGCAGGAGAAAAAGATTCGTTGTTGCACGGGGAATGAAATAAAGCCAGGCAAGATGCGGAAGAAATGGATCTATCTGTTTATCCATGTTCCTAATCAGATCACGGTACCAATCGGCACTAAAATGCAATCCAGCAACTAGATCCAATACCCGCTTGGAACGAGTGAGCAATAAGCGATATAAGTTAGCATTTATGGTTTGCCCACGAATTTGCTGAGAAAATGAATAACCTACCTCAACTTTTACTGCTGCTGGCAACTGATTGGGAAGTATGACATTCATTTCCTGTAAGAGGTTACGATAAATCTCTTGTTGCGCGCGCAAGCGCAGAACTTCTCTGGGAACAAGCAAATAATGTTGATAGGCGTATTCTAATAACTCGGCCAGTAAAATGGCTGCCATTAATTGCTCAGTAAGGTGCTGTTCGCTAACCGAGTGCTCTCCTGAGCAATTAGCTCTGATCTGCTGTCCCAACAGACTGTATTCCATATTTAATAGCATATGGGAAGAGACAATTTTACGATAAGATTCAGGGGCAAGTGACTTGATGCGCTCAGAGAACGTCCAATTCAATGGATTAGGATCATCAATCCCGAGAGACTGATCGATAAAAAGCGTATTTTGTAAACGTCGTATAACTGGGTTCATGATGTCCTAACATATTGGATATCAAAGCACAAATTCATCTTGTCCATAAATAAGTTTAAAAGATAAATTAAAGCCTAATCTTAACAAAAAAAATACAGCAAGTAAATTCTTATAGTTATGACTGCAAATCCATGCCGCGAAAATTAGCATTAATAACACGATTAAACCTTATATCTCAATTTTTATACCAAGTTCAACTATTCTTTTGTGATAAATCATAATCCCCTGTAGAATTAGCAGGTTAAACCAACCGTCCTTGCTATCGATTTTAGCGTTTAAAGTATTACGTACGAATCTGCCACCAAAACCCTAAGATTTGCTTTCGTCAGCACCAACAGCCCCTTCTTTAACAAAAGAATGGTTAAAAATGAGTTCGATTTCTTGCTGATTCATGTCTTCTGAGCGACAATAGCGCACCTAGTACGTGCATAAGAGAACGCATGAATCTGTCAAAAGAATTAGCGAATGCCATTCGTATTTTAAGTATCGATGCAGTCGAACAGGCTCAATCAGGGCATCCAGGCATGCCTTTAGGCATGGCCGATATTGCCACCGTGTTGTGGAAAAAATTTTTAAAATATAATCCGAAAAACCCACATTGGTTTAACCGTGATCGTTTTGTCTTATCTAATGGCCATGGTTCCATGTTGCTTTATTCACTATTGCATTTGACCGGCTATAATCTGCCTATAGAAGAGCTGAAAAATTTTCGGCAATTAAATTCAAAAACCCCTGGCCACCCAGAGTTTGGTCATACTCCTGGAGTAGAAACCACTACGGGACCTTTAGGGCAAGGGTTAGCCAATGCGGTGGGTATGGCAATAGCAGAACGCGCGTTGGCCAGTCGCTATAATCATGAAGATTGCAACTTGGTCGATCATCATACTTATGCCTTTGTCGGCGATGGTTGTTTAATGGAAGGGATTTCTCATGAAGCTTGTTCTTTTGCTGGAACATTAGGTCTTGGGAAACTTATTGTTTTTTACGACAGTAATGGCATTTCCATTGATGGAAAAGTCGACTCCTGGTTCACTGACGATACCGCCATGCGCTTTAAGGCCTATAATTGGCAAGTCATTGAAGCCATTGATGGCCATGACCTGGATGCGATTGAACAGGCGATTGTTGCCGCACAAGCGAATACCAGCCAACCGACATTAATTATCTGTAAGACCATCATTGGCTTAGGTTCTGCGGTTGCCGGCAGTGAAAAATCCCATGGTTCCCCCTTAGGAGCCCAAGACATTGAGAAAGTTCGTGAATTTTTTCACTGGCAGCATGCTCCTTTTGTCATCCCCGATACCATTTATCAACAATGGAGCCATGTAGAACAAGGTGAACGCGATGAGCAACAATGGTTGTCCTTATTGCATCATTACCAGCAAAGTTATCCAATAGAGCACTACGAGTTTTTACGCCGTATCAACGGCGATCTTCCTGACGATTGGAAAAGCCATTGCCAGGCATTCTTAGAGCAATGTCGCCGTAATGAGAAAGCCATCGCGACGCGCAAAGCCTCGCAACAGTGCATCGAACATTTTGCCCGTTCGTTGCCTGAAATGTTGGGCGGTTCTGCGGACTTAACCGGCTCAAACAATACCGATTGGTCAGGAAGCCAAGCCATCACCCATGAAGATTTTAGCGGTAATTACTTAGCCTATGGCGTGCGTGAGTTTGCAATGGCGGCCATTATGAATGGCCTGGCCGTGCACGGTGGCTTTATTCCATATGGTGGCACATTCCTGGTTTTTGCTGACTATGCGCGCAATGCCGTACGCTTAAGTGCCTTAATGAAGCAGCGCGTCATTTACGTCTTTACACATGACTCCATTGGCCTTGGTGAAGATGGACCAACCCATCAACCCGTAGAACATGCCTCCATGTTACGCATGACCCCAGACATGACCGTTTGGCGACCCGCAGACCTAATGGAAACTGCAGTTGCCTGGCAAAGTGCTCTGGAGCATCATAATGGACCCACATCTTTGCTGCTTTCGCGACAAAATTTACCCGCGTTACCGCATGGCGTAAACGCAGCCGAGTTAATTAAAAAAGGCGGCTATATCCTTGTGGATTGCGCTGGCACGCCAGATGCCATCTTGATTGCCACAGGCTCTGAAGTTCAGCTCGCCATTACTGCGGCAGAACAAATAAGCACGCAAGGACTAAAAGTTAGGGTAGTCTCCATGCCTTGTGCTGAGCGTTTCTTAGCCCAAGACCCAGGCTATAAAAATCAAGTATTACCCAAGGAAGTTACTGCCCGCATCGCTATTGAAGCAGCCAGTTCAGCCTATTGGTATCAATTTGTTGGTCTCGATGGCGCCGTAATCGGCCTGGATCGCTTTGGTGTATCAGCCCCAGCAGCCAAGGCATATGACTTCCTAGGTATTACTATAGAACGAATCGTTAAAACGTTAGCAACATTAACTGTAAATAAATAATAGTGTAAACCGCTGTACGCAAAGGGCAGCAAAACACCTTAAATTGGAGAAGTAGTATGACTATACGTGTCGCAATTAATGGCTATGGCCGCATTGGTCGTTGTATTTTAAGATCCATTTTTGAATACAACCGCCAAAATGAATTTGAAGTCGTTGCGATCAATGATTTATCAGGGATTGACGTTACCGCGCACCTGACACGCCATGATACAACCCACGGCCGCTTTCCCTCAGAAGTAACTAGCGATGGAAACATGCTCGTTGTTGATGGACATGCAATTCAAATCACCGCTGAGCGCAATCCCCTGAATTTACCGTGGAACGAATTAAATATTGATATCGTTTTTGAATGTACAGGGCTTTTTACTGAGCGTACCGCAGCAATGCAGCATATAACGGCCGGCGCCAAGAAAGTATTGATTTCTGCTCCTGGAAAAAATGTTGATGCAACCATCGTGTACGGCGTCAACGATAACATCCTGAAAGCATCAGATGTTGTCGTATCGAATGCTTCGTGCACCACAAATTGCTTAGCTCCTGTTGTTAAGCCATTAAACGATGCATTAGGCATTGAAAATGGTTTATTAAATACCGTGCATGCGTATACCAATGATCAAATGCTTCTAGATGGTAGTCATAAAGACTTGCACCGCGCGCGCGCCGCAGCACACAACATCATTCCAACCAAAACTGGCGCAGCTGCTGCCGTCGGACTGGTTTTACCGGAATTAGCAGGGAAACTTGATGGGTTTGCCATGCGTGTCCCCGTGATTAACGTTTCTGCGATTGACTTAACGTTCACAGCAGGTCGTGAAACAACAGCAGATGAAGTTAATGATATTGTCCGTCAAGCGCAAAGCCGTACCTTACAAATCAATGACGAGCCATTAGTATCCTCTGATTTTAACCATAATCCGGCATCCGCTATTTTTGACACCACGCAAACTAAAGTATTTGGTAAATTAGTTAAAATAGTTGCCTGGTATGACAACGAATGGGGTTTTTCCAATCGTATGTTAGATACAGCATATAAGATGATGAATTGCTAACCCCCTGTGCGGAGAGAATAATGAATCTGATACAAATGAGCGACATCGATCTTTCAGGAAAGAAAGTACTAATCCGTGAAGATTTAAATGTCCCAATCAAAGATGGGATGATTACTAGCGATCAACGTCTGCAAGCAGCCTTACCTACACTCAAGGCTGCCTTGGCATCTGGAGCGGCAGTTATGGGCTTGTCGCACCTTGGTCGTCCGGAAGAAGGACGGTTTGAAAAACGCTTTTCCCTGTACCCGGTAGCGGAATACTTAAAAGAGCATTTAAACTATCCGGTTCGTTTTGTCAGCGATTACCTCAACGGCGTGGATGCACGTCCCGGTGAATTAGTTGTTTGTGAAAACGTCCGTTTTAATCCGGGTGAGAAAAGTAATGATGAGCAGTTGGCGCGCAAACTGGCCAGTCTTTGTGACGTCTTTGTCATGGACGCTTTTGGTACAGCCCATCGCGCCCAAGCTTCTACTTATGGTGTAGCTCAATTTGCACCTATTGCAGTTGCCGGTCCTTTATTGGTTAGAGAATTAACCGCCTTAGCAAAAGCCTTGAAAGCCCCAGAAAAACCTATTGTGGCTATTGTTGGCGGTGCGAAAGTCTCCTCGAAACTAAGCTTGTTACGCCAATTGGTTGGTATGGTTGACTATCTTATCCCTGGTGGCGGTATCGCCAATACCTTTTTGAAAGCGCAAGGATTTGAAATTGGGGTGTCGCTTTATGAAGAAGACTTGTTGGATGAGGCACGTGCTATTCTCCATTTAGCGGAAGAAAAAGGTTGCTATATACCCTTACCAACCGATGTTGTAGTCGGTAAAACATTTAGTGAAACCTGCCCAGCTTATAATAAATCCCTCCATAATGTCGCTGCTGACGATATGATTCTTGATATTGGCCCAGTCACCGTCAGTGACTATGTGGAGATCATTAATAAAGCCAAAACCATTATTTGGAATGGTCCAGTTGGTGTTTTTGAGTTTGCGCAATTTGCTTACGGCACACGTGCTTTAGCAATTGCTATTGCTGAAAGCGATGCATTTTCAATTGCTGGCGGCGGGGATACCTTGGCAGCCATCGATCTGTATGATCTGAATCAGCAAATATCTTACATTTCCACAGGAGGTGGCGCATTTCTGGAGTGTTTGGAAGGAAAAACGTTGCCAGCCGTTGCCATTTTGCAGGAGCGCGCCAAGAATGTTACGTCAGACTAAAATTGTTGCAACGCTAGGACCGGCAAGTAGTGATCCGGTAACACTTCGTGCTATGTTGACCGCAGGCGTCAATGTGGTACGGATTAATTTTTCCCATGCTGATTCCTCCGCCTTACAATTGATTGCATTAGTGCGACAAATTGCTGCAGAATTACAGCATCCACTAGCGGTTATGGCTGATTTACAAGGCCCCAAAATACGCATCGGTCGCTTCAAAGATAAAATCATTACCCTCGTTGAAGGACAAGATTTTATGCTTGATTGCCACGATCCTGAACAATTAGGTGATGTGCATCATGTCGGCGTAGCCTACCCTAATTTAGCGCAGGAATTAGCCATAGGCGATCATTTGCTCATCAATGATGGCTTAATTGAATTAGAAGTAAAACATATTTCTGGCTCGCAAATTACGTGCACCGTTATTGAAGGTGGTGTTTTATCCGATCTAAAAGGTTTAAATAGAAAAGGCGGCGGTTTAGCGGCAAGAACGCTTACGGATAAAGATATACGTGATTTACACACAGCCATTAAAGCCGAGGTAGATTACATCAGTCTGTCGTTTGTCAAAGATGCTACCGATATTCGCCATGCACGGGCATTAATGAGTGAGTTTGGCGCTCCCAACATCCCCATTATTGCAAAAATTGAACGCACAGAGGCGCTAGAACATTTAACCGCAATCATTCAGGAAGCCGATGCAATCATGGTTGCTCGTGGAGATCTAGGAGTGGAAGTTGGCGCAGCTGAAGTTCCTGCCATTCAAAAACATATGATTGGACAAGCGCGTCGTTTGGATAAAGTCGTAATTACCGCAACCCAAATGATGGAGTCGATGATTAATCATCCTCAGCCTACTCGTGCGGAAGTATCGGATGTGGCAAACGCCATCTTAGATGGCACCGATGCGGTGATGTTATCCGCCGAAACAGCCAGCGGTCACTTCCCGGTAAAAGTTGTGAGTATGGTCAATAAAATCTGTTTAAGTGCAGAAAAACATGCCAGCTTTTACTATGATAACGCTCCTGAATCCTGCCATTACCAGCGCGCTGACCAAGCCATTGCCATGGCCACAATGCATGCGGCAAACCATTTTCCTATTCAAGCAATTGTGACCTTGACTGAATCTGGCGATACCGCATTATGGATCTCCAGGCAACACAGTACCGTACCTATTATTGCCGTCTCAGCAAACAAACGCACCATTGGCCGTTTAAGCCTGGTACATAACGTCTTTCCTGTATTTATGGATTATCATCAATTTGCTGCCGATAACTTGAACCAATATGTTCTTAATGAATTAGTTAAAGCACACCACATTAAGCGAAAAGGCTTTGTGTTATTAACTCGAGGAAGAAGTATTGGGACTGCTGGTGGCACCAATAGCATGGAAATAATTAAGGTTTAATTTAAATTAACTAGGGGCTGTTGACATTTCGCTAGATTGAGCCAGAATGGGTTGATTTTTGAGCACCGAAGCGGAGCATACATCAAGTATGTGAGCATCGGAGCACAGAAAATCGACTCATTCTGGCCAAGATAGTAGAAATGTCAACAGCCCCTAGAGAACAGGGAATACTCAATAAGAAAAGAGAAGTAATTTTAAGCCAAGGCCGGAGAAGCTAAAAGAAGTTAAACAAAATATTAAGAACACGATGAATTCAACTGCCATCTGGACGGTAAAGCCCTGCTATGAACCTAATCCAATAAATTGATGCTTGGAGATTCGAGCGCGTCTCAGCTGCTGGGCTTTACAGCCCAGCCTGTTGCTTCTCATTTTTATGATTGTTTAAATTTACTCTAAATCTTAAAGTTGTCGTAACTTAATCGACAACTTCTTTCTTTTCTTCAAGACTGCGTGATAAACCTAACTTTTCTTTCAAGCGGGCCACGGCATCAGGATCATACTGTCTGGTGGTTTTATGTTTCACGACCACCGCTGCCGTACGGGCAGGTTGCACTGGGGCGTTTTGGGTTGCATAAGAACGAGCCGGATAAGTAGGTAAATAATCATCTGCAGCTGATTGACTAGCCGCTTTGGGATAACTCGATGGCAACGGATGGGAAGTAAATTGGCCTGTTGTTTTTTCGGCTAAGATCTTACGTGCATTTCTTACGCTTTTTTCAACTCGTTTTTTGATCTTGGCAGCTGCATGCTCTGCTTCTTCTGCGCTTACTTCTGCTACATCTTTCCCCTGTAAATCAACGCGCATTTCACGCAGTTTTAAACAGGCTAGATAATCAAGTCGCCGAGTAAACAAGACCACAGCTTCTCTTAATTTACTCTTGGAAATACCTACCTCCAGCGCCTTATCAGCGTGCAGCAGGATGTCTTCCATTATCCCAGTCTTTAATGGACGAATGCGTAATGAATTATCAAATGCTGCGGGAAAATTTGCCGCAAGCCATAGTAAGGCATCCGTTCGTGCTTTTTTAGACTGGTTTTTTTGAGTTTTATTAATAACGGCGGTGCGTGGGTGCAGCTCCTGTTTTCTCATTAGTGTACCCTTGATTAGAAATTAGTTGTTCTGTTCGAAAATAATACGATTTATTCGCATTAATAATGAGCGCACAATGTACAATGTTTAGTGATTTTTTGCAAGCATTCTAAACTGGTTCGCTGATTTCCAATAAAAACCAAAATACAAAGTAGAAAAACGTATCCTAATCAGCCTATAATTAATTTAAATTCCGACTATTAGACATATTATGAAACGATTATTTATCGCATTTCTTGCTTTAACTGTTCCCTGGCTGGTGATGCTTGTCAATGATAATCCAGGAGCAGCCTTTGTTGTTTTGGTAATGCAGGTAACCTTGATTGGCTGGCCTTTTGCAACCATTTGGGCTTGGCGAACCGCATATCCCCCAAAGAATAAAAAATAAGTGTGATTCCTGAATCATGACGAACAATCATCAAGGAGAACCATGTTGACTCGCGTTATCGTAAATGGGGCTGGCGGTAAAATGGGTGCATTGGCCTGCGCCACTTTGCAGCAACACCCTGAATTTGAATTAGTAGCACAACTGGGCAAGCACGATGATTTATCCCAAACGATTGTTGCGACCAAAGCCCAGATCGTTGTTGATCTGACCCGGGCTGATTCGGTTTATCAGAATAGTGTGACCATTATTAAACATGGTGCGCATCCAGTAATTGGTACCTCAGGATTATTACCGGAACAAATTAAGGAATTAACCGCACGGTGTGAAACACAACGCTTAGGAGGCCTGATAGCCCCTAATTTTTCGATTAGTGCCGTATTAATGATGCTATTTGCTGCAAAAGCCGCAGAATATTTTTCAGAAGTAGAAATTATTGAAACCCATCATCAACAAAAATTAGATGCACCTTCAGGTACGGCGTTAAAAACAGCGGAGATGATTGCTGCCGCACGCAAAAAACCTAAAAATAAACTAAATCTACAGGAACTAATCCCTGGTGCCCGAGGTGCTACACACTGCGACGTAAATATCCATTCTTTACGTTTACCTGGCGTACTGGCACGCCAACAAGTTATTTTTGGTAATGCGGGCGAAACGCTGTCTATTACCGATGACAGCATAGACCGCAATTGTTTTATGCCAGGCGTGGTTTTAGCCTGTCAGAAGGTATTGGCATTAACTACTTTGGTTTATGGCCTAGAACATGTACTATAACCGCATGCCCTACTATCAACGAGTAGGGCATGCATAATTTTTATTGCGAAACAAAAGCCCTACTAGCCCCCAAATATTCTTTTTTGGACGCATTAAATAAACCATTACACTCTGCCACACTTTGCTGAAATAGTGCGTCAAAAGACGACTCTGGTTGCTGGCTTGGTTTTAATAATTGCCGCAGCTTATACACCGTAAGCGTTGCCATCGAACGCGATACATCTTGCTCAGGACGCCTCATTATAATTTCAAAGATTCCACAAAGACGGGTAGCGCTATTTATTCCAGAATCTGGATTCATCATTAAATCTTTAATCTGTTGTATTCCCGTAGGAATACCTGAAGGGTGAAAGAATGGCAGGCTCCAACTGCCCTGTGATTCCTTGGCGATAAATTGCGTCATATCATTAAAAGCAAGATAAAGGGCATCATAGAGTTCACGACACCTCTCTTCGCCTAATTGTTCAACTACCAATTGACACAATAAACTATCAGCAGGTGATAATAAGTCATCTGTCTTAGCGCTTCCTTGGGAAATTTCTCTAGCCTCATTATTCGAGGCTAAAATATCATCGCATTTTAAGGCATTATAACCTAAACGCCGATTAATCTCTGCGGTGATATCCGCTGGAAAATATTCATAAGGCGTCTTAAGCCCCTCTGAGCCAGGTGCATTTTGTCCAGCATGTTCATGCTGGTGCCGAGAAAGGTAAAGATCGGCAGCCAAAGTGACAAAATTAGCTCGATTAGTCAGTGTATCTTCAAATAAAGGCCAATCATTATATGTTAAAGCATAAAGATACATGGCATCCGTGTTAATAATACTCTTCGCTTTTCTATCTTTACCACTCACACACGAGCCATAAGAATAGCCATTAATCGCGGAAATAATGAGCTGCTCCTGAGAACTAATAAATAGCTCTCTACCAAGACCACATAAATACTCCAGATAAGTGGCCGTACCGTAACCAGATTTTAATACGTTTTTATAATTTTCCAGGAGCTTGTCCAAACCAGGAACCTTAGAAACATAAGGTTCTACAGCCTCTAAAAACGCCACTACATCAGGATCAGCCTCGGTTGTATAAAGCACTAATTTTGCTTTATTCAATGGATGATTTGTTTGCAATATTGGCGGTGCCGGGGTGCCATTACTAATAATTGATCGCGCCATTTGATTTAATTGAAAATCAGGAATAATGGAAGATAAAAGCGGAATATAGTCTGAACCTATGGGACTAACTAAAGTTTGGAATAAAATCACCTGCTCTGGTTTCGCATCTTCCACCACTTTCAGCAAATTCGCCAGCACATGTCGTCGTTGTACGGCCAAAGGCCAATTCTTTCTTATCCCCTCACGTGTAGCAATATGGCTTGAACGCATTATGGGCGAATACAATTGACAAAATTCACCTGTAGCAGTTAATGAATAGAGGCTGTGACGAGCAAAATTAGCGGGCATTGGTAGGGTGCGATGACGACTGCAAACAAAAGATACCGCCTCTTCCACCATAGATTTACTTCGAAGTACCTTTTCCAGAAAATATTGTTGATGCTCCGACAAGACCCAATACCATTGCGGAATTTTGCTAATTTGTTCTAAGTTGTTTTTAAAGTTCTGACGCGAAAGCATCTCTTTAAACTGCATGAGTTTTTCATCAACCTCATCTACAGATTTTTCTGCAGCTAATACCCGCATCATTTCTTGATGATGCAAAGGCAACTTATCAAACCAAGCCGGAAGAGTGCTGCAATTGGCAATACTATTTAAATCATTACTTATTTTTAATGCCTTGCTTTTTATGTCTTTCCAAGCCGCTAAAAAAAGGGCTAAATCATCGCTAACATTAATCGATTCTGCGTTAAAATTACAGAAATAAGCCTGCATGAAATGAGCTTTAGGCTTAGCTAGTTCACGGAACCAAAAGGGAGTTTTAGGGTAGTTCTCTGCTTTTATCTGTGTTAGCTCATTGACAATTTGCTCATAATGAGGAGGGAGAGATTCATCCAATTGCAAGACATATTCAATGCCTTTACCCAATTTCATCGGGGTCAAAGTTGCCAAATCAGTCCGACCTTGAGACATCAACACATATTGTTCTGCCTCATTGAGTAATTCAGCAGCTTCTGCACCAGAACGATTCCAGCCAGCAGCTATGACATCGATTATTTTGCTAGTAAAATGCTCTAGCTCATTTTGTAATTCATCGATTGGAGTACTTGTTCCTTTATAAAGCGCGCGACACTGCTGAGCATAAGCTGTTAAGGTTTCTTTATTTAAAGGATAAGATGGATAAGCATCCACTAAAAAGTCAAAAGCCTGATGCAAAATATCAATACGCTTGGCATAGCTTTGCTGATAATTCGGTTTTAAAGAGTATGATTCTAGCTCATAATCAGGGAATTTTGTTTTTAATGCATCGATTATCTCCGGTGCGACGGTAGCTCCTTCTTGTACACGTATTATTCCTTTTGGCATCGTAATATATCCTTAAACTACTTTAGTCCTAGAACCCTCAGAAGTTATTGTTTAATAAACAATAACTTCTGGAAGTCCACTATTATTGTATAAATATTTCCATGAAACAATTACAATGATCAACCTAAATTGATAAAAATCATGAAAAGGAGTTTGATGATGGGATACATTGTACAACATTACATAGGTGGTCAATTAATTAACGAAGCAAACACAGCCAGCCACCCTATTTACAACCCCGCCTTAGGTGAAATCATTGGGCAAGTACACTTCGCATCGAAAGCCCTGTGCGATAAAACCATCATGACCGCAAAAGAAGCAGGAATTGAATGGTCGCAAACACCTGCAATAAAAAGAGCACGTATTCTTTTTAAATTTAGAGAATTAATGGAAAAATATCAAATGGATTTGGCACGAATCGTGACAAATGAACACGGCAAGACGATTGATGACGCGAAAGGTTCCGTAGCACGCGCCATCGAAGTAGTTGAATTACATTGTGGTTTGGTGAATCAACTCAAAGGGGATTTCTCTAACGATGTAGCCAGTGGTATTGATTGCCATACCTTTCGACAACCAATCGGCATCAGCCTTGGTATCTCCCCCTTTAATTTTCCAGTAATGGTTCCCGTATGGATGATGATCCCGGCAATTGCCTGTGGTAATCCCTTTATCTTAAAACCATCAGAACAAGATCCTTCCGCCTCCGTGCGCTTATTAGAATTATTAAGTGACGCAGGCTTACCCGATGGAGTGGCTAATTGCTTGCATGGTGATAAAGAAACGGTAGACTATTTACTCACCCATCCGGATATTGCAGCAGTCACTGCAGTCGCATCAACTCCAGTAGCTCACTCTATTTATACTAAAGCAATTACGCATGGTAAACGCGCTCATACCTTTGGTGGGGCTAAAAATCATTGTGTAGTGATGCCCGATGCCGATCTCGACCAAGCAGCCACAGCGATTGTTGGAGCAGCTTATGGCTCTGCTGGTGAACGCTGCATGGCTATCTCGGTTGCTGTTGCGGTAGGCGATCAAATTGCGGATGCGTTAATCGCCAAAATGACACCACAAATTCAAGCCATGAAGATTAATGCAGGTGATGTCGCTGGTACCGATATGGGACCATTGATTAGTGGGGCGCACCAGCAAAAAGTTTTAGCCGCCATCGACCAAGGCGTACATGAAGGTGCAAAACTCATCATTGATGGCAGAACATTTAAGCATCCAGAACATGCTCAAGGATTCTTTGTCGGCCCTTGTTTATTTGATAAAGTCACCGCACAGATGTCTATCTACCAAAATGAAATTTTTGGACCAGTTCTTGTCGTTGTGCGCGTCGCTGATTTTGAACAAGCCATCGACTTAGTAAATAAGCATCAGTTTGGTAATGGCACGGCAATCTTTACACGCGATGGCTTTAGTGCCCGTGAATACAGTCAACGCATCCAAGTCGGTATGGTTGGTATTAATATTCCTATTCCAGTACCTATTGCCAACCATCCTTTTGGCGGCTGGAAACATTCCTTCTTTGGTGATATCAATATGCATGGCGAAAACAGTATTTATTTCTATACCAAACAAAAGACGGTGACCAGTAAATGGCCAGTTAATGAACTAACAGAAAATGCCTTTATTATGCCAACCCACGATTAAATACGGAGAAATGCATGGCAAAAATTGGATTTGTCGGATTAGGTCATATGGGCTTACCCATGGCCATTAATCTTGTTAAGGCAGGACACCAAGTCAGTGGATATGACGTACAACAATCAGCCCGGCAAAATTTTGCCAATGCCGGTGGCGTCATAGCCCAGAACCTGCAAGAAGTAGCACAAGACATCATCATCACTATGTTACAAACAGGACAACAAGTCTTAGCTGTATATCATGGTCCTGATGGCTTGCTCACTATGCTAAAACAAGGTTCCTTATTGATTGACTGCTCCACAATTGACGTCAATAGCGCACGTGAGTTACATCAGCTCGCCCACGCACAGAGCATCCGTGTGGTTGATGCACCGGTATCTGGCGGTACTGCAGGTGCAGCTGCAGGCACCTTAACCTTTATGGTCGGCGGTGAAGAAGCCGCTTTTCACGCAGCCCAGCCCATACTTGCAGCAATGGGACAAAAAATTATTCACACGGGTGTTGCTGGCAGCGGCCAGGCAGCAAAAATATGCAACAACATGATTCTTGGAATTTCGATGATCGCCATTTCCGAAGCATTTGTTTTAGCAGAACAGTTGCACCTATCACCACAAAAGCTCTTTGAGGTAGTTAGTAATTCATCGGGACAGTGCTGGGCGATGAGCAAATATGCTCCTGTAGCTGGCGTACTGGAAAATGTGCCCGCCAATAATGAATACAAACCAGGATTTGCCGCAGCGATGATGCTGAAAGATTTATTGCTCAGCCAAGATTCTGCGCACGCAGTGCAGGTCACCACGCCCTTGGGTGCAAAAGCAACAACACTTTATCAACATTTAATTGAACAAGGCCTTGGTGAAGCTGATTTTTCAGCTATTATAAAATTAATATCCCAAGGAAAAGAGGTAGAGCATGACCCATCCTAAACTTACACATACGGAAGAATCTTTAGCCGAATTCTGGTCCGAAATAGCCAATCAAACCATCCATTGGCTACGCCCTTGGGACAGTGTACTGCAAGGTGATTTAAAACACGGCAATGTAACCTGGTTCAAAGGAGGGCAACTCAATGTCAGTGTGAATTGCTTAGACCGACATTTACCCCAAAGAGCAAATAAGACAGCCATTATCTGGGAAGGTGATGATCCCAACCAACATACAACCCTGACCTATGGCGAATTACACGCTGAAGTATGTCGCATGAGTAATGTACTGAAGGCGTTAAAGGTCAAAAAAGGCGATAAGGTCGCCATTTATTTGCCAATGATCCCAGAAGCGGCGATTGCCATGCTTGCCTGTGCACGCATTGGTGCGGTTCACACCGTTATCTTTGCCGGTTTTTCAGCGCATGCATTAAAACAACGTTTACTCGCTGCTGATAGTGCTTGTCTTATCACCACTGACAGTTTTTATCGTGGGGGCAAGATAGTTCAGTTAAAAGAACATGCTGATGAGGCTTGCACGAATTTAACCCTACCCCGACTTGTTATAAAAACTACCGGTGCCCCTGTAGCTTTTAATAAAAATACCGATCATTGGTGGCATGAATTAAAAACCCAGGTAAGCGCTCACTGCGATCCCGAACCAATGGATGCCGAGGATCCCTTGTTTATTCTGTATACTTCAGGCAGCACTGGCCAACCCAAAGGTGTGGTGCATACCACGGGTGGCTATCTAGTCCAAGCCGCCTATACACACCAGCTTATATTTGCCTGTAAAGAAGATGAAGTATTTTGGTGTACCGCCGATATTGGCTGGATCACTGGCCACAGTTATGTAGTTTATGGACCACTGTGCAATGGGGTCACCACGTTAATTTATGAAGGAATCCCCACCTGGCCTGATGCTGCACGAAACTGGAAAATTATTGATAAACATCAAGTCAATGTATTTTATACCGCCCCCACCGCCATACGAGCCTTAATGCGTTGTGGCAATGAATGGCTCGATTCAAGCACAAGAAGCTCCTTGCGCTTATTGGGCTCTGTGGGTGAACCGATTAATCCTGAAGCCTGGCAATGGTATTATCACCAAGTAGGTCAAGACCGATGTCCAATTGTCGATACATGGTGGCAAACAGAAACCGGTTCCATAATGATAAGCCCTCGTGCCAATGAATCCGCCAATAAACCCGGTGCCGCAAAACAGGCTATACCGGGTATTGTTCCCGTATTATTAGATGCAGAAGGTAACGAAATACAGCATGAAGGTGAAGGTTTTTTAGCCATAAAATACCCCTGGCCATCAATGGCACGCACTATAGCAGGGGATCATCAGCGCTATTGCCTTACTTATTTACACAATGGTTATTACATTACTGGTGATGGTGCAAAACGCGATGCAGATGGCGATTATTGGATTACTGGCCGTGTCGATGATGTTATTAATGTATCCGGGCATCGCTTAGGTACCGCTGAGATTGAAAGTGCATTGGTTAGTCATGTGGCTGTTGCTGAAGCTGCAGTGGTAGGGATACCTCATGATTTGAAGGGCCAAGGCATTTATGCTTATGTTATCTTAAAGGAAGATGTATCAATAACGGCGCAATTACAAGCCGAATTAATTGAGCAGGTAAAAACAGAAATCAGCCCGATCGCCAAACCAGATATCATTCATTTTACGAGTGAATTACCTAAAACACGCTCAGGAAAAATCATGCGCCGTATTTTGCGTAAAATTGCGGGTAAAGAAATACAAAGCCTTGAAGAGTTAGGCGATTTATCAACCTTAGCAAATCCACAGGTTGTCGAAGAGCTCATGAAGGATAGAAATAAGCACTCTTAATTAGTATAAATCAGCCTTTCTAGCGTGCAAAAGCTACTGGAAAAATAGCTTTTGCACACGGACATATTGAAGAACAGCTGGGAAAAATTGCACGCTTTAGTAGACAAAAAATGAATTCAATTTTCATCCTCTAATATGATGAGCCCAATGCAAGCCATTGATTAAGCACTGCAATTAACTCGGCAACACCTTCCTTTTTCGAAGAAGAAAAAGACTGTACACTAACCAAATGCTCAGCTAAGCCATAATGCTTACGCACTTTTAGTACGGTGTTTTTTACCTCGCTACGGCTTAATTTATCGGCTTTAGTCAACAAGATATGAACCGGCAATTCACGATTCAACGCCCAATCAATCATCATTTGATCTAAATCTTTGAGCGGGTGCCGTATGTCCATTAATAACACTAAGCCTTTTAAACTTTTTCTGATATCAAGATAGTGCGCTAAATGTTTTTGCCATTCCATCTTCACCTGCAAGGCGACTTTGGCATAGCCATACCCGGGCAAATCAACCAACCGATGCTCGTCATCTAGGCTAAATAGATTAATAAGTTGCGTGCGCCCAGGCGTTTTACTGGTACGTGCCAATCCTTTAATACCAGTTAAACAATTCAACGCGCTGGACTTACCAGCATTAGAACGGCCGGCAAAAGCAACTTCGTAGCCGCTGTCTTCCGGTAAATGCACCACTTTGGCGGCACTTTTTAAAAATACTGCTCTTGAGTAAGGATTTTCTAACATGAGATATATAATACTTTGGGATTTAGACCAAGGCAGTGTACCATTAGTTCACGAATTTATATAATTTTTGCTAAAAAATGTCGCTTGGGCCCTAAGGCTAATGTAGGCCAACATTTACGGTTCATTACCACGATGAAATTACTGAGAAGGTACTGCTATTGGGGCAAATGACCGACGGCGGCGTGCCCCCCTAAGACTCAAGCACCACCGAATGAGATATCTATGAAAAAATTTGTCCTTGCCCTTATTTTGTGTGCCCCTCCTGCTATTTACGCCGAAGAAAATACCACGCTTGTCGCGAATACAGCCATGGTTTGCACTGCCTGCCACGGTCAAGAAGGGAACAGCACGAATCCTGACTGGCCTAATCTAGCGGGGCAACACCCAAAATACTTCGTGAAACAACTTAAGGACATGAAAAACAGCAATGTACGGGATGCCCCCACAATGAAGGCATTGGCCGCAACATTGAGTGAGCAGGACATGGATGACTTAGCAACATATTATGCTAAAATGCCACTTGCTCAGGGCCGTACTCCCAAAGAATTTCTACGGCGTGGAGAACTACTCTACCGCGGTGGAGACTTTAGCAAACGGATTACTGCTTGCATCGCCTGTCATGGTCCTAAAGGTACAGGTAATGCGCAGGCTGGATTTCCACTACTATCTGGCCAGCATGCAGCATATACGGTACTGCAATTGCTGGCATTTAAAGACGGTAAACGAAAAAATGATTTAAACCATATTATGCAAGACATCAGCAGTAGAATGAGTCAAGACGATATGGAAGCAGTGGCACATTATATTGAAGGCTTACACTAGGGAATTTAAAAATGTTAAAAAAACTAATTTGTTTCTTCTTACTCTTACCGACCATGATTTTCGCAGCAGTATTTGTTGAAGGCAAAGATTATCAAATCGTTGCCAACCCACAAGCAATCGCCAATAAAAGCAAAACCCCTCTGATCCAAGAATTTTTTAGTTACGGTTGCCCCTGGTGTTATAAAATAGAAACCCCTCTTCATGCCTGGGTTAATTCAATGGGAAAAAGCGTGCAATTTGAACGGATCCCAGTCGTGTTTAAACCCAGTTGGGAGCTTTATGCCAAAGCGTATTACACAGCAAAAACACTGGCTCTTTCTGACAAATTAAATCCCCTATTATTTAAAGCCATACAAGTAGAGAGAACGCCTTTAGAGTCGAAACAAACCATGATCAACTTCTTTGTTACTCAAGGTGTGGATAGAGAAATTGCTAAAAGTGCTTTTGAGAATTCGCCAACTATTGAGATGAAAGTGCAAACTGGCATGGCATTGATGGCCACTTATCAAATTAGTGCAGTGCCCGCTTTTGTCATCAATAATAAATACAAAACGGATTTGCAATTGGCCGGGAGCCCTGAGCGTTTATTAGAAATATTGGCCTACTTGGTAAGAAAACCAGCTTAAATTGGTTTAGTAGGCCAATTAAAATGCTGGGCTTTATACAGTCCAGCATACGTTGTCACAAAGGTGACCAGAATTAAACTATGTCCCATCCCCGGGGTTTTCCAAACTTAAAATCCCTGTATTAAAATCATAGGCAAAAAGTTCGGCATAGCGCCCCCAGTCAATCATTGTCCGTAACACGCGTTCAGCCTCTTTCTCACTTAAATAATCTTCAAGCTTACTTAAAAAACGCTCTTCAGAAACTCGGTGCCCTACTTTTTCATCTAAAACACGACTGATGTAACGCGCAAGCGGTACTTTCTCCAATAATCGTTGGGCAAACAATTGTTTTCGCTCTTGCAAATCAGCCTCGGAAAACTGCTTACCTAAATCACTTAATTGAATATCCCCCGCCGAGACCTTAGCAAAACCTAATATTTCCAGCGTTTCCAAAATGGGGAATAAATCATCAATATTCATCATCAACTCATCGGCAAGTTCGGGTAAGTCAATGCGTTCTTCAAAAGAAGTCATGGTTTCAATCAAACCGGTTAACTCGGAAGGCTCAACATCAGGAAGACGATAGCCCAAACCAATTTGCCGTTCACGCTGTGCCCGTTTTGCCTTTTCTTTGGGGCCAGTAGTCATTAAGGTATAAATTTTATCAACCAAGGCACGAAATTCAGGAGACTCGGGATCACGAGGCTGAGGCAAGGTTACTGGTAATTCAGCGCGAATATAGCCCGGATCATTACCGAAAATTACGATACGATCCGCCAAAGTCGCTGCTTCTTCAATATTATGCGTTACTAATAAAATACCATTGGTATTGGTTTTCTTTTCTTTCCATAATTCCAATAAGTCTGATCTTAAGTTTTCTGCGGTAAGCACATCAAGAGCAGAAAAAGGCTCATCCATAAGTAACACATCAGGATTAATAACCAAAGCACGCGCAAAACCAACCCGTTGCCGCATCCCTCCTGAAAGCTCCTTGGGAAAAGCGGACTCAAAGCCATCAAGGCCAATGATATCAATGGCTTCAATCGCCCGATGTCGACGTTCTTCGCGGCTTACACCTTGGGCTTCAAGGCCTAACTCCACATTTTCCAATACATTCAGCCAGGGCATTAAAGCAAAAGACTGAAAGACCATGGCAATGCCGGCAACAGGTCGGGTAACTGGTTTGCCACGATAAGTCACCGTACCACTGGTCGGCGGAATCAAACCAGCAATAATTCGCAGCAGGGTCGACTTACCCGAACCTGATTTACCCAATAAGGCAACAATCTCACCTTCCTGCAATTTAAAATTAACGTCTTCAAGTACGAGCAAATCCTGCGTAGACGCTTTTTTAAAAGACTTGCGTAAACTTTCTATAGCAATAATGGTTTCAGACATACGCGTCTCAAGGTTTGGGTAAATTATATTGCTCTCGATATCCCCATTCCTGTTTATAAGGAACAGTAGTGCAAAAATACGTACCCGTTATTAATTAAAATTAAACCGTTCTTCCGCTAAGCGATACAGCGGCCGCCAAATCAGGTGATTAAAAGTCAGCACATACAGGCACATCATGGCTGTGCCTAATGCGATTTGCGGAAAATCACCAATGGTGGTGCTGGCTTGTATATAGGCACCCAGCCCAGTTGCCTTAAGAGTAACATTCCCCCAACTGACCCATTCTGCCACGATACTGGCGTTCCAGGCACCACCAGCAGCTGTAATCGCACCAGTAATATAAAAAGGGAAGATTCCAGGCAAAACCAGACGTTTCCACCACAGCCATCCTTTCAAGCCAAAATTGTCTGCGGCAAGATATAATTCACGAGGAATGGTCGAGGCACCAGCAATCACATTAAATAAAATATACCACTGCGTCCCAAGAATCATCAGTGGTGTCACCCATATTTCTACATTTAAATTAAATTCAACAATAGCAATAACAAATAAAGGATAAAATAAATTTGCAGGAAAGGCCGCGACAAACTGAATCACGGGTTGTATTCTTTGCGCAATACGTGGCCTTAAGCCAATCCACACGCCTACGGGGATCCAAATTAAAGAACTTAAAACAATTAAAGCAATAACGCGGGTACCCGTTGCTGCGCCCAGTAAAAATACGTGCAAAATATCACTAACTTTCAATTCGGCAAGGATAAAGCGTAATAAAAACCAGCCGCCACTTAAAACACAAAATAAAACCATCGTACTCCAAAAGCGGTCAATACGTTTTTGCCGTTTAAAATCAATTTCTTTAATCGCCTTGGGTTCACCTATGCGAAACCAGCGGGCATTGACAAAACTGTTAGTAAAAATGTCAATAATCTCTGTGAATCGTTTCATTAGCCGACTACAGCGTATCCAATCCACTAACCAGGATTGATACTCCGATTCATCGGGCGAAGGTTCAAATTTAAATTTTTCTGACCAGGCAATTAAAGGACGGAATAAAATTTGATCATAGAGGAAAATGACAATCACCATGGTTAAAATAGCATAACCTACGGCATGTAGGTCACGTTGCTGGATTGCTAAAGCAATGTATGAACCAATCCCAGGTAATCTAATGTTTTGATGTGCAACTGAAATCGCTTCCGACAACACCACGAAAAACCAGCTGGCCGACATGGAAATCATCATATTCCATAAAAGACCGGACATGGAAAAAGGCACTTCCAGCTTCCAAAAACGTTGCCATGCGGACAAGCGAAACATTGCTGCAACTTCTTGTAAATCATGCGGTATGGTTTTTAATGATTGATAAAAACCAAAGGTCATATTCCATACTTGTGCACAAAAAATAGCAAAAATCGAGGCGCATTCAGGACCTAATAAACTGTGCGGAAATAAATGGATAAACCCAGTCACCGTAATCGAGAGGAAACTTAACACCGGAATGGATTGCAAAATATCAATGGCAGGAATAATCACTTGTTCTGCACGACGATTTTTAGCTGCTAAAAGTCCCACGGCAAAGGTAAATAAGATGGAAAAAAATAAGGCTATAAACAGTCGCAAAACGGTACGCAAAGCATAAAAAGGCAAATTTTCTGGCACTAAAGAAATAGGAATCTGATCGCCTAATTGATAGGGGGTAGCCATTTGCGAACCAGCCCAACCCAAAAAGAATAAAACGGCAAAGATCAAAATCAGGAGCAATAAGTCCCAACGATTAATAAATCGACCAACTCGATCAGGATTAGCAAAGTAAAACCGACTATTACGCACCATGCCCCCATTAATCTCACTTCATCGACATAAAACCTCGAACAATAGCATAAAACCAACTCTATCGGTAGTTTTAATCACAACCAACGTTTAAATGAAACAAAGAGAATTGTGGCCAACACGTATCGCCTGATTAAAAAAAGCCCCCAGGCGATGAAAAAAATAGTCGCAGAAATGACTACCACTACACCTTACATTTTCAATGAAGCCATCACATAAGGCCCATCAACCGTAAACTCTCGATTTTTTAGTAAGGCTTTGCAGGAAAATAGCGCCGGTATTCATCCCTGCCGAGCCAGGCACATAGGTGGATGGTACATCGCTTTGCACAGCATTAACATAAATAGAAGCCATATAACCGCCCTCTACCGTCAATGTTGCATTATTTCCTGCCTGATAAGCGTATTTAAGCCCCGGCTTGGCATCCAATGCCGGAACCACTTGCACATAACTGCGATGCGAAATATATTGATGGTTTAATGGAATACCCGAGGCAGCTAGTAACGTAAATCAAAGAAAAATCCGGCACTATAATTAGAGGATTCATGCCTCTGACTTGCCAACTGGGATCAAGGATTGGCGTAGCAACATCAGGATTAAATGGATTAACGACAACACCATAATCATTAATACCCGTCGGACGCAAAAATAAAGCACCTCAGCTTAGTTCATATGCCGAGGGCAAATTAGGAACATAAACATTAAAATTGTTTTGCTATTCCCCCCATTGCTCCGGCAAAGCTTAATGAAATAGGGCTCAATAACGTACCAATAACACAGCCAATAAAAACTTTTCTCATTACTTACTCCATGTAAATCAAATATACAATAACGCGATTAATTAAACTATGCTCGAAGTACATGTTCAAGGTTTTAGCGATTTATTCGCTAATCATTACTGAATAAACAAAATCCTCAACAATCCCGCTAAAATATTTTGCTTTACGATTGAACTTCCAGATAATATTAGGTGTCTAATATGTGAGCATTTCCCCCGGATGCTTAGCTTCGCTTTACCCCCTCTTAAGCGGAGCGATGTTTGAATGAATAATTCAAACAACTAATTTGCCCCGGTGAGAAACCGGGGATTTTTTTATTTAAAAAAAGTGAGTACACTGAAACGATTGCATCTAATAAGAAATTTTTAAACAAAATCGAGACCACAAATGAATAATAAATTCCGCTCATTAGCCTTTATGCTGTTCATAATATTGTCACAGTTAACACATGCAGGCCCTGAGCAAGCGCCAATGGCTGTTTGGGTCAATGAAGCGATTGTCGCGACTTATAGCTACAGTTATAAAAATTATTTACAAGATCAAAAACAGATTGCCAAATATTTTACCGCGGATGGTTGGATAGCTTACAGCAAAGCCTTAAATGACTCAAAACTTCCTGAGGCTGTCCAAAAAAATCTTTATTACGTCAGTGCCGTGGCTACAGAACCACCGGTAATTACCACAATTGATAAAAACCATTGGAAAGCGACAATGAATTTGCTGGTAATGTATAAAAACCCGCAATATAAACAATCACAAACGCTTAAAGTCAACATTGAGTTTGGGATCGCCCCCGCAGGCCAAGGTGTGCGCGGCTTTAGCATGAACAGCTTGCAATCCGTGCTAATCAAACCATCCTGCCAATGTCCAATTGAGGATGACCATACAACACCTACCGCAGCTAGCCCAACAGGCGCCAAGCAATAAGCCCCACATGCAAAACAATCAAAGTGCCGATTAAAATTAAAATAACATTTAATTTTTTCGGCATCGTGACATCTAAAGCAGATTGTTCGGGATGATTGGGATTATAATAAACATCAATTTCTTCATTTTCTTTAAAAGCCACCGCGGCTTTATAGGCTACCCGACGCGCATATTTGCTGTTTGGGGTATTATGCGCCGTATCTAAAAATAAATACTCTCCATACAAGTTTTTATCATAAACTTGATAAGAATATTCAATTTTAGGCCAAACACTATGTCCAACTGTAGTCCATTCACAAGCGATAATATGCCCCTTTACCTTTAACCAAGATTGCGCTTTAACCAATGCCTGCCTATCCTGCCAAAAATGCCTTAGCAAAAGGAGAAGCAGCATCAGCCACCCTAAATCCAGTGTCCATCGCCAAACACCAAGCCAAATCATTTAGCAACCCTATAAAGATACTCTATGCATACAGTATATAGCTGTTTTAGCTCATAATCCTAAAAAATCATTGCCGCATAAAAAATCAAAGCGGAAATCTCGCAAAATTAATCGCAATAGGTATAATCTCTTCTTCAAGGTGATTTAAAAAGGACTCAAGCAATGATTGCTAAAACCGTACTTAATGCGATTCATCATGAATCTGGCGCTAAAATGGTTGATTTTCATGGATGGGAAATGCCTCTACATTATGGCTCTCAGCTTAATGAACATCACTTGGTTCGTCGTGATGCCGGCATGTTTGATGTCTCACATATGACCATCGTCGATATACTTGGCGCGGGTGGCCGGCAATTTCTGCGCAAACTACTAACCAATGACGTAGACCAATTAGAGCATAATGGCAAAGCCCTCTATAGCTGCATGTGTAATGAACATGGCGGTATTATTGACGATTTGATTGTCTACCAACGCGCTTCTGATAACTACCGTATCATTCTTAACTCGGCAACTCGCGAAACAGACTTAGTCTGGATTCACCAGATGAGTGAAGGCTTTGCCGTGGGTTTACAAGAACGGACTGAATTAGCCATGATTGCCGTGCAAGGCCCTAATGCGATTAGCAAAACCCTTGCAGTATTGAATCCGGCTCAGATAGACGCCGTTTCCACATTAACTAATTTTGAATGCGTTGATGTGGAACAATGGTTTTTTGCCCGCACCGGCTACACGGGTGAAGAAGGTTTTGAAATTATTGTCCCGCAAGAACAGGCAGTGCAATTATGGACTGATTTAAAAAATGCGGGGGTACATCCTTGTGGCTTAGCAGCCAGAGACACCTTAAGACTTGAAGCCGGAATGCTACTTTACGGCCAGGATATGGATACCAGCACCAGCCCCCTCGAATCAGGATTAGCGTGGACGATTAAATGGGAACCGACAGACCGTAATTTCATCGGTATGGGGGCCTTATTCTCACAAAAACAGCAGGGGCTTAAACACAAGCTAGTGGGATTAACCTTGATGGATAAAGGCATTATGCGTAATGGCCAGCGCGTTGTCGTTGCCGGCTATGCCGATGGCGTCATTACCAGCGGCAGTTATTCCCCGACTTTAGAACAATCAATCGCCTTAGCACGTGTTCCGCTAGAAACTGGTGCTGAAGTTCTGGTTGCTATTCGCGATAAATTAGTTCCGGCTAAAGTTGGGAAACCACGCTTTGTGAAGCATGGCCAAGCAATCTAACCCTATCATCATCGCTTCTAGCACAGGGGCAAACATTTTAAACTAGTGGCAAATACAATTAAGGATAAATACAATGAATGACTTAAAATTCACCTCAACCCATGAATGGCTAAGAGAAGATATGGATGAAGTTACCATCGGCATTACCGATCATGCACAACAATTGTTAGGCGATATGGTCTTTGTTGAATTGCCTGTAGTAGGTGATGAAGTTAATGCGGGTGATGAATTAGGGGTGGTTGAGTCAGTAAAGGCGGCTTCTGATTTTTATGCGCCAATTAGTGGGGTAGTTACCGCAATCAATGAAGCGGTGGTGGCAAATCCAGCTATAGTTAATACAGACCCTTATATTGCCGGCTGGTTAGTCAAAGTAAAACCTAGCGATCTTAGTGAAATCAAGAGTTTATTAACTGCTGAACAATATCAAGATGAGACTGCCGAGGAGCACTAATCATGCCTTATATCCCCCACACCACTAAAGATACCAAAGACATGCTCCAAACCATTGGTGTTACGCAGACTCAGGCTTTATTTGATGAAATTCCCGCATCCTTACAATATGCTGGTTTTCAAGAGATTCCCGCCGGCATCAATGAAATGGATATGTTAAAAGAAGCACAAAATTTCGCCAACAAAAACCGTAATGGGATCTGCTTTTTGGGCGCAGGATGCTATGAACATCATATTCCTGCCGCAGTGTGGGATATCGCCGCACGCGGTGAATTTTTAACTGCTTATACACCTTATCAAGCCGAAGCCAGTCAAGGTACACTGCAATTGTTGTATGAGTTTCAAACCATGATCTGTGAGTTAACCGGCATGGATGTCGCCAATGCCTCCATGTATGATGGCGCTACAGCGTTGGCTGAAGCGGCGTTAATGGCCGTGAGAGTAAACAAACACAGCAAGACAAATCGTATTTTGATTGCAGGTACCATTCATCCATTTTATCTGGAAACAATTAATACTATTCTCAGTAACCAGCATATTGAAGTGATTTCCTTGCCTTTTGATGAACAACAAGGCATTACGGCATTGTCTGCTTTAGAAGTTTATACAGGTGAAGACATTACCGCGCTCTTAATTGCCCAACCCAACTTCTTTGGTTGTTTGGAACGTGTCGACCAACTCAGTGATTGGGCTGCCAAAAATAAGACCATTAGCGTTGCCTGCGTCAATCCCATTTCCTTAGCCTTATTAAAACCACCTGGATTATGGGGTGAGCATGGGGTTGACATCGTCTGTGGTGAAGGCCAACCTTTAGGTTCACCAATGGCTTCTGGAGGCCCATATTTTGGCTTCTTAAGTACTCGCATGGCGCATGTACGGCAAATGCCTGGACGCATCATCGGTTGTACGGTAGATAAAGAAGGAAAACGCGGCTTTACCTTAACCTTGCAAGCACGTGAACAACACATACGTCGTGCCAAAGCAACGTCAAATATTTGTACCAACCAGGGGTTACTAGTCACCGCAGCAGCTATTCATATGAGCCTCTTAGGTGCCGAAGGATTACGCCAGGTTGCCAGTCAATGCCACCAAAATACCCATGAGTTAGTGGAGAAGTTAAGCCAAATTGATGGTGTAGAGCAAGTGTTTGCCGCCCCTTATTTTCATGAGGCGCTGCTCAAACTCAATAAGCCTGTCGCTGAAGTATTAAAGCAATTAGCCCAGGCGGGTATTACTGGTGGTTACACCCCGCAGTTCCACTTCCCTCAACTAGAAAATACGCTGCTAATTTGCGCTACAGAAATGCGTACTGAAGAAGAGATGACACAGTATGCAAAAACATTGAAATCCATCATGGGTCAGCGAGGTACCTAATGTTTATCATCAAATTAACCTATTTAGTAGCCGCTGCTGAAGTAGATAAATACCTCAGTGCGCATCGCGAGTTTCTTGATTACTATTACAAACAAGATCTATTGCTTGCTTCTGGACCAATGAAACCACGTACTGGTGGCATTATCATTGCAACGACCAATGACCGAGACTATTTAGAATCTGTTTTTAAACAGGATCCTTACTATTTAGCCGAGATCGCAGACTATGAATTCATTGAATTTATTCCCATAAAGCATTGCGATGAACTCAAAGAACTTATTCAAAAAATGGAAGGCAAATTATGTTGATTTTTGAATTATCCCAAGAGAACCGTCGAGCAAGCGCACAAGCGCCTAAAATTACCAACAGCAGTTATGCCATTCCCAAGGAGCTGCAACGCAAAACACCACCGCGCCTGCCGGCCTGCTCTGAATTGCAAGTGGTACGCCATTTTACCCGCCTCTCACATAAGAATTTTGCCATTGACAGCAATTTTTACCCCTTAGGCTCGTGTACCATGAAATACAACCCACGTGGCGTTCATAAAGCGGCCTCCATACCCAACTTTCTTAACCGCCATCCTTTAACTGTAGAGCACGATAGCCAAGGTTTTTTAGAGGTACTCTATCGCTTACAAGAACACATTACCGAAATCACCGGTATGGCCGGAGTGTCTTTAACACCAATGGCCGGCTCACAAGGTGAATTTGCTGGGGTAGCGATGATCAAGGCCTATCATCAATCGCGTGGCGATACCACGCGTGATGAAATGTTAATTCCTGATGCCGCGCACGGCACGAACCCTGCTTCCGCAATCATGTGTGGTTTTAAAATTGTGGAAATTGCTACAGGGGCCGATGGGGACATTGATCTGGAAGAATTAAAAAACAAATTAGGCCCGAAAACCGCTGGTATTATGCTCACTAACCCATCGACATTAGGCTTATTTATGCGGCAAATTAAAGAAATTGCCGCACTGGTGCATCAAGCCGGCGGATTGTTGTATTACGATGGTGCCAACCTTAATGCCATTCTCGGTAAAGTACGACCTGGCGACATGGGCTTTGATGTCATGCATTTAAATTTACATAAAACTTTTGCCACGCCACATGGTGGTGGTGGTCCTGGTGCAGGCCCTGTAGCGGTTGGCAAACGCTTGCTACCCTTTATGCCGCTGCCGATAGTGAAAAAAACCGCTTCCAGCTATCAATGGGCAAGCCGTTACGATTACCCACAGAGCATTGGCCGTTTGTCTTGCTTTATGGGTAATGCCGGCATTTTATTACGTGCTTATTTTTACATGCGTGTACTTGGCAAAGAAGGTCTGCTGCGCGTTTCCGAATACGCCACCTTAAATGCCAATTACCTGCTCAAAGAACTCAAAAATGTAGGTTTCACGGCAGCGTATCCAAGTCGCCGGGCATCCCATGAGTTTATTCTGACGTTAAGCCCTGAAAAGAAAACCTATGGCATTACGGCCATGGATTTGGCGAAACGCCTGTTAGATTATCGCATTCATGCCCCCACAACCTACTTCCCCTTGCTCGTTCCAGAGTGTTTGCTTATTGAACCCACCGAAACAGAAAGCAAAGAAGAACTAGATAACTTTGTGCAGGTAATGAAAACGATTCGGCAGGAAGCAGCAACTAATCCTGAATTGCTCAAAGAAGCACCATATACCTTACCAGTACGACGCTTGGATGATGTTAAAGCCGCAAGAGAATTAGACTTGAATTATTTTGCACAATAAGAATAAAAGGAAAGAACGTTTCAATATGCCCTCTCCAGTGCACTGGAGAGGGAAATGATACGTAATAATTGTCGCCAATTTCGTGAATCCACAGTTTCCCTGAATAGCAATAAGCAGCTATTTACGCTATTATTTCTACCTTTTTAATTAAACCTATTTTAGTTGAATTATGCACACCGCAATCGTTATTCCTGCACGTTATGCCTCAACCCGTTTACCTGGAAAGCCGTTAGTAATGATTTGCGGTCAAACCATGCTGCAGCGCGTAGTGCGTTTATCTTTTGCCGCAGCTGCGAAATTAAATAATGTCTCCATAGTCGTCGCTACTGATGATGAACGCATTAGGCAACATTGCCAAACAATTGGGGTCAACGCGGTCATGACTTCTAAAGAAGCCCTTACGGGTACTGATCGTGTTGCCGAAGCCGTACGACAAATGCCGATACAGCCCGATTTTATTTTAAACATGCAAGGCGATGCACCACTAACACCGCCTGATTTCTTGCGGGCAATGATTACTGCTTTTGCCGCCTCCCCTTGCGATGCGGTAACACCGGTAACGCAATTAAGCTGGAAACAATTAGATGAGTTACGACAAAGTAAACAAATCACCCCCTTTAGCGGTACTACAGCGGTGTTTGATGCAAAAACGGGGAATGCATTTTGGTTCAGTAAAAATATAATCCCCGCCTTACGTAAAGAAGATGAATTACGACAACGAAGTGAGAACAGTCCCATCTTTCGTCATATCGGCCTCTACGGATATTCATTAGAGCTTTTAGAAAAATTCATCACCTTGCCTGAAAGTAAATTTGAGCAATTAGAAGGATTAGAACAATTGCGCATCCTGGAAAACGGCTACATTATTCGTTGCGTTCCGGTTGATTACAATGGACGAGCAAGCATGTCCGGTGTTGATAGCCCACAAGATGTCACACGTGCCGAAGCATTAATTGCCCAATATGGTGAATTAGTCCCCCCATCCACAGAGGCGATATAAGTTATGACCCTACGTTTACTGATTGCCCGCCACGGCAATACCTTTGCTCCTGGTGACATAGTGCGGCGAGTTGGGATAACCGACTTACCATTAGTCGCGAGCGGCTTAGAACAAGGCCGCTTACTTGGCGCGTACCTAAAACAAAATAATCTTCTCCCTGATATCCTTTTTACCTCACAATTACAACGTGCAATACAAACCGCCGAGCAAGCGCAACAGGTAATGGGTACTCATTTAGCAATTGAAACTTTGTCCATCTTTAATGAAATTGACTATGGACCTGATGAAAATCAACCGGAAACAGAGGTGATTGCTCGCATTGGCAAAAAAGCACTGAACGCCTGGGAGACACAAGCCTTAGTTCCTGACGGTTGGAAGGTTAATCCGGCTGAAATTATTAATAACTGGCGCAGCTTTGCTGAACGGCTGCGCCAGCAGTACATGGGTAAAACCTGCCTGGTCGTAACGAGTAATGGCATCGCACGCTTTGCCCCCCATCTTACTGATGATTTTGCCGCCTTTAGTGCGCAGTACGAAATTAAGATTGCGACTGGTGCGGTCTGTATCTTTGCCAATGAAGCCTCTACGCCAGCATGGGACTGTCTTGCCTGGAACATGAAACCAGCAAAACCCGCGCCATAGTTAATGCACTTGTAGGATCTTAGATAAATGAATAGCACGGTATTTAAGAGAACGATGAGCTTGCTCTATATGATGACGCCGGCCTCTGTGCTTTATGCAAATTGTACTGGGATAATCGATATTTCCAATAGCCCCAGTCATAGTGACAGTCCTTGCAGCGTCCCGTTTAAAAAAGTCGTTGTCGAATTAAGTTACAGCCAACAACAACTCATGCAACATGCCGGCACCCAGCAAAGTTTCCCCTATGCAGAACTGCGTATTGGTTTACCCCGTAGCAATGAATTTTTTGTCCTGTTACCCAATTATATTCAGCAATCAATAGCCCCGACATCAGGCTCTACAGCAACCTCTGCAGGCCTCAAGCATACCATTAGCTATAATGATCAATGGATCTTTGCGGTAGAAAGTATAGCCAATACCGCCAGTGGCAGCTATAGCTACGGCGCTCAGCATTGGGGGACTACCATTACTGGCATTGCGAGTTACACCATTAATCCTCAATTTAATATCAGTGCCATGCTCGGACTAAGTAGAACAAGTGAAGCAGCAATACTAGGAGGACGCTACTTCAACAGCATTAATCCGGATCTAATCATCACTTATACACCTAATGCTAAGATAGCAGTTTATGGCGAAGTCTATGGACAAAGTAACATTGATGCGACAACGGGTGCGGGCTTTAATTTTGATGCAGGGCTGCAACTTCTCATGTCCCCCAATACCTTATTCAATCTAAGTGCCGGGCAACAACTGTATAATTACTTAGGCGATTTTACGCATTATATTAATATAGGGGTTACGGTAATGTTGTAAATAATAACTGAATCTGAATCCTGCGGATATGAGCCGCAGGACAGCAGAATAAAATGAGGTGACCTATAAGAAATTAGCCTACGTGAGCTAAAAGACGGTCATTTACATGGATGGATTTTTTAACAATTTCATCCATATCTGAATTAGGTTCGCAAGATTGATAAGCGGCTTTTATAGGTGAGAGATCTACCGTTGCATTCTCGACATCATTTTGCAAATAACCATCCAAATTTCTAAAGGTAAGGTACTTGTCCGTAGCAAACTCTTCACATTGAGCTAAAGTTTCATCTTGGCAAATTGAAAATCGCGTTAAATGCTCCACATGGAATGGTTCATGGCTTCTTGAAAAGAAATATTCTAAATCATAAACGGTACTGTCAGCTCCAGCACAAAAATAATACCCGGATTGAAATTTATTATTCTCAAACACATCACCACGAATAAATCGACCTTCTCCTGGTTTCAGTCCGGCCAAGGTCACGGTATGATTCGCAAATTCTTTGGGATCAATATCCCCAGCAACAGCAACACTCGACAAAATTAAGCTCAGCATTAATAAGGCTACTTTTTTCATTCGTTCCTGACTCCTAAATATGAAATTCCTAAGAAGTAATAAAGGATTAAATTACCTCCACTCACTACAAATTGGCAATAAAAAATCTTTTTTCAATAAATTCAGTCCGGCATTATACCTTATTTTGTACAAATAAAGTGTAGAAATTTACAAATTTATTACCATTTTGACTGAAAATTCTCTAAATAGCGAGTGTTTTACTATAGAGTTCGTATTGGATTGCTTTTAATAAATGAATCTTCGCTCTCAGCACGCAATAATAAATTTCACTTAAGGTAAATTGGCAAATAAGTGGATTTGCAGATTAAAAATAAATCCATGTTTCATACAGTACTCGGCGGCATATTCATGATTGCGTTGATTCTTTTGCAGATCTAAAAGCTCAGGCTCCCAAAAGCTAATCACTTCATTAATTTCAGAGCGTTCAGCCATAGTCAGATCGCGACCCTCATTGCGAATCATTTTGACACGTTGCGGTTCTTGCTGGTAACAATTCATGGGGCTGATAAAAACTTGTTTGTTGGTTTGTGCTGCCCATTGATGCGCCCAAACGGGTATTTCGCTGTAAGGCAAATAGGGCTCTACTTCAGGAGCAGACATAACAAATTTCAAATAATCAGCACGCGCTAACATTTTTACATTGGGTTCAAGATAACGTACGGCAGCACCATTTTTTTCCAGGCATTTAGGGCTTACCACCAGGGTAGTGCTCGGCGGTAAATCAGACAATACAGACGTGCCATTTGATTCGATTTGCGTGTATTGAAAATAACGCTGAGCTTCGGCTAAAAATGCCGATACATTATTTTGCAGCGACGGTTCGCCACCGGTAATCACCAAAACTATTTTTTTAGCAACACCTTGTCCCCAAGCAGGGATGGGCAAATTGCGTTGTTTAAAAAATTCGGCAATAACCACATCAGCCTCTACCAGCAAAGAAGAAAAACTACGCCATTCACCGCTGTCAAAATAAGTGTCACAAAAAGAACAAGCCAAATTGCATTTAGCCAAGCGGATAAAATACGCAGGATGACCACGATAAGGTCCTTCCCCTTGTAGGGTAAAAAAACGACTGGTGACTAAAAGCTCATCGTGCTTTGCCTGTTTAAAAAAAGCTTTGCCTACTATTTTATTAACACCAAACATCGAAAACCTTGGTATGTTGTACGTTACATGCGTAAATTGCTACAAATTGTAGCACACATTTTCCTGGCACCGACTCCTTCGCGCATTGTTTTTTCTGTTCCGAGTGCCGCATTGCAACAAAAGCATCCTACCATCCTTCAAATAAGACCATTGCCATTTTTATTAACCACTGATGCATAAACCGCCCATCATACCCATTAAATTACACGAGATCGCGCTCTACGTAAAAATGAAGAAATACAGCGCCAACCACGCGGATTATCGCCACCGGAACCGATTTATTGCTCAACTAGTTATCATAATGATAACTAGTTGATAACTAGTTGATTTCAATTTAAAAAATACTTTGCGATCCCCAAAAAATGCGCTATAACTCTTTTATCTGGTTCAGGGATTGATAGATCAGTGTGAGGGCAGCATTTGATTTGCGTAGTGCTGGATAGTGTTTTTTCACGGAGTGAGAAAATGAACAGTAAAGTATTTTCGCAGCGCTTCAACCGCGAATTAGCTACATTAGGTTTTCCTGAAGAATTAACCGAAAAAATCAAAGCAGTATCCAAAGTATTCGATGTATCTCGCCATTTGGCGAATTCATTTATTTTTGGTCATATCCTTCCAGGACATGAACAATTGGATAAAATCGCTGCGATTTTGGAAGTTTGCCCACAGTGGTTAAGTGGCGCTACGGATAAAAAGAAAGCCTATTCTAGTCGCGAAACGGTTGATAGCGAGTCATAGAAATGTGACTGTGAAGTTGGGTGTGAAGCCCAACTTTCGCCCTAAGACAAGTGATGCTCTACTCCTTAATAAAATTAACCATCGTAACTAAATTTGAGATAAGTACCCAATTTATTGTATAATTAACTTAATATGCAGCGTCTGCACCGCCAAAGTCAGCGCAGCTGTGTTTGCATTATTGTTCATCAAGGCAGGCACTTTTATCTTTACCGTAGGTTACAACTATCATGGAATGCTTAAGCTTTTGTATTGCTAAATCAATTGATTTATCACGTATCGACAATCATTTTAAAAATATTTCTACCGAATTTAGCTCATTGAAAACCCGAGATGTTATTAAACTCACCCCCAATAGTAATCAAGATCATACTATCTATATATTTAAAAATGGGACGGTAGTCTCATGGGGAATCAAACGTTACCAAATCAATGATTACCTAAACACAATAAAACAACTTATTGACAAACCAGTGCCGATTTTGGTGCATGATGAATTCCACTTTCAACCCGGTGATAAAACCACGATAGAACCCCATGATTATTTTGATGTGGATTGTTTAACTATAGAAGATGACAGTGATGAGCTCAAACTTAGTTTATCTTATGGCTTTTCACAATCCGTAAAATTGCAATATTTTGAAACCATCATTGATGGGCTGATTGAAAAATATAATCCAATGATCCAAACCCTGTCTCATCGTGGTGAAATGGAAATTAGCCGTACGCAAATCCAACAGATTATCGGGGAAATCCTGGGCGCAAAAAGTGAAATGAATTTGATCAGTAATTTCCTCTATCACCCCAAATATTTTTGGCAGCATCCTACGCTTGAACAGCATTTTGCAATGCTGGAGCGTTATTTGCATATTCAACGACGCGTTAATGCAATAAATCATCGCCTAGATACGCTAAATGAAATTTTTGAAATGTTCAATGGCTACCTGGACAATCGACACGGCCATAATCTGGAAATCATCATTATTGTATTGATTATCCTGGAAATTATCGTTGCAGTTTTAAATCTGCATTTTTAGTGTACTCGCTTGCATTAAAATGCAAGCCATGTGCTATTCTTAAAAAAAATACATAACTCTTATTAAGTCCATTATGCTTCGCACAATAAACCAATTAAATGACCAGCAACTTAAAGAATTAGAACAATTAAAAACGATTAGCAAAAAAGCAGATGGCAGCATTCCCAATTTATACATGCATCTGTTAACGCAACCCAGAGCATTGCCAACGATTGTTCTATATTATGAACAAGAGAAATTAATTGCTTTTTTAAGTGTTTATTTCTTTTATGATGATGCAGTAGAGGTAGCCATATTAGTACACCCAGAGGCACGCCATAAAGGTATTGCCAAACAATTGCTACGCAACATTATCCCTTTAATTGTTGAGCATAATTTTTTCAAATTAATTTTTTCAAGCCCGGCACATCTCAATGATCGCTGGCTACCCACACTTGGTTGTTCATACCGACACAGTGAATATTATATGGAGCGGCATAATTTAAATCCCTTGCTCGATCATAGAAAACAACTTACTTTTCGCATGGCAACCATTGAAGACATCCCCCAACTGTGTTTATTAGACGAAGCGTGCTTTCACAAAACGCATGCCGAACTTGAACCACGCTTTCAACACATACTCAGTGAGCGCAACTACCAGATTGTACTTGCCTTTGAAAAAAATCAGCTCGTAGGTAAAGCGCATCTACGTTGGCAAAAACATGGAGCAACGCTTTCTGATATTGCTGTTTTTCCGGAAAAACAAGGACATGGTTTAGGAACTGCATTGATAACCCATTGCATCAACTATGCATTAAGCGAAGGCAAACCAGAGCTTAATCTTGATGTAGAAACACATAATCAAAAGGCACTAGCACTATACACTCGTCTAGGTTTTTTGACCCAAAATGCCTGCGATTATTGGTCGATTGAAGTAAACCAATTACAAAAATGGCTATAAAATTAAATTAATACCATGCGCTAATCTAAGGAATATTTACACGCCAATAATAGAACTTGACAGAGTTTCAACCACCCATTTAGTATTAGCCTGAAAAAAACGCATCAATAAAAAGGACTATGAATGAAAAAAAGGGTGGTGATAACCGGTATGGAAATAACTTCTTCCATAGGGACAGGATTGGATAAGTTCTGGGGTGCCGCAAGCCAAGGCCAATGTGGCATAAAGCGCATACAAAGCTATGATCCCTCGCCCTACCCAACCCAAATCGGCGGTGAAATTACCGACCTCTGCTTAGACCATCTCCCTCAATTTAATAAAAGCAAGCGCTACCCACGCGCAGCGCAGTACGCGCTTTATTGTGCGCACCATGCCATCCAGCAATCAGGGCTTACCGCCACCGAGTTACTGCCGGCAGGAACTTATATCGGCACCAGTATGGGCGGCTATTCTGAATCAGAAAGTGTCTATAAAGTCATGTATTCTGACGGTTGGAAAAAAGTGCCCCCTCTTAGTGTCATTAGAACAATGCCCAATTCGATTGCGAATCATATTGCGATTGAATTTGGCATTGGTGGACCTAATTCAACTTTATCTAATGCATGTATTTCCTCGGCTGAAGCGATAGGAACCGCCTATCAACAAATTTCACAAGGTAGATTAGCTACGGCTCTTTGTGGCGGAACGGACTCCTTTATCTGGGAATCCGTAATGTCTACCTGGTGTAAACTAAAAGTGCTGTCCACCAATAATGAGAATCCCGCCCAAGCCTGCCGCCCATTTGATCTGCATCGCGACGGCATGATTATTGCTGATGGTGCGGGCATTTTGATTCTGGAAGAATTACAGCAAGCCAAAGCACGTGGGGCGACCATTTATGCCGAAATCATTGGCTTTGGTGCCAGCTGTGATGCCTTTCATGTAACCGCACCGAGTACCCAAGGGCAAACACGCGCCATTTTTTCAGCCTTGGATGATGCTAAATTATCAGTCAATGACATCCATTACATCAATGCTCATGGTACGGGAACACAATTAAACGACAGCACAGAAACAGCAACCATTAAATCCGTTTTTGGCACAAGAGCCTATGACATTCCAATCAGCGCGCAAAAAGCCATGACTGGCCATGCCATAGGTGCGGCAGGTGCAATGGAAATCATTGCCACCGCCCTCAGTCTACGTCATGATTTATTATTACCAACAATCAACTTAGAGACCCCCGATCCATCCTGTGATCTGGATTATGTAGCCAATACCGCACGTCATAAGGCGATTGATATTGCCTTATCCAATCACTTTGCCTTTGGTGGTGCGAATGCTGCTTTAGTATTAAGCAAATATATAAAATAAAAATATGAAAATCTGTCATTCGCACGAGATGCATAAGCGTCAGCTTAAAGAGATTAACCTTGTCTATCCTCGCTCCATTCGAACTAAGGAAGCACTTATAGGCTTTTTTCCTTAACTTGACGCCTGCGGGGAGAAACAACAGGCTCTGAGGCAAAATCCTCAATGGCAGTAATCACTAGATCGGCTCTCCTGCTGGCAGCAAATTTTGTAATGTCATCCGCGCGCGATAACCGCCAATGAATATTCCCTCAAAGCGACATTCATCAACGTTACACTTAGCTAAAAAATGAATGAACTTACTCTACTAAAGATCGATGCATATTTATACTATAATAACAAATTATAGAGAAGTATCCCCCACTACCAAAATAATTTAACGGTGTATAAACTCCAGGAGGGAGTTATTATGAAACAATTTCATAATATCTTATTTGTTAGCAGTGGCTTTCGTGATGAATGTGGCGCACTACAACAAGCAATCCAATTAGCCTATGATAATCAGGCCGCGCTAAAAATACTGATTATATGCCCACCGCTGCCCCGCTCTTTGGAACAATATAAAACATCATATGAAATTTTTTTAAAAGAAAATATCAATAAAACCATTGAAGCAGCAAAAGAAAAATTACCGCTTCAGAAAAGAAAATTAACCATGAAGACAGAACTTGAATGGGAAAGTTCTGTCAGCATCTGCATCATTCAACACGTACTACGCCAATCCCATGATTTAGTAATAAAAGCTGCTGAAGATACAAACTCTGCCGGTTTCAAAGCTCTAGATATGACCTTATTACGCAAATGCCCCTGCCCTCTATTTTTACATCGACCTTTTAAACACAGTCAAGATATTCGCATTGCAGTGGCCATCGATCCCAATGACGAAGACAGCTCCGAACAAGCCTTAACCATGAATCTGTTACAATTAACTCAGAAACTAGCACGCAATTATAACGGACAATTTAGCATTATTTCCTGCTGGGATTTTGTATTGGAGCACTTCCTGCGTACTAGTGCCTGGCGAGAAATACCTCAAGATGAAATCGAAGAAACAATTCAAAATGAAGGGCAGGCTAAATACCTTACTTTGAGTGAATTAATTAAACAAGCAGGCATCCATAACCAACCAACTATTTACCATTTAAAAGGTGAACCATCGGAAATAATTCCCACAATTATTCACGATAAAGAAATTGATATATTGGTGATGGGAACTATCGCTCGCACCGGCATATCCGGTTTTATTATTGGCAATACCGCTGAAGATATTTTACAAAAAGTAGATTGTTCACTTTGGGCGATTAAGCCCCAGGGTTTTATCTCCCCTGTCAAGGCATATTAGATGCTAATATGGCGTAATACTTTAGAAAGGCAATTCAAGTAGTGGATTAACCGCATTAATTAATTTCGCGAATAATGACTGAATATGCTGCATTGCCTGTTGTGTTTTCGCCTCAAAGCGTAAGGTCAAATAAGGCCCAGTATGCGATGGGCGAATTAAACCCCACGCATTAGCAAGATTAACTCTTAAGCCATCAAGATGAATTAATTCTCCATGCAGATACAAGGGAGCTTGCACTAATAATTGCGTCATAAATTCCTCTTTTAACGGCTCGTCAATTGCCATTCTCAATTCAGTAGTACTGAGCGAGCGAGGAAACTGCGCAAAAAAAAAGATGAGGCTCATATAACTGTGCACTGAGCATTTCTATCGCACGCGCAGCAGCATAAATAGCATCATCAGAGTGAATCCAGCGATCGCGAAAATAAAAATGCCCACAAAATTCCCCGCCAATAGCCGCCTGATGCTCAATCATACTAGCCATAATATGCGCTGTACCAGTGGGGGTTATAATAGTGCGACCATGATGTGCCGTAATGTAGTCCTGTAAATGTTGAGTACATTTAAGATCACAAACCACTGCCGAATTCGCTTTTTTCTTAAGCAATGCATCAGCAAAAGCCAAAAGTAAATAATCTGCCGCAATAATATCGCCTTTATTATCAACCATGCCCAGACGATCGCCGTCGCCGTCAAAGGCAACACCTAAGTCAGCCCGTTGCTCACAGACCATTTCCCGTAAATCAGTTAAATTTTCTTCGATGGACGGATCAGGATAACGATTACTAAAGGTTGACTGCACCTCACAATGCAAAGCAATGACATCACAACCTAAGGCAGATAATAATTGCGGCGCCACATGACCAGCCACTGCATGGCCACAATCAACAACAATGCGTAATTTCTTAATCAGCCTCATGCTGTTGATAATCGTTTGAATGTACTTGTTAATAATCTGTTCTGTAGGATATTGAACTAGCTTCGCCCGCTCTTGGTTATCCATTACAAATTGCTTATCAATAATACGTTGATGGATGGCACGTAAACATTGTCCATAATAATGTTTACCACCTAGAGTAATTTTTAAGCCATTATAATCTGCAGGATTATGACTGGCTGTAATCATCAAACCAGACTGACATTGCAAAGCATGCATCGCAAAATATAAAACCGGCGTTGGTAAATAACCCATATCAATAATATGTATCCCACTTAATAACAATCCTTTGATTAATGCTTCGGCAAATACATCACTACTTGCTCGGCTATCGCGACCTAAAAGCAGTGTATGCAAGCCATAGATTTCTTGTAGTTCACTACCAATGGCAACCCCCAAGGTATAGTACGTGTGTTCATTCAAGGCTTCACCGATGCGACTACAAACATCATATTCATTAAATATTGACAAAGGTGGTTTTATTAAGTAGGACTTACTCATAATTTAACTCCAGATAATTCAGCTAAATTGCCATACATACGCTCAAATTTTTTGATAATTTCCTTAATTATGCGCAAACAGCTCTGTAAGCTGACCAATAGTTTCATGTTTCTTTACCTTAATGCGGTACAGTAGATATCCACTAACAAGGCTCCATTCTCGTCAAACTTTAATGATAATTTGCAGGAACTAGCTCCCCAAATAGGATTGATCATTGGATTTTTGGCGCATAAAAAGATAGAGACTGATTTTGCAAAATAAAATTCTGCCTTATCGCTTGAAATACAAATTAGAGTCCAAAATATATTTTTTGCCATCATCGAACTAAGCGGATGCATTCTGAAAAATAAGCAGGAAAAGAGCATTTATCACCCATACTGACCCGTATCTGATCAAATATAGACCATCCACCACCACAAATCTAATTGGCTTTAATTTTTACGGGGAAACGTGTGTGCGATAGAGTCTATTGCCATTTCCTAAATTAAGCTCAAATGGGTTGATTTTTGCGTGCCAAAGTGGTGCATACATCTATGTATATGCACATCGGAGCACAGAAAATAGACTCATTTTAGCCCAGATAGTAGAAGTAACGATAGCCCTATAGTACTAATGTTATAAATATAAGAACACATTAATAGACAGGATGTTCGCAAGAAAATTAGGAACACCGAATCGTCGAATATATTGATTCATGTATCCTACTTCCGTAGTAACAGTGGAATTAATTTTATAACCAAGGCCAATAAAAAAGCGATTTTGGTCGAAACCCTGGCTGTTTTTGCCAACAAAATTGTTTTTATGCCAAAATAATTCATCGCTACTCACCAAACTTAATTGTATATAAGCAGGTAAAGGCAGAGATAGTTTAATTAACTGGCGAGCCCGATAAGCCGTTTTAGGATTATTTTCTAGAAAACGCTGTTCCATGCGCGTGCGACTGGTAAGGGTTAAATAGCGGCTGGTTTTAACCCATAAAAGCTGTTGCCAAATCCTATTTTCCGCAAATGTCCTAATGGCGAGCGGCCGTCCCGTATGAACCCAAGCATAGCCTAACCATAAACTAGTATTTGCAGTCAGTGCATAACCAATGCCTGGACGTAAAAGCGTTTGAGTAAAACGAGTACTATCATCACCAAAACGCTCTTGCCCCTCAAGCCAATACTTTACACGACTTGCGATTTTATCCTGTCGCTGAAAACTCCCTATAGCCGTTACATTAAGCCAAGACTGCATATCATGTTGCGTTGCGCATTCTGCGGTTACTATACAGGCGCTAAAAAACAATAATATCCACCCGAACTTAATCATTGTCAGCAAAATATCCTCTCGGTAATCGTTGCATAAAATCGATTAGGGTCTGTTGCCCCTAAAATAAGTAACTTAAACTAAACAATAATTCATTCGTATACAAGTGTGGCGCACCAGGACCTTGTCCCAAAAGATTACCATCACCACCTAAATAATTTTTACCCCAATCAGCAAATTCATACCCCACTCCTACCTGCCAATTAGGCGTTACCATTTTTTGGATCCCTGCTCCGACCGTATAAGCAAAAGAGACATTGCTATTCGTATTAAAATAAGATGGTGGGTACACTACCGCATCGATTGTTGTCGGAAAATAGTCATGTGAATGGTTAAAACCCACTCCTAAGCTGCCGCTAAGATAAGGTTGCACTATGCGACAACCCGCAGCAATCAGCTTGCCTTTAAATTCTGCGCGTACATGACTTACTTTGTAACTGTATGTATTCACATCAGCAACACCATTAATGTCAATTACACCGGAAAGCTGCGCATCACTTGCTGCCGCAACACCGATGCCCAATTGACCAATGATGCGAGGTGATAGCAGACGTTGCAAACCAAAATAAATTTCCCCACTTCCCACCGCTGTTGCTTTTTTATCGGCAATAAAATGGTTATGCATTGGGGGCGGATAGGGATAAAGATATTGATCCTTCCCAGTTAAAGCCCAGGCAGGCCCGCCGCTAATCGTGATCACCGATTCCCATTCCAGAGGTAAATTAGGATCATAGACCCCTCCATCTCCAGCACAAACATTAAGAGTAAAAAAACACCTCCCCCTATGGCTACTATCCTTCCAAACATACTTATCCCTTTAATTTAAAACGACATTGGCATACAAATCTAAGCCTGATTTTATACTTTTATTCCCTGCTTTGTAAGAGTTTCATGCATCGCGAATCCCCATCCACAACTGAGGTCATACGGTATTCCTTCCACGGCCATTGAACAGTCATGTTCTCCA
>NZ_JH413808.1:143539-149270 GCF_000162755.2 Legionella drancourtii LLAP12
TCCACTGTTTTTAATAATCAACACCTTCACTACTTAGACAATCAACGGTAACTGCGTAACTTTTTTTGGCATGCACCATACGCGCGCCAAACTATTTTGCAAAAATAGCAGCTTATATAACTCATGGATTTTACAAAAAAACATGTGGTGCTATACTGAATTATGCAGGACTGTAGCAGCCAAATACCTGTTGCATTAGCGAGTAGAATCCGTGGACATGGATGTCCTAGTATCGATAACGAGCTAGTGCCACGTTTTGGTATGGTGTTTTTTTAATGGAGTAAAACGTTGAACAATAGCTTAATAAAGAATAACAATACCCATAATCACTACACATCCTGTAATGAGCTTCGCAGACTAGCACTAAGAATGCAGCGAAGCATAGGTAAAGTTGAAGATATTTCCGTCAATGCCTCTATTGTTGCAAGTCAGACAGGCAATCAAGCACGAGTATTCTTCGAAATATCCAGTCAAATAGAAAAAACATCGCGTAAAATGCATACAAAAATTAACATGCTTTTAGATGTCATCAATAAATTAATTGAAAATGTACTTTCATCTAAAATCGCCCAACAACGTATTAATTATTTTACCCAGACAACCCTATCCCAAAACCAACCGGCAAATTTTCAACTCATTGAAACGGTTAAAGAACGATTGAAACGTCAGGTTGCTCGAGGCTCCTTTCAATTAGTGAATGGCGTTAACGCCATTGAATCACATTTTAGCGCTTTTGAATTCTTAATTAATCGCATCTTTGTTGCCCTCACCGCTCTACGGGTAGAGGAAGAACTATTTAGAAATCAATTAAAGCTGGCAACAGTTGATTCATTAATTAAGTCATTTGAAAAATTATTGACGAATTTGTCTGAAGATTATGATGCGTTTAGAGATTATTTTACGCTTTTTAAATACATTAATAAACACCTATTGCAAGAGCGAGAAATATAATGAAAAAGGAAGTTCTCTATGATAATGGCACTATTCAATGGACCGTTTTAGCACGCGATCCCAATAAACCCGAATCTATTATTGATACGAATGAATATATAATCCAGGTAGGTGACGAATCCATGCTGCTTGATCCAGGCGGAATGGAGATTTTCCCAAGCGTATTATCCATGGTGTCTGAAGTAATCGAGTTAAGCTCTATTAAGGCTTATTTATGTTCACATCAAGATCCAGATATTATGTCATCCTTACCGATGTGGATGGAATTAACGCCCAACGCCAAGGTTTATGTATCTTGGCTATGGAATGGATTCATTGCCCACTTTGGATACAAGTTTGCCCCCAATTTATATCCTGTTCCGGATGAGGGGATGCATGTGAAACTAGGTGATCAACATTTACAACTGATACCAGCACATTATTTACACTCGTCTGGAAATTTTCATTTGTTTGATCCTGAATCCAAAATCTTATTTAGTGGCGATGTTGGCGCCGCTTTATTGCCCAATGATGCCGATTTATATGTCTCTGACTTTTCCTCCCACATTCATTATATGCAAATGTTTCATCAGCGTTGGATGCCATCAAATAGTGCTAAAGATATGTGGTTAGCCCGTGTTAGAAAATTAGGTGTTGAAATGATGTGCCCACAGCATGGCGCAATTTTTCGAGGTGATGATGTTGAACGTTTCTTCGATTGGTTTGACGCGCTACAGGTTGGCAAGGCTCAACGATTAACATAAGTCAAAGAGGAAGAGAGAGTATGAGTAGCAAAATAGATTACGCGGATCGTGATTCAGAGTATGACGCTCATCCAAGTGCAAAAATAAGCAATAGTTCGGAGGTAAGTCATATTAACAAGCATTTCGAAGATATTCGTCAGGTATTTAGTGAATTTGTGTTATCGGTTAAAGACATTAATAAAATGGTCGGCGTTGTTCGTGATCTCTCTGGAAAGACTGATCTATTAGCGTTAAATGCGTCAATAGAAGCCGCACGCGCTGGACAAGAAGGCAGAGGCTTTGCCATTGTAGCCCACGAGGTTGCCAGATTAGCAGAGAAGTCACAAGAATCTATCAGCAAGGTTGAGCAAGCCAGCAGTTCATTACAAGAAAAAGTTCATCTGCTAACAGAACGATTGGATGATATACAGAAACTGCTTAATAAGATTAGCTAAGGTGGATTGAGGTTATGGAAGACGATGATGAGATTTTACATGTATTTTTTGAGGAAGCAACAGGCTTACTCGAAGAAGTATATGACCTATTAAAAACCTATACCAGTGAAAGTCCTGATAGCCAACCCGAAAAAATCAATGCGATTTATCGGTGCATTCATAGTATAAAAGGTGGTTCAGGTATGTTCGAAATGAGCATGCTAACCGAAGTTGCTCATGAACTTGAAAGCCATTTAAGTGAAATGAAAAAAGCACCTGAACAATTTGATGTTACTTATATTACGCACCAAGTTGATCAAATAGAAGTACTGTTGCTTAAAGAAGTTAATAAACGGCAAAGCCCCCAAACTAGCACAGCAAATCCGGAGATTATTCCTCCAGTATCGATGCCGTCAGCTCCGATTCCGGCTCCTGTTTTGCAGCAGACTGATGACGAACAAAAAGTGCAGACCAATAATCAACAAAGAAAAGAGGCGCCCAACCTGATTCGGGTGCCACTGGAGCGAATACAAAGAAGTTATGATATTACATCCGAAATTTTCTTATTAAGAAATCAAATAGCCCATTTATTAGAGGTTGGTTTTAGAAATAATGCCATTCAAAATGATTTATTTCTAAAATGGGAGATATTAGATAATTCATTAAGACAACGAATTGTTGAACTTGAAAGCGCGGTGTTAAGCATGAGAATGACTTCCGTGAAAAGTTTATTTTCACGGATGGAAAAAACAATTCGCGCTTATAATGAAACGAGCGAAAAAAATATTCAAATCAAAATTAGTGGGCAAGAAACAGAAGTAGATAAGCGTATTTTAGACTCGCTGGGTGATCCTTTAATTCATGTGATTCGAAATGCAATGGATCATGGTATCGAGATGCCAGATGAACGTGGTGATAAACCGCGGCAAGGCACGATCAGCATGGATGCCAAAATTATAGGTAATGAGGCCGTATTTAAGATCCACGATGATGGCAAGGGGATTGATCCGCAAAATATTTTAAAATCGGCAAAAGCCAAAGGAATCGATGTTTCAAATGTAGTAACGGATCAAGATATTTTGCAACTTATTTTTGCTCCCGGCTTTTCAACAGCCCAACAAGTGAGCGAAATTTCAGGACGTGGCGTTGGCATGGATGTTGTCAAAACATATGTTGAGAAGTCAGGTGGCAGTATCCATGTGGATACTAAAGTTGGTGTTGGTACAACGTTTAGCTTACATTTGCCAATAGGCTTATCCATTATTCCATTGATTGTCATCAGTGTTGGCGAGCATTTTTATGGTATCCCCACACACGATATTATGCAAACGTATACCTTACAAAGAAATGATATTATCTTTAATCAAAATCAATATTTATTAAACATTGATGACCAATTTGTAAAGTGTATTTTCTTATCTAATTACTTTGATAATACAGGTTCAGAAGATGTTATTATGCGGAGAAATATTTTTGTCTGCCTCTCCGAAATAGGTGGGGAATTGTGTGCCTTTATTGCCGACAAACTGGTTGCCAATACAGAGCTTATTGTAAAAGCCTTACCACCAGGCGTACCTACATTGCCTTATTTACAAGGAGTCTCAATTCTAACAACTGGAGTGTCTGCATTTATATTGTCTCTTGAGAAATTATATAAAAATATTTCGCTTAGAAATGAGGTGAGAATCAATGCAATTTGAAAAAAACATAGAATATTCTCAACTTAGGCTCTCGAAAATAGTTGAGGAAAAACAGGCATTTATTCGGTTTGTAATGTGTGGTTCTTATTATGCTTTGGATTTTCAACATGTTAATGAAGTTGTTGAAATTCCAGTAATCACCCCCTATCCAGAAACCATACCAGGACATCTTGGCGTAGTAAATTTAAGCGGGCAAATATTACCCGTCCTTGATTTTACTGGTGAATATATAAAAATTAACAGAATAAGTTCGTTACAAAACTCCGGCCTCTTATTAGTAGTAAATTTCACCAAAGATAATCCTTTTGGTCTTATCATTAAACATCCCCGCCGAGTAGAAGCGGCTAAAAAACTGCTCACATCATCTACTATCAATATTGATGGTTTACCTGTTCGTATATTACGCCAGTGTGACTTTGATTCGAAGGAGAATGAATCATGATTGCAGATAATCACGGTGCATTAAGTGAAGAATTATTATTAGTTCCCTGTCTTATTGTAATCGATTCTAAAGAGCTGCTAATCGGAATTAATGCGCAAAAAATCATGGGAATTGTAGAATATGGAGGAATTTCGTCTCTACCTTCCTCACATTTTCCCTTTATTGGATTACTTGATAATCATGAAGAAGCAGTACCGGTGATGGATTTATCGATGATTTTAAGAGAACCTGTTATTGATTTGGTTAATAATAGTGAAATCATTGCCGCTGAAATAGCACCATCACCAGGAGCCTTGCCTGCCAATTATCAGGTAGCAAACAGTAGTCATGATAAAACTAAAATAGTGATTTGCCAATTATGTGACATGATTGTAGGTATATTAGTTAATGCAACGTACCGTATTGAATCACTTAAAAGTAATCAGATTTTACATATCCCCAAAATATTTGAGAATTATGCCAAATGCATGTTCACCGGGCTTTTCTACTATAGAAATAGTTTTCTTTATCTACTCGATTTGGAAGGTATATTAAATCGTCTTGGCTTATTAAATTTAGAAGAAATTAACCAAAATAATCCGTCAGTTAAGTATAGTGAATTAGCTGGTAAATCAGTGCTCATTATTGAAGACTCAAAAGTTTTTCGCCACCAGATCACAAAGCTTCTCGGAGAAAATGGCATGAATTGTATCGTCGCAAATGACGGTCAGGAAGGATTAGAAAAATTTATGGCGGCACCGGATAAAATTGATTTAATTATTACTGATATAGAAATGCCGCGGATGAATGGAATAGAAATGGCAAGAAAAATCCACGAAGAATGTAAAGCCATGCCTATTTTATTCAGCTCCAGTATCTCTAATCCCGCACTCATTGCCGAAATCAAAGCTGAGCATGGTTATTTTCTGGTCAAGTTTCAGCCGCAAGAAGTTTTAAATCAGATACAGCATATGTTAAGTTAGGGATTTTGTTAACCTCTTGTTATTAGTACCAGGAACAATCAATGAGATTTTTCAATGTTGAAATAAGGACTCTTTTGCGCATCTTATAGATGCGCTTGAATAAGTCTGATTTTATACTTTATCTACTTCCTTGTAAGACATTAAGAATACTTGTTCAAAATTAATGATCACGACCGGGAGATGGGGGCGCCGCAACATGAAAACCCGTGACAGAATCACTCGTATTCAGCGGTGATGGCCGAAAGAAAGAAACTATCGAGGTCATTGGGCGGACATCACCACTGAGGGGCAGCTCCCCCAAATCACTGGCCACATCCCCATAATTATTTTTAATATCACGAAGCTCTGGCGCTTCCGTAAGCAAATATTTGATAACTTCCGTTTGGCCAGCCAAAATTGCAAGATGTAACGCGGTATTACCCTGCTTATCTACTGTTGTTTTTAATAAATGTCTATCATTTGCAATTAAGGTTTTAATCTTAATGAGCCAACCTAATCTTGCTGCTTGCAGTAAGAGAGG
>NZ_JH413808.1:149873-151291 GCF_000162755.2 Legionella drancourtii LLAP12
TTGAGAGTAAACAGATACCACATCAAGTGCATCATCAGCAAGCAGTTTATATTTTGCACTCATTTTTTTGCCGCCTAATTCTGTCTGCGCGGCACGAATTATCTGCTGTTGGATATTAGGCAATAAACTGTCTGGAAATACGCTATTAAGCAGCCTTTTCATGGCAGCAATTGAATCCAATTGAAAAGGATTCGAGCAGGCCAGCCCTTGCCCGAAATAGGCATTGTGAATTTCATTTTGAGAAGCGTCAAAAAGCAATTCAGCCATAACTAATTGTCTAAAAGCATTACCAACATAGGCATCCATTTGCCCTAACACTTCTTGACGCATGGCCATACCGTCCTTACTAATTGCCGCACTCTTTGCTTTATTAATTAAGCCTAAATGAAAATAAAGATTTGCCAGTGCTAAATACCCCGGTGTTCCATGATAGCTTACTACCGTCTCCGCAATGGCTAAATACATATTTATGCTGTCTTGGTTTACTGGAATTGTTTTCTCATACAATGATAAAACTAAGCGCTCAATTCCTTTGTTTAAGGCATAATAGGAATTATAGGTAAAGGCCAGCGCAAAAAAGGCATCATAGTCATCTATGCTACTCTTTTTTATAAACAAAAGAGTCTGAATATATCCTACAAGGTACTCCACAGCGGATATGTTCGCAGATTTTTTAAACCTAAAGTCAGTTCGTTCTGTGCTCACTGGCATATCAGCAAGGACATTACACCAATAAGGCTCATAAGCCTCATCCATTAACTCTTGGAATAAATCATGATGCTCGCCTAATAAAGAAACCAACTCTATAAGTTGAAAAGAATCAAGAAACTTGATTAGTTGTGGAAAATCATCGTCACAATTCTTCGCATTTCGCAACAACACGTCTAACTGAAGCGCCCTTCGGCGTAACTGTTTCTCATCCATATTATCTTCCTAATAAATTTAATGTGCGCTTAATTTACGCTTAATTTAGTTGGCTCACTGACAGGTGAAGTATCCGTCTCTGGCTGCTCAACTTCAGTTGATAGTTTCGGCAACGCTAGTTCGACTATTCGGCTATGATTAAACAAGGTCTGACCAATGGCACTTACTTAAGTCTTTTTTTGGTGTCCATTTTCTCTAATCTCCTTTTGTGCAGTGGCTCTTATCTTCATTAATAGAGGGTATGGTTTAGGTCGCCTTTTTATTGCCCGAGGCTCTACTCGACCTGAGCGATTCCCCACTGTTCGCTGCCCAATATAAATTAATAAGCATGTATTGGCTTTCAGGTTATCATGGAATTTTTTATGAACATAAGTAACACATAGCTGAAGACAATGTTTAAAACTAAGCTGTCTTGGTAAAGAGCCTGAGAGCAAGGCGGCCTTAACCATCAATAAACGAATTAAATTATAAGCAAGGAAATAAACCCATAGTCT
>NZ_JH413808.1:151700-167210 GCF_000162755.2 Legionella drancourtii LLAP12
TAGTAAGACTAAGTTATTCTTGATAGTTTTTTTGTTTCGACGCAAAAATCATATCATTGAAAACTTGCTTTTTCATTTATATTTCAAAAACTTACAGCTTAAGTAAGTGCCATTCAGGTCTGACCCATAGCATAATCCCCTAATGATGCAAGACCCTCATAGCGTTTCGCATTAAATGCTTGCATCGGTTTTGTTACCTCAACCTCATACGGCAAAGAGAATGATTCTGTTTCTGCATTGAGCATAAAGACCTCTTGCAGAGCATAAACACTATTTTTCAGGGCAAATTTCTCTTGTAATAATTTTTGCGCTTTGACTACGGTCTGATAATTTTTACACAAGGTTTTATCAGTCTGCTCATGCTGATCACGCTCGCGCTCTAAAATAGAGTTTAAAATGTCATTAATAGGGTTAAGCGCATTGGGCTCACGCTTGTAAGGGCTCTCGATGCATTCTTTAGGATCCCATAGTAATTTTTTTTCCCAATTATCGCCATATTTTTGTGTGCCTAGTTCAACTGCGCCATAAAATTCCCCTTCCTCAAACGTCTTTTTTTCCTCATTATACTTTTTAACGTACTCGTTATCGGTGACACAACCCCATTTGGTATAAATAATACCAACATCTAAAACACTAATAATTGCCGAACCATTATTACGCATTCCCATATCATCGATGCGACAAACGTATTTACAATTTTGTTTTAACATCTCCAACTCATTCTCATTACACCAAGGATGAAGTTCCAAGTAAGAATTATTTTTTGCCGTTACCTCTGTTTCAAGAACGCTCTTAGCTTTTTGCCAATACTCTCTTTTTTCCTTGCTCTCATTACTTTTAAGTTTGTAAGGACAGTTTTGTTGATAGTCTTTCAGCGCCTGTGCACCATAACGCTCAGCAAACAGGGACATCATTAATTTAGAATCTTGCGGATCGCCTGCAATAATGACGACGGGGCAAGGCATAATAATTGTCTTGTTCTTCACCCTCTTATTAATTTCTTTGGCAATGGTTAATGCTTCATCAAAACCTTTTCCAGGTCTAATGGTACCAAAACTTAAGATATTTGGCTTTTTATTTATCACGTCTATAGGGGAAGACGGGGTGCCACTTAAGATTTGCGCAGCAACCGTCAATTCAGCTTTGTCTTCTAAATTATACTGAGTAATTTGCCAGTTCTTTTCTTGATGACGCTTTTTATCTAAATCACCATTCTTGGATGCTGCAATGGCATTTTTCCGATCTTTTTCGTTAAAGAATAAAACGGTATCGGCTTCGCGCAACAAATCATGAATCATTTGTTGCAGGTGCGGTCGCGTATAATTTTGTTTGTATTCATGAATGGTGATATTAACGGCTATTCCAGCTTTTTTGAATGTACGAATATCCTCTAACATAATGAATGCACCTGTATCAGGCACACGAATATGAATGTCAAGCCCTTGTTTCAAGGTATCGCCGGAACCCTGCATTTGCCGTACTAAGTGGTCAATTACTTTTTTGCGATCAGGATCTTTTGCCGCTATTTTTAGTACTTTATAAAATTCGTCAGCTATTTTTCCCGGTAGATTCGCTTGGCGCAAGCCAACTTTTTTTGTTTCAAAATCATAATAGTTATCTTTTATCCCAGTTAGCTGATTGTTGAAGCCAATCAAATTCTCATCATTAAAATCTGGCGCCTCAAATATCTTTTCTAGTTTTTTTAAAAAAGCCCCTGCCTGCTTGTATGATTTTGCTTCATCCGCAGTTAGTCTCTTTGGTTGCATAGTCTTTAGGTTTTGCAAATGTTCTCTGACCTCCTCAATGCCAAAGATGATATTCCCCTGAGTCCCCTGGAAGCCTAAACGTAGTAGCTTCCCTTCTTTATTTAAGATGATTTGTGGTGTTCTGCGCGTGATTTTATCTTTAATTAATTTTTCTGCTTTTTCTAAAGAGTTATCCTTTTCACAGAGATAACCACTCACCACCGTACGTCCATTGGCAACAGGTTGCAATACATAAACACTAGGGATAGTTTGTGCAGGGATGGGCTGAAGGTCTTCATGAGCAGGAAGGGAATAATGCCCTTCTTTTTGTTTTAGCCAAATACACTTAGTTGGACTTCCATGCTTATTAAAGCCAGTGACCAAAGATTGCGCATATTGCCCATCACCGGTTTTTGCATCTTCATCGAACGGAGCGGTGAGTAAAAAAATTGTTTCCGGCATGAGCTGCAAAGAGATTAGCGTTTTATTTATCGTCTCTATGGCTAAGGTCAACGAAGTTGTATTTAAAGGTTCTGCTTGCTGAAGAATATTGAGCATCATCTCATCTAACTGCTTAAGTTCATTCTCATCTATATGTGGCTTAATAAGCTCTCTAAATGTGTTAAAAGCCGTTCCAATTTCAATACTATCGTCCTTCTGTTTCATTGCCTCTAAACACTGTAATAATTGCTTAGCCGAATGAACGATATCGCTCTGACTCATTGCCCATCTCCAAAATTATGAATACAACAGATTCGAATTATAATAAATAATTATTAAGAGAGAGTTAAGATTAACCTGATTGACCTATACAAAAACAAAAAGACATCGTAAAAATCGATAACCGTAAAAATTAGACACTATTGGGCTTAAAAAAAGAAAGGTTACTAAGCACTCTCATTTAAGCCAAGCCTTTTTTCAACTTGAACTCGAAAATGCAATATAAGGGGTATATAATTCAGCCTGTTTTGCAAATTTTAAAGGCTAATAAATAAATGAGTGCTTCACTTTGTGATATAGCAAATCTGGTAGACGGAGTAGTCATAGGAGATGACTCAACGAAAATTTCTGCCTTATCCCCCATTGACAATATTGTTCCAGGAACGCTGGTTTTCGCCGACAGTAAAGAAAACCTCAAATTAGCGGAAGCCTCTCCAGCAGCAGCAATTTTGGTAACCCCCAAAACCACCCTGTCTGAAAAACCATTAATCCAAGTACCACATCCATTAAAAGCATTTATTACGTTGCTCCATTATTTTCATCCTTCCCCACAAATCACCCCTGGTGTTCACCCTACGGCCGTTATCGGGAAAGGAGTACGATTAGGCGAACACGTCTATGTTGGCCCTTATGTCGTTATTGAGGAAGGCTGCTCGATTGGTGACAACAGCGTCCTCAAAGGACATATTCATATTGGCCGTGGTGTGAGCATCGGTGACCATACGACCATTCATCCACAAGTAACCATCTATGATCACTGTCAAATTGGCTCTAGAGTAACCATTCACGCATCAACCGTAATTGGCTCAGATGGCTTTGGCTACACCTTTATTGATGGCAAACACCTCAAAGTGCCACATATGGGACGCGTCGAGATTCATGATGATGTGGAAATAGGTGCCAATACGGCTGTAGATCGAGCCACCATGGGGGCTACCGTTATTGGTGAAGGCACTAAAATTGATAACCTGGTCCAAGTCGCACACTCGGTTAAATTAGGAAAACACAATATTCTTTGTGGCTTTACCGGTATTGCCGGCAGTTGTACCACCGGAAACCATGTAATTTTTGCTGCCAACGTTGGCGTTAGCGATCACGTCCAAATTGATAATGGTGTAGTTTTAGGTGCGCGCACCGGCGTTCCCCCCAATAAACACTTAAAGGAAGGAACCGTTTATTTTGGCAACCCAGCACGCCCCAAAGAAATTGCCTTAAAACATGAATTATCGGTTAACCGCATCCCATTAATGCGAAAAAACATTAAAATTCTTGCGGAGCAAGTGGCTTTATTGCAGAAACAATTATCTAAATTAGAGGCACAATAGTCATGACCGCTCCCCTAATCCTCATCGATGGCTCTTCCTATTTTTTCCGCGCCTTTCATGCGCTCCCCCCGCTGACCAACTCCAAGGGTCAGCCTACCGGGGCAGTCTATGGGGTGGCCAATATGATTAAAAAGCTAATTAAAGATTATCATCCTGCAGAAATCGCGGTAGTCTTCGATGCAAAAGGCAAAACGTTTCGGGATGAGTGGTACCCAGAATATAAAGCGCATCGCCCCCCAATGCCTCAAGAATTAAGTTCACAATTTCAACCATTAATCCAATTATTGGCAATAATGGGGCTGCCATTATTGATTATTGACGGTGTTGAAGCGGATGATGTTATTGGCACCTTGGCAAGACAAGCTACTGAACAAGGCATTCCAGTAGTTATCTCAACTGGTGATAAAGATATGGCACAGCTTGTTAATGAGCATGTTACGCTAATCAATACCATGAGCAATTACACGATGGACGTTGCCGGGGTCAAAGAGAAATTTGGCGTGGAACCTGCGCAAATCATTGATTATCTCACCCTAGTTGGCGATACTTCGGATAATATTCCAGGCGTCAGCAAATGCGGTCCAAAGACAGCAGTTAAGTGGCTCAGTGAATATCAAACATTGGATAATTTATTAGCGCATTCCCATGAAATAACGGGTAAAATTGGCGAATATTTACGCGCAAGTATTCCTCAGCTACCGCTGTCGAAAAAATTGGTGACGATTAAAACAGATATTGATTTGCCGTTGAACTTGGGGGAGTTACACCCTAAAGCAGTAGCCAAGGAACAATTAATTGAATTGGTTCGCGAACTTGAATTTAAAAACTGGCTTAAAGAATTATTAGAGCAAACAGAAAATCATGCGAGCCTAACTACAGAAATGACGCTTAGCCCCTCGACCTATGAGCTGGTTACCACTCAAGCCCAACTCGATGACTGGCTCCAACAGCTCGAAAATTGTCAAGTATTTTGCCTTGATACAGAAACCACCAGTTTGGATATTATGGCGGCGGAAATTGTCGGTATTTCCCTGGCAATTGAAGAAAAAAAAGCGGCATATATCCCCTTTATACATACCGATGGCAGCGTGCAGCTCCTACGTGACGAAGTATTTGCAGCCATAAAACCTATTTTAGAAAATCCAGCCATTAAAAAAATCGGCCAAAATATTAAATACGATTACTCCGTACTCAAAAATCATGGTATTCATTTGCAAGGATTGGCCTACGACACCATGCTGGAATCATATATCCTCAATAGCAATGCCGGCCGTCATGATATGGATACCCTGTCGTTAAAATATTTAGGCCATAAAACCATTACCTTTGAAGATATTGCAGGTAAAGGTGCCAAGCAGCTGCGTTTTGATCAGATTCCTGTAGATAAAGCGAGTGTCTATGCCGCAGAAGATGCAGACATCACCTTGCAATTACATCATAAACTTTACCCAATGATGGCGGAATCCTTACATTCTGTTTTTAATGACATTGAAATGCCATTAATCCCTGTACTTGCAGAAATGGAGTTACGTGGTGTTTTAATTGATGCCAACACGTTAGAGCAACACGGTAAGCGCTTAAAAGAGCGGATTAAAATTCTCGAAGAAGAAGCAATACAGTTAGCCGGAAAACCGTTTAATCTGAGTTCACCGAAACAATTACAAGAAATACTGTTTAACGAACAAAAAATTCCTGTCATCGCCAAAACACCAACGGGACAACCATCTACTGCCGAATCCGTATTACAAGAATTGGCCTTTGATTACCGACTGGCAGCCGTCATCCTGGAGCACCGTGGTTTAACTAAATTAGTGTCTACCTATATTGATGCCCTGCCTAAAAAAATTAATGCCGAGACCGGAAGAGTGCATACCTCGTATAACCAAGCGGTAGCAGCCACTGGCCGCCTCTCCTCAAGCGAACCTAATTTACAAAATATTCCCATTCGCAATGAAGAAGGCAGGCTAATTCGTACCGCGTTCATCGCCCCTCCAGAACAGGTGATTCTGGCAGCCGATTATTCACAAATTGAATTACGCATCATGGCGCATTTATCTCAAGATGAAAATTTGCTGACCGCTTTTGCCAATGGCTGGGATATTCATACAGCAACCGCGGCAGAAATTTTCCATATCGCCCGAGAGGAAGTCACATCAGAACAACGCCGCCGCGCCAAAGCAGTCAATTTTGGCTTAATTTATGGCATGTCCGCATTTGGTTTAGCCAAACAAATTGGCGTGGAACGTCAAGATGCCCAGAACTACATTGATACTTATTTCCAACGCTATCCTAAAGTCTTAGAATACATGAATCGTACCCGCCAACAGGCACATGAACAAGGTTATGTGGAAACGCTCTGTGGACGACGCTTGTATTTGCCTGAAATTAATACCCGTAACCTAATGCGCCAAAAAGCCGCCGAGCGCACTGCGATTAATGCGCCAATGCAAGGCACTGCAGCAGACATTATTAAAAAGGCAATGATTAATATTGCTAAATGGCAAAATGCGCAGGCAACACCTCCGGCACGCATGATCATGCAAGTGCATGACGAATTGGTTTTTGAAGTAGCAAGTCAAGAAATTGAAGCCAGTACAGTCAAAATCCGCCAGTTAATGGAACAGGCTATGCAACTTTCCGTGCCACTCCTAGTCTCTATAGGTACCGGCCCCAATTGGGATGCAGCTCATTAAAACCCCTCCTTCTCCTCTTGGGTCAAGTTATTGAAAAAATCAATGAATTGCTTGATGGTTTTGTGGAAAAAAAGAAATAGAACTCAAGAAAAAAGAACATCCAACGGCAAAAAGGTGCAATTGATTCGCTATTTTCTGTAGTACAGATGGCAAAAGTATTGGTACAGTGTAAATAAAATGCATGGCTTTCCAGTACTTAGCCGTTCACGGTTACACCGAGCTCGACCTTCCTTCCTTGACAGCGATGACTTGGGAAAAGTAGGGCTCTTAATTTAAATTTCCGTATCGTGCGCCAATAAACGTCTATTAGCCCGAAAATAAGTTATTGGTGAGCACTCCAATAAGTCAGATAGCTTTTCCATATAAATACAGGCAAAACGGTCTACTTGATAAGCAAAATAACTTTCCTCAGCTCCAGCGCGAAATACACGTTCCCATTTTGGATTAAAGAAGGTTTGTTGTTCTTTGAGTAATTTTGTCAACTGTGTATCAATTTTATTGATTTGCGATTGCAATTCTTGAATTTCTTTACTGTATTGCTTAGACCCCTCATCAATACTCTGAGTGTGCAGCTGCAAGTATTGATATTCTAAAGTCTTTTTGACGTCCATAGCTTCACTGATTTGTTTTTCTATTGGTAAGGCCTTTGTTTGCGCAGCAATTTCTTCACCGAGTTCTTCAACAACTAAAGCAGTACGCCAATTACAATCCTTTTTCAAACGAACAATATCACCATAAATGTGATCGCCGATGTAAAGAATTTCATCACCGCGCACTTGTAAATCTTCCGTAAATTTTTTCGCGTTACCACCTTGATATACTCCAGAAACAATTGGCCCACTAATGTTTGTCATCGTACCCGTTGCTGGATGTACCGCTAAAAAATGCAGATTATCGTAAAAAAAACGGGGTTTATTGGCTAAGGTAATGACAAATTCAAATAAGTCACTCCAACTTTCTCTCTTCGCTAAAAAAGGAGTAATCGCATATTCTAGCAAGAGTTTGGTATAGGAGTATTCCGAGTTCGTTAAAATAAATATTTTTTTACCATGATGAATAAAGTGCTTCAGACCATCCACCAAGGCACGATCTTTAATCACATAGGTAGACAGATTTTTACTGATAATTGTTTTTAAGCTGCCATCAGAATGAACTTTATCCACACAAAACTGCACGTCTTGCGCGATGGCTTGATAGTTCGGCATACCATCATTTAAAGTATCTTTTAATTCGACTAATTGACCATATAAAACACAAAAAGCAATGGAAAATGCGGTATCAATGGCCATGTAATTAGGATCATTCAAATCAACATAAGTACTACGGTATATTCTTTGTTGTTCTGCATAATCAATTAATTTAGTGCCATGATAACTTTGTCGGATTGCGCCATAACGACTAAGCTTTAAAATATTCCCATTTTTGCAATCAACCACTAGCCCACGAATGGCATCACGATAATTAAAATTCAATTTTTTAATAATTTCGGGATAATGCTTCACCGCAACCAATTGTTCTTTCACTAATTGGTAAACCAATGATTCAAAGTTTTCCGAATGATAACGAATCAAGGTATGATCCATATCCAGACCAATCAATTTGATTTTTTTCATGTTCAAAATGCGATTTACAAAAACTTTACATGTGCTCATTATTCTAAAACTCAGTTAATTAAAAGCCACACACCAACCAAAAAGCGAAGGTGGTTTACTTCAAACGCTTCACGCCATCCTTAGAAGCAGCCAAAATAACATCTGCCAAGCGGTGAGCAAATACTCCATTCTCAACAACACCAGGAATCAGATTAATACGCTCTTCCAAATCATGAGGATTATTCATGTTTAGGTTAAAGACATCCAGAATAATATTACCATTATCCGTAACAAAACCTTCGCGGTATTCTGGATCACCGCCTAAGAGCACTAATTGACGCGCCACCATACTGCGTGCCAGGGGAAGTACTTCAACCGCAACAGGAAACGCTCCTAACTGAGGCACTACTTTAGACTCATCAACAATGCAAATAAACTGTTTTGCTACTTGGGCAACAATTTTCTCGCGCGTATGAGCCCCCCCCGCCCCCTTTGATCATTGAGCCGTGTACAGTCACTTCATCTGCCCCGTCAATATACACCGGCAAATCCTGCACCGCATTTAAATCAATAACCGGGATGCCGGCAGCACGTAACAATGCCTCAGTGGCTTTGGAACTGGAAACACAAGCATCGATCTTATGCTTGATGGTCGCTAATTCTTTAATAAAAAAATTAACGGTGGATCCGGTGCCAACCCCAACCACACTATCATTTTCAATATAATCCAAGGCAGCTTTTGCCGCCTTAATTTTTAAATCGCTCATTGAGAATTAGTCCCCCTTCTTTGCCTTAACACTTCATACAAAGAAACGCCTGTAGCCACAGATACATTCAAGCTGTCGACACTACCTGACATAGGCAAAGAAAATAAACCATCACAATGCTCACGAGTTAAACGACGTAAGCCTTCCCCTTCGGCCCCCATCACAAGAGCAATAGTTCCGCGACAATCAACCTGATATAAGGAATGCTCAGCTTCACCTGCAGCACCATAAATCCAAACCCCTTGTTCTTTTAAAAGATCCATGCTGCGTACTAAATTAGTTACGCGCACTAAAGGCACTGATTCAGCCGCCCCACAGGCAACCTTACTGACCACGGGAGTAATGCTAGCACTTTTATCCTTGGGGATTACCACAAAATCAACACCTGTAGCATCTGCCGTGCGTAAACACGCACCAAGATTATGGGGATCAGTGATGCCATCAAGAATCAAAATTAAACCAGGGCTTTTACTCGATTCTAATAAAGCTCGCAGATGCGATTCGTTATAATCAGGCAAGGCTGAAGCACTGGCGACAATGCCCTGATGATTAAATTCAGCAAAACGCTGATTCATTTGTTGGGTACTTAATTTTTCAATACCAATGCGCGCTTGCACTGCTTTATCTACTAAGTCCTGCAATCGCTTATCTACTCTATCCTGACTTACAAAAAGCTTCTTTGTTGTCCGGTGGGGATTCGCCAATAAAGCAGAAACCGCATGCACCCCATAAACAAACTGCTCACTCATGACTTACTGTATCCTCTGCTACGGGCTCAAAATCTATTTTACGTTCATCTAAATCAACCCGAGCAACCAAAACCGTCATTTTGTCGCCCAAGCGATAAACCTGGCCACCGCGGGTACCAATAAGCCGATGTTTTACCGAATCAAAAGTGTAGTAATCATTCTTTAAGGAAGTCACATGCACTAGACCTTCAACATAAATTTCATCGAGTTCAACAAAGATACCAAAATTGGTTACGGCTGAAATACGACCACTAAATACCTGCCCTAACTTATCTTGCATGTATTCACACTTAAGCCAGCTAACTACTTCACGTGTTGCTTCATCAGCACGACGTTCAGTCATCGAAGAATGTTTGCCTAAACGATTCATGTCTTCGTGCGTGTAGCTAAATTCATCCACCGGATGATTATCGAGCAAATGACCAATAGCGCGATGAATTAATAAATCAGGATAGCGGCGAATCGGCGAAGTAAAATGAGTATAGGCCGAATAGGCCAGACCAAAATGGCCTTCATTCGCTTCAACATACTGCGCTTGTTTTAACGAGCGCAACATAACTGTTTCAATTAAATGTTTGTCAGGGCGATCACCAATAACATTCATCGTGCGCTGGAAATCTTTAGGACCAGGCTTTTTACCACCACTTAGCTGCAATCCTAATTCCCCAAGAAACTGTCTTAACGCCGTAATTTTGTCTTCTTCAGGAGCCGCATGCACACGATATAAAGTAGGAATTTCTGCTTTTTCCAAGAAACGAGCCGTAGCGACGTTAGCAGCCAACATACATTCTTCAATTAATTTGTGTGCATCATTACGAATTACAGGCACAATGCATTTAATTTTTTTATGCTCATCAAATTCAATACGTGTTTCTGTGGTCTCAAAATCCATAGCCCCACGTGTTTTACGCGTGGCTAATAATACATGGTACAAATCATATACTGATTGCAACATCGGCCATAAAGAGGCATGTTGCTCATCAGTAGCGCCTTGTTCAAGCCAAGAACCAACCTGAGTATAGGTTAAGCGAGCGTGGGAATGAATCACGGCTCGATAAAAACGTGAGCGCGCAATTTTACCATCAGCGCTAATGGCCATCTCCGCCACCATACACAAGCGGTCTACATGGGGATTAAGTGAACATAAACCATTGGATAAAGCTTCAGGCAACATAGGCACGACTTTGCCCGGAAAATACACTGAATTACCGCGTCGAGCCGCTTCTTTATCAAGGGCGGAATCTTGCTGCACATAATTACTGACATCAGCAATGGCTACATAAAGTTGAAAGCCACCTTTAGGCTTTTTATAACAATACACTGCATCGTCAAAATCTTTAGCATCGTCGCCATCAATAGTCACAAAAGGAAGGTTACGTAAATCAGTGCGTCCAGCAATTTGCTCTTCAGTAACTTGTTGCGGAATTTTAGCAACTTCAATACTTACGTCTTCTGGCCATTCAAAAGGAATACCATGAGCATGAATAGCAACTTGTATTTCCATCCCTGGAGCCATGTGCTCACCAAGAACATGCAGGATTCGACCAATGGCCTGTGTCCGTTTATTAGGAAAGGCAATTAATTCAACTAAAACCATTTGCCCATTCTTAGCATTATTGACAAACTCTGGTGGAATGGAAATATCCTGCGTTAAGCGTTTGCTGTCCGGTAAGACAAAAGAGATGCCGTGCTCAGTAAAAAACGCCCGACAATTGAGGCATTCGCATGCTCAAGCACTTCATGAATTTTAGCCTCAGGTCTGCCGCGTCGATCAAGCCCTACTTTATAGGCAAGCACCACATCGCCATGCATCACTGCACGCATTTCTTTGGCCGACAAAAACATATCATCGGAGCCGTCATCAGGGATGAAAAAACCAAAGCCGTCAGGATGGCCTTGCACAGTTCCACGCGATAAGTTGATTTTTTGCATAAGGCAAAAACGACCACGCCGATCCTGCATGATTTGCCCATCACGCAACATTGCTTTGAGCCGAAATCCCATAGTGTCTTGCTTATGCTCATCTAAATGTAATTTATCAAATAAATGAGTACGCGACATCGGTTTTCCATATTCATTAAGGATGTCCATAATGAATTCGCGACTGGGAATTGGATCGGCGTATTTTTCACTTTCCCGTTCATAATGAGGATCTTTTGATTTTTTACTCACCGTTCACCACGTTGTTGTATTTTATTATCATAGTATAACTTAAATATAATTTGTTCTGTTCTACCACTTATCCAGGTAAGTAGCAATGAATAATTAGGATCATTGTGGAAGCACATAACCACGCGCACCAACTGCTGCGGTCAATGCGGATAAGGACATATTCTCTGCGGCCCAGAAACTTCCTTTAGCATTCTCAGGAAATTTCACTTTGCCCCATTTACACACCGCAATAGCTGCTTCACAAGGCACTTGTTGTTCATGTCCAGGCCGCGATTCAATACAGTTTAAAACAAAAGGCCCTTTAGCCAAAGATAAAGCAGACCAATTTTCACTTTGCAAACGGCTAGTCCAACCCGCACTGGCGCCAGGCTCAGTCACCGGATGGGTAATCCATAGATCGACCGCCGTAAGATTATGAATAAAGACTAAGCTATTTTTTGTAGCCTCGACAGTAACCGCTTCGCCCTGAACTTTTACCGCTTGGCAGCCTGCAGGCAAGGTGGATTCAGCAGCCATGACTGCCGGTGCCAGAAATAAGAAAACTAAAATTGCTAAAATGTTCATATTGTTCTCCAAAGATTGCTATCTCTTTAATTGAATAGCAAAAATTATATAATTACCAGATATTGCTTACTAGCATTCGTTGTTAAAATTAGTAGGACTGTTGACATTTCATGCGCTTCAGCGACAATCAACTAATTAACGTTTAGGAAACCAAACAAATGCATATCTGGGTAGATGCCGATGCTTGTCCCAAAATGATTAAAGAGGTTTTATTCCGCGCCGCCAACCGCACGAAAACTTCGCTAACCCTGGTGGCAAATGCCTTTCTCACGTATCCAAACTCGCCATTTATTCGCGCCGTCCAAGTAGAAAAAGGCTTCGACCGCGCCGATCATTATATTGTAACGCATATAAAAGCCCATGATTTGGTCATTACCGCTGACATCCCTTTAGCCGCAGAAGTCGTTGCCAAACATGCTCTGGCCATTAATCCACGTGGCGAACTATATAACGAACACAACATCAGGCAACGTTTGAACATCCGTGATATCAATGAACAATTGCGCGCTACTGGACAAAATATTGGTGGGCCAGTAGCCTTAAGTATCAAAGAAAAAACCGCTTTTGCAAATACCCTGGATCGCTGTCTTGCGAAAAAACGATAGCAACACGCCTATATAATTACGTAGATTCTACCGCTTTTTTTAGGTTAAACTGCAAATATTTTCAATTTGTAGGATAAAAACATGCCCAAAACGATTCAAACTTCAGTAATTACCATGCTTCATAAGGATAGCATTATTCAGTGGAAATCCTCCGGGGTAGTGCATCAATATCAAGATTTTTATCGCCTGGTTGAAGAGAATCATGCCTTTAACTATCAACTTTGGCACGCGGAAGATCGAGCACGTCGTGACGATATGGGTTATGAGTTTGTCTATCATGCCAAACGTGAAATAGACCAGTGCAATCAATCACGAAATAATCGGATGGAAGCTATGGATACCTGGCTTTTTAACCTATTGCAGCCGGCAGAACATACCCTGTGCCCAGTAAATTCAGAATCCCCTGGGATGATTATTGATAGACTATCAATTCTATCCTTAAAATCGTACCACATGGCATTACAAGCAGAGCGTCAGGATGTTGATGAGACACACCGAAAAAATTGCCATAATAAATTAATTGTTATTCAGCAACAATTAGGACAATTATCGCATTGCTTAGAACAACTCCTTGCGGAAGTACAAGAGAAAAAACGTACATTTAGAATCTACCATCAATTTAAAATGTATAATGATCCTAGCTTAAACCCTGAACTATACTCGGGCAAGAACCAAGACGAGTAAGCGGTGGCGGTTGTGAAGTTGTTGCTTTTGGTGGCGGGACTCTAAAGAGGCTCCAACGATGAAGAAAGAATGGCTTTGGGGGAAGGGGATCAGGCGAAGCTTCTTTAATCGGTTCGCGTGGCTCCCCCACATCCCGTGTTTGTGAGGTATCCATCGTATTTTCAGCCTTATCTTTTCCGGCGATTCCTCGTGCTAAAGCGCGCAGCGCTAAAACGACAGAAAATAAGGCTGCGCTGCTCAGCGTTAACATCAACATTATCGGTGCATCATGCTCATGAGCTTGTGGATCGGCATCTTGCAATGGCGTGCTCACAAAAGTAGCAAAATTATTACCTTTAGAGATCCCCGAAAAGAAAGAACGCAGGATTTCAAACCACTCCTGAAAAGTACTTTTTGGTAAACATTCCGGATTCGCCGCTTTGTTTAGTAATTCTTTAAATTCGCTTGTAGGCAAACAATCTGGAGTGATGTCGACCTTTATTTTATTTTTCATGTCGACAAAAGGACATAACGGGTCGACTTCCTGCTGCTTTAATTTCTGCATATGCGAGTAATGAGCATAGATGTTATAAGCGATAATCCCGATAATAAATGCTAATCCAGAAGCAATGCAGGCAATTAATAATGCGGAAGGGAAAACTGTTGCGGTCACAGAAAATACTGCGGTAACCATAAATAAAAAACCGGCTAATATACCGTAAGCAAATAAACCATTCTTGGTGCCCTGTAAGATTGCCATCAGATAAGATGGAGTCGCTTGATGTTTTAATAAATGATGTAATTGCTCAAAGCGCTCAATAAGCGCCACTATGTCTTTTTGCAAATTGTCGCGCTCAATAAGCTCAACATTATCTGGCAAAGCTAGCAACGTCGCATAAGCAGTTTCTAATTCTTTGGATACCAGGGTCAATTTACATTTAGTTTGACTCGTAATGAGCTCCAATTGCTCACAATATTCATCATACACTCGAGAGATAACACAAATTACAATATACAAAGCACTAATTGCGACCATCGCCATGAACGCAGGAGTAGGCAATAAGGCCAGACTTACGAGTCCTGCATAAAGATATAAACCATCAATTAAACCACTAAGAGCCACCGATAAGTAAGCCTGTGTGCGTGTTACAGCGCTTTGATGGTGAATTTTATCTTTATCCTTTCCTGCTAAATAAGCTTCATGCTTTTCTTTGCTTAATGAGCGCTCCTTTTCGATTACCATTACAAACTGTTTATTATCCTTAATCATTTGCCTGCGGCTTTTTCGCATCGTCAGTAGCCACATACGATTCACCGCAGCAATAGCCCCTAAGGCCAATCCCACGGGAATAAGCATGCATTTTAAATCAACAGCGCCGAGTAATCCCAAAATTTGTACGGCCGTTTTCCAGCCCTTATAGGCATTTTTCATACCTTTCATCGTATCGCGGAAATAAGGCCAGGCTGCGACGATAAACTGTTTGGCATCAACCCCATTCTTATCACCGGCTTTTTTCCCTTTACTAACGACGTCTTTATCTTTTTTGTCACGCTCAAAGTAACTTGCCAAAAAGGAAAATGCGACCAGAAAAAGCGCCTCAGCGGTAATCGCCGCTATGCCCTCGGGCGAAATCATGATTTCGTGCATTAACACCGGATCATTATTATTGGAAATAAATACTTCAAAAAAGTATTTAAACATACTGTAGGAGGAACTTAGGGCATCTAATATATTGTAAGCATGAAGAATTTTGCGGTCATCATTAAGTTCTTTAGCAAGAAGTCGGGTTTGCGCGTCAATACGGCCAGCAATTGCTAGTAGGAAAACTAGTTCTCTAGGTTTTATCGATGCGTCTTCTTCACTATTAGAAGGCATGTTTTCACATAGGGCCATCAGTTAAGATGCTGCGTATTA
>NZ_JH413808.1:167808-211022 GCF_000162755.2 Legionella drancourtii LLAP12
CCAAATTAGATACGGGCGCCAAATCAGCATCCTTGCATGCAACAAACATTACAGAAATTACCATAAAAGGCGTCCCCTACCTTCGTTTTACTGTTCCGACAAAAAATGGTGACTACACTTTTGAGTGTGAATATAAAGGCCGCGTAAAAATTAAAGTGCGTGCAGGTGAAAATGGCTCTGAAGTATTGCCACACGCCCCCATCAAACGTCCAGTCGTACTGCTTAGCCTGCAACTAGGCGATCAAATTAAAACCATTAAAGTTAATTTAACCAACCGTAAACGCTTCCTCTACCCCATACTATTAGGTAGAGATGCTATTATTGCATTTAATGGCGCAGTTAATCCTGCCCTTACTTTTACCGTTAAACCCCAGAGCAGTAAGAAATAATGAAAAACAATACCCGTCATATTTATGGTCTTATCTTCACCTTGTTTATTTTGGGAAGCGGTATTTTTCTCTATCGGCATCTAGCACTTGATGTGCCATTAACGGATACAGAAACAATTAATAGTTGGATGGTTGAATCCAATTTACGTTTTGTTGCTGAGCCAAATACGCCGATTAAAGCCAGTTTTAATATTCCTTACTTACCACCCCACTTCGCCATTCTCGATGAGTATTTTGTTTCCAGAAACTATGGCGTCACCACCAACTTAAATGGTGATAACCGTGAAACAGTGTGGTCAATCAGGCGTGCACACGGCGCTCAATCCTTATATTACCGCGCAATTTTTCGCCAAGCGGATGGCAATGAATCACCATTAGGCACGCCGCCAGCCATCAAATCCCAACCTTTGGATGAAAGTCAAAAATCAGCCGTTGAAACAATTACCAACCAGGTAAGACAAGCGTCGGCAGATATTAAAACCTTTGCCCAGAGCACTATTAAAGAATTAAATAAACAAGACGGGAATGCCAAACTGTTAACTGGCAATAACTTCTCTGATGAGCAAATCATTAATGCGGCAATTTTAATCCTAAATCATTCAAAAATTTCGGCCGTGCCTGTCAAAGGCATTTATTTATCGCAGCAAAGTAAAGCAGAACTCAAATTCTTTTTAGCAGTATTTAACGACAAAAGTTGGATTTACATAAATCCCAAAACTGGCGGTGCCGGCTTACCAAAAGACTTCCTCATCTGGCAATATGGTAATGAGCCTGTCTTTAACATTGTTGGTGGCAAAAAGCCTTTATTTAATTTAACGGTGTCACCAACCCCTATCAATGCCTTAAGCATAGCCAAATCACGTGGCTTACAAGCGGATTCACAACTTTTACGTTTTTCCCTACTGCAACTCCCGGTCAATGTCCAAGCAATCTATAAAATTATTCTCACCGTACCGATTGGCGCATTCATTATCCTCATTCTGCGCAATTTTATTGGCATCAAAACCTTTGGGACCTTTATGCCCGTATTAATCGCTTTAGCTTTCCGAGAAACTCATGTTATTTGGGGAATCTGTCTTTTTGTAACGATTGTTTCTTTCGGACTTTTGGCACGTTTTTATTTGGATCAATTACGCCTGCTCCTGGTACCCAGGCTTGCCGCCATCCTGACAGTAGTCGTTTTGTTAATGATTTTTATTAGCGTGATCAGCCAAAATCTTGGTTTAGATGCCGGTTTATCCGTCGCCCTCTTCCCCATGGTCATTTTAACCATGACTATAGAACGGATGTGCATCACTTGGGATGAGCGCGGCGCTGCAGAGGCCATCAAATCAGGCATCGGTAGTTTAGTTGCCGCGGTAATTTCCTATTGGGCCATGAGTTATGAGCCACTGCAATATTTAGTCTTTGCCTTTCCTGAATTACTATTAGTGCTTTTAGCGCTGATTTTATGGTTTGGACAATATCGCGGTTATCGCTTGTTTGAATTAAAACGCTTCAAAGCTTTTGCAAGGCAGGAAGAATGATTAGTCTGTTTCGTCGTTTAAAAGACCATGGAATCTTAAGTATTAATCAACGGAATACCGATTTTGTATTACGTTATAATCCAAGAAAACTCTTTCCTTTGGTTGATGATAAACTAAAAACCAAAAAACTAGCCCTACAGGCAGGAATTGCTGTTCCTCCATTATATGAAATCATCGAAACAGAACAGCAAATTAAAACCATCGAAGAACTTTTTGCCCCCTATAATGATTTTGTCGTTAAACCAGCGCGTGGTTCGGGTGGTGATGGGATTTTGGTTTTTAAAGACAAGGTTTATGGCCGTTACCGCCAAATTAATGGCAAATTAACCACGACGCAGGAATTAAGTTACCATCTCTCCTGCTTACTATCGGGAGCATATAGCCTCGGTGGCTCATCAGATTATGCAATTATTGAAAAAAGGGTAGTAGTCGACCCGATTTTTGCTGAAGTAAGTTATGAAGGTATTCCCGATATTCGCATCATTTCCCTCTTAGGCTATCCGGCGATGGCGATGGTACGCCTACCTACGCGTCTCTCTGGAGGTAAAGCCAATCTACACCAAGGAGCGATTGGGGTTGGCGTTGATCTGGCGACCGGAAAAACCCTAGGTGGCGTCTTCCATAATGACATGATTGATTATCATCCCGATACCCTAAATTCAATCGTGGGTATTGAAGTGCCTTACTGGAATCAAATCCTGGAAATTGCCTCCAGTTGTTATGATTTAACTGGTTTAGGCTACCTCGGTGTCGACATTGTCTTGGATAAAGACCAAGGCCCCTTAATGCTGGAGCTTAATGCCCGCCCGGGCTTGAATATTCAAATAGCCAATCGCGAAGGCGGTTTAAAACGTTATCGAACCATTGAAGCCCATCACCAAGAACACCCCAATGAATCAGTGGCTGAGAAAGTTGCCTTTAGTCGTAAAAGCTTTGCGCGTTAACAGGCCATATGAGCTACTCAACCAGACCGCGAGCATGTTGAATAAATAAGCGTTTTAAGGGGGTAAATTGGTTACAAAATCCCAAACCCAGACCGCGTAAAGTAACTACGGGCATGAATGAATTACTGAATAAACGTTTAAACCCTTCCATTAACGCGATAATTTGCCACACTGCATGTTTGCGTTCTCGTTGGTAAGCGCCCAATGCCTTTTTGGAGACCAGCGCACCTTGCGCAGTATCCAAACAATGAATCCACGACGCGACATCGGCCAAACCAACATTTAAACCAAGACCTGCCAATGGGTGAATGGTATGCGCGGCATCACCAAGCAATAACCAACGATTCCCTGAGTATTGTTTGACATGGCGCATGTGCAAGGGAAACTGATAACGCTTACTAATAACCTGCACTTGCCCTAGTTTTTGAGCAAAAGCCGTGGTTAAGACTTCATTAAATTCATCATCAGCAAGGTCCAATAATTTTTTCGCCTGTAAGGGCGTAGTTGACCATACTATAGAACACTGCTTTGCATCAGCCAGCGGTAAAAAAGCCAAGGGGCCATCTGGATTAAATACTTGATAAGCCGTTTGTTGATGCGCTTTTTCAACCGCAACGGTCGCGACTATGGCTTGTTGTTTATAAGGCCAACTGGTTAATTCTACTTTGAGTTTTTGCCGCGCAGGGGAATTAGCCCCATCAGCAATCATTAATAACTGCCCTTCCCAAACCTGTTGCTGGCTGCAAACCTGCACATGATGCAGGTCAGGATGTACTGCATCGACACAACAGTCTGGAAATAAACTAATATTTGCTTGCTGCGCAACTTGTTGCAATAAAGCCAGCTTGAGAATTGCCTCTTCAATAATCACCCCCAAATACGGTGCAGCAACAGAGCGTGAATCAAAATCAATATGCGCCCCATTGACAGCATCCCAGACATGCATGTGCTGATAGGGGGCAAGGTGCTGGGGATCCACCCGCTGCCAAGCACCTACTTGCTGTAGCAAAGTCTGCGAGGCGTAATTGATGGCATAGACGCGTGCATCAGGACGAGAAGTATCCACGGTTAATGAACCGGCATCGATAATGGCTACACGATAACCACGCTGCGCCATCGCTAATGCGGCGCTTAAACCAACAATACCGCCACCGAGTACCAGTACCTCAAATTCCAAGTTCATGCTGTTTACCTCTGTTCCTGCATCGATTATTTTTCCGTCAAAGCGATTTCACAAACCAAATCAGGAATGACACCACCAAAACCACGGGCATAACGAGCTAAAAGATTCTTTAGCGCGGGAATATTATCCAGAGCCACTAAGCCCAATCCACGTGCAAAACCCAGGCCGGGCAAACGGCTAGTAAATACACTGATTAAACCGTCGGTTAAACACGCAATCATTTTTTGATCATGGGCGCGTAATTGCACATACTGCTGCAACATGCTGGCATTTAATCCTTGTGCAGCAATACATTGTGCTAAAGTAGCAACATCTCTAAGCCCTAAATTAAATCCTTGCCCAGCTACCGGGTGCAAAGTATGGGCGGCATTCCCCACAAATACCACGGATCCTTTTACTTGTTGTGGCATTAAAACTTGTTGCAAAGGAAAAGAAAAACGCTTGCCGACTTTAGTAAAACGTCCTAAACGATAACCAAAAGTCTGTTGTAAGCGACAAAGAAACTCTACCTCCGTTAAAGACATTAATTGTTCGGCTTCTGTGGGTGGCATGGCCCAAACTAAAGACATGCGGTTCCCTTGCATCGGTAACAAAGCCAAAGGACCATGCGCCGTAAAACGTTCATAAGCGTGTCCTCCATGTGGATTCACTAAGCCAATATTGGCCACAATTGCCTGTTGCTGATACAGTTTAGTTTGTGCGGGGAGGGCACAAAAACGACGTACGGCCGAATGAGCGCCATCGGCAGCAACGATTAAGCGTGCCGTAATCGTCATCTCGCCCGCAGCCGTAGTAACGGTTACAGAGGATGCGGCCAGATCCACGGCGTGTACGGCTGCTGGCGCTAAAATTTGCTGTGCAGCGACTAATTGCTGTAAGGCTCGATTAATGTGTTGCATTTCAACAACATAGCCTAATGGCGCATCAACCTGCCCATGCAAGCGCGAAGCACCAAAATGATGCTGCTCTGAAACATGAATAAGATCGATCGGCGTTGCATGTTCCTGCAAGTGCGTCCATACACCAAGCATAGCTAAAATGCGCCGACTGGCTGGTGAAAGGGCCAAGGAACGTGCATCAAAATCAGGATCAATCTTAGTATCCAAAGGCTGGGCATCAACCAACAAAGTACTAAACCCTAATCCTTGCAAAGCCAGCATTAGCGTTGCACCAGTTAAGCCCCCACCAACAATCAGGATATCTATTTCTTTATTAACCACGCATTAACGCCTCAATAGCAGATACATCAACCGGTAAAGCAGCAGTCAACACTTCATGACCATTCGCTGTCACCGCCACATCATCTTCAATACGAACACCAATACCCCACCAGCGTGGATCAACGCCCGGCATATTAGCACTGATGTACAAACCAGGTTCCACGGTTAAAACCATTCCTGGCTCTAAAGAACGCCATTCACCATTAATTTTATACAGGCCGCTATCATGTACATCCAAACCCAACCAATGGCCAGAATTATGCATATAAAATGGCTTATAAGCCTCATTAGTAATTAATTCGTCGACATCCCCACGCAAAATACCCAATTCACATAAACCAGCTGTTAAAATACGTACTATAGCTTGTTGCACCGCATTCCAAGGCAGCCCGGGCTTAATCAAGGCAATCCCTGCTTTTTGCGATTTAAGCACTAATTCATAGATACTTTTTTGCTCTGCGCTGAATGTACCACTTACCGGAAATACACGCGTAATGTCCGCCGCATAGTTTTCATATTCGCCCCCGGCATCGATGAGAACTAGCTCACCTTGACCTAAAGGTTGATTGTTTTCGGTATAATGCAAAACACAGGCATTTTCGCCACCACCAACAATGGGATCATAGGCAACACTACGGCACCCTTGACGACTAAATTCATAAGTCAGCTCCGCCTCTAACTCATATTCATGCTGCAAATGCTTGCATTGGCGCATCGCCCGCAGGTGCGCATCTACTGAAATACGTGCTGCTTGACGCATTAAATCCAGCTCGGCATCGCTTTTAATTAAGCGCATTTCACCCAATAATGGTTCTAGATCACATAAACAGTCAGGAGCTTTGATTCCACGCCGGACCTGACCTTTAATTGCCACTAAAGCCTTCATGATGATTTTTTCTAATTCGGGATTACGTGCCACCGCATAATAAATGGCCGCTTTTCCCAGCAGTAACTTGGGTAATTCTTCCGCAATACTGCTTACTGGAAATGCCGCGTGCATGCCTAATTCATTCAGAGCACCTTCTTGTCCTAAACGTTTTCCTGTCCACTGCTCTTCGCCAGGATTACGTGGACGATTGAATAAAATACTCTGCGCATCTGAGCCGGCAATCAGCACTAATAAAGCATCTGGCTCATTAAACCCAGTCAAATAATAAAAATTACTGTCCTGGCGAAAACGATAATACGCATCACCATTCCTCAATGCTTCATGTGTCGCAGCAATAATGGCAACGCTGCCTGCAGGTAATTGCTGTGCCAAGTTCTTTCTACGTGCCTGATATTCTTGCTGAGTAATCATATCAACGTCCTTATTAATGAGTTAAGTCAGAACCACCGCGCTCTCTTTCATTTAATTTTAAATCACCATGCAAGCGAATTACAGCCATACGGGCATATTCGCTTACCTCCATCAATGCACGTTCATCTTCATCATCAACATCCAAAGTATCACAATCAAGTTCCGCAAATTCAATCATATGCTGTAAGGCATCTTGCGCTTCTTCTTCATAGAATTGATCCATACTTACGCCTGATAAAGTTAGGGCTTGCGTAAAGCCTTCACACCATTCACTAAAGGCCTGCGCCCGCTCAATCAATGATTCGTGTTCATCCGGAAGCAGCATTTGAAACTCAAAATCAAAATGGGTAATTTGTTGCTGGCTAATAGAAAAAACTTCAAACATGGCCAAAACCGCATTACGACTTTGCTCATCCTTTTTATTATTCAATAAAGCACGTAGATAAGACTCACCTTGCGTGTCCGCACCCGCACAAAGATAACCACACATCATTCCATGTAATGAACTGGCAGATACAGGTAAGGATAAAAAAGCGATTGCATCAACAAAACCATCATAATCAGGTAAAGACAAGTGTTCATTTTCTGCAGACATAGTTAACTCATTTATAAAAAAATGACTCATGATAACCGATTTAATGCAATGGTTCACCTGACTATTTGCTGCTTACCAGCAAAATTGTTACTATTTACTTCAAAGTTATCGACCTGTGAAGACCTTACCATGAGCCAAATGAAATCGTGTACTGTTAAATTATTAAATAAATCCTATGAGCTTAAATGTCCTGAAGGCGAAGAAGCTAATTTATTATTAGCCGCACAAAAGCTAAATAGCCAAATCATGCTCAATAAAAAGAAAGCAAAGCAATTAGATGATTTTCATTCATTATTGCTGGCTGCGCTCGATATTAGTCATGAATTAGTCTTGTGTAAAACCCAACAAGCACAGCAACATCATCAAGTAAACCAATTTATTACGTCATTAGAAAGTAAAATTAATAAAATGGTTAATGGTGAACTGGAAGCAACTGCCGCAAGAACTTAACGCGCTGGGCCACAAAGGCCCAACCTCTTTAAAAGGATTTAATCAATGAGACGCCAATGGTATCTAGGGTTTGGAATCATCTTGCTCATCATGCTGGCACTGTTCACGATGCTGCACAGCATGCAATGGTTCATTGCTTTTTTAATCCCTGTCATCCTCTTATGGGTTTATGATTTGGTGCAGAAAAAGCATACGATTTTACGTAACTTTCCAGTTTTAGGCCATGTGCGCTATTTTTTAGAATTTCTGCGCCCGGAGATCCAACAGTATTTCATCGCCACCGATGAAAGTGAACTGCCCTTTAATCGAGAAACACGCTCCCTTGTTTATGAGCGTGCCAAAAATACCCGTGACACCATCCCTTTTGGTACGGAACGGGATATTTTAAGCGTCGGCTATACCTGGGCACTTCATTCTTTAGCGCCAAAACACGCATCAGAAGTCGAGCCACGAATTACGGTCGGGGGGCCTGATTGCCTGCAACCCTATAGTGCTTCCCGGCTTAATATTTCCGCTATGAGTTTTGGTGCCTTATCAGGAAAAGCCATTATGGCGATGAATAAAGGGGCGATGCTTGGCGGCTTTGCCCAAAATACCGGCGAAGGCGGTTTAAGCACGTACCATCTGCAAGGTGGCGATATTATTTTTCAAATTGGGACCGCCTATTTCGGCTGTCGTGACGCGGAGGGCCATTTTAACGACCAGGAATTTGCCATCGAAGCCAATCGTAATGAAGTAAAAATGATAGAAATTAAACTGTCACAAGGCGCAAAACCCTCGCATGGAGGCATCTTACCAGCAGCCAAACTCACTGAAGAAATCGCCAAAGTCAGAAAAGTCCCCATGGGTAAAGATGTCTTATCGCCGCTAGCACACACCGCTTTTGATAGCCCTATAGGTTTACTTTATTTTATCAAAAGATTGCGCGACCTCTCTCATGGTAAGCCAATAGGCTTTAAATTATGCTTAGGTCGTCGGGATGAGTTTTTGGCCATTTGTAAAGCCATGCTGCAAACCAAGATCTTACCGGATTTTATTACCGTTGATGGTGCCGAAGGCGGCACTGGAGCCGCCCCAGTAGAATATGCCAATTTTATTGGTACGCCCTTAGAAGCCGGATTAGTCTTTGTCCATAATGCCTTAGTCGGTGTTAATTTACGCGATAAAATCCGTATTATCTGCAGTGGTAAAGTAACCAATGGTTTTGATTTGCTAACCAACATTGCCCTCGGTGCGGATATGTGTAATAGCGCAAGAGCGATGATGCTGGCCACTGGCTGTTTACAAACGAAGCAGTGTAATACCAATACCTGTCCAACGGGCATTGCCACCCAAAGCAAACGCTTACAATACGGTTTAGTCGTCAATGAGAAAAAACAACATGTTGCTAATTTCCATAAAAATACCATGAAAAGCTTTTTAGAAATGGTAGGTGCATTAGGCCTTTGCAACCCGAGTGACTTAAAACCAAGCCATATTATGCGACGTACCAGCGTGCAAGAAGTGAAACCCTTCGATCATATTTACGATTACCTATCCCCAGGACAATTGCTCGGCCCCTATATACCAGAAAGTTATCGCACTTTTGGGGAAAGGGCTGATCCAGAGCACTTTTAATGCAGTGAATCATTGCCCTAACGGTAGGTTGGAGCATTTGACCCAACCTACATTATTACCGATTACTTCCACTTAATATTACAACCAATGCTTGGCTTTTGCTCCGCCTCCACAGGCTTGCCCGCCAGGATGCAATCCAAAGCATCACGTAAATATACGCCCGTCAACGGCTTATGATTGCCTGGCGTCGACTCATCCAAACAACCACGATAAACACAGAGTAAATCTTTATCAAAAATATAAAAATCCGGCGTGCACGCGGCTTTATATGCCTTAGCAACGTCCTGACTTTCATCATATAAATAAGGAAAGGAATAATGAGCCAGCTCCGCTTCAACACGCATTAACTCTGGGGCATCGGCAGGATATTTCGCCACATCATTGGCACTAATGGCAATAAAGGCAATGCCCTTCGGCTGATACATTGCCGCCAGCTCAACTAATTTTGGCTGTACATGTTTTACATAAGGGCAATGGTTGGATAAAAACATAATCACAGTTGCCAGCGCCGATTTGCTTTCTGCAAGCGAGACTAATTGCCCGGTGCGCGTATCAATTAAAGTAAAATCCGGTGCCTTGCTACCTAGTGGCAGCATGTTTGATGCAGTTGCAACCATAATATTCCTCGTTAGTTAAAGATAATTTGTCGTGTTCATGCAAGCGGTTTTGACTGAATAAGGAGCAAAATGCTATTCATTTTAGACACCAAACCGCATTATTGATGCGGATGTCTGTATCTATATTAAAAAATATCGATGCGAGCAAACAACTTACCTTGACTTTGATCAAGATGTGAATGCTATAATCACATTAACCCGATGGCGAGTGATTTTCGAACCAATGCTAACAGCATGGGAAGCATCCTGAATTCGGCGTTGTGCAAGCCCGCCCTGAGTGGGAAGCCTGAACCGATTCATCCGCCCCCCACTTGAACCTCAGGGTTCAAAATCCATGCCTGTCGGGCTACCTTTTAGCAATAGCTCTTTCAATAGTAAATACTGATCACGAACCTTAGCGGCCGCTTCAAATTCCATATTTTTTGCATGCATATACATTTGTTTTTCTAAAGTATTAATGTGTTTTACCAATTCCTGTGTTGACCAATGCGCATATTCGGGTATGGGTTCTGCAACCACGTCTTTACGTTTGCCAATATAAGCCGCTTCCATAATATCTGCGACGGACTTATTAATCCCTTTCGGAGTAATACCATGGGTTTCATTAAAGGCTCTTTGTTTGTCGCGCCTACGACTCGTTTCATCCAAAGCCCGTTGCATGGAGCCGGTGACTTTATCCGCATACAAAATAGCCCGGCCATTGACATTGCGCGCCGCACGGCCTATGGTTTGAATTAAAGAGCGATCGGAACGTAAAAAACCCTCCTTATCCGCATCTAAAATGGCAACCAGAACCACCTCGGGCATATCTAAACCTTCGCGTAATAAATTAATCCCGACCAATACATCAAACACCCCCAGGCGCAAATCACGAATAATTTCTACCCGTTCAACGGTATCCACATCAGAATGCAAATAACGTACTTTAATGCCATGCTCATTCAAATAATCGGTTAAATCTTCCGCCATGCGTTTGGTTAAAGTCGTTACCAACACTCGCCCACCTTGTTGAATAACCTGACGCGCTTCAGACATTAAATCATCGACTTGGGTGCGTACCGGCCGAATTTCTACTTCGGGGTCAACTAAGCCAGTAGGACGTACTACTTGTTCAGCCACATTATCCGCATGTTCTTTTTCATAAGGACCTGGTGTTGCAGAAATATAAATGGTTTGTGGAGAGCGTTCTTCAAACTCCTCAAAACGCAGTGGTCGATTGTCCAAGGCCGAGGGCAGGCGAAAACCGTATTGCACTAAGGTTTCCTTGCGTGAACGATCGCCTTTGTACATAGCACCAATTTGCGGGATGGTCACATGCGATTCATCGATAACTAATAAGGCTTCTGGCGGTAAATAATCAAATAAGGTCGGTGGCGCCTGACCTGCACTACGCGCCGACAAATAACGTGAATAGTTTTCAATACCCGAGCAATAACCAAGCTCCAGCATCATTTCAATATCAAAATAAGTGCGCTGCTCTAAGCGCTGTGCTTCGACCAGTTTATTTTGCGCGTTAAACTCGGCTAAACGCTCGTGCAGTTCTTCTTTCACCCAATCGATGGTTTCTAAAATACGTTCCCGTGGCGTCACATAATGGGTTTTGGGAAAAATGGTTACCCGCGGCAATCGTTGCGCGACTTCCCCAGTTAGGGGATCAAATTGGGCAATATTTTCCACTTCATCATCAAACAATTCAATACGAATGGCTTCGCGCTCAGAATCGGCAGGAAAAATATCAATAACATCACCATGCACCCGAAATTGCCCCCGCTCCAAAGACATATTCGTCCGGGTGTATTGCATTTCAGCAAGGCGCTGCAAAATTTTACGCTGCCCGGTGTGTTCTCCGCGAGAAAGATGTAATACCATACGCAGGTAGGAATCAGGGTCGCCCAAACCATAAATGGCGGAAACCGTTGCAACAATAATTGCATCTTTACGCTCAATTAAGGCTTTGGTTGCGGACAAACGCATTTGCTCTATATGTTCATTGATGGATGAATCCTTTTCAATGAACGTATCAGACGAAGGCACATAAGCTTCTGGCTGATAATAATCATAGTAGGAAACAAAATATTCCACTGCATTATCAGGAAAAAAAGCTTTAAATTCGCCATAAAGCTGTGCAGCAAGCGTTTTGTTTGGCGCCATGATTAAGGTCGGCCTACGCATGGCCTGAATCACATGGGCGATGGTAAACGTCTTACCCGAACCAGTAACCCCCAACAGGGTTTGTTTGGCCAAGCCGGATTTCAAGCCATCAATTAATGAGGCAATCGCAGTAGGCTGGTCACCAGCAGGCTGAAAATTGGAATAAATTTTGAACAGATCTTTCATAATCTACTAAGTATATCTCATAGGAGCAACAAATGGATATCGCATTAGCAAAACGCGTGCAAAAAGTTAAGCCTTCACCAACTCTGGCTGTAGCAGCAAAAGCTACACAAATGCGTGCTCAAGGCCACGACGTCATTAACTTAGGCACCGGTGAGCCTGATTTTGACACCCCTGTGTACATCAAGGAAGCAGCGATTCTTGCTATTAACCAAGGCCACACTAAATACACTGCTGTAGATGGCATTCCTGAATTAAAAGAAGCGATTAAAAATAAATTCAAAAGAGATAATGATTTTGACTATCAAGCCAATCAAATTTTGGTTTCTGTTGGTGGCAAACAAAGCTGTTACAACCTCTGCCAAGCCCTATTAAATCCTGGTGATGAGGTCATTATTCCCGCACCTTATTGGGTTTCTTACCCTGATATGGTGTTATTAGCCGACGGAATTCCCGTAATTATTTCAACAACACCAGCACAACGCTATAAAATTAATGCACAACAATTAGAAGCAGCAATCACCCCCAAAACCCGCATGATCTTCTTAAACAGCCCATCCAACCCATCAGGTGTTGCTTACACCATGGATGAATTAAAATCGCTCGGCGAAGTACTGAAGAAACACCCACAAATCGTCGTGGCCACCGATGACATGTACGAGCATATCCTGTGGAGCCAATCTTTTGTTAATATTCTTAATGCCTGCCCTGAGTTATACGAGCGCACGGTTGTCTTAAACGGAGTTTCCAAAGCTTACGCGATGACTGGCTGGCGCATTGGTTATGCCGCAGGCCCAGCACCACTGATGAATGCCATGAAAACCATTCAATCGCAATCAACCTCAAACCCATGCTCAATCGCGCAAAGAGCTGCGGTAGCCGCATTAAATGGCGGCAATGAAAGTGTTTTAGCGATGGTTGAAGCCTTCCACCAACGCCATGACTACGTCGCCGATAGATTACTGAACATCCCTGGAGTTGAAGTAATCCCAGCCGACGGTACGTTTTATATTTTCCCAAGCGTACAAGCCATCATTGAAAAACGCGGTTATGCCAATGACTTAGAGTTTTCAGAAAAACTATTAAGCGAAGCAGGCGTTGCCCTGGTACCCGGCTCTGCTTTTGGTAGCGAAGGCTGCATCCGCTTATCTTTTGCCACCAGCATGGAAATTTTAAAAGACGCATTAGACCGACTAGAACGCTTCTGCCGTTAATTTAGCAAATTGAACAGCCCCGGGGTAAGCTATCCTTATCCCGGGGGTTGTTCACATTCAATGGTTGATGCTCCGCTTGCGAAGCCCAACAACAAAGCGCAGCGCCCCACTTCGTTTAGCACGAGCAATTGTACCCTACACTATTTCCTAAACTTAAGGGCAATGACAAATCCGCCCCCTTCTTTACGTTACCAGACGCCAACAGCCCAAAACTAGACGGATATTTTTCTAGTTGAAAAACAAATGAACAAAAACCAAAAGATTAAAAAAATTATTGCAAAATACTCTTGACCACTACGAAGAATCGTTTTAAGATTCGCCCATCTTCCCCGGTAGCTCAGTCGGTAGAGCGGATGACTGTTAATCATTAGGTCACAAGTTCGAGTCTTGTCCGGGGAGCCAATTAAATCAAGTAGTTATCAAAATCCCACCGAAGTTAGAAATTTTCATGTAGAAGCAATGTAGAAAAGATGTCTATCTTCATGAGCTAAGGAGTAGCGGTTCGTGTGTGATGTATTTAATATTTTGGCCATTCTCTTATCCCCTTTAATTGCATTACAAGTGCAAAAAACTCTGGACAATCTTTCGGATAAAAAACGCAGAAAAGAGGATATATTTAATACTCTAATGGAAACTCGAGCTCAACCATTGTCCTTTGAGCATGTTTGCGCTTTGAATAAAATAGATGTTGCCTTCTATAAAGATAAATCTATTATGCAGAGCTGGAATAACTATCGCGATCATCTTAATTCATTCCCTAAAGATGCAGGTGAAATAGAGCAAAAAATATGGACAAATGAAATACTAGAAAAATTGGTTAAAATGCTTTTTGAAATGTCGAAATTATTAAATTATGAATTCGATGAAGTTTTATTGAAAAAAGGAGCCTATTCACCAGTAGCCCATGGGTATTTGGATTCTGAGCAAGCAATAATTAGAAAAGGATTAGTTGAGTTATTTGCTTTTCGTAAACCCCTAGCAGTAAGTCTTGTTAATAACCCAGAAAAACAGCATGAAGAAGCATAATTCAAATATTGTGCTAATGATTCATAGCCTCAATGAACCTTATTTGTGTATAAATGCTAGCCGCACCTGAGCTTAAAGGATTAAGTAAGATGTTAAAAAAAACAAATGAAATTAGAAACCTGACCAAACTGGGACTTGAACTTTCTTTATTTATTGGTTTTATAACTTTAAATATTTATTTTTTAATATCCAATTTTTCCCCATAGTAGATTTATATTCTTTTGCTTATTTAGCAATAGTAGTAGCTTGCTTAGGTATATGGATTTTTATAGTAATGGTACTGCCATTTAATTTTGGTCCTTATCTATGGATGGAGTTACTTAAAAAAAAGGAAATATGCGACCTTATTTTTAAAGAAGAAACAGATGCTTTTATAAATTCCGGAAAAAATGATTTTATTAACTTAACAGGCAAAGCACGACAAAGATTGTTCTTTTATTATGTATGTTCAATTATCGCTGTATATCTTTCATTGCTAATTATATTTTATATGCCATCTTGGATTTTAGGAGCCTATTTTTTGTTTGGCAGTATGATGAAGAGCCTTTATCTATTCAATAATAAAAATAATGACGAGGTCCCAAAGAATAAAAAGTCGAAAAATACTTGGAGCAACTCCAAGTATTTTCTAATTTTAAAAAATTTATGGAGCTTCAATCATACCTGGAATTTGTCTGTTACTTCCAACCCTTATGTTAATAAAATTCTCATTTATTAAGGAAGAGACACTTTCATATTTTTTTATATTTACATTAATATTTTTGTCTGGAGTAGGCTTGATGCCATTAATAAAGAACTGGCGAGCAAGCTCTTGGATAATAACTGTATCGACTGTTGTGATTCTCTTTTCATTACTTTGTTTTGATGGATTTGGGGTGCTCTCCAAAAAAATTGTACGCGTCTATAAATTTGGTGCAATTGAAAATGTTTCAATTGGTGTTGATGATATCGGTTGTCAAATTTTTAAGAAGAAAAATCTTAATATTGAATGTAATTCCAAAGATAAAGTATTTTCTATCAAGAATGTAAATGTGTTATGGCGCGTTGGAGAATACTATGTTCAATTTAACGGACCGAATCACAATCATGAAGAAGTAATATTATCTAGTACCCATGTATACCATCTTGACCCAATAGAGCTAACCAAAACTGAAAAAACTAATGATCACAACGAAAAGTTAACTTCCTAGAGGATAAAGCCATGCAACAATTAATCCGTCCTAAAAAACTTAATCCTGGAGATAAAATTGCAGTGATCAGTGCTTCATGGGGTGGTCCAGGTACCTTTCCTTATCGTTATGAAGTGGGCAAACAACGACTTGAATCTGTTTTCGGATTAGAAGTTGTTGAAATGCCCCATGCATTAAAAGATGCAGATTGGATATATCAAAACCCTAAAGCTCGAGCTGAAGATTTAATGCAGGCGTTTTTAGACCCAACCATTAAGGGAATTTTCTCAACGATTGGCGGAGATGATGCCATAAGGCTATTACCTTACATTGACTTTGAAATCATCCGTAAAAATCCAAAAATAGTTTTAGGTTATTCAGACAGTACTGTTTTACATTTTATTTGTTTAAAAGCAGGTATCGCGAGTTTTTATGGTACTTCAGTAATGACCGGTTTTGCAGAAAATGTAGCAATGCATAAGTATACAGTCAGCGCGATAAAAAAAAGCTTTTTTTCAACACATAAAATAGGTGCTATTCCTAAACCAAGTGAAGGGTGGACCAAGGAATATTTAGATTGGCAAAAACCTTCTAATCAACAGATTCAAAGAAAACTTGAACCCAAAATGAAATGGGAGTTTATTGGATGCACTGACAAAATAGTTCAAGGACGTTTATTAGGAGGATGTGTTGAAGTTTTACAATTTATCAATGCCACTGAAATCTGGCCTTCATTAGATATTTGGGATGGCTGTATTCTTTTCTTAGAAACCTCCGAAGAAGGTGTGGCGCCATTGTTTTTAAAACGTTTCTTAAGAAATTTAGCTGCACAAGGGATACTGGCTAAAATTGCAGGTATTTTATTCAGTAAACCTGGTGGTCAGCATATCTTAGCACCACAATTTAAGGACTATGGAAAAGCTATCTTGGACATATTTGAAGAATATCAGCTACCCCAAGTTTCTGTAGTAGTTAATATGGACTTTGGTCACTCCGATCCAATGTGGGTAATGCCTTATAGCTGTTTAGCAGAGATTAATCCTATGGAAGAAACAGTGAGCTTATTAGAAGGAATGGTTATCTAAGAACTCGTTACTAAATTAGTTCTTAAGCTATATCTTGTTTTAATCACATATAAGAATGTACTAAAAAAACTTGTCATCATTAAAAGTATCAAGGATAAAATAATTACCTTATTTCCAAAGTTATTGAGTAAAATTCCAATGACATAAAATGCACCGATTGATACCAACATTGAAAGTGTACTAATTAATGAATCAAAAGTTGCTCTAATGTCATTGGTGATATTTTTATGCAATAATGCACTGATAATAATAGAAGGATATTTAAATAAGATAAAACAAGAAAGAAACAGGATAATAGAGATTGTTTTATAGATTTCATTTCCGTTATGTACGATGAGATAGCTTGTAGCCGCAACGAAAAAAGCCATAAATAACAAGCTTATTTTTAGTGAGCTTTTCTTTTCAGCAAAGAATGATGCTAGTGCTTGAAACACCAAAATGATGGCAAAAACAAACCCATAAACTATTGCCTCAGAAGTATGTTCACCTAAATAATCATAAACGATCACCTGCCAAAACTGAGCTAAAATTTGAAACACAGTAACCAGTGAAATATTAGCAATAAATAAAATAATAATGTTTTCAACTTTCAGTACACTAAATAAATTCTTGAAATGTATTTTTGTTTTATTCTGTGGTGGACTTTTTGAGATAATGACATTAAATTTCTTCAGATCATTAGCTAAGAGCGAAAATAGCCCTATTGTTGTTAAAATAAAAGCAGCAGCAAACCAAACATATCTAGATTCCACTGTTACAAAAACACTGCCTAAAAGCACAGAAATTACCATTAATAAATTCTGATACTTAAAAAATTTCCCTAAGGTGTAATTATAATCATCTTTTCCTGTTTCATATGAATAAGTTTCAACTAAGATAGGCAACATCACGGCATTAAAAATTGCCAAAGATAACCCATTAAAAAATTCTGCTATAAAGAAGGTGAGGGCTGTATTTCCTATAGCAGTTAAAAACATCCATATGGCTGCAAGGAAAATTGAAATTAGAATAAAAGGAAATCGATTATTACACTTATCAATGATCACTCCTGCTGGAATTTGAATAAGTACAATTACTATTCCTTGAAACGCCTTTAAAAAGGAAATATCCGCAATAGATAATCCATGTGTTGTTAAATATAAAGAGGAATAACCACCCACTAACATTCTGATGCTTGAAAATAATATGGTATAGATTAATAGCCTGTAGAATAATCGCATTTATGAACCTAACTTAGGCTAACATATTATTCATGCGATTAAAAAGACTGAATACTTTTTCTATTTCATCTATTTTAAACGAAGATAATTGTTCACCAGAAAAATAAAAATCAAAAAAATCGAGAGCCTTATCGGGGTAATTTCTATTTTTGAACGTATTGTCTAAATATAAAAAAATCTTATCTATCAGGAGAGGATCCCAATCAACAATTTGCTGATGCTTACTTTTTATAATCTCTTTTGTATTTGCTACAGTTAGTTCGTCGAGTTGGATAAAATTAAAACGTCTTTCAAAAGCTTTGTCATTAACAAATATAGCTGCTTCGTCAATTGTAGTTGCTCCTATCATTTGAAAGTCTGCTCGCATAAGATAGGGCTTTAATATGTCAGCGCCGGATATCCCACCATCAGAATTTCCCGTATTTAATATCGTATGAGCCTCATCAAAAAATAAAATTTTCTTGTGAGTTAACGCTTCATTAAGAATATTGTGAAATTTTTTTTCAAATTCACCGCGATACTTAGAGCCAGAGAGTATGCTGCTAATGTCTATGTAATAAATATCCAGGTTTAGGACATGAGCAATTGATGCAATAAGAAAAGTTTTCCCTACTCCAGGCTCACCAATGAGCATGATATTATTTTTATAATTCCGTTTAAGACAAATTTTTATAAGTTCTTGTTCTTGCTCTCGATGAAGACATGGCTCTTGTTTTAAATTTTTTAAATTATACCCATACTTGTTAAAAAGGTCGTCATTACTTCTATTTTGATCCCGATATTGTGTTAGATAACTGGATAAAAGATTTGAATAAGTAGATTCGCACTCCAATAAATAATCAAACACATTTTGTAAGCTGGTATTAGTGCCGTACTCTTTAAATATTGTTTCCAAGAGAACAGTATCGTCATTTTCCTTAAAAATCAGCCAATCAGTATTAAGTGGAACATTAGTTTTATGCTCCATTAGAGATAGCAAATTAAACAAATTTACAGGGATATTCCCCACTTTCTCGACAAGTTCTGTTAATTTTATAGATGAAAAAGACACTCTACACCTCAGTAATACAGGAATTTAATGTATTGGTATCAAAATTAAATACGCGATCAATGAGTTGGCAAGGTAAGAAATTAGTTAAAAATTTTATTACTTCCAGGGCAACAAGTTTCCCAGCAATAGCATTGTATGGATCGATGATCGTTGCAACTAAACCAGAATTTATTAAGTTCATTTTTTCTCTTTCTGAATCAGAAATATTTACTTCTTGTGCTTCTGACTGATTAGGGAAAATCTCTTTATAACTTCTTGTTTTATTGGGTATGATTAGTGGACCACAGGTTATTTGGTTAAAAGAAGGTAGTCCAAAAATAAACGGGCATTGTTTATTTTGACAAGCATCATCGACAACGTACACAATTTTTCCCCTTGGGGTATCTGCACACAAAATTAAAATATCAAGACCGTCTAAATGAGGTTCTAAATCCTGGGAACGAATTACTCTTTGGTTAACTGTAGTAATCTCAGCGTGTGGATTAACTAATTTTAATTTTTTTTCAGCAACATCAAGCTTTTGCTTGCCAATGTCGCCCTCATTATAAAGCATTTGTCTGGCAGTATTACTTAATTCAATGTGATCATGATCAATAAGTGTTAGTTTTCCAATACCCATGGAAGTTAGTCCATATGCTACATAAGAACCAACACCTCCGACACCTAAAATTCCAACATGGGAGTTTTTTATTTTTTCCTGAAAGTAGATAGCATCATCAATATTATTGCCTTGAAGGGTAGCAAAGCTTTTGATCTGTCGGGTGTGACCTCGCATTAATGTTTTCTGTCAAAATCACTAAGAGCGAGATACGAGCCATTGCGCCACACCTGTTTATGTTATTTACATAACCATTTTGAACATGTATAATACATAAATTCATTGGCTAAGCTTTTATCCAGGAACCCCCATGCAAGACAAATCTGAAGTGACAATAGACATAGCTGGTTTACCCTCTGAAATGTGGAGTGAAGTCGTTAAACATTTACCAAAAGCTGGTTTATTCAATTTTTATCGAGCCTCAACAACGCATAAAGATTTATCTGCCTATGAGTTTAATAGCCGTAAAGCGACACATACCTTTTTACGACATGTTGTATGCGGTGAGCATGAACAGGTTAAAGCCATGCTAGAGCAAGACATTGATTTGCTCTTTAAAAGAGAGCAGGTAAGGGATTGCTCTGACCGAGTCTTTTTCGAAATTAGCGGCTTTGAATATGCACTTTGGGCCTTGGATAAACACATGTGGACGCTAATGCTTGAGTGCATACCGCGAAATGAAAAGGGTAAAGAAGTTCTAGCGAGATTATCGACTCAATATAAGAAGCTTTGTGAAATGGGCGTTTCCTACAGCCTTCATGAGAAACCAATCACTGAAACGCATTTTAATTTCGCAAATACCATCATTAAAGAGCTGCAAACGCAAGTGGATTCGATAAACGCGCCAGGGGATAAGAATTGGGATGCCATTGATAAGCAGTGGCAAGAAGGTGTTGGTGGTGCGCAAAAACTACTGCCTATGCATGCTGTTGATGAGTACTGCTCTAATGAACCTTTTTATCCTGTACCTAAATTTACCTCACAACCAAAATCATCGAAACAATTCTATAATTGGACTACTGTAAAGGATGAAAATTGGTTTAGCGCTGATTCTAAGTTGGCTATTGATTTTGCTATATATAAGGGCCGCCGGGGTGCGAGGGGGGCAGATGGAGTGGTCGAGGCGGGTGGCGATTTGGTTGCCTTAACGGCATTATGTGAAGTAAGAACGAACGATTTTATCAATCTCAAATCAGAACTTGAAGAACAGATGACTTTGGATAATCGTCACCAAGTTTTTCAGATTTGACCGAGTTGGCCGCATGTCGATGAAGAAGCTCGGCGGCGAATGCCGCCACATGCTCATCCCGGCATGAGTCCAAAAACCATAAAAGCAAGTCCTGGTATAACCAGTGTGCTGCTGTTCTCACCCACCACATACACCATCGATGCAAGTAACTGATGATTCGCCGGGGAGAAACCCCATCTTTGACCATCCATTTAACTTGCTCGCGCGCTTTGCGCAATGTTCTTGCATGAGGAACAATGTGTGTTTGCAAAAAAGGCTGCTCTTCGGGTTGCCAAATTGTCTCTACCCCCCCGATTTGGATGAGTTTTGCTCTGTTTGTACCTTGTTAGAAACATTCAATGCAGCCTGTGTCGTTGTGGTGTTATCCAAAGGTCGTGTCTGTGGATATTGGATGCCTAAAAAATGAAAGCCCTTATCAATTGAGCCAATACGTGTTTTTTTACCGGACAAGCCTAGACGCCTTTCTTGCAACACCTGCATCAGGCGCTGTTTACAGCGATTGAGGCTGCGCTTGGTTTGGCACAGGATAAGAATATCATCCTGATACCGAAAATAAGCCACACCCATTTCATTGAATGCGTCATCGAGTGGTTTTAAATAAAGGGCACTAAAAAATTGGGATAAAGGTCCCCGTAACGCAATGCCTGTATCCGGATTTTTATAACCTCTTGGCGTTTCAATTGGATTGACTATAATACGTTCCAACATCAAATTTAGTTTAGGATCATGGTAATGTGCCTGAATATCCTTGACTAATTGATGATGTGATATGGATTTGTAATAGGATTTAATATCGGCGCGAATAAGATATTTTGGCTTTTTTTCTTCGAGAACCTTTCTCACTTCCTGTGTTGCATGCTTTACTCCACTCGGACCAAGAAGGTGATAACAATTAGGGTTCATGACAAAAGGAAATGTGGGCTTTAATTGGTGCAGCAAAACATGTTGCAGAATACGGTCGGAAAGATGGAGTTGGTCAATCATTTCGTCTGGAAAATAACAACGCTTAAGGAATCGTGGTGTATAACTGCCATCGATTAGGGCATGAATACCATTAACTAACCAATCATCCAATTCTCGTGCTAAAAAATGAATGTCGTGGTTATGATGGGCATGATGTTTTTGTTTATGGATCTTGGCAAACAGTTTTTGGCCAATATCCAGCATTGAAGTCAGCTCCCAACGCTTCATACTTTGTTTTTATCCTTGTTCAATTCAGGCGTTCATTTATCTGCTTTTATGCATGAAATAGCCAATAACTAACACTCTGAATCTTGACTGTCTAGTTAGGTATTATATCATCACCATTTTAAAATGGATTTGTAGTAATTGATATGGCTAAAGTGATTGCTGTAAACAATGATGAAATAGTGTTGCAAGTACGAGTCAAACTTAATGGTTCCATGCTGAATATGGAAGAGGCAATTCAAGCCGCTGTCAATGAAGTGGGTAGTCTTGCAACAACAGAGGCATTAAAGCGGTTTGATACAATTGGGGCTCCTATGCAAATAGGCAATGTCCGGGTGACGAGCAAAGGAAAAGTCCAAAAATGTTATGAAACACCTTATGGTGCTATTCACCTGGAGCGTTATGTTTATCAAACCTCATCTGGAGGAAAAACCTACTGTCCTTTGGATGAACGAGCACGAATTATCATCAGTTCAACGCCACGATTTGCTAAACAAGTTTCTAGCAAATACGCACAATTAAGTGCACAAGAAGTCCTGGACGATTTTAAAACCAATCATGGCCGACCAGTAGCCCGTTCTTTTTTACAAAATATTGTGGATGTGGTTGGCTCAATTGCTCGAGCTACGGAAACAGACTGGATGTTTGAAACGCCCAAACTCAATGACGTTGTTACCACTGTATCCGTAAGTCTTGATGGTACTTGTGTCCTCATGGTGAATGAAGGTTGGCGAGAAGCTATGACAGGAACAATTACCTTATATAATAAGGTTGGAGAACGGTTGCATACTATTTATTTAGGGGCAGCGCCAGAATATGGCAAGACGAAATTTTTGGAGCGTCTTGAGCGAGAGGTTTACCGCATTAAATTGCAATACCCTAACGCAACTTATGTCGGTATTGCTGATGGTGCAAGAGTCAATTGGGATTTTTTAGAACGGCATACCCAATATCAAGTTCTAGATTTTTTTCATGCAACCGAATATCTTGCAAAAGCCTCTCATGCCATGCACCCGGTAGATACGAAACAAAGAAAAATTTGGCTCGATTTAGCATGTCATCGATTAAAACATGAGCTTAATGCAGCCTCTGAATTGCTTAATGAAATGAGCAACATGCCACCCAATAGGAAAAAAAAGGAGCTTGTGGACAAACTAAAAAGTGCAATTACCTATTTTAAAAACCAAAGACAACGTATGGATTACAACTTCTATCAGATAAAAAATTTGCCCATTGGCTCGGGAGTTACCGAAGCAGCTTGTAAGACTCTCATTAAACAGCGTCTTTGCCAGTCTGGAATGAAGTGGAAAAATCAGGGTATTTCAATGGTGCTGCATTTAAGAGCATTGATATCAACCAAAGGTCGTTGGGAACAATTTTGGGATCGTATTAATCAAGCAGGATTAATTGGATTGGCGGAAATTTGCTAGTTATTTAAAGTAAACTTTACATTAATTCGAGGTCATACCCGATCTGTCTATCAAACTTTATTAATTCTTTATCTGATAGGGTATGGGTAAATTCAGTTTTAAATTTTACAATATTATTATCAATTAAAATCTGAAAGACCTCATCAAACTCGTCCTCAGATATATCATGTTTGAAGAAAAGCTGTTTGTAAATTTCTTCTTTACCATGCATTCCAGATTTTTTAATTTCATAAAGTAAATCGATAAAAAGTTCTTTTTCATCAATTTTAAGTGATTGATCATCCGGTAGATGAATAATTATTCCGTTTTCATGAGGTTGTAAATACAAATTTTCGTTTAACTTTATCTGTTTCATACAAAAACCACCATTACAATTATTTCTGGCAATAATAATTGCTTAAAATAATAAATAAATTTATCAAATTAAGTAAAATTACGCCAGAAATGAAGACTAAGGAACTGCTGTAATTAAAGAAGCTTTTAAAGCAATTTTGGTTGCAGCAGAAATTTTAGAAACTGTTAAGGTTTTAGTTTTTGTAGTTGTTTTCATAACATAACTCCATTATTGATCCATAGTAGAATCCAACTAACAAAACTAGTTAGTTGGCCAAGATTTACCGAAGCCTAAGAATAGTCTGCAATAAACCTGATTTAGTAGATAGTCTTCCTTAGAAATCCTTCCTACTTCGTCGAAAATTACTAAAAATTAATAATGAAGTCAATTAAAAATTCGCATTAAATATAGGCATATGACGCTAATATCATGTATTTATTTACATAATTTTATTTAATCCCCCTAACAAATTTTTGATGGCTTACGTTTTGATCATAAATTAACACATCACAACTCCAATTTATTGATCAATTTTTCCACTACCGACAACTCCCTCACATTGTCAGGCTTAATGGAACCATAAACCTTAGGCACTAACTTACACGCCAACCATTTGCGCGTATCAATTCGTAGTTTAGCTCGTTGAATTGCCTGACCGTTAAAGTGAATTTGTCCCTCAGAATCAAATACTTGATCCTGTGAACTATCGTCTGCAATTTCAAGCAATTCATCCACCACACATTCAATTTGCGCTTGTTTTGCTCGCGCGTATTGGTCGGAAAAGTCCTGATTTTCTTTTAACCAAGTGAATATAGTATCTTTGTTAGGCCAGTGGGGGTGCCCTTGACACAAAGCTTTAATCCCCTTGGAGCTGGAAGCAATTGCATCACAAATTTCTTTGGCCAACGCGAGCGTATACGTCGTTGGCCTTCCATTTTTAGATTTCAGTGCTTTCATTTCAGAACCTCTCGCTTGTATGGAGTCATCAGCATCTATTTTACCAATTGAATGTAGTACATGCATTACTCACCTCCAGATATATGCTTATACTCTTCAGAAGAATCGATTTTTTTCTGAGGGGTATTTGCAGAAACCGATAAAAGCGATAAAACCGATTCAACACGCCATTTTTCTGCTGAGAAATTCCCACTGCATCGATTAAAGCGAAGCCCATCAACAATTTGTCCAATATGCTGTTTGATCCACCGCCCAAGCCTACGCCTATTAATATCGCCATTTTCACCTGCAATATCCATGAGCGTTTCTTTAAATTCCTCATTCACAGGAAATGCTGCTTTTTTTATAACGTCCCGTATCATTGTAGGCGTATCACCAAAGACAGTATGCCAAGCAACCAAAAGCCGTCCTAATTGTTCTCGATCTGGATCTTCTTGCATTGCCTCAAAAATTGATGTTGAAGGATCAGCACGCCCGAGCCATAGCAATGACTGGCGACATAAATCAGACCAATCTTTAAAACCCACTAATGATTTACACTCACTCATTGGTCTACCCGCCACAATCCATGCCCGTATAATAGTCAATGCGGCAGATACATAACGCTCTCTTTCTTGGAGTACTTCTGCAATCAAATTGGGATGCTTGAAGTCACGTTCTGCAGGAATTTCTACTTCAGGATTAAGATTAATGGTAATGCAGCGTCGGGTCATATCCTTGATTGGGGCAACATTATTACCGCTCGATAAAATAAGAGTTCGTGTATTTACCGTTGCGGTTTTGGATTCACCCAATATTCGCCCACTCATAAACTCTGAAGTTAATGCAGTGCATAGACTCTTATGTGGTAAAATATCACAGGTCATATTGTCAAACTCAATAACTGCTGGCGAACATAAAAACTCTGCTAAGAGTAATTTGCGGCATTCTTCATCATCGGCTGGGAACGTGGTCGGCGTTCCTTGCTGAGAGGTTGCAAATGCGGTGATCAGTGCACAAAGATATGATTTACCTGAGCCAACTGCATGTGCTCGCACATGAAACATGGGTGCAAAAGACAAGCCAGGCCTAATTGTTGCTGTTAAAATAGCTGCTAATGCGGCTGAGCGATCTGATTCTTGTGCAAAAGGAAACTCCGCCAATATATCTTGTAACAATACTAGTGCATTTTCTGCATCAGCTCGTGATGGATTATCGGGGATCGTAAATTTATCAGCGTTAAAAACACCATACATCTGCGCCATAACATCGTAACCACTAAGCTTCACAAGACTACCATCTGAACGAAGATAAGGTTGATGTGCCAAACCCTCAAGTACTGGCAAATGTGCATAATTAGCTACATCATATAGTACCGAAACATGTCGCTCGGGAGGATCTACACGCATCCACCCGTTTGTTGAACTATACTTCTCCCATGTTGCAACATCGGCCAAAGCCCTGGTTAGAGCGGGTTTTGAAATACGTTGTATGTATACTCTATTCGTTTCTGGCTCCGTTGCTACTACAACAATCAAATTTCCTCGTTGGTAATACTTTCCTGATTCTGCCAATTCATGCTCTGCTGCATCAACAACATGGTGAATTTCACCGTTAACAGTGCGGATGACAGGCTTCATACGAGCGATAGAAGTGCTAATATTCAATACCCGCAATAAATCACGAATATGTCTCTTAGCACAATGACCATGTAGACATTTATACCCACCAATTGGCCAATTTTTATCAGGCTCAAAATAAGCCGTGCCACTATCAACTGCATCTGTATGTTCCTGCACCCAAAAACAAGTAATGTCATGTTTTCCGCCCCCAAGAGATTCTTTGTACAAATTGCGTTGCATGAGCGCAGTGATGACTGCATTTTTTTCTGGGCAAGGCACATGAACAGTATCCATATCTATTTTACTAGTTGATGCACTACTTGCTTTTTTTCTCTCTGTGGGTTGAACATGAATTATTTCAAGCTTCAAACCATCAACTAATTGTTGTACTGAATATTTATTCTGAGGCTTCCAATCCTCCATTTTACATAAGAAGGGAGGATTATGTTTCCCATTCACAGCAATTGGTAATCGAGCAAGCCGTGTTGTTTCCCCATTTGCACCAGGATCGCATAACCCCGCATTAATAATGGCATTCATCAATTGATCAACTTCTTTTGCATCGCTCAAAGGCTCTTCAAGAATATATCCCGCTTGATAATTGCCAGGAGAGGTTTCCAGAAGCCAGCTTGGAGCCAACGTTAACCTATCTCGATTGACCTTAGTTCCTATGTCATCAAGCATAATGGCACGTAATTCATGAAACTGTGCTTTTGTACGACGATATTTGCCCGCTTCGTCAGGTTTGAAACATGCCAAGCTAAAATAATTGTTTGCATCATTAGGTAAAGTCATTGCAGAATTTTTTGTCCTGGGGAAAGCAAACCATTTTGGCCTTAGTACAGTGCCTGGATTGCCCTTAAAGCTCACAAGTAGAGTACTTTCATTTGCTGAAAGATCACCAAAAATAGCCTGTAAAAAATTATTGTTATCTACAAAAAAATCGCTTTTATCGGTTTTAACGGTTTCAGAATGTTCTAATGCAACATTTTTCAGAGAATCATTTATAGTTGAGGGCAAGTTATTAGTCATGATGAACCTCCTTATTGTACTCGCTGGTAGAACTAACAAGTACATGACTTTCTAACCAGGTAACCACATCACGCTTTCGGTACAAAACACGGCCACCTACTTTGCGATAAGGAATACCGACTCCACGCCATCGGTTACATTCTAATGTTTTAATACTTTTGTTAGTGACTGGAGCTATCGTTTCTTGTCCAAAAAAAGCTTCTAGAGGAGCAGCCCAGAAAATTTGAACAAGTTCACTATCTGGCTTCTGTTGATGAATTGATCGACGTTTTTTTAAGTTAACTTTACCTAAATTTAAAGAATCATTTTTATTATTATCGATTGGCATAGAGCTCTCCATAAAAAGTTAGAGGGGTTAAAGCTCCAATCGTATTATTAAGAACACAGTAGGGTCTGCGGGGCTAACTACACCTATTTTTAATGAGTTAGCCCCGTAAATTAGAGATAAGATGTAGAACCAAATAGTATTTCTTTTGCAGTCATTTCTAGGAATTTATTTTCAGCACATATTGTATCAAATATTTTTTCAACTTCTCTTTCAGCATCTCTCTTATCCATGTTATCCATAAAGAAAATGTCCGTAACTTCTAAAGCAATATTCACTGCTAATCCGGTTTTTATTCCTTCATAAGTTCGAATTAACTCCTGTAAAAAAATTTTTATAAATGCTTGACGCAACACATTTTCGTGACTTCTTTTTGAGCTGAATATATTGTGACCTGGATTTTTTAGCAATTGTTGTAACAATGTATGAAAAACTAATTGCATTGCCCCATTCGAAAAATATAGCCCGCCATGATTTAATGCAAAATTAATTTTTTCCATCGCTTTCATAACAGGCTTTCTTTCTTTTTCAGAAACCACAATCTGAGTTAGCATACGCTTATGCTCTGCAAAAAGATGAATTTGTAAAGCACAAAGCCTCACTAACGCTAGCTTTTCCATGTATGACAAAATTATTTCCACATCTGTTCTTTTAATAACGCGCAGCCTTGCTTTTGCTATTTTAGCCGTTGCTTGCAAAAAATAATCTTGCTTATGTAACCAATGAACAAAGGGGTGCTGTTCCATTGTTTTTAATGCTTCTTCATTAGGTATTGGCAGATGGCTCTTTCCTTGTCTTTCTTGTATGAAGCCAAACTCTAACTCTTTATTTATATAATCACGTGCATTTTGAATCTGGGATTTAATAATTTTGGCAGCATAATCCATATTCTTTTTAACTTGCTCACTAGTTTCGCTCATTTTGCTTTCTCTGAAGGTTCATTCAATTCCGCTTCAATCTCCGCTACTGTAGGCAAACTGGCTTTAAGTTCTTTAGGCAAAGCTTTTGCGAGGGTATATTCTGAAATCCCAATAGGCGCGCTCATGTTACGCAATGCATACTCAGCAACAACCTTGTGTTTAGATTTGCATAAAAGTATCCCAATAGTTTGCTTATCTCCATCTTTGCGCATTAGATCATCAACTGCAGCCATGTAAAAACCGAGCTGTCCAGTATGTTCTGGTTTGAATTTACCTGCCTTCAGCTCAATAACCACGAATGCACGTAAATGCAGGTGATAAAAGAGTAAGTCAACGAAGAATTCTTGGTCATCGAACGTTAACGGTACTTGTGAACCAACAAACGCGAAGCCTTGCCCAAGCTCAATTAAAAAGTCACGGATATGTGTAACCAATGCGCCTTCAATTGCACGTTCATGCGCTTTGCCCTGGATGGTTAAAAAATCGAAGTTGTACGGATCTTTCAGCATTTCATTGGCTAAATCGGATTGTAAGGCTGGTAACTGTTTATGGAAGTTATTGATTTTCTTGCCCGGTTCAGCCTGGCGCTCATATAGGCCGCCTTCAACCTGCATTTCTAATACAGAGCGTGACCACCCATTTTTAATAGTCTGTTGGGCATACCATTCTCGCTCTATATCGTCTTTGATCATCTGCATTAAACGAACAATATGCCCCCACGGTAATTGCGGCACAGCTTGTGCCGTAATTGAAAGGTTAGGATACAATGTTGCAAATTTCTTCATCCTCTGAAGATTACTAACAGAAAAACCCTGCATTTCAGGGAACGCTTGCCGCATGTCGTGAGAGAATTGCTCTAAAAAGCCAGAACCCCATTGATGACTCTTCTGTTTCTCAATTAGCTCTGTGCCCAGCTCCCAATAAAACTGAATTAGCTCACTGTTGGCTGCCAGTGCCGCGCGTATTTGCGCTGTTTTTAATCGAGTTTTTATGGTGCTAAAAAAATCCATGTACTCTATATTCAGATGTAATGAATTATCTTGAGCTTTAATTTCATTGTTCATGTACTACTCCTTGTTGTTGTGGTTGGATCTCTAATACTATTGCCGAGGACTGAACTCCCATACATTTTAGAAAATAATCAGTGATTTGCTGCATGGGTTTTCTTAGCCGTTCTACATCGGTAACAATATAACCAGCAGTGATATCGCCACTCATTTTATGGTTCATTAAACGTTTCAACGCATAAGCTGAAATATCTAATCCTTCAGCAATAGTGATAAACGTTCGTCTTAAGTCATGTACCGTAAAATGGATGCCTGAAAATTTGGTTACATTGGCCATTTGCTTGCGTGGCTCTATAATATGACCAGCAGCCCCCGTGCCAGGAAAAACATACTCATTACTTCTTTTTTGGCTGCGTGATGATAACAACTCATAGAGGTAATTAGAAAGAGGTAGTGTATGTGATTCGTGATTTTTGGTATCAAGCACAGTTAATGTTTTAGCTTTTAAATCCACTTGATCCCAACGTAAAGTAGCTGCTTCCTGACGACGTAGCCCTGTCAGAATGATTAACAAGAGATAATCTCTTAATGTCTCATTTTCTAATTGCTGTACACCTGCATACCATGGGGCTAATTCATGCGCTTTGATAAATGTCTGCCGGCGTTCAACTCGATACCACGCTCTGGTTTGTGATAAGCGTTTGACTGGATTTTCTATGACAAGCGATCTGCCTTGAGCGTCTTCGTATTGGCCTGCAGCAAAGTTAAATAAAGCTCTTAACAACCTCATAGCCAAATTGGCGTAGGCTTCTCCGCTTTCTTTACCTAATTTCTCATGATGTTTTGCTACTTTATCCTTTGTGATCGATAAAAACGACTTATTGCTCCACCCAGCAAAAGCGACATTGAGCACTCGCTCGTAATTATAAAGCGTATTATGTTTTAAAGATTTTCTGGCCCTCTTATAATCATTAAAAACGTCATTCAAGGTCATGTTATTGATTTTCATGCCTTGCTTTTCCGCAATAGGATCAATCCCTGTTGCAATTTGGCCAATAACTTTTTGTGCTTCTTTACGTGCTTTCTCCGCAGTAAGCGCCCCGTATTTACCAAGAGTAATACGGCGAATCTTATTACCGATATTTTTCTCCACCACAAAGCTTTTAGTTCCTGCGGCGGTAACACGCAACGCAAAGCCTTTAAGTTCAGAATCACGATAGAACACCTGATCCTTTCCAACAGGTACTTCTGCTTTATCTACAAAGGTCTTATTTATTTTGACTTTCATGCTCACCTCGCTTTTCTACATGTAGAAGCAATGTAGAAAAATTATTTAGAATTCCTAAGAAAATTTAAGAAGTGATTATAAATACAAACCCTTGTTATGTATAGGATATATAAGGGTTTTAAGTAAAATATAGAAATGGATAGAAACGCTTATTTTATAACTGTTAATCATTAGGTCACGAGCTCGAGTCTTGTCCGGGGAGCCACATTCCATATGACTTCTAGTAAAATTCAAATCCACCAATTTGTATTATTTAAAACAAGGCCCATTCACTAATGTATCATCGTCTTAAAACTTAAAAGGCAGCATCTAGAGTAACGAGGAGATCAAGCGTGAAAAATATCTATCCATCGCTTGACACTCTTAGTGAACTCCGGTGTGAGAGTTAATCATTTTAACTTAAGTTGCTCTTCACGCTTTTCAACCATATCATCAAACACAGTGGCTGATCGCGTTTTGGCATCACTCCAGAAACTAAAACGATGATGATTTAGCTGTTGATATTCCTTATCAAAATCATCTTTTACTTGACGCACCTCATCACTGGTTTTGCAATTTTCCAAAGACAATTCTAGGCGCTCGAGAATCTCTTTCTTTGCTGTGCTATAGGTTAATTTACGTTCAATTTTATAACTATTAAATGCATTAAATAATGCAAAAGTTATTTCTACAAATGGCTGAATAATCGCTTGATAAAAATTCTTTGGATTTTTTACTTCTCGTCTTTCATTACGATTGTGAAGTGTTAGCAATTTATATTCTGGAGTTAATTGATTATGCATGCCTTTAACTGCATTAATATTTGTATCTGCATCATCTACAAAAATAACAGCCCCAGACCATTCAGGTTTATTTCTTGCAAACATCTGGTAGAAATAAGATTTTTCAGTTTCTGCAACATGTGCTTTATGCTCGGACGTGTTATTGTGATCTAAATAGCGCCTGATAGCGGAAGCTGTAGCCTGATATAGCTCAGCATCTTCCCTTGACCAACCATCAACTCCAGCCCTTACTGAGGCAAACGCTTGGCCTGAGGTAGCGTCATCGAAATGAGTCAAAGGTTTAAATTGCTCTTGGCTAAGGAGCTCAAGAATCTCTTCATCGCTCTTAGTTTTACACATCGCTTGATAAAAAGCTTGGAGTAATGCCTTGTCTTTATTCCATACTAAATCAGAGGCACAGATAACCCCATGAACCGTCAAACCCTTTGATTGTAAATATTCAATTAATACTATTCTTTCTTCAAGTGTGCGCTGTTTTAAACTCATCGAACTGAATAAGTAAACATCTTTAACATTATTTTCAAGTAACGTGTCAATTAATTTATCATTATATTCAATATCTGGCGGTGCACCAAATATCAAAGTGTTGTCGACATCTAATAACGCAACTACTCGTTTTTGTTGAATTGTCATCAGTGTTTTCCTACATAAAAATAAACTATGGATAAGTTTAGTGGGTGAACATTAATTAAACATTAACAATGGTATAAAAAGTTTGCTGCCGGAATTATCTCCCTTTCTAAATAGGTATACACATGGATAGCCACAATAAATTTGTTTTAGTAAGTCCTTCATAATCAAGCGTATTCATAAAGTCTATTCAGAACAACTCATAAAATAGGGATCTAAAAGAATTATTAGCTACTTTAGTCACTTTAGGTGCTCTCTCATGATTTTAGTAAAAAACCATATTTTGAGTTTTATTCCTCCAACCAAAATATTTAATTATTTCACTTGATGGGGGTATGAAAAAAGTTCTAAGATCGTCCTTGTGCGAGTCTCTTCATTTTATCCTTCACTGACTTATTATTATACTCTGTGGCCTAAAATAGGTGACGATACCACAAGGAAGTTTCCCGTCAAATATCTACCAATTTGTATTATTTAAAATAGAGCCCGTCCCGGATCCATTGCGGATTTGGATCGGATGGGGCGTAAGGTGCCACCCCAAAAAACGACATCAGCTCTACAATCTCTTAACTTCCAAAAAAGAATCAAAAAACATGTTTTTTAAACAATATTTCCTTAATTTAATGGCAGTGCGTCCCTATATGCTATTAAGACCACCGTTAGGTAGTACTTCCTCAGTGATTCCTGCGGCTTGTAATCCAGTTGAAATCCCTCGAGTTAACAGAGCAAGCGCCGATAATGGCAAAACGACCAGATCGATAAGCGCCTGGCAGAAGCCTTTAATAAGATATTCCGCGCCACCTAAAAAAAACGATGCTCCACGTTCATTCCCACATAACTTACTAATTCCACCTAAAGCAGCACATACAGTTGATAAACTGCCAATAAGAACAGGCACTACTACTATTACCGTGGGGTCTAATATCGCCAATCCAATCTGCACAATTGGTAGAAATGTGTGACGTGCACAAAAAATAAATTCTTCTTTGGATTCATAAGGCTGAAAGAACATTTGTCCGATGCTACGATGCTTACGCCAAATAACCTCATCATTCATGACATTATTTTTAGTTACTTTTGCTGAACCGGTTAGATAACCTATTGTTACTACTGAAGCCATCATTATCCTTTATTTTACTGTAAAAGAAAGTGGCTAAAATTATACATAAAACCGAATAAAACGCAACATGCTCAATTATTGAGCCGAACATTGTCAGTTCAATACAAGAACGAAAACATTTGATGCCACAAAAAATAGACATGTTTCTCCTCGTGCCAAGAGAGAGTAGGCACGAGGAGAAAGCTGAAGCATTTATGAAAGAAAACAAAGTTATTTCGAATAGTTTTGTACTCTCAATTGGTTCTAAAATGCAATATAATCCAAGTAAAAATTTCCCACGTCCCCCATAAACCTATTCGCCCACGATAAACCATCACCCTAAATGCCACTCTAAGATCTGAATGCTAACTCAAAATCATCACGAACAATAAAAGCACATATCGTTAATAATTCCATAACAATGGACCAGTATAATTCATTGATGGCAATTATTGAGAATAATCAGATAATGAAAAAATTTATTAAATTAGCTCCAGTCCACCAAACTGGTCATAACTGTAAAACTACGGCTATTGCTACTACTGATAACTATTTTTCTAAACGCCAGGGTTTTAAGCCCATGCCATTACATAAAAAAAGTATTGCGCCACTTTCGATAAGGCAGTTAGCTAAAACCAAAGGCTCCGTTCAAGGTGAATTGCTAGAAATTCGTCAGTTTTCTGAAATTTTTGCGGATCTTGGCTATGAAACGGAATTAGTCGCTGTACACGATGATTTTGACTCATTTAAAAATACGATTACAAATAACATTAAAAATGGAAATTTAGTTATTGCATGTTTTGCTGTTGATCGCCGCACTGGACTTCCAACAACTCATTATGAACGTGATAATGAACATGCTGCGATTCTTCATGGATTTGATGAGACTACTGGTCAGTTAGATATGACTCATTGGGATGAACATAGAAAAACAACAATGCTTGATTTTTATAATTCGTCGATGAGTCTCCTTGAACAGCGAAATCCAGAATATTATGTGAATATTAAACATAAAGATAATGAAAAGAAATACGACCTCATTTCAGCTCAAACTGGCATCTCTTTTCCCTCGGGTATCCCTACTGGTACTTCTATTAAAAAATCTCTTGTTCCTGCACCACAAAGCGGCTTTCGCGGTAAGTTACTCGTTATTAAGCAACCTCAGTTACAAAATATTCTTGCGGCGCGAAATAGATTATTAATCGGTGACCATAAAGAAATAATTATTAAATTATTAGAAAATATTAAAATAAAAACCGATGAGCTTATCAAAAAAGGAAATAAAAAGAATAAACCTTTCTATGATTATCAAAAGGCAGGTAAAGCAGCGCTAAAATTAGATAAGCAATTGACTGCTGCTGCAAAGCAATTCTTGGATGATGACGAACTCACGCTTGAAGAATTTAAACACCAATGTGAAACAGCAATCAATGCAGCCAAACCCGAGTTCGCAAAGCACCGTGGATGGCATCAAATCAATTCTACGTTAAGAACATTTTTAGAAGTTTTAGCGATATTATCGATTGTTCCAGCAATTATGGTTGCCATCGGTACAAAGCGCGGATATCAAGGGATTTTTTTTAAAACTCCTAAAACTGACGCAGCAGAAAAAATAGAGTCATTTATGGAAAATTTAAATAAACTGCGATGATATAGTCACGTCAAAATATAAGAGTTCCCAGGATACGCGGAGCGGCACTACCTGGGCTTTTAATCGATTTAATCCATTCCTTATTTGACGTATGCTTTTTTAGGCACATCAAAATTATAAAGGATACCAAAGGCTACTTGGGCGGTATTTGCACGAATTTTAGTATTTTTCGTGACACCACCAAAAGGCTCAAAAACCCGGTTTTTAACACGGTCGTAATTAATCTGACTATAATCCATCATTACCGTCCATTGCTCCGTAAGGTCATGGCGCACACCAGCGCCATAGCGGATACCATTGCGATTTTTAGTCATGCTCCGTATCGTAGGATCTGATTCACTGATTTTTAAACGCCCATTAATATAGCCCACGCGGCCATAAAACAAGGTATTATCGGAAAGAAAAAATCCAGGTAATAAACTAACGCCTTCACTGTTTTTAAGCGTAAATGTAGTTTTAGCAAAGGTTTGGTGTACGTATTCATCATTAATCAGTTTATAGGTCAGTGAACTAATATTTGCATTCACTTCAGCGGCCAAATAATAGCGGTTATAAACCCTACTATAACCTGCAAAAAGAGAACCAAAGACACCTAGCCCTGCAAAATGCGCTCTATCCACAACATTAAACGAGCCTGGACGCATGACATGAGCGCTTTGGGTAAAACTTGCCCCCTCAGGCCCAACAGCGCTCCCCACATACAAACCAGAAAAACAAGGGGTTGCTAATAACGGAAGAACGGTAGCGATGATTGTTTTCCTTAACACTTTGTTCCCTAAAAAATTATTAAAATTCATTGTATTAGAGCATGCCTTATAGATCAATCATCCTTGATAATCTTGGTCTAGATATCAGCCTGGTTGTTGTCTTATTTGTTATCAGTGCTATTGCGCTGCTTTGTTTTAATTTACTAAGCGCTAAAAGCCTGAAAAAAACAGATCAGAACCTATGTGAGCACCAATTACTATTTTTTACGATGTCCTTTGCCCAAATTAATTAGCCAGAGTGGAGCCGCTAAGCACCCGCTAGATAAAATCACTCAATTCAAGCCGGTAGTCTATATTTAAAACAATATGAAATAAATTAAGATGAAAGAGATTATGCTTACGTTACTAAAATTAAGTGGACGCTATCTTAATAAAAAATTGTCACCATGGTTCTTTACATAAGCCCTCGGAGCGCTACGTAATCATGATTAAGGATAATAGCCATGAGTAAAGGACACATCGTAATTGGCGGTGAGCGAATAAAACCAGGCGAACGTAAAACGGTGTTTTTACCCATGCCTAAATTATATGACTGGACGCCAATGACGCTGCCAATCCATGTAATTAATGGCATTGAAGATGGGCCGTCTTTATGTATTACCGCCGCGATTCATGGCGATGAGATCAATGGTGTTGAAATCATCCGCCGCTTTTTGAAAACCAAGGGCTTAAACCATATCAATGGGAGCGTCATTGCCATCCCTATTGTTAACGTCTATGGCTTTTTATATCAAGAACGTTACCTAATGGATAGAAGAGACTTAAATCGCTCGTTCCCGGGAAGCGCTAAAGGTTCTCTCGCATCAATTCTTGCCGGAATTATCAGCAACCAAATTTTGTCTCAATCAACGCACGCAATTGATTTACATACCGGTTCCCATCATCGCTTTAATTTGCCACAAATTCGCGCCAATTTAGATATGCCAGGCATCGAAGATTTAGCCCTGGCTTTTAATGTGCCGGTGATCCTACATTCGACGTTTAGAGATGGCTCGATGAGAGAATATGCCAATGAACAGGGGATCCCCTTTTTATTGTATGAGGGAGGGGAAGCATTACGTTTTGATGAATTATCAATTAGAACCGGGATTAATGGTATTTTGAGTGTTATGGCGGCACTAAAAATGCTTAAACCGGGTAAATATGGTTTAAAAAAATGCACCCCCACTATTTCAAGAGACAGCTATTGGTTACGCGCTCCGCTCAGTGGAATTTTAAGACACATTAAAAAATCCGGAACGCGCATTACGAAAGGACAAATCATTGCCATTATTGCCAATCCCTCCAGCACGGAAGAATACAAATTAAAATCCCCTCTGTCAGGAATCATTATTGGTGAAAGTATGTTGCCACTGGTCCATGCAGGGCAAGCCTTGTTTCATATCGCCAGTTTTGAAAAATTAAATGTCGTCGAAGAGCAATTAGAAAATTTACAAGAGGCATTTAATTTAACTGACGATGAAGAGCACTTATGACCGCAACCGCCATATTCATTGCCGTCCATATCTTTGCTAAAATAAATCAACAAGATTGCCAATAAAACGCAAAATGGCAGTACCCAAAGACAGGTAAAAAAACTCTAAAGAAGGTAATTTTTTGTGTGGTATAAACGTGATGCAGAACAGATAATAATTAATTTATACATTCAGCCTGGAGCAAAACATACTGAAATTGCGGGATTTCATGGTGAGGCACTTAAAATTCGTTTGCATGCACCACCAATTGAGGGCCGTGCCAACGAGGCCTTACTTAAATTCATCGCCCAAATTTTTGCCGTGCCAACGCGACAAGTCGTATTGAAACGAGGTGACAAATCACGGCTCAAGACACTGATAATTACGGGAAGCTGCATTGATCCTGCAAATATAGGTTGATGGTAGCGAATTAATTACATCCATTAATCACTTTATCTTTTATAAACACGCCGGTCTTGCATCAAGCTTTAAAGAGCGCTATCTTAATTCCTTGGGTAACAATTAACCACCGTTTACCCTTATAGGGAGAATATCGCGATGACGGGTGTAGCCAGTGTTTTAAATGGATTAAGTAGTATTGGTGCTTCAACTCTTGCCACACAACCAGGACCACAATTAGCAGAAGCAATTGCCACCTTAGTTGCCATCGGTGTCGTTGGCGCAGGAACATTAGCAGTAATTTCCTATAAAGAATGGACGGCTTACGAAGCAAAAAAGCACCGTGAGAAAATACTCGCAATCAACAAACTCTATGCAGACCACCTGCAAAAGCTAACGATCCCCGGCGGCACGACAATCCCAAGTTTACCACCCATTTTTCAATTTAAGACAGAGCCAACTGCTGATGCCAAAACCACGTCTGAAAAAATAGATTCCCTGCATTATAATGATGACGAAGTAGCCGATATTGGCAGAGTGCTTCCAGAAGTACCGGTGGAATTAACGCGTTATCGGCAATCGGTCCTGGATGCACTATTAAAACTGAAAGAATATTATTTCCATCTAGGCAAAAACGATGATGTAACCAAAGGCGTTTTATCCTATTTGCTCAATATTCTACAAAATAGGTGTTTAAGTTTTGCAGGATATGATTATGACATCACCTACCTTAATGCTCTAATTGCCTTTATTACGGATTATGCTTCGCAAGAGCATAGCGAAAACAGCCCCCATTTCTCACATCTACGGCCAGTGTACACCTCATTAATGGATGCCGTGCAAAACCTGGATAAACATAAAGAATCGATGTCGTTGAGTAAATTAGTGGATGAGACGCGCAATGCCTGTCTTGATGAGAGTAATCAATTAATCCGCTTATTAGTAAAAATGGTTATCCCAGGAAAATATCAAGCCATCGCCGATACCGTAGCGCAAAAAGAATTAGCACAAGATATTATACGTAAACCCTATATTAATCATGCCTTCTGGGGATTACCTATTTTAACCCAGAAAGAAATTGATCTTCCCAACTCTATTTTTCATAATTGGATTATGGACATTGCCCAATACTACCTCCTTTCACAAACCCCGGGTATTATTATACATGAGAAAAAAATCATCCATCCCGAAGACCTCTTCACCTTTATTAATTGGGCCAGACCAGCGCTCGCCCAACAGGAACTGGCTAAAAAAGACAAGCAACAACCAATGCTCTCCAAACCAGATAGAAACAAACTACATCAAGGGCTGGAATTAATCCATAAAGTATTCAAACAATCACCTAACTTCATTAATAGTAAACTTACTGGTTCGGAGAAAGAACCTGAATTTGTGGTAATTGAAGATGATAAAGAACTGCTTGATGCCTGTGAAGTGATGGCTAATTTTACGCACTTAATCCATGGCGTTATTTCCCTACAAGCCCTTTGTGCGGAATTAGCAAGCAAAATGCAACAGTTAGGTTTGGATTTTTTTGATAACCAGGATAATTTTAATAAGATTTTTGCCGCATTTAACACCTTGTTTACCGTGGTGCAAAACGACTTGCATACGATGAAGCAAAAAATGGTGGAAATATCTGTTGCCAATAAAAATACTTTACGCCTAGCAGATAAAATACAATTTCAAGATGCGGTTAAAAACGTATTAGAACAAATCGAGTTTCGCGTATTACCTGCGGCCGAAAAAGTGAAAAACTATAAAAATAAGCACCCAAAAACCGTAGATATTTCGGTGCGAGAAGCACTTTCCGCCGCAGAATTTTTCCAACAACTATACGGGATAAGAATAACCCCACCATCACCCCAACCAACAGCCCCTAAGGTAGAACCGCAGCGTCCCCAAGAAAGTCCAGCCACAACGACTCCTAATCAAACGTCAGCAACAATTGCCGAAATGGCATCTGCACTTGATGAATTTAGTTCCCAGTTATTCATCGCCGTTGCAAAAATTCAACAAGAGCGCCGCCAAGATCCTAATGCCGCCACTTATCAAAAAATTCAAAATGCACTCCGAGACTTACAAATAAAAACGATTGCCATGCTCAACGAAAAAGACCCAGGAGCAGATCGTTTAAACAAAACCCAAAATATCTACAAACTAACTTATTCTCTATATGCGGAAACCATTCAATTTTTAGCGCAACACCCCGATGATCGCAATAAAGAAAGGGATGAGTTTGTCGGAAAAATCCACACTCAATTAAATTGTGTTGAAAATAGAGCATTTATTGATCGCCATCATAATAGTATCCCCAAATTAATTTACGAAAATTTTGGCTTCTTCCAGACCGCAACACGCACTAAATTATCTGTCTTAGATAAAGCCTGTCAAAGTTTACAGATGGAAGCGAATGCAGGGACCTGTTTCTAATCATTGCGGCGCAAAAATAATACCTTCGCCTTTGCGCTTCATGTAGGCGAAGATTCAGCACGAAATAAGCAACAGGCCAAATAATTCTCACACCATCGCCAATTGAAAACAGCAATATATTTCGTTAATATTATGCTCCAAGTCAGGGATTTTTATCCGCTTCAGGAAAAAGAACATTGACCCCAATCATAAAAAAAATGGATCTGGTTGTGTATGCAAGGATTGCTGATTAATTTTTTATCGATGCTCGTCCTCTTAGGCCTTATCCCCCTATTTGTCCTCTTTGCACAATTGAGCTTAGTTGGACTTCACGGATTAAAAAATCATTATGCAAAATGTAAAAATTACACGCCAAGAGTAGTCATTATTATTCCGGTTTGGAATGAGGAGGATGTCATCAGTCTTAGTATCGATAGCTTGATGCGCTTACACTATCCTGCCGATAGTTTACGAATCTACGCGGTCGATGATGTAAGTACCGATAGGACCCCAGAAATTATTGCCGCTAAAGCCCTACAATACCCCAACCGTGTCTTTAATATCAGACGCCATGCAAAGATTGATTTTGGTAAAGCAGCCGTAATTAATCATGGTTTAAATATCATTCTTCAAGACACCTGGGCGGAAGCCATTATGATTATTGATGCCGATGTGATGCTGGAGACCAATACCTTAATCAGAATGACACGTCATTTAGCCGATCAGGAAGTCAGTGCCGTCACCGCCTATATTAAAGAAGGACAAGTACCCGGTAACTTACTAACCCATTTTATCGGTTTCGAATACATTGTCGCCCAAGCAGCAACCCGACGCGCGCAAAATGTCCTTGGTGTGATGGCGTGTTTAGCGGGTGGTGCGCAATTACATACCAGAGCCAGTATTGAACAAATAGGAGGCCGTATCGATACCTCTACACTAGCGGAAGATACCTATACGACCTTTAGTACGCAACTGCACAATAATAAAGTCATTTTTGATGGGAATGCCATCGCCATCGCCGAAGAACCCACTTATATTAGTGATTTATGGAAACAACGTTTTCGTTGGGCTGAAGGCAATGTACAAATTACACGCCATTTTAAAAAAATATGGTTCCATAGAAACACCCCTGGCGGCCTTGGGGGTATTTTTTTTGGCTTGATTTGGTTCTGTACATTATTGACCCCACTGGCGATGATTATCGCTTCGATAGCGCTTAATGTCCTTTATTTTTTAAATGCTAGCGTATCTTGGCAACTCTTTCAGATATTTTCTTTACTTAGCTTTTTGTCTTACTTATTTACAACGTTTTATAGCTTTAGCATTGACCCCGGCACCGCCAAAAGAGTGTGGTTTGCCGGAATGATGCTCCCAGGATTATTATCTTTACTTAATATGATGGCGGCGGTTTTTCCCTATCATGCAGGGCTACTCATTCACCAATATTTTCCCACGACCTGGGCACAATTTTATGACCGTTATTTCCTGATTTGGGCCAATAGCTGGATATCTCTGTGTATGTTTTTTGCTTGGATAGTTTATCGTTTAGACCGAGCTAACGTCCCGCAAAAAATTACCAACAGCTTGCTTCTTATTGTGGGTTATGGTCCTTTATTATGTGTGATCACCTTTGCTGCTTATATTTCACAATTCTTTAACCGCGAAATGAAGTGGAATAAAACCATAAAAACCGGGAAAGCGACTCAAATAAGAAAAATACATAGCTCCCCTTATAACTTTAACAAAATATTAGCAGCAGATAAAAAAGAAGAATTTCATTTATTTTTTATGAAATCATTATCCTGGCAATATTAATCGTGCTTTATTTTCTGCACCAAGATTATGGATTCACATGAGCATAAAATGGTGTACATACAGTATCGTATTGTTTTTATGGGGACATTATTCCTTATTGAACGCATACAATGGGTCAACAATCTGTAATACCAATAAAGGACTGACCTTATTAAACCAAGCTAATCCACCATTAACACAAATCCAGAGCATATTGGATGCTTGTGACAAAAGTATGCCAAATGATATGCAAGTATTACTTCTTCATGGTTTATTGGCCAGAACAGAAGGAATGAAAAACAATCAATACAGCCAGGCCATTTCCTGGTTAGAAAAAGCAAAGGAGGTAGCCCCCAGTACTACCAATATTCCAGCGTTGGAATTAGCGGTAACTTATGAATGGGCAAATCAGCCCAAGAATGCCCAAACAATTTACGAACAAATATTAACCCAAACACCCGATTTACGTCCGGCACTACTTGGTTTGGCTCGCACGGCAACCACAATGCATGATTTAGACAAAGCCCAGGCTCTTTATAAAAAATTATTAAGCGTAAATAATGAGGATACCGAGGCATTAAATGGCATGGGGCGCGTGATGATGGCCTATAAAGAATTTGATGAGGCAGCCACCTATTTTCAGCACGTCCTGACCCTACAACCGAATAATAACGATGCGCAAATCGGTATCAAGCAAGTGAAACAGCTCGCCGGTCAAGCAATACAATTGGATTCAACGATTGCCCCCATTTTTACCTGTGATACGGCTCAAGGATTAAAATTAGTTAATCAACCCACACCGCCGTTATTATTAGTACAACAAATTCTTCTCAATTGCGATCGAGAAAAAGACAATAGCGTACAGGTCTTATTGTTGCATGGTTTATATGAACGGACACAAAAAAAATACCCACAAGCGATTGCGTGGCTAAAAAAAGCCAAAGCCGTTGCTGCAGTCGATAATCCCACCCCTGCATTGGAATTAGCCGTCACCTATGAATGGTCACATCTGTATCTAACCGCAAAAAGTATTTATGAAGGACTCTTAGCAACTAAGCCTGATTTACGCCCCGCCTTACTGGGTAAAGCACGCATTGATTTATGGCAAAATGAAAATCCCGCGGCGCAACTTATTTACACGACATTGCTACGCAAAAATCCACAAGATGTGGATGCATTAAACGGTTTGGCACGTGTGCAACTAGCTGAAGGTAACTACAGCGTGGCAAAAAATTATTTTGCTCAAGTCTTACGCATTCAACCTAAAAATAAAGATGCGCAAATCGGCATGCAACAAGCCAATTTGGCAAAAACCGCAAGCCAAACAGCAAAAGCTGAACCACCGCCAGAAGTACCG
>NZ_JH413808.1:211043-212934 GCF_000162755.2 Legionella drancourtii LLAP12
CCAGAAGTACCGGCCAAGCCATCCCCCTGCGACACCGCCCGTGGCTTAGTACTGATCAATACAAAAAAACCGCAACTTAATGAGGTACAACATCTATTAAATTATTGTGACCAGTTAAAGCCTCATGATCCCCAAGTATATTTACTGCATGGTTTGTTGGCACGCTCACAAAAAAATTATTCCGCAGCCATACGCTGGCTTGAGCAAGCAAAAAGTGCTGCTCCTGACAATGATCCCGTACCAACCCAAGAATTGGCACTAACCTATGAATGGTCTGTACAACTAAAAAAAGCACAAACCCTTTATCAGGAACTACTCCATAAGAACCCTAAATCGCGACCTGCATTATTAGGCGCTGCGCGCGTTGAAACAGCCGAATATCACATCCACATTGCCCGCCTTATTTATACCCAATTGCTAACGACCAACCCTAAAGATGTGGACGCATTAAATGGCATGGGGAGGTTGCAAATGACCGATAAAAAATTCAAACAGGCACGCACTTATTTTAATGAGGCACTGCAATTAAAACCCGAAAATAGCGATTCAATGCTCGGCTTGGCACAACTTAATAACTCGACGCGTTATATGGCCAGTTTTAATCAAGGACAGTATCGCGTCCAAGGCCAACAATCGGATAGTAGTGTGTTATATGGGTATGCCGACATTAATGCCACCGACCGCATAATCGGTATTGCCACACACAACAGCAAACAACTACAATTAGATCTAACCGTTGAACCAACTGTGTTGCCAAATAACAGTATTTTTCTCGGCTACCAGCACCAAATGCCGGGAAAATACGGTTGGGGTATGAGTTATGATGTTCGGCAGCATAATAGCTTACCGGTAGAATCACGGGCTGGTGGAACTGGGAATATTTACCTGCTTTCCGCATTACAGTGGTTTGGTGGGTTTTGGGCTGGTTTTCCATCACCATGGAACAATCAACTTTATTTTTCCGGCCTCACATACTACACCAAACTCCCAGTTAATATAAGCGTAACCGGCTTTTGGGGGAACCAAGAGCTTGGAGGACAAACCTCTACCTATGTAGTTGATCTCAGTAGAGAATTGGCAAATTCTGCTTTTTATAACCTCGGCGCATCTTATAATTCAACGCAAAAATTCTGGGGCTATCATGGGCGCATTATTTGGCCTACCTTCAAACATCAAGCAATTGAAGGCTCTATAGAACATTATAACTTTAACGCCATCACTATCTTTAGCGTAGGTTGGCGTGTGTATTGGGCCTAATCACTATCCATGGTTGTTCAAGAAAAATACCGAAGTGCCGGCTTAGGCTATAATTAACTAATTGGTTTTATTGATTTAGAAGCAGTCTAGGGAGCGCATATTAATGAAAATTTTACTTACAGGAGCAGGCGGTGCTGCTGCCATTAGTGTTTGGAAGAGCCTTGGCCAAAATCATGAAATTTATATGGCAGATGTCGATCCCTGTGCTGCTGGTTTATATCTGGTTCCTCCTGCACAACGATTAATAATCCCACATGGCAATGCCCCAGAATTTACACCTATATTACGCCAAGAATGTCAAAGACGGCAAATCGATTTACTCATTCCCACCGTAGATGCCGAATTAGCACCTCTAGCGCAACAAGCAGCATACTTTAAAGAGCTAGGCATCAAACTGCCATTAAGCTCTGCAGCGTCTTTACAACGCTGCGCGGATAAATACGCGCTGTTAACTCATTGTCAAGATAGCGGTTTAACGCCGCAATTTGCGTTACTAACGCCACAAACAAATTTAACTAAATGGCAATTCCCCTGCTTTGTCAAGCCCCGTCGTGGCTCTGGTTCAAATGGCGCCATGATCATTAACCATCCGCGGGAACTGGAACTAGTACCCAAAGACAGCAGCTATTTAATT
>NZ_JH413808.1:214039-225713 GCF_000162755.2 Legionella drancourtii LLAP12
AAGAATTACTCCCAGGCGACGAGTACTCTGTTGATATTTATATTCATAGTGGTGGCCACCCCATTGCAGCCGTGCCACGGCTGCGCATGAAAATTGACTCGGGCATTGCCGTAGCAGCGCAAACATGCCTTAATCCGCAATTATCACAAATGGCTATAGCTATAGCCCAAAAAATAGGAATTACCTACGTGGCTAATGTCCAATTTAAAGCCGACCAAAACGGACAATTTAAATTATTAGAAATCAATCCGCGTTTTCCAGGAACACTGCCATTAACCGCTGCAGCGGGCATTGATATACCACAATTGCTCATTGATGACATTTTAGGCAAGCAATTTGCAGCGCAATTACTACCGTTTAAAGAGTTAATGGTTGTGCGCTATTGGACTGAGCATTTTCTTGCCATTGAAGAATGGGGCGCACTATGTCCACGTTAAACTTATGGTTAATCAGACATGGCGAAAGCAGCGCTAATGCCGGAGTATGGAATCCTAATCCGGCCAGCGCAAAATTAACTCCTTTAGGAAGAGAACAAGCACAAAAAGTCGCCGCAAAAATTATAGAGCAACCGACGTTAATTATTTCCTCTCCTTTGTCACGTGCTCACGAAAGTGCCCAATACATCATGCAAGACTGGCCGGCAACAGCGACCTGTACTTGGCCTATTCAAGAATTAATTTATCTTGCACCAACTAAGTTACAGCACTTGTCTCTTATAGAGAAAAAAGAACGGATTAATACTTACTGGGAAAAAAGTGATCCTTTCTATTGTGATGGTGAAGGCGCGGAATCATTTGCCACCTTTTTGCAAAGATTGCAGCAGTTTCATGAACAATTATGCCAACAACAAGGGTTTGTCGTTGTTGTTGGCCATGGGCTATTTTTTAAAGCCTATCAATTAGGCTTAACTTATGGTTTTCAAGCAACTTCAGAATGGATGCACTTATTTCGCCAACAAGAAACCATGCACCCCATAAAAAATAGTGAACTGCTTAAATTAGTATTGCCATTGTAGAGAACAGATAAAACAAAATAAGATTATTGCGGATGCAAAACTCTTAAGACAACTCGTCTACTGATTTATATTTTATAGTCTAAAATATAAGTACTTGTTATAGTCTTAACGGTTAAATATATTGTGGAAAAACAACCCTATAGAATTTTACTTATCGAACCCAACATTGAGGTCGCAGGTGCAATTTTAAAATGGTTGCAAGACAAAGCTGTCGTCACCCACATAGTACATAGCGCTGATGCGAAAGCAAAGGCCGGATTAACTGCCTGGGATGTTGTCATTACAGACATAAATAGCCCTGAAGTTAATGACTTAGATATAACCTTGATTGTAAAAAAATCCAACCCGAATACCTCAGTTCTCATTGTCACGGAACATAAGAAGGTGGATTTTATTATTTCTGCCATGCAAAATCATGCCGATGGCCTACTGTTTAAACCGCTAGGGGAAAAAGAGTTTGTCGCCAAAATCTTAAAATTAGCACAAGACTCCAGGACTCGACGCTTTGAAGGAAAGAAAATTATTTTGGCAATAGGCGCCCATCCGGATGATGTAGAGGTTGGTTGTGCCGGCGCATTAGCGAAGCACCGCGCCGAAGGCGATTCACTTAACATTCTCACCTTAAGCCCGGGTGAGCAAGGTGGGTCTGCAGCAACAAGAAAAAAAGAATCTCAAAAGGCGGCGAAACTTCAAGACGCCCATTTATTTCTGGGTAATTTCATTGATACTGAAATTAGTCACGCCTTCACTACCATTCAATTTATTGAAAAAATTGTGCGACAAGTACAGCCTACACACGTTTATACGCATTCATTTCACGACAATCATCAAGATCATCGCAATACCTACCATGCAACGATCACTGCTTGCCGAGAAGTTCCTAACTTATATTGTTATTTATCACCCTCAAGCACTGTTGATTTTAAGCCTAATATATTTATTAACATCGATGACTTTATTGAAATAAAACTATTGGTAATTGAAGCCTTCTCCAGCCAATGTAATACGCGCCCCTATCTTGAGCCCGATTTAATCAGAGCAACAGCGCGGTATTGGGGACGTTTTTGTAATTATCACCTGGCAGAACCGATGGAAGTAGCTAAAGGTCACTCATAACCATCGAGAAAGAGCTACTGAAGCAGTAGTAACAACGCCCTCAAAATTATCCGTAGCCTTTTTCCCTTCCTGTTGGAAAAAAACAAACTTATTCTCTTGGCGCAAATGAAGGGTTCTTTCTTGTGCCGCACTTAGAGTCATCGTGAGCTTATCTTTAAAAGATGCTTTGTCAAACTGCGTATTTGTTTTGGCTTGCTGAATTAGTTGCTTAATCTGCCCTTCTAATTTTTCCGCTTCTAAAACAAATAATACACCATTAAAAATTAAACAACGCATAAACGTTTTACTGAGTAGGGTAGTTATTGGTTTGAACATCAAAGACAATGAAAATTTTGTTAAACCGGTGGTATGTTCATGTTGATAAATCGCTAAACATTTTGCTAAAGCGACCATACGATGCAGCAAAGCCACTTTATCCGCTAATCCACTCACCTCATCTGCAGACATCTTTTTAAAATCATGGGCATGCATTTGTTGCCCTGCGGCATCATTTAAAATAGCAATCGTGGCAATAATTTTATTTCCTGCCTGTTGGATTAAGAGCTGCTTACGGCGCTCCATAATTGAAACAGGGGTTATAGATTGGGTCAGCTCATCAACTGTTGTCGCCGTTTTAAAAAATAGATCTTTGATAAATTGAGGTGCTAATCGCCCTAGAGTCTTTTGCGTTAAGGTGCTAATTAGACCTACCGTAAAACGCGCAGAATGAATGACTGACCGCACGCCCTGAATGGCAAGTGTCGTTTTCTGATTCACATGCGGGATACTGGCGTCTAAATCCAACCAAATCGTGGCAAAATAAGGATGGTTATGCCGTAAACGATAAGGTTCGGCAAAATCCTCCGTTAGCAGAATTCCGGCATTTAACAATTCAATGAGTTTCTTATAAGCAACAATTTCTCTAAGTGCTATAACTTTAGAATTCAATAAATTTTCTATTTTGGCAAACAGAGTAATGACGTTGGCAACACGTTCCTGGCCAGCATTATATTGCCCAATAAGCTCACTCGTAGCAATTTCCAGCTGATTTATCAGCTTATCAGCTACGGATTCTTCCGCAAGCCAGTGCGTCACTTGTTCTAAAAAAGTTGCACCTGGTTGTTGGGTACTGTCTGGATAGGCCAGTTTAAACGCATCACGATGTTCCTGGCTGCAGCAATACAGATCGATTCTTCGCTTCATTTCCACCGCCGCACATTGAATGCCAGGACGACCATTAATTAATTGTGATATCACCAAGGGATTGCCTTGATTAATGGAGGCATAACGCTCTAGGTGCGCATAATAAATTAAAGCAAATAAGAGCGAATCAGGAGTATTCACATCGGGGAGGTGCATTAACTGCCCTGAGGCCGAATTATTAAAAGGAGAACCAAGTTTACGAGCAGCAGTATTGATCTTTGTAGCATACTGCATCCCCCAAAGGAAATTGGCCTCGATTTGCACGCCTTCGGCGATCATTGTACGTGCACCTATCCAGGAATCGGTCTGAGTATTGTTTATTTTAGCAGCCAGACTATCCAAATCGTCGGCAAAAGCAAGCCACCATTCAGTCAGGTTCATGTTTATTTGTTATCCATTTGCGAGTACAAATTAACAGATACCAATATTGTATAAAATTTTCCTTAAAAGATCATTAAGAAATCAAAAAAAGAAGCCTCTATTGTCACATCGCTAAAGATTATGACAATAGAATACGATCAAGGAAAGAACAATTAATGTTTATTAACAATGACTCGAAGCGCTTGCAATTGCAAAACAGCATTGTTCATATAATGCTCACTGTCTTGTAATTGTTGTTTGAAAAAGGCTATTTCATCATCACGAATACCAGGATTGAGCGCTTGCAGTGCTTCAAGCCGCTGCACTTCATGGCTAATGCTTTTGCGCATGTGTGCTTTAGCCTGCGCAATAATATCGCTTAATTGTCCTTCAGCAGCATGTTTGCTATACACCAAAATATTTTCAATTTCCTTATGTATCTGCTTGATAATAGGATAACCTAAATGACGTTTAACCGACTGGCATAACTGATTTAAGCGCGCATAGTCCAACACTTTAGTCAAATTTTTTCCAGAAACATCCATAAATAGCCGAATCGGTGTTAACGGTAAAAAGCGATCCAGTTGCAAATATTTAGGTGCGGCGCAATTAACCGTAAAAAATGATTCTAAAAATACCGTACCAGCCGGGATACTTTTAATTGAAATCGTCGCCAAAGCAGCATTACCCACTTCTGAATCCAGAATCATTTCCATACTCTCAGTGACCATTGGATGTTCCCAACTTAAGAACTCCATGTCCTCTCGTTGTAAGGCCTTAAGCCGTGAATACGTTACCGTAACCCCCTCTTCTTTTAAGCAAGGGAAATGGCCTGTTTTCATATGTTCGGTGGGCTGCAGGATTTCCGTCGCTTCAGAGTGATATTCATGATCAATACCATATTCATGAAAAATTTGCGCCATGTAATTTTCTAAATCCAAACAATATTCTTCAACCTCAATCTCGGCAATTAAGGCTTCAGCCTGTGGCGCATTACAAGAATTCATCTCCAACAAACGATCGCGGCCGTCATGCAACGCCTGATTAATTTGTTCTACGCGCGCTTTGGTATCGGCAATAAGCTGCGCCAACAATCCATCACTGGCAGCAGACTGAGCCTGATCAAGAATAGGCAGCAAACGCGGTTCAAATTCCTCATAAAGCGTGAAGCCAACAGAACAACTTTTGTTAAATAGATTAAAGCCTTCATGATACCAACGAAATAGTTTTTCTTGCGCCGTATTCGCTAAATAAGGCACATGAATTTCAATGTCATGTGCTTGACCAATACGATCTAAACGACCGATACGTTGCTCTAATAAGTCAGGATTAATGGGTAAATCAAATAAAACCAAATGATGCGCAAATTGAAAATTACGCCCCTCACTGCCAATTTCTGAACAAATCAGCGCTTGAGCACCATTTTCTTGCTCCGCAAAATAAGCCGCCGCACGGTCGCGCTCAATAATGGTTAAGCTTTCATGAAAAGCGGCGCTGCGAATGCCCGCCTTTAATTTAAAATAGTGTTCTAAGGCTATGGCCGTTTTAGCTTTAGCACAAATTACCAAAACTTTATTGGGATAAAGTTCAATTATTTTATTGGCTAACCAGGCAACTCGTGGGTCTTTATCTAACCATAGCTCCTTATTGCTGAAACTATTTTCTGGAGATAAATTAATCAATCCAGACTGCTCGGTAAGTAAAGAATAAATTTCTGGACGTGCCAAAGGATAAGAATGCACATGGCGCGCTGGAAAACCTTGGATTGCCGCACGCGTATTGCGAAAGAGCACGCGCCCAGTTCCATGACGGTCCAACAGATTTTTAATCGATTCCTGGATGGTACTGCCTTGGGCATCGCCTAAATAACTATCCACTTGTTGTTTTAGCGCAGGATCTAATGCATTCAATGCGGTATCAGCATCATAGGCGAGCAACTCTTGAACTAATTGATTTATCTTTTGATAACCAGCTTCCTCTTGTTTAAAGGCAGAAAAATCATAATAGCGCGAGGGATCGAGTAAACGTAAACGGGCAAAATGACTGGCAATACCAGCCTGCTCCGGAGTTGCTGTTAACAAGAGTAAACCTTTGCTTTGCGCTGAGAGTCCTTCAATACACTCATACTCCGGACTTTGCTCTTGCTCAGACCAATGCAAATGATGCGCCTCATCGACGATCAATAAATCCCAATCGCAAGCAAGAGCATGTGCTCGGGCTTCATCATGGTCCATCAGAAAATCCAGGCTGCATAAAACCAGGCTTTCAGTTGCAAAAGGACTGGCATTATTGACCGTTACTTCCTCCGCAGCGTCCAGCTCATCTTCATCATCCAGATCATAATCATCATCTTCACCATAATTATCATGCAATGGTTTATAGCGGCTTGCATCAATAATTGAAAAATGCAAATTAAAACGGCGAATCATCTCAACTAGCCACTGATGGATCAATGTTTGTGGCACCACAATCAGCACGCGATTTGCCCGACCAGTACACAATTGATAATGCAAAATCATCCCTGCTTCAATCGTCTTACCCAAGCCAACCTCATCAGCAAGCAAAACCCGTGGTGCATGCCGCTGTGCGACTTCCCTGGCAATATAAACTTGGTGTGGCAAGTGACTGGTGCGCGAACCAAGCAGACCACGCACGTTTGATTGCTGTAAGCGACTGGCATGATTTAGCGTATCGATTCTTAAACGGTATGAATTCAATTTATCCAATAAACCACTAAATAATCGTTGTTGCGGCGTATTTAGCGTAATGAAACAATTGAGACCGACCTCGCTAATACGGATTTCTTCTCCCTGTTCATCAACGCCGGTATAAAAGAACAAGCCTTGATGCTCATCAATTTGCGTCAGACGTACTTTCTGTTGGTTACTGGTGATAATTTCATCATCAGCTTTATAAATAATACGGCTAAGTGGTGCATTATCGGTGGCGTAAATTCGCTCTTCACCCGCGGCAGGAAAACTAATATGTACTTGTCTGCCACTTAACTCAGTAATAATCCCCAAACCAAGCTGGGATTCTGTATTACTTATCCAACGCTGCCCAATACAAAATGTCATAGAGAACACTATCCTTTAATCAAAATAAACACAACGGAACAGTATATCTTTTTTTAAGACATATGTCTTAAAATTAACGCACTAAATGCCGAATAAATACAAAAAAAGAGGGGCAATAAGTGGCTTGGCTGATAAATCAAGAAACAGTGCTTCATTTAAAATAATTGCGCCTTATTTATAGACTTTATGACTACAAATAAGACATCGCAACCTATTGACTTTACTAAAAAAATTAGAACTTGTTTTATTGGATCTTTTGGTTAAGAATAAAAGTTACAGGGAAATTATTAGTCATAAGGATAGGGACATGAGCGCTAATGAGCAAGAAGCAATTCACACCGAGCAAGTTCCAGCTGAAAATGATAAAACCAGCATGGATGAACATAATGCACGCGCAACGAGCGCGGATGTCGATAATACCAAAACACATGCCGCCTTACCAGACAAAACCGATGAAATTACCGCATTATTAAAAGCAGCACAATCGGATGAACAGGGTAATTTTCAAAAAATTATTATCACCCAAGACATATTTAAAAAAATTAAAGACAGCTTACTGGTAGCCATTCAAAGCATGGAAAAAAATCCGAGTCTTCTCTCACGCGCAGCGGAATTCTGGGGTGAATTACCGTTATGGCAAAAAATTCTCGGTGGGGTAACCTTAACCGTCCCCACCTTAATTCTCGGAATCATTGCCAATCTTGGTTTTATGTTGGCAATTTGTGGGGTGACAACTGTTGTCTATGCAGGTGGCGGTCTTATTCTTGATGATCACCATAAGTGTGATGTCAGCGTTACTGAGAATTTAGCCAAAGGCATTATCGGTCTAGCTGATTTGCTGGAATTAACAATCACAGCCTTAGATGCCATACGCCAAAAATTGGCTGAAGAAGTTGACAAATTTACGGCAGAGAATGATCGTCTCAAAGAGAATGTTAACCAGTTGAGTTCCAAAATAGAAACCTTAGGTATTGAAATTACTGCGGCTGCCAAATTAGCGGTAGCGTTAAAAACAACCAAAGAAGAATTAGAAAAAACCGCACACAACCTCAAAGACCAAGTCACGGCACAAAGCAATTTATTAGTCGCCAATCAACAAGAACTGCAAAAAGTTACGGATGCTTATAACGCCAATCAACAGCTATTAGCTGAAAAAATAAAAGATTTTTCGGAAACCGAACAAAAGCTACAAGACGACCTAAAAAATGCACGAAGTCTAGCGGACTACTTAGGTACCGTATCCAACCAATTATCAAAAACGCTACTTAGTGATGACCAACAAAAAGAAGAATTTACTAAACGATTAAATGATTTTTTGCAAAATGGCAATGCAAGTTTTGCCGCATTGGCCGAACGTTGGTCTATCGCTGAAGAAAAATTGATGAAAACTGAAGAAAAGTTGACGGTACTAAAGCAAGAATACCAAGAACTGAATAACACCCATAAAGAATTATTAAAGAAGCAAGATATTCAGGTAACCAGGCTCGAATCGATTGGTGATAAGATAGGATTTTTTGCACGAAATGCGGATAAAGCAATCCTAGTCCGCGAACTAAAAACTATATTTGACATCAAGATACCTGCAGAAGCGCCCCTAATGGCAGAGGAAGACCAGAAAAAAGTACCGCGCCAGGCTTAAAAGCACGCCTAATGTAGTCCAAGATAGTTTCCCTCTGGACTACATTTTTAAGCTCTTGACATGTTTATACTCAATTCTCATAATGGCCATCCCCACTAAATATTAGGGAAGAAAATACCGTGCGCATCAAGGAATTATGCAACGAAATCAGTAGGATAAGCACTGAAATAACAGAAACAGCACAACAAATTTCCGCGCTAAGTCGTACGAAAATAGAACTAGAACGGACGCTACAAACGCTTAAAGATGAGCAATCGGCCCTCATCGACAAACAAAAAGAATTAGCCGAATTAGACTATACATATAATGAATGTGAACGAATACTGGCAGCAAAACAACAGCAGTTAGCCGAAATCAGAATGGAATTTATGCTAGAAACGGAAAAAGTGAATGCGATAATATACGCATTGAACGAAACAATAGCCCAACTAACCCAAGCAGATATGCTTAAAAATGATCGTGTTGATGAATCACTGGACATGATGCCAAAAACTTTTGATGAGCAATTGACAAGACAAGAGCAACAAGTAAAACGACTAGCAGAACTTGTTGAACGCAGAGAAAACCTATCAGCAGAGCAAGCAGCCCATAAAGAGCTGCGTTTTTTTGCTGAAGCCAGTGCAGCAGCCAAAAACACTGCCGCAGCAGATTCAACCTACAGAAGAGAAAGTCAATGAACATTTACGTAAAAAAAATCTCCTCACCAGCAGAAATGCAACAATGCCTGAATATTCGGACTAAAGTATTCGTTGATGGGCAAAAGGTTCCTCTACATGAAGAGAGAGATGGCAAAGATCAAGACAGCGATCACTATCTGTTGTTCATTAACGAACAACCAGCAGGTGTCGCCCGTGTTCGTTTTATGGACCAGTTTGCAAAAATTGAGCGCGTTGCCATTTTAGATGAACATCAGGGAAAAGGACTTGGTAAAGAAATCATGCAAAAGATTTTGGCCGATCTGCAACGAAACAAAGCCGTGATTACCGCAAAATTGAGCTCACAAACCCATGCGATCTCATTTTATGAAAAACTGGGTTTTAGCGTATGCAGTGAAGAATACCTAGATGCAAATATCCCGCATAAAGACATGAAGCTAAGTTTTAATTAATCGCAGCACAACGACCAGCATAAATTTTCTTTATCAGCTATTCGTAGGCCTTTAAAGCGGCTTTGATTGCCGGACGCTCGCTAAGTCGCTCGTACCACTGCAATAAATAAGGAAATTGTTTCGCATCAATAACTTGCTGGTAAAATTCTTGAAAACAATAAATCCAGGGCCAAATGGCCATATCGGCAATGGTATACGCCGCACCACTAATAAATGGGTTCTGCTGCAACTGTTTTTCCATTACCCCCATTAAACGCATACTCTCATCGGCATAGCGCTGCATGGCATAAGGGACTTGTTCCTGAGCATAGCGGTGAAAATGACCAAATTGACCGAACATAGGGCCAATGTGTGCTGCTTGAAAATAACACCATTCCACAACGGTAAATTTCTCTACTAAAGATGAGGGTAAAAATTTCCCATGTTTTTCCGCTAAATATTGCAAAATAGCGACACTTTCAAACAAATAAAAGTCATGTTCCTGATCATGCAAAACCGGTATTTTATTATTAGGAGAAATTTTTAAAAACTCAGGAGCAAATTGCTCCCCCTTAGAAATATCAATTGCTTTAATCGTATAAGGCTGTGCTAGCTCTTCCAGCATGATGGTAGGCTTAATGCCATTAGGTGTCCCATGTGAATAAAGTGTATACATTTAAATATCCTTATTTTTGATAATAACTTAACGCCTAAGTATAGCGTGCTTTTCTTTTTGGTCTATATATTAATAAATAAGGAGAATTAATTATGAGCTTAGCCAAAAAGGTAGCAATCCTTGCGAGTTCGCGTACCCCTTTTGTCAAATCGCAAACTAATTATTTAGGCAAATCCAACCAGGATCTATTAAGTACCGCATTAGCCGCGCTCATCACGAAAACTAAGATTGAAGGTGAGCTATTAGGCGATGTCATTGCCGGCGCCGTCATGAATCATCCCTTCGACTGGAATCTTGCTCGCGAAGTCGTTTTAGGCAGTACCTTATCCGCCGAAACGCCTGGCTTAACCATCCAACGTGCCTGCGGTACGGGGCTAGAAGCCATCAATCTAGTAGCTCTGAAAATTGCTAGTGGTGAAATGGTAGCCGGTATTGGGGGCGGTACTGATACGAACTCGGATATCCCCTTAATCGGTCAACGCCGACTCACGCATTTTTTGATTAACTATCAAAAAGCCAACAGTTTTAAAGAAAAATTAACCGCCGTCAAAAAATTTCGTTTGGGTATGTTAAAACCCCTCTTGCCGGAAGTACGTGAACCACGCACGGGTTTATCCATGGGCGAACATTGCGAATTAATGGTGAAAGAATGGCACATCACACGTGAGGCCCAAGATGAATTGGCATTGCGCTCCCATCAAAATGCAGCAAAAGCTTATGATGAAGGTTTTTATGAGGATTTAATTGCTCCTATCGATGATTTAAAGCGCGATACCATTACCCGCAAAGAAACAACTCTGGAGAAATTAGCTAAATTAAAACCCGCCTTTGATAAAGCCAATAGTGGCAGTCTGACGGCGGGAAATTCAACGCCATTAACCGATGGAGCATCTGCCGTGCTCTTAGGCACTCCCGAATGGGCTTTAGCCCACAACCTCGACGTACTGGCTTATTTTGTGGATTACGACGTTGCTGCCGTAGATTATGTCCATGGTGCGGGGTTGTTAATGGCACCAACCATTGCCGTCAGCCGTTTACTGGAGCGAAATAATATTAGCTTACAAGATTTTGATTATTACGAAATTCATGAAGCCTTTGCCGGTCAGGTACTTTGCACGTTGAAAGCCTGGGAATCCATTGAATATTGCCGCAATGTACTAAACCGCGATCATGCGTTGGGCCGTATTGATGTACAAAAAATGAATGTTAAAGGCGGTAGTCTTGCCCTTGGCCACCCCTTTGCCGCCACCGGTGGACGCATCGTTGGCACAGCGGCCAAGCTCCTCGCCGAGAAAGGCAATGGGCGGATCCTCATCAGTGTGTGTACGGCTGGTGGCATGGGTGTTGCCGCAATTCTTGAACGCTAACACGACTACATCGCCAGAAAACCATGTTGAAATGCATGGAAATAATACTTGGTATAATTCTACTTATTCTTTGCGCTCAAAAAAGCAATCGCACGGAGGCTAATGCGTTAAAGGTCGTCTTGATCCCGATACAATTGCTCTTGATAAGGCCGATG
>NZ_JH413808.1:225783-241252 GCF_000162755.2 Legionella drancourtii LLAP12
AAGGCCGATGAAAACGGCCCAAAAACCACACTCGTCCCCACATCCCCTAAGCGTTATAAGAAAGTCTCATGACCTCATCTTGAATGGAAGTATAAACACCTCCTCGTTCTGCGTGAATGCGATTGTCACGCAGAAGTCGCGCGGTTTTGGCAAAAAAATTATGCGTCAAATACGCGCTAGAGCCGATTACCCCAGAAACAGTTTCAACTGCCATAATCGTCGGTGCAAGTTGTGCAGGCTCATCTTCTTTAAAGGAAATGCCACCACCATAAGTGGCATTTGCCATCCCATGTACTGCCATATTCAGCACAAGTGTGACATTACCAATGAACGGAAGATCAGCCGGAATTTTTTGTGAATCTAACGCCACGGCAATCGGATAAGATTCTGTTTTCAAAGGACCATAATAATCAGGACCCGTCGCGTGTTTAGTACCGGTAAAAGGATAGGTCAAACGCAAAACTGAACGAAATAGCGGCGAATAGTGCGCAACACAACTTGCTGTAGTATAGCTTAGCGTACTCACCCCTACCGAAGAACAAACCGCTTGTCCCATCGTGAGTAAGAACTCTTTAGGAGAAGGTTGGCCTAAGTTGATTCCATAATGATTTTTATAATAATGCGCATCATAGCGATATTCCTGCCATTTCTTCAGTGTATCCCCCATAGTCTTTAAAATGACACCCGAACCGACACAAAGCGCACTGCTAATATAAACCAGATTAGGGTCAATATAATCCGTTAAATTATAAAGTTTTTCGCCATTTTTTTTGCCACTCCCCTGTAACGGCAGGGTATAATTGATGCCAAGACTAGTACCTTCTAACTGCGCACTCACCGCCAAATTACCCGCCGCAATTACGTCGCCAGAGTAGGCAGCACTGAATGTTTTATTTAATTCTTGTGCTGCAGCAAATCCTATACCGCCAGCAGCAGAAAAAAGCATACCACTAAAAGATAATGCATTTCCTAATAGCTCTAATGTTGTATCGACACTCCAACGCCAAGTCCTACTTAATTTATCTTTCCATCCCATGACATCAATCCTTTTACTAACCATGTAAAACTTTGATTGCTCCATCTCATTAAAGGAAAATCAAAACATTGACCCAAGAACTGTCAGAATTTCTATCAAAACATAAGTATTTCAAACAGTCAATGCACCTTTGTTCGCGTCTGCAAGGACTGTAAATAAGGACTTACGCGTACTGCGCGATTGGTAAATATCCAACTAATACCGCGGTTTAATTCTCGGTACAAACTGTATTTCGAGTCCACAAAACCAACCCCCACCAACTGTTGCCCCGCTTTTAAGCACCGGGCTAATTTAGTCGTCAATAATAAATAATGACCTAAGACACCTGCATAATGTTCCTTTAAACTTAACTTACAAAATTCCGCAACATTATTATGAGCGGCAACCAATAACAATGCGTGCTTGGGAACCTGTACTAAAGTATCAAAAATTGGTGCATCTAAAGTTAATAAGTGATAATCATCTCCCGCACGTAATTGATGTAAAACCTGCACTAAAACATCTTCATGTTGAAATGGTTTTTTTAACTCAATAAATAAATGCAGCCGCTGCCCAAATTCAGCAACAACCTCAGCCAGGGTCGGTATTGCCGGAACTTGAGCGCGCAATTGGGCAAAGGTTAACTGGCTAATCAGCTGCTTATGTCCCCATAAGCGCGTTAAGGTGAGATCATGGTTCACGACCAAGACTTGATCTGCCGTGACCTGCACATCCAACTCAATACCCCAACATCCACACTGTTCTGCGGCTCTAAAGGCAGCCAGAGTATTTTCTAAGATCCCATGCGCATGATCATGCGCGCCACGATGTGCGATTACATGCGCTGCTTGTACCAATTCGCGCCCGGGTTGACACCTAGGTATCAACGCAAAATAAGTGTCCATCATTTTTTCCAAAAAGCTCAGCAGCATAATTAGTTTCTCAAAGCCACGCATACATTCATTCTATGCAGGGTCAATTAAAAAGGCAAAAGGTGGATTAATACTGTAATTTTCACGCATAACTATTCCATTAATAGGCCTAACTGTGTAAAAATAATAATTTTTTTAAATCAACCTCTCGGGGCTACTGACATTTTGCGCGTTTGCGGCAAAATAAAACATGAGCAAGGTCAGCAATACCTGGGTAGATTGTCCTATTGAGACCTGTATATGCCATTAATTACCACCGATATCGCTCTGGCTGTCCACGATTTACAGGCAGGGAAACCTGTTGCTATACCAACCGAAACAGTCTATGGCTTAGCGGCGCCAATTAATAATGAACAAGCGATTAAAGCTGTTTTTGCGATGAAAGAACGACCGCTGAATCATCCATTAATTGTACACGTTGCCGCGAATTGGGATTTAAGCACCCTCGTTACCGACATTCCGGCGTACGCCAATCTGCTGATAAAAAAATTCTGGCCAGGCCCATTAACCCTGGTATTACGCTGTAACCCAACTCAGATAAACCCCTTAATTAATGGTGGTCAAACTACCGTCGCTATTCGCTGTCCAGCTCATCCACTGGCCCAAGAATTATTAACACAACTGCGAATACCCGTTGTTGCCCCTTCCGCCAATCCTTTTGGCAAAGTTAGCCCAACCACCGCCTTGCATGTTCAAGAATCATTTCCGCAACAAGCATTAACCATCCTAGATGGTGGGCGTTGCACTGTAGGCATTGAATCAACCATTGTGGATGCCTCTAACCCAGAACACTACCAGATTTTACGCCATGGTCTTATTGATGAACAAAGCATTGCCGCGGTAATAACCGCCCCCGCGCGGGACCAGCCCAGCCGCATTCGCGTCCCCGGCAAATTAGACAGTCATTACCAACCGCAAAAAACCTTATATTATTTTGCCGATTACGAACACTTGGCACAATTTTGCCAACAAAGCAGTGCTGAAATATATGCTATTGCCAGCAAATGCCCGGCAACTGTACACCACGAACACTACCATCCACTAGCCACGCAGCCAGAACAAGCAGCCTTTGATTTGTACTTTCAGTTACGCGCAGCAGATGCCTCCAATGCCCAATGCATTGCGATCGAACTGCCTCCAGAAAATGGCTTATGGCAAGGAATCAGAGAACGAATTTTAAAAGCTGGAATCCCATATGCAGCAGAACAATAAAGAAATTCTAGGGCGAGTACATTATAATATCTCGCCCATCTGCCCAAAGATATTGACAGCATCATAAAATATAGGTAACTTAGCCGCCAATGCCGAGGTGGTGGAATTGGTAGACACGCTAGCTTCAGGTGCTAGTGGGGGTAACCCCGTGGAGGTTCGAGTCCTCTTCTCGGTACCATTAAGAGAATTAAAAACAATAAAATTCTTGTTTGTATTTGTTCCGTACTTCAGCTCAATCAAGACAAAAGTCCAGCATTAATAGGACATACCGCTTTCGAGCGTCCCCAAGAAATTTTTGCTTATTTTCCAAATCAGTAAAAAGATTAAGCCGGTAAGGATTCGTAATACAGGTCACCTAGCCCCCATCGCTCAACCCCAGATCTTATCTGAATTATTTAATCATTTTATCCAGCGTAAACCAGTATGCAAAATTGAGAAGTTGCGATTTTATACTGCAAACACTCTTGTACTCAACGTTCTTTTAACAAAGAGCGCTCACTATATACCCTACACAAATTAATTTTAAGAGTAATTGGCATTAGGCTACTGTAAAGTTACTGGTCGATAAATAGCCTAGTTAGGCTTTATATTGCCGAATATTATCGAGCTAAAACTCGTTCGCTTAAAATATTTTACTCTTGAAAAGAAATAGCTCACAAATTAAACAATACGCTGATTTTATTAATAATCAATGCGATCTGCGCATTGCATTTCGCGGCAATGAAAATCGTATCATCGCCCGCAATGGTTCCTAATATGTCTAGATTAATCCGATGCTGATCAATAATTCGAGCCACCATTGAAGCAGCACCTGGCGTGGTGTGAATAATAATTAACGTTTCATTGGATGAAATGTCTAATACCCATTGTTTAATTAAAGCTTTTTCTTGAGTGGTGGTTAATTCGTGAATCAGTCCCGTTTCATAAGGTAAACGGTAATGGGTTTTACCGTCCTGATGGATCACTTTGACGGCACCAATTTGATGTAATAATCGCGAAATCTTTGGTTGACTGATCACGATCCCTACTCGTTCCAATGCTTGGCGAATTTCAATTTGTGTTCTTGCATTACCTTCTAAAAGAATTTCTCGCAACACATGGGTTGTGGATTGCATCAGCTACTCCAGGGGAAACAGTGACTCTATCTTATCACAGGTCCTAAGATGAAAAAATATTTCTCTTGACCGAAATGAATAATTATTCTAGTATTTCGAATAATTATTCATTCGCAAAGGAGAATTTTCATGAGCATCACCCTGGGTCAAAAAACCAAAAAAGTCTTGGCTTATCTTATCTCGGTGTTAGGCGCGTTAGGGGGCGCTTTGCAAAATTATATTGCCGTGGACCTTTTTATTAAAAGCATCGTCGGTGGCGCGCTTAGCTTAAGTCGTGTGTTTGCAGGGTTTAGGCAAGTTATGGCCTTGGGGTTTGGTGGTTTGTGTAGTGGTATGGTGAATTTTTTTATTAATGTTGAACTGTTGGAAGGCTTTTTGGAGCGGATCACGCGAAATAAACCAGGAACACCACTCCATGGATGGGTTAAATTTAGTTATTATGCCGGAATATTTGTTTTTGTTGTGACTGGACTTTTATTTGGGATGACCGCATTTACCATTGGTATGGCCACGCCCATGGCCGCATTAGCCGTAGCATCAGGTGTTTTCGTAGCGATAATTATGACCATTCAAGAAGTAGAAACGTGGTTGCAAGGTTTTGATGATCCGAAGGTACAAGAAAAAACAAGCTTAAAGGACATTTTCCTGGAATGGAAACTGTCATTAACACCCGGAAAGATATTGGGACATGTGATTGCGGCAGGAAATGTGATTGCATTAAGTTTATTATTTACCTTAGGTTTGGCCGAAGTTTTAATCGCGCTACAAGTAGCCGCACTGCCTGCATTTATTATTGGTGTGTCGATTTCATTCACGTTTGGCGCCTTTACTGAATTTTACTTTTACAATTTCTTTCTGGCGAAATTTTGTGACAAGTTAAGTGAAAAGTGGCAAGCGATGAAAGCGACGGCTTATGCTCCTTTTGGCGTTTTTTTTATCGCAAGCAATGCAATGGTTAATGCGGCATTGACCTACTCTGGGGTAGGGTTGCTAACGGGATTATTGGTAGCGGCAGGGATTGGATTGCCCCCTGTTGGATTAATCATTGGTTTAGGCGCAATATCTGCTTTTTTTGCAGGGAGTGCATCGTTACTGTTAGGTATGGATTTTTGGATTAGAAAAATGACAAAAGCAGAGGACAACGTGGCCCCGATTGTTCCAATGCCAGTGAACGATGCTCCAAAGATTAAGGCGGCAAATGATGAGGTGCCTTATGTAAGCTCAGGAACCAGTTTTTTTCGCTCTTCAAAAAAGGATCACGGTATTGAATTAGAAAAAAAGACGTTAGATGCAACTGAAAATGACGAGGTTTACTCCGATCTCGATTGTCCGCGATACTCACTAAATCGTTAAATTAATTTGAAGCGGCATCCAGGCTATCTAGTTATTCGCCGTACTGAACGGCTTTATTTGGGGTATGACAATCATTGTCATACCCCATCAAGAGCTAGTGAAAATTGGTAATGTACCAACTACTAACCAATGTATAAATAAATTAAGTACAGCAAAAAACAGCACCGAATCTGCTGCCTTAAGTAACACGGAAGATGATTCATATCACTATAACGATTTACTTGAAAGTGCAATTAATGCATTGAGACAAATTTCCTGTTTTCGGTAACATTTGTTTTGAGGCAACTCGTGGAAGAGACCATTTGACAAAAAAAAACCAGTCAGGCATAATAAAAAACATTTTTTTGTAAAAACAAACATTAGTGACTTATCTCCTTCTAAAGGAATATTAGAGATCTGGATTACCTAACTTTAGTTATTAAACGGGTGTGTCGCTGAGATAAAGCCTGGAAAAGGAGGTACTATATATCATTGTATCTTGAATCGGCGAATCGGTACAGTTTCTCTGTCTTCACTTATTCTCGCCATCCTGGCTACCTCCTGTAAAGATTTTTGTGCCCATAGGAGTTTTTTATTATGCATTCTTCTTCACGTAATGGTATTCTTCAGCCTTTATCACTTTTATCACTGTTCTTGCCTATATCTTATGGATTTCATAATGAACTTCTAAACATAGCAAAAAAATTATTTGCAGAAGTTGAATTCAATATTGATGGTTTATGTCACGGCTTTACCCTTAGATGGATAGAATCTGTATTTCTAGGAATGGAAGATGTTTTCCATACACGCATCGAGGATATTTTAAAGCGTCAGCAAGAAATAATTTCTTCGATGGAAAACATTAATTCAGGAAAGAAAACATTCAAAGACCATCCCGATTTAATCGATATAATGGCTTTTTTTAATAGCTTAATAATATATCAAAACTCTCGCGGATTTAAACAATTATTTCCTAACGCAGAAGGAATTAATCAACTTAGTATCTCAAAAATATCAACCATTGCCTCTTCAAATAATATCCAAAAACTAGGTGGGCTAAAATCAATATACTCAGAAACACTTATGCTTGATGAGCAAGAATTAACTGCCTATTTGAATGATATAAGCGATTTAATAAAAAAATTAAACTTCAAAAATGACACTCCAATAGCAATCCACTTAAACAATGGCAACCATGCGATCACTTTATGTTACAAAAAAGGTAAATGGAAATGTATGGATATTAATTTTTATACCTCATTCAGCCTGGAGGCTGAATCAAGCACCGATGTTACAGAAAAAATAACCCGGGGTTATAAAGCTGACGATGCCCATTTTGGTGCTTTTGGAGTACACGTCATTACTACTGGTAACAATCCTTATATAAAGCAATTAACAGATCAGCTAGACCAATGGAAACTCAAACGACCGGTCAAAAAGATTAATCTTCTCCATCCAGAAATAAATTGCTTAGCCATGCTTGCTTCCATGTATGGTGATGTAGCTACAATTAAAAGATTAAAGTCTGACCATTTTAATTTTAAAACAGGTTCCTTTGAAGGAATCCCTATTATATTTCAAAGTTTATCTTCTGAAAATTCAGCAGAAACAATTAGAGAGCTTCATCAATGTGGAGTGGATCTAAATAATATTCAACCGAAAAATTTTACTCTACCTTGGCTCATTGGCTCGTTGCTCTCTATGAAAATGGATTTGACTCTTTCTTTATTTGCTGTAATTGAAGGAAATTTGCCAGCCATCGATACACTTTACGAATTGGGCGCAGATTTTAAAATTTCTGTTTCATATCCACTAGTCAGTTTACGTAAAATGGCCAAATTATGGAACATAACGGAGAAAATGGAAGAGTTTCTTAAATTACAATCTAAATGTTGGTTCAGTGTTCGACTCACTCCTTATGATCTTCTTGAAATGAGGTACCCTAATTTCTTACTAGGGCTTCGTTTAATAAAAGCAGTACAAAGCGATTCAATTAAAGAAGTCGAAGCGCTTCATAAACAAGGGGCTGATTTACATTTTTTGAATGCCCAAGGTCTTCTTCCACTCAATATCGCGGTTGAGAAAAACAGACCCGATATGATTAAAACATTGGTCGATCTAGGGGCAGACTTATATCGCGCTAATGCACATGGGATGACTTCTGTTGATATAGCAATAGAAAAAAAGGAGGCTAAACTTCTAAACACCCTAATAAGACTTGGAGCAAATTTAACTCGTGCCAACACCCAAAAACAGACCCCTTTAGATAAAGCAATAGAAGAGGATGATCTCCAACTACTAAATATTTTAGTAGAACTTGGGGTCGATTTACATCGTGTTAACACAAAGGGAATAACCCCTCTTGAGCAAGCAAGCCATAAAGGAAGTTCCAAGCTGATTGAAGCAATAGCCAAACGTGGTGTCAAACTAGATGAAACAAACGCACAAGGATTCACACCAATTTTAATTGCAGCTTTGAACGGTAGTTACTCATGTTTTAATAAATTTGTTGAATATAGAGTGAATCACCAAAAATCACTTATTATTTCTACAAAGACCATTTCATCATTGGAACCTTTTTGTAATGAGTTAGGGAAAGCAAAGCTCAGAAAATTACAATTGTTGATAGGAAAACGCCTATTGATAGATCCATCTAACGATAAAATTAGTATTAGTCCTGATGAGATTTTAAATGAGATAATAGAAGATAACTCAAAGCTTATGGAAGCGGGCTCTTTAAAAACCGCACGTACAAAAATCAACGACGTTAAGATAAAAGATTCTATAGCAAAAGCTGCTTTTATTTTAAACGAATATACTGATAGCAATTCATCTGCACTTCGTTTTTTTAGAGGGCATTGGAATAGACATCATATTAAAGATGTTTCTGAAATTATTAAAAAAATAGATTTGAATTTAATTAGCACAAAAAACGAGTTAAAACAAGAACTTAATCAAATTAAATTAGTCAACCAAAATGGATCGTTTGCTCAGTGTATTAAACTGATAAATAAATTATTTGAATCTTCAGGGGGGCCTGTGGCAGCAGCAAATCGGTTCTTGGTGTCTTCGCGTTGAAGGCTAGTTTTTAGAGCCTATCCGGAAAATACCATTCTGCCCCATGAGCGCGATCAGAAAGCTAACAGAACCGATAGGCATGCAAAAGTGAAGATCTTTTTTGCGCAAATCAGTGATGGGCTAGCCACGGGCAGGGACTTTCCGGATAGCCTCTAAGTATTCAAAGATATGAATGAAATTTACCAGCTTATCATTAAGATGTAATCCCATTTGATTGATAATAATCATGACATTAGACAAAGAAGCCTTAGCGCTCAGGAACTTGCGCTAAGGCAAAATACACTCTAGTTAGCTGTCCTGTATCTAAAGACTCGAAATGAGGTATTTTGTTGCAATGCTATGAAAATGTTTTAACCTAGCGAAAAGATTTTCTACAAGGTGTCTCATTTTGTACAGGTATGAATCAAAAGTCGAATTTATTTTTTCTATGAATTTATCTCGAATTTCATCTGAGTCATATCCTTTATCCGCGATAAAATGCTCTGCTTCGTCAACCCGCTCTATTAACTGCGGCGCAGCTTTGGAATCGTGAACCTTCCATGCTGCTTTTCTCTGCAAAAAAACAGCAAATATAGCTTATGAATCAATATAATTTCCATCTTCATTAAAATTTAGATGCGTTTACCCTGGAAGAAATTTATCTTATCAAACTTCTTAATAATTCCTTAATAATTATTTGTTAGGGTGGAAAATCTGGTAAATAGACATATTATAATAATTATGAGTTATATCTATATAAGCATTCCCAAGGGATGGACATTTGATAATGAAAATTACAACGCAGATGTATTTGTAAGAAATAAGGAAGAACTAGTGCAAATCATACCACTACAATTCCTAATTAAAGAATGCTTACGAACCAAAAAAAAACATGAACAGATAGTCACACTGCCATTTACCGATACGCATGGTGAATTAGTTATGCTCTACTTTAAAAGACCACCGAATACTCTAGAAAATTTTATCCGCTATGCTCCTAATCGCAATGGAAAATTGCAAGCCAAAGAAAGCGATATGGTTAATGGCTTAAATGTCCAATCACTGCCATTAGCCCACTCCTCTGGCTACTTATGGTTCCAGCTTCCAGAAAATCAAAAAAAATTGAATGAAGGGCGTTTAAGTGAATTACAAGAAAAAGCGCTTATACAAAGAGAAAACCGAAGGCATACAGGCGATTCCCCGTACCCAACTTAATCATTACAATATAGATGGGGGTATTTTTCTCCCCAGTCTTACGCTAATGCGGGCGGGGATATCCAGACCCGTGTAGCAGTCTGGAAAATAGATGCATTAGACCACCGCAATAGTCCCCAGCGCCTCACCAAAGCGGATTGCACTTCCCGCTTTTAAATGCTTCAGCCAATGCACCTGCTCTCCATTTGCAAATAATAAGATTACGGTGGAACCAAGTTTAAAATACCCCATCTCATCCCCCTGCCCTAGCACTTTATTCATTGTCGCATGGCTGTAATCAAATAGAATATTCTGTTTACTTCGTTTCACATCACCATGCCAACAAGTACCAATCGCCCCCACAATCGTTGCCCCAACCATCACCATCATCATTGGCCCAACTTTAGTCGAAAAAGAAATAACCAGGCGTTCATTACGGGCAAAGAGTTTAGGAACAACACGCGCCGTAGTTGGTTGCACCGAAAATAATGCGCCAGGCACGTAGGTCATAGAACTAAGCTCAGCATCCATCGGCATATGAACACGATGATAATCTTTGGGGGATAAATACAAGGTAGCAAATTGTCCATTGACAAATGGTTTGGCGCGTTCATCAGAACAAGCGAGCAATTCTGCCACTGAATAATGACGCCCTTTTGCCTGAATTAATTGCCCCTCGTGTATTGCACCGATTTCGCTCACACACCCATCCACCGGCGAAATCAGATCGGCCACCGCCAAGGGCCTGCTTTCTGGCTTTAAATGACGAATAAAAAAATCATTAAAGCAGGCGTACGCGGTGGGGTCTTCAATTAAAGCCTCACTCATATTCACTTGATATTTATTAATAAAGCGCTGAATAATATAATTTTTTACTTTGGGTTCTTTAACTTCTGCCAAATACCCTGCCAAAACCGTGAGACCATGTTTAGGAATAATGTATTGAGGAAAAGTTTTTAATAAGTCTAAAGACATACAGGTACTCACAGAATCTAAAAAGCAGAATCATAACCTATACTGCGCACGGCCACAATTTACCATTTTAAACCAGAGTGAACTCAGCCTCATCAGATAATTTAGTCACTTTGGGTTTTATCTCCATATAATGCGACATTTTTTCAGTTACAGAGCACGTTTTAAGCCGCTCAAAATAAAAATCTTTATTCTCACTTTCACTGAACGAATTAATTAAATTATAGCCTGGATTCTTCTTTAATCCTGGGTTCTTAAGAAGATCTTGCTTTATTTCATTAACTATATCAATAAATAAATGCTGACTTGCCGTTGAGGTATCGCTCCCTGCGATAAAGGTTAAAGCCAATGCCATTCTACTGTTTTTATCACGAAAACAGGTGGTAATCTCTTCTTTCCTGGAGGCACTCCAAATAAAACTAAAACGTAATTTAGCCTCATATTTTTTTAATGCCTCATCAACGAGGAGGGTCAAGCGATTCTTCTGTGCGTTTAAAGTCACGCGTTTATAGGGTGGCAAAGTTCCCACCCATTCATACATGGTCTCAAAGAATAGTTCGATCCCTTTGTCACTATAAAGATGAATAAATTCATTCTCTCGGCGTTGCCCCCCCCGGTCATTTTCTCCGCGCGCAAAGGAGGCTACGGCTTTCACAAAGATTGTAATATTTTGTTCAAAACGTCCATCTTTATTGGCAGAAATAACGCTAGGCATATAATTAGTCTGTAACATAATCGGCGTCAGTTCGCGCACGATTTCAGTATTTAAGGCTCCCTCATCATCATTGCTCGAACCTAAAATATAGGCCAATTTATTACTGTTACTTTCTGTGCTTTTAAGCACATAATCTTTCACCGGTTGTGCCCGCTTCCGCATCGACAGCAATTGCATATTCGGAGCATATTTTTTATTAATAATATCAAAAATGTATTGATTAAATGTTTCAGCGGGTAAATAGTCGACCCACTGAAAGAACGCCTCTTTATATTGTTTTATTACTTTGGCATGAGTCAGGGGTAATACTTCCTTATCAATGGAAGTATGTACATTACGCATTTGCTCATCGGTAGTGAGTAAATGTACTTTAAAATTCGCTTGTTGCACACACTGTTTGAGCTCACGGATGATCCGCACAAATTCATTAGCAGGAGTCGTGGCCTGCGCTAAATTTTCCATAAGCTCATATTCATAATCACCACATAGTTGTTCTAACTGCCGTACAAAGTTATGATTATCTACATCGGTCAAATCGTCACATTTTTTTTCATAATAATTTTTAATCGTTTGTTGAAATTTATTAGTAAAGTCCACCAGCAGCATCAAGGCCTTATATAATAGCGTCTCCTCATCAACACACAGCTCCGCATTAACCGATATATTCTCTAACGAACCAAATAATTGCAACGCACTAATTAAACTATCATCACTAATCTCTTTACTCACCGGTTTTTCAATTTTGCCATTTTTGGTAGCCAATTTGCATATGGCACTGGTTAAATTAATCGCATCATCACGCAATGCCTTTAATTTAAGTGTATAGGAATCACGCCAAACCTGATGATAACGATTTTTTAATGCATTTAGGTTGGCTTGATTCTCCGGTTCATTGGCATAGGTCGTGTCATTTTCATTCCTTAGCCACTTGGCAATATTTTTATAGAAAGAAGGCTTTTTATAAAGCTCGCTACTGGTTCCCAGTAGCGGTACGCCAAAACCATTATTTTCACACCCCATATAAAAAACCACAACCCGATATAAATTATCATAATGCTGCTGATACATGCTCATCATAAAATTTACAAACGAACTTTTATTCGTCTTCTCATTGCATAAATGAGGAAATTCCTCTTCATATTTTGCACGCACAAGCGGCGGTAAAGAAGTATAATTCAAGGTAAGATCATCAAAGAGATCAATTAAGCGCTTCTGTAATACCTCAGGCTGATAGGTCAATAATATTTTTAATGCCGCCATCACCTTTTGTTCCTGGGCTATGGGATCAGCTGCTAAACTGGCAAATTGGTCTGGAGCCGCATAAACCTTAGGCAAAACACTAGGTAAAGTCGCAGAAAGAATTGGTTTTTGTACTACGTCAGGCAAAACCGAGGTAATACTTTCCTGGCCGGGATGCGTATACGTAGGCCAGTGATAAGGCGTGGAATCTTTAACACAAGGAAAGCGCTCATAATCAAGGACCGTTAAATTAACGCGATTTTTTGGTAAAGCAATTCCTGGCCTAGTACCTTTCATATAAATAACAAACCAATACCAGAACATATCAAAATCAATATCGCCCTTTAAACCCAGATTATGTGGATGTGGGTCATCATCTCCCAAAAACAAACGCCCGAATAAAATCTCCATCGTATTATTTTCGATAAGTGTTTGTTTGCTCGGAATTACTTGTTCTTTTTCGGAACCATCGACCGGCTTTTCCTGATAAGCAAAATTAAACGATTTAAAATCTTTAAGTGCACCAGAAAGAATACCGACGATCTTATCATTGTTGTTGTCATCATTATCATCATCGCCATCAAAGACTAAATATTCTTTAGCTGAGCGACTGCCTTGAAAGGAGGCCTTGAAGGAGGAGGTAGCAACGCTCATTTTAGCCAATAATTCTGGAAAATGGCCGTCCGGCTCTAATTTTTTGAAAAAGCCACTCTTTAGCTCATTGTTCTCAATATACCGGACTAACCAGGTTTCATGAGAAGAATCACCACTAATGAGCTTTTCCTTGGTTAGAGATTTTTCTCTAAGTGCTTTTTTTGGAATCCTCATATTTAATCCATTAAATCACATTAGTCCATAAAGAATAGTTCATATTAAGCAGAAATATTCAAGAAGTTCAAGAATAATAGTTATGCTTTAGCGCAATTTTGAACATTTAGAAAAGAAAGTTCGGTTAGCCTCAGAACCTGATGGTGCTTACTTAAGGAAGATGTGTCATTTACACGCAAATAGATAAGAATATATGCAGAACCTACATCCCGCAACTTGTCTGCAGGACGTAGGATTAAAAATCAAAAGCCTTAAATACGCATCCTTTGGCTTCAGAACCCAACCACTATATGGAAAAAAAGTTTATACATTAGGGACAACTTCATTTGCCTCATCATCAGGCGTTACGGTATTAATAATCTCTTTACTAAGAGCCCGTATTTCTTCGCCTGAATGAGTTTGGGTAAAGAACAAAGGATTACCCGTACTTTGTAATTTAATATAGTTCGCAACTCCTAAGGTTAGCATTGTAATTAAAATATTAGTGATAACGATGAGTGCCTTATATATATCGGATTTAAATGGTGGATCGACAATATTCAATATATCTTGTTCAACCTTTTTAATTTGTCGTGTTGCATCTGCAAGAGTAGTTTGTCCATTAGCATTCATGAAGGCATAAGCAATCTTATATAAATTTTTTCTATACGTAGATTCCTCCTTCCGCCATACTTCTTGCATGGTGCGGTAAGACGCTGACCCGCTTAGACGCTCGCTAATTATCTTACATTGCGCTTCAACACGAAGAATAACTTGCCGAAAACACTTAGCTTTCTCACTTTGCTCTTGTGCCACCCACACAATTTCTTCATTATTAAAACCCAATGCTTGCAAATGGGTCACACAAATAAAGCGTTCACACAAATTATTCGCCGCAGACAAATAAGTTTTATCCATTATTTGCTGAACCACTTGTCCTTGATGAGCAATGCTGCTGTTCACACCTGCGTAAAGGGCATCGATTAATACTTTTCGCTTATCAATGTCATTGATGGTTGCAATTTGTGGTAAAAATAGCCGCAAAGCCATTGCCTTATGTTGATTACTATCAATAATTGAACGATATGCAGCATGCTCCGTGACGCCAGAACTTTTTAGCACATACAGCGCCTTAGCAGCGGCCTCTAATTCATTATCATTCAGATCATCAAGACCATGAGCAGAGTATTGCTCACTTGGTTCAGAAAAAAAGTGATGCTTAATTGAACGTTGCAAATGTTTGCGGGGTGTCAATGCCAAACGCTGTAAACCAATAATCCCGTCCATGACAAAATTATTACGATCTAAGTCAATCAAGGTAGCAGCCATTAACGGATATTTTTCGGTTGCCGCAACTAACTCCCTATATTCCTCTAAAGACAGCTCTCCTTTCACCCAAAACACCAAACAAAGTCTTTTAACATCTTCATCAGCTACACTATGAATGTAGTGTAATTGCGCTAATTTTTCCGCATTTTCAAAATGCAGTGGCGCATGCTGTAGCAACCCCATATCAACCAAGCGATTTGCAGCACTATAATAGGCCTCGTCTGACAATACGAGCTTCATGAACACTAGCGTATAAGGTTGCTGATGGAAAGAAGAAATTAATTTTATTTGTGCCCTATCCCACATAAAGCCGCTCAATGTACGAATAAACTGACGGTCTTCAAGTAACTCGCGATTATTTGCCAATGTTTTTGCTTCGTAAAAAGCAAGGGTCATTTGCAACAGGTTTTTATTGACCAGCCACTCACCATCCATTAAGGGCACCCGTTCAAGCTCACGACCTAAGCCACTGTCTGCAGACAAACAATCAGCGAGCATTGCAAATGACAAATCATGATGAATACCGTAGTTAATCATTAAATCAAGAGCA
>NZ_JH413808.1:241798-256264 GCF_000162755.2 Legionella drancourtii LLAP12
TTAAATCAAGAGCATGATTATCAGCAAAAAGCCCTGCAACATTAAGTGCCGGAAAATTAATTGGGTCACGCAATAGCACGTCTTCTGTGGTTTTAAAAGTACGTGTAATTAAACCAAGCCGCGCAAAAAAATGCTTATTAATTAAGCCGCTTTCATCTTTAAATGCTTGATTTAATAATTCAAGAACAATTACCGAATCCACTTGCTGCAATAAATGATTATTAGCAAATGACACTGGTTGCACCTTAATTTGTGCCTCTGGTACAATCTTATTGCTCACATCAACGCTGGATAAAAGTACAACTTCGCGGTGTTTGGGGTCACGGTGAGGGTTCTTTATCAAGCCAATCATCCACTGACTCGGATCATCGCGTCGCGACATAACCATCAGACCACAGGGGACTCCATGGTCATTCATGTAAGCAAAATGCTGACATGCATATTGTTGTTTATACTTTTCAATATATTCATTTTCTTTTTTAAAAGGCTCATCACCGAGTATGCCTTGTAAAATACTAGCAGACATATTGCCCGACATATAATGTCGCGCCGCGAACCTTTGCCGCCATGAAGCACAATGCTGTTTTGCTTGCAGCGGTGTACCGATAAAGGGGGTTCGTAAAATATCCTCGTCGCGATGAATTTGAGCATTAGTTTGATCCAAAAAACCTGGATGACCGAAAGCTGAAAAAATTTGCGGAGCGGTACCCGTTACCAAGTAAGGCATAATTCATTTCCCAAAATGACAAATTGTGATTATTATAACCAATAATGAAGTTGAATGGTGCTTGTTTTTTGTAAAATTTGCGTTATTTATGCAAGTTTTAGCCTAAATAATACAAACAAACCTCTCCTAAAATGTAACAAGGCAATAACATGAAATGCAATATCATTGGCGCCGGTCGACTCGGCAAAAATATTGGGCTCGCTTTAACGAGCGTGCACGCCATTTCTTCGCTATCTATTTGTAATCGCTCCATAGCCAGTACTTATAAAGCTTGCCAGGATATTGGTTTTGGCTTGGCAGTGCCAGAACTCAACAAATTACCTGCAGCAGACATTACCTGGCTCTGTTGTAATGATGATGCAATTCCCGCATTGGTGGTGGCATTAACCAATCAAGCCAGCTTAAAACCAGGAAGTTTTGTAATTCACAGCAGTGGGGTATTAAACTCATCGTTGCTCGCTCCACTGCAAACAAAGGGTTGTGCGATTGCTAGCTTTCATCCATTAAAAGCATTTAAAAGCAATTACTTAGACAAGGAGGCCTTTAATCAGGTGGATTGTGTTTTTGAAGGAGATGCAGACGTATGTGACTGGTTGCAACAAACATTTTCTCGTTTAGGCGCTTATGTCTCGGCCATTGCCCCTGAACATAAAGCCATGTACCACGCAGCAGCTTGCATCGCATCAAACTATTTAATTACACTTGCTGCCTGCAGTGAAGAACTGCTGCTAAAAGCGGGCCTGCAAGCGCAGCAAAGCCGACGGATGCTCCTCAATCTGATGCAAGGTAATGTAACGAATATACAGCAAAGCGAACGCATTGCTGATGCCCTTACGGGGCCATTAGGGCGCGGCGACCTAAATACACTTGCCTTACACTTAAAGGCGATGGAAAACACCAACATGCATCATTTATATAAGGCGGCCGGATTAGCGACGCTGCCGTTAACACAATTGCCTACAACGCAACAAGAAGCCATTAAGAACTTGCTAGAACACTAGGAACTATCAACTATCTCGAGTGTTTCACGGGAAACATGTGGAAAATTGTGCCAAGCAAGCGCCTGACACAATGGGTTTTGTTAACGAAAACCACACCCCCCGTGTTAATGGGGGACAACATGACTATGCACATCCTCATCGGGTTTCACGATTATCTGCTCGCGTTCTGCACCAATTTTTCTAATGTCACTTAACACCTCTTTCATACTCGCCATATGTTGCACAACTTGTTGTGAATTTAAAGGCACTTCTGCTACAGATGAAGGACTTGCTTTCCTAAAATCAGCAACGGGTTCTTTAACTTTTTGGGGTACATCAGTTACATCTTGTTTCACACCATGCTCAGGTGTAGCAGTTGCTTTTTTAGCTTGTTGCTCTTGGGCTTGCGCATGGCTGCTTTGCACTACCGTATCTGCATGCTGACGCTCAGCCATTTGCATTTTTTGGGCAAATTTAGCCTGTTCTTCTTTTTTATACTCATCATGCAGAATTTTTGCTCCACCCACTGCAAATACACCAACGGCGATTAGTGCGGGCGCAAGACCAGGAATGGCAACAGCAGCGGCCACAGCAACAACCGTAGCAACAGCCATAGCAACCGTACCCAAAGTACCTAATTTTGCTTTCAAGAAGGCAAAAAAGCCCATGGGTTTTGGTCCTTCTGCCGCATCAGCCATTTGTTTAGTCAATCCTTTATGCGCCTGCATTTTACCGGCTTTACCCTGATGCAGATGCTCCATAGTGGATTCTTCGGCGTAGTTGCGATTAAATAAACCAGCAAGACCTATTTTCGGATTGACTTTCGCCGCCGCACCTTGATCCGCCGCACTGATCAGCGATACTCCAGATTGCAAGTTATGGTCATATTTTGTATCAATTTGTTGTTTTAACGCTGCGGCTTTTACCGCTACATCCTTAGGTTCAGCCTTGGCAAGGTCAACCATGGCCTTCACAATCGGATCGTTGGGATTATGCGCAACACTATCTAAGACAGAAACGCGTCCGGCAATAGCCTGGGCGCGCTCATTACCACTTTTACAACCGGCAATGGATGCTTGCTCAACAAAAATAGACAGTGCCTGGAAGGCTTTAGCGTATTGATGTTGCTGATGCAAGTCATTAGCCATCATCACTTTTAAGGCGCCGCGGGCTTTGCTCACGGTGTCCAGCTCACGTACATTTTCACGTTGATTGGTATTTGCCCATCCCGCTTTAATCTCTTGAATTTGTGCGATGACTTCTTTGCCTTGTTCTGACTGGGAAAAAAAAGGCTGTTCACTGCGATCGGATGTTAAATAAGCCTTATATTGCGCAAAAACAGGTTCAATTGTTGCTTTTTGACGGTCATTCTTATCAACCAAATTATACAACATGGCCATTTCTGCCATCAAGGTCGCTTCTGTTTTTAGATCATTGCCACCATAACCCAAGCTGTCACCAAAACCATTAATCGATATATTTTGCACCAAACAAAATACCGGCTCTATTTCCTTAGCATTCTTAAGTTGGCTGGCATTATATTCATGCGCGCCCTCTAAAATAAAACGGGCACCTTGGGATTGTTTATTTTTGCCACCCTCAAAACGGTCATTAAGCGCCGTCAACAGGTTATAGGTAAAGGCCTTACCCACTGGGTTAGTGCTAATCTCATCGCGCATGTTATAGTGGCTTTGCAGGTAAGCAAGCTTAGTAGCCACATCGCTAACCGCCTCAGCCTTAGTGATTCCTTCTTTACCCTTTGCCTTAGCCTTATCAGAAATAATCCCCTCTTTTACATCAAGGGAAGGGATTCTGATTTGCACCCGCGACATGCCTTGATTGCCCTCAGCTAAAGCAACCGTCATAATTTGGCGATTGGCAAGATGGTCTATACCTTGGCCACGATCATGCGCCGTCACATCGGTACCACCAATCCAAGTAAATTGACCTAAGGATTGATCAACGTGCAATAAATCATTATTGGTAGCAGTTGTTACTTCCGCTTTGTGTTTGACATGCAGGTTTTTCATTTCTTTCTTCGTCAAACGGTTGCCAGTGGCTTTGACCACCTCTTCCAAAAAAATATGGTGTGCTTCACTAGAAATACTTTTGCGTGCTTTGTCCAAAGCCCTAACTAATTTTACATCATCTATATTGCCATCTTTAGTCGCGTTCTTAAGCGCATCCTTAAAAGCAGTAGTGACCAGTTCGTTCACCCGAGTCATGGCTGCTTCATGAGCAATATTCATTTTTACTTCAGGAAAACGTTCCTTATCCATTTTGGTATAGGTGCGCGCCGTTAAACCTAAGTGAAAATGAAATTCTTGTTGTAAGGGGATAATACTACCTCGGCAACCCTCTAGTTGCGCAAATTGCTCTTCTGTCAAACCATAATGCTTCAGGTATTCAGCTTTAAGCTCGGAATCAGCCGTAACATCCAAACTTACCGTAGTATTTACTGCAGGCTCACGGCCAGTGGCGTTGAAAAATAAGTCCCGATCTTCTTGATTAGAGACCGTAATTAAGACTCGTCCTTGTGGATCAAAATTTAAAGGGCTCTTACTGCTCAAGGCCTCTATTAACGCCTTGGTCAGGAGCCTTTCCATATAGATGCGTTGTAGTTCTTGTTGCGCACTTAGCATACTAGACCCCACTTAATCTTTATACTTAGATTGTAGCAGGATTTATAAGCAAATTATAAAAAATTTACGCTAAATTTGCACCAATGTAATGCTTTGATAATTATTAACCACCTAATCGCTCAATAATTGAGCGGGAAATGCATCTATCACAGCTTAATTCACGCTTAAACTCCATAGTGATCACTCTTTTATGGTAGCAATGCTCAGTTTTTTTGCCTTCTTCGCTTGTCTACGCTCCTGCCAGCTTTGCAACATGACATAAAAAGCAGGCACAAACACCACCGCCAAACAGGTAGATGCCAACATGCCACTACAAACCGCGATACCAATAGAGCGGCGAGCATTAGCACCGGCGCCGGTAGCAAACACCAACGGCATCACTCCTAAGATAAAAGCAAAAGAAGTCATCAATATTGGACGAAAACGCGTCTTAGCACCAAGCACGGCCGATTCCATGATGGATTTATTATGGAATTGTCGTTGTTCACGTGCCACCTCAACAATCAAAATCGCATTCTTGGCGGCTAACGCAATTAAGAGCAAAACCCCTATTTGCGTGTACATATTATTTGCCAATCCCAATGCAGATAAAGCCAGTACAGTACCGATTAAAGCTAAAGGGACACTTAATAAAATAGCTGCCGGCGTAACCCAGTTTTCATATTGCCCTGCTAAAATCATATACACCAGGATTAACGACAAAATGAAAATATAATAACTCATGTTGCCTGCTATTTTTTCCTGATAAGCCGTACTGGTCCATTCATAGGAAACGCCTGCCGGTAAAACCTCCTTGGCTACGCGCTCCATAGCCTGCATGGCCTCACCTGAGCTATAACCGGTAGCGGCCATGCCATAAATATTACTTGATGGATATAAATTATAGAGAGAAATGAGCGAAGGACCGACCGCCGGGTAAATATCAGTTAACGTACCTAGGGGTACCATACCGCCTGACTGGTTTTTTACATACAGATTCCGTACATCTTCGATAGTCATGCGATAAGGAGCATCTGCCTGCACATAAACCTGAAATACCTGGCCAAATTTAGTGAATAAATTCACATAGGAAGAACCAAGATATGTTTGTAATGCATCGGTAGCATCACCCACTTTGACCCCTAATGATTCGGCTTTAATGCGATTAATCGGTGCCGAGACCTGTGGCACTGACGCACGAAAGGAAGTCATTAGCCGTTGTAATTCAGGTTGTTGACTCGCATAACGAATCATTTGATCCGTTGCTGCTTGTAATTTACGATAATCAAACGAACCATCTTGCAACTCAAGTTGCATTTGAAAACCACCCGAAGAACCCAAGCCTTGAATTGGGGGCGGCACCATCACTAACACCTTAGCCTCAAGCGTTTTTTGCGCAATTTCATTAAGCTTGGTGTAAAGTGGTAATAATCCCTCTTTGCTACCACGCACACTCCAATCCTTAAACATGATATACAACGCACCGGCATTGGCCAGATTAGCGCTATTGTCCAATAAAGATATCCCATCAATGGTAATCACATCCTGAATACCATCTACTTTGGCTACTTGTGCGCTAAGCTTATGCAATAAAGCTTCGGTACGCCCCAAGCTAGCCCCATCAGGTAATTGCACGTTCATCATGACATAACCCTGGTCTTCAATAGGAATAAACCCCGTAGGAATTCGACTCAGACCCAAAATAGCCAATAATACTAAAAGAAGACCAATAGAGCAGACCATCTTATTTTTATGCACTAACCTATCAATAAAACTAATGTAAGTATTTTCTACCGGATAATAAATCTTATCAAACCAACGAAATACGAAATTCTTCTCTTTATGACTATCCACAGGTTTTAGCCATAAAGCGCACTGAGTTGGCTTTAGCGTCATCGCGTTAATCGCACTAATAAACGCTGTTGCGGCAATAACTAAAGCAAACTGCGCATACATAGCGCCGGTTAAACCAGGCATAAAGCCAGCCGGCACAAAGACGGCCATTAGCACGAGGGTAATCCCAATAATAGGACCTAATAATTCGTTCATCGCAATGATTGCCGACTCTTTAGGCGATGTACCACGTTCAATATATTGGGTTACACCTTCAACAATCACAATTGCATCATCCACCACAATACCAATGGCTAACACCAACGCGAATAAAGTTAATAAGTTAATCGAATAACTCAATAAGAGCATGGCAAAAAAGGCGCCAATAATCGTCACCGGCACGGTTGTTGTAGGCACGAGGGTTGCGCGAAAATTTTGTAAGAAAAAAAGAATAACGATTAAAACTAAAATGCCCGCCTCAAATAGGGTCTTATACACTTCAGTGACGGAAGCATTGACAAAAATAGTTGTATCAAATGGAACCGAATACTGCATCCCAGGAGGAAATTTTTTAGCCATTTCCGCTACGGTCGCACGTACTTCTTTCGCCACTTGCAAGGCATTAGCGCCAGGAAGCTGATAAATACCAATCGCCGCGGTAGGTTTATTATTGAGTTTTGCCAACTGGCTGTAGCTGGAAGAACCTAATTCAACACGCCCAACATCACGAATGCGCACAATTTTGGCACTACTACTGCCATTGGCGCTTTCATTAGGTTGCGTTGCGATGGTTTTAATAATAATGTCAGCAAATTCTTCCTGATTAGCACGCTGCCCTGGCACATTAACGGTAAACTGATAGGGCTGAGCTCCCGATGTGGGCGGAGCGGCAATCTGCCCAGCAGAAACTTCTTGGTTTTGTCGGCTAATAGCATTCAATACATCACTAGGATTTAAAGCATAAGAGAGCATTTTCTGCGGATCAAGCCACACACGCATCGCGTAAGTACCCGTACCAAAAATAAGTACGTTACCCACTCCTGGCAAGCGCGCCAATTCATCTTGCATATTAATGGCCGCATAGTTATCCAGAAATAAGCCATCATATTTGCCATTCTCGGAAGTGAGCGTAATAAACTGCAAAATAGCAGTAGATTTTTGTTGTACGACCACACCTTGTTTTTGCACTGATTCTGGTAACTGCGCCATCGCGGCCTGCACGCGGTTTTGTACCAATACTTGCGCAAAATTAAGATCCGTGCCAATGGCAAAAGTAACAATTAACGTATAAGAACCACTATCGGTACTAGTCGATTGCATATACAGCATCTTTTCTACGCCATTGACTTGTTGTTCAATGGGAAGAGCAACGGTATTAATTAAAGTTTTTGCATCCGCCCCAGGATATGTGGTTGTTACTTGAATAGTAGGCGGCACGATAGCCGGATATTGTGCCACCGGTAAAACAGCTATAGCCACCATTCCCAGCAAGACGAGGAGTAGCGCGATGACATTTGCCAATATTGGCCGCTCAATAAAAAATTTAGAAATCATTATGTTGTCTCACTGTAGGTTGGCCTGACGGCTCAACACCATCTCATCCTTAAGCAAAAGTTCTATTGCGCCTCATTTAATCTACTCCACCCTCGCCCAGCAACAAAAATTCTTAATTAGCGAGCTTTGTTGATTCTTGCTGCGCCAATTGTGGCATTACCTTATTGCCCGGCGTTGCATTTTGCAGTCCATCAACAATCACATTATCTTGCACGTCCAAGCCTTTAACGATACCACGCCAGCCCTGTTCCACACTGCCCAAGGTCACCCGTTTTAAGACCACCTTATTCTCCTTGTCCATTAAATATAAGTAAGGGCCAATTTGGTCATAAAGCACGGCCGTATCAGGCACCGTTAATTGCTGGGCTGGTTGTGTAATCGCAACGCGTACTTGCACAAATAGGCCAGGGATAAAGGTATGGTCTTTGTTGGGTAATACGGCGCGCAATTCCATTGTTCCGGTAGATGCATTAAGCCCGGTATTAATGAAATCTAAGGTGGCTTTGTATTTGAAATCAACTGGGTTTTGCATGCTAATATCTACAGGAATAGTATTAATGTCCTTCGGCTTAAGCCCTTTAGCACGAGCCGCGGTACGCAAGCGAATTAAATCAATCTCATTAAGATTAAAATAAACATAAAGCGGGGCAATCTGCTCCACTGTCGCTAAATTAGTCGCGATACCATTCCCAACTAAATTACCAACATCCACTAAATGGCGACCAATACGCCCATCAAATGGTGCTAAAACATGAGTGTAACTGTAAGTAATCGTCGCATTAATCGCTTCTGCGGTTGCCTTATCTATTTCTGCCGTAATTTCTTGCGTCTTAGCCAGCCATTTTTCCACTTCATTTAATGAAGTAGCACTTTGGGTATACATCCGTTTTTGACGAGCATATTCCGACTTATTATAAGCATCCGCCGCCTTTTGTGCCGCCACTGTAGCCTGGGCTGCCTTTAATTGCTCAAGATATGGTTCGGGCTGAATCACAAACAACTCTTGGCCTTTTTTAACAAAGGAGCCATCAACAAATTCAATTTTTTCTAAAAACCCTTCAACACGCGCCACCAAGTTAACCGAGTTATAAGCAACGGTAGTTCCTGTTTGCGTTACATATTCAACCATCTCTCTTAATTGCGGTTTTTGCACTACAACTGCTGGCGGAGGGATTTCTGGCGGATTATGTTTTGTAAATAAATGGACAATGACATAAACACAAAACAACGCCGCGACAGCGATTCCTGCGAATTTGACTGGTTTTGAATTTTTATTAAAGTTCATACGGATTACCATTTTGGTAGATAAAGTTCTTTTATTTTTTGCTTGCGTGTAACCGGTGGCTGGTGATTAGGTTGCTGCAACAACGTACCCCAATTAGTGCGCGCCGCCATTTCGGTTTTAATCTGTTGCGACACCACATCATCACCACCACGAATTTCCCAGCCACCACCAAGGGCTCGGTAAAGCGCCACTAAAGCTTGCGGAATATCACCTTGAGCCTTAACCAGCGAGGTTTGCACACTCAATTGTTGCTGTTCGGCATTAAGCACCGGTGTAAAATCAGTTTCACCTTCTTTGTAGCGTATTAAAGCCAATTGTAGTGATTTAATCGCCGCCGTATTCGCCTGCGTCAAGAAGTGCGCTGCTTTTTTGGCTTCAATATAAGCGGTAATGTTATCTTGCACTTCTTGCTGAGCCTTTAAAACGACATTCATATAATTTAATAAGGCTTGTTGGAAAGAGGCGTCTTGTGCGCGCACTGCATTGGTAATTTGGCCATAATTTAAGATAGGCCAACTTAGGCTTGGACCGGCGACAATATTACGATTCGCCCAGTGGAATATATCGGTAATGGAGGATTGGCCAATATTATTTGAAGAAAAAGCAAAGGCACCACTTAATGACAGTGCCGGATACAAATCAGCCTTAGTAGCACCAATAGAAGCAGATTGCCCTACCGCTTCTAATCGAGCCTGATGAATATCTGGGCGTCTGGCTAAAGCTTCTTTAGGAATGCCTACCGCAACCGATGAGGGTGCTTTGGGTATGCCCTGGCTTTTTTGAATAACACTATCAATACCGTTAGGAATCGTGCCGAGTAAAACTGCTAACGCATCTTTTTGCTTTTGTAAATTAGCAACGTTTGCTGGCAAAGTTGCTTCAGTTTGCGCCAACTCAGTAAGTGCTTGCTCTACATCCACAAGACTAGCTTGCCCTGCATTATAACGCGCACGGGCAATTCTTAAGCCCATTTTTTGGACGATAATGTTTGCTTTGGTGATCCTGATTTGTTCTTCATAAGTACGAATTTTAATGTAGGTAGTCGCAACATCCGAAGTTAATGTGACTAAAGCATTATCGTAAGCAGCTAGTGACTCTAAAAAAGCGGCATCATTGGCTTGTATTGCCCGGCGGTATTTACCCCAAAAATCCAATTCCCAATTCGCGGAAAAACCTAAAGAGGCGGTATCAAAACTTGATGGTAAAATTTGTTGGAAGGACGTACCGCCAATGCGCGTGTAATTATAGCTACCAGAAATTAATTGTTGTTGGGGATACAGGCCGCCTACAGCTTGCGCCAATTGTGCGCGCGCTCGCAACACCTTAACCCCGGCCGCTTGTAGGGATAAATTGTTGTGATAGCCCTGATAAATAATAGAGGTCAGTACAGGGTCATGAAATTCCTGCCACCATTTTGTATCTTTGAAGGATTTTTCTTTAACGGAAGCATTTTTTTTCGCCCAATGCATGGCGACTTGCTTGGGCGGCTCTTTATAATTAGGACCGACCATACAAGCGCTAAGCAATAAGCATATGAAAAAAATCAACGTCTTTAACATGGAGCAGATAATTCCCTATCTTAACTATTTCCCTTCATGGAAACAAAATGTCATCGCGGTAACACCATGACATTAGAAGACTTTATCATCCCTATTTCTGATTTCATAGCTAATTTAGGATTAATAACCGCTTTAATCCACCAAGGTCACCAGAAACCATATGCTTATCACTCCTAGTGGCTTTACTACGATGCCGGCAGAGCCTTATCCGCGCTGATAACTTGTAGCTGAGTTACATTCTGCAACCCACGAGGCAGGCGGTTGCCACGACGACCACGCTCCCCTTTATAATGCTCCAGATCCGCTCCTTTTAGCGTGAAATGACGCTTTCCAGCATGCACCGTCAGCACATCCTGATTGGAGAGAACCTGGACATCAATAACATATTCTTCACGTGATGCTGTTTTAGTAGCAGGAATACTAATTAATTTATTTCCCTTGCCACGTGATAACTCAGGCAACTCTTTAATGGAAAAAATAAGCAGACGCCCAACACTGGTGGCACAAGCTACCAATAATTCCTCCTGATTAGGCAAGATACGCGGTGGTAAGATACGGCTGGCCGCAGGCAATTTAACACAGGCTTTACCATTACGGTTTTTTACATAAAGATCGCTCATTTTAGCCACAAAGCCATAACCTGCATCACTGGCTAATAATACTAATTGCTCAGCTTCGCCCCCAACAACCGTCTCAAATAAAATGCCTTCTGCAGGATTTAATTTACCGGTTAATGGCTCGCCCTGCCCCCTGGCTGAAGGAAGAGAATGACCTGGTAACGAATACACTTTACCTTCGCTATCAAAAAAGACAATTTGTTGGTTCGAGCGTGCCGTTGCTTGTGCCTTAAACTCATCCCCAGCTTTATAACTGAGTTCACTGCCATTAATATCGTGGCCTTTAGCCGCACGTACCCAACCATTTTTAGAGAGCACGACCGTAATCGGCTCGTTCGGAAGAATATCTTCTTCTTTTAATGCTTGTGATTCTTGACGGACAATAATGGGTGAACGGCGAACATCGCCAAACGCATCACGGTCTTTAATAATCTCATCTTTAACTAAATTTTTTAATTTCTGTTCACTGGTCAAGATACTTTGCAAATGATCGCGCTCAATACTCAGCTCATCTAACTCACCGCGTATTTTTATTTCTTCTAATTTTGCCAAATGCCGCAGTTTCATTTCTAAAATCGCTTCGGCTTGCCGTTCACTAAGATTAAAGCGCGCGATTAAGCCTTGTTTAGGATGCTCATGTTCACGAATAATGGCAATGACCTCATCAATATTCAGATAAGCAATCAATAATCCTTCCAACACATGGATGCGTTCTAGAACTTTAGCTAGACGGTATTCCAAACGTCTTTTTACTACGCTAACGCGATAAATCAACCATTCACTTAAAATGGTTATCAAGTTTTTTACCCGTGGTTTGCCATCGAGACCAATCATATTGAAATTTACGCGATAACTGCGTTCCAAATCAGTCGTGGCAAATAAATGCGACATTAAACCATCGACATCAACACGATTAGAGCGTGGAATAATCACCAGTCGCGTAGGATGCTCATGATCGGATTCATCGCGTAAATCCTCAACCATGGGCAATTTTTTTTGTTGCATCTGCAAAGCAATTTGTTCCATTACTTTAGCACCAGACACTTGATAAGGCAGGGCCGTAATAACGATATTTTGTTTTTCTGGGTTATAAATGGCGCGCATCTTAATCGAACCATGTCCCGTTGCATACAAAGTCGTAATCGCTTCGGGTGGGGTAATGATTTCTGCAGCGGTCGGAAAATCAGGGCCTTTAATATGCTGCATAATAGCGCTTAAATCAGCCTGGGGATTATCGAGTAAGTGCACACAGGCATTAGCTACCTCGGTTAAATTGTGCGGCAAAATATCAGAGGCCATCCCCACCGCAATCCCAGTAGCACCATTTAATAAAATATTCGGCAACCGCGCAGGCAACAAGGAAGGTTCTTGCAGTGTGCCATCAAAATTATCCACCCAATCGACGGTACCTTGCTGTAATTCGGCCAAGAGCACGTCAGCATAAGCAGATAGGCGCGCTTCAGTATAACGCATGGCAGCAAAGGATTTTGGGTCATCGGGAGAGCCCCAGTTTCCTTGCCCGTCGACAAAAGGATAACGGTAGGAAAAAGGCTGCGCCATTAAAACCATCGCTTCATAACAAGCACTGTCACCATGAGGATGGAATTTACCCAATACATCCCCGACGGTACGCGCCGATTTTTTATGTTTGGCCGTCGCTTTTAAACCAAGTTCAGACATAGCGTAAACAATACGGCGTTGTACCGGTTTTAAGCCATCGGCAATATGCGGCAATGCCCTATCTAAGATTACATACATTGAATAATCCAGGTAGGCTTTTTCAGTAAATTCGGTTAAGGCTTTTTGTTCTGCAACTTCATTCATAATTTTTTTAGTCATCGTAATATTAACCACTATTTAACCATCGTCGCGCGGTATTGCAAAGTGATTTTAACAAAGGTATGGCCATGTTAGAAATATAAACACCCTGTAAATTGTGAATAACTTTGTATGTTTTTTCAAACAAGAGGAATGTTAACACATAACGTATTGATTATATTGTATTTTATAAATATTAATTAATTTGATAAATTGCTCTTCCTGTGGATAACCCTGTGTATTAGCATAGAATAAATTAGCTAACTTATTGTAAGTTACTTAAAAAGTATAAAAATCTCTGTCTTGTTCACAACCATACGCCATGCTAAGTTAAGCAAATTACCTTTTCGTGTTTATTCATCAGGGATTGATGCCATGCAAAAAATTGCGTTATCTACCTTAATTTTTACCACCGCATTCTATGGTAGTGTGCTTCATGCGGGTGCGATGGGGACGACAATTGCCCCCATGTGGAACGGTTTTTATGGTGGTATTAATCTTGGCGGCGCTTTTTCCAGTAGCGATCCACTGCTTATTAATGCTCATAATGTGCAATATTGCCCTAATACTATGGGTTGCAGCCAAGGATTAGCCTACGCCACTGCCGCGGTTACAGGCACAAAAAATAAATCATCATTAGCTAATGCCGGGTTTATTGGCGGAGGGCAGCTTGGCTTCAATCAGACACTGCAAAGTCATTATGTTGTGGGTTTCGAGGCAGATATTCAAGGCATTTCTGAAAGTAACCGCAAAAAATGGTCTGCATCAGCAGTCAATTTTAATGATAATAATGGCGATCCGCAAATTATCAATACCAACACCGCTATTGTCCAGGGTACTGATTTTCTAGGTACTGTACGTGGACATTTAGGCTATCTTATAAATCCTGCTTTTTTACTTTCGGGAACAGGAGGATTTGCTTATGGCGGTGTTCGTTCCCAAACCAGGATCATCCAAAGCTATGGCATCCCGCAAAATACCAATAATCTTGACGCCAATTGGCGTTCCGTTGGATATTATGCCAATACCCGCCTAGGCTGGACCGTTGGCGGCAGTTTCGCGTGGATGCCCCGCCCCGCATGGAGTGCCAAAATAGAGTATTTATACTATAACCTTGGTTCAGTGATCTATAAGGATGGCAATCTTATTAATAATTTTATCACCCCGTATGGCCCGCCTTACTACTTTAATAATGCAGTAAGCAGTACAACTCGCTTTGATGGTCATGTGGTGCGTGTCGGGGTGAATTATCATTTTATCTAATTCGTCACCAAAACCGTTACCTTAGCTTGAAGACATTAAGTACTTAATTTTTAGTAAGGGCAGCGGCAGGGAGCCCGGATTAGGCAAAGCCATAATCCGGAATTTTCTAAGCAGTGTCTACTTATTTAATGATTTTTCTGACTTTTTGAATGGCGCGAATCTGCGCAACTGCACGCGCTAATTCAGCCGCGGCAACGGAATAATCCATC
>NZ_JH413809.1 GCF_000162755.2 Legionella drancourtii LLAP12
CAATTATCAATTAATGAGCCGCTTAAATAATATAAGCACAAACGCTCCTCTCTGAGCTGTATTAAACAGCACCAGAACCTTTGAGTAGAACATCCAAAAGTTTAATACCCAAATCAATGTTATCTCGTGCAATCATCAATAAAGGAGAAAATCAAATATAGGATGCAGCATTGTCTAATACCTGTTTCACCATAGCTTGCGCAACTCACTGGCACGCTTAATAGGCGATGACCACCTGAATTCTTTGGAGTTAGAATACCTTTTACAGTTTTGGGGTATCGGAATCTGAAGACATATGATTCCATATTCGATACAGATTACATTCAAAATCGTCCATTGACTGTTAGATCATACAATCCATAGCTTGCAGAATGCATACATTGTTTCTATTATTTTAATTTTAATAGCGTATCGTGAAATTAATGAAAAAATTAGGCGCGGTAGTATTTCCGTAGTAATTATATGGTATTCTCTAGCTCAATGACTTTCTTGGTAAATTTAAATTGAAATGAATCGCTGAAAATCTTAAACCTATTAAAAATAAGCTGGCCAATACTATCGCCCACGTAGTACTATAATGATCAACAGCAATATAAACAGTACTTCCAAGAGCAACGGATGTTGCATAAAAGCCATAAAGATCATTTTTAAAAATGATTGATGTTTCGCCACAAATAATGTCTCGAAGAACACTACCGCCAATACACGTGATCACACTCAATACAATTGATGTTATTGTAGATTGATGATTAAGTTTGGCAGTGGAAACGCTCATTATCATAAATGATGCCGTTCCTAAAACATCAAAGAGATCGAGAGTCTTCTCAAAAAACAAACGAGTTATGTATTTTTTTAGGGTATGATAAAAACAAAATGTAACAACACCAATCATTACGGCAAGATAAAGATACCAATTATTTTGCATCCAAAAAACAGGTAATTTCAGCAATATGTCACGTATGGTCCCTCCCCCAAGTCCAGTGATCGCTGCCAAAAATACCACACCACCAAGATTCATTTTATTATTAATAGCTACTAAAGCACCAGAAAACATAAATGCAATAAGACCCAAGATACTAAAAAAAAATAGAATACTCATCTGAAATTACTCCTCTTTTAAGATAATAGAGGTGTCGTATTTGACGCGGCTTAAACAAAAATTACTTCTAAAAGATTTTATGTTAGGGACATTTACAAAAACACGACGAATAAATTCATTGTATAATGCAATATCTTCAACATGAACCATCAATAAATAGTCAATCTCTCCAGAAATAAAGTAGCATTGCTTTACCTCTGGGCACTCGTTCATTTTTCGTTCAAAATTAGATAAAAAATCATCCCCTTGTTTTTCCAAAGAGACACTGACGAAACTAATAAGATTTTGCTTTACTTTAAATGGATCGACTAATGACACGTCATTAGTTATAAAACCACATTCTCGTAATCTTCGCACCCTTCGCAAACAAGGAGGGGGAGATAAATTAATAAGTTGTGCTAACTCTAGATTGGTTAATTGGTTATTTTTTTGGAGCAAGTTAAGAATTTTTATATCTGTTTTGTCCATCAATATACCTTCGGCATCGTCACTTTTATAGTTACTTTTAGAATTCCCTGCCGATCTTTTCATAAATTACCCCAATAGTAAAAAACAATTAATTTTTTGAAATTTAATTCAACAAAATAAGAAATTTATTTTCCCAATGAACATGATAGCATTTTTCATCTTAAATTTTAATAAAAATAAGAGGTTCATAATGAAAGTCTTCGGTATACATGGTGGCGGAAATATTGGTTTAGGATTGATGGCAGATGTTATTAACCGATCTAACTTTCTTGAGCCCTATCAAATTATTGCGACATCCAATGATATTACTTTCAATACGTTAATAAATGGCAATCATCAATTTCGCTTGCAGCATATTGGCGCAGATGAAGGAGATGATACGGTTGTTAGTCATATAACGATGACTCAACGAAATCATACAGATATCGTCAAATTATATACTGATACAACAGAAATCATCGCTCTGTGTCTGACGCAGAATGCATTTGATGAATCTTCTGAAAGTATTGCTCAGGGACTCATTAATCGATATAAGCAATCTAAATCGAACTTAACAGTTTTAGTTTTAATGAACCGACATCATTGTGATAAATATGTTAGAGAAACTATTTCATTTAAAATTGGCGAATTAATTGACGATAAAACAAAGCGCAATGAAATTTTAGAGCGTATTGAGTTTATACCTACTGTTTCTGATAGGATTGTGAGTAAAATCCCTGTTGAAATTGTCAAAAATGAATTGAAGCAGCAACTTTTAATATGCATGAAATCGGACGGTTATGATGATTCTGGAACACTAGAAACTGAGATCAACGAAATAATAGAGGATCCTAATACAATTCTGGCTGCTATGAAAAAATATCAATTGTCATTAAAACTTTTTAATGCAGAAATACCTTTTAAACTTTATGCTCCTCAAAAATTTGTCAGTCGTTATCCTGAACTCTCTTCAATCGATGGAGTGGAAGATTTAGACATCCTAGCTGTAATAAAGGATAAGTATATTAATGGTCCTCATGCCATTCTAGCTTGGGTAAGTGCCTTGTTTAATTGTGTTACGATTGCTCAAGGCATCAATTATCCAGGTATGAAAAACTATATTGCCTCTTTAATGGATGTCGAAATTGCACCGACATTAAAAAAAATTTTCCTGCATTAGATACAGCTCTTTTCAATGATATTAAAAACATATTTTTTGAACGTTGTTTAATGAGCAGCAACGATCCTGTCGTGCGAGTTGGTCGAGATCCCTTACGTAAACTTAGTCCAGATGGTAGGATTTTAGGCGTTATACGTTTAAAACAACAACAGGGTGTTGTTGAAGACTCTCCGGGTCTAGAGAGAGGTATTGCGGCAGGTGTGCTCTACGCTTTAAAAGACAAAGATCCACTGAACCCTGATTGCAAAAAAATGAAAGAAATATATGATATTAATCTATCTTATGCTGATGTTTTATGCCGTCAAAGTGCTGATGCGAGTGAAACTCATCAGAGACTAGATCCGGCTTTGGATGGCGATCTTATCCATCGAATATTAATACACATTCATTTATTAGATAAGGAGAGCACATACCAAGCAACACAAACAATCCCTCGATCAATGAATTTTTTTGCAACAAAGGGGCATATGCTTACTCAAGCTTTAAAAAATATTGGAATACGTGTTAATACTCATTCAGGAAATATTTTTTACACATCAAATTTTGAACCAATGCCTCTAGATTTTGAATTGGTTTTTGTTCGACATGGAGAAACATTTGGCAATGCAGGTTTAATTACACAGGATGGTTCTCTTGATGATAATGCGCTAAGATTGAATAAAAAGAATCATGAAAATCGTGTTTTTCAAGGCAATGTGGATACGTCGATCAATCAATTAACGGAATTTGGAAAGCAACAAGCTATTGATGCTGCAATTAAATTAGAAAATGAACTGTTACACCAAGGGTGGATTCCAGATATTATTTTTCATAGCCCACTTGAGCGAGCCAGGGCAACGGGGCTTCCCTTTGTAAAACGCAATGGATTCGAAGAAAAATATCATGCATTAGAAAGTATTACGGAAATGTCTTTTGGCTCTTTAGAAAACCGTCGTGTTTGTGATATTCCTTCAGATCACCAAGCTCATTCTTTTTATAAGAAGCAACATGCGTTGATAAAGTGTCCCGGGGAAGATGTGTATGGCACCTGGCGAGATGCGGAAAATTTTTGTCAAGTTCTATTACGTGCCAAACATACATTGCAAGCGCTTAATGAACAATTCAAAGATAAGAAAGTGCTTATGTTCTCGCACTCTATGTTTGGAGCAGCTTGCTGTATCATGATGGGCAAAGGAAACTTAATAGAACAGGGGACATATTTGGCTTTTGATGGCAAGCAATCGAATGGAAAAAGCTACACCATGCCTAATGCAACCCCATTTTTATTAAATGTCAATCTTGAGCACTTGCTTGATAAGCCTCATGTAAATTAAGTAATATTTAATTAAATAAATTATCTGCAGCCCTTTCCACATCTTGGTTGTAGAGGGTTATTGCCCCTCGGGGCTATGATGATAGAGCATACCCTCCGCAATTTTTATGTACTTAGTTTATCTCGATCCTGGGCTAGGCGAAGCCTAATCCAGGATTTCCCTGCTCGAACGCCCCTGACAACAGCTACATATTCTTAGGAGTTAACTTGTCTTCATCAAGTAGTCCCGGCTCATCTTCATCCTCTCCCAGAATTGTTTGCTTAAATTCCTGTAGAGCCTTACTTCCTGTTGATTGATTCAAAGTTAAGAATGAATCCCTGTATGCTTGACGATGTTGTGGGTTAGCAAGACCTTGCCCACCTATGATACCGAGCACCATGCCAATTCCAGCATACAATCCTGCTACTGCTTTAAGAAGCACCTCTCCGATACGATACAGCCAACCATGCCCCATTATTCTATCAGCATCGCGAACATTCTGTTCACAAACCTTGCGGAAATTAGCAATATTCTCCTGAATACGTTCAAAACTGGCATCTGGAGTTAAGCTAGAAAAAAACGTCTCTTGAGCAGTATATAGTGTTTGATGGAGTTCTTGTCCCTTTTTATAAGAAGCGGAGCTTTTTTTGGCATAAGCACTAATTTTATTATCAAGCACATTTAACTGCGTGATAAATTGTTGTTGAATTTTCGTTTTTTCAACAGAAAATTGATCTGCCATAAAACGTTTATATGCTTGATAAACCACTTCATTCTTTATGGTAATATGAGCAATGTTGTACGGACTTTGTGTTTTCAAATCAACATCAATAATACGCCCCGAATTTATTAACTCGGGTTGAACCCTAGCTAAATAAGTAGCAAAGTTTTTTAATAAAGGAACGGCCGTAAATGAAGAAATCTTAATCACTACCGGCTGAAACACGCCCTCTTCTGTATTTTGCAGCTGCGCAATACGCCCTACATCAGGCACAAACGCCGAATTAAACTGTTTACTGTATTTATCTTGGATAAAATCAACGGTATTTGTTACACACGTGTTCCCTTCGACTTGTAATGTTGGTCTTTCTATTGATTGCAAGATATCTGCATCTTGAGCTGGCGCAAAAGCAGAATGAGTTATATTTAAATCACCTAAACAAAAACCATCAAAACCGGCAACATAGTTTGCTGTATCTGGTTGCTTTGTAAAATCGCCATGAATATTAGCCACAGGGATTACCTGACCATTTGCAGTAGTTACTTCACAAACAGCAGCACGATTATTTAAACCAGGCGACGCATTGCTTGAAATACGAAACTGCTTTGGATTGCATAAAATAGAAGTACCAAAACTATGAGTCCCGGTTTTTAACCACTGGCTTGTTAGCGTATCAACATCAATAAGATTGGAGGTACCGGCAAGACTTTTTAATTTATCGCTTAAAAATCTAAAGTTCGCTGATTGTGGCTCAGGGACTTCTTGCAATGCCAGTAGACCAACACCCTGTTGAAACATCTTAAAAATGTATTCAGCCATTAACTCCATTTGTACTTGGCCATTAGCGGGTAACGCTTTAACGCCATCAATTTGTGCTGGCGGAGCAATCGGCGATCCAGGATTAAGTATATTGATGGTTCCTATTGCGCCCCAGTGCGTATTTTGAATAATAGGCGGATGATCGGTAATCGGCCTGGTTACTATTTTATTACCATTTTGGAATGTCATGTTAGGTACACTTAACCCTAAAACATTTAATGGAATATTAGGCATAAATTCTCCGTTAACTCATATTGATAAATATTTTAGCACAGCATCCTTAATAGAACATTATTGCCTAAATATACCACAATAAGATTACCTAAAAAGAGCACGAATCAAACGTAATTTTAATTTACTGTAAGGCGCATATTTCACTGGTAGCTCAAACCAAAAAGTTTTTTTCAAAATACTTTTGAAATGGCTGAATGTTTTAAACCCAAACTCACCATGATAACTTCCCATCCCACTATCCCCCACGCCGCCAAAAGGAAGATAGGGGTTACCAACATGCATAACCACATCATTAATACAGCCACCGCCAAAAGGTACTGCGTGTAAAATTTGTGTCTGCAGGGCTGAATTCTTGCCAAAAATATAAAAGGCTAAGGGACTAGGACGTTTTTTTATTTCTTCTAATACCGCGTCTAAATCAGTAAATGGAATGACAGGTAAAATAGGGCCAAAGATCTCATCTTTCATGACTTCATCAGCAAAAGTAACATCTTTAAGAATCGTTGGCTCAATATAATTTTCCGCTTCAATTACCTGCCCCCCAGTAAAGAGCTTCTGTGGATCAATGAGCTTCTTTAAGCGTTGAACATGATTTTGATTGATAATTCGCACATAACTTTCACTCTCAAGAGGATTGGCACCAACAATTTTAGTAATTTGCTTTTTTAACTCATCCAGAAAAGGAAGATAGATTGCGGCCTCGACTAAAAGATAATCTGGAGCGATACAGGTTTGTCCTGCGTTTAAAAACTTTCCCCAGACAATGCGTTGCGCTGAAAGTTTAAGATCCGCATCAGCAAAAACCAGGCATGGACTTTTCCCCCCTAATTCAAGTGTCACCGGGGTTAGATGTTCCGCTGCTGCTTTGGCCACGATTTTACCGACCGTAGTACTGCCAGTAAAAAATAATTTATCAAAACGATAACTAAGAAGCTCCTGAGTAACCTCAATCCCGCCTTCAACTACATGAAGATAAGCTGAATCAAAATTTTGATTAATAATTTGAGCCATTACAGTGGATGTATTTTTAGATTGTTCACTTGGTTTAATAATGCTGGTATTCCCTGCTGCAAGCGCCGAAATCAATGGTAATAAAGTAAGATTATAAGGATAATTCCATGCCCCGATAATCAACGTCGTCCCATAAGGCTCAGCAATAATAAAGCTTTTTCCGGGCTGATTCGGCAGTTCTGTTCTTACCTTTTTCAGTTTAGCCCATTTATCAACGCGTTTAATGGCCAGATCAAGTTCATGATAAAGCAAGGCCAGCTCAGTTAAATAGGTTTCAAATTCCGATTTTTTAAAATCGTCATAAATGGCTTGGTAGAGGAGTTGCTCATTTTGCTGAAGAATAATCTTTAATTTCCGTAGTTGCTGCTTACGAAAATCAATGTTTTTTGCCTGTCCTGAAGCCGCGAATTGGCGCTGTGCTTCAACAACATCATGAATATTCATGAATTAGCCTCCCTATATAAATGTTTTGATTAAGTTCACACGAATAGGTTGCTCACCAAAGTGATGAGGCAGGGAAAATGCATTGCTCTTACTGAATAGACTATTGGGTCCCTGAATCAAGCGCAGCTCTATTTAAAATTTAGCATAAAAAAAGAACAAAAAAACGACTGATTAATACTCAGCAAGATTGGATTGATTAATTTCGCTTGTTGACTTAACCCCGGTTAATGCCATAGCAACGTGCATTTCTTTCGCAATCAATTCCAACATATACTCGACACCTGCCTGCCCTTTTGCCGCCACAGCATACGCCGTGGGCCGACCAAGAAGAACCGCTTTAGCTCCTAGTGCCAGCATGCGCACAACATCCAATCCGGAACGAATTCCTGAATCAACAAGAAGGGTAATCTTGTTTCCAACAGCATCGGCAATGATTGGAAGCGCTTTAGCCGTTGATAATACCCCATCAAGTTGCCGTCCTCCATGATTAGAAACAACGATTCCATCCGCACCAAAGGTGACGGCGTCCTTTGCATCTTCAGGATCAAGAATTCCCTTAATAATCATAGGACCTTTCCAAAAGTCACGAATCCATTCAAGATCAGACCAACTAATTGAGGGATCAAAATTGCTATTTAACCAACCCATATAATCTTCTAAACCAACAGCCTTGCCTAAATACTTAGACACATTTCCAAGTTCATGAGGGCGTCCCATAATACCGACATCTAATGCCCAAGAAGGATTCATTATTGCTTGTAAAAAACGACGTTGACGCGCAAAAGGCCCTGACATTCCTGAATGTGCATCACGATAGCGTGCTCCAGGTACAGGCATATCGACAGTAAATACAAGGTGAGTGATACCACAGCCCTGTGCTCGCTCAAGAACATTTTTCATAAAGCCCCTATCTTTGAGGACATAAAGCTGAAACCAGATAGGATTAGGACTTTGAGCGGACACTTCTTCCATAGAGCATACGGAAAGCGTAGACAAGGTGTAGGGAATCCCAATTTTAGCAGCAGCTTTGGCAACAAGGACTTCACCACGGCGTGCATACATGCCCATTAAGCCTACAGGGCTTATAATAACTGGCATTGTCAATTTTTGTCCGAATAATTCAGTGTCAAGACTTAACTGCGCAACGTTTTTTAAAACACGTTGCCGTAGTATTACTTCGGATAAATCAGCGACATTGGTTCTGAGCGTATATTCTGCATATGCCCCACCATCAATATAATCAAAGAGAAACCGTGGTAATTTTCGCTTAGCCGCTTTACGATAATCAGAAACAGAAGAAATAATCATCGAATCAAATCCATTTTTATAATTTATAATCCCTGTATGTACAATAAATAGATTTAGCAGTTCATGCAATATTTTTGTCTTTAAGGACATTGCCTATTTCAGGCTTGTGAAAAAACTATGTTATAGGACACATCAAAAGACGTGCCCTTGAGCCAGCGCCAATCGGACATATGACTCACTCAAAAATTTGATTTGTTATCATCTTATTTTACATCCTATGCACAGAGTTATCCACAGATTTTGTGGATAACTTGTTTTGTATTTTTTATCTATAAAATAGGGGCTAAGGCTTATAAAACAACGATCTTATAAATCCACAAGAAAAGAAGTTATGTTGCTGCTTAGATTAGGTAGTGGAGATATCCACAGAAAATATTGATAGGTAAAATAAGAAAATACCTGCATATGGTAACAAATAAAAAAATAAAAAACAGTCTTGACATCAAGATTTTTAAAAAACACTTAAATAACAGCAATTACAGAAAACAGAGGACTGGATGAACGTAGCCTGATTACGCTGCGCCAATCCGGGCTACAAAGCTTAACTTAATGGCAGTGGATGTAAGAATGACCCGAAATGGTATACAGTTAAAGTAAGTCAACAATTAATCAACAGTTGAGAATCTGATGTGTCTTGCCTTGATCGCAATAAGCCAGCACCCATTGTACCCACTCATTATTTTATCCAATCGAGATGAGTTTTATAAGCGAGCCACCGCTTCGGCACATTATTGGCCGGAGTCACCTAATTTATTTGCAGGTCAAGATCTGGAAAGTGGAGGTACGTGGTTGGGGGTTAATAAAAATAGTGGTTTTTCACTGATAACGAACTATAGAAATCCAAATGCTTATGATCCCTTGATGCAATCAAGAGGACTTTTGGTAAAAAATTACTTATTAGACAGCACCCGGACATCGCCGTCTGCTTATATAAATAAAATTGTACCCAACGCTATGCGTTATAACCCATTTAATCTCTTTGTTGGCACCATAAATACCCTTATTTACTATTCTAATGTCGAAAATAAGGCAAAAAAATTAACTCCCGGCCTCTATGGCATTAGCAATCATTTATTAGATACGCCTTGGTATAAAGTATTAAGAGCCAAAGAGTTATTTAATAAATGCTTAGGCATACTGAGGATCAGGGCAAATCCAGAGCAAATTGAAGACTTATTATTTCCTATTTTAGAAGACTGTCGCCTTGCGCCAGATAATTTATTACCGCAAACCGGTGTACCAATTGAAGTAGAAAAATCACTTAGCTCTATATTTGTGACTACCCCCAATCATGAATATGGGACACGAAGTTCAACACTTATCTTATTTACAAAAGAGAATATATTTTTTTCTGAAAAAATCTTTATTCATGGGAAGGCTACATCATTAAAAAAGACTATTATAAAAACACTAATTTAACGCCAGTTTCGGATAAGAAGTGTTCAGAGTACCGCCCCTAAAATGCCGCAAATTAGCTTGCTCAAAACAGCAGTTATCTCTACTATTTAGCCCTGTCGCATTAATCTGATCCAAGGTGAACTCTTTGATTAAGTCTTTAAAATCAATACCTAAACCGATGCAGAGTTTCATCGAGTGGATGCTAAAGCTCCTTCTGTTACTCATTATTATTCCAATCTTTGTTCCTTTAGCACCGAAAATGCCTGATTCAGGTATTGATCCCTCTTGGGCTACAGCCCTTAATCAAGCCATTGCGCAAAAACTTTCTTTTGGCAAGGAAATTATATTTACCTTAGGCCCTTATTCTGCGATTTACACCAAGGTTTATCACCCCGCAACCGATTTGATGATGATACTAGGAAGCCTCTATTTAGCAATTTCCTACTGGATCGCATTGCTAATACTGATGAAGAATACGCCCTGGCGATGGATTTTGGCCTTTATTGGGTTGCTTTCAGCCATGATGTACGTTAAAGATTCTTTATTTTTTTCATACCCATTACTGCTAGGCCTAATCAGTTATAAAAGCCTAGTGAACAAAGACCCGCCACAGCTCCCTTTAACCCTCTGGTTCTTACTTTTTGCACCATTAGGCTTACTGGTCTTAATAAAATGCTCACTCATTATGATAAGCCTCACGAGCATAGCACTCTGCGCCCTACTTTTTATAGAATCTAAAAAATACCATCGAGCGGCTATTTGTTTCATCGCCCCTTTTGCATCAATGCTCTTGTGTTGGGGATTAGCAAGACAAGCATTAGCTGACTTACCGTCTTATCTGCTGCATTCAATTTATTTTGTTTTTGTCTTTACCGAAGCAATGGCTAAAGATGGCAATAGCCAAGAAATCGTTTTGTATTTGATTTCCTCGGCCTTGATTCTGTGCTTAATTTACCAACAAAAACAAACTACGACTCCCGCGAAACTATTTTTACTCGCACTCTTTGGCATTTTTTTATTCCTGTCTTTTAAAACCGGATTTACACGCCATAATCATGCCATTATTTGTGGGACCTCAATTCTCATTGCAGCCCTGCTCCTTCCTTTTGTATGCTCATCTAAGTTTAGATTAGCGGTTATTGCCGTCTCAATAGGTACTGGAATTTACATCACCAGCCAATACAGAGTCATAGCGATAAAAGATAATCTTATCTCGACTTACTCATCAAGTTGGTATGGACTAAAGTCACGCATAAATGATACAAACTGGCTCAAAAGAAACTTTGAACTCATTATGAGCTTTCAACGAGCCCAAGCCTCCATACCCTTGATGCAAGGCACAACAGACATTTATTCTTATGAACAAACCTATTTAATTGCCTCAGAGAATAACTGGTCTCCTCGCCCCGTCTTTCAAAGTTATTCAACCTTTGCACCACTCTTGGCGGAAAAGAACAAAGAACACCTTGAGAGCGCGCATAGACCAGATAATATTGTTTTTAGAATAGAGCCTATTGATAATCGCATCCCTTCTTTAGAAGATAGCGCCAGTTGGCCTTTATTAATAAAAAATTATCAGCTAACTCATCAGGATAGTCGTTTTTTATATCTGCAAAAGGCGGCAAAAACCAAAGCGACTCTATCATTACTAAAAAATGAATCTCATCGTTTAGGGGAAGTAATTAATGTCCCCTCGACAAACCAACTTCTCTTTATTGCTGTTGATATAAAACCTAGCTTGTTGGGTTTTATAAATGTTATTTTTTTCAAAATAAGCCAATTGGAAATTATCTTTGAGCTGGAAAATGGAGAAAGAACACGCTATCGGCTTTCAGCGAACATGGCAAAATCAAGTTTTCTCATCTCACCACTTATTGAAACTACTAATGAATTTGCTTTTTTATATCGTGAAGAAAATCACCTGGCAAATAAACGAGTAAAATCCTTTGTAATTCAAGCTGAGGCAAATACAACAAGACAATGGCAAAATGAATATTTTATTCATTTTAAAACACTATAAGTTACATTTTTCGAACTTGCGTTAAATTAACGTCCGTTTCGGATAAGAAATAAAAACAGAGCTTATTCCTCCTCGATCCGTTCGGGCTAAAGAGGAGGCGATTCTTATCCATAACGAATAGTATGGAGGTCGCTTCGTTGTTAGGCTTCGCAAGCTCAGCGCCAACCTGCATTCGAGCTTAACTTACGCAGCAGTAATCCGGAATATAGTTGGCTAAAAAAAATTAGGGGACGGTGGTGGTTCCTGCTCTAAATCTTGAGTTGGTGTTGGTGGTTTTTTAATGACATAATATTGAAATAAGTTTTCAGAACCAAATGACCTCTCCGAAGTTCTTTTTACCGTACTTAAAACAACTAAGTTATATTTATTAGTGAAGTCCTTTTTAGTAAAAAAAACTGGCGTTAAACCTGTGGCAATAATTATTCCATTATCTGCAAGTAATGGCAGCAGTTGCACCAAATTTTTTTCAGCATCCTCCATCTTAACAATTTTTTCATTGATAGGCCCTCCTGAAAGGATGATGCCATTTACCTTCTTGGTATACTCACGGTACTGTTCTAACGTTGAAAAATCATTAACACTTGCATTAATCACTTCAACACCAGAATCGGCATATAGTGTCAATCGTTCTCGGGCAATCTCCCACTGCGACACATCAGGTTCTATTAATAAATATTTAAAAGGTGTTTTTTCATCAATAAGTAGATTGATAAGTTTTTCCGCCAATCGGCCTTTTCCACCACCAACGTCCATAATAGTTAAACACTCATATTCATGAGCTAAAGGCAAAATATTAGTTACAAATTTATCTTTTATAAAGGTATCACTCGTTTCATAATAAGTTTTTACTTCACTTGTTTCCCAATTAGTTTTCCAAAAATCGCGTAGATAAGGGACTTCCTTGGTTCGAAATTGTTTTTTTGAAATGAGTTCAAGATGCTCTTCAGGAAGATTATCTAATAATACATCGATCGATGACTCTAAAGCAGCGTCTTTACAGAAAAAGTGCTTCTTTTCGTTATTTTTAAATTGAAAGGTTAATAAATAATAAGCATCACAAACCCCTTGAATATTCCCACTAAACTCAGAGAGTTTAATTGCTGAAACATCCTCATAATTATAAGAGCTTACATCCATTTGTGTAGCTTTTGTGTTAAATGAGCGTATCGCTGTTTGAACATGGATATTTAATTTAAATCCATTATCTACTTCAATAATACTATTATTATTATTGAGTACGTTTCTTAATGTCGAACCCTCGTAAGATTGCGCACCAAATAATTGTCGTCCTTGGTTATGTGCTTCCATACACGTTTTATATAAGGTCTCAATCGCATCAGTAATTAACATATTTTTTTCAAATTGATTAGCCATATATTTTGCTCCATAAAAATACCCAACAATCTAAATCATACCACATTGGTTATTAATTTTCACTTATGGGCATATTTAGAACAAATAATTTACGGAAACGCAATAAGATTGTGCAAGGTACCCCCTCGCTTTATTACGCACTGTAATTAGTTCGGCAAGCTCTCCAAACAAAGTTTTTTCTCCTGAACGTTATTAAATTGCTGCATCGCAAAAAAAAACAGTTCATTTATCGAACAAATAGGTTGCAAATCTATTAATCTCAACTATGTTTAACAGAGACCAATTTTTTAATTGAGCCAATAGTAAGTGGAGATATGTTAGATGACAAATAACTACTATAAAATAAACGGTCGCTTATCCCCCACAAATAGTTTTATTTTATCCTCGGATTTAATGAATTTTCTTACGACTATGGAGCATTTTACTCGTCAACGTCGTCATGAATTGCTTTTAGCAAGACAAAAAAGACAACATGAATTTGACCAAGGCCACTACCCTAATTTCTTAAACGAGACGGTAGAAATTCGCCAGGGAAACTGGACCTTAAATAATACCCCAGCTGACTTAATTGATAGACGAGTTGAAATTACTGGGCCGGTAGATCGCAAAATGATTATTAATGCCTTAAATAGCGAGGCCAAAGTATTCATGGCCGATTTTGAAGATTCAAACGCACCAACTTGGGATAACTGCATTGAAGGTCAGGTCAATTTATATGATGCAATCCGAAAAACAATTACTTACACTGATCCAAAATCCCAAAAACATTATCAATTAAATAAACATCCTGCCGTACTTATTGTGCGTCCTCGAGGCTGGCATTTGGAAGAACCCCATATTCTGATCGATGATCTGCCTATGTCAGCCTCTCTATTCGACGCGCTTACCTATCTGTTCCATAATGCAGAATACTTGCTTTCACAAGGAACAGGCCCTTATTTCTATCTGCCCAAACTTGAGTCTCATCTAGAAGCTCGTTTATGGAATGACGTATTTATAAAAGCTCAAGAACTCTTAAATTTACCACGTGGCAGCATCAAAGTGACGGTCTTAATTGAAACCATTACCGCCGCATTTGAGATGGATGAAATTATTTATGAATTACGCGATCATATTGTTGGTTTAAATTGTGGTCGCTGGGATTATATCTTCTCGTTTATAAAAAAATTCCGCAATCATAAAGAATTTCTTTTGCCTGACAGACAACAGGTGACAATGACCTGTCATTTTCTTAGTTCCTACGTCACTTTATTAATTAAAACCTGTCATCGCCGCGGCATTCATGCCATGGGTGGGATGGCTGCGCAAATACCAATTAAAGGCGATGAGGCCGCTAACCGAGAAGCGATGGATCGGGTCTATGCAGACAAAAAACGAGAGGCACTCGCAGGACATGACGGAACCTGGGTTGCTCATCCAGGTCTTATTCCTATAGCTCTTGAAGCTTTTAATGAAATTATGCCTCAAGCCAATCAGCTCAATAAAATTCCTGATGGACACGACATTGCAGCACAAGATTTATTATCCGTACCAACTGGCGATATTAGCGAATCAGGGGTTAGAAACAATATTACAGTCGCATTACTTTATCTGGAAGCATGGTTATCGGGTAATGGATGCGTCCCCATCCGTAATTTAATGGAGGATGCCGCTACCGCAGAAATTTGCAGAGCGCAATTATGGCAATGGTTAAAGTTTTCAGCTTCATTAAGTAATGGACATAAATTAACGGCTCCACTGCTTCATCAATGGATGGGAGAAGAATACGATTCACTATTGCAACGTTATCGCAATACACCGTCTGATGCAGAGTATTTAACACAAGCAAAAGATTTAATGGAACAAATGATTTTCAATAAGCATTTTGATGAGTTTCTAACCATCAGGGCTTATCCCTATTTAATTTAGTAAAAGGATCATAGTATGAATATCCTAGAGCAAATCAATGAGTTAGTTCATGATTGGAACGAAAATCCTCGATGGAAGAGTGTAATCCGGCCTTATAATGCCGAAGAGGTTGTTAAATTGAGGCCTTCGATTAAAATTGAATACAGCCTTGCTACCTATGGTGCACACAAGCTATGGCAAATGCTACAACAAAATGAACCGGTAACCGCCTTAGGTTGCTTGACGGGAAACCAAGCTATTCAAGCAGTACAGGCTGGATTAAAAGCCATTTATTGTTCCGGCTGGCAAGTTGCAGGCGATCATAATAGCGCAGGCCAAATGTATCCAGATCAAAGCTTATATCCCGTTGATTCGGTGCCAAAACTTGTTGAAACAATTAATAATGCATTAAAACGGACCGATGAAATTCATTGTTTAAATCAAGAACACTCAATCGATTGGTATGCGCCAATCATTGCAGATGCTGAATCTGGTTTTGGTGGTAATTTAAATGCCTTCGAATTAATGAAACACATGATTCAATCGGGTGCTGCTGCTGTGCATTTTGAAGATCAATTATCTTCAGCCAAAAAATGTGGTCATATGGGTGGAAAAGTACTCATTTCAACCACCGAAGCAATCCATAAATTAGTCGCTGCACGTCTGGCTGCCGACATCAAAGGCGTTCCAACCATAATTATTGCACGCACCGATGCCAATGGAGCCAATTTAATTACCAGTGATTTTGATGAAAATGATAAAATATTTTTGACTGGGCAACGTTCTAAGGAAGGGTTCTTTTATGTCCGAGAAGGTATTGAACAAGCAATCAGCCGTGGTTTAGCATACGCGCCCTATTGCGATATGATTTGGTGTGAAACATCAAAACCTAATCTGGCAGAAGCACGTGAATTTGCGGAAGCAATTCATCAAAAATATCCAGAAAAACTATTATGTTATAACTGCTCTCCTTCCTTTAACTGGCAAGCTAATTTAGAAGAACATGAATTGAAGTCTTTTAGAGAGCAATTATTTGCTATGGGATATAAATACCAGTTCGTCACTCTTGCAGGCTGGCATAGCCTGAATTTGAGTATGTTTGAAATCTCAAAAGGCTACAAAAAAGAAGGGATGTATGCATATTCACAAATGCAACAACGCGAAATGCAGCAAGAACAAGATGGCTTTCGAGCTACAAAACATCAAAGTTTTGTTGGTACTGGTTACTTTGACGCCGTTCAAAATGTCATTATGCAAGGTGAAAGTGCAACAACGGCATTAAAAGGCAGTACCGAGGACGAACAATTCACTGCGAATGAAGCATTGTGACATTGAAAAATTTAATCGGGTCGTTGTCCTATATGTATTTTAGGCTGGGCTTTACTACCGAATGGCACTTACTTAAGGAGAATATTAACACGTTGTTCAGAATGCCGGTTCCCGGACTTATTGAGAAGTTACTGAACAGCTTTTTAACCTATTGAATTATATTAATATTTAAAAAGCTTTTCCCTATATTTTTCCCCAAGGGACAAGATATGTGGCACTAAAAATTATGCTATCATTACATTTTAAATGGTAGCGTCTGTTTTACATTATTGATGTATTCATCCAAAGATTGACTCTGCTCATTAATATCCATGTTTTTCATTCTCTCTAACGCCTCGATCATCACATTAGGAGTGATTTTCTTAATACTATATTTGAAGTCAGGATTATTTTTTATATAATGAATGATTTTTTCCATATCAGCGGGCTCTCTGACAGGTATAATAGGATTAGCAAAGAATAATTTTCGATAAATCATAATTTTTTCTGAATCAGAAGTCCGAGGATCGAGTAGCCACTTTAGTTTTTCCAGGTGTTCTGTAAGATTTGTTTTATTCGACTTAGGATCCATTAGCCAGGCGGCAAGAGAAAATGAATTATCTTCCATTCCCATTGCAATGTTCGATTGATAAATGTATCCCAAGACACCTTCTTTTTTTTTGTTCACTGGCTAATAATACATAAGAATGTCCAGGTATATCCAGGCGAATCAATTTTGGTAAATTAATCGCTAACTTACATTGCAGATCTTCAATAGCATTAGATCGTTGTTCATTAGGCGTATACATTTCATGCCCAATGATTGTGCTGCAAAAAGTATTGGTTACATCCCCACAACCAATAGGAAAGAATAAGGAATTTACAATAGAGGTCGTAAGCGATCCCATTTTTTCCATTAATAAAAACGTGGTTATCGCCGTATCTAAATCCATACCTTGTATTTTTAAATAAAATCTTGCATCGGCTACGCTATTAAAACGTTGCTCATAAGCCTCTAATAACATTCCTCGAAAAAACTGATCAAAGTCATCCACAGTCAATGAAGATTCAGAAAGTGATCGAGAAAAAAAAGCGGACTTTGTTTTCATAATAACGCCCGGAAATTAAGATATGCTCATTGCACAGCCTTACATAGGCTTCACCTTTTTCGTAAAAAAAATCAAGGAAACTATTAACACGATGTTTCTCACAAAAAGTAGAGCGTGTCGTCCACCTATCCTACGAGTCCTTAAAGGTTCCCTTCTCTAAAAAATTCGTGATTAATTTTTTCGTTTGTGCATTATTCATAATAAACGTATGCGTCGAATTAATAACAACAGGCTCTGCCTGTCCATCAAGACGAGCGGCAGCGGGAGGGACTTTCGCATCATAACGCCCAGCAATAATGCCTATTTTTATATTAGGTACAGGAACTCGATGCACATATGACGACTTATCCGAACTAAGCTCCGCTAGTGGCTTTATTGGAAACGTAAACATCGGAAACATCTTTGTAGATAATTTCGCCAATTTAGAGCCCTGATTAGGAGGGGCTAGCATAATCAAACAACCAACATTTTTTAATTGTCTCGCGGTCAGTTTAGATAAGGCTTCCCGGGTAATAATGCCCCCAAGACTATGGGTAATAAAATCAATTTTTACACCGGGATTTTTTGCTAATAAATTTTTAATAAATTGATTTAAATAAGCGCCATGTTGTTGAATTGTATATCTTGCGGAGGGGTAACTGTATGAATAAACCTGATAGCCTTGTCGTTCTAAATACGATTTTAATGGATACATGCTCAAAGTAGAGCGTATTAAGCCATGGATTAAAACAATAATCTCACGACGATGCATGGGCTTAACCTGTGCATTAGGCGTTGTTAGAGTCGTTTGTCTTTTTAAATCCGATGAAAATGCATAAGCCTGAACCATAAAAGTTAATCCAATACTTACCAGTAGAATAAACTTAATGATTAGATTTTTCTTATTCATTATGCTCCCTTTTTCTTAGATTATTCAGAACCCATTCTTCTTAATACAATCTATCAGATTTTTAGAAAAAACCGATAAAAATATAGTTTATAAATCATTTAAACGCATCAAACATCCTGATTAACTAATGCAAAAACCCCCGCTTAATTAAACAAATAATGGACTAATGACTTATTTTAAAGTAAAATTGCTCATCAATAATCCGAAAAGGTCTTTTTGAACGCACAAAGCCAAAATTAACCGAGGTTACTTACCATGCCAATGACCCTAGAACAATTAGTCACACTTTATATCCTACAAAAAAATGCCCACCATTATCAAAATCCGCTAGAACAACAAATATTTGAACTAGAATGTATAAAGCTTATGAAAGATATAAACTGCGAAAAAAGTGATATGATGGCACCCGCTTTATTTGAAAATCAGCCCAATATTCCTTTTGTATTTGTTAAGCCAGAAAATGCAACCATAGAAACCCCTTCCCCATTAATAATTCATACTCATGGCGGTCCTAATGTTTACATGAGAAAAGATTCCTTTCATGCTGAAATTGCATATTTCATCTCTCATGGCTATACAGTAGCCTGCCCGAACTATCGTGGAAGTACAAACTACCCTGAAGTAGGTGATGATCCAGAAGGCTGGAAAAAGTGGGAAGCGTTATCAGAAGGCAAACATCATATTTATGGCCCAGAAGATGTTTATGCAGTAACCAAATTCGTACGCGAAATGCCGTTTATTGATAAGGATAAAATTTATTTACGAGGAGGAAGTTTTGGTTCTTTTATTAATTCCCACTTATTAGCTGAAGTGAAACAAGGAACTTATGAGAATATTTTTAAAGGGGCACATTTAAGCGGAGGGGTAAAATATCCTGTTCCCTCAACAATGCCCGAGGATGTTCCACTGCTTATTACTCACTCAGTACATGACCATATCGCCCCTTATGCTGAGGCGCGAATTTTTATGGAAAAAATGCTACAAAAACAACTGTCCTATGAAGCAGAGGGAATTATACTAGATAACATCCAAACATTTGTTTCACTAAGTGGTGATCATCATTTAATCAATCCGGAATTGGAGGTAGACCATAATGGGAGTGAAGATTATCAAGAATTAGTCACTTATCTTCAACATACAACAAACTTCATCGACACCCTGCGTCAAGGAAAAAAATACCAGCCAATTGATAGCTACGATCAATTTAAATCCGTAATGAGTGATAAGGATAAAGATGAAGATCCAGCCCAGGAAGTGTTGCAACGAGTCTATGCTTATCAACTGACCCGCCAATTGGCGCAGACAGAATTAGAAGAAGAAAGAGCGGACTCCTCTCTAAGTGCTTCAGATATACAATCTGTGAAAAAGACAACCCACTACGGCCCAACATGTTCATTGCTTAAATTACAATTAGGTAAGCAATTTACTGGCAATATTAAAACAGATTTGCGCACTTACTTTAACGATCATTTTGCCCCAATTGAGTGGACAGAAGAGCACCATAAGCTCACTGATGCGGGCATGAAAATATTAGGCCATGCTGAATTTGTTGAACAGATGGTACAGGTTATAGAAAACGAAGAGCGCTTTTTGCAACAACATCCGAATCATATGGTAATTTATCACACCGCTGAACCCAATAGCTTACAACTCTATACTTTTATTAATTTATGGCAAGCAATACTGAGAAATCAGCCAATCCGGACACTTCCGGTCATTAAAGAACTACGCTTATACGATTTTATGAAAAACACTTTTGATGAAATTAACGTGTTCCTGCTTAAAATGAGAGCGCGAAGACAACCTAATGTTATTTTCAATAACATCCCTGGTTTCCCAGAACGAGCCATTTCCTGCAATCCCTCATTAATTTCAAATGCACACAGTACCGCATCTTGTTCATTATGGTGGTACTTCCATGCCAAAGAAAATGACCGCGCCCCAATTGCAGCTGTTGTGACTGATATGCTTACAATATTAGGGATTTACTCAAAAGAACGCATGGAACGTTACTTACAATTATTTAAAAAAGAAAAGGAACGTTTAGGAAATGCACCTCAAGCTCTGCTACAACAAATATTTGTCCCTTATAATATTGCTAAAGAATCGGCCTATATGTGCCAAATTTGGGGGGAAGAATTTAAACATAACTCCATGCGGTTGGATTCACCTTATGTGATGAAAGAACTAACTGCAGCTCCAGAATTATTTGAAGAAGTTCTTCGTACAAATAAAGATGCATTTACTAACTTTGGTGACTGTGAAGGTTTTGCTGACACAATAAATGGATTCAAATACGCCAACACATTACAACTTAGATACCTCCCTAGAAATGATAAAGACATAGCCACCTATTCTTATTTTCGCTCTCCGAAAGCTCATCAGGATTTGGTTTGTGCATTAGGGAAGTTGATTCGTGAAGATTATGCGGACTACTTAGCCTATGGTAATTCATTACCTACGTTTATTCTAAAAGACGCTAAAACAGCGAAACAGACATTAATTAGTCAAAGTAGATTAGGAATGTTTCGGCCCAAAGAACGATTCAATTTACATGCATTTGAAATACAGCAACAAGAGCTTTATAAGGGTTTAGTGCAAAACCCGAGTAAAGAGCTTTATGGTAGCATTATTGCTATTCCTCAACACCATAAAGAGAAACTGCAAGAACGCTTAAGAACAATTAATGGGAGTGAATCCAAACATCCCGTATTTCTCTTCTCTTTATGCCTCTATTTAAAGGGATATACTTATTATGATCTGCTTAAAGAGGCAGCCGAAGCCGCTTTTTTACATGATAAAATTCCACCTGATTATAAACAATCCGCCCAAGAAGATTATCAATTTGTTATGGAAATGATTGAGTTATTCAGTATTCCCGCTTCAATAAAAACGATAAAAATCAGCGGTGAAAAATACAGCCAATTCTATCGATTAATGCATGAACAGATTAAACCCCATCAATACGACTATGAAAAACATAAATTTATGCAACCAGCCAATGCGCAATATTATGAGAGTTACCTCTTTGGTCTTGAATTAACCAGCGCTGTAACTTGTGTTTTAAAACATGCTCGCTTGGCAAAAGAACTTGGCTATGGCCATAATATTGATTCAGCTCTGGAGAACCAGATCTATGGAGTGTAGACTGAAGCCATTTGAGAGCAGGTAACGAATACCCTGAGGGCAATGAGGCGACACTGCCCTCAAACTCCAGAACAAATTAATGTTAAACCAAAGGATAGACAATGAATGTATTGATTACAGGTGCATCAGGATTTATTGCCTCACAGATTACGACCGATCTCATTGCAGCAGGACATTCAGTTACCTGCTGTGTACGTGATGTGCTCTATACAAAAAAGCTATTTCCAACAGCCGTCGTCATTCCCTGTGATTTTGTAAACGATAAATCCACTGACATTTGGACAAAGCGTCTAAATAATATTGATGTCGTGATTAATAGTGTAGGAATTCTTTATCATCCTAACCCCAAAGTAATTTGGGCCATTCATTATGATACCCCTAAAGCATTATTTGATGCCTGTGTCTCCCGAGGAATCAAAAAAATCATTCAAATTTCTGCCCTTGGCATTGAGAAATCTGATGTAGCTTATGCCGCAAGTAAGAAAGCCGCAGATGATTACCTACTCACACTCCCTATTTCATCAATTATCCTAAGGCCTTCATTAGTTTATGGACGAGGTTCTTATGGCGGTTCCTCATTGTTTCGCGGCCTATCTGGCTTACCTTGGTTTACACCGGTTCCAGGAAAAGGTAATCAAGAGTTCCAACCCATCCATCTTGAAGATTTATCCAACGCCATTATTAAACTCATTACTCTGCCCTTACAACAGCATTTAGTGCTCCATGCAGTAAGTGCTCAACGAATCAACTTAAATAATATCTTAAGCAAAATGCGAACCTGGCTGGGATTTTCAAAAGCAAAATTAATTTTTGTGCCTTTGGTGTTTATTCGCCTAGGAGCGCTGGTTGGCGATTTAATTCCTTATTCAGTCTTAAATACGAATTCTTATAAACTGCTCTTCCAAAATAACATAACAAGTCCTGAGGAAACGCAAAAATTTCACCAGGTTATTGGCTTTGCACCAAAAGAATTTACAGACGGTATTTATAGCCACCCAAGTTCCATCCAAGATCGATGGCATGCCAGACTTTATTTTGTCAAACCCCTTCTAAAATTTAGCCTGGCATTTATTTGGTTGTTTACCGCCATCAGCTGCTTATTTTTTTATCCAAGAGCCGCATCTTATGATATTTTAGCTCAAGTCGGCGTTGCCAGGTCTTGGCAACCCATGTTTTTCTATGGAGCCTGTGTTATTGATGCAGGAATAGGTATTGCCCTGCTCTATTCCCGCCATATAAAAAAAATAGGTCTATTACAAATCCTCATGATCTTAGTTTATAGTGCTGTATTAACATGGAAGCTTCCCAATTTGTGGTTTGAACCCTTTGCCCCATTGGCAAAAAATATCCCCCTATTGGTAGCTATATTGGTTTATCTTGCCTTGGAGTCTGATCGATAATGCTTTATTTTTGGCTCAAATTTATTCATGTACTCAGTTCAACCATACTCTTTGGTACGGGCATAGGAACTGCCTGTACTATGCTCTATGGTCACCAAACAAAAAATGTACACATAATTGCAGCAACCACCCGCTACGTGGTGTTAGCAGATTGGATTTTTACCGGAACCTCAGGTTTTATCCAGCCACTTACAGGACTATGGATGGTTTATTTAGTAGGCTACCCATGGACTTCGTTCTGGATTATGGGCTCCATTATTGGTTATTTAATTGCGGCCTGTTGCTGGTTTCCAGTAGTTTACCTGCAAATTAAAATGCGAGACTTTGCTGTTGATGCAGAGCAAAATAATAGCCCCCTTCCCCCAATTTATTACCGCTATTTTAAATACTGGTTTTACTTAGGCTGGCCAGCATTCATTAGCCTGATTATCGTTTTTTATTTAATGACAAATAAACCAGCGGTTTTTTAGATATATCTGTTCCCTGGTTGCGAGGATTAGATGTTGCATTAACACCATATCCATTGATACATTATTTTAAATTAAACTTATTTATCCCTGCTTGTTACTTACTCCATACGCTCCGTTCTGCAAACAACAGCCTACTGTAACTCAGTAAAAAACAAATGTCTTTGTGGTTGATTGCTTTTTATAAGATAGTTTCAACCTTAATATGAACAGTTCTCTTAACGCTCTAAAGGGTAATGAGCTAGCCATCCAGAAAACATTAACTATTTAACTGAAT
>NZ_JH413810.1 GCF_000162755.2 Legionella drancourtii LLAP12
TGAAACAGATTTATCAAAGTAGTCTAAAGTCGATTGTACCTGATTTGCAGTAGTTACTAGCGCAGAGGCAGCAAGAGACAATCCCTTTTGTTGCTGTTTATAAAGCGCCAACAAGCCACTCCCGGTAAGAATTAATCCGAGCACTGCTGCTCCAGTAATAAAGACCCCACCAAACGCGAGTACTGATGCGAAAAGAGTCGTAACCGCAATAAGTGTAGCCATAGCCATTAATGCAATACCAAAGTGTTTCATCATAATGGATTGGTAACCTGACAGTTCCGTACTGAGTAATTCTATGTGCTTAAGATTGTCTTGATAATCAAGATAATCTTGAGAATTAGACTCCTGGGTTACATTTTCTCGTTTCTCAAAGAGGTATTCAGCCCGTCCAAGAACTTGTTCTAATTGGAAAATAATAGAACCATTTTGCTGATGTTTCTTATATAAATCCCGAGTTATCTCAATAAGCTTTTGGCTCTGAGAAACTAAATTGCTCCAATAATTATGCTCATTATCTTTTTGATAAGAAATAATTTTCTCAGAAAATCCCATGCTAAGTTGCTGTTCAATATAAATTTTTCTTTTTTCTAAAGCCTCTGGGTTGTCAACATCATTAATATCTACAACCTTCGCAAAATTTATTTTTTTATACATTTTGTTTACCCTAATTAAATACAGGAGATGAACCCGGAACGCTTGGGGTTACGTCCTTTGGTGGATAAGAAAAAAATCGTGATGGATTAGCGGCAAAAGAAAGGTTACTTTCAATTTCAACGGTGGCTTTAACTTTGGAAATTACATGGGATAAAGTCATCATCAGCGAGTCTTTATTAGCGCTATTGGGAGAATTTAAGCGCTTAAATAAAATAGGCGTAATCTGATTTAACACAGAGTACATATCTCTAATAGAAAAACGCTCTGTTTCCCTCCCCAGATTAATACATCCACCTTTAATTTCGTCATTTAGGCTCTTGTCATATACATTGGGTACTCTCTTCTTCATATCAGTTAATGCAAATTTAAAAAAATTCTGAGCGTTGCTTTTCTGCCGGTAATAAAACTTCCATTTTGTTTCCAAATCGAGAGAGTACGGGAAGAGCTATTCGTTCTAAATGATTCGTTGCCGCAATAATAACCAGTGGATTTTTAGGTTTATCAAAACCATCCATTTCTGTTTGCAGCAGTTCCGCTGCAGCTGGAGCCGAAGCAAAACTATCCACCTCATCAATAAAAATAATGGCTTTTTCACAGGATTTTGCTTGCGAGAAGACGCCAGCAAATTCTGTTAAACTATTTTTTGGATTAACAACGAAACAAGGACAATTTGTTTTTTCAACAATTAATCGTGCAAACTCTGTTTTTCCTCCTCCAGGAGGGCCAAAGAGTAAGGTATGAACGTTATATCCTGGATTTATTTTTATCAGAGCCTCAGAATTTTCTATAAATGTGCATATATGATCAGATGATTCTAAAAGCTCATCACTAAGAGGCATCGCCCTTGGTGTTGCACCCAAAGTAGTTAATCTTGGTGCAATCATTTTAGCATGACCTTTTTTAGGTCTTTCTAATTCTTTACGTACCGCTTCAAAACAATTTTCAAAAAGCTCATTACTAAGGGGGGTATTGGGCTGCTGTTTATTGTTTACTTTTTCTATATAGTTTTTTAATTGCCTTGGCGACCATCCAGATGTTGCCTCAACAATTTTTTGAATGATAGTTGAATCCGGTTCAAGAACAGCTATACGAAGTAAATCCTGAATTATTAATTGTCGATTCGTGCTATCAGGTAAGTCAAAAAATACAGCAGTCCCTGCTCGACTTCTAATCGCAGGCTTAATCCGTTCTAAATAATTAGTAGTACCCACGAGAACAATTTTTTTGCCTTTTAGCTTATCTATTTCAGTTTGAAATTTAGTAGTAACTGTTTCCTTTAGACTCTGTATATCGGTAGATGTGTCCTTATTCGTTGGCAAAAGAGTATCAATTTCGTCTATAAAGAGACAAATAGGCTCTTTCATTTGGGCAACGGCAGCAAATAATTTACTTATTCTATATCCGTGTTGATTAATATGTTTATCCTCTTCAGCGTCAACAGCATATTCAATAACTTTAAACCCTTCTTTATTAACTATAGTTTTGGTTATCTCTGTTTTTCCCACACCAGGAGGACCTGCCACTAATAAAAGATGTTGTTCTAAATGGGGATTAGTCTTAATACTCTTCAAAAAGCTACCCACTTCCGCCTCTTTTTCACTTGTTCCTATAAAATCAAACGGTCTTAATATGCTTAATATTTTATAAGGATCATTTACATTAAGTTGAAAAAAAGGTGTTTTCCCCTGATTGTCTCTAGTATAAGGGCTATTAGTGTCTACCTGGACTATTTTTTTAATTGCATCGTGAAGAACTTGAATATTCAATAAAGGCGAGTGTGGTAAATCAGTTAGTAAATGCAGCCAGCAGCGCCCTTTTGTAAACTTCATACCAGCAAGCTCATCAGAAACAATTATTTTCTCTAATATTAATTGTTGCTTTTTAATATCAGAATTAAGCATTGCTTTTTCATAATATTCTTGAGTATTAATGGTAACTAGAGAATGTGTATGTTCTGATAGTATTTTTAAATTTTCAACTGCATCTGCATGAGTAGGATTGAATGCCAGAACCCTTTCATAACACCATTTTGCATGCCAATAATCTTTCGTTTTACCATTTTTTCCAAAAAAATAATCCTCTCCTAACTTATTCCATTCCTTCTCCTTAGCTAAGAAATTATCGATAGTTGATAGATGTAGTCTGTCAACAGCCCTTTCATCCCCGGTCTGAATTGCTCGCTGATAAAACGCTTGTGCTGTAACTTTATTTTTATCAACACCACCTTGACCATGCTCATGAATAACACCTAACATATAGAGGCTATTTTTATAGTTAGAATCCAGTGTAATACACTGCTCATAACATATTTTTGCATTTATATAGTCTTTAGTTGCATTGTAATACTTATCCCCAAGCTTATTCCATTGTTCGGCCTTGGTAAGTGATTTATTCTCAACGACAAATAATTTCTTTTTAGCATCATAACTTCCTAATGAAGCGGCTTTTTCATAAAGTTTTTGAGCTTGAGGTAACTTATAACGCTCATAAAGCTTGGCAACTAGGTAGGTGTATTCTGAACTACTAATATCCTGATCAATAATAAGCTGACGTAGTGTTAAGCGCGAACTTTGAGTATGCACACTTGTAAGCTCAGTAGTTATTGAAAATAATTCCTTATTCTTTAATATATTTTCCAGTATGTACGTGCTAAGAGAATAATCATCAGTCTCTGTATTCGTTTTTAAGTGTTCTTGTATTATTTCTATAGGTGCTTTTGTTAAATTCGAAGAAAGCTCTTGTTTTAGGTTTTTAGCGCGTTCTTCTCCGAAGGCTGTGTAGTGATGAAGCCAAGTAAACAGATGGGTAGAGTAACCGCGATCATCGGCGCTTTGATTGTTGCGCCACATAAGGTAATTATTGATGGCGTCTAGTAAAACTTCCAATTGTAGTTCTTCGATTTTTCTTTGCATACAACGCATCCTTAGAGATTGATTTCACATCCGATAAATAATTTAAATTTATGATTCATGACTAAATAAAATGATCTAAATTTATGATTTGCGATTAAATTTTCCGCATGATAAATAATGCGCATTAATTAGTCAACCTTTTACACGATAAAAAGATTAGGAGACAAATTTTTTTATAATTGGATTTAATTTTATAAATCAATGGGGTCAGA
>NZ_JH413811.1:0-9330 GCF_000162755.2 Legionella drancourtii LLAP12
CAGGGAGTTAACACTTATATGCCATGTCAAAAAATCAATAAATTCCAATTAAATCGCGCATTTCGGCAGGCCATATCCTAGAGATCTATGGCTTGCCCTTTGATATTGAATGCATAGATATTCGGCGCTATGAATTACATAACGCGCCTACAGAGCTAAGAAAAATAGACTAAAGATACAACAACTAACTACCGCACAAAATTTACTTGGACGGTCTTCACGATGGCACTTTTAGGTTCCCAGGAGCGCGCATATTTAAGTTGGATTTGCGTGTGTTCAGGTAATACTTTTCCTTTCTGTACTACAAATGTAAAATGCATTACCCCTCCTGCACCAACTAGATTAGTTTTTGGCTTTTCATAAACACTAGCGCTTAAGGTCAATAAATTTTTATCGTACTGGGCAACGGTCCATTGAAAGCCGGTCGTTGGATTCGCAGGCAAGGAAAGAGCAAAACTGGGATCTTTAATATTCACGTCTAACGATAATTCATCATTTGCGTGTGCCATCATTGAGAAACCTAAAAGCAAACTACTGAATAATACCTTCATCAATATTCTCCTTTTGCTGATTCAACGCAAAATTGATTGTTTCTACGTGTTTTTATTAAAGCATTGGTTAATTATCCTTATAATATCCTCCTGTACTTCTGTAAAAGGAAGGTTTTGATATTCTTCTTCCAATTTTATTTTTTCTTCTTCACGCTCAGTGCGCTGCCATTCATCTAAAATTTCAATTTCTCGATCAAGGAGACTCTCGCGCATTTTACGAAGTTTATCTAATTCATCCCAGCAGTTCATAATAGTTCTTTGCCAAAGTGAGTGTACTTTAAGTATAGACTTAGTTTAAAAATCAATCCTATTTCCTCTCCATGAAAGTGCTTAAAATAAGATAAAAAGCCCATTTAACCTCACAACTGATCTTTATTTGAACTATATTTAAAGAGTTCAATAAATAATAAGGACACCATACTTTGGAGGGAACATTATGAAAAAATTAGTAATTATTGGTTCTGCTTGCCTGTTTTCACTGTCGTTAGTTGGATGTCAAACGATGGATAGCGCCGCTAAAGCAGGAGGCTCTGTTGTGGATACTGGAGTTCATGCCGTATCTTATACAGGCCATGCTGTAGGCTCAACTGTTGGCTCAGGCGTGAATTTTTTAACTGGTCATTCAACAACACAACACAGTGGTATGCACAATTATCATAAAAATGGTACTGTTTATCATAATGGCCATCAATACAGAATTCAACATGGTCAATACGTTCTTGTACGTTAATAAAAAAAGCCCCTGTAGTACCTCTCAAGTAATACAGGGGCTTTTTTCAGAAATCGTGTTTGTGCGACAGCTGTAATTGCCCTGATGTAGATTGTCCATTACCATGTCTTTCGACACCGTGTCCATTCCAGCCGCGCCAAACAATTATAGAATAGCGAATAAAGTACTAAAAAAATAGAAACGTATCACCAATTAACGTGTAAGAGATTTCTTAAATTGCTTTGCGATTTATATCGGATGCGTTGTTTAACAAAAAAATCAGGTCTTGAATGATTAATTTTTGAAACAGAATAGCCATAATAGCAAATACGCACTACAATAAATATAATTGACGTTTTTATGTATTATTTTACAATAAGTTATTGTCCTTTACATAAAGGATCATATGTTTGACAAAATTTATAATGCCGCACTGCAAGCTACAGATGCTTATGAGTTAAAAAAGAGTCTGGAAGATGCACATTTAGATGCGCTCGATAATATGCCCCCCTATTTTACACCAGCAGGCAAATTAGCAGCTACAGGTGCGAATAAAGCTGCGGAAATGCTGCGTACAATAGGAGCAATGGTTGACTCTATTGCCATGGGCTACGCATTCGCGGGCAACAATAAAATGGTTGAAGAGTACCGACTTCTACATCGTGCGGATGTCAGCTCTATTGCCATGGGCTATGCGCTCGCGGGAGACCATGAAAAAACAGAGTTGTACCGCATACAATGTCAGGCAAATGCCAGTTCAATTGCCATGGGCTATGCCCATGCCCACGATCATGAAAAAGTTGAAGAATATCGCCTCACACATCGCGCAAATATCAATGCCATTGCCATGGCTTATGCCCAATCGTTAAATCATGCCAAAGTTGAAGAATATCAAATACAACACCAAGCCGATGTTAAAGCAATCGCCATGGGCTATGCGCTTGCTGGCGATCATAGCAAAGTTGATGAATATCGTAAGCAGCTTAAAGCGGATGTGAATACCATAGTTATGGGTTATGCACTTGCTAGCAACCATAATAAAGTTGAAGAATATCGTAGGGAATTTAAAGCCAGTATAGATGCCATTGCCATTGGCTATGCCCAAGCCAGTAATAATGCAAAAGTTGAGGAATACCGTGTACGTTATAATGCCGATATCAATTCAATTGCTATGGGCTATGCGCTTGCTAATAATCATACTCAAGCTGAAGAATATCGATTTATGCACGGTGCCGATCCTGGTCTTATCGCAATTGGTTATGCGCGTACGGGTAACCATGCTAAGGTGGAAGAATATCGCACACGGCATCTGGTTGATCCGAGTTTTATTGCCATGGGTTATGCGCTTGCAGGCAACCATGCCAAAGTTGAAGCGTATCGTAAGCAATACAATGCGTCACTAAAATCAATCGCTCAAGGCTATGCTCGTTCCACAGACCCCATGCCGCGATTGTATTATGCAATTAATATACTCACAAAGCACGGACCCGCAGGCCATGCAATTATCGATGCCATGAGCCGTTTACGAACGGGTCAAGACCAGCGTTGGAACCCTTACTGGGTTAATAGCAGTGCAAAACTCGAGCAAATAATCTATGCTGTTGAGGGCTTAAAATTTACTGACCGTTTGGAAGAACAACTTAATAATCCAAAGTCTGAAATTTATGTTGCCTTAAATACGCATCGCTCTTCTATTGTCAATTTATTCAGTTGGCTGGGATTTAGCCACGCACGTTCATTAGTTTATGTTAAAAGTAAACTGATTAGAAAAAGTCCAAGCAAACGCAAAAAAAAATAAAGCCAATAACATGCATAGAATTAATCGCCACACATTTTACCCAAAACAGCATTAGTTTTCATGCCGGAATATCAATATATTCTTGATATTAAACTAGATTCTGTTGACATTTCGCTTGCTTGAGCGAAAATGAATTATTGTTTGCGTGCCAGAGCACAGAAGAGCAGCTTATTGTCGCTAAGACAGTAGTAATTCAGTAAAGTCATTATTTTATTTTTTGTACGTAGGAGCGCGTGTGGAATACGAAACCATGGAATTTGATGTACTCATCGTCGGAGCAGGTCCGGCGGGATTATCTGCCGCGATTAAACTGAAACAATTGGCTTTAGCCGCAGGAAAAGAACTCTCGGTCTGTATTTTAGAAAAAGGCGCCCAAGTTGGGGCACACATCATTTCTGGGGCCGTATTAGAACCCAGAAGTCTTCAAGAGCTATTGCCTGACACTTGGCAAAATGCCCCTTTAGATACGCCTGTAAGCAAAGATCTTTTTTATTTTCTTACGCACAAACATGCCTATAAACTCCCTACCCCCAAACCAATGCATAATGAAGGGAATTACATTATTAGCTTAGGTGAGTTGTGCGCGTTTCTAGCAAGACAAGCGGAGGCTTTAGGTTGTGAAATTTACCCAGGCTTTGCAGCAGTCAAAGCACTTTATAATGATAAAAACCAAATGATTGGTGTTGCTACAGGCAGTGTTGGCATCAATAAAAATAAAGAGAAAACCGATAATTATCAGCCGGGAATGAATTTACTGGCCAAACAAACCTTATTAGCAGAAGGATGTCGTGGACAACTGAGCCAAAAATTAATGGCTCGTTATCATCTAAGAGACAAAGCCAATCCCCAAACCTATGGTTTAGGAATTAAAGAAATTTGGCAAGTTAATGCAGACAAACATGAACCAGGTAAAGTTATTCATACTGTGGGCTGGCCAATGAACCACGCAACCTATGGTGGTTCCTTTATTTATCATTTGTCCAAACAGCGTGTTGCCGTTGGTTTTGTTGTTGGTTTGGATTATAAAAATCCCTGGCTTAGCCCTTTTGCCGAATTACAACGTTTTAAAACCCATCCATTCATTCGCTCTGTTTTAGAGGGCGGCGAACGAATTAGTTATGGTGCGCGCGCACTAAATGAAGGGGGTTGGCAATCCTTACCAAAGTTGACCTTCCCTGGCGGCGCCCTGATCGGTGATGCAGCGGGTTTTCTTAATGTTCCTAAAATCAAAGGCATTCATACCGCAATGCAATCAGCTATGCTTGCAGCTGAAGCGTGTTTTGAAAGCTTACAGCAAACTAGTGATACGCAATTGGAATTAACGCGCTATTCAGAAAAAGTAAAGAATTCCTGGCTAGAAAAAGAGCTTTATTCAGTACGTAACATAAGACCAGGATTTAAATATGGTCTAATCCCCGGTTTAATTAATGCGGCATTTGAAACCTATATTACTGGTGGTAATTCGCCATGGACTCTGGCAAATCATGCGGATCACGATACGTTGCAATTAGCGAGAAAAGCAAAAAAAATTGAGTACCCTAAGCCAGATAATGTGCTTACCTTTGACCGACTTTCATCCGTGTTCTTAACCGGTACCTTTCACGAAGAGGATCAACCCTGTCATCTAGAGTTGAAAAAACCACAGCTGGCTATTGATGTTAATCTAAACAAATATGCCTCTCCCGAGAGCCGTTACTGTCCCGCTGGGGTGTATGAAATTGTCGAAGAGGAAAATGGTCCTAGATTGCAAATTAACGCGCAAAATTGCATTCATTGTAAAAGCTGTGACATTAAGGATCCAAGACAAAACATCGTTTGGCATGCCCCTGAAGGCGGTGGCGGACCGAATTATTCGGGGATGTAATAAAGGTTATGCAGAAAGATTGAAGGTTCTTACTGCCATTCGTTCGGGTTGGATATCCCAAAATATAGATCAAGAACCACTCGTAGTCCGGATTTAGGCGATGCCTAATCCGGGCTACGTCACTTAGCTATCTATTATTACAACTTTCTACTAGGAGGACTAATTTTATCAGCCTCTTTCATACGCTCTAGACGCCCAGCAGTTGCTTTACCAAGAATTCGTGCTCCTTCTGCAAAGAATCCTTGACGTGCCGCATCCAATTGAGACTGAGCTTCTCTTTGTTTATTCAAACAATCAGGATCAACGACAGCTCTTTTAGCAGCCTTGTTTGCAAAACGCTCACCCATAAACCATTCTAATAATTTGGGGTTAGATCGATTTAATAACTGAACTGGTTTTTTTTCTGAACTTAATGGTTTGTCCAAATCAACACCTGCTTTTTCCAATCGTATACATAAAATGGGATCATCTTTTGCGACCGCATATTTTATTGTTGCTTCAGCAAGCATGGGAATCATTTTTTCTAGATTATCGACTCTTGCTTTTGCACGCTCAGTAAATATAGAAGTTGCTGATTTGCTGTGTTCTTTATTAAATGTAGCACGGACAGCTTCCAATTTTTTCACAGCACTTTCATAAGTTAATTGCTGATTATTTAAAATAATTTTAGGCATAATTTGGGGATCGTTAAGCAAGAACTCTAATACATCTTTTCGTCCAAACTTAAGAATAACATCAATATTCGTTTCATCTTCCTCTACATTATCTGCAGTTACATTCAAGTAGGTAAAATTGAAATCAGGTTGGCTCACAAGAAATTTAATTAAATCAAGTGGTCTTCCTCCTGTAATAGAAGTTTTCATTATTGAGTATCCTGTTACAGGATTTATAGTATTAACTAACTTAGGATCCTCCGTAATAAGAGCTATTGCGACGTCATATTTTTTTGCTTTGAGTGCATCTAATAAATTATCAACTGGTGATGGCATTTTATTCTCCTTATAACTAATTAAAAACTGACCATCTTATCAAAATTAATTAAATATAAAAACAATTAATATTAATAATTAATCCAATTCATTTAAATATGGACAGATTGCCGTGCTGAATATTCATCACTGTTTTGCATCAACTCAGACACTATTGCAAATTTTTCTTTGATTTCCTCGAAAAATTCATGATTTGCGGCTAACTTATCAAAATTATTGGACAATGATTGGATAAGTTCCCTTGGTAGATCTTCAAAATTTTTATACTCTGTTACTTCCCTAATTTGTGCATTAATCTCACTAATAATCATATTATCCTCATCGCTCAACTCCTCTTCACTTCCTATTCCTTCTAATTTTGTTGCTATTCTTGCTAAAGTAGTGTTTATAACATTCATCTTTTCATCCATTGAACTATCTGGATTCTTAGCAACATCACGCGAACTATGCAGTGACAGCTTTAGTCGACGCTGCGCTTCAATTGAAGATTGATTCGCTATATCGTGATTAGCGCCATGGATCTTATGCCCTAGGTTGCTATTTTGTGCATTTACAAGAGATTCTTTTGGTATTTCCGCACCTAACTCATATTCTGCTATCTCATCAATAGCATGTGCTTGCGCAACAGCCTCTACAATATCTTCTTGAAATGGAGCTGCATTAAGACCTAGCGTATCTTGATCTTTGGCTATTTTCTGAAACATATCTACATCTTTTTCGAATTGTTGTTTTAATTGCCCAGTCATAAGTGGATAGGCAATACGCTTAATTATTTCTACTTCCTGAGAACATTTAGCAAGTAACTCCTCTTTCTGCTCAAGACTATCGGCGTCTTTTACTTGCTCTTTAAGCGCTGTTAATCGAGACACTGCTCTATTTAATTCTTGCTGTTGACCTTTATTCAATAAATCAATTGGTAATTCACCTATATCACCAATAAGCGCATTTAAATTCTCTTCTATATTTGCCTTGGCCGCTTGATTCGTTCGTTCTAAATGCGGTGTAATCTCTGCTAATTTTTCCGCATAAACTTCATCATTGCTCTCCAGCTCTTCTTTATAACGTTGCGTTTCTTCTAGCTCTTCTTTATAAATTTCTGCAAATCCAGGCTCATTCTGATTTTTTTCTAGAACTGTAGCGAATGCCTTTTCATATTTTTGATCTAGTTTGAGCAGGTCCTCATATTGTTTTTTTGCAGCGTGTACATCTTGGCGAGCTATAGAGCGACTCATAATCGCATCGCGCTCTTCAGTATAACGTTGACGCATCTGTTTTATTTCACGACGAATGCTGTGATGTCTCTCGAAATTCTCATCGAGAGAATCAATAGCCCGCATCATTCGTGCTGCACGACCATGGTATGCCGTATCAAGAACTTGAGTTTGAGCTGTATAATGCGCATAACTGACACGTCGATATTCTTGTTCATAATAGCGATACAAATCCATGTTGGTTACACCCTGGGTAAAAAAGGGAGAATAATCACGTGGCGTGTATGAACTCGATGCTGTAGGCGTATTTGTGGTTGTTGTTTGTGGTTTTAAGGGATCAAAAAATGGTGTTTGTTGTTGCACCTTCGCTGCAGTCCGTGCTTCTTCGCGTTTAATTTCTGCTATTAAAGCAAGCTCGCGGGCAAATAAGTCTTTATCAAAAAAAATTTCGTGAATACGATCATACTGCCTTGTTAAAACCAAGAATAGTAGATAATTATGTTCACTAATGTATTTAAGCTCACGAACAATTTGTGCATTTTGTTCTTTTTCATCGAATTTATTAAGCACGCCGCGTGACATTCTTAGCCCACGTAAATACGAACCTAAAATACCTATTGTGGCTTCTGATAATTCTTTTTGTTCCAACATCGCCGAAGCCGGATTACTTTTGATTTTGTTTCTAATTTCACTAGATAATTCTTTTTGCTCCAAAATCACAGGAGCCGGATTATTTTTGATTTTATTTACAATTTCATTTGAGTTGGTGTTGGCTGCCATTTTTACCACACAATCCGTTCGTGTTTTAACCAAAAGTATAGTACATTTATGTGCGTTTGTTCTTTTAATGCTCTTTGTGGTATTTTATTTTTCTATTGCAAGGGGGTTTAGAAAGAAGTCAATGAAGAAACCGCTTAATGGATGACTGGGATAATAGCGAATAAAACCTTATTTCGAGCCATTCAGATTGAAGAAGTGCGCTAAAGAAAAATCCCCCTTCTCCTCTTGGGGTCTAGGCGTCAAGTTAAGGGAATGGAGCGAGAATATGTAAGATTAAACTCCTTAACTTGACGACTATGGCCAAGAGGAAATGTAGTGACACTCAAAAGCATGGCCATCAGCTTTAGAAAAACTCACAATCAGTGGGGAAGGAACCGGTTTCCTTATAATGGCGAGACAATTCATCAACCCAACGGGTTAATGAATTCTCATTAATGTATTCGGCCAGTTGTCTAGAGAGTAAGCGCCTCTCTTCAGCATTTAGATACAAACTGCATGAAAGAATAATTTTTAAGGCCTCTTCGCAAAGCTCCCAACGCTCATCACTTATTTTAGGAAAAACCTTTTGCAACACTTTTTGACGTTGCTCATCATTAAGGTAAGGTATGCAAGCACAACACACCTGCATTGCCGCACGACTAACTTTCCAATCACTGTCATTTAATTGCAGCAAAACTAATTCAAGCACCTTCTGACGCCACTCGTTATTAAGGCACGGTATGCATAGCAAAATATCTTGCAATGCAGCTTCACGAATTAAATTGTCGTGAACCGCTAATTTTGTCAGCAGCATTTCAATTACGATCTGACGCCTTTTCTGATTAAGATATGGCATAAATTTAGTAATGGCCTTACGTGCCATAGCGCAAACGTACGAATTGTTGTCGTTTAATTTTAGAAGAATTTCATCAAGCACTTCCTGATGATACTTACTCTCAAAATGTGAGGTAAAAAGAATAATAACCTGAAGTGCCATTCCGCGAACCACTGAATTCGTATCATTTAATTTAGGAAGAGCCGCTTGGAGTGCGTTATGACAATTATTCTCGTTAAGATAAGGTATAAACAAGAGCATAGCCTGAAGCACCATATAACGATTACTCCAGTCATTATCGTTTATATTCGGCAGAATTACGGCAAAGGCTTGCTGATGATGCTCCTCACTAAGATAGGGCATTAATTGGAGCATCACGTCTAATAATACATCACGAATAACCCAATTATTATCATTTAAATGAGGAAGAATGGCATTAAAAGCTTCTTGACGTTTCTCATTATCCAGATAAGGCATCGATGCACCAACAATCTCCAATACGGCCTCACGTACGAACCAATTACTGTCATCTAAATAAGGAAGAATCCGATTAAATACATCAAGGCATCTGTCGATATCCATATGCGGCATACACGCAGCAATAACTTTTGCAG
>NZ_JH413811.1:10057-56523 GCF_000162755.2 Legionella drancourtii LLAP12
TTTGCCTCATATTTTTCAATATGTTAACGACAAAATGTCAACACACCCTAATTTTTTCAGACATTTAATTTGCCAACCCCGGTCTTCTTCATGCTTACGGCAAAGCAAATTCCGGACAGCCCAATAGAGCGAGTCGCCATTTAGCTCATCCATTAAATTAACAATCACTTCAGAAGACAAGTTGAGAAAACTCTGTTCTTCTAGAATGCTTGGCGTATTAAAAAGTTCCTGAAGCATCTCAGGATTAGCTACCACCAGAGCATTACTTGCCATATATCTAAACACCAAAAAAAATAACACGAAGTGTTCGTATTATACATAGTGCATATCCGTGGTCAATTTCTTAAATAGCACAGCTGTTGCAATAAACTGCATTATCCATTTTTTCAGAAATGGATAAAAAAATGACCAATCTTATATTGACAGGGAATAACCTTTTGATATTTAAATAATTTTATTACGATAAAATCGTGTACATGCCTTGATACAATAAGCGTAAAAAACTATTCGTTCAGATAAATTCATTCTTATTAAAGATTTGTTGGTGGCTTTTGTTCTTCATCGCGTGCTACTTCGGGCACTTCCAGAAGCGAATTACCGGCTGCAGGCTCTGTATGCAAGTCCTGTAATACTGATTTATAATCTGAAATCGAATTAGCTAAACGCCCCCCCTTGCTCGCGATATTTGGCGTTTTGGGGAGGTTTATACCAACAATTGCTGCAACAGCCTGAATAAATGCGTTTAAGGCACTACTTAAAGCATTCCATACAGTAGATGCTCTACCTGAAGACTCTTGAGAAAGAGCACCTAATTCTCGCGTAATCTGAGGGATAAGATCTTTTCTGGAATGAATCTCTTCGCAAGCGCGCTGGCACGCACCGGCAATTCGAGTTAACTGATCAAGACTCTTTATACCAACGTATTGTTGACTCATCACCTCAGAATCTGGAGTAACTATTGAATCAATATGTGCTAAAACATTGGCGCCTGTTTCTTGGAAATTCTTGCGTAAGGGCTCATCCCGATGTTCATAATGCTGCAACGCATTGACAAATTTCCCTCGCGCTTCAATGTATTCAGTAATAGCTCGTTCTTTAAACTCATGCACGGGATCAAGGTGAGGATTCTCATTTATTTTTGCCTCTAATTCGCAATACCAGTTAAGACGAGCCTTAATTCCTGGTTCATGTTGGCAACAAGATAAGGACTCAATTAAAACTTGTGTTAGATGCTGTTTTGTAACCAATGTTTCTGGTGCGCCTTCACACCAATTTGTGTTTTTAAATAAAGTATCTGCAAGTTGTTTCTTTACTTCATCGCTCGTTAAGAATTCGGCCCCGGCTAAACGATTTAAGAGTTCTAATTTCGGTGTCTGTAGTGCTATTGCTTTATTTAATAAACCATTAGTACTTAAATAGGTATTATAGATACGTACCAATTGATGTTTACTTTGTTCATCTTCACTCAAATGACGAATTTCTTCGGCTAATTTCGGCGCCGCATGATGAAGGCGCGAAGCAATTTGGCCCTTAACTACCTCAAATTCGGGCTTTGCTACACTGTATTCTTGCGGAGGACTAACAAGTACCGCATGGTCTCTTTCCGTAGAATCCTCCATGCCAATGTTAATAACATGCTCTGTAGTTATCGTTTCATTGGGCTCGTTACCATCAGCAATCCCCACATAATCGAGCATTCCCTGCTTTGCGTAACCACGACGTTTGGAATCTTCAATTGAGTCCTTACCTAATTTACTGTAAGTCACCTCAGAGCTAAAATGCCGGTCGGCAAAAGGCGCTTTATGAAAGGCCTGTACTTCAGGAGCATCAGGTCTATCCATCAATAAATTAATGGCATAATCCCCTTCTAACTTATCGCGAGTATTTGCATCATAACCGGAAATTTTTAAATTAGGACATACTAAGACAAGAGCCTCCCAAGACTCGACTTTTTCTTTTGAGCTGGCCCTATGTAGATTAGCCCAATCATCATTACGTTTATTGCTGTTATTTGAATCTAAATGACCACTAATAGATTGTATCTTAATACGCTCTTCCTCAGGCTCCCCCTCATTTCTTGTTATTGTAAAATCAGTAACCATGCCCCCTTTATTATAACCACTGCCACTAAAACGTTTACCATTACGCCTAGCCGCTATTGCTGACTCAGTTTGAAAAGTCAAATCGGATTTATGGAGGACATAAGTAGCAATTCCAGTATTCGAATGAAATTGGGTTGAAGGCTTAGTATGAGTAACCATTGTCGCCAGGCACTTAACACAATAACCTTTTTCCTTGACTAGACGTTCTAACTGTAGCCTTGTTTTTTCAAAATCAACTTCTTGGCAGTTGATTACGATAAAATCTACCCCCTCACCGTCAATAAGTAAATGAACAATTTGCGCACTTGCTTCGGTGCCAAGAGTATCATTACCACAATTTGCAGTAACCGCCCGATAAGTAAAAGGTTTAGGCATAATAGCTCTCTTTTATACGTTTTCCATATATTAACATCAATTTCGCATAAGAGATCAAGTACAACCTTAGCTCACCGAACGAAGCGAAAACGCACATTATTTAAAGATGTTGTCTTTGCCCTTCCCTTTCTGTATCAATTTCGCCTTGTTCTCTTGGCAAATCATCATGCAATTTCTTTTTGCTTTCCTGAGTTAATACTTTATTTTCAGCAACTGAATGATTATTTACTGCCAGGGTGTGGTGTTCATGAGATTGCGATTTTGGCCAGGCATGTGCATACGGTTGTGGGTTTAACTTCTCGCGTATATCCTTAAATAAGTTTTCAGGTGTTTTAATTCCGTCTCTAATCATCATGCATTCTTTGTAATTACTCCAGCCTATCTTATTTTTTGCATCTAATTTATAGTGCTCCGCTATATCTTCCGCTCTAGCGGGTATTTCTAGCTTTTTCAAATTGGCAACGGCCGCTGTCATTATTTGCATGTCAGCGTTTACCTCTTCGACACTCCGTTTATGCGCTCCCCCCACATACAACTTAAGCCTATCCGCAGCCGCATTATACTTACCAACCTCTCGGTTTATATGAATCATCGCTTCTGAAAATTCCTGTTTTGCTTTGTAGTCAGGATCAGTTCGAGATAAAACTTCTTCGCGTACTGCACTGGCAAATTGTTTAGCAGTTTTGCTTATCGTTGCTATTGCAACATTAAACCAGCCTTGTGCTTTTTGCGCCATTGTTTGTTGAGCCGCTAAATTCTCAGCAGGCTCATTCTGGCTAGTATGACGCATAGGTGTATCAACATGTTGTTGTTTTGCAGTTTCTTGGGCTAAAAGTTGCTCTACATCCAATTGCCCCTTTAATTTCACACCTATTCTATCAAATAAGGCATCATAGCTATCCGCGCCGCGGCGAATCCGCATACCATCTTGGTAATTACTCCATAGGTTCCTATTATTTGTATTTGGATCGCCTTGATATTTTTTTGCTATATCGTCGACACCGGCAGGAATTTCCATCTTTTTCAAATTTGCAGCCGCAGCAATCATTTTTTGCATATAAGCTTTTACTTCTTCGACAGTATATTTTCTTGCTCCGCCTTCATATAATTTAAGCTCATCCTTAGCTACATTATATTGCCCAACATCTGTGCTTATAAGAACCATTGCGGCAGAGAATTCCTGTTTTGCTTTATAATTAGGATCAGTTCGGGATAATACCTGTTCTCTTACAACACTAGCGAATTGTCTGGCGGTATTAGCCATCGTTCCTACTGCGGCATTAAACCACCCTTGTGCTTTTTGTGCTGTTGTTTGTTTGACAACCAAATTCACAGCAGACTCGCTCTTGGTATCCTGATGTGTTGAATCATGGACATCGGTGACATTAACCGTTCTTCTTTGCGGTAGAAGAGCAGTTGTTGTCGCATTATTTGGTGCAATAGCTTTAGAAACATCGGCGAAAAACGCTCTAACCGCATTGAAGCCAGGAATCCTGTCCACAAAACTACGTGTTGGCGCAGCTAAACCATTCGTATCCGCTGAAAAAGCAGTGTAATGAAAAGCATCAATGGCAGCCCGATAAATATTTATATTTTTTTGTACGTGTTGTTTCTGAGTATCCGCCACCTCTTGAGTTAGTTCCCCGCTAGCAAGCTTAGTATCAATGTTCACCAGCTGGCGTTCACTTTTCTCAAGTTCTTCTTCGGCCCCTTTAAGTTGCTCCATGAGAACATCGTCAGACACTTTATTTTTACCAATACCATTATCCAAATTAAAAACATGAGGGGACTTACTAAAAGCACCGTCATGTCCATGGTAATACTCCAGATTATAACGTGTTACATCAAAAAATCCTTTCATTTCAGCAGGCCTAGCTGTTTCATCTTGATCAACCGTAGGATTCCAACGATTCCAAATCAAGTAGACCAAAGGATGCGCTTCTATTTCTTGTGGGCTTAAACCCGCAGGATCGATGTCTGGTGATATAGTGCATAGGGTATGAATAGTACCAGCTTGAATATGCTCAGCCAATGCAGCGTTAATGGAATCAATCGTCTGTGCTAGAGCATTAGCAGTTCCTTCCTGATAGCCCACTCCAAGTTTATTTGCAATTTTTTCAATAATATCAAACCGAACTGGTGCATGGGTAAACAGTCGTATGGTTGGTGGATTTCCATCTGCAAGTTGGTAGTCAATGGCTTTCAAATTAGGCGTGTACGCATTATTAACCCAGCCATCCATCGTCGCTTTTGAAACAATGCCATTATCCAACAAAAGTTTTAATCCCGCTAATGAAGGCCGATCATAGGAACTTACAACATCACTTTGAACACCCTCATTGAAGGTAATAAATTCATTACTGTGATTAGAAATAGTAATTTTAAAATTTACATCCTTTTTTTTAAGATAATTCATAAAGGCCAGCATAAAATAATCATTTTTGCCTCGATCAGCCAATTCATCACCAATTAAGCGAATTAGTCCAGGTTTACGGTCAACTTCCAACTTATCTAAAAATGCATTAAAGCGATCAATAATAGCAGGAAAATTTGCTTTTACCTGGGCATTTAATTTTTCAATATTTTCTTTTTGTACAGCAACTTCCGCTTGATCTTTGCTTACAGATGCAATTCTTATTTGTGCTTTTTGCAAGTCAGTTAAGATCTCAAGTTTTTCTGTCCATTCTGTTACCAGTGGATCGTCAGAATTTTCTTTGAGCTTTAAATTTAAAGAAGCAATCTCTGTCGCAAGCGTACTCTCAGCCGGAATTACTTGCTGAATTTTCTCGTCAATGAGTTTATTAATATGGGCAACACCCTCGCTACTTAAATCAGCAGAACTGGTTCCTATTTTTTCGAGTAAAATGCTTAGCGGCGGAAAACTTGTGCTTGTTTTATTTCCTTCTACTGCTCGCTGAATGGATATCTCTAAAGATCTTATCTTTGAGCCAATCTCTTCCTGATTGTTACCATTAATAGTCGTTATGTTTCCACTCTCATTGTAAAGCGTTACAAACTCATCATAAGCTTGTTCAGGATCTATTCCTTCTTTAAATTTAAATGCATTGTGACGTATTAAGGAATAAAGTAATTTAACCGGGTTGCCGTGAAGATCACCAACCGTCAAAGAACCTTGATGGGGTTCAAAGGACTGGGGATATTTCTCAATATTTACATCATGGATTCGTTGTCGGATAAATTCGTTAGGCATGATTCATTCCCAAACAAGGCATAATTACCTTAAGTATAGAAATAAAAAACGCATATCGCCTTTCTTTTGATCAAAAAAAGAAAAAACAGAATATAATTAACCAATTTTCTGCACTTTCTAGAGTCTATTGACATTTCGCTCGCTTGAGCCAAAATCAGCCTATTTTGGCCAAGATAGTAGAAATGTCAACAACCCCTCGTGAGCTGAAGCAGTACAAAATGTACTGTTCATTATGGATTAACCATGCTGTTCGTTACATCAGCAAGGTTTGCTTGTTGGCATTTTTCTTGACAGACTAAAACTGCGTCAAATATTTGCTCTACATCGCCCTTTTCAGCCCAAAAACTTTGAAATGCTAAGGGATAATCCTTTAATAGATCTTTTTTGGAAGACTTAAAATCAACTAATGTATCACGCAATATTTCTAACACGGACACTTTATGCTGTGCTTTTTCATCCAGAGTTAATTTTCCAAAAGACGCTATTTTTCTAGAAATAATTTCATCTAAATAGTCCTGTGCACACTCCACATCCATTTCTCTTACTTTCGCACTGTAGTCAAAACGCGTAAATAAGCGATGATGATTAGGATTTTTTTCCTGAGTTTTATCAAGGTAAAATTGTACTTCTTGTTTTGACATCCAGGCATCATCCTGCACCAATTCGGGCTTGCCCAGATTCAAAAAACCTTTAATGGCTAATTTCCAATTATGGGGAACAATTCGCCATAAAATATCCAAGCCAGTAAAAGTAACCGCGACCATAGCACAACCCACACCAACTAATGGCGCAACACTAGGAAATAGCATCACAAACAGAACCGAACCAACAGCTGCAAATAATAAACCAAGAATAAACAAATTATTTAACGCGGCTTGAAGATGGTGCATGCGCTGAGAACTTCCTTGCAAAGCTTCATAAGCTCTATGAAAATTAATACCCACCATCATAATTTGGTGAAGACTGGCCACCATTAAACTGCTAAAAAAGAACCACGGACCAGCAGCAAAGCTAACGCCCCAAAAAACAGAAATTGCTGCGCCATAAAGCGACACACTGCCTAAAACAGCACAAAGTGCAGAGACAACAAAACCAAACCACTGATCCAAATTTTGATTATGCGCCTTACTAAGGCGATAAGCATTGATTAACGCATTAATCGTTAATAAAAGACCAATAAAAGGAAGCATAACAAAAAATAAAGGCGATGCGCCAAATGCAGAATACCACCGTGCATCGGCCATTGTTGCAAATAAAGCTATGTCCTGGGTTTCTTTTATGTATGTAACTGCTTTTTGAAATTCACCAACCGACATAAATCACCTGATAAAAAGCAGTAGGGTCTGAAGTCTCTTTTTCTCTCGAAAAAAAATTATTGTTCATGGACTTCAATACCCTACCTAACAAAGGGATTGCAAAATTATTGCCGCAAATGTGGGAATAAAATCACGTCACGAATCGATTGAGAGTTCGTAAATAACATGACCAATCGATCTATGCCAATCCCTTCACCTGCAGTAGGCGGCAATCCATATTCTAAAGCTTCAATGTAATCGCTGTCATAATGCATGGCTTCAAGATCACCGGCATCTTTTTCTTCCACTTGCTTACGGAAACGTTCTGCTTGATCTTCAGCATCATTCAACTCTGAAAATCCATTAGCAATTTCACGACCAGCAATGAAAAACTCAAAACGATCAGTGACTTCTGGATCGCTGTCGCTACGACGGGCTAAAGGTGATATTTCTGTCGGATACGCCGTAATAAATGTAGGCTGGAACAATTGATGTTCTACAGTTTCTTCAAACAGTATCATTTGTAACTTGCCTAAGCCATCGGTTTCTTTAAACGCAAATCCTTTTTCTTGTAAAATCTGACGGCATACCGCAACACTTTCTAACTGTTGAGCACTAATTTGCGGATGATAATGCAAAATGGCTTCTTTTACTGTCATGCGTGTAAAAGGTTGATTAAAATCAATTGATTGTCCTTGATATTCAACCTGACGAGTCCCTAAAACCACATCACATAAATACTGTAATAATTGCTCGGTGAACGTCATCAAGTCATTATAGTCAGCATAAGCCTGATAAAATTCAACCATAGTAAATTCAGGATTATGGCGTGTAGAAATACCTTCATTGCGGAAATTACGATTAATTTCATACACCCGCTCAAAACCACCAACAACCAATCGCTTTAAATAAAGCTCAGGCGCAATACGCAGATACATCGTCATGTCCAGACTGTTATGATGCGTAATAAAAGGACGGGCTACCGCACCACCAGGAATGGGGTGCATCATTGGGGTTTCAACTTCCAAAAACTGGTTTTTATCCATGAATTGTCTGAACGCTTGAATTAAGCGTGAACGAATCAGGAATGTCGTACGACTGTCCTCATTTGCAATCAAATCAACATAACGCTTACGGTATTTAACTTCTTGATCGGCCAGGCCATGAAATTTATCAGGCAAAGGCCGTAAGGATTTAGTTAATAATTCAATATGTTCTGCATTGAGGGTTAATTCGCCAGTATTGGTTTTAAATAATTCCCCACTAACGCCAACGATGTCTCCCAAATCCCAGTGTTTGAATTGTTCGTAGAGTTCAGGAAGGTCATTTGCTCTAATGTAAATTTGAATACGTCCTGAAACATCTTGAATATGGAAGAAGCTGGCTTTCCCCATAATACGTCTTAAGACAATACGCCCCGCAACAGATGCTTTAACTTGTTGTTGCGCCAAAGTTTCTTTTCCTAATTCAGCATACGCTTTGAGTAAATCAGCCGCTAAATGCTCACGACGAAATTCATTCGGAAAATTAAAACCCCCAGAACGTAATTCTGCTAATTTTTGTTTGCGTATATGATAGACTTCGCTTTCATCTAAATGTTCTACTTGTTCTTCTGTCATGCTACCCCTACTCCTGCCTTTAAACTGGCTTCGATAAATTGATCCAATGCACCATCCAATACAGCTTGGGTATTGCTCGTCTCAACACCAGTGCGCAGATCTTTAATACGAGATTGATCCAATACGTAAGAACGAATTTGTGATCCCCAACCTATGTCTGATTTGCTGGCTTCCAATGCTTGCTGCTCAGCATTTTTCTTTTGCATTTCCAATTCATACAATTTAGCACGCAATTGTTTCATTGCCTGATCTTTATTGCGATGTTGACTGCGGTCGTTCTGGCACTGAACAACAATACCACTAGGAGCATGCGTTATCCGCACCGCAGAGTCAGTTCGGTTAACGTGCTGACCACCCGCTCCAGAAGCGCGATACGTATCAATACGTAAATCGGCTGGATTAATTTCAATTTCAATGTCGTCATCAATTTCAGGGGAAATAAATACCGCTGCAAACGATGTATGACGCCGGTTACCAGAATCAAAGGGGGATTTGCGAACTAAGCGATGTACCCCTGTTTCCGTACGCAACCAACCAAAGGCATATTCGCCTTGAAAATAAATGGTTGCACTTTTAATACCAGCAACATCCCCCGGTGAGCATTCGATAAGTTCGGTAGTAAATCCATGTTGCTCACCCCAGCGTAAATACATACGCAACAACATTTCTGCCCAATCCTGAGCCTCCGTACCACCTGAACCGGATTGAATGTCTAAGTAGGCATTGCAGCCATCCATCCGTCCAGAAAACATCCGTCTGAATTCCAAATCAGCAACTTTCTGCTCAATAGTCTCTAATTCAGCACCTATTTCATTAATGGCTTGCTCGTCATTTTCTTCGCGCGCCAATTCAAATAATTCGGTTAAATCAATAATAGACTGACTCAAGCCGCTTAACGTAAAAACAACATTTTCCAGCTGAGTTCGTTCACGACCTAAAGCCTGAGCTACTTCAGGATTATTCCAAACAGTGGATGACTCCAGTTCACGAACAACCTCTTCCAAGCGCTCATTCTTGGTCTCAAAGTCAAAGATACCCCCGAAGCGCTTCTACTCGCTTATCCAGATCCACCAGATTAAGGCTAATTTGGTTTACTTCCAACATAAGTGTCTCTTCAAAAAAATTAACTTAGGATTTTAGCGCGAAAGTGTCTTACTATCTAGAGTTAATTGATTATAAATTTGACTATATTCATAGAATTATAGAGGAGCGATAATGATTGAGTAAAAACTTACTTTTCTTCGATCCGTTCGCTGAGAAGGCATTTATGCTGTCTCGAAACGCCGCTAATCTTGGCGCGAAGGCTTCGAGGCGGCGCTATACGCCTCATCAGCCCGAACAGATCGGAGAGGAATAAGCACTGTTCTGATTGCTTCTCCGAAACTGGCGTTAAGTTAATAGAGTTGATTTTTTAATTTCAGTTCGCTATACCTATGACAAAGATGAGTTATCAACAGGATAAAAAGGAAGTAAGATAATGCCCGAAATTGAGCATATAAAGCAAAAGAATTGTAAAGCCATTACAGAAGCAATTAGTAAGTTGGAGGTTATAAACTATGATACGGTTTCCAGCTTAATACCGAAATTACTTGAAGAAGGTACATTAGCACTAGATCATTCTGTTTATACACCGGCAGACTCAACAATCATCACAACAAGCGGCATTGGTAGATATCTCATCTATGATCATGCAGATAAAACAAATCCTTTTTCAATCTGGGCTCTTGCGTTTGCTCCAAGGCAAAAAACATCAATTCATGACCATAAATATAAGGGTACTGTAACTGTTCTTGAAGGACCTATATCTGAAAAGTATTACCAACCTACGAGAGAAAATTTAGCGCGGCGTGTTGCACAGTTTGACCGCCATAGATTCCATAGCAACAGCGATAATTTAAAGGATACGTTTGTACATCAACTAAAACGTCGAAAAGACTTAGGGGAAGGTAGCAGTGTGACACTCCATATATACAATATGGAGGCACATTTGATTACCTCAGAAGGTGAGCGGGTTGATAGGCGAAATCTAGATAAAATCTATATCAAGGATAAAAATCCTCTTAATGAGCACGAGCACCAACAATTAGGCAACCAACTTCAGCCCTGGTAATGCCAACACAGAACAAGATAAAATTTGTCTTCAGGGGAGTATAGACTTGCGATGCCCTCTGCCGTTGCGCACGGGTCCCATAATATCTCAATCAGTGAAGAGATATTATGGGACATACTGGTAAATAGTTTTTGCTTATTGTAAAATTAAAAATCATAGATCATTATTGCTGAATACGCTCAATAAATCATGTTTTCTAAATTTTTTAATATAAAAAATAATTATTCCCTGCCTATAATCCCTCGACATGAAATAATTGATGAAATTGCAAATACCTCTGTAGAAAAAATTCTACAAGGAGAAATTGATCATAAAATCAATCATATTCTAGATATTTTTTCCCAAAAAGACGACTTGAATCTATTTATGATGTTACTTTATGCGTTGTTCTCCAAAAAACACTCTGTTTCTTATTTTGACGAAGACAATGGACTAAGATCCGCTCTTTACTATTATCAAAAACAACCTTCCCCCCGACTAAAAAATAAAGTAATAAATGAATTTAAAGACTTTTTAAATTGGGTTAAGGTAAACCGAAAATTGACAGAACTCGAAGATCCCGCAAAGTCAGAATACGTTCTAAAAATGAACAGAACAAGAGGAAAAGCCCCTCATTGGGGCGAGAAATTTACAAAGCCCATAGATGGCGATGAAGTGATTACCATTGTACATGGCGGAGGATTTTTTTATCTTCATGATTGGCTTAACGGCAACATTTTTGGATATCCTTTGGAATATAACGGTACAGGAATACAAGTCTCCCCGTATAGGAATACTGAGGCTACAGAGTCAATAATAAGCGAAAGTCGAGCATCATGTTACTCAAGCCGGGCTTTGCATAAATTTGATAAGCCGGCCATTTTTAGCGCAAAAATCAAGGCAAAATATCTAGATAGAGCTAATAATGCTTATGAAGCGGGATTAAGAGCAAGCTCAATTCCCTATTTAATGGATGTACGCATCATTGAGGATCCTAAGTCGTATAATTTCCTATCTGATTCTGTAAAATATTATGAAAAAAAAATAACAAAACTATGTGATGGTGTTAATAAATATATTACTCAATATGAGCGTTATGGAAATAAATTTATTTTCTTTAGTAAAGCACCCCAAAGAAATTTTTCGGTAGCACTTATAAAAGAAAAACTCAGCGCTTTAAAAGAAGCCCATCAAGAACACAACCTATATTATAAAGATGCGGCTGAACTCATTTCAACCATACAAAGCACAATAAAGAGCACTGAAGATGCGCATCGCACAGGTAGTCTTATGGCCTACTTAGGAATAACACAAAGCCGCTTGGTAATTGAATTGAATAACTGCCTTGACCATTTAAAACATGAAATTTTTTTGGACACAAGATGGAAAAACTCTTTTTAGGAAAAAATGAATTTCAAAATTAGTATATTCGCAAGCAAAATAAACCTAAAATTTACTCACATTATTGATAGTAAGCAACAATTACAACCATGAGTAACGCGTCGTTTATTGGCAATATGTCCCAAGTGTTTGGGATCGGATAAAATCAAACTACATTATAAGATTGATGACAGTCACTCGAGAAACAACAACTCATCTCTATTAGATTATAATTATATAATATATTCTTTCGCATAGATTGGAGTCATAGGGGAAAATAATGACAGCAGACAAGAAGCATTATTGGGTCTATATTTTACTTTGCAGCAACAACACATATTACACAGGCTACACAAATGACCTCAATAAACGTTATCAATCACACGTCAATGGAACAGGAAAATGCAAATACACTCGTAGTTTTAAACCAATTTGCATAGCTCAATCATGGCAAATTAATGGCAACAAAGCTCAGGCAATGAAAGTAGAACGCTGTATTAAAAAATTATCTCATAGTGAAAAGAAAAAAATTATTGCAGAACCATTAAATTTTTTAGCCAGAGTAATGCCAGACCACCAAAATGAACAATAAACAAACATAAAAATTATAAATTTTTCTCAGCTAAAAAATTGTCTCTATTAATATTTCCTTAATAATTATTCATTAGACTTTGCGCAAAACGGCATCGAATCTATCTGGAGAATATTATGTCAGCAACACGTTCAGCGATAAGTAAAGCAACTGTATCTTATGGCTCTTTCTTTGTAGGCTGCGCCGCATTCGCAATAAGTCCCTACTTATTGACACTCCGCGCATTTGTAAACTCTAAACCCGCGAAAACAGAAGACCTTGTTTTAGGCGCTGCTGCTTGCATCTTTTTGTCAACCGTTGTCCCAATTTTACCAACCATTACGTCAATAACTTTTACACTTGCAGCATTTGCGATGAGTGTGGCTTTAGCATCCATGTTTTTAATATACCCTCTTGCCTTACTCAATGATGCACTCGATGATCGCGAGTGTGGATGCACTATATAACCTCTCCCGACTAATTCGAGCTGAGGAAGTGCTTAGCCCTGTCTCGAAGCCTTGGCGTCAAAATTAGCAAGGCTTCGAGAGAAAACAAGTGATAATATGAGTCATGAAAAAGTTAATAATCTTGCCTGAATCGTGTCACAAACTCTTGATAATTTAATGAGTAATCCATCAAAACATCATCAATGATTCGTTTCACATCAGTACCTTTATTTTATATAGAGCCCAACTGTTTAAAAATACCTGCCTCATCGCGTTCGACTAAGTCGAGTGTCGCTAACTTTTCTTCTAGCTTACCTAAAGCTGAAATAAAAAACCTATATTGTCCACTAACATTTTCTGTCTCCACTTTAAGCCCTTCTGTTATTACTTTCTCTTATGAAAATATCCGATGATTTTTGTATTGGCTTATTATCCATTGCCTTGTATGATTGACCGTGAAAAAAACTACTGATATAAGATGATATCTCTGTAACTAAGGTCTATTTACATTTCGCTAGCTTTGGCCAAGAGAGTAAACAGGTCAACAGACCCTAAAGGAATTAGATTTAAATGAAAAAGATTTACGCTACTCATTGGCCTTTGCCCCCCCCTTTTAAACCTTCTTAATAATTATCATTTAATTTCCTATGACGTTATGATTTAAGGATCAAATCAATGAACAAAAGAAAAATAATTCCAACCATTTGGGGCGCTGGATTACTTGCCCTTGCTAGTGCTAATCATTTACACGCGGGAAGCAAACCTGTTTTTAATATCACGCCCACAACACCTACCTCATTCCTCTTACCCGCAAATAGTTCAGAGACAGTGCAATACAGTGTAACCAATCAAACAAGAGTAACACGCACACTGACGATGCAACCTATTGCCGGAGTTATCCAAACTAGCGAAGGCTGTACTAATCCCTTTGTATTAGCACCTCAACAGTCTTGTTTACTCACATTACAAATTAATGGCAGTCAAATTCCATCGAACATCAGTGGTGGGCCGATAATATGTAAAACGCAAGGACCTGGTAATAATAATCCTGACCCATTTTTGTGCTCACAACCAGCACCTGAAAATATCTTGTCGGTGTCCGTAATTGGGGCCATACCAACGCAGCAAGCCTATATCACCAACTGGCTTGGCAATAGCATTTCATTATGTGATGTAAGTAGCCTGGATGGTTCATTAACTAATTGTGCGATTACTGCGTCGAATCAAACGATTACAATAGGTCCATTTGTGAATCCTGAAGCAATTGCACTTAACCCAGATAAAACGCTTCTTTATGTAGCCAATATTAGTGCCGCAAATATGTCCGCATCAACAGTATCGTTCTGCCAAGTGGATAGTACCTCAGGGACATTAAGTAATTGTGCCAATACCACCGGTGGGCCAGTTAATGGTGCAGATGGTATTTCAATTAATTCCTCCGGCACTTTAGCCTACGTCTCTAATGCGGGAAATGATACGGTTTCCGTCTGCCAAATTGACAGCATTACCGGCGTATTAAGTAACGCCTGTACGAATTCAGGCAGCGGCTTTCATGTTCCTTCAGACATGACACTTAATGCCCTAGGCACCAGAGCGTATGTAGCAAACTTAATAACCAGCTCTGTAACTTCATGCGCAATTGACGATATCGGCTTACTCAATTGTGATGATATAACTTTTGGCTTTAATGCTCCTGAAGGAATCACCTTGCACCCTTCTGGCCAATTTGCCTACATAACCAATAATGGCAATAACACGGTCAGTGTTTGCCAAATTGATTTTCTCAGCGGCCATTTAAGTTCGTGCGCCGTAACGGGGGGGCAATTTGATGGCTTTGGCAATCTTGCCTTTAACTCGATGGGTACACGAGCTTATATTCCTCGTTTTGCCAGCAATAAGGTGTCCGTATGCTCCGTTAATCTAAACACAGGTGCTTTATCGTCATGTAGGGATTCTAACGGCAGCGGATTTAATGGTCCCTCAGGAATATTATTAAAATAGTTTTTCGGTGCTAAAAAAAGAGAAGGTTAACGTTAGTTCGGGAAGAAATCGGGACAGAACTTATCCCCTTCGAGGCGAGATAAAGTCTTACTCGAATTCTTATCCGAAACTACGTTAAGTTAATATTTATATTAAGGAATAATTTGATGAATGTAACAAAACTAGCCAGCATTTTTTGCGGGTTAACTTTAAGTTCTATGGGTACAACTGCTTTTGCTGTACCTTCGAAGGATGCAGCAATTAACAAAAGTCGTATCGAAGTTTATGGCGGATTATTATACTTACAGCCAACAAGTAATAATTTAAGGTATGCGGTTTTTGTTTCTGGGCAACAGCCTTATCTGCAAAGCTGGCACTATCAAGCCATTAATCCCAATTATTCACCAGCCTTCGAAATTGGTTTAAATTACAATTTCACTCAGCTTCCCTATCAAGCCTCTGTCAGTTGGTTGCGTTTAAATACGAGTAATTCCAGCCATAAGCAAGCATCCGAAGTAGTGAGCCTTTCAACAGTAGAATTTGTTGCCCCCGCTTATGAAGTTGGGCCACCAGCTTTTGGGGTTAAACGAGCCGATGCTAATGTTAAGTTTGATTTTGATGACATCAAGCTTAATGTAGGGCGCTTATTTGACTTTGGTGCTAATCTACAAGCCAAGGTTTTTGGCGGGGTAAATATATTACGCCTTAATCAACGCGTAACCGCCGTTTTTAGCGATTATCCAGGGGCACTACCAACACCATACAGTTATGCGCTTGCACCAGATCCTGCGTTTATTTTTGAAACACAAAATGTTTCAAAATACTTGGGCGCCGGTCCTGATTTTGGCGTGAATATTCAATATACGGCGTACCATGGTTTTGGTTTCGTAGGCGAGATATTAGGTTCATTAACAGCAGGAACAAATAAAGTAATTGATAATTTTAACTCGAATTCATCACGCCTGATTGCCTTAGGTTTAGGCCCTACCCATCAGGAAATTACCACGCCTGATGCAACGCAAGTAGTCGCGGGTTTTGATGGTAAATTAGGTGCTTTCTATAATTATTCAGGACGGTATATCCAAAACCTGACAATTGAAGCAGGTTATCGCGTGGCCTTCTATAATAATGCCATTTCGGACGTTAATCCGTCCTCATTGGTACAAGCAGGCACCGTTTTTATCACACCTGAATTTGCTACGGGAACCATGGCAATTAATTCTACGGAGGCACGCAGCCGAAATTTCGGATTTAACGGTCCTTACCTGACATTTAAAATAGCCGCAGCCTAATCAAGCCTTAAGGCTTTTGTACTAAGCGAATATTCGCCATAGTGCAAAAGCCTTACTGTCTCGCTCTTATCTGATTTGCATGAGTTCATTTAATTTAAGTTGCGTTCCAACAGTCAACTCATCAGGAAGTTTTTCAAAACGCATTTCATATTCTTTAGGTGCCTCAACAGAAGAGAGTTCAATAACTGATGCAATTACAAATCGCTCCAGTTCATGATTGTATCCTGCGGGTACTTTAATTCCATCCTCAGTTGTATTCTCAGCAGGAACAATACTGTCTACTTGATAGATCTCTGGTGTCAGACGATGAAGTACCATTGAACGATATTGAGGGAGATTATCTTTGCCACTACTAATTTTTAATAAGGGGATAATTAGCGATTCTTTATATAAAATTGCTGGCGCAGAAGTTGTTGGCAAGGATGAATTGAATCTTATTGAACCAAGGGTTGGGGTACTATTCATTTCACAGTGATGCTCAAAATCCGCCGCAAATTTGCTAAGATTGCCACTACTATCTGTTTCTATTTCTAATACCTTAAATTGACCACTAAGTTGGCGACATCCATAGCCATTGCCACTAAAATCGAGTCCAGGTTCGAATTCTTTATTGAATGGATATCTGCGTGCTTCAGTGTAAGTGCCCGGCTCAAGCTCATCGTTATAAGGTGCAGCAAAGGACAAAGCATAATATTTATAGTTTCTTATAAATAAATCTAGAGCGTGCCCACCTAAGCCCATGAGGCCGTAGAGCTCCTTATCTCGTTCAGTGTTTTCAATAAGATGATCTCCCTCCCAACCAAAAACAAATGAATAACCTGGCTTGGTAAATATTACGTTTTTTGCTACATTTTTTGCTGCTGCTATTTGTAGTTGATGATCAGAACTATTTAACTGAGATAAAGCTGTATTTGCATAGGAGTTCATACCAAGAAATAATGTGGTAATTCCAAATGCGATTAACTTGATGATTGCTTGCCTCATGATTCCCTCCTCCTTTAATATTCTTTCAGCAAGCATGCTAGCAAAATTTACAAACTATATAAAACAGTTTCTTATCATATTTAGACCACCAAACGCTCACGGTGAAAATATTTTTGACATATATTGGTTGATTATGCATCATATTGATCATTGTTATTGCAAATCATTAACGAACATTGTAACAATCCCATTGGGTTTGCTTATTTATTAGTCTATAAGTCTTTTTCTTACTATTGCAAATAGTTTTATGCCTTTATTAAGGAGGTATTTCATGTATAGTCAATCAAGTCAATTCTCAGAAGATATATTATCACTAGATAAAACAACAGGATCTGAATCTGATAATATGGATCTTTTTCAACACGCAATCTCGTCAATGAGTTCAAACAAAATTTTTGAAACAAAAGAAATTTCTTTATTATTTAATCAATTAATAGAGGAAAAAAATTATGAGACAGCGGTTACTCTCCTTAAAAACAATAAAATCATAAATTCCAATGCTTTTGAAAATTGGATTGATAAACAATTTAGTGAACGCCCAATGCAATTGGCTTCCTTATTGCGATTAGCGCTGGCTGATCCTCTCACCGCAAATAAGATTTTAAACCCATTAAAAAATAGTGTTAAAGAGCTATTAAAATGTTGTCGCATGCAGGAGCTTAATGCTGCGTTCCTCGAAATGTTATTATCAGTGTGTCATGACACACAGCAAGAAGAATTTCTCAAATTATATTCTCGCAAAAAATACATCACTATCCTAACCGATGCTCTTTCTAAAGTGGCTCCACCAGAAAAACAAGATGCAATTACCCGCAAGTTAATTCAATTAAGCATCAAGCAAGCAAATGCGCCCCTGTTAAGACTACTAGTCGACCGGGATAAAATGCCTGAGTACAAACTAACAGAAAAAGAACAAACACTGATGATGCATCTATTGTCCTTAGACGAATCCGCCCACAAAAAAATAATGGAATTAATGAATCAATTTTATGGATTTGGACAAAACGAGAGTTTAATCCAATTAAGCGGTGGATTATTAACATGCGCGGAAATACACAACCGGAAAAAAGGGCGATATGATTTTTCCCCAACAGTGTTGAACAGGAGTGAATTAGAGGAATATCTTCAAACCTTAAAAAAAGCACGCCCCCCTTTAAGAGAACGATTTGTTTTGACAGGATTACACTGGATCACTGGTGATATTCAAATAGAAGCAGATGGACAGATCAATGTTTTAATCATCGACTCCCTGGGAAATAAAAAAATATGTCTTGAAACTTCATGGGCAATGAAAATGATTGCACAATGTTTTCCGACGGTTAAGCTCTATTGGAGCATAGAACAAAGACAGCATGATGAAGTCTCATGTTCTGTCTATGCCTTAGATGATGTCAGGCATTTGTTTACTATTGAAAAATATTTAGATAAAAAATATGCAACTACAGGGTTGTTCGGCTATCTGAAAGATCCGGCTAATCGCTCTGATTTAAATGAAGAAATAGGACGAACAAAGATATTCACTTTCGAAGCCATACAATCATATTTACCATTGCCATTTCTTAGAACTATGCAAACGCGTAAGTTATTCGGTTTTATTGGTAGCCGATCACCTGAGGAGCAAAAAACACCCGGCGAAAAAAGTGGGAAAACAGTCATAGAAGCAGCTCGAGAAGACTTTGTGGAGAAAGAGGAAAAAAATGTGAATCAGCGTCTTTCGCGAAAATTAGACAAGATGATGCATAATAATGCCCGATTTTTTATCCATGTTGGGGATGAGAAAAAAATTGAAAAACAGATGCAGCAATTTACTTTAAATGGTCTTAAAAAAAGGTGTGCCGAAGAACCGCCACAAAGTGGGATTTCAATATAAGATAAGCAACGATAGTCACCGCTACCTCGTGATTGATTTTAGCCATCCGTGGCTAAAATCGACTCGTAAACGCGTGAAATATTTAGGCCGCGACCGTCTCCTGCGTCCGTCAATGGCTCTATGGCTGCATAAAGATTTACTACACATCCCCTTCGGGCCGACTTTCCATGACCTGCAACGAACGACTCTATATTACAAAGATAAAGACACGGAAGGACTCAATATTTCTTTTGCTGCATCAATCTGCCAAGGTTTAGCACCGCAATTTAAATCTTGCTCGTATTCAGAACTGATAGCCTGCGCCATAGAATAGGCTAATTCTTTATCTCCAGAGCAATGATAAGCTTTCATTGCTGCAACACGTGCATTAAAGTAGATGCAGTTCTACTTCATAATGGCATTGGGCTTACTTGCTCCAGTGTAGATAGGATAGATCTTACCCCTCATCTGTTTTCTTATCAGCTCATTTTTTTGCGGTAGTATTTCTTCAATTACTTGCAGAGGCATTAGTCCTGTAGGATACGATGCAAACCCCGTTGGCTGAGGCATTAGTCTTTCTGGTTGCAATTGAAATGCGCTCTCTGTAACCGATGCGTATTCAATCTTTTCGCCAGTTTGAGAAATTTCACCATTAAGCCATCGTTCAACGTGAGGACTATGTGCTTCCTTTGGCATGTCAGGCGAAGCATTGTACGACTTTTGAATCTTAATAGGAATTACTACACCACATACGAGAACATATCGCCTTATACCTGCACCATAGCCGATCTCCCCTTCGATTAGCTTTGCCATTTTATAATTAATCTCATCATCCCTATGCTTATCACTAAAGACTACCGTTATTTCACTATTAGTAGTAGAAAGAACATGCTGTATCGCATGCACGTTGAAGCTCAGATCGATGGATAGGGTAAGAAATATATTTTATTCATATATGACATTAACTTAATGGAGTTTGATTCTTCTACTCTTGCCTCCTGAGCCAACTCCATGTTATTTGCTAAACTTAGTATCATGATAAGATTGCTAATATCTAATTAAGAGGATAAGTGATGATCAAACTTTATCAGTTTCCTTCTCTTTGGGAATTACCTAATGCCAGCCCATTTTGCATGAAGCTGGAAACGTATTTACGCATGGCAAAGATTCCTTTTGAAACAGTGAAGGTCGTTGATCCTCGGAAAAATCCTAAGGGAAAATTACCGTGTATTAGCGATGAGGGGAAGAAAATAGCTGATAGCGGACTAATCATTGAATATTTACAACAAAAATACGGCGACACTCTAGACAGCCATTTAACTCAAGAACAAAAAGCATCTGCTTTGGCATTAAGGCGTATGCTTGAAGAACATCTATATTGGATTCTTGTTTATTCACGCTGGCTCGATAACCGTTACTGGAACATCAGCAAAGAAGCTTTCTTTGCTCATCTTAAAGGCCCTCTTCGTTATTTTATTCCTAAGCTGGTGCGAAAAAAATTACGCAGTGATCTGTATCAACAAGGAATAGGAAGGCACAGCACCACAGAAATTTATCAATTAGGAATCGATGATCTGCAAGCATTAAGTATTATCTTAGAACAACACCCTTTTTGCATGGGAAATGAACCCAGCACTATTGATGCCTGTATTTATGCATTTCTTGCCAATATTTTGCAACCACCTATTCCATCGCCTTTACAAGATTATGCCAAATCACAAAAACAGTTCCTTGATTATTGTGAACGCATGCAAAAACGATTTTATTCTTAGCAAGCATTCACCGTTGCTGGCTCAGCGCATCGGCCAATAGAACGCAGGCTATCCTCATTAATAATGCGTGGATTAGGAGAAATACTGGTTTCTCCTAATCTGTTTTGATTGACCTACGTTTTTTCATATAACCAAACACATCATACTTTCTTAAGATTAAGACGATATACTTAATAGATAGAAACAGCGATAGTTATACATGTCGTGATATAAATATAGGGGTGATTAAATGCCATTAAGTCAAAAAATACAAAACCAAAGCCTGAACACTTTGATGTCTAATTATTCCTCAAAAAAATTAACCCACGAAGGTATAGAACGTCTAAAAGCTGTTAATGCCATGGCGGCCTTTAATGATGTGGCTTTAAGTATGCAAAGCCCTAAAGTTATTACGATTATTGGCGACCAACTTGAAAAAACTTTTCCTGAATCCTCTCGCCCCAACGTTGCTACACTTATTTATTCCATGGTTATAGAGCAAATGGATCGCGAAGCCGATGAAAATAAACGTAAACATCAAGCTCAAGGCCATTTTTCCCTTCAATATATTCATCAGCGTACCCTGCGTGATCAATTGCAAGATCATGATATGAACTTGTTAATGCCAAAATCCCAGGGGAATATTGAGGTACTAGCCCCAGTAAACCGTTTCGACCGATCCACCGAAGTTGTGCAAGAAGGCATCGCAACAGCCCTTAAAAACAAAGATATTAACCATATTGTTATTCCGATAGGTCCTGGTCACTGGCGTGGTATTTATTTAACGAAACCTGTTGATGTTAACAGTAAATATCAACTTGAACTATTTGATCCCTATGGTCCCATTGGTGCGGACACAATAAAAAAAACCACCCTGAATTTACTACAAAAATGTGGAATTAATGAGAATCAAATAACCATCAAGACCACTGGCCCCACTCACCCACAACAAGATGGGTATGCCTGTGGAGACTTTACCTGCGCCTATAGCCACAAAAAAATTAAAGAATTTGGTGCCACAGTGTACAATCAAAATCTTATTACTGCATTAGAACACCAAGGCAATAAAGAAGACTCGCTGCGCCATACAAGTCACAAGGTAAGTCAGACATTACAAGCCCCCCGCCCTATTATCCAACAGAAACAAGAGGAAATAACCCAATCAATTGAAAGTAAATTAACCTCACAAGAGCAGAAAATCTTTACTACAACTATTAGTGCACAAATAAACCCATCAATCGCTTACAAACAAGAAATAGCTAGCCTGATTAAAAACAGGCACAGCATATTTACTCAAGCTAATGCAGCGATAAAAAAAGAAGAAGCAGCACAGCCATTAAGTGATGAAGAATTGGCCGCCAAATTACAAGCAGAAGAATTTAGAAATGCAGGTTTTAAACCTAGATAATCGCACTTTTATGGATGCAGTCTCTTATCTTTAACGTGAGTTTCAGGCAAAAGATACAAGGCTAGATAGCAAAGCAATTCAAATCCGCCTTGAACCATATGATTTTCTTCAACATCAAATTTCATCGTAATTTGGTCAGCCAGAAAAAAAACAAACCAAAAAGTCAATGACACGATGAATGCACATTGAGCTCGAAACATCCATAGTTCGCGCTCCTTGTGTAATCCCATACTAGCCCAGCAAAATAAGCCGGCTGACAGCAATGACCACAAGATGATTCCAATAAAGAAAAATGGAGGAACCCAATCAGGAAGCGGATACATTTTTAATGTTTGAACCAGAAATGGATAATTAGTGTCAGGCGCCCAACGCGCATGAATCCATCCAATATGCGCCAACCCACCGACCACATCGGTCCATAAAGCAATCAACCACCACAATGCCCAGAAAAGAATAATAATTTTTTTAAAATAGGTATTATCGATCTGCCAATTCACAATGGTTCCTTTCATGGAAATAATTCATGAATCATAAAATGATAAATTGCTCGCTTCAAGCAAAAGATATGGGGGCTGAAAAAGCAAGGCCTCTCCCATGTATGTATATCCCTAATACTATATTTAAATACTATATTTACAATATCAAAACACAAAGGTATTATGACCTCCCCTTAAAAAGGGTGCCTTTGGTTTCTTTGGGCACATCCAATTCGTCACATTTAAATAATTAATATAAACCAATATTCGTCTTTATAACGGAGCTTTTTAACTTATCGTTCATTGAATAAAAAAAGGAAAAACAATGATAGAGAAACAGGATACCAACCAACAAAGAAGAACCATTATTTTTACTGAACAAATTTAGTGAAGCAGATAATTTATCGAATATTTTATATAAAACCGTAAAGTCGCTTGCAGCTAATGTCAAGGTTGCCAAGGCCACTTATAAAAATACAAATCAGTCTATTTCAATTGACTCATTGTTTAAACCTTTAATGCGCATCGATTTGATTGAAGATACGCAATCCATGCTGGCTATTCTTAATGAGGAACATGCTAAATTAGACCGGATGCTCGCTCAAGAAAAAGCATCAGACGACAATCAGATAAAAAAACTGATTTTCTTGAAGCGACGATGTATTTACTTTATCTGCAAATTAGAATTTTATTTAACCAATCATTTATACCGAATTAGCGGCTTTACGAGTGTTCTAAACTCAACACCAAAAGAACACAATAAACGACTATCTCAGCACTGCCTTAATGGATGGCAAACCTTTACAGCAAAAGACCGTAGCTGAAAATGAAAATAGCAGTTTAGGGATAGGCCGCTAAAATTCAATAAGGCACCTCATGAAAAAGTGAAGTGCTTTACACGTTTAAAATTACAAGCCCACCAGTGACACTATCTTGATGTGTTCTTCACAACCATCGTCCGAAGAAACTTGCTCGTCATTAATTTCAGCAATGCCGGCGCTATTTGTAACCAGTATAGCCTAATCGCTAATACCTTAACAATTCACGCTTCGACACAATACGTGCCAATACTTTGACAAAGAGTAACGACTAAACTAAGGTTAATTTAATGTTAAAAATTAATCCTTTAGGTGTGCGGCAGAATGGAATAACCAGGAGAAACCGAAATGATTCTGTTATGGGCAATTTTATTTCTTGTGCTTGCAATCAGCTTATTCATTATAGCTTTTGGTGGTATTGCAGTAGCAATATCATTCTTTACTAAAGTTCTTTTTTTCTTATCACTGATCTGTTTTTTAGTTTCCCTTATTTTGATCGTTATAGAAACAATACAATATAAAGATAAAAAACATTAATTATCATCACTCAGAATAGCAACGTAACAAATTTGCAACAAAGTATAATATAACCTAGGCAATTATACTAACGCTTTAGCCAATAACAGAGATGCTCAAACATGATTAGAAAAAAAAACCGATCAAAAGAGCGCGTTAGCTCAATCTCAATCTATGCCAGCCGTTATGATCTTGAGGATTTCACACTGAGCAAATTTAATGAAGATGGAATGCCCTCTTATGTTGCGAAGCAGTTGATTCAAGATGAATTACGTGCAGATGGAATACCCATTTTAAATCTGGCAAGTTTTGTTACAACATGGATGGAGCCTGAAGCTGATGAGTTGATTATGCAGTGTATTAACAAAAATTTTATCGATCATGACGAATATCCACAGATTGAAAAAATTCACGGTCGTTGTGTGCATCTCCTGGCAGATTTACTTCACATACCAAAGTCAGACAATTATGTCGGTACCGCAACGGTTGGTTCTTCCGAAGCAATCATGCTAGCGAGTCTGGCTCATAAATTTAGTTGGCGTACTAAGCGAAAAGCAACAGGCCTGGACAGCTCGCGACCTAACATCATAATGGGTGCAGATGTACAAATATGTTGGGATAAATTTGCACGCTATTTTGATGTAGAACCGAGAGTAATCCCGCTACAAAAAGGAAAATATATAATTACAGCCAAAGATGTCGAACCGCTTATTGATGAAAATACAATATGTGTTGCCGCAATCCTTGGCACCACATTTACAGGCGAATACGATGAAATTGAAGAAATAAACAATTTACTTCTTCAGATTAAAAAGAAAAAAGGCCTGGATATCCCTTTGCATGTGGATGCAGCTAGTGGTGGTTTTATATCGATGTTCATTAAGGATGGCATCAATTGGGATTTTCGCCTTAAGCAAGTGAAATCGATTAATCTTTCCGGACATAAATATGGTTTGGTATATCCTGGTCTCGGTTGGCTTATTTTCAGAGATGAGTCGGTGGTGCCCAAAGATTTAGTTTTCGATGTTAATTATCTAGGTGGTAATATGCCCACCTACACGCTAAATTTTTCTAATGGTTGTGCCATGATTGTCGCCCAATATTATAATTTTCTTCGCTTAGGAAAAACAGGTTATCAAAAAATTATTCAGAACATGATGACGATAAGCAACTTTATAATAGAGGGTTTGTTAAGTACAGACAAATTCTTGTTACTTGGCACTCGTCGTATGGAACCTGTTGTTAGTGTTGCCCTCACAGATAATAGTGAATACTCAGTTTTTGATATTTCAAAAGCACTACGTGCTCGAGGATGGATAGTCCCCGCCTACACTATGCCTGAGGATGCACAGAATATTGAAGCCTTACGCATTGTAATTAAGGAAAATATGAGTTTCATGTTGGCACAGGATTTCTTAAACGAAGTCAGGGCCGTATTAGCAGAACTTGATGGTAAGAAGGATAAGCTAAGTAAGCCTAGACAGGGGAAAAACATACCGCATTAAGCATCCTCGCGATAAAATTAACGCCAGTTTTCAGATTTAAATCTTCTGCATAAAAAATACGATTCTCAAAATTAGAACTATAATTTGAAATATACTAGTTAAAAACCAGGTGCAAAAATATGAAAAAAGCCTTAAATCAAGACCCATATGAAGCTCGAATTAGCATAGGGAAAAAGGTTATTTACAAAGTCACCGGAAAAAATCTTGATGAGTTAAAGATACTTCTACATGAAAAATGTATGGAAGAAAAATCTGGCACTGAAGGTGAGATCATAGAACTCAGTACTGGCGAGACCATCTATCACTGTAGCAGACAAACGATTATAGACCAGTAGCACAGGCTGATCTTGGTTTGTACATCATATTACCTGATTAAATCCCCACATTTTCGAGGATACATGTTTATAGCTCAGTTGCTTCACTACCACTAATAAGGAGCATTTTCATAGAAAATGCCCCAAATTTCCTCATCTTGTCCAGATAAGCATTTCAAAAAACTTACTAGCAAGCCAACCGACAAGAAGCAGTGTCATGGGCATCATTTCAACATTTCGTATGTTGCTGCAAAAAATCTAATAATTCATGTTCTGTTAAATTTAGTACGTCATTTTTTATATTATGAGTTACTAAATCCTTTACATGTTTATTTATATGTTGAAATAAAAGACCATCCATATGGGGTAAAGCTACTATAATAAGTTGGTTATAAGCTTCGGTATTTCTACCATGCTCGAGTGCATCAGCAATTTGTCTCGAAAAATCATCGATTTGTATTTCTTTGGGATCTGTTTGTTGCGAAAAAGCCCCATGTGCGGCACCGCTGGCTTTGTAATGCCCAGGCTTATCCGAAGTTAATTCAATATCCCGCAGTTTGCTTTCAGGATGAAGAATTTCTTTAAGTAGCGTAAGTTGATAAGGTTTTGTACTTAATTTATAGATGCGGCAAACACTAGAGTTTAAGGTAAGAACCCAAGTTGCATGTTGATCGGTCGTCATTATTAGTACTCCATTACGTTAATGTTATTAATCTATGATTATAGTACACATTGCCTGTAGTGCTTTATTCTGGACACAATAACCCAAGGTGATAGAACTTTAAGCTTATTCTAACAAGCTGATTCGCCATGCATTGTAGGCTGAGCTATAAAGCCAGCAGCCCATTTAAGCCTAACGAACCAATCAATAAAAAGAGCATCTATCAACCAAAATTTCCTTTTTTGAAAAAATCGATTTGAAATTTGGCTTATTCTCAAAAAAACAATATATGTTTAAAATACACAACCAAGGTGCCTTATTTTTCGGCTAAAACACATAAATCGACACCAAAAATGATTTCAGCTGCGAATTACTAGGATGCGAGCCATCTATTTCCGGCATGCGGACTCCGAACGAGCAACGCATAGACCAGCACCAGTGACTAACCATCAGAAAGATTTACTACGCGCCTTCCTTAGCCCCCAATGAGTCGATTTTCTGTGCTCCGATGCGCACATACTTGATGTATGCTCCGCTTAGCCGCTCAAAAATCAACCTATTTGGACTCAATCTAGCAAAAGGTCAACAGCCTCTAAAAGATTGACAAAATCAACAGCCAAACTTTATTAGGAGTTTTTAATGATTAACAATGAACTTATTAAATCAATAAAACCATTTAATGGTCATGTCCTTTTAACCATTTACCCTGGATCAAGAATGAAATTATCATTATTTGCTTTTAAATTAGATAAAACTGAATATGGCAATGCTTTTTACAGTGAGAAAGGCTATTTGGAATTGCACAGTATAGAGGCTGTGAAAAAATTTCTTAATGTTAATTCAAGCCATTTAAATGAAGCGCTTCGCCAAAGTATTCTGGAAGATGCGCAACTTTATTTTAATAATCCACATTCAAATAATACCGAAAATCGCCGATTATCCTTTTTCCATGCGACACAAGAAAAAATTCCGCTCACTAAGCTACAACATATGAGTGAATGGGTCAAAAAGTATTATCCCCCTCACCAGCTTCCACCACTAATGGATGCTTTTAATAATGTTTTTTCTATACTTCTCCCAGCCGTAAAAAGAAAGAAACTTCCTAATAGTCCGTTTTTTGAAGTATTTGAGTTAGAAGGGACAATTAAAATCGACTCATTAACCAATGTTATAGGCAAAGCGTGGAGTGACTTCTATAAATTTCAGCTTCTTGTCCATACAGCAGTTAATTTCCCAGGGAATGACTTAAAAAAAATTGCTATGAATCCACAATCTCTTGGGAAAGAATGGGATCTTCTAAATAAAGAAAAATTTATCTCCGTACTTGAACATTGGTTACAATCTATTCTAGATACTAAAATCAATCCCGTTGATGACCAAGAATTATCTGCAGAGGAACTGGATAAATTGCAAAAAGAAGTAAAATTCATTCAAGATGCATTTCATGAACTGAAAAATGAACCCGTTACAAGTACGTATAATCTAAGCCTATAAAATGCAAAACCAGAGTCAGCGTTTTAGGCTCTGGTGCTAAATGAAGTGCAGCTCAACACGATGGAGGTCACTTCGCCATCGTTGGGCTGCGCAAAAAAGCTCCGTACTAACCTTTTAATCTATTTGCAAAATACCCTAGTTTAACTTTTCCTTTGCATAGATTTTCATCGCCTCAACTAAAAATTCCACTAAATTTGGATGATAGCTTGTATAGAAATTTCTAAAATCGGGATGTTCCAGATACATTTGGCCAAGTCCTATATAACTCGTTTTTGTAGGAACCCAAAAATTTTTTACCCAGTCATAATGTTTTTGTATTAAATCCTGAACTTCATGAGCATCTGGTTTAGCCTGATTAAGCATTGCATTAACAAGTCCTTGACTAATGATCTCACCTTCATTTTTATGTACGTCCCAATCACTTTTTTTCCAATGACTAATATTTTTCCAGCTAGTATTAATTTCTTCTTGAGTCATTGTGCCTTTCTTAATTAAGTAATGTTCGTACTCTTGTTGTTTTTGAACATCAAATCCTTCATACATTTCGATATCACTCATGATTACATTTCCTCTTATATGGGCAATGGTTTTATCAATGGTATTGATAAGAACCGCTGTTTTTTCAAATTGTTCTAAAAGAATAGATTTATGAGCTGTTAATGCTTCAAGTTTATCAAAGCCATCACTCTTAATTATTCTCCGTATGTCATTTAGAGGAAATCCAAGTTCACGAAAAAATAAAATTTGCTGTAAAATTAAAAGTTGTTCCTCTCCATAATAACGATAATTATTATCACCATAGAACGCAGGCTTTAATAAATCGATCTCATCGTAAAAGCGCAGTGTACGCGAACTAACTCCCGAAATTTTAGCTAATTGTTTTACCGTGTAATGCATATTTCTTTCCTCAAATTGACAAAACACACAATAAGGGATTACGTAACGGAAAGGTCAATAAGAACATTAACTTTTTTTATTTAAATAGTTTTACTTACGCCAGGTGGTTTGGGATCAGGTTCTATTGATTCTTCAAAAACGATTGGATTGGACTCTGTAAATTCGGAATTGCCGTATTGACCAATATTTTGTTTTTTGCCATGAAAACGATAATTGACGTAATCCAAATGATGCTGAAATTTTTCAATACTGTAATGAAACAGTTGCAAAAAACCATCCAGCAATTGGACTAAACTATTGCGGTAGGCACTTCTAGGCTGGTGGGAATGCCCTTCAAACTGTAACCAGGTATACGTTTTCCCTTCTCTAGTTACTTTTCCCATAACCAGTTCATTAAAAATTAACTCCGCACGCACAGAATAATCTGGTGTTCCTTTATTAAAATCATCCAGAGCCTCTTGCTCAATGGTTGCTTGATTTTGTTCATTCTTATGTTGCGCAACATATTTGGCAATTTTTTCGTTTTTATAATGAGAACTAAAACGCTTAAAAAGACTCATATGCTTATTTAAATTATCCAAAAATGCGCCATCATCTTCAATACGAACATGTGCTCCAGTAAATAGATGTGATATTAAGGATTTAGAGTGCGATTTATATTGGTTTTGCTCTGACAGCGCTTCAATCGCATTTAAAATCACTAAAGTAGCTTGTAGTGCATTAAGTGCTGGAAGATGGAGTCTTTTTTTAGGATCAAAATTCTTTGTTTCTTTTGGCAACCATGTGCGAATCTCCTCAACATTTTTCAGGACTGCCTTTTTAATTAATTCATCATTAGAGTCATTTAATAATGAATTAATTTTTTGCACTATCTCAGTATATAATAACTCGAAATTTTGAGACTCATGGACTACTCTAGCTGTCGTCATTGGGAACTCCTTCACACTTAATTCTAACTTATAGAAATACCCCGGTAATTAATTATATCACAATGATCTCTTTATGAGCACATAACCTGTGCTATCATATGCGGCTTCTTGTGAACGAACTGTTTAAAATTATACCTAACCATCAAGAATCAATCGTTTATTGATTGTAAAAAAACACTCTAAGGAATTTTAATGCGATTAAAAAAACTTACGTCAACTACTAAATATTCTAGTAAATTTCGTTTTCCTTCTATTACCGATCCAGTGTTCATTCCTCTCAAATCCTTAATCAAGCAAAACACTCGGCTAGACCGCTTGTAACACAAAATAGATCGACCAAGAAAAAATCGTGGTGGTCCAATGTTGCCATAGGTGGCTCAGGAGCGCTGGGAACGTACATGCTTTTAGAATATTTAAAATCGAAAACACCAGAAATGGCTATTCAAGACACACAAGAAAAAAAAGAATCAAAGCCATCAATTACCTTACCTCCGAAAAAAATAGCATCAATACCCTCGCCAACCACTGCAGGCTATTTTACTAAATCATCGCAGCAAGTAGTGAATTTACACCTCTCTTTAAACATCAATGAAGTAGCTAAAGCGCTAGAGGTTCCAGCGAAGAAAATACGCAAAATTCAACAAGGTTCATCTGAAGGCATAGATATTGTTTTTAAACCAAGTTTTAATGATTTTGAGTGCCTAAAAAAGATTTCTAACGAGCTCAAACAACATGATGTTGAAAACAGGTATTCACAATATGTAGATAAACATAAATTGGAGATCCGAGCCGAGGGAGTTGAAGATTTTGTTAAGTTTGTCAATAAAAGGAATGGTAAGGATAATAATCCCAGTTGTTCACCTTAATATTCATCAATATAGTAAACGCGGCATGCTTCCTAAGCATTTGGATAATCCCGGATTATACTGCGCTAATCCGGGTTACGATCCGGTGTATCATGAACGTCTTATCCATCATGTTAATGACCCTCTCTCCCTTCGGGGCGAAGGGAGGCGGTTTAATTTGATGCCTCTGGTCATTTGACCTAATCTGAGGGCTAGCAGATTATTCAGCCCCAAACAGCATTGAGGAAAATGGCGCTGCAATTAGATTGTTTTCATCGCTGCGCGATAAGATTGCAAATTCATGAGAAATTCTGCTTCCGCAGGAGAAAGGTGACAGCTATCTACGATTTCATCGCGATTACCACCCATTTCTAATATTTTCATTGCGTGTTGGTAGCCACCATCATTATCACGCTTATTTTCTAGACCTTGTAACTGATTATCCATGCTTACTAATTGCGCATTCACCTCTTTCAATTGCTTGGAAAATAACAAGTCTGCATGAATCAAAACTGGATGATCTTTGGCAATTTGCTCAACGGATTTCGCCAGACTATCTAGTTTAGCCTGAAAGGCGATCATTTTTTTATGCTGGCTCCATAAAAAATTACCAATCAATACAAAAACAACTACGTTTAAACTCAAAATAATGCTATTTATCATTTTATTTCCTTATCTCCTACGACAACACTATGAGCCTGCTTACTTAATGCGGGATTAAGAAGGCGCTTTGTTTTCCTATTTACTGCAATTATTATACTGACCCTACGATTTAACGCCCTTCCTACATCAGTAACATTATCAGCTATAGGATATTGATCACCATAACCAGTCACCATAATACGATGTGAATCAATACCGTACGCATTTAAAACACGGCCTACTGAAGCAGCACGTGTTGCGGATAGTTCCCAGTTTGATGGATATTGTGGCGTTTCTATTGGCACGTTATCAGTATAACCTTCAATAGAAACAATAGCATGAGATTTTTTAAGTTTTCCTGCTATTTGCATTAGTTTAACCAAAGCCTCTGCTTTTAGATCCGCATCACCTGAGCCAAATAAAGCACCTGATTTAATATCAAGCTCAATCCATCCTTTCTGACGATTAATTTTGTAATTCTGGTCTTCCAATTCAGATAAAGATTGGTTTATATCATCCAAACCATCTTGAAATTTTCCATAAACTTTTTTAGTATGTGGACCATCTTTTATATCTTCAGTAGACTGTTCGCTGTTTTCTTGAGCCTTTTTATTAAACGCCGTGTTCATCCCTTCAGAAAGTGATTTATACTTTGACGTATTTAATGAAGAAATAGCGTACATCACCACAAAAAATGCAAACAACAAAGTAATAAAATCAGCATAGGATACAATCCAACGATGATGATCTACATGTTCCTCAACTTTCCGTTTTCTTGATCTCATTTTTCTTCTGCTGTTGTCCAAAATTATTAAGTTTTAATAGCAAAATACCAGGGCTTTCACTACCAGCAATAGAAACCATGCCTTCAACTATCATTTCGTCGTAATGAACCTGGCGCGCAATACACGCTTTTAGTTTATTAGCTATGGGTAAAAAAACCAGATTAGCCATTCCAACACCATAGACAGTTGCCACAAAAGCGACAGCAATACCAACACCTAATTCACTCGGCTCTGCCAAATGACGCATTACCTGAATCAAACCCAACACGGCACCAAGAATACCTATAGTAGGACTATATCCCCCCATACTTTCAAAAACTTGTGCCGCGTGTAAATCATGGGATTCTACGCGATCAATCTCGGCTTCAAGAACTTGTCGTATGGTTTGCTTGTCAACACCAATCACAAGTAGCTCTAATCCTTTATTAACCAATGGTGTTTTTTCAGTTTCTAAATGGTTTTCTAAAGAAAGCATTCCTAGTTGGCGTGCTTTTCGTGCCAGTTCAAACATTCGTGTTCGGCATGCCTCAAAATCTAATTGAGGAGGTTTGAATATCCAAGGTAGAATTTTAAAAGCCCTGACAAAAGTATGTCTTGATGTTTGCACCAAAACAGCGCCAAGAGTCCCGCCTAAAACAATGAGTAAAGCAGAAAAATTCATTAATGAATGAATGTTGCCACCTTCAATCATTTGTCCAACAAAAATCGCTAAAAAACTGGTCACTAGACCAAGAAATGTTAATGCATCCATACTATTTACTATTCCGGTAACCGTGATTTAATACGGTGTGTTGCCTGACTAAGAATTTGTGAAACACGCGATTCACTTACTCCTAGAACCTCCCCAATTTCTTTTAAGTTCAAATCATGTTCATAATACAAAGACAAAACCATTTGTTCTTTATGGGGTAACCCTTTAATAACCTCAGCTAAACGGTTCATTAAATCACTATGAAACACATTTGCATGAGGTTCAGTGGAGGATTGTCCTTCTTCTCCATGCAAAGCATCATCCGTAACACCTAAATCCTCAAAACCATACAAATGACTACTGGCCGAATCTTGCAGCATTTCATGATATTCAGTCAATGAGATGCCAATTTCAGCCGCGATTTCAAAATCTTTAGCTTCACGCCCGAGTCTATGTTCAACATGTTTTACTGCTTCAGAAATCATTCTTGAGTTGCGATAGACTGAACGCGGCACCCAATCATTCCTTCTGACTTCATCGAGCATGTAGCCTCTAATGCGAATCCCGGCATAAGTCTCAAATGAGGCACCTTTAGACGAATCATAATGTCTCGTTGCCTCCAAAAGGCCAAGCATCCCCGCTTGTATTAAATCATCAAGTTGAACACTTTGTGGTAAACGCCCTAACAAATGATGGGCTATGCGTTTTACCAACAAAGCATGATTCTTTACCAGCGTTTCCTGGATTTGCTGATTTACTTTGCTATAGGCAGCCAAAGCATCCACAATACTCTCCTTATCACAACTAGTCAGTTAAAGAACTCTATCTTTAGTATGCAGAGATAAAGCTCCAAAGTGAATAGTGATGCAGCTTTTATAATTCTTCATCCATTACTAAACGCTCTAAAAAGAAACTTGTATTGCCACCTAGCGAAGACTTAAACGGCCATGAGGATACACCTGCAGCTATGCCCCTAATTGCAGCAGCAGCATGTGAATCCGGGTAAGCCATTAATACCGGTTTTTGACTTTTTACTGCTTTATGTACGTGTTCATCAAACGGTATCGCTCCTAAATAGTCTAGCTTAACATCAAGAAATTGCTCGGAAACTCGGAATAATTTATTAAATAAATCTTTGCCATCTTTTTCAGATCGAACCATATTGGCAACAATATGAAAATTAGACCATCCGTATCGCTTACTCATGACCTTAATCAAGGCATAAGCATCAGTTAATGAAGTTGGCTCATCGCAGACCACAACCAACAATTCTTGCGCAGATCGGGTGAAACTTAACACTGTTTCAGAAATCCCCGCCGCAGTATCAATAATCATATAATCCAAGCCTTCGGTGAGCTCATTAAATGCATCAATAATTCCCGCATGTTGGCGTAAACCCAGTTGTGCCATAAACTCGGTTCCTGATGCGGCAGGTATTATTTTCAGACCATTTGGACCTTGTAAAATAATATCATTTAGATGGCAGGCACCTTGGATCACATGAGAAAGATCATATTTAGTATGCAAGCCAAGCATAATATCGATATTTCCTAGCCCTAAATCAGCATCGAGCAACATGACTTTATTGCCCCCCTGAGCCAAAGTAACGGCTAAATTGACCGAAACATTACTTTTGCCTACACCACCTTTTCCGGCCGTGACTGCAATTACTTTTACAGGCTTAGTACGGGACAAATTTCTCAGGCCAGCGGCCTGATCATTCATGCTATCATCAGCTTTCCACATAATACTCTCTCCCAACACTCTGCCGCTCATTGTCCATACTCTGACGCTCATTACCCCTATTTTGACGCTCATTGCTCATATGCTGGCGCTCTTTGCTCATACTCGCACGTTCTGGGTGCATAAAATTATTTTCAGTTGGAAACAATTGCTGCTCCTGCTGGGCAAATAGCTCAACAAGCTGATGGCGTGTCGCCATTTTAATATCTTCAGGTACACGCTGACCGTGCGTTAAATAACTCACGCGTAAACCAGTCTCAATCGCGGCACTTAATGCCCCACCAATAGCCTGAGCTTCATCCAGTTTGGTTAAAATACATTGATCAACGTAATTGGTTTCATAACGGTGAATGGCATCAATTAATACTTGATAATGGCTAGTTGCAGGCAAAACTAAAACTTTAGCAATAGACTGCATGTGCGTACTTAAAATTTGCATTTGTCTGGCAACCCGCTCATCGGAAGGATTCATTCCCGCGGTATCAATCAAAATTAATTTTTTATCACTTAACTGGCGCAAGACACGTGATAAGGACACTTCGTCATGCGCAAGACAAACTTGTACCCCGAGAATTTTTCCATAGAGCATCAATTGTTCTTGGGCGGCCATACGGTAAGTATCCATAGTAACCATACCTAATTTATCTGCACCAAAACGTAAGGCAAACCGAGCACCAATTTTTGCCAGCGTTGTTGTTTTACCAACACCGGTAGGACCTAAAAAGGCGTAAATCCCACCCTCTTCAATTCTGCGCGTATCACGAATAGGTAATTGTTCGGTGATATGGGTTAAAATGGCTTGCCAAGCACGTTGTTGATTTAAATCAGGACGAACTTGACGTGTCCAAGCAGCGGCTGTAGTTGGACTTACTCCCAGATACAATAGCTTTTGCAACAATACGGTATGTAGCGGCTCACTGCTGCCGCCAACACTTCCACCTCTTAATTGGGCTTCAAGCATGCCACGTAAGGTTTGAATTTCCATGCGTAAATCATCAAACGGTGTTTGTGTTTGAAATTTATCTACTTGACTGGCTGGTTCAGCACATGCAACAGCGGCCTCAGTTGAAAGAATAGTTTCATCAAAATCAATCGCCGCAACTAATTCTACCCCTCCCTCGACATCGCTACTGGATAAAATAACTGCCTCAGAACCAAATGCCGCCTTAATTTGTTGCATAGCTGTACGCGTATCTGCAGCGACAAATCGTTTTAATTTCATAAAGCTCCCCCTGCTTATGACGGGTACATAAAGAAAATTGCTCTAAGTACCATTTCCGTTTTAAATTCATTATTGCTTTTACTGTAAAACCCATGTCCCTACGTCTCACGATTTATCCGTGGGACCTAAGCAAGAATTTTTTCCAATACTTATTGAAAACTACAGTTCTAAGTCTTTAAACTTAAGAGCAATATTCCTGACTAGCATACTTTATATCAGTTAACCAACTGTGCCAATTATTCTTATTTGTTTATTGTCAGGAATTTCCTGATATGACAAAACATGAAAATCATGGGATATATTACGTACAAAGCGCGCCAACACCGAACGGATCCCCGGTTGTACAACCAATACAGAACTTTCTTGTTTTGCCTGCTGTTGCATTGCCAACTGTGTTAAAGAATGTTGTATTTTATCAGCCATGCCTGGTTCAAAGTTTATGCCACTAGAACTGCCATTTTGAATTGTGCTCTGCAATAATTGTTCCAACTCTGGTTTTAATGTGATAATTGATAATTCTTCATTCATTCCACTAATTTTTTGTGTGATTAACCGCGATAAAGCGATGCGTACCTGACTAATTAAAAAATCGGTATCTTTCGATCTTGGAGCTACTTCTGCTAAAGTTTCGACAATAGTCCGCGTATCCGTTAATGGAATCTGTTCTATTAAAAGTCCTTGTAAGACTTTATTGACCATTCCCAATGAAAGACCATCGGGTACTAACTCTTTAACGAGCTTAGGCGAAGTGACAGCAAGTTTATCTAACAGTTGTTGCGTTTCTTCGTAACCCAATAATTGCTGGCTATTGCGTTCTAAAATTTGGCTTAAATGAGTAGCAACAACCGTAGATACATCTACCACCGTATAACCCAAGGTATGCGCCTGTTCTTTTTGATTTTCATTAATCCACACTGCTTCCATACCAAAAGCAGGATCATGCCCTTTTATTCCTTCCAGTTCACCAAATACCTGTCCAGGATTAATCGCCAATGCACGCTCTGGGTGAATAATAGCCTCCCCCATAATCACTCCAGCAAGGCTGATTCGGTATTGATTGGGTTTTAAATCCAAATTATCACGCACGTGAACAGAAGGAATTAAGAAACCTAGTTCTTGCGATATTTTCTTGCGAACCCCTTTGATACGAGTGAGTAAAATACCCCCTTGCGTATTATCAACCAAGGGGATCAAGCGATACCCAACTTCCAAACTAATTACATCTACAGGATTTACATCATCCCAAGACAGCTCGCTTGAAATACCAGGTCCCGGTACTATAGGCGCCTCACTTTCTTGTTTCACTTTCACTTGAAGCTTTTCCTTATCTTGATGAGCCAATAAATAAGCCATCCCACCAAGACCAATGGACAGCAAAATAAATGCAACATGAGGCATACCGGGAATAATACCAATAACCCCCATAATTGCTGAGGCAATAATCAAAGAGCGCGGATTCGCCACCACTTGCGAAATAAGTGCGTGTCCCATGTTTTGAGCACTGGATACACGTGTCACAATAATCGCGGCAGCCGTAGACAACACCAACGAGGGTACTTGAGCAACAAGACCGTCCCCGATGGTTAATAAAATATAATTATGCAAGGCATCGGAAACACTCATTGAGTGTTGAAAGACACCAATAATTAACCCTCCCACCATGTTGATGACCAGGATTAATATCCCGGCAACAGCATCCCCACGGACAAATTTACTCGCACCATCCATAGAGCCATAAAAATCAGCTTCCTGAGCAACCTCTAATCGGCGTTTAATCGCTTGTTCCTGATTAATCAAACCAGCATTCAAATCAGCATCAATAGCCATTTGCTTTCCCGGCAAAGAATCTAAAGTAAAGCGTGCGCTAACTTCAGATACGCGTCCCGCCCCCTTGGTTACTACAACAAAATTAATGACCAGTAAGATAATAAAAACAACCAAACCAACTGTGTAATTTCCGCCAATGACCACTTCGCCGAATGATTGAATGACGTGGCCAGCAGCATCGGTACCATTATGACCATTTAACAAAACCACACGTGTTGAGGCGACGTTTAAGGCCAAACGCAATAAAGTAGCCAACAAAATCACGGTAGGAAATACAGCGAAATCTAAAGGTCGTTCGCTATAAATTACCGCCAATAACACAACCAATGATAAGGCTATATTAAAAGTAAAAAATACGTCTAATAAAAATGGAGGCAGTGGCAGCATCATCATGCCAAGCATAACGACTAGCATCAATGGTGTACCTAATCCTTGACGCATCCAATACTGCAAATGTTGCATTACATTATTCATTAAACATCCTCCTCACGTACAAGTTCAGGTGGAATAGGTACATTTTGTAATATCTCTGGTTTGTAGTCATAACGTTTTTTATCACGCAACTGGAATACATAAGCCAATACTTGCGCTACAGCAATATACAGCCCTCGGGGAATTTCAGCATTTAATTTGGTAGAAAAATAAAGAGCACGGGCTAAAGGAGGCACAGAGATAATGGGTATCTCATGTTCCTTAGCAACCTTATTGATTTGGAATGCCACTAAATCTTTACCTTTAGCGACAACAACGGGGGCCTTATTCCCTTTTTCTTTATACCTGATGGCTACTGCATAATGAGTTGGGTTGGTTAACACCACATTGGCGGTAGGGATTTCCGTCATCATGCGGCGCTTTGCGATTTCTTGTTGCGCGCGACGGATGGCATTTTTTACTTCGGGTTTACCTTCAGTCTCTTTATATTCATCTCTTAATTCCTGTTTGGTCATCTTCATATTCTTGTTGTGCTCATACAACTGAAAAGGCACGTCAAGCATGGCAATTAACAGTAAGCTTGCAGCAACTAAAACGAAACATTTAACAACAATAAGCGCGCCACTACCAATAGCGGTTTCTATAGGGACATGTGCTAAAGAGAGCAAGGTAGGAATTTGTGATTTAAGTACGATGACCGCTACACTAGCGACCAAAACAAACTTAAAAAAAGATTTAATCATTTCAACAAAATTTTTCAGCGAAACCATGCGCTTAAGCCCTTGGAACACATTTAATCGCGAAAATTTTGGCTGCACGACTTTGGCACTAAAAACCCACCCGCCCATCACCAATGGAGCCGCCAAAGACACTACAAAAATAAAAATGAGAATAGGGACCAAAGCCCAAAATCCCATTTTCGCTAAGAAGAATAAACGCTCTAAACTAACTACTGGCGTAATTATTACATTCGTATCAAATTCAAAAGAATGGCGCATCATCAGCGCTAATTGATCCGATAATTGCTTACCAAAGGCAAGAAATCCCACTGCCGTAAATAATAAAGCAACCGTAGTATTAAAATCTTTCGAACGCGCAACCTGGCCTTTCTGACGTGCTTCTTTTAGTCGTTTGGCCGAGGGCTGTTCGGTTTTTTCATCGTTATTTTGCTCTGACATCAGTGTAACATCCCTACAACAAAGCGCATTCCTTCATCAATAATATCTACCATTTGTGCCGCAACACTAGGCAAACCAATTTTAATAACTACAATACCCATTAACAAGGTAATAGGGAATCCTAAAGAGAAAATATTCAATTGCGGCGCAGCACGCGCCATAACCCCGAATGATAAACTAACGACAAGTAAAGACAATAAAGCCGGTATCGAAATCAGTAATGCTTTTTTAAACATCCAGCTCGAAATGGTAATGACATGCCATAACATGGATGATGTTACTCCACTATGACCCACAGGCATTTTCTTAAAACTATCCATTAGTGTTTCAATAATCATTAAATGTCCATTTAACGCCAAAAAAATTAAGGTCATCATGATTAAATACAATTGCCCTACCAAAGGAACACTGGCCTTACTGGCGGGATCCACCATCACAGCAAATCCCATTCCTGCTTGCATAGAAATAATTTGCCCACCCAGAATAAATACCTGAAAAGTAAATTGCAATACAAAACCCATGAGCAGGCCTAAAAGCAATTCCTGTGCGATGTAAACAATATAAGCACCATTAAAATTAAGAAAAGTCAGTTCTTCAGGCACCAAAGGCGAGCAAACCCAACTTAAAACAAAAAGAAAAATTACCTTAACTCGACTGGGCAAAAGTACCGAGGAAAAAACGGGTACCGAAAGCAATAATCCGCCAATACGTGCAAAAGGCCACATTACTTGGCTTATCACCCGTATCAATGTTTGATAATCAAAATCCATCTTAACCTATTAAATAAGGAATATTGCTAATTAAAGAATCTGTATAATTCACCATGGTTTTTAATAACCAGGGACCTGCAAACACCATAACTAAAAAAGTAACAAACAATTTAGGGATAAAACTTAAGCTCGACTCATTAATTTGTGTCGCGGCTTGAAACATCGCCACGATCAAGCCAACCAGCAAACCAGGAACAATTAATACCGTCATCAATAACAACATGACATAAACGGCTTCGCTAAATATAGAAACAACCGACTCCGGGGTCATAACCTCTCCTCTACTGCCGTTAAATTAAAGAAATCAGGCATTCCCGCATAAGCTGGGACAACAGGTTCTTAGAAATTTGAAGCATAAAATTCTTAACTTAATGGCAGTGCTCTTCCAATGCCCTAACTAATCGCAAAACTCGATGCCAAAGAGCCAAGGATTAACGTCCAGCCATCAACCATCACAAACAACATAATTTTAAATGGTAAGGAAATAATCAAAGGCGACAACATCATCATCCCCATAGCCATTAAAACGCTCGATACAACCAAATCAATAATTAAAAATGGCAAAAATAAAATAAAACCAATTTGAAAGGCCGTTTTCAATTCACTGGTTATAAAAGCAGGGATAATGACACTCATAGGTACATCGTTTAATGAAGCGGGTTGTTTATTGGCAAATTTTTCAAACAAAGCCAGGTCATTTTTGCGTGTTTGATTCAACATAAAATCACGTAGTGGTTCTTGTGCATTTGCCATAGCTTGTGGGAATTTTATAGTCTCGGCTAAATACGGCTGCAGAGCAGTGTCATTAATCTTATTAAACGTTGGTGCCATCACAAAATACGTCATAAATAAGGCAATGCCAATTAATACTTGGTTCGTAGGAGCCTGCGCCAGACCAATTGCCTGGCGTAAAATGGATAAAACAATAATGATCCTTGTAAATGCCGTCATTGCCATAAGCATTCCTGGCAAAACCGTTAACAAAGTCATGAAAATTAAAATTTGCAAATTAACACTGTATGCCTGTCCACCATTAGCGCTTGGTTGCATAGTCATTGCAGGTAATGAGAAAGAGGCTGCTTGTAATACAAACGGCAAGAAACTAAGTAAGGCAATAAGGATAAAATAATTCTTTAATTTCATAGTTATTATTTCACTACCACAGATTTAAACAATTCTGCAAATGATGGTTTATTTGTTGAATCAAACCCGAAAGGGAGCTCTTCGCCAAAATCATACAAAAGTGTGACATGCCCCGAACCAAACCCCAGGAGCAAATACCGAGCCCCCACTTTCAACAACATTATTTTTTCCTTAGGTCCTAGCATCATGCTGGCAATGGATTGAAACCCTTTGGATGAGCCTAAATGAACATTTTGTAATCGCTTCACAAGCCAGGATAAAACCAGAATAAGTAATAAAACCAATAACAAGCCCAGCACTACGCGCATGAGCTCGCCTTGAGTAATTGCATGTTGAATCATCTTAATCGCTTAATCCGCTCAGCCTTACTCACAATGTCAGTTAAACGCACACCAAATTTATCATTGACGACAACGACTTCTCCATGTGCAACTAATGTACCATTGACTAAGACATCCAGAGGATCACCGGCTAAACGATCAAGAGGAACAATCCCGCCCTGATTTAACTGAAGTAAGTTACGTATGGTCATTTTGGTACGACCGATTTCTACAGTAACTGACACAGGTATGTCTAAAATCAAATCCATTTTTTCACTGTCAGCTTCCTGAGGCAATGTTGTTTGTTTTGGTTGTTCCATTGCTGAATCTTGCGCCATCCCAATCCCCTAATAACTAATATTTTTTATTATTTTTAAAGCACGTTTTTCGTTGGCTGTACCTAAGGTTGCAGTATATCCCGGGGTACCTTCAACATCCAAGGTAACTATTTCTTTCATTTCCATCGGTATAAAATCACCTGCCTGCCAAGACATTACAGTGCCTAAGGTACTTTTTGTTTGCGCCATTGCAGAGCTGATAACTAACTCAACATCCATTAATTCTTCTTTTAATGATTTGACCCAGTTTGGATCAATTTCATCGTCTGGACGGGAGGCTCCTAATTCCAATTGTTCCTTAATGGGTTCAACCATGGTGTACGGTAAAATAAAGTAAAAATCACCTGTCTCTTTGCCAAAATCCAATGAAAAACGCACCACCAAGAGCATTTCATCAGGTTCGGCGATATTGACTAATTGAGGGTTTGTTTCATCATTAAATTTGCTAATATCCAATTGAATAATTGGTTTCCAGGCTAAAGTCAGATTTGCAATCAGCTTTGTAGTGACCGCTTCCATGACACGCAATTCAGTAGCAGTAAAGTCAGTTCTATCTTTTTGCGCCAAAAATTGTGTACTACCACCAAAATAATAATCCACCAAATCATAAACAAAAGTACTATCAAACATGATAATCCCTTTGCCGCGCAATGGTTTAAATTTATAAATGCTCATCAAACTTGGATTTGGCAAGCTTTCCATGAAATCACGATGCTTGATAATTAACATTTGATCTTGAGTAATTTCAAAATCTTTAGCAGTAAGCTGATAAATATCAGTTGCAAAGGAGCGTACAGCACGATCATAGATTCGATCAAGTACAGGCAATTTGCCTTTAACAATTCGCTCTTGAGAAGAGAAATTAAGTGTTTTTACTTCACTGTCATCAAAGACAACCGTAGATTCAATTGACGAATCGCTCTCGCTCTCAGCATATTTCCCTGCTCTTGGTGTTTTTTTACGTGGAGATTTTACATCGGCAGTTTCCTGGGTTTCTGCCTCTTGAGCCTCACCTTCAGAAGACTCATCAACTGATTGCAGAAGAGCATCTATTTCTTCTTGTGATAAAACATTTTTTTCAGCCATAAGTAATCCATACTATCCAATACCTGAACTCAACCATTAAATTCAAGTTACAACAGACTTAATTGTTTTTTCTAAATCGCTTTATATGCAAAATACATGCCATATAAAAAATTATATTTAAATCAAAGGCCTGTCTTATCCACTTCTAATAATTTGACATAACCTAGATGGTTTCGTCAATGATTTGACAAAGATAAGATATCTATTTCATCAGAAATCACTCATTACTTTCTTCTTGACACTTTTCTTGTGCCATTTTCCGACAATTATCCTGACAATCAATTTGTTCTGAATTTAAACATGCCGAGTTAATGCATGCTTGTGCCGCATTATCGATGCATTGCTGCTTATCGTATTTTTGTGCACCTATATTATCTTGGGGAATATCTGCAGCAACAGCAAAAAAAGAGAGAAAAAAACTTAAAATACCACCTAAAAAAATAACTGCTTTCATCATAATTCCTTTTCAATCAATTCTTAAATGAACTATAGTTTTACACCATAATCAACCGTACAGGCAATCCTACATGCGCAGCAAAAAGATAATAGTCTCTAATTTCAGTCGCGCACTATCTAGCCAAGCCTCGTGTATACGTCCTGATAATGAGCAACAACTGGCAGATTATATGGCGACGCATCAGCAGCAATCACTACTCATCCGTGGTTCTGGCTTAAGTTATAATGACAGTTGCTTTAATACGAATGGTACCCTTGTTGACAGCAGCCGCTTTAATCACTTAATTCGCTTTGATACAGAAACAGGTATTGTAGTCTGTCAGGGAGGGGCTGTCTTTAACGATCTTTTTTTAGTGCATCCCGATTTTATTCCACCCGTTATCCCAGGGACCCTGCATGCAACAGTTGCTGGTGGTATTGCTCATGATGTACATGGAAAAAATAATCACCGTGCTGGCAGTCTTGGCCATCATCTAATCTGGTTTGATTTAGTGATCGGAACTAAAAAAATACGCTGTAGTCGCGAAGAAAACAGTGTACTATTCCATACCACCATTGCTGGTTTAGGTCTTACAGGTGCCATCACGCAAGTGGCTCTTCGTTTGCAAAAAAATACGCGTTTTGTTATAACAAAAAACAAACAATTTACATCAATTAATGCACTAATTGATGCCATGTCACACGTTGGCCTTGAGCATGATTATCAAGTTGCCTGGCTTGATTTACTAAATAATGAACCACGCGCGCTCCTAAGCACAGCAAACCACTGTGACGCAGCGGTGAGAAAGAAATCTAAGTTTCATGCAATACCTAAACTTCCTTTTTCTTTAATCCACTCATGGGATATGAAGCTATTTAATAAATTTTTTTTCAATCACTATAAACGCGAAGAAAAATTAGCACTGCAACAGTTTAATAATCCACTGGATAAGCTCAAGCATTGGAACAGGCTTTATGGCCCTAAAGGATTAATCCAGTTCCAAGCCGTATTTGCACAAGACCAAGCAGTAGAGACTTTAAAGCACTTGGTGGGCTTAATGAGACTCCATAAAGCAACCCCTACTCTTGCCGTGCTCAAACTCTTTACCCAATCAGGAGCAGGCCTACTTTCATTTTGCAAACCTGGTTTTACTCTAGCCGTTGATTTTATTTATAATGAACAGGCCAAACATGCAATCATGGCAATGAATCAATACATTGCCGATACCCATGGGGGTATTTATTTAGCCAAAGATATGCTATTGAATGCGATGCAATATAAACAAGTGTATGCAAACCACAAACAATTTTCGCAAATTCTTAAGCAATATAACTGCAATATGCACTCTGATCTTGCCAATCGATTAGGAATAGTAATATGACAGACAGAACTTGGGTTATTTTAGGAGCAACATCTATAATCGCAGAAAAATTTGCGCATCTTGCAGCTAAAGCAAACCATCACGTGTATCTAGTCGGCCGCCAGGAGGAACAATTGCATCTTATTGCCAATGACATCTGGCTGCGTTACCACGTACGGTGTGAAGTCCTTATTACAGACATGGCAAACAAACCAGAAATGGTGCTTGACGTTTTAAAAGACCATGCTCACGAACTGGATCTATTTATTGCGCACAGCGATTTTACGGACAACGATCATTTAAATGCAAAGACAATTAGCCAACTTATAAAAATAAACATTGAGACAATCGTCTTATTTATCAATACGTACTTAAGTAGAAAACAACTAAAGCATAACTTACTGTATCTTAGCTCTGTTGCTGCTTGTCGCGGTCGAGCCAAAAATAGTCTCTATGGTGCCAGCAAAGCGTGCATCGAAGTATATCTGCAAGGATTGCAGCAAGCAGCAACCAATAGTCAACAAATAACCATTGCGCGGTTGGGGTTTATTGATACGAAACAGACCTATGGTTTACCCGGAATATTTTATGCAGGCTCGCCAAATACTTGTGCAAGAGCATGCTGGAATGCATTAAATAAGAAAAAAAGAATGTTCTATTATCCATTTTTTTGGTGGGCAATTATGGCCATCATTATGCGGCTGCCTTTTTTCATTTACAAAAAAATGGCATCGGTCTAAACGCTATAAAAACGCGACGAACTCAGCAATCAGTGTTTTATAGACAGCAAAATGTTGCTCCTAATAATAAATGGACCCTAGCCCAAACGCTCATCATACGATTAGAAACACTTGAGCTAGGGTTAAATTATTTCAAAATTCGAATCATTGGCAATATGGTTTTTATCAAACCAAAATACTGCAAAATATAAATAACTAAAATGATTAATACCAATATATTAAGAAGACTTTTAATTGCGGGAGGCATAGGAATAAACGCGTTAATTAGCCATAATCCCACGCCAAAAACGACGATTATTGCAATTAAATTCATTAGCTCGCTCATAAATATCCTTATTCATTTGCCAATATGCAAATTATAGCACAAAAACAGATCAAAAAACCCTATTTATAATCAATTTGATCTTACTGTGTTTTTGCTTTACTTTTTAATAAATCACGAATTTCAGCCAGTAAAGCTTCTTCACGAGTAGGTTCTTTTTCCTTCTTTTCATCTTTTTTTAATAGCGAAATACATTTGATGGCAACAAAAATTGATAAGGAAATAATTGTGAAATCAATAATAGATTGAAGAAACTCTCCCCATTTGACTACCGCCGCACCGACGGTAAATGCCTTGCCTGCAATATTGACCCCACCCAATAGTAAACCAATTAGGGGCATGATAATGCCGCTCACTAAGGTGCTAACAATCTTGCCAAATGCCGCACCAATGATAACGGCAACAGCTAAGTCAACGACGTTCCCTTTGATGGCAAACTCTTTAAACTCCTGTATGAAACTCATGCTATCTCCTTGATAATGATTATTTTATCCTTACATCAAGATTAAGACACTCAGTCATTCCCGCGCGGCATTGTTGCGTGGAAGCGAAAGCTAGAAAAAATAAGGAGTTGCGAATTTTAAAAATTAGAGTAGATTTTGCCAAAAAACCCCGACCAAGGAT
>NZ_JH413811.1:57970-114637 GCF_000162755.2 Legionella drancourtii LLAP12
GCTGCTCATTAACCCAAACTAATGCATAGCTGCCTGTCACCAGGTCAATACGGCGTACGCCACTGGCAATACCGTATTCAGCGACAATCTTAAATAAACCAATATCTCCAGTACGTCGCGCATGTGTTCCACCACAAAGCTCTTTTGAAAACTCCCCCATAGATAGTACTCGTACATCATTGGCATATTTTTCACCAAAAAGAGCGACTGCTCCGCTTTTCTTGGCTGATTCAATATCCATTACCCGCGTCACTACTTCATGATTCGCACGAATTTGCTCATTAACCAAAATTTCGATTTCACGAATTTGCCCAGTAGTTAATGCTTCAAAATTAGAGAAATCAAAACGAGCGCGTTCCGCATCAACTAAAGAACCTTTTTGTTGTACTTGCGGACCAACGATTGTTTTTAACGCAGCATGCAATAAATGAGTGGCCGTATGATTCAAACGAATGGCATTACGTCGCTGCACATCAATTTGAGCACTAATGAATTGATCAACAATCATCGTACCTTCAGTTACTTCCCCGTAATGAACTATAGCCTGGCCATTTTTCTGAGTGTCATCAACACGAAAACGCAAATTATCTTCGCCAATCAGAAAGCCTCTATCCCCTACTTGACCACCGCTTTCGGCGTAAAAAGGCGTGTGATCAAGAACAATTGCCCCTTTCATGCCTATACTTAATGATTGCACCTCGACATCATCTTGCAATATGGCAATAACTCGTCCTTCCATTATTTCTTTTTCATAGCCATGAAAATCAGATTGATGATCTAATTGTGACGCCGCATGATAATCAATCGTAAATTGGCTGGCCGCTTGTGACTGTTCTCTTTGCTGTTGCATCAGTTGATTAAAACCATCCATATCCACATACAAACCTTGCTCACGTGCAATATCTGCAGTTAAATCAACTGGAAAGCCATAAGTATCATACAATTTAAAGGCGATTTGTCCGGTAATTTCTTGTCCACCAAGAGAATGCATTTGTTCTTGTAATAAACGTAAGCCCTGCTCTAAAGTACGCGCAAATTGATTTTCTTCCTGAATAAGCACTTTTTCTATATGGGCTTTTGCAGTGATTAACTCTGGATAAGCATCACCCATTACGTCAATAAGCGGCTGTACCAACTGCGCAAAAAAGGGTGTTGGTAAGCCAAGTTTATTACCATGTCTTACTGCACGCCTAATAATGCGTCTTAAGACATAGCCGCGCCCTTCATTACCAGGAATAACACCATCGGCAATTAAAAATGCGCACGAACGAATGTGATCTGCAATTACTTTTAACGAAGTATGGTTTAAATCAGTGACATCGCCAAGCTTTGCTATTGCCTTGATTAAGTATTGAAATGAATCAATCTCATAATTGCTATGCACCCCTTGTACTACAGCGGCAAGTCGCTCTAATCCCATACCAGTATCCACAGAGGGCTTTGGTAAAGGATGCAAGTTACCGTCTTTATCGCGGTTAAACTGCATAAACACCAGGTTCCAAATCTCGATATAGCGATCGCCATCTTCGTCAGGGCTACCTGGAGGACCACCAGCAATTTCAGGGCCGTGGTCATAGAAAATTTCCGTGCAAGGACCACAAGGACCTGTATCGCCCATTGACCAAAAATTATCTTTTTCACCGCAACGAGAAAAACGCGTTGCGGATACCTTCATTTCTTTAAGCCAAATATCTTCCGCTTCTTGATCGTCTTTATAAACCGTAACCCACAAACGCTCTTCTGGCAGGCCTAACACCCGCGTTAAAAAGTCCCAGGCAAATTGGATGGCTTCACGTTTAAAATAATCACCAAAACTAAAATTACCCAACATCTCAAAAAAGGTATGATGACGTGCGGTATAACCTACATTTTCCAAATCATTGTGTTTTCCACCAGCACGAACGCAACGCTGTGCGCTGACTGCACGGTGGTAGGGACGTGTTTCAAGTCCTAAAAATAAATCCTTAAATTGCACCATACCTGCATTAGTAAATAATAAAGTAGGATCATTCGCAGGAATCAACGAGCTGGAGGCCACTAATTGATGGCCGCATTGTGCAAAAAAATCAAAGAATGCTTGTCTAATTTCAGAACTGTTCATTTTCTAATCGATACCAATTTGAGTTAATTTATATAGTATGAATGAGGATGGCTACTCGCCATCTCCTCAACCGTCACTGCCATTACCTTAACGTGAGTTATGGATACGGAATAGGGACAGAGCTAATCTCTTCTCGAACCATTCGGGCTGAGGAGACATTTATACTGTCTCGAAACCTTGCTAATCTTGACGCCAAGGCTTCGAGACAGTGCTGCGCACCTCCTCAGCCCGAATGGTTCGAGGAGAGGTAAGGTCTTACTCGATTTCGTATCCATAACTCACGTTAAGTTAAGGATTTTATGCTTCACGTTTCTCAGAGTCTGTCGTCCCCGCATAGGTGGGGATCCATTCCTCACTGGCTATAATGCCAATTCATGGATGGTTTCCCGCCTGCGCGGGAATGACAGATTTCCTTAACTTAATGGCAGTGTCCCCAACCGCCACCTACTTCTATAACCGCTTTAATTCCTTGGTCACCATAGCAATAACATCCATACCAAATCCACGATAAAGTAAAAAACGCTGTTGCTTTTGCAATTCATTAAAAGACAATTCACATTGTCCTTTATTTTTTTTCTGCCAAACCTCCAAAGCATAAGTCAGCCAATTCTTATCCTCTTGCTGCAAAACACTTTGAATCAATTCTCTATCTATACCTTTACTGCTTAATTCCTGGCTAATTTTTAAAGGTCCATAGCCCTGACGAATGCGAGAACGGCAGTATGTTTCAACAAAACGACAATCATTTTGATAACCCAAATGTTGGCAATTATCTAAGGCTTCCTTTGCTTCCGCCGCAGTAAATCCCTTCTGTTTTAATTTATCACAAAGCTCAATTGCGCCATGCTCGCGCCTGGATAACAGGCGCACCGCACTATCAAACGCTTTAGTCATCAATAGTCTCAAACTCATTATCACTAACAGCAGCAGGCATTGCTTGCTTTTTTTCTAATAACTCAGAACGAATTTGCTGCTCAAGCGATGCTGCAATTTGCGGATTATCTTTTAAGTATAAGCGAACATTGTCTTTACCCTGACCAATTTTCTCTTGCTTATAACTGTACCATGCACCTGATTTTTCGATCAGATTTAATTGCACCGCCAAATTGATGATTTCACTTTCGCGTGAAATACCTTCATTATATAAAATATCAAATTCAGTCATCTTAAACGGAGGAGCCACTTTATTCTTAACTACCTTGACGCGCGTCTCACTACCTAGTATTTCTTCGCCTTTCTTAATCGAACCAATGCGGCGGATGTCCAAACGCACAGACGCATAGAATTTCAGCGCATTACCACCAGTAGTTGTTTCTGGGCTACCAAACATAACACCAATCTTCATCCGAATCTGGTTAATGAAGATAACCAAGGTATTCGAGCGCTTAATATTTGCTGTCAGTTTACGTAAAGCTTGTGACATCAATCGTGCTTGTAAACCAACATGCGAATCGCCCATATCACCTTCAATTTCTGCCTTAGGCGTTAATGCAGCAACTGAGTCAATAATGATCACGTCCACAGCAGCAGAACGCACCAACATATCGGTGATTTCTAATGCTTGTTCCCCAGTATCAGGTTGAGAAACCAATAATTCATCCACATTAACACCAAGTTTTTGCGCATAACTTGGATCTAATGCATGTTCCGCATCAATAAACGCCGCGGTGCCACCCATTTTTTGGCATTCGGCAATAACTTGTAAGGTTAACGTGGTTTTACCAGAAGATTCTGGGCCATAAATTTCAACAATACGCCCTTTAGGTAAACCACCAATTCCCAAGGCAATATCTAAGCCTAAAGAACCAGTTGAAATCGCCTCTATATCACGGGAGACACTGCTATCACCCATAAGCATCACGGATCCCTTACCAAATTGACGCTCAATTTGCGAGAGGGCGGCTGATAATGCTTTTTGTTTATTTTCTTCCATAATATTTTCCAGGTAGTTAATGCTAGGACAAAATTATCACACAGATGTGAACCCGCAGCAAACTGAATATTCATTATGTATAAGGCAAATCTATTTGCTCAAAAGAAGGTTGCTTAGAATAAGGGAGATTATTTTTTTTTGATTAAGGAAAGAACCCCGGATAAAGCTTCTTGACAGGAGGCTAAACGTATCTCTTGCCGGTTTCCGGTAAATTGTTTTTTTAGCGTTTTTACACCCATGCCTTGTGCGGCCCAACCAAAACAGACCGTTCCTACAGGCTTCTCAATGCTACCACCATCTGGACCAGCAATACCCGTAATGGATAAAGCAACCTGCCCCGCACTGTGTTGCAGAGCACCAGCAGCCATCGCGGCGGCAACAGACTCACTTACTGCCCCATAGTCTTTAAGCAATTGTTTGGGGACAGAAAGCATTTCTTCTTTTGCTAAATTACTGTAAGTAACAAATCCACGCTCAAACCACACTGAACTTCCTGGTATTTCTGTAAGGAAACTGGCAACTAACCCACCAGTGCATGATTCTGCTGTCACCAACTGCCAATTTTTTTCTTTTAAAATAACTGCGATTTCATTGATTAATTGATTTAAGATATTCATTGTGATGCCGTGATTAAATCGCCCAGCTATGTAGGCTGGGCGCGCTAAGGTCCATAGACGTCAAGTTAAGGAGATAAGCTTTGTCTATTCTCGATCCATTCGGTCTAAGAAAGTGCTTTAGCCCGGTCGCGAAGCGTTGCTAGTCTTGGCGCAAGGCTTCGAAACGGCACAAATGCCTCCGAAGCTCGAACGGGTCAGGAGGAAAGCAAAGCGCTTTTTTCCTTAGCTTGACACCTAGGGGCTTTACAGCCCAGCACTCTTAGATTCACCCAAAAGAACGAAGTCGAGAAAATTTTAGTGGCCTTGGCCTTGTTCAGGAGCAGCGCCTTGTTGTTGTGTTGGGTTAGCACCTGCTACTGGTTGTTTTGAATTACCGTGCTCACCACAAGCAGTTAATGCTAATGCTAGAAATCCAGTTGCAGCAATTAGAGCTAAACGGTTCATAATCCTTCTCCCTATGTTAGTTTTAGATTTAATTAAAAATCCTTATAGATTTTAGCAAAAAAAATGCAATTCAACCATGACGTATTGATAATGCCCAAAAAATAATACGTCTCAAAGAGAATTTCCCCTGTTACTGACTTCCAAAAGTGATTTTGCTAGAATCACTCCAATTTAATTTTAATCAATCCTTATGACTACTTCGCATACGCCAATGATGCAACAATATTTGCGCATCAAATCAGAATACCCAGATATGCTCTTACTTTATCGGATGGGCGATTTCTATGAATTATTTTTTGACGATGCCAAACGCGCCGCACACTTACTAAATCTCACCTTAACTCATCGCGGTCAATCAGCTGATAAGCCCATTCCTATGGCCGGAGTTCCTTATCATGCAGTAGAGAATTATTTAGCAAGACTGTTGAAAAAAGGCGAATCCGTCGCTATTTGTGAGCAAATAGGTGATCCAGCTACGAGCAAAGGCCCTGTAGAACGGCAAGTAACACGCATCATTACACCCGGAACAGTTACCGATGAGGCTCTGTTAGATGCTAAAAAAGATAATTTATTACTTGCCTTGCATCAGCAAAGACAAAAAATCGGTCTTGCCTGGGGTGATTTGAGTAGTGGTCGCTTTCATTTACTGGAATTAGCAGAGACAAGCGAACTCAGTGCTGAATTAACCAGACTGCAGCCGGCAGAATTACTGCTGCAAGAAGCATCTCCTTTAGAAGAATATTGTCTTAATTTTCCGGTTAAAGTAAGACCAGGTTGGGAATTTAACTTTGACAGTGCAAAAAAGCGCTTGTGTGAACAATTTACAGTAAGCAACCTCGCAGCATTTGGCGAGCAGGATTACCCTACGGCTTTAATTGCAGCCGGTGCATTATTGTCTTACTTGCAAACGACACAAAAGCAAGCACTGCCACATTTAAATGCGCTCACCCTTGAGAATTCACACGATTATTTGCAACTGGATGCTTCTACTCAAAAACATCTAGAGTTATTTGAAAATGTACAAGGTGGCCATGAGAACAGCCTGCTTTCAGTCCTAGACAAAACTGCGTGTACGATGGGAAGTCGTTTATTAAAACGCTGGTTGGGAAGACCGCTCAAACAACAGAGTTTGATTCAAGCCCGTCAACAAGCCATTGCTGAAATTATCGGTCTGCAATGCGAGGCAACTATTCATCAACTACTACGCCAAATTTGTGATGTTGAGCGTATTGTTTCACGTATTGCCTTAAAATCTGCACGCCCTCGTGATTTGCTAGCCTTAGGAACTACCTTGACCGTACTTCCTGAAATTCATGCAGCACTTGCCCAAAACAAGTGCCCTCTTGCCCTGGAACTTAAAGCGCATACCCAGCCATTACCCACACTGCAACAATTACTCGCCGCGGCAATCATTGAAAACCCACCCGTATTAATCCGTGATGGTGGCGTTATTGCACCAGGTTTTGATGAGGAACTTGATGAACTAAGAATGCTAAGCACGCGTGCCAATGAAACCTTGGATAAACTAGAGCAAGATGAACGCCAGCGTACTGGACTTTCGTCATTGAAATTTGGTTTTAATAATGTACAAGGCTATTACATTGAACTCTCTAAAGCACAGTCAGAAAAAGCACCTACGCATTACCATAGAAAACAAACACTAAAAAACGTGGAGCGCTACATTACTCCTGAATTAAAAGTATTTGAAGAAAAAGTACTTTCAGCACAAGTTAAAGCTTTAGCACGTGAAAAATGGTTGTATGACAATTTGTTGGAAGAAATTCAGCAAAGCATCGCGGAATTAACCCAGCTCGCACGCGCATTAGCACAATTAGATGTGGTGGTCACCCTCGCGGAACGTGCGCAAAGTTTAAATTGGTGCTGTCCCAGTTTAGTTCCTGAATCACAAATATCCATTCAGGCAGGCCGTCATCCAGTTATTGAAAACTTGCTGCAAGAACAATTTATTGCCAATGACTTACAGTTACAACCAGAACAAAATATTTTACTGATTACCGGACCCAATATGGGTGGTAAATCAACGTACATGCGCCAAACTGCCTTAATTGTACTCCTGGCACATATAGGCAGTTTTGTGCCCGCCCAAGCGGTGACTTTAGGCCCTATTGATCGCATATTTACCCGTATCGGTGCCAGTGACGATCTCGCTTCTGGCCGTTCTACCTTTATGGTAGAAATGACGGAAACCGCACAAATTTTAAGGCAAGCAACCCAGGAAAGCTTAGTTTTAATTGATGAAATTGGGCGGGGGACTAGTACTTATGATGGGATGGCTTTAGCTTATGCCAGTTGTGCCTATCTTGCGACAACCATTAAAGCCTATACCTTATTTTCTACCCATTATTTTGAATTAACCAATCTTTCACAACAATGGCCTTGTATCCGTAATGTTCATTTACAAGCCTCGTTAGAAACAGGCCGTATTATCTTTTTATACCGTGTAGAACCTGGTTATGCGAATCGTAGTTATGGTTTAGAAGTAGCAGAACTTGCAGGCATACCTGCTGATGTATTACAAATTGCCCGCTCGCATTTAAAACATATGCAAACCGATGCACCTGCAGCGGAACCATTTCAAGCCGTGATCCAAGCGCGACCCCAGGTTTTACGGGAGTTAGCCAAAATTGATCCCGATCAATTAACTGCACGCGAAGCTCTTGATTTGATTTACCGTCTGAAAGCGATGGAGACGGCGGATGGAGTATAGCCTGAGAGCAGGCGAATCTGTAACCCAGAGATGCCATGTACTCAATCCATCCTGGGTTAAAACTCAGCCAAAACTCAGGATACGGCTTCTCATTAGCCTATTATTTCTTATCATGTGCTTGCCACTCTTTGCCAAAGAGAGTGAAACCACCGCAATTACCATTGATGGCATAGCAGACAAGGACAAAAAAAAATGTAGAAAAACATTTGCATGAATTAGAACAATTAAAACCATTAACGACATTCACTCCAGAGGAATTACGCGAACAAGTAAACCACGCGCTTCAGCCTTTTGGCTATTTTAAAGCCAAGGTCAGCATCCAATTTCCTAGCACCCAAAAACTCACGATCACTATTAACCCTGGCCCACAAATCATAATTTCTCGACTAACGATAGAACTCATTGGCGAAGGAACACAAAACCCTACTTTGCATACTGCCTTAAAAAATATCCCCTTAAAGTTGGGTGCCCCCTTTCTCACAGAATCCTATAATCAAACCAAGCAAAGCCTTGTTGATACAGCAGAAAGCCTTGGTTACATGCATGCTAATTTTAAGAAAAATGACATTTTAATTGATGAAGCTCGGTATACTGTAGAAATCACGCTCATTTTTGACACCGGACCATTGTATTATTTTGGACAGGTTCAATTTGATCCGACCTACATCAGCCCTAAGTTACTGCACCGCTATGTCCCATTCCAAGCGGGACAAAGCTATTCTGGTGACAAAATACTGCAGTTTAATACAAACTTAGCGAACAGCGGCTACTTTAGTTCCGTCGTGGTGAAACCACAAATTTCAGACGCCTCAACAGTGCCAGTGCATGTCCATGTGAAGCCTGTTCCTAAATACTCTTATACCTTAGGTGCAGGTTATGGAACCGATACGGGTGTACGTGGTCGTGCAGCACTTCATGTAATTCCAGTGAATAAACGCGGACACAAATTTAATGCCCTGGCTCAGGGTTCTTTTATCCAAAATGCCTTGCAAGCACAATACGTTATTCCAGGGACAAACCCCATTACAGATCAATACAGTCTTACCGGGAATTACTCTAATTTAAATTACAGCGCAGGTTATAGTAATGCATGGCTATTATCTCTTGCCCAACAGCATCATGTAACAAACTATAAACGAATGCTTTCTTTAAATGGTCTTTATGAAGGATTTCATTACACCTTACAAGATAATACCAAGCAATTTTTATTTTATCCTAGAGCTACGCTTTCGTTTCTCAAGACCCAAGGTTTATTGTTTTCTCCCTCAGGTTACAATATTACAATTAATGGCCTGGCGGCGGATAAAGTGGCTTTATCAACCATTAATTTCGCTCAATTATCGATTGATGCAAAAGCAGCGCTTAGGATTGAGCCTTGGCGTTTGCGTCTTTATGGTCATGCACTACAAGGTTTTACTGCCATTAGCAATATTAGCCAACAGCCTCTTTCCCTGGCCTTATTATTAGGAGGTACAGACAATTTAAAAGCATATAGTTTTAACTCCATTGGCCCTGGAAGAATACTCAGTTATGTTGGCTTTGAAATTCAAAAAGAAACGAAAAAGAATTGGTACGTGATTGGATTTTATGACGCAGGGAATGTTTATAATCCGGGACCTCGAGCATTTCAATATGATGTTGGGGCAGGTTTAATGTGGGTTTCCCCTATAGGTCCGATTAAAGTAGGATTAGCGCAAGCCATCAATAACCATTGGCAGCGCACAAGCAATGGTTCACGATTAGTAATTAGTATGGGGCCTGATTTATGATCCGTTTCTTAGTCAAAGCAAGTTACATTGCCATGCTATTTTGTATTTTATTAGCAGGTATTGTTGTTTGCTTACTGTCAACGACACCAGGACTACAGACAGTGATTGATTTAAGTCAACACTATCTTCCAGGAACCCTAACGATCCAACACCTAAAAGGCAGTTTATTGAATGACTTTAGTCTAGATGGCATTGCCTATCAAGATAAAAGCATTAAGATAAAAATAAAGCAGCTCAATGTACAATGGCACCCCAATGCACTGAAAAACCACGCCCTGAGTCTACAATGGCATGATCTACAAGGCGCGCTATCAAAAGAGCACCATTTAAATAGTTCCTCAGGAACCTTAAGCGCTACCGCAACCCTACCCGACTTAGCGCTCAATTTAAATGCAAAACTAGATACATCTGCCAGCGAGCATTGGCAAATAAAAACAAGTGTCCTAGGCTCATTTCCATGGCAATGGACGATTAATGCCAACCTATCCCAACAGCAAAATATCCTCACCCCCAAAACAGGTTTACATACCAATTTATCACTTAGAGGAGTAACAAAAACCCACAATCAAGGAACGCTGGTTTTAACCATACACCCCGGTTATTACCAAGTACCCGACAATGCCTCTATTCCTCAATTACAATTTAAGGGTGGTACCATAAACATGGTACTGTCTCCAGAAAAACTCACCGGAACAGGCGCGTTAGCTATCGATCAAAATAAAAATTTAAAATTGGATTTTCAATTACCCAAATTTGCGCTAGATACTGGCTTAAACGCAAACCAACGTATCAATGGTGAACTGAGTTTGAAAATTAATTCACTGGATTTTTTACAAAATATCAATCCTGAAATTAATAAGCTTAAAGGACAATTAGCCGCATCACTTAAGGCAACAGGCACTGTAGATAAACCGCAGATTGAAAGCAAGTTAGTACTTAGTAAAACCAGTTTTTACCTACCCAAATTAGGACTTAATATAGACTCGACCGATCTGACGGTGCTTAGTAAAGAAAAACACTGGGATGCAACCGGTTCAATAGTCTCCGCCGGTCATAATCTGGCGATTAAAGGAACAGGCACCTTAGATGCAAATTATAGTGGCGATCTGCTATTGGAAGGCAAAGAATTTCCGATTATTAAAACCACTGAATACCAAATCAACATTTCACCGCAACTTAAACTCCATCTAACACCGAGCGTACGCACTATTTCTGGCTCTATTCTTATACCCAATGCGCAAATAAAGCCCCAAACATTTAGCAATAGTATTTCATTACCCGATGAAGTGGTTTACAAGAAACAACTAGAACAACCGCCTTCCTCACCACTCGATAGTACTCTAGACATTAACATTGAAATGGGTGAAAACGTTGAAATAAGTGTGAAAGGATTAAAAGGGCATGTAGATGGTACGCTCAATCTCAAACAACAACCGCAGGGTGCAATGAATGCCTATGGTGAGCTCTCTGTACGGGATGGAACCTATAAAGCTTATGGTCAAGACTTGGCAATCAAACAAGGGCAATTGATTTTTACTGGGGGACCAATTAATAACCCCGGGATTAGTTTACGTGCCGCAAAAAAAATTAATAATACATCCACATATACTAACGCCACCCAGCTTTTTGATTTTAATAGTGGCAATCTGCAAAGTGTCGATTTGGGGGATAGTATCACCCTAGGCGTTGAAGTAACGGGTCGTTTAAGCAAACCACTAGTACAGTTATATTCCGATCCCGCCATTCTTTCGCAAGCAGATATTCTCTCGATGTTGGTTCTGGGACGTCCTGCCAGCCAAGCAAATAAAGCCGGCGGGCAATTGCTTTTAACGGCCATTTCCTCGATGAATATTGGTGGCACAAACAGTGCTCAGCTTTTAGAACAATTAAAACAAACCTCTGGATTAGATTTTAACGTCCAAACCAATACAAATTACAATCAATCAACGAATACAGTCACCGACTCGACCGCTTTTGTTGTCGGAAAATCGCTTTCAAAACGCCTGTATTTAAGCTATAACATTGGCCTATCACAAACCGATACCAATGTGTTGACACTTAAATACATGCTCAATAAGTTTTTTAGCATTCAGATTAGTACTAGTGATACCAGTAGTGCTATTGATTTCTTGTATACTTCAAATAAGAAAAAATAGCACTTCAATTAGGAACACTACCATTACATTCCCTTCTCCCCAGAGAGAAAGGAATTTGGCGCTTAACTTAATGGCAGTGAACGTTAGAGATCAAAATAATTCATCATCAGGATAAAACTCATGACTAACTACAACATCCCCCTAAGAATGAGCCGCTTAAGACGCAACTCAATGGCGCGTGCTCTAGTAAGAGAAACGCGCTTACATCCACAGCAATTTATCATGCCCTTATTCATCAGCGAACACCTTAGCTGCGCTCAAGAAATAAGTGCAATGCCCGGTCAATATCAATTAAGCCTTGAGTGTCTTCCCAAAGAAATTGAAACCTTAAGTACCTTAGGCATTCCAGCCGTATTACTTTTTGGTATTCCCAAGCATAAAGATGCTTGTGGCAGTGAATCATTTAGCGATGAAGGAATTATTCAAAAAGCCATAAAAAAAATACGATCCGTCAATAAAGACATCCTAATCATCACGGATTTATGTTTTTGTGAATACACCGATCATGGGCATTGTGGTGTGCTCAAAGAAACACAGATTGATAATGACAAAACCCTCGACTTACTTGCCAAACAAGCCCTAAGCCATGCTCAAGCTGGTGCTGATTGGGTAGCTCCTAGCGGCATGACCGATGGTATGGTTAGTGCTATTCGCCAAACATTAGATACCGAAGGCTATCAAAACATTCCAATTTTAAGTTACAGCGCCAAATATTGCTCTTGCCTCTATGGCCCCTTTAGAGAAGCTGCTCAGGGTGCACCACAATTTGGTGATAGAAAGTCCTATCAAATGGATCCGGCTAATGGCAATGAAGCAATTAGAGAAACCGCTCTGGATCTTGACGAAGGTGCGGATATGATTATGGTGAAACCAGCAGGCTATTATTTAGATGTCATTGCCAAATTGAAACAAAATTTTCCTGAAGTTCCACTTTGTGCATATCAAGTCAGTGGCGAATACTCAATGATTAAAATCGCGGCGCAACACAATCTGATTAATGAAGAACAAGCCATACTTGAAAGTTTAATTGCTATAAAACGTGCCGGCGCAGACTTTATTATTTCTTATTTTGCCAAGGATGTTGCTCGTTTTTTAGCCAAAAACCGATAAATAATATATAATCCCTGGCTGTTTTACGATATACTTTGCCCGCGTTGTATAGTAAAGAAGTAAAGATAGATTGGCATATCGGCCAATTACTTGTAATTACAATGGAGATATAATGAATTTATTATTTAAAAGTCTTTCAGCAATTGCTTTGAGTTTAAGTGCTGTAACAACTTTTGCAAGTCCAGCTTATTTGACAACATATAATAATACTAGCGAAGAATCTAATGCCTATGTTGCAGGCGTTCCTTCCATTTACCCTACCCCAGCTAACTCAAAACGAGATGTTTATTGGAATCTAGTAAAATTAGCTTGTTATGGGCATACGACAGGCAGAAACTGCCTTGCGGTAGTTAAAATGGCTACGAATACGGCTAATCCTATCGAAATAGGTACTCTAAGTATGAATCTTGATACTGGGGACATTACGCCGAAACAATTATCAAATAATGGTTATACTGTGACAGTTACTGGTATTGCTGAAACAACTATTACCAAAAATTAAGGTTCTGTCGCAAAAAATCAGAGTCAAGGTTAACATTGTTGCCATCAAGAACACGGGTGGCAATAATATGATTCAGTTTCAAATGAGGTCATTTCAAAAAGGATATGATTTTAATGCTGATTCGGTGGTTGATTAATTAGGTTTGCCAGACTTAATAGGGAATAATGGGACATTATCAACAACATCTATGTCCGATTAATAAATAACTCCGCTCTTTCGTTTGATTGTACAAATGAATCAGGCTTGTATTGCTGCTTTTAAATCATCTAAGGTTACCATTAGCGTCATAGGATCAATTAAAGAAGGCTCAAAACCTAATTTGGTGTAGAAATCTTTTGCTTTGGTAGAGATTGCTTGAACTAGTAACCCTCTAATACCTATAGTTTCGGCAGCTTGAATAACTCTAAGTCCTGCATCACGAACCAATGCTCTGCCTATGCCTTTACTCTGATATGCCAAATCTATGGCAAGCCTACCAAGAATCACAACTGGAACTTGATTGGGCATATTTCGTCGAAAACGACCTGTAGCCGAACTCCCATCAACGGAGCTAGATGCTAAAACATAATAGGCTATGACACGTTCATTATCAGACGCGACATAAGTACGAGAAGCATTCGCTTTTTGATTTTTAATCGCTTTTGTTTTTAACCAGATATCAAGACTTTCTTCACCTGAATTAAAACCTTGCATATTATGTTGTTCATTTATAGGCTCTGGTTGTAATATCATTATTTATCCCAAGGTGCCTTTGTCTTCATAGTTTTAATCAATCGCTCATTAGGCATTGGAGCCTTATCTAGTCGTTGTAAAAACTCAGCATATGCTTCAGGGCTAGCTTTTATAAGTGTTTGCTCTAAAATCGTTTCCTCAGCTTCACGACGAGCTGCACTTAAAATAAAATCAGATCTGTTCTTACCTTTAATTTTTGCCGCACGATCAATAAGCACCCGTGCTTCACTATTAATTCGCATATTTAGTTTTTCTTGTTTTACATCATTATTTAACGTAGCCATATTGACCTCCTATTTAAAGTTATTATAGCACAATGTACGTACATTGTCATTGCCTTTGATTTAAACATGGTTTTTAATATAACTGAATTAATCTTGAATGACTGGGTTAATAAAATGGGGGGTTGTTAATTTTTGCACTAAAAATCGTTATATTCAGAACCCAAGGCCTGAGCACCGGTTGTTATATTAAGGGGTTTATATTCCGCATCAACTTTTTTAGTTCTTCAGTTGTTTCGGGTGATCCTTTGATTGCAATAAAATTGTAGCGAAGAAGTTATTTTAGAAACTTTGAAAATATATTTGAGACCTTTTCATATTAAGCCAACGCATCGTTTACTAATGGCACTGAAGCTACTAGAGGGGCTTCTAGGCAAATAGAAGGTCATTTAATCTCTCTTCACGAAAATGATCTTTATCAAAGAGATATTTCTTAACGGATGAACGTAAAATGTTTTCAAGTCGAGAAAGTTCTTCTTCACTGACATCAACTTTTTTTCCGTGGGCAACAGTCTACATTAAATTATTCTGCAAATAAAAAAGCCACGCTTCGCGTGGCTTTTTTATTAACTCAGAGCCTACCAATTATTTCATTGGGGCAGCTGGTTCAGCTTTATCAATAACCCAAACCACTTGTCCACCAACCAGATCAGCACTGAAGTGACCACTGTGCGAATCAACAAAATAGGTTGAAGTTGCAGATAACGGTTGAGAAGAAGTAATACTAGGTGGGCTAGCAGAAAACAGATGCGTATATCCCACATCAAACCCAAGATTTGGTTTCCACTGATAATGAGCACCTACAGCAATAGCCCAACGATCAGCATCTGGTAAACGTGTATTTCTATCCGTGTTATTACTTGGAGTCTGATCATAACCGCCACCAACACGAAGCATCCACTGAGTATTAATACGATAGTTCGCGCCAAGTGCTACACGCCATGCGTCCTTATAATTTTGTGGAACCGTGGTAATCACATTTGCCTGAGTCACCGCAAAAGGAGGCGTTGAACTAATGTTGGGTACGGGAACATTATTCAATTGAATCGATTTGAAAACATGCCATCCACTATAAACAACAGAACCTAATAACGCGAATTTGTCATTAATATCTTGGTAACCACTTAATGTAACAACATCAGGGAATGTGATTGGATTACTGAATAAATTACCGTTTTTCCAAACGCCTGTAGAAGGGAATGCGCCAGCCAAATTAAAGTCATTGGCAAGTGGGCCTTTAAGTTCACTGTGCCCATAAAAAACTTGGCGTACTTTAGATTGGTAGTTTAAACCGATACGGGTGTGGTTATCATTAAATAGCCCCATCACCCCAACATGAAAACCTAAGCCCCAAGAAGCACCTTTGTTTTTACTGAAGGTATCACCCATATAAGGGTCTTCATCAAATGCTTGCAGCAAAGTCGGCACACCAAGCATTTGGTTAAATTTAACGCGAGAATATTGGAAATCCATACCGGCACCAAGAGCAAAATGTTCGAATATTTGCGTACCTATTTCAGGAGCAATATTAACGGTTAAAAGCTCCGTATAAGTAGCCGAATAACGTACTGGCGAATCAGGAGCCCAATCAGTAGACAAACCAAAAGGCGCATTAATACTTAAGCCAAGGGTTGTATGCTCACCAACCGGCAAAGCATAATGCGATTCGGGTACAAAACCACTATAACTACCATTCACATTTTTATATGTCTGAATATAATCAGGTAAGCCTGTAGTAGTAAACCTACTTGTTCCATTGATCTTAACGTCTGGAAATATACCGGTACCACCAAAAACAACTTCTTTTTCATGAAGTAGCGCTAAACCAGCAGGGTTGTACCAACCAGTTGAGGCATCAGCAGCTTCAGCTGCAACCCCAGCACCATAGTTACCGGCAGTATAACCAGAGCTTTCACCATATAAAGCAAAACCAGTAGCATGAACTGCGCCACTAGCCAAGACACCAAGAACCGCTGCGTTAACAATTGTTCTTAGAGGTTTGTGCATATTCTTCACTCCAGACTCCTTAAATATCAATACTTCAAAGTTGAATAAAATCCGTTCGATGTTGAGGGAGTGTAACCTTTTTTCCAATCTTTAAAAACACTTTTTTCTCATAATATTCAAAGGGTAAAGAATAATAATCCACAATGATTTAATTGAATTCATCATGACCAATTAATAAATAAAATCAAGCCCTAAAAATTAAAAAGCACCGAATTAATAATGATATAGTATCGATGTAAAATACTTGTATCCCCCCTTCACTCCATGCTAAGGTGTATTAATTTTGTGCGGAAATAAATCATGCAACAGATAGTAACTAAATTCGGTGGTACTAGCGTTTCAACTCGAGACACATGGAATAATATTGCAGCAATTACGAAAAAACACATGAGCACAGGAGTACAACCTGTCATTGTCTGCTCTGCATTAACACAAATTTCCAATAAACTTGAAAAAGCTATAGAGGCTGCACTGATTAATGAACATCAAAGTATCCTAACGGATATTCGTAATAGTCACCTTAATCTTGCAGAACAACTGGAGGTCAATCCTGAATTAATTGCTGAAGAAATTCATCAATTAGAACAATGGCTCACAGGTATTGCCTTGTTAAAGCAAGCTCCCGCGAAAACACATGCGCAAATACTCAGTATGGGCGAATTGATGATGACTCGCCTTGGGCATGCATTCCTCGAGAAACAAGGAATCCATTGCAAGTGGTATGATGCTCGTGAATTATTAACCAGCACCCCATTCCATGATGGTGAATCCGTCAATTATCTTTCTGCCCGTTGTGAAAGCGAATTCGACGCCCAGTTGGTTGAAAAATTTATCGCTAGTGGCGCCCAGGCAATTATTACCCAAGGTTTTTTTGCAGCAAATCCTCAAGGTGAAACAGTATTATTAGGCAGAGGAGGTTCAGATACGTCCGCTGCGTTGCTGGCCGGCAAACTACAAGCAGCTGCGTGTGAAATTTGGACTGATGTCCCAGGAATTTATACGGCTAATCCACATCAACTGCCTCATGCTCGTCTATTAAAAAAACTAAATTACGATGAAGCGCAAGAGATTGCTTCCATGGGCGCGAAAGTACTACACCCTAATTGCATCCCACCCGTACGGCGCGCCAATATTCCAATGTCGGTTAAATTTACCAAAATGCCCGAACATTCAGGGACTTTAATCACTAAAGATATTGATGAAACGGCACCGTTAATTAAATCAATTCAAGTGAAAAACAGTATTCTGCTCATCTCTATAGATACCTTACATATGTGGCAACAAGTTGGTTTCTTATCTGATGTATTTTCTGCGTTTAAGCACCATGGTTTCTCAGTAGATTTACTTTCTTCCTCGGAATTCAACGTAACACTGTCGTTGGATATCAATACAAAAATCCATGATCGACCAGCCATTAATGCCTTATTAGAAGAATTAAATCAATTTGGCCGCGCCAAACTAATTGAACCCTGCAGCGCGGTGAGTTTAGTAGGTCATCATATTAGAACTGTATTACCGCAACTTGGCCCTGCTTTGGAAGTTTTTGATGCAAAACAAGTCTATCTCATGTCACTAGCCTCTAATGACTTAAACCTGACTTTTGTGGTTGATGAGTCGCAAGCAAATCAACTCTGCCAAAAGCTGCATAATTTACTCATAGAAAATAACCCACAAATTTTCTATTACTCTAAAAGCTGGCATGAAGAATTTGGCAAACCCGCAGCACGTTTTACACCTTGGTGGGAAACTGAGCGCGATCGCTTATTAACCACAGCGGCGTTAAATTCACCCTGCTACGTGTACCATAGCCCAACCCAGGCAGCCAGGGCTCAGCAATTACTGGCATTGGAATCGATAGACACTTTATTTTATGCCATTAAGGCAAATCCCTACCCGTCTATTTTACAAACACTGGAAAAAGAGGGTGTGGGTTTTGAATGTGTTTCTATTCAAGAATTAGATAGAATCTTAGAACTATTTCCCAACATAGATAAACAGCGTATTTTATTTACGCCTAATTTTGCCCCTAAAACGGAATATGAATATGCGTTAAACATTGGCTGCTTCATTACCATAGACAGCTTATATCCATTAGAGCATTGGCCGCAATTATTTAAAAACCGTGAAGTCATCGTACGAATTGATCCAGGCGCTGGTGCGGGTCATCATAAGCATGTCTCTACGGCGGGAAATGAATCAAAATTTGGTATTACCCAAAATGATCTTGCGCAGGTCATCGCACTTACCAAGAAAAACAATATTCATGTTATTGGCTTACATGCCCATTCAGGCAGTGGTATTCTCACCCCCGAATTATGGCAACAAACCGCATCGATGTTGGCTTCATTAACCGAACACTTCCCTGAAGTGAAATATATTAACTTGGGCGGTGGTTTAGGTATCGTTGAAAAACCAGGACAGCAACCTTTGGATTTTGCGAATCTGGATGCACTGCTTATGGCAGTTAAATCGCGTTATCCACATCTGGAAATCTGGCTGGAACCAGGTCGTTTCTTTGTCGCAGAAAGTGGGGTTATTCTAGCTAAGGTCACGCAATGCAAAGAAAAAGGTAAAGTAAAATTCATTGGTATTGAGACCGGGATGAATTCACTGATTAGACCTTCTTTATATGGTGCTTATCATGAAATTGTGAATCTGAGTCGGCTACACGAAGAAAAAGCAGGTTTTTCGCACATTGTCGGCCCTATTTGTGAATCAGGTGATACTTTAGGTTATGACCGTTTATTACCCGTTACAGAAGAAGGGGATGTGCTTTTAATTGCAAATGCTGGAGCTTATGGGCGCTGCATGAGTTCTCATTACAATTTACGCCCACCTGCAGAAGAGATTGTGTTGGATTAATTGTTTTTTTAAGGCTGTGGTTATTGTAGCCCGAATTAGCGCAGCCTAATCCGGGCTACAATCCTAAAACTTCATTCAACCTCATAACCTAAGCCACTTTTTATTGGAATCACACAAAGATCATGCTAATCGATAGTAATCAAAGAAATCAGGCTACTGACCCCACACAATCATTTATCGTACAAGCTCCTGCTGGTTCAGGTAAAACTGAAATTCTAACTCAACGCTATCTACGTTTATTAGGTAGAGTTACAGCCCCAGAACAAATCATCGCCCTCACCTTCACGCGCAAAGCGGCTAGTGAAATGCGTGAACGAATTATCATGGCTTTGCAACAAGCGGCGAATAATGTGCACGCCAAGAGCCCACACCAGCAAATGACGCTTGATTTTGCCCGCGAAGCCCTACATCGTGATGCGCAATATCACTGGGATTTATTACATCAACCCAATCGTCTAAAAATTGTGACCATTGATGCATTATGCCAAAGCATCAATCAAGCCATTCCTTTACTGGAAAAACAAATTGCCTATTCACAAATTACCGACAAAGCAGAATCGCATTATTTAAATAGCGGCCGCCGCTGCATTCAGTTTGCCGTGGATACCCCTGAATACCAGCAGGCAATAAAAACACTCTTATTGCATGTTGACAACCGCCAGGATCGCTTACTGGACTTATTTAAAACCTTGCTTGCCCAAAGAGACCAATGGCTCGCTCCTCTCTTTCAAGCAAGAGCCCAAGAAAAATCAACGTTCGAGCATGCATTATGTCTTATTGAAGAACATGAATTAACCCGTTTCAAACAAAGCCTGCCCGTCCATTTGGCAACCGAACTCACCCAATGCGCTCGTGAATTAGCTGTGATTGAAAATAATCCAGATTCGCCTCGTCATCGATTAAAAGATTGGTATAATTTTCAAGAGACTAATCAAGACCTAGTCGCGGCATTAAGCAAACTGTTGCTAACTGGCGATGCTAATTTCCGTAAAAGCTTTGATCATCATGTTGGACTCTTAAGTAGTTCCTGCCCACCTAATGAATACAAGCGACTTAAAAATGCCAGTAAAGAATTGTTAAGCGAACTCAATGAGTATCCTGACTTTCTCGATGCTTTATTGCAAGTCTGTAATTTGCCAAAACCAGAATACGATCCAGAACAATGGGAGGTATTACAAGCTTTATTCTTATTATTGCCCTTGCTTGTTGGCCATTTACACCTCATATTTAGTGAACATAATGAAATTGATTTTACCGCCATATCTCAACAAGCCTTAGCCGCATTAGGCGAGTCGGATTGTCCGACTGATTTGGCCTTGTATTTAGATAACAGTATTCATCATCTTTTAGTCGATGAATTCCAGGATACGTCCATCACACAATTTGAATTGCTCAATAAATTAGTTCATGGTTGGCAAGACGGTGATGGTAAAACCTTATTTATCGTCGGCGACCCCATGCAATCTATTTATCGTTTCCGCCAGGCAGAGGTAGGATTATTTTTTCGCGCGAAAGAACAAGGCATCGGACCTGTTCACTTAAACTCACTAGAATTAAGTTGTAATTTTCGCTCGACAAAAACAATTGTTGATTGGGTCAATCAACAATTCTCCCAAATATTTCCGCAGCAAGTGGATATAGAATCAGGTGCCGTATCATTCCATTCCAGTGTAAATGTCATTCAAGATGATGAACACAGTGCAATCCATGCCGTGCAATTTAAGGGCAAAGAGCAGGAAGCACAAAGCTTAATCCAGGTCATTCATTATGAATTACAAACCCATCCTGAACAAAGCATGGCTATTTTAGTGCGCTCAAGAAGCCAACTTGTCGAGATTATTCGTCTCTTACGCCAACATCAAATTCCCTACCAGGGTACTGATATTACTTTATTAGCTAATTTAGTGCATTTACGCGATGTCTGGTCCTTAACCCAAGCTTTATTGTCGCCGGCAAATCGACTCTCTTGGCTTTCGCTATTGCGTAGCCCTTATTGTGGTTTGCCCTTAGCCGATCTACACATCATTGCTCAGTTTAATAAAAAGAAATCGATTTACTCGGCCCTATTACAATTAAATAAAATTCAAGGCTTAAGTGAGGAAGGACGGATTCGTGCCAAATTTTTTATACGGATCATGCAGCAAGCGTTGATGCACCGCTATGAAAGCAAACTGTCCGCCTGGGTAATTGCCACCTTAAAAAAACTACACGCTGATAAAATCCTAAATCAAACGCAACTAAATGATTTAGAACAATTCTGGAGCCTACTCGACCGCTACGAACAAGATGGTCGTCTGGCTGATATGAAAGAATTTCTTAAAGAATTTAAGAAGCTCTATTCCCAACAAGCCAGTCCCTCGCGTTTACAAGTTATGACCATCCACAAATCCAAAGGTTTGGAATTTGACGCAGTGTTTTTACCTGGTTTAGGAGCGCAGCCCAACCGTGGCGATTCCCCGATGTTACGCTGGCTTAATTTACCAACTCAAAAACAGGGTAATTTATTATTAATGTCCCCCATTCAAGCGGCACATCATGAACATTGTGCTGTTTATGATTATTTAGAGCAATTGGACTCTGTAAAAAGTAGCTATGAGACCCAGCGTTTACTTTATGTTGCGGTAACACGCGCAAAATCACGTTTGTATTTAATGGATCACTCTGAAAAATCCTCAAAACGTTCTTTTCGCAGCTTATTGAAAAATCAAGAATTTAGCGCGGATGAAACCGTACAGCTTACTGAAGAAATTAATCTGCCCTTACCTAAAGTAATGCAACTGCCTTTACATTATTATCAAAGTGAAGAAGGAACGCTCAATGAGCCTTTTGCCAGAAATGCCCCGTCCACATTATCAAGCAGCATTCCGCGCCTGATTGGCATCATAACGCATCAATTATTACAATGGATTTGTGATAACCATCCATCAACACTTGCAGAAGTTCCCTGGAATCTGGCGCATTATGAGTTTAAAAAACTTGGATTTAATGAACAAATGCAAGCCGAGGCATTAAAAACGCTGCAAGAACAAATTACGCGCTTGTTCGCAGACACAACCGGTGCCTGGATTATTGCCAAACACGATAAAGAGCAAAATGAATATGAATTATTGGTAGCTCAGCAAGGAAAGCCAACTACCCGGATTATTGACCGTATGTTTGAAACCCCGAATAAATTATGGATTATTGATTTTAAAACGGGTAGAGAAGATAAAAAAGCACAGGTAAAGCATCGCCTGCAACTCAATGACTATGCATTGTATTTATCAGAGCGTACAGAACTTCCTATTCATTGTGGGATTTATTATTTATCCAGTAATCATTGGGTTGATTGGCAGTATACCTTTGTTGACAGCGATGCCAGTTCAACATCCAATTAGACTATACTGTGTGATAGATAAATCAAAAATGACAATACCATGAAGCATTTTGACTACATCATTATTGGCGGCGGCTCGGCGGGTTGTGTTTTGGCAAATCGGCTGTCGGCTGACTCAAGCAATCAGGTGTGTCTTTTAGAATCTGGGCCTAAAGATCACAATCCTTTTATTAAAATACCGATGGGTATTATCATGGTCCTGCGCAGTAAAAAACTAAATTGGCATTATTGGACAACGCCACAAATCTATTGTAATAATCAAGAAATTTATTGGCCCAGAGGGCGAACTTTGGGTGGAAGCTCCTCCATTAATGCCATGTGTTATGTGCGTGGCAATCCTGATGACTATGATCAGTGGGCAAGCTTGGGTAATAAAGGCTGGTCTTATCAAGAGGTGTTACCCTATTTTAAAAAAATGGAGCACTTTGAACCTGGACATAATACCCTTTGTGGGCAGGGGGGACCAATAAATGTCAGTTCGCCACTCTATATGAATCCACTTATGCCGGTATTCATTAAAGCGGGGCAACAGGCAGGCTATGCCAAAATTGAGAATTATAATACGGAGCATCAGGAAGGGGTGGCTTACTTTTACGTCGCACAGAAAAATGGACAGCGCTGGAGTAATGCCCGCGGTTATTTACACCCAATTCAAAATAGAACTAATTTAACGGTGATTACCGCCGCTCATGCGACTCAAATTATATTTGAGAAGAAACGCGCTGTAGGTGTTCGCTATTATAAAAGTAATTCAGAACAGACTATTTTTGCAGATAAAGAAGTTATCCTTGCTGCGGGCACAATCGGTTCACCGCAACTCTTACTTTTATCAGGTATTGGGCCAAAAGCAGAAATAGAACAACACGGGATTCCCTTAGTACATGACCTGCCAGGCGTTGGTGAAAATTTACAGGATCATTTAGACATTCATATTACCTGCAAAGAAAAAACCAGGAACTCCTTTAGCCTCCATCCCAGTTCTCTGGGGCGACAGTTACTTGATGCATATCAATATATCTTTAAAAAACGCGGTGAATTAACGAGCAATTATACCCAGGCAACCGGTTTTATTAAGAGCGATCCACAATTATCCATTCCTAATCTACAATGGCATTTTGGTGCTGCAATACATACTCGTTGTGCGCGCGTTCTTAAGCCCTTATTTACTTCTTATGGTTACACCCTAATGACTTGTTTGTTGCATCCTAAAAGCCGTGGCCGTATCCGCTTACGCAGTAAAAATCCCATGGATTATCCATTGATCGATCCCAATTACCTTGAAAACCCTGATGATCTCGATGCGTTGGTAATTGGCTTTAAAAAAGCACGGGAGATTTTAGCGCAACCAGCATTTTCCCCCTACCTATTGTGTGAAGTAGAACCAGGAAGTCAGTGTCAAACTGATGAAGAAATTCGACAATACATCCGTGCACAAGCCGAGAGCATTTATCACCCTATTGGGACCTGTAAAATGGGTAATGATGCCATGGCGGTGGTCGATCCCGTGCAACTAAAAGTTCATGGGATAGACAATTTACGGGTTATTGATGCCTCAATTATGCCTCGCCTCGTCAGTGGAAACACCAATGCCCCCACAACAATGATTGCTGAAAAAGGGGCTGATATTATTTTAGGACTAAATTGCACGTAGTTTAACCGTGATGTCTCAAAAAGATAAGGGAAAATCAATTGGTTTTCCTCTAGGCAATCCGTTTACCCTGCGCTATTATTCGCCTTTTGCACTAAAGGTTAATCGATGACTGTTGAAAATGCTGTAACCCACTTACTAAATACACTAAGCGAGCCCTTTCTTGGCCTTACTGGCAAAGAAATGAATTTACAGCACACCATCGAAACTACGGCAAATGAGTTGATTGTTAATCTGCTTGCAGGTTTCCCAAGCCTCTTGCTGGAACTCAATTATAAATCATTAATACATAACGCGTTACAAACACAATTTCCTCATCAACCAATCACCGTCAATATCAATCAACTGATCAAAACCCATAAAACCCAATTGGCCGGTAAAGGTTTACGTGGCGTTAAAAATACCATTGCCGTTGCCTCAGGAAAAGGTGGTGTAGGCAAATCTACCGTTACAGTTAATCTTGCCATAGCCCTAGCGCGTACCGGTGCTCGGGTAGGAATCTTGGATGCGGATATTTATGGTCCCAGCATGCCCCTCATGTTAGGTAAAACAGAACCCGTCAAAACCAGCGGCGATTTCTATATCCCCGTCGAAGCCCATGGCGTGCAAGCGATGTCAATTGGTTATCTTACTCAGGGTGACCAAGCCTTAATTTGGCGTGGTCCAATGTTGGCTAAATCATTAATCCAAATGCTTGATATTACGCTTTGGGATAACCTGGATTATTTATTCATCGATTTACCCCCAGGGACCGGCGACATCCAACTTACTTTAGTACAAAAGATTCCATTAACCGCAGCAATAGTCGTAACCACACCACAAAACGTAGCTACTTTAGATGCACAAAAGGCGATCAGTATGTTTTCTCGAACAGGAATTGATGTTCTTGGCGTTATTGAAAACATGTCAACGCATATTTGTAGTCAATGTGGACATCAAGAAGCGATCTTTGGGGCTGGTGGTGCCGAAGCTCTTTGTGCTTCACATAATTGCACCTTGTTAGGTCAGCTCCCTCTTAATGGTACTATTCGCCAACATTGTGATGAAGGCTTCCCTACTGCTGCGCAGCCACGCAATAACTTAACGGATACCTTTATCAAAACAGCAATGAACACCGCGATCGAGTTAGCTAAAAAACCAATTAATTATGCCGATAAATTTCCCAAAATTGTTGTTGAGTGAATTCAAGCCTGATGGGTATAATGCTGAAAAACCAAAAAGATACGAATCATGCAACGATTACTGATAATAACAATAAGCCTGCTGTATTCTTGTTTTGCTTTAGCAAAACCCGGTTACCAAATTGATTTGATTATATTTGCCCAACCTATGGCAGTTCAAAATAATGAACTGCCACTCGATACACCGCTCATTCCCATGACGTCGAATGCCATTTCATTAAAAAGCAGCTCTGCAAAACCCCCAAAACCCTATTGCTTATTGCCTAGCGCCTATTCCAGCTTGCAAGATGAATATTATCAGTTAAGCCGAAGATCACATTATCCTGTTCTGGGATATTACTCCTGGCAGCAACCAGCAAATAATCAAAGCAGCGTTGCTTTACCGCTTGCAGAGCATAATGGCTGGCAAATGCAAGGTACTCTTCGTATAAAAGAAAGTAATTACTATACCTTTGATGCAGATCTACAAGTATCGCCGCCTAATAATCCTCAATCATCTTTTACTGTCTCGCAAAAGCAACGCTTAAAGGGAAATGTGATTTATTACCTAGATAATGATCACATAGGCATAGTCGTGAAAATTCATAAATTAGGGTAAAAAAATTACTCTCGGTTGTTGGGACAAGTAAACGGTAAGGGATATAGAAGCAAGCAGTGACAAGAACCGCTATACTTAACGCCCTTACCTACAAGCAAAAATTATTTCTTCCTTTTATTTCGGAGCCTTATTAGGAGGAAAAATTTCATCAAATACAGCGCCACCACCTGCAAAAACATTCTTTGCAGCATTCTCCAGCTCTGTACTCTTGTCACCAGTAAGTCCTGAAAATAAAGTGTTTCCTGTATTCATTGCATTTGAAAAAGTGCGTTTGGTTCTACCAATTTCATGAAGTTGATAAATAGCCCCTCCCGCCACAATTAGTGCTGCGGTAATACCAAATTTTGTATCAAGATACAATAACGGCGCCAAGATAAGTGCCCCAAGAGCAAACAATGCACTTGTTTTTTGTGCGTCCTCAGAAATTTTTTCATTTTTGGGCATAACAACTCCTTTGTTTATTTATTCCAATAATACAGCCTAGGGGAGTGGCTATAAAATTGCAAGCAACTGGTTATGAAAAATAGCTCGAATTGAATTTGCCCGTATCGTAACTTATACTCTCAAAATAAAAGTTCAAATAATGGACTGTCAATGCACCATCCCCAAAAAGCAGGCAAAACAGTAGTTCAAGAAATACCCTGGTGGGAGACAGAGCGCGAACGTTTACTCGGTATTGCGGCAACACACACCCCTTGCTATGTTTACAACAGTACAATCCAGATTGCCAGAGCCAAACAATTACTGGCTCTAGAAGCAATTGACAACTTATTTTATGCCATTAAAGCCAATCCACACCCAACCATTCTCAAAACACTAGAGCAAGAAGGTATTGGTTTTGAATGCGTTTCCATGCAAGAATTAACTCGAGTGCTGGAACTGTTTCCCAATCTAGATCGAACATGAGCTCTTATTATAATTTACGACCACCAGCACAAAAAATTATGCTGGATTAAACTCTCTTTACATAAAAATTTCACTACAGCTTACGCCTTCTAAATTGAATTAAACCCCAAAATTGTTTACAATTTTAACAATCAGTTAAATCGTTGAATTCAATCATGCCAAATCAAACTAGAATAATCAATGCGGTAAATATGTGCTTAAAACAACATAGTGATCTTGAATTTGAACTAAATAAATCAGGTGTTTGCGCAGGTCTTGCAGGCTTATATATTAAGTATGCATTAGAGAATAAAACCACCCAATTTTTTTCTATTATTAATCGTCTAAGCACTTTACCCACTATATATCGACTTGGTGGTGATGCGGAGCTTGATGAGTTCATCATTAAAATAGAAAAAACATTCCGTCCTAACGAATACAGTGGATTTCAATTAGAACAAGGCGATCTGGATAAAATTCTTCATATTGGTGATAAACCACTAAGGAATGAGTTTAACTTTGGCTTCATGAGTAAAGAACAACAATGGGAAAAAATTCTTGGGCAAATCACCCGCAATAACAGGGCATATTACATTTGCAGTCAGGATCATGCCGTCGCACTTTCCATTAAAAATGGAAAATATTCACTCTATGATCCAAATTACACGCAAGAAACAAAAGAATTTTCCTCCGCCAAAGAAGTCATTAACGAATTAAAAAATTGTTTTGGCTACAAGACGTCCTTTTTTGCTTTATTGTTACGTACTTTTGCTAATCCACATAGCTCGGTTGTGGAATATCCTCCCCATGAAACATTGCAACAACTAGCCGAAACTACGGAACCGGATATCCATTCAGGTAAGTTTGCCGCACAAGCAAAAGACATAAAAACATTAAGCTACCTAGTCAAAAAAGATCCAACCCATTGGCAGTTCTTTACCAAAGAGTTTCTATTCGCTGAGGTAAATGATCTCTTATTGCAACAACCCAAGTCCAGCGAAATAAGACAAGCATTACTAAAAAGCATTGCCGTAAATACGCTTATAGGAAATAGTGATGTAATCCAAAAACTAATTACACATTATCAATCCGTCTATTCTGCCCCGGAAGAACAAGACGAGTTAACCTGTGAATTAAAAAAAATACTGGCAACACCGGTAAAAGAAGCATCACATTTCTTAAAAAAAACAGGCCATTATCAATGGTTCCTCAATCTGTGTGATCAATTAAGTATTTCCCAAGATCCCACATGTATAACAAACTATAACCATGTGAAACTGCTTACTTTTCTTGAGGAGAAAACGGAACAAACAGTCATAGAGCATTTTTTAAATCAGCTCTCACCACCGCAAATACTAAAACAAATTCAATGCGCCGCAGCGGCAAATCAACAAGAAGTTTTAACCTTATTAATTAATAAAAACCTTGATACTCAGGTAACACATTCTATTTTTACCCCTGAGGTCATCAAATTAATTAATGTTGCAACCTTGAAAAGATTACTTGAAAATGGCTTTGCTACGAATATAAATTCCCCCAATATAATCCTCTCCTGCATGCAAAGGAAAGATAAAACTATTTTTGAGTTAATGACGCGCTCTTGGTCAAAACAAAACCATCAACAAAACATTTGGCAGCACATTGATAAGCATGAATTCCACGCATTAGATTTAACCACGAAAATAGACTCTGTTTATCTTATTAGCGCATTAGTATTTCTCCGCAAAACAGAACTTGTAAAAAAAGCTTGGCGAGAAGATATCTCAGAGGACATCATACAAAATGCCTTAATGGTTGCCCTGCAAGATGGAAATGTAGAAATGAGCAAGTTTCTGCATGAGAAATTATTAGCGATAAAAAGTAGTCTTGAGCAGGATGTATTAGACTATTTTTATACAGACGCATTGGCGAAAGAAAATATAGAGACACTAATCATACTGATGCATTTAAATTTTAATATCTTACATAAAGATAAAGACATCGATAAAATTTTATCTCTTTGCGATGCCAATGATGACTACAGCATAGTATTTGCTTCGTTTCAGCAGGCGAGTCCCAAAGTAAAACTTCATTTATTGACAAGCAGTTTACGCCAAGGACTGACTTCTGTTGTTGAATACTGCGCCCAAAAAGAACCACAGCTGTTTAATACCTACCTTAATGAATGCACTAAAAACAAACGTAAAATAGCTAAACTTAATCAAGTAGTAACCTTACTTCCTCCCAATACACTTAGATTAGCTTCTGAAGAAAAACAAAAAGCATTAGTAATCAATTGTTTTAACCATAAACTGTTCCCCTTAGCGAAAACATTAACAGCAAAGCTCAAATGGGAAGATAAAGAATTAAATAAATTACTTATTGACTTAATAAAAACAAAAAATGAGGGTGCAATAATTCAACTTATACAAATTTATCCTCAATTAAAAAAAGCCGCGAATCTGATTCAAGAATTGTTGGGCAATAATCTATTAAATGCCCTAGATTCACTTCTCACTAAAGAAACAATTTTGACACAAGAACTGTCTGAAAAGATACTTGCTATGGCAATAGTTAATAATAATAAAAAACTGATAAACAGATTCTTTGAACAAGGACAAATCAGCAAGTTAACACCCCAGCTAATGCCCTTATTAGAACAAGCAATTACCCAAGGAGCCAGTGACGCTTTAGAACCATTTATTCAATCATCCCTCGACTTAGGGCTAGATTTTAAAGCCTTGTTTCTTTTTAGCTGTGCACAAAAGCAGGCTAAAATAGCCAATCAGCTACTTGTCAAAGAATTAATTCTCAGTACTGAGGAAATAAAATCATCCATCAAAAAACTTTTTGATAAACAAAACCCTAACGACCTTTTTGAGGTAATCTATCAACAAGGCTATGGCAGACTGTACCAGTTATTTATTAAATCAGGGATAAAAAATCCAAGAAAAAAAATTAACTCAGCTCAATTAAAAATCCCCAGCACGATGCCAAGTTCAAACAGACGACCCTCTATTTATCCCCATTAAAACGCGCAATTAAAGAAAAAAATCAGGCCGTATTTGATGCTTTGTTTGCTGAAACAGATTTACCCTTACAGGTTGATGCCAACATCCTCACCTTTTTACAAGATTTGGTAATAGCCCCAAGTGTATTACCTATTTTTATAAAAAAATATACGTTAACAACTCTGCTGCAAGAAGCACTAAAACAAGAAAAATGGGCAGTAGTTGCCAATTTAATAGAAAATTATCAATTTAGTGAGCTGGATACAGAAAGCCAAAACCTTATTCACCAAAATAGTGAACAAGTCATTATGGCCTATCTTACTAATTTAGAAGCCCATTTTGATAAAACGGATGTGCGTCCTCGTTTATTTCAACTCCTGGCTACCGGAAATACAAACACTCTTTCCCAATTAGCAACTGCTTGGCGTACTAACGTTCATGGCGCGTTAACACGTATTGAATTGGTAATGATTGAGAAAAGAATGGATTTGAATAACCAAATTTATCGCTATGTTCTTGATACGGATTCGTTTAGTAATGCGCTTACTGAGGTAGGCAACCTCTTCAATCAATGCAATGAACTTATTAGTACGCAAAAAATCGACTTAAAAAAATGGATTGAAAATAAAGATCTTCTTGATCATATTGCTAAAATAAAAGTTTTAATGGCCCAACATGATATTAGCCCTCTTTATATAAGTGATGAACATTGTGAATTATTAGAGCAATTTATAGGAAATCCCCGCCTCAAAAAGATTTGCGAGCAGGAACTCCAACTGTATTCATTGATACAGCAGTTTGATCTAAAAAATAAAGGGCTAGAAGAGCAACCAGAAGAAAAGCAAGAACAATTTACCCTACTTCTGCAAAAACTTGGCCAAGAACTAATCAAAGAAAAATTACCGACTACTTTTATAGTACCAGAAATTCAATCTCATTTGGCGTCGACTGATTTATCTACATTACAACAAAAATGCACACAAGCAATTGATCACTATCTGCAGCATCGCGATGAAACATTAAGTTATTTATCGTATTTTTTTGATTATAAGCGAGGAAAAGTTCGAGCAGAACATTATGAATATTTAATACAGTCTGCGCAAACCCCTGAAGAAATTTATATTATTGAATATGCTCTTTTAACAAATAGGAATAGTAAGCAAATCAAAAAAGATGTAGTTCAAGGCTTAAATTTTAGCGATGAACATGCGGCAAAGGAACAACTTAAAAAGACCATTAAAAAGTCGCGATTGGTAAAATATTTAACTGAATTAGACCATATCATCGAACGCATCAATGACAAAGTAGATAGCAACGATGCAACGCCTACAGCAACCTTATTACACGACGAAATAGCCAGTTTAAGAAAAATATGCAAACAACAAAGTCCATTAGAACAACATTCATTCTTTAATAAACCACAAGAACAACCATTAAAACCAACAGGAGTCTGGCAATGGCTTACCAGCTGGATTAACAGCAATGATGAGCGCAGTAAATTGGCATCACCGTAGAAAGATACAAATCAAGACCTCTGCAGTCTTCATGGGAGCTATAGACGTCGAGTTTACTACGCCTACTCAACCAAATGCAAACTGACTCCTGCTTATTTAACTCATTTTGGAATCAGTGTTGATGCTCTTTTTGGGGTTGCTCCACAGAACACCTCATTAGAATAAGAAAACGCCCCACTAACGGCAAGGAGCGCTGTATGCATTAACTTCCAATCTTTTTGGAAAATATTCATACAGTTAACAAATGCAATAATTAATCTCATTAGTGAAAATAAATTTACACACCGCCTGCAATCCTATATATTTCGCCTTTTATTTAAACACAGCGAATGAGCGTATTGAATTCTACACCTTCACATAACCCCAAAAGAATAATTATTTGGTTAGTTGGCGTTTCTTTTTTATTATTCCAATTCTTTTTGCAATTATCATCAGGAATCATAATTGGCGCCATCATGCACGAGCAAGGATTTTCAGCATTCATTGCCGGCCTTTTAAGCAGCTCGTTTTATTATGTATACACTAGCATGCAAATCCCTGTTGGTCTGCTTTTTGATCGCTACAACATCAGAATCTTATTATCAATTAATGCCCTACTCTGCGCTTTAGGCTGTTTTCTTTTTGCCATTGGCCATACTCTACCTGCCTTATTCTGTGGTCGTTTAATTATCGGCACTGGCTCTTCGTTTGCTTTTGTCGGCTTAACGCGTATCCTTCGCCAGCATTTTCCCTTAAAAAATTATGCATTTATGGTCGGATTATCTGAAACACTCGGCTTTACAATCACTGTATCCGGCATGATTGGCATGGGCTCACTCATCAGTTTCATCAGCTGGAGGTATTTCATTGCCATTGCAGGCACTGTAGGTCTTTTAATTGCCGCTTTATGCTGGATTTTTATTCCCAGTAATAAGCCCACTACCAGCAATCCACAACAGTATAAAAAACAGTTGTTGTTGATGCTAAAAAATAAATTAGTTTGGATTAATGGTTTATTTGTAGGCTTAGAGTTTGCAGTTATTACCGTCTTTGCAGCCATGTGGGCTGTTCCATTCATACAACTCAAATTAAATTGCGGCATAAAAATGGCAAGCATCCTTACATCGATGGTCTTATTAGGTGCGGGTTTAAGTTGCCCTATCTATGGATGGTTCTCTATTCGTATGAGTAAACGCAAACCGTTAATCCATTTTTCATGTTTATCCACCACGGCCCTTCTCTTACTCATCTTGTATTTACCCATGCAAAGCACTCTATTAACTGGTTTTATATTGTTTCTGATTGGTCTTTGCTGTGGGGCTTATATGCTTGCCTTTACGATTGCCAATGAATTAGCCCCACCAGAGTCTCTATCTGCATGCACTGGCTTTACCAATACCCTGGGAATGCTATCTGCACCGCTCTTACAGCCTTTAGTAGGTTATTTGCTCGACCATTTTAGCGGCCACTCAGGGCACTACAGCTTAGGTGATTATCAATCAGCACTTTTGATTATTCCGGTAGCTTTAATGGTTGCGAGCCTTCTGTCACAGTACCTACCAGAAAAAGCAACAAATGAAATAGATTGTAATCTCAATGTAGCAAAATGCAGTCATGTGTAATAAGTGTAAAAAAATATGGAAAAAAAGGGAAAATAAAATACACTTAAAATGATGCGTTGCGTTGATCGCCATCATTGATGAGCATCAGTGAAATTCGCAGTTGAACTTAACGTGGCATATGGATAAGTGTGTAGCTCTATCTATCTTCACTATAATTTAATACCAGACTTGGGGGCGGTTGACATTTCTACTATCTTGGCCAAAATGAGCTGATTTGCTGTGCTCCGATGCTCGCGTACTTGATGTATGCTCCGCCGAATGTCAACAAATCCTATTAAAAAGAATAAATATCATGAGCAACTTTTCTGCAAAAGAATATATGCTTTTAAGAACTTGTGAATTGTTAAAAGACCTATCTGATAAAAATTTTAATACGTTTCTTAACTTATCTGAACGAATTTCCCATGATAAAGGCAAAGTATTGCTCCAAGAAGGGAAACCTAATGAGCATTTATTCATCGTGCTTTCAGGAAAGGTTGACTTGTATAAAGCTACGGATATGGAACAATACCTAATTGGTAATCTATCTAACGGCCAATCCATTGGCGAAATGCGTGTTGTTAAGAATCTACCCTGTTCTTTAACCGTAATTACCAGTGCACCGACCGTTGTTTTATCTATATTAGTCAGTAAATTGCATCATATGGAATATAATCAATGTTATGAATCGATCCTGGATGCAATTATTAACATTCTATGTCACCGTTTAACTGCCACAAATGCTCTAGCAGCGGATGGCAAAAATAAAAAGAAATCCTGGCGCAGATATATATTTCCTGTCATGTTTTCAACGACACTCGTGCTGCTGCTCTGTGAGCTAGGCGTTGCCTCTTACTATCTTATGTGAGGATACATAGGCTAATTGTGCTATACGGTAACATGTTCTTTAAAGGATTGCTCGGCTACAAAACAAAAGGCACCTTTATTTTCCTTGGAAAAGCCGGCAATTGAATGAAGTGCACTATTGTCCGTCTTTAATGTATTCAACAATTTTAAAGTTAACTTAGGCAACCCCACATTCAAGACACATTGATCATTATCTAATGATTTGATCGACACAAATTGTGACATTTTTACTTTATTACCAGTAGGATCAAGCCAGCCAGCTACCGCGGCACTGGTTGCATCCTTTTCTTTAAGATTGGCCGAGTAAAAACCATTATCATCGCTCAAACGGCAAAAGGTCGTGCTGATGTCGTGAGGGGCTTTTTGATCCGTACTTAATATTAATTGACCAAACCAAGCTTTATTACCTGTAACAAATTGCTCCTTGTCATCTACCTGTACATGGCCATTTAATTGGCTCGTTTGTAAGGCCTGTAATTTAACACCAGGCCGTAACACCAACGTTTCATTGCCATGATGACTTTGTTTTAACATATCAACTTTAAAGTTAAAGCCTTTCTTATCTGTACCTTTAACGCCAAAAATCCAACTGTCATTTATTGGGTTAAAACGAATAAAAGAACGACCGACATGCCAATTAAGTGATGCCGCTTGTTCTATTTTTTCATTCCCTTCGTAGAAAAAAACCAATTGATTGGTTTGTCCATCAATCAAGGCCGCTTTAGCATGAAATTCATTGCCTTGACGCTGCATTTCAAAAAAATAACCATACTTATCACCGCTCTCATTATTTACCATACCGGAAAATGTCCAGCTCCCTATGGTAGGATCAACAGGTTTAATCTCTGGCGTTACTTCATCTGTTTCCGTTGCAAACAAACCAGTACTGACAAAAAATATTATCCAAAATAAAAAAGCACAACATCGAATAGGTAACATATTAGTAATAACCTTTTAACTGTTGATGTGACCACAATGCGTTCCAAAATGCATCATCCAATACAGCGTTTACGGGCAAATAATACATAGTATCTGAACTAAATGAACGGCATTTCACAGCATCTTTTTCTGTCATAATAATGAACGATTCCAAATAGTCCAAATCATGCGGCTTAAACTGATAATGATCAGGATAAGAACAGGTATCGAATTCTATCCCTAATTGACTTAAAGTGGAATAAAAACGTTGCGGATTACCAATTGCAGCAACTGCCTCCCATTTGCCACTAATCGCATTAGGTTCTATTTCTTTACCAGTATTAATTTGCGTTATTTTACCAGGACTTAAAACCATAGGATATGCATTTTCCCAACCCCCTTGATTCACCACAAGAAAATCAACTTGCTGCAAGCGCGCAGCCGGCTCTCTTAACGGCCCAGCAGGCAAACAAAGACCATTACCCAATCCACGGGTGCCATCAATTACGGCAATTTCTATAGCGCGGCCCATACGGTAATGTTGTAGACCATCATCACTAATAATGATTTGGCTCTGATGTTTATTTAACAGATAACGGACGGCCTCTGTACGCTTTGGCGCAATCACTACCGGACATTGCGTTCTTTGGGCAATTAATAAAGGTTCATCACCAACCTTGGTCGCAGCATCATGAAGCTGTACTTCATAGGGAAAATTTTTAATGGTAGCCCCATAACCACGGCTCACAATACCTACCGTTAATCCCTTTTCCTGTAATCTCTTGGCAAGCTCAATAACTAACGGAGTTTTACCCACCCCCCCTACGGTTATATTTCCCACAACAATAAGTGGCACGGGACAATGCTCTTGGCAAAAATTCTGTAAATACCAGCGTCTTGCTGAAGCTACAAGGCGATAGCCGATGGATAAAGGACTAAGAATCCATTGTACGGGATGTTTTCCATACCAGATGTTATCCATCAACGTAGACATTAGGCTATAACTTCCTCAAGCAAAATATTAGTTTGTTGTACGCCATGCAGCTGTGCATAATGTCCGCGTAAATCAAGTAGTTCCTGGTGATTTCCTTGTTCTACAATACGCCCTTGTTGCATGACAATAATTTTATCTGCATGTTTAATCGTTGACAATCGATGCGCAATAACTAAGGTAGTGCGATTTTTCATTACTTCTTCTAAAGCAATTTGAATATAGCGTTCTGATTCGCTATCCAAAGCAGAGGTCGCCTCATCAAGAATTAAAATAGGCGCATCTTTTAAAATGGCACGCGCAATCGCAATTCGCTGTCGTTGCCCACCGGATAATAAAACACCATTCTCACCTACACGTGTATCATAGGCATCAGGCAGTTTGCTGATAAACTCATCAGCAAAGGCTAATTTTGCTGCATGAATAATTTGTTCGCGACTAACATCCAAACGTCCATAAGCAATATTGTTCGCTAAAGTATCATTAAAAAGAGTCACACTCTGACTTACCAAAGCCATCTGTTCACGCAAGCTTGATAAGTTAATTTGATTAATTGGCGTACCATCTAACGTAATCATGCCCTCAGTTACTTCATAAAACCGTGGCAATAAACTAGCAATCGTTGTTTTACCACTGCCTGAATGCCCCACTAAAGCAATGGTTTTACCGGCATCAACAGTAAAGCTCACATCATGTAATACTTGTTGTCCCTGTCGATAAGCATAAGAAACGTGTTTAAATTCAACGTCACCGCACGCTCTCTGCGCTAAAACAAGTCCCTGATCCTGTTCCACAGGCTTATCTAATAAATTAAAGACACTTTCTGCTCCAGCCAGCCCTTTTTGAATGACGGCATTTAACGTTGTCAAAGTCTTCATCGGCTTAATTAACTGCAGCATTGCTGCAATAATTGCTAAAAAAGAACCCGCAGAAACAATAACTACGGTAGATAGCTGGATGGCTGCCGCAATAATTGCGGCAATACCAATTGCAATAACAATCTGCACGCCGGACACATTAATTGCCTTACTCACCGCAACCTTCATGTCGTTTTGTCGTGAACGCTCGATTGCTTTTCTAAACTTTCCTGATTCGTAAGCAGTACCACCAAAAATACGCACGACCCGGTAACCATCGATTGCTTCGCTGGCAATTTCAGTTACTTCACCCATTGTTTTTTGTACTTTATGACTAATACGCCTCACTCGTTTATTCGTGTAACCAACGATGAAGCCAACAAATGGAATCGTTAAAAGAAACATCACCGATAACTGCCAACAGATAACCATCATCACAGTGAGCAAGCCCATAATCAAACAGGTATTTTGTACAAAATCAGTTAAGGCCTCGGCACTAACCTGAGCCACTTGCTCTACATCATAAAGAATTTTAGAGAGTAATTGCCCTGAAGTTGCCTCATCATAAAAATCCGCGGGTAAACGCAAAACATGGGTAAAAACTTTTTCTCTTAATACCTTAACCACCGAACGAGCTACCCATGTCATGCAATAGCTGCCAAGAGAACTAACTAATCCTCTTAAAGTAATACCGATTAAAACAATATACGGAATTTTTTTAATAAAAGTCATATCAATATTGATAAAGCCTTTGTCAAAAAATGGTCGCATCATATACGTAAAGCCGGCATCAATTAATGAATAAAGAATATTAGCGCCAATGCCTAACGCTAAGATCGGCCAAAATGGTTTAACATAAGAAAGCAAACGCTTATATAAGACGCTGGTTTTAACAGTAAGTTTCTTTTTCATTAATTTATGGGCTTTCATTGTTAGCAAATGGGACGAATTGTAACTCTTATTGAACAGAAGTGCTAATATTCATTAGGAAAGCCCATTGAATTAGAGACAATTAACCGTTAGACGCTCCACATCCACACATCGCATGCCGAATGAATATAAATGTACTTTCAGTCGCCATATTATCGCTATCAGAATCAACACTTCATTAGCACTACCCTAAGGCCTGCCTTTCCTATTCATATGCCACCAGAAAAAAACCAATTTGGTCGCAATTTAATCATATGGTATCATTTTTTACAAACCAAAGCGAGGTAGTTGATATGAAAGTTTCCTGTGTAAAAATATGGTTTAGCAATAATCCCGATGTTTTTTTACCCGAGAAAAACCAACAGCGCCTTAGAAAATTAAGAGAAAGCCATCCAGAACATCCAATAATTTTTGTAGTAGCTTGTAAACTCTTAAGTGAAAATGCAAATCAAGAATTAATTCAATTCTGTGAAATTGTGAAAAATTCCCATCTATCGAAGCTAAATGGCAAGAATCCCAAACGTTGCCCACAGAAATTCGCCCCCAAAATAATCGATATGCCGCAATCGAGTACTTTTCAAAATCAATAAGCCCGATCAGTTTAATTGATAGTGAAGCCTACACTGCAAACTTATTAGGCTTATTAAATCTAACGGTTAACTATGTTGGGCCGATCGTAATCACCCATTTGGTTAATTATTTGCACCAGCAATATGGAACGGATTACGTGAGAAAAAATTCCTCGCCTTATCTCATTGGAAAACTAGCTAAAAATGATCTTTCCTGGAGTTTTTTAGGAAATTTCCATAAAAAATACCGTAAAATAAATGCGCTGGATGCCGGTAAAACCGATATAGTCATTAAACAGACTAACGATTTTTATTTCGATGTAAAAAATACTTATCTGACTCGAAACAGTAAAAGAGCGGGAAGTATTTCCCCCAAAATTATGTTTAACTTCTTGGGTTCTATGACTGAAGCACTAACTTCTTATCTGTTTAACACCACGGAACAAAATCACCTAAACTTCATTAATTTATTGTTAGACACTACGGACGTTAATGAACAAAAAACCTATCGTGAGCTATTTGCTAATATAACGCTCACTAGAGAAAATAAATCCATTAATTTACTTGAAGATATTCTACAGCGTGCACAAACAGCAAGTTTAAGCCATGTTTTAACTCTGCATTCAGGTAATGATACAGATGAAGACGATTTTGATGATATGAAGCGTTTAAATCATCAAGATATTCTTTCAGATGATGAACTTTCAGATGATGTCGACACTTCAGATGACGATGGATTTTCAGATCGCATATCTTCCCCATTTGTGCTCTAAGGTCATTTTAATGCGCGTATACGCGCAATGAAAACCAATCTTTTGTACATTAGCATCGGAAACAGTTCCTGGCTCCGTCGTTACTATAGCCCAGGATAAGCCTTGCTTTTTGGCAAAATTTAACCGTGCATGCAATAATTTTTTTTGTAATCCCATCCCACGATAAGCAACTAGGGTACTCGTAACACCTAAATCACAAAATTCACCATGCATTGCCACTACCGCACCAGCGACAATTAATTCGTGCTCATAAACTGCAAAGGCCTTAACGCCTTTAGCCTGTACATAACGGAAAAATTGATTTCTTGCTTCAGGATAACCAAATCCTAACGCTACCCGCGTGGCCCACTCCCCTAATTCAGCAAAGGCAACTTCTCTAATCTCAAAAGGTTCAATAACATACTCAACCGGTTCATATGTTTTTAAATTCAATGCCGACACATTATTTACTTCGCTAACCCCATAACCACGTTCACTTAAAAAAACCGTTAGCTCATTCCCCACAAAAGGGCATAACTCAATATCAACGCGCAAATGCGCTTGCGTTTTATAAAAATGCTCTATATTTTCAATTTCAGACTTAAATTGCTTAGGTTGGGTGGCAAATCCCCATCCCACCACCTGAGATAAATACGAATCAATACCAGAAAAACAGGCAGCGCCGCCACTAATTTCCAGTATTTTTCCTTCCGCGTATTGTTTGCTTACTTCGATGTGCGTTTGCTTAATGCAGCCTTCCATTTGTGCTGCCAAGTCTTTAGTGATACATCTCATTTTGCATTTAACCCATTGGCTAATTCATAAACTAATCCTGGCCCTTGATAAATCAAGCCGCTATAAACCTGTACCAAGGATGCTCCAGCGTCCAATTTTTCCTGAGCACTGTGACAACTGTCTATACCGCCAACACCAATCAATGTCACCGCATCACCAACGTATTGTTTGAGCAAGCGCAAACACTGTAATGATAATTCCTGTAATGGTTTGCCGCTTAACCCACCCGTTTCTTCTGCATTAGGGAGGTTTTTAACGCCCTCACGTGAACACGTTGTATTGGTGGCAATAATTCCTTCAATACCGTGATGAAGAATCACCTCAGTCATTTGTTTCAGTGTTTCTGTATCTTCATCTGGAGAAACTTTAACAACTAAAGGAACATGACGTTGAAATTTATCGGCCAACTTGCTTTGTTTCAACTGTAGTTGCAACAATAACGCAGCAAAATAAGCGCCTTGCTGCAGCTGCCGTAAATCAGGAGTGTTGGGCGAGGAGATATTAATGGTTATATATGACGCATGCGCGTAGACTTTTTCCAAACAATAAAGATAATCGTCCGCTGCTCGCTCTAAAGGCGTATCTTTATTCTTACCAATATTAATTCCCAAAATACCTTTATAATTTGCCTTACTTACGTGATTAACTAAAGCCTCAACACCTTGATTATTAAAACCCATGCGATTAATAATGGCTTGCGCTGCAGGTAAGCGAAATAAACGTGGCTTAGGATTACCTACTTGCGGCCTGGGTGTCACTGTTCCCAGTTCAATGAACGCAAAACCCAATTTTGCCAATGCATCTAAATGCTCACCATTTTTATCCAAACCAGCAGCTAAACCTACCGCATGAGGAAACTGCAATCCCATGGCTTGAATGGGCTTTGTCTCTGGGGATTTAAAACACGTCTTTGGCACATAGTGTAAGGCGGACAAACTCACAGAATGTGCCCTTTCCGCATCCATACAAAACAGTAAAGGGCGTATAATTGAATACATATTAAACATCACATTTCTGCGCCCAAATACGAAGCATGGCATTTTCAGCTTTATGTAAATGATAATCCACTTCTCTGACTTCGACGCCGTAATTTTCTTTTTGCAGTTGCAACAAAACCGGGCCTAAGAGTTCAGACGTATTTCCTTTACGGTCAATAAGTGGAAAAATTCTTACTTCAGCGGCCACCCGTGCTAATTCACGAATGACGTTTAAATGAAATTCGACTGTTTGCTCTTCTAAATCAGCAAATAAATAATGAGCACTCAAAGCAAAATCAAATGAAAAATCAGGGTAAGGCAAATGGTAATCTTCTACTCCATAATAACGGCCCTCCGCTTTACCTTGTTCATAATCGGCAAAAAACTGCTTCATTCCTTGTTGGCGTTGCTCAATTAGCTTATCTAAACCACCAACGTTGCTAAAATCAAATTGATCCTGTTCTTGACGAACCTCATCTGCCATTTGCGCAAAGATCATCACCGCTTTAGAGAATAACGTATCCTTATCTAAAACAAATAAAGGATCGCAGCTAACCGCCTCATGTGCTTCATGAACTTGTTGGGCATTCACTGCACTTGGGCCACATCCATATTCTAAAATTCGGGAATTCATGTCCTTTTGAGACAAATCAAACATCTCGCGATACTCATCAACACTGTGTCCCCACAGCACTAATTTTCGCATAAGCCACTCTCCTAAATAGGTAAATCGAACGTCCTAAAATTTGGCTTAAGATTAGGCGATTTTTCAAATCAGGTAAAGGAGCATTTTTAAAAATTATGTAATTTTTTACACCAATGACCCACACAATGTGTTAAGCCATAAGATACAACAATCGTAGATACTCCAAAATAAAATTGCATGGCCATAACAAAGATTAAAATACAGCCAAACGATGTTTTTTAAACTATCTAACTCACCGTTTTTCTAAATTATAACAGGTTCATGACCTACCAAACTGCCCCACAGAAGATGGTTAATATATTCACACAAAAGGCAATTCCGTGTATATTTGATTATTTTTAGATAAGTTAAGTTTAAGAATGCTTATTACAGATAGTTACTCCACCCTGCCTTTAGATAAATCAGCCTACAACGATGAGGAATTAATAACGATTATTTCGCAACAAATTTTTGCGGGAAACTATACGAATTATAACTTATTGATGGATACGTTCTCCTCCCCCCAATTTAAAAAAAATAGTCAAACAGAATACCTATTGAAATAAAAATACTTCTTTTTTCTTACGTTCAACCTGGTTTAATGGAGGATGAATACCCAGATTATTTTTTAACATCCGGTCCATAACATTTCTTATCAGGAACTAATATTCGAATAAATTCACGCTATATTATATATTTAATATACGCATCCCCTGAATGCCACACCTAAAGTGCAGTGCGGCACGTCAGTATCGAGGGTTCATATATGTCAACAGCCCCTAGAATTTTCCTGCCAAATAAATATAAAATTTACAAGTTAGAACCTACAATTTAACCCAATAGATGTACGCTGGAAAAATAAAATTCTGGTTGCAACTTCAATTCGATTGGGTATAGTCTAGATGCATTTATAAAAACTACAGGAAGTCATCTATGTACACAGGGCCAAACTATCAATTGGGTGAAACCTATGACATGTTACGCGACAGTGTCCGTCAATTTGCGCGCACAGAAATAGCTCCTTTTGCTGCAAAAATCGATGAAACCAATACATTCCCCAATCATTTATGGCGCAAATTAGGGGACATGGGTTTACTAGGTATTACCGTAAGTGAAGAATATGGCGGTGCCAACATGGGGTATCTGGCCCACACGATTGCAATGGAAGAAATATCTCGTGCCTCAGCCTCTGTGGGTTTAAGCTATGGTGCACACTCTAATTTATGCGTTAATCAAATATATTTAAACGGCAATGCTACGCAAAAAGAAAAATATTTGCCTAAACTAATTAGTGGCGAATATATTGGCGCCTTAGCAATGAGCGAATCCAATTCAGGCTCTGATGTCGTCAGCATGCAATTACACGCTCAAGCCTCTGGCGATACATTTATTCTCAATGGTACCAAGATGTGGATCACCAACGGTCCTGATGCGGATGTTTTAGTGGTATACGCTAAAACTGACAAACAGGCGGCAAGTAAAGGCATCACTGCATTCCTTATTGAAAAGGGAATGCCGGGATTTAAAACCGCTCAGAAACTGGATAAGCTAGGGATGCGTGGTTCAAATACCTGTGAACTGGTCTTTGAACAGTGCGAAGTACCCGCCGAACAAATTTTGGGCGAAATTAATCAAGGCGTTAAAGTATTAATGAGCGGACTTGATTATGAGCGCACGATTCTGGCAGCAGGACCTGTGGGAATTATGCAGGCGTGTATGGATGTTGTTTTACCTTATGTACATGAGCGCAAACAATTTGAACAAGCTATTGGCGAATTTCAATTCATCCAAGGTAAATTAGCAGATATGTACACTGATCTGAGTGCGAGCAGAGCTTATTTATATACAATTGCTAAAGCTTGCGATCAAGGGCTTGTTAGTCGTAAAGACGCTGCTGGAGTTATTTTATACACTGCAGAAAAAGCAACCCAAATGGCCTTACAAGCAATCCAAATTCTGGGTGGGAATGGGTACATTAATGAGTACCCAACAGGTCGTCTATTACGCGATGCAAAGCTGTATGAAATTGGGGCTGGCACTTCTGAAATTAGAAGAATGCTTATTGGACGTGAACTTTTTAAAGAAACAGCATAAGGGGAATATCGACATGGATCAGAATGATATAGTGATTGTGGCAGCAAAAAGAACACCGATGGGCGGATTATTAGGTGCTCTATCTGCACTTTCAGCTCCAGAATTAAACGCCATTACCCATAAGGCTGCTTTAGCACAGGCAGGAATCAGCCCTGCTGAAATTGATGAAGTCATTAGTGGTTGCGTGCTTCAAGCGGGGATTGGTCAGGCACCAGCAAGACAAGCAGCACTCAAAGCAGGAATCCCTGATTCAGCAGGCGCATCAACCATTAATAAAATGTGTGGTTCAGGCATGAAAGCGGTGATGTTGGCGCATGACTTAATTAAAGCCGGCTCCGTAAATGTGGTTCTAGCTAGTGGTATGGAAAGCATGAGTAATGCGCCCTATTTACTAAGTAAAGCACGCGCAGGATACCGATTAGGCCACGGCGAATTAAAAGATCATATGTTCCTTGATGGACTTGAAGACGCTTACAATAAAGGTCAACTCATGGGATGCTTTGCTGAGGCTACGGCGGAACATTTTCATTTTAGCAGAGAACAGCAAGATGAATACGCAGCTCACTCAATGAGTAAGGCCTTAAAAGCAATTGAAAGCGGCGCATTTAAAGAAGAAATTGCTCCAGTTACCATTAACACGCGTAAAGGCGATGTGACTGTAAATACCGATGAAGGTCCTGATGCAACAAAATTAGCGAAAATCGCTCAATTAAAACCTGCATTTAAAGCAGACGGTACGGTAACTGCCGCCAACTCCAGTTCTATTTCTGATGGCGCAGCCAGCTTAATTATAATGAGTGCCGCCCATGCAGAAAAACGTGGCCTTCGCCCTATTGCGCGTATTGTGGCCCATGCCAGTCATGCCCAGGCACCGCAATGGTTCACTACCGCGCCAATTGATGCAATTCGTAAAGTAATGAATAAAGCCGGCTGGAACCAAAGTGATGTCGATCTTTATGAAATTAATGAAGCATTTGCGATTGTAGCAATGGCGGCGATTGCTCAGCTTGAATTAAATCCAGAACAGGTTAATATTCACGGCGGCGCTTGTGCCTTGGGCCACCCTATAGGTGCTTCGGGTGCGCGTATTTTAGTTACGCTAATCCATGCATTGAAACATCAGGGTAAAAAACGTGGTATTGCTTCATTGTGTATTGGTGGTGGTGAAGCAACGGCTATGGCTATTGAATTGGTATAATTGCTCTATCAAAGCCCTTAATTCCCTTCTCTTCATGGGAGATACTGCCATTAAGTTAAGCACTTTTGGAAATAGAACAGATCAAACGTAGCCCGGATTAGCGCAGCGTAATCCGGGAAAGATGTTATTCCGTGAACCGAATCCCGGATTACGCTACGCTAATCCGGGCTACAAACTTAACGTAATGGAAGTGCCGGTGAGGAGAAAGGAATTATAAGATTTAAGCTACAAAAAAATAATAATAAAAATAAAGGATGTACATGCTACGACAAAGTCTTATCTACTTACTACTTAGTATCCTGGTAGTCGTATTTGCAAAATACGCTCATCTTCTCGTTGTTTACATTGATGTGTTTTTTACCTATGTAAATATAAAATTAACGCCCATATTCAGTCAAACAGGTTGGGGACTCGTAATTCGCAAGATTTTAGTGCTTGTTTTATTACCTATTGCCCTTACGGCTGTTCCAGCACTGATCTACAGAGCAATTAAAGGCAACGACATGCCGCATTTTATTGCAATAACATGGACTCTTTGGACGGTAATCGTTTTAAGCGATATTTTGGTACGATAAGGACTAAGGCATGACAAAATTAATCAGCCAAATCAATACTGGAAGTCAAGAATTCAAAGACAATCAATCAGCGATGCAAGCCTTGGTTGATGAACTGCAAAATCGCATCGAACACATCGCCTTAGGAGGCGATGAGAACGCTCGTACCAGACATTTAAAACACGGTAAATTATTGCCCAGAGAACGCTTACAACAATTGCTTGATCCAGGCAGTCCCTTCCTCGAACTCTCACAACTGGCTGCTTATCAAGTATATGATGATGTCGTGCCTGCTGCCGGTATCATTACCGGAATCGGTAGAGTCGCAGGTGTGGAATGCATCATTATAGTCAATGATGCTACGGTTAAAGGCGGTACCTACTATCCCTTAACGGTAAAAAAACATTTAAGAGCACAAGAAATTGCGCAGATGAATCATTTACCCTGCATTTATCTGGTAGATTCAGGTGGTGCCTTTTTACCCCATCAAGATGAAGTATTCCCAGATCGTGAGCATTTTGGTCGTATTTTTTTTAACCAAGCCCAAATGTCTGCGCAAAACATCCCGCAAATTGCTGTAGTTATGGGATCTTGTACTGCCGGTGGTGCCTATGTACCTGCAATGGCAGATGAATCCATCATGGTAAAAAATCAAGCGACTATTTTTCTTGGAGGTCCGCCCTTAGTTAAAGCGGCGACCGGTGAAATAATTAGTGCTGAGGAATTAGGGGGTGCCGAAGTACATTGCCGCCATTCCGGTGTGGCAGATCACTATGCGGAAAATGATGCGCACGCCCTGCATTTAGCGCGTATAGCCGTCACTAATTTAAACCGCCAAAAAGAATCATCTGTCAAACGCATTGAAACCATCGAGCCACTCTATGACAGCAAAGAATTAAATGGCATAGTCCCTGCTGACCCAAGAAAGCCTTTTGATATTCGCGAAATCATTGCACGCATCGTTGATGGCTCTGAGTTTGACGAGTTTAAAGCACTCTACGGCACCACATTGATCTGTGGTTTTGCGCATTTATACGGTTACCCCATTGGCATTATTGCCAATAATGGCATCCTCTTTAGCGAAAGTGCACTCAAAGGAAGTCATTTTATTGAGCTATGCTGTCAACGTAAAATCCCATTGATATTTTTGCAAAATATTACTGGTTTTATGGTTGGCTCTAAATACGAAGCATCAGGAATTGCAAAACATGGCGCGAAAATGGTTACCGCGGTTGCCAATGCCAATGTCCCTAAATTTACCGTTATTGTTGGCGGTAGTTTTGGTGCCGGTAATTATGCAATGTGCGGACGTGCTTATAACCCACGCTTCATGTGGTCATGGCCTAATTCCCGTATTTCAGTAATGGGTGGTGAGCAAGCCGCTAATGTGCTAGCACAGGTAAATCGTGACAAACTAGCCAAACAAGGACACGAGTGGTCACTTACGGAAGAAGAGCAATTTAAACAACAAATGCGTTCCCAATACGAAACCCAAGGAAATCCCTTCTATGCCAGTGCGCGCTTATGGGATGATGGGGTTATCGCACCACAAGATACACGTAAAATACTAGGACTCGGTTTATCCGCCGCCTTAAACGCCCCTATTGAATCAACACGCTTTGGCGTATTTCGCATGTAAAGGACAACACGTGAGCGACTTATTATACGAAATTCAAGACCATCTCTGTTTACTCACCTTAAACCGGGTGAGCAAACATAATGCCTTTGATAATCATTTAATTGCAGAAATGCAAACCCAGCTTGATGCCGCCATAGCCAATCCCCAAGTTCGGGTAATTGTGCTCAAGGCAAATGGCAAACATTTCTCTGCTGGCGCGGACTTAGCGTGGATGCAAGACATGGCTCGCTTTAGCGAAGCAGAAAATTTAAACGATGCAATGGTGCTCGGTAATTTAATGTATACCTTAAACCAAAGCCCCAAACCCACTTTAGCGATGGTACATGGCTCAGCTTTTGGTGGTGGTGCCGGATTGGCAGCAGCTTGCGATATGACCATTGCCGCAACGTCTGCTCGTTTTTGTTTTTCAGAAGTGAAACTTGGTTTAATTCCAGCGGTAATCAGCCCTTATGTAGTTAACGCCGTTGGCGAACGCAGTGCCAAAGCCCTATTTATGAGTGCTGAGATTTTTGATGCCACTAAAGCCTTAAGCTTAAATTTGGTACAACACTGTATTCCAGAAGAAAATTTATTGGAATTCACACTAAACTACGCCAAACAAATTAGTAATAATGCGCCTGAGGCAGTGAGAGCATCTAAAAAATTAGCCGCTCAAGTAGCAAACAAAAATATCGATAAAGAATTAGTTTATTTTACAGCATCATTGATTGCTCAAAAAAGAGTATCGCACGAAGGACAACAAGGTCTGAATGCATTTTTAAATAAAGAAACACCCAACTGGAACTAGAGGCATGCATGTTTAATAAAATTCTTATTGCTAACCGCGGTGAAATAGCCTGCAGAATCATCAAAACGGCAAAATCTATGGGTATCCATACCGTAGCCATTTACTCTTCAGTTGATAAAGACAGCTTGCATGTGCGTAGTGCCGACAGTGCTTATTGTGTCGGTGAGGCCGCAGCCAAAAACAGCTATTTGCATATTGAAACCATCATCCGCGTTGCGAAAGAAAGTGGCGCACAGGCCATTCACCCAGGATATGGCTTTTTGTCAGAAAATCCTGAATTTGCCAAAGCCTGTAACGAAGCAGAGATTGTCTTTATTGGCCCCTCCGTAGAAGCCATGGAAGCAATGGCTTCAAAACAGTTGGCCAAACAAATGTTAGAAAAATCCAGTGTGCCTTTAACGCCAGGATATCACGGCAGTGAGCAAGCAGAAGAACGATTACTTGCTGAAGCAAAAAAAATAGGTTTTCCGGTACTCATTAAAGCGGCAAATGGCGGTGGCGGTAAAGGCATGCGTACTGTACATTCTGAATCAGAATTTAGTTCCGCTTTAGCTGGAGCCAAACGTGAATCAATGACAAGCTTTGCTGATGACACGATGATTATTGAAAAACTAGTGCTTCATCCCCGCCATGTTGAGTTACAAATCATGGCTGATAATCACGGCAATGTAGTCCACCTGTTTGAACGTGATTGTTCGATTCAGCGTCGCCATCAAAAAATTATTGAAGAAGCCCCCGCGCCCAATTTATCACCCGCATTAAGACAAAAATTAGCGGATGCCGCCTGTGATGTTGCACGTTCAATTAAATACAGTGGCGCCGGAACTGTAGAGTTCTTAGTTGATGGTGATGAGCACTTTTATTTTATGGAAATGAATACCCGTTTACAGGTAGAACATCCGGTTACAGAAATGATTACAGGCCTTGATTTAGTCGCCTGGCAACTAAAAATTGCCGCAAATGAGCAATTGCCAAAGTCACAAGAACAGATTAAGGCACAAGGTCATGCCATTGAATGCCGTATTTATGCCGAAGATCCTTTTCATGAGTTTATCCCGTCAATAGGCCAAATCCATTTTCTTAAAGAACCCTCAGGTGATGGTCTACGGATTGATACCGGCGTAACCTGTTCCTCACAAATTACCATGTATTACGACCCCATGATTGCCAAATTAATTGTGTGGGGAAATAATCGCAATGAAGCCTTACAACGATTACAGCAGGCACTAAAACATTATTTTATCGGTGGGATTAAAACAAATATTCCTTTTTTACAAGCGATTTGTCAGCATCCTAAATTCAGTCAAGTGGAACTTAGCACTGATTTCTTAAGCAAAGAACACATTGCATTAAAAACACCGGATAAAGCAATGGCTCAGCTGATGGCGGTAAGTTTCGATTATTTAAATACCGTGAAAACAATTCAAGATCCTTTATTAAAAGAGTCTTTTGCCTGGCAATCCCACACTACCAGTAATTGGGTATGCCGTTATCAAGATGGCGACGAAGTGATTGAAGCGTTAATAACGCCAATCAATACAAGTCAGTTTAAAGTAACACTCAAAGAACACGAGTATTTTATCCGTGTGCAGCTCAATGTTGATCAGCTTACGCTTGAATTAAACAAACAAAACTACCAGGCGACCGTAGACAATGCAAACCAAGCTTTGACCTTATATACATCTGATGGGCAAATCACAGTAGAACGATTTAACTGGAATAGATTGGATGCTCATTCATCCACCCACAAAGGACAACTGACGGCACCAATGCCAGCAACGGTAGTGGCTATACTAAAAAATATAGGTGAAACAGTGAAAGCAGGTGATCGCCTGATTGTTCTTGAGGCGATGAAAATGGAACACACCATTCATGCGCCAACTGATGGTGTTTTATCCGATATATTTTATGCAGTAGGTGCCCAAGTTAACGAAGGCGAAGAGTTGCTGTCATTAATTGAACTTGATGCATAAAAAGCTGCTCGATGGTAACTGATTACAACAAGAAGAGATGAATATGGATTATCCGCAGCATGTGACGATTATTGAAGTAGGACCACGTGATGGCCTACAAAATGAATCTGCTTTTGTGTCCAGTAAACACAAAATCGAGTTAATCAATGCATTAAGCCTAACCGGTTTAGAACACATTGAAGTGACTAGCTTTGTTTCCGCAAAAACAATCCCACAATTAGCGGATAATGAAGAAGTATTTCAAGCGATAAATAAGCAACCATCGGTGCATTATTCTGCTTTGATCCCTAACGAACAAGGCATGCGCAAAGCTCTGGAAGTTGGTGTTAAAGAAATTGCAGTATTTACTGCCGCAAGTGAATCATTCAACCAGCGTAATATTAATTGTTCCATTGAAGAAAGCCTTGTGCGTTTTAAACCAGTTATGGCTCTAGCTAAAGCACAAAACATCAAAGTACGTGGCTATATCTCTTGTGTCTTAGGCTGCCCTTATGAAGGCAATATCCCACCCGAACAAGTGGCCGAAGTCACCAAGAAACTTTTAGATTTAGGTGTAGATGAAATCTCTTTAGGGGACACCATAGGCGTTGGTACCCCAAGACAAACGCAATTAGTCTTAGATCAAGTACTCAAATTATTGCCATTGAACCAACTAGCCATGCATTTTCATGACACCTATGGTCAGGCAATAGCAAATATTTATGCTTCTTTGCACTACGGCGTACATCGTTTTGACAGCTCTGTTGCGGGTCTTGGAGGCTGCCCTTATGCCCTTGGCGCCACAGGTAATGTCGCTACAGAAGATGTTCTGTATTTAATGCACGGTTTAGGTATTGATACCGGAGTGGATGTATTTAAAATTGTGGCCATTGGTGATTTGATTTGCAAGATTTTAGGACGTAAAAATCAATCAAAAGTTGCCAATGCTCTACTAGCAAACCCTTGTAATTAATAAAGAAGAGAACAAATAATGAGTGAACTTGTATGGAAACCCCAACATCCACAGGAAAGTAGAATGTGGCAATTTATGGATTTTGCTGCAAAAAAAAACTGTCAAGTTTTTGAAAACTATCAAGATCTTCATACCTGGTCAATTAAACACCCAGATTCATTCTGGCCAACACTTTGTGATTTTTTTCATTTAAAATTCGATACACCACCGCATCAAATTTTAAATTACTACCGTGAAATGATGGAAGCTCGATGGTTCTCTGGAGCCAAATTTAATTTTGCACAAAAACTATTATCCCGTAGAGATGCGCATCCCGCCCTGATTAGCCTGAATGAAAATAATGAACGCCATGAGATGAGCTATGAGCAATTATATGCCGCCGTTGCCCAATGTGCAGCCGGTTTGAAGGCGGTGGGAGTAATAACAGGAGACCGTGTTGTCGCCTTAATGCCCAATACCCATTACACCATCATTGCCATGTTAGCAGCTACATCATTAGGCGCGATATGGTCTTCAGGATCACCTGACTTTGGTGCGCAAGCAGCCATTGATCGATTGGGGCAAGTGGAGCCTAAAGTATTATTTATTTGTGATGGTCATCAATATAATGGCAAAAAATTCAGTAGCGCAGAAAAGATTAAGCAACTCAACGATGCCATTCCTTCATTAATGCATGTAGTCATTTGTCCCAATATTAATGAAGCAGTAGACATTGCGAATTTGCCCAAAGCCGAATATTGGGATGACTTTTTAAAACCAGCCAAAGACTGTGAATTTGTCTCCCTTCCATTTGAACACCCGCTTTACATCATGTTTTCATCAGGAACAACCGGTAAACCTAAATGTATTGTTCATGGTGCTGGTGGAACCTTACTGCAACATATTAAAGAATTAGGCTTGCATACGGATCTACAGGCCAAAGATAATTTATGTTTTTACACCACCTGCGGTTGGATGATGTGGAACTGGATGGTTTCCGCATTAGCCTTAGGCACCACCTTAACCTTATACGAAGGTTCACCGACCTACCCAACCAATAATCGCTTATTCAAATTACTGGAAAAAGAAAAAGTCACCGTTTTTGGCACCAGTGCTAAATTTATCTCTTCGGTTGAAAAAGCAGGGGTAAAACCCAAAGAAGAATGCGATTTAAGCCATTTACGTTGCATACTCTCTACAGGCTCGCCATTACTACCCAAGAACTACGATTACGTTTATGAACAAATCAAAAGCGATCTGCAACTTAGCTCCATCTCAGGCGGAACTGACATTATTTCCTGTTTTGCCTTAGGAAATCCCATGTTGCCAGTTTATCGCGGAGAACTGCAATGTTTGGGCTTAGGTATGGCAGTCGAGGTTTTTGACGAGGAAGGGCACTCCGTTCGTGAAACCCGCGGCGAGCTTGTTTGCACTATGCCTTTCCCATGCATGCCCATTAGTTTTTGGCATGATCCAGATCGACAAATATACCAACGCACCTATTTTGAACGCTTTCCAGGTGTCTGGGCCCACGGTGATTTTGCAGAAATAACTGCGCACCACGGCCTCGTCATTTACGGTCGTTCAGATGCAGTATTAAATCCAGGTGGCGTACGTATAGGCACTGCCGAAATTTACCGCCAAGTGGAAAAAATCGATGAGGTAATTGACAGTATTGTCATTGGACAAGATTGGCAGGAAGATGTGCGTGTCATTTTATTTGTTAAATTGCGCGAAAGCAAATTGCTTACTGAGGAAGTAATTGACAAAATTCGTACAACCATTCGCCAAAATGCTTCACCACGACATGTGCCAGCAAAAGTTCTACAGGTTGCAGACATTCCACGGACGATTAGTGGCAAAATCGTTGAAGTCGCCGTAAGACAAGTGGTTCACGGTTTACCCGTAAATAATTTGCAGTCACTAGCCAATCCTCAAGCCTTGGATTATTTCAAAAATCGTGACGAATTAAAAAGTTAACTCTTCTTCCTGTAACTTCTCAATAAATTTGGGAAAAAATCCTTGCCTATGTCCTGCAACTTATCTACAGGACATAGGGATAACCTATAAGGACTGATACGACAATCGGCTTAGGATATGCTCTTACTATTCCCTTTCTTCACCAGTAGAGAAAAATAAGCGTAGACAATACGTAATATTTACAGCAGCGCATCTTAATGATGTAACGAAGAAATAATTGAGGCTTTTAAAGCCTCAATTATTATATTGTAACAGTAAAAACAAGCGCATTAGCGTAGTTATCACCGGTTTTAAGCGCATTCTGTGCTTGGTAATTATTTGTAGCGAATCGTCCTTGGCCTAAGTAGAAAAAGCGATAACCAATTTCAATAGGAAGGTGACCGGGAGCATTATTAAAGCGGAGACCCGCACCAACCGTAGCTGAGAAAGAAATATTATCGTGACCTGAAAATGTGTTATTTGACGTAGTAAAACCATTTAGTGCTGTTTCAAAATAACGACTGGCACTCATAAAATTAGGACCAATACCCACATCAACCGCAAGTTTTACTTTATCACTTTGTGTATTAATCAGCGTTTTAGCAGCAAAATAAACAGGAATATTTTGAATCTTATAACGATAGGAATTATTTGTAAAAAGATGATCTTCGATAATGTAACCGCTCACCGCCGTTTGGCCTAAGAAAAAAGCATCTACTCCATATGAAAGAGGAAAGCGATTAAAAATAACAGGTCCATCAATCATATAACCAAGGCCAACAAGACCACTACCCTGATTATGAGTTTTAACGGTGTAATGATTAGCAACCAAAGTATCTCGCAAATAAATATTTTGGGCTTTTCCTTGAATAGCCGAATATCCTCCCAGCTGAACAAGAAAATGACCTTTCGATGAAGGCTGAACTTCACCCATACTGCCTGCAAATGAAGTAGCTGAACTAAAAGTAGACAAAAGCACCAACGTGGCCGCGCTATATTTTGCTTTATTAAAATACATATAACATCCTTGTGGTCGGTTTTACAAATTTTGAAAATAATACAATGCCCTAAAGTAATATAGCAATAGATTTTTCTAACTCATTGACTAATTTCTAATACTTTTAACATTTAAGATGTGTTTTGGGGATACCTATTTTAGCCATTTGGCAAAAAATGCTGGTTTACTTGGGGCTGTTGCCAAGGGCTCTTACTTAAGGAAAATATTCCATACAAATATAATCAATTGACTGGTGGTTTATTTGTCGTTAATTAAATATTTCTTTGTTTAGTCGTGCAGTTTGTGTATACTCTTAGCACGGCGTCGATTTGAAATTCAGCTTGCGGACGCTCAAAAAAGATTGTCTTTTTTGAAAATACGGCTAAAGCGGGTAGTGTCTTACATCCCTCCAAACCGTCTGCCGCACGCATAATAAATATTCTCAGGTTATAACAATGATTGATTTAATTGGATTAACTAAGTCCTTTTCTGGAAAACCTGTCCTACAGGATATAAATTTATTCATCCAAGAAGGTGAAATTTTTGGTATTATTGGTAAGAGTGGCGCAGGTAAATCTACCTTATTAAGATGCATTAATTTGCTAGAGCGACCTGATGAGGGTGATGTCGTCATTGATGGCCAATACCTGAATCGTCTTTCCCTAAAAGATCTGGCCTTAGCCCGCCACAAAATGGCAATGATCTTTCAGCAATTTAATTTACTCAATTCCAAAAATGTTTATGACAACATTGCCCTGCCAATGCGCATTCAAGGAATCGATGAACAGTCCATTCGCTCTAAAATTAACGAGTTGCTCCCCATTGTTGAATTGACTGATAAAGAACTTGCTTACCCACATCAACTCAGTGGTGGCCAAAAACAAAGAGTAGCCATTGCGCGTGCACTAAGCTGCTCACCTAAAATTTTACTTTGTGACGAAGCGACCTCAGCATTAGATCCTGAAACAACGGATTCAATTTTAGCCTTACTCAAAAAAATTAATGCCCTATATGGAATTACTATCGTTCTTATCACCCATGAAATGGATGTAGTAAAACGCATTTGCAAAAGATTGGCGGTTATAGACGATGGCAAATTAACCGAAACAGTAGCTCTGGCCAATGTCTTTAACAAAAAAGACAGTGTGGCACGTAGCATGCTCTATGCTCAACTTAGTCCCGAATTACCTGAATGCTTAACCAGCAGAATTGCATCGTATGCAACAGATAAGCCCTTGCTGCGTTTGTTTTTTCAGGGCGAGGAAGCTACAGTTCCATTCATTAGTCAAACCAGCCGTGAGTTAAATTTAGATATCAATATTTTACTGGCCAATATTGATCGCTTTGACACCGTTACCTGCGGGGTTTTAGTAGTTGAACTCACTGCGCATCAATTTTTGTTGGAAGAATTCATAGAACGTTGTGAACAAGCCAAGTTAACTGTGGAGGTTTTAGGTTATGTCTTACCTGATGGCATATAATTTATTCATTGCAACCGGCGAAACACTGTATATGGTAGTTATCAGTACTTTATTTGCGGTACTGCTTGGCTTACCTTTAGGAACCCTGCTCTACTCATCCAAGCAGGTTAAGCCACGACCGAAATTACATAAGGCTCTAGCCGTTTTTATCAACATGGCACGCTCTGTTCCCTTCATTATTTTATTAGTAGCCATTATTCCCTTTACTCGACTTATTGTCGGGACCTCAATTGGCATGAATGCGGCGATCGTGCCCCTGACTTTAGGTGCTATCCCCTTTTTTGCCAGACTCGTGGATAATGTCTATCAGAGTTTGCCTAATGGCTTAATCGAAACAGGGTACGCAATGGGCGCATCTACCAAGCAAATCATTTGGCATATTTTATTACCAGAAGCCAAACCCGCTTTAATTCATGCCATCACCGTAACGGCAATTACTTTAGTTAATTATTCCGCGATGGCTGGAACAGTTGGAGCGGGCGGCTTAGGTACCTTAGCCATTAACTATGGTTATCAACGCTTTGATGCGGGAGTAATGATATCAACCGTTATTGTTTTAATTATCATGGTACAACTGACGCAAATGCTTGGCGATTATTTAGCAAAACGCTTTTTACATAATTAATTTTTGGAGTCATTAATGCGGATTTTAACTTATATTGTTTTACTATTTAGCCTCGTGGCCTGTAATAAACCCTCACCCAATACGTTAGTTATAGGTACTATTGCGGGTCCCGAAACGGAACTGATTGAAACAGCAAAAACAGTAGCAAAAAATAAATATGACGTAGACATTAAAATTATTGCCTTCAATGATTACAACTTACCCAATGAAGCGCTACAAGATGGTAGCCTGGATGCCAATGTGTACCAACACTTACCTTATCTGCAAGCTGCAATTAAAGCGCACAACTATAATCTTGAAGCCATAGGAAAAACGTTTGTTTACCCGGTAGGTATTTATTCCAAAAAATTTAAAACCTTAAATGAATTACCAGAAAAAGCGGTTATTGCCGTGCCAAATGATCCCAGCAATGAAATGCGCGCTTTACAATTATTAGAAAAAGCACATTTAATCACTTTAAAGGAAACCAATAATACCGGCTTACAAGACATTGCAACCAATCCACATAATTTACAATTTAAAGAAATGGATGCAGCACAATTACCTAGAGTATTACCAGATGTTGATGCCGCAGTAATCAATACTACGTTTGCCTTACCTGCGGGTTTAACTCCTTCACGTGATGCATTATTTACTGAAGATAAAGATTCACCTTATGCAAACATCATCGTGATTCGTCGTGATAGTCCTAAAAAAGCACAGCTGGAATTATTTGTTAAAGCATTAAATTCTGATGAAGTTAAAGAAAAAGCTAAAACTCTATTTGATGACGCCGCTATCCCGGCTTGGTAATATCGTGATTAACCTGGGACAAAAGATCAATTTGTCCCAGAGGTTTTCTGACACTTGCAGCCCAGCCTACTCGAGCGGATGATTTAGATATAATCCGGTGATTAATAAATCATAGATCCCGTCACCTTCAATCACAAAAATTTGCGGTAATTCGTCAATTATATTTATTCATTTAGCTTAATTCTACCTTAATGAAAAAGTGTTATACTTTATTTAATTAATATCTCTAGAGGTACAGATTATGCCTACACCTTCAGCCCCTAATCCTCAAATACCGGTTCC
>NZ_JH413811.1:115028-116449 GCF_000162755.2 Legionella drancourtii LLAP12
GGTTCCTGCACGCCCCCTTAATTGGCGAGCTCAATGCAACCAAGCCTCAGAAACGCTCCTTGTTAAACAAAGTTATTGGTGATCACCCCACGGGTGAACGCTACTCACCACAAGATTTGAAAAATGTAGCAGAACAATACCTTTCAACTATTGGTTTGGGAAAAGATGTTACGTTTGGAGCTAATGCTTTTGAAGATTATGACAAGAGTAGAGTCAAGGATTATAATGGATTGCAAAAAGCCAAAATTGCTGAAGGCGATGACCCTATTCAGAAAAAGCTAAATGCCACGGTTCCTGCAGGAAATAATAAAGAAAAAATTGAGATGGCAATTATGGCGGTGCGAAAAGGAATAAGTGATCAATTAAACTCATCTGATGACTATATTAACGCGAAACGTCAATATTCTGCATCGGCACAAGTATTCAAAGAACTGGTGGAAAAAGTCAGTGGCCAACGCAATGTCCAAGATATCATCGGAGTCATAGAGGAAGTGGCTAGCGATGGTAAAAAAGCGATACAAAATCAGCAATTAAAAGAAATAGCTGATTTAAAAACACAATTTGCTAAACTTGACTTTCAAAAACATCTTAAAATAGCACTAAATATTACGGATGCACAAATAGAAGATGTGCAAACAAGTGTCATTGGTGACTTAAAAGAAACACATCAAAAGCAACTCGAAGCATTTGATAAATCCACTCAAGAGTCGCTAAAAGCGTTACATAGCGCCTCAGAGAAACAAAGGCAAGCATTCTTATTTATTGCCAGTTTACATAAAAATGATGAGAAAATGCGGCGTGAAATTGAGCGAATTGCTGAGGATAATCTGAGAGCAAATCAAAATGCAAATATAAATACAGATACATCTGCAGAAGTTGATCTGTCTGATGATAAAACATCCGTTCATGCGGTCAACCTGGATCAATTAAAATTCATTCAATTGCTCGGTGGTGAAAAAATAAACAAAGTGGATGGACCACCAGTTTCTTATAAATTAGATATGGGGATGAAATTCGCCAGTCCCCGTTACTATCTTAATGATCGTCAAGAAAGAGACATGCTGCTTATGGCGCAGGCTGTTCGTGCTTCAGGCTCAAGTGGCATTACCATGACGCTAAATTTTAAAGATGACAAAGTTGCCGATGCACGCGCCCGCCAAGCCTTTGAAGCATGCATTAAAGCTGGTTTCCCCCCCGAAAAGATTAAATTAAATGTTAATGGTAGGTTAATGGCCTATAAAGCCACAGATGGGAAAGATGGTCAAAAATATGAATCCGTTCAAGAAAAACTATATGCTAAAAAAGGTAATGAATTTGCTTTCCTTCTGGAACAATCACAAAAAATACGCCAGGATTTAGAGACAATCACTAAAATACCCGCACAAAAATCAGCTGCAGGCATGGAAGCTATAAAAGAAAGA
>NZ_JH413811.1:117341-172329 GCF_000162755.2 Legionella drancourtii LLAP12
TTTCACCGCATCATCATCCACCATGACCATTACTTGATCAAAGAAGGCATCGACAGGCTCTCTTAGACTAGCAAGTAATTTCAATAAAGAACCATAATCAGCAGAACGATATAAAGGCTCCACTGCTTGAGTTATTTTATTGACATGAATGTATAAAGACTTTTCTGCGCCTTCTTCAAGCAATGGCTCTTTGATTTCAACTGATACCGCTTGCTTCCCGGCGTGGTTTAGTAAATTATTGACGCGCTTGCATGCGGCTGAAAGCGAAGCCGCTTCAGGAAGCGTGACGAAGGTTTGCAAAGCCTGCAAACGCTTGTCTAAATCATAAAGCCATTCATCCTGACGTGCCCGCACCGCATGAACTAAGTCCATACTTAACCCTTGCCCTTGATAATAAGACTGTAGGCGTTCAAGAATAAATGGTTTTAATTCAAGAATTAAATTAGCATCAATCGCTAAAGCAGTCCCATAATGAACAACGGCCTGCTCAATTAAAGTACTTAAATTTAATGGCGCCGATGAAGAAATTAACAAACGAACCACCGCTAAAGCATGACGTCTTAATTTAAAGGGGTCTTTTACACCAGAAGGTTTTTGCCCAATGGCAAAAATACCAACCAAGGTATCCATTCGATCAGCCAATGATAAAGCCAGGCCTAAATCAGATTCAGGCAAGTTATCCGCAGCAAAACGTGGCATGTATTGCTCATTTAAGGCATGGGCTACTTCTCGGTCCTCACCATCATGTAGTGCATAATAATACCCCATTAAGCCTTGTAACTCAGGAAACTCACCGACCATTCCAGTTAACAAATCGCATTTACTCAATTCAGCTGCACGTTGAGCCTGGTGCAAGGATAAATTCAACGCTGGACTCAAATAAGTCATTAAGGCTTTTATACGTAAAGCCTTATCCTGCAAACTACCCAGTTTTATCTGAAAGACCACCTGTTCCGTTGCGGTAATATGCTGACTTAAAGGATTTTTCTTATCTTGACGAAAGAAAAACGCGGCATCACTTAAACGTGCACGCATCACTTTCTCATTACCAAGAACGACCTGTAGTGGATTCGTGCTGGCAATATTTGCCACCGTAATGAAATGAGGTAATAAGTTTCCTTGCTGGTCTTTTAATGCAAAACATTTTTGATGCGCTTGCATGGACGCAATTAATGATTCAGGGGGAACTTCAAGAAATTCATCTTCAAAATTAGCGATTAATGCTTGTGGCCATTCAACAATAGAAGTCACTTCATCAAGCAAATCATCGGGCATAATTGCCATTGCTTGTCGCCCAGCAGCTAATTCCTCAACTTGCTCTTTAATCATCTGCTTTCTCAATGCAAAATCAGCAATGACAAATCCTTCCTTCATCTGGGCTTCGTAACTTTGTGCTGAAGAGATAGTAATCTCTTGCGGATGATGGAAACGATGCCCACGACTTTCGCGCCCCGTATATATTCCCAGTAACTGATGCTCTAGGATTTCATTTCCATAAAGCATCACCGCCCAATGGACAGGTCTGGCAAATTCATCATCACCAGACCCCCAACGCATGGGTTTTGCAATGGGTAACGCAGCCAACGATTGAGTTACTAAAGCGGGTAATAAATCTTTAGTTTTATTGCCACTACTTTGTGTTTCACAAACAATCCAATCGCCTTTATCGGTTGCGATTCGTGAAAGTTGCGCCAATTCTACTCCGCAGGATTTAGCAAAACCGAGCAAAGCAGGTGTTGGCTTGCCTTCTTTGTCATAGGCAGCAATTGCTGCAGGGCCACGTCGGGTAATCGTTTGGCTTTGTTGTTCTGCTTGCAAATCATGGATTACAAGAGCAATACGTCGCGGTGTCGCATAACGCTTCACATCGCCGTAGCTTAATTGTGCTTTATCCAAAGCCGCTAACAATTGGTTAGCAAACTCATCAGCCAAAGGCCAAACAGCACCTGAAGGTAGTTCTTCACAACCTAATTCAAATATAAAATCATTGACCATTACACACCTTTTGCCATAGGAAAGCCCAAAGCCTCGCGCGCGTCATAATATGCTTGCGCCACTGCTCTTGATAATTGTCGTACGCGTAAAATATAACGTTGTCTCTCAGTGACCGAGATGGCTTTACGCGCATCAAGTAGATTAAATGAGTGAGAAGCTTTGATCACCATTTCATACGCAGGAAGCGGCAACTGCAACGCAATCAATTTTTGCGCCTCACCTTCATAATAATCAAATTGTCTGAATAATTCATCAACGTTGGCATGTTCAAAATTATAAGCCGACATTTCGACTTCATTTTGGTGGAACACATTGCCATAAGTCACTACGCCGTTTGCCGTATTACTCCAAGGTAGATCAAATAAATTATCCACGCCTAAAATATACATAGCTAACCGTTCCAGGCCATAGGTCAATTCACCGGTTACTGGCTTACAGGGCAAACCGCCTGCTTGTTGAAAATAAGTAAATTGTGACACTTCCATGCCATTTTGCCATACTTCCCAACCCAAACCCCAAGCGCCTAAAGTTGGTGATTCCCAGTTGTCTTCAACAAAACGAATATCATCCGCTAGAGGATCAACACCTAATGCGCGCAGTGAATTCAAGTATTTATCTTGTATATCTAAAGGAGAAGGCTTCAGTACAACCTGGAACTGATAATAATGCTGTACACGATTAGGGTTGTCACCATAACGACCATCTGTTGGTCTTCGTGAAGGTTGAACATAAGCAGCCGACCAAGGCTCCGGGCCTATTGCGCGCAAGAAAGTTGCCGGATGAAAGGTACCCGCGCCAACTTCCATATCAAAAGGTTGCAGAATAATACAACCTTGAGCAGCCCAATATTGCTGCAGTGTTAGAATAATATCCTGGAATGTAGTTGGTTTTGTCATGAAGATCTCAAAATTAGCAATGATGATTAATGCAGAGTTTACCTATTTATATCTTCTTCCCCATTCGGGGATAGGAGAAGTCGAGAGAAACTATATTCTCTCTTTTAGCGTTCACAACTATTAAAAATCCCTTCTCTATAGCTAAGAGAAGGGATTTTTAGAGTAAATCTTAGTTACCAGCTGCTTTCTTAATTAGCTCTTGTAATGATTCTTCGCTTGCAGCACCTGGAATAAATGAAGGTTCAGTACCTGCTTTAAACTGACCATCTGGAGTAGAAGCAACAATAAACGCAGGAGTTCCCATTAAGTGTAATTTTTCAGCTAATGCACGATTCGCTTCCAAAACTTCAGCAACATCTTTGCTGTCCATATCCACTTTAAACTTCTTCATGTCTAAACCAATAGATTTAGCGGAATCCATAATAATCTTGTCATTCAAACGCTTATCAACACCAATCAGCGCACTGTGCATTTCTTTATACTTACCTTGCATACCAGCGGCTAAAGCTGCTTTGGATGCTAATTCAGAACTCTTACCAAAAATTGGGAATTCTTTGTAAACGACGCGAAGGTCACTGTCTTTCTTAATTAAGCGGTTAATAACAGGTGACATTTTTTTGCAATGGATGCATTGGTAATCAAAAAATTCAACGATGGTAACATTACCTTTTGGATTTCCTGCTACAGTCGTTTTACCTTGGAATAATTGATCTGTATTGTCTTTAATTGCAGATTGAGCTTGCTGCTGCATGTTTTGTTGTTGTTTTTGTTGCAGCGCTTGCGATGCTTCCAATAAAACTTCTGGGTTAGCTACTAAATAATCATGGATTACTTTTTCAACTTCCTTTTTTTGTGCATCAGACATAGACGGAGCAGTAGTATCATCTGCCATCAGTGCAGGTGATATTAAAGATGCTGCCAATGCCCCTACTGTTAATAAATTTGTTAATTTCACACAGTTCCCCTTTTTAAATAGTTATGTACTAGGGTCTGCTGACATTTCGCTAGCTTGAGCCAAAATAGGTTGATTTTCGAGCACCGTAACGCAGCATACCTAAGTATGTGAGTAACGGAGCACAGAAAATCTGCCTATTTTAGCCAAGATAGTAGAAATGTCAGCAGACCTTAACTTCCAACCGGCACCCTAGCACTCACTTGCAAAAATTTCAATAGTTATAATTCATTAGTTATAGTTAGAGTATTAAGACATTATAATTCTACAGCCAGATTGGCATAAGCTAAAACCAACCATTTAACACCGTGCTCTTTAAACTTAACCTGAACTCGGGTATGCGCCCCACTTCCCTCAACCGCCAAAACCACTCCTTGACCAAATTTGGCATGGGTGACACTTTGTCCTAAAGGCAACCCCACAGCCTGAGCTTGGGTTTGTGACACCACCGGTGCTCTGCTCCTTGGCGCAGCAGAAGATTGAAAGCGCGCTTTAACACGGACTTCATCGAGTAATTCTTGCGGTAATTCGCGCAAAAAGCGTGAAGGGCGATGATATTCTTCACGCCCATACTGACGCCGTACTTCAGCATAAGACAAAATCAATTTTTGCATGGCGCGCGTCATCCCGACATAACATAAGCGGCGCTCTTCCTCTAAACGCCCGGGCTCTTCCATTGATTGTTTTCCAGGAAATACTCCTTCTTCCAGACCCACTAAAAATACGATAGGAAACTCAAGACCCTTCGCTGCGTGCAAGGTCATTAAATGCACGGAACGTTCATGTGCATCAGCTTGCATCTCGCCTGCCTCAAGTGATGCATGAGCCAAGAATGCATTAACTAAAGGAAGCTCCTCTTCTTCATCCTGTTCATAACGAAATTGCTTCGCGGCATTGATCAATTCCTGCAAGTTATCAAGGCGCGATTCGGATTTATCGCCTTTAATTTTGCTAAAATGTGCATACAAACCACTCATCTGAATCACTGAAGAAAGCTGCTCGTCTAACTCCATCTCTACCGTATTGCGTTGCAGTTCTTCGATTAAGTCAACAAATTTTGCCAGTGCTAATCCAGCACGCTGAGGCATTTCGCCTGATTGCAATAATGTTTTTGCTGCCTGCCATAAAGAACATTGCTCTGATTTCGCATAATGACGCACATCTTCCAAGGTTTTTTCACCGATACCACGAGTTGGGAAATTCACCACACGTTCAAATGCCGTATCATCACCTGGGTTAACCAGCAACCGCAAATAAGCTAAAGTATCTTTAACTTCCGCACGATCAAAGAAACGCAAACCACCATAAATTCGGTAGGCAATCCCCGCACGCAATAATGCCTCTTCAATGACGCGTGATTGAGCATTTGAACGATATAAAATAGCAATTTCATCAGCACTCACACCTTGATTAATTTCCATCATAATGCGCTCACTTACAAATCGGGCTTCTTCTAACTCATTAAATGCACTAAATACAAGAATTTTTTCACCGGCACTGCCCGCAGTCCATAAATCTTTACCCATACGTGAATTATTATGGGTAATTAATGCATTGGCCGCATCAAGGATGGTGGATGTTGAGCGATAGTTTTGCTCCAAACGAATAATTTTTGTTCCTTTAAAATCATTCGCAAATTGTTGAATATTTTCTACTTTAGCACCACGCCAACCATAAATGGATTGATCGTCATCTCCAACCGCTAAAACCGCGCTTCCCTCCCCCGCTAACAAACGAATCCAGGCATATTGAATGGTATTTGTATCCTGAAACTCATCGACTAATATCGCTTGAAAGCGTTGACGATAATGAGCCAAAATCTCAGGGTTGTCACGTAAGAGCTCATGAGTGCGCAATAATAATTCGGCAAAGTCAATTACACCCGCGGTTTGACAAGCTTGCTCGTAAGCGCTGTAAATAGCCACTAAGGTTTTACCCGGCCCATAATGCAAAGTATGCACATGTTGTGGCCGAACACCCTCGTCTTTGCGTCCATTAATAAAAGACTGTGCTTGTTTTACCGGCCATTGTTCTGAATCTAAATTTAGGGCAGCAATCACACGTTTGATCACTCGCGCCTGATCTTCAGAATCTAAAATATGAAATTGTTCTGGTAAATTCGCCTCTTTATAATGACGACGTAACAAGCGATGACATAGGCCGTGAAAAGTTCCAACCCATAACCCTAAAACAGGTGTAGCAAGCAAGCTATTTAAGCGCGCCCTCATTTCACCAGCGGCTTTGTTCGTAAAGGTTACCGCTAGAATTCCATGGGGCGAAATATGCTCTTCTTCAATTAGCCAGGCAATACGGCTGACCAAAACTTTCGTTTTACCGCTCCCCGCGCCAGCTAAAACCAACGTGTTACCAAGCGGTGCGGTAACCGCTTCACGTTGTCGTTCGTTTAGGCCTTTGAGAAGTGCAGCAATGGTCATACAGATATTCCAACAAAAAATAGAGCGGGTATTATCATCAATTTGGCATATAAAAACAAAGGTTATATGATGTACAATTTTAGCACATAAGTGGATGGGTTGATTTTTAACTGCAAAGCTTAATTTAAATGGTAATATAGCGCCCCTTACCTCCTAAGAAAAGTCACCACCACTTGCATTCAAACTATTCCAAGCGCAGAATAAGAGTATTTGATAACACTGATTCTTAAAGGATTAACATGCATTCCCTCTACCCAGCAATCAAACCTTATATGCAACATGAATTAAAAGTAAGTGATTTGCATACGCTCTATATTGAAGAAACGGGAAATCCAGAAGGAATACCAGTTATTGTATTACACCCAGGTCCTGGGGCCTGTTCTTCAGATGGCTATTTACGTCGTTTTTTTGACCCGCAACATTATCGTATTGTTCTGTTTGATCAACGCGGTTGTGGTCGCTCTTCGCCTCATTTAGAAATTCGTGAAAATACCACGCCCTTATTAATAGATGACATCGATGCCATCAGAGATTTTTTGGGGTTATCTGAGTTTGTTTTGTCCGGCGGTGGTTGGGGTTCGTTACTCGCCCTGCTTTATGCACAAAAATTTCCACAACAAGTTAAAGCATTGTTGTTAAATCAAGTATTCTTAGGCAGAAAAGAGGATAATAACTGGTTCTACAAACAAGGCGCCAGTTTAGTCTACCCTGATTATTGGCAAGAATTTACCAGCAGTGTGCCAGAAAACATGCTCCATGCTATTCCTCAATATTATGCCGATTGTTTGCAAGGAACTAATGAATTAGCACGCATGAGCGCTGCCAAAAATTGGGCCTTGTGGGAAGCACGTTGTAGTAGTTTGCAGCCGCACCTATACGTTATCGACCAATACAGTGATCCACATTTTGCTCTGGCTCTGGCTACGTTGGAAACCCATTTCATTACCAATGACTATTTCATCGCGGAAAATCAAGTAATGAATAATGTTCATAAAATAAGACACATTCCTACGTACATCGTACATGGTCGTTTTGACTTAATTTCGCCATTAGCGGGCGCGTTTGCATTACATCAGGCAATCCCTGCATCTAATTTAAGAATCGTGCGTGACGCAGGTCATTCTGACCGCGAATCGGGAATTATTGATGCATTGATCTATGCCAGCAAAGAAATTTCGAAGCAAGGGCTTGATGCATGTTAATAGTAATTCAACGTGTTACAGAAGCCCGAGTCGATATTGAGGAAGAAACGGTTGGCAAAATCGCTCAGGGTTTGATGATCCTTTGTGGTTTTGAACCCAATGATACCTTACAAACTATAGATAAAATGTTAGACAAATGCATCAATTACCGCATTTTTGACGATGGTCTAGGTAAGATGAATTTAAGTCTAAATGACGTCAACGGTGGTTTGCTATTAGTACCGCAATTTACCTTAATGGCCGATACCCAAAAAGGCTTACGGCCTAGTTTTTCAAAGGCTGCGCCACCAGAACTTGGCCGTCAATTGTTTGACTATTTATTGACCCGCGCCGCCCAGATGTATCCCCATACCCAAAGCGGTTGCTTTGGCGCGAACATGCAAGTTCATTTATGTAATGATGGTCCTGTGACTTTTTTATTGCAATTTTAAGCGTAGCAATAGGCATCAAGTTAATGAAAAATCCGCTACCTACTTTCCAGCAGCTTGTCCGCGGAACGTAGAAATAGGGATTAGCTTAATGCCTATGCCCTTCGGGGAATGCGCTCCCTACCCCCCCACGCTGGGCTTATTTTTTTCGCTCTCATCTGGCTCCGCCTCCAGCTTATTAATGCCATCTACAGACTTTTTGACCTGCTTAATACTGTCTGTATCTGCTTCAAAGAAGCGCCATTTTTCGCCTTTTTTCGGTGGATTGAAAGTAATATAGGCCAAAATTACATTAAGAATATCAAGCAAAGCTTGTTTATAACCACGATGAGTACCTAAAACAGGTTCCGCATCGTTAATCGCCTGCTGACAACGTTGCTGATAAGTCTTAAGATTAGGCTTCGTTTCTGCAAAACAAGCATCAGTTTCCTTACGCAGCGTCTGATAAAGAGTAAACGCCGTTTGCGCTGCTGTTGCATATTGAGGCTTTTTAAGTCCCGTTACTACATGTTTACAGGCAAGAACTCTAAGAGACTCCAAGGCGATTAATATCTGTTCTTGAGGCGCATTTGTTGTAGACCTCTGCGCGTGTTGTTTTCTGATTGTGGCAAGCCAGGTTTTGCGTGCGGCTTCAGATAAGTTTTTATGCGTCAGAGCGCATTGCAAACTATCAAAGTCATTTGTCCTATTCAGCACTAAAAGTAATTGTTTTTCGGTTAACCAATCCCAGCTGCCAATCTTGCCGCTGTAATTAGGCTTTGTTAACAATGTATCTGCCAGAGAACTTGTCATTTCCGGCCGCCCCAATAAGCGATCTATTTGCACCGAGTTTTGCACCTGATTAACTAACTTATGCATATACGACTCAGAATAAACCGTATCAAGCGTAACCAGCTCTTCCAGTTCATCTTCATTCGCCTCATGAACCATTTCATCAAAAGGCAGGTGTTCTAAAATATCGTCACCCAAAATGCGCAGGGCGCCAAATCCAAGTCGGGAGTTCAGTGGGCAAATATTAATAAGACTCAGTGCAAAGTTCTTATTACCAAGCAGCAGTGTCTGCAAAAAGAGCGCTTCCCAAGTTAAATTGTTTTCGGGATCTATTGCGCATTTCTTAAATAATTGTCGTCCTAAAGACTCTAATACCATCTCATCCAACTCAGCTCGATCAAGAATGCTCTCCGCCAGATCAACGGTAAAATGAGGATCAGAGATAAGCTTATGCAAGGTATCATTATCTGCTTGAGAATGCTCGGCAATCGCTAATCTTACCGCCTCATTAAGTGAAGATAACTGCAACATTGCGTGCAACACATCGGTTGTCACCGCCGTAGGATGTTTTAAAATCTTTAACAACTCGGTATTGGGGATAAATGGGTTACCTGTTAAATGCGCTAATAAATACTGCGGTGTTAACACATCGTATAATGCATCGCGAACCTCCTCACCAGCCGCTTGGTGTGTATAAATACGCTGATAATTCTCATCACTTAAATGGGGGGTTTTCAGCATTTGTACTAATTGCCCTTCACTTAAAGTCGTTTTATTTAGCAGCGCGCCAATGACGTTGTCGGTCATATCAGAACGTGCAAGTAACTTATCAATCAAATCACCTGCCTGGCATCTTTCAACCAAAAGAAGCAGCAAATCTTCATTCATAGCGCCTGTTTTTTCAGGATCAACCAATAATTTAAGCTCTGTTTCATCTACCTCATTAATTAAGGTACGTAACTGCAAACCTGCAGCAATATCCTTACCAAAAATAGTTAATAGTTTGACTTGCAACACCGTACTCAAGCTCATATTGCTTAAAGTAGTATTTAACACCTTCATTTGCTTATTCTGCTGACAGTGCTTGCATAGTGAAATGAAGCATTGCTCCCATTCGGAACCTGCCACTGCAAGACGACATCGTAGATGAACTATTTTAATAAGTTTGACCAATACCGGAACCTCATTATTGGCTCGCTCAACAATTTTTCTCGCTATTTGCATTGAAAAGCCTTGGTGTGATATTGCATCAAGCATCATTTTTGTAGTTGCCTGAGGATGAGAAATTAAGAGTAATAACATCTCAGGAGTTTTAACTGCTGCAACACTGTTCTCTAACACCGTCACGTCAAATTTAGGATATTTTAAAATAGCTTGAAGCCCATCCACATCACTGGTGTTATTTTTTAAAAAATAAACAAGAAATTTTTCAGGAGAAAATAAAGAATTACTAAATAGCGTTTCGCGAACCTTAGCACTGACCAATTTATGAGTAAAGATTTTATAAAAAAATGTTTCATTCGCAGCAAGCGCCGCAAATTTTATTAATTGTGCTTCGTTTAAACTATCTTGACGCAATACAAAATCAACAACATACTCAGGAATCATCGTTTCAGGTCGAGCCAGAATTTTGCTAATAAATAACTCGGACTCTGTTTTTGTCCTAAATCGGGTAATGAGAAGATACCACGCGGCGTCATTAATCAGGATTGAAGAATCAAGCAGGGCGATAACCACTGTTTCATCACAAAATTGACTCCCAAGAATTTGCTTAGCAAATACTTCCGAACTGTAATTTATCTTTAAAACGGTCTGTAAATCTTGTGCTGACGTTGCTTTTTGGATGAGTATCGGACAAACAATATGATCTATTGAATTCCCTCCTTGAAATAAAGGATGCTCCCGCAGCAGGAGAAGCGCTTTAAAATCAGCTTGTACCCCTTCTCCAAACTCTTGGGTTAAGTGACAAAGCGGCATGCCAAAATAGTCTTCAAGAACTTTAAATTCATTAGGATGTAATCCCATTAAAAAGTGGGCATTAAGACCGGCTTGCAACAAACGCATGATTATATTGTGCAATACCCCTAATTGCATTGAATGCTCATGGAGATAATCAAGGCTATTAAGCGGTAAATCAAATTGTCTTTGCAATTCGCCAACGTCAAGCTTTTCTTTAGTCCATTGCTGATTTATATACGCAAAAGCTTGGGCAACCCTGCTGCATTCAGCGACCTGCACTGCACTAAATTTAGGGAAAAATCGTTTCCAATTGAACTTGCTTAAATCGTCAAAGCGATGTTGAACAATATAGATCAATCCTTCCGTATTTGTTTGCGATAGCGCCGTTTTTAACTGAGGAAAATCGGTCTCACTTCCTGGGCGATAGGGCATCAGCTCTTTTTCAAATAACGCCAATTTCTCAGGAGTGCGCTCTTTTAACCATTTTAATGATCCCTCTTGAGCTAAAAGATTGGAAACTTCACCATTAAAAAATCGAACTTGCTCGCGCAGCAATTGATAACGCATATCATTAAGTATGTCTTGTGGCCTTTTTCCGCCAACTACCGTATCTTGCGTAGTTGCTAACCAGCTATTATTTATTTGTTGTGTGTTAATTACCCGTGCTATCACCTCTGCTTCTTGGGGCGTAACGATCATGGCATGCAGCATACCTTGATGTATGTGATACCAAACAACAAGAGCCGGTTTTAAAAAGGCACCGGTATCTTTCTTTTGACCTCGATAGACTGAGGCATAATTTATACTTGCTCTTAATTCATTGCTAAATAAATCAGATTTGTCTTCAAAGAAACAGACTTTATTCAAAGGCCGAGCGTAGAAGCTCATCGACAGTTCTTCCATATAAATGATTTTTGCGTCACGCAGATCTATTACATGAGTTTCTGCAAGCCTAGGATCAAAGGTTTCATGAATTGCTGCAACTTCCATCTGCGTTTCCCGTTGCATCTCCGTTTGAATCTCCACTTCCATAGCCAATGCACTTTGCTCAGCAGCTTCATATTCTTGCAAGCAATTAGGTAAAGCATTAGCAATGATTCCCTGAAGACCTCGCTTTATTTCTTCCTCAGCTCCGGCCATGATTTGTGCTAATTTAATGCATTCATGCCAACGCGTAATTAACGATTCTTGATGATGTTTAAGAATATCCGCCGTAGCTTGCGGTTTATTCAGCGCACCATAAAGCTCAAAGAAGTTCACTGAGGGCTTGTCCGCAAAAAAAGAATTAAAAATTTGGGCTAATTCCCTTTTTTTAGCGGCGTTGGCAGCAGGCACACTACGAATAATTGCCAAACCTCTACTGCGCATCAAATTCGTCATTTGTAATTTTGCCGCAGTAAGATTGTCCTGTAATAAATTAAGATTATCAATGTTCGCAAATTGCTTGAACAACTCTGTACGTTTGATGTCTTTCAGTTTTTCAGAAACAATAATTTCCATGGTTTGTTCTAAACCTAGGCCCCGCATCCGCATACTTCCTTGTAAAAAGGCTTGTAAGGATGTTTTTTCATCAGCAAGAACAAAGGCATGGGCTTGGAGTGCTTGCGCTATATCAGTGCCTAACGTATGCGATTGATCATAATAGGTAAACCGTTGCTCAGGAGTCGAACCTAACAAACGACTGATTTCTTTTTCATCTGTTGTTTTCAGAACAATTGGCTTATTCGGTTTGTTAATATCGATCGCGCATAAGACCTGGTCTTTATCAAAATAAAGGATGTGTCTGATCGTTTTATTGGCGGTATTACGATGGAAACGTGCAAGTTCCTGAGCAACAAAGAAATTACTCACCCCTTGGAATTTGGCACAGATATCAATAATTGCGCGTGTACGCTCAGGTGCTTGTGAACGCGTCAAAATATGTTCGATAAATTGATAAACATCTTTATAATCAGCCCCAGAAATCCGGGTTTTTTTATTATGAAGGACTTCGATAATGTAGCCATCTGTACCTAGAGACGAGGCTTTATTGTATTTAAGGCGCTGATGAAAGGTCGTATGATTTGATGGCGTTCCCGAAACCGCTTGCGCACTGCGATAAAGATCAATATGGTTAAACGAATTACTGGAAATTGTTCGGCTGTCTTGTTGAATTTGTCCTAAAGATTGCTCTTGTAGAATAGTAAAAATAAGCGCTTCATTATACTGAAAATGAGCATGAAGTTTTTTCAGTTGTTCTGGATCGCTTAAATTAACCTGGGTTAAAGTCAAACCTAAAGCACGAGCCAGATGTGCAAATCCCTTGGCCGTAGGGGTATCATCTAAATGGCGTAAGGCCGAATTTTGAAACAACTCTTTGCGTGCTGTAGCGTTCCACTGCTCAATTCTTTGCGTCAGTAATTTTGTGCTAACCCCCTTAATAAGCATCATTTGCACAGTATAGTTAATAGACTCCAGTTGATTTCCAAAACGATTACGCTCATTAACAATATTATTTGCCGCATAAGGAAGAGCCAAAGTTCGCTCTAAAGCACTAAGGCCTTTGCGTTTGGAAGCGCCATAATGTTCATTGAGACGACGAGTCAATGTTTGCGGCAACAAGGTAATTTCTTGCTTGAAAAAGGCAAGTGTCTCTTTTTCTTCCAGATTGGCTTGAACAACAGCCACAGGCATTTTTTTTGCCGTATTGGTAAGGTAGGCGATCAATTCTGCACTAATCCCATCACCATAGCGTTGACGCGCATTTTCAATAAATTGACTAAGCGGACTCGTCCCTTCTCTAAGTAGTTTGTTTGCCAGTTCTTTCTTAAAATCAGTCCAATCATAATCAGGACTAAAGCCAGGCGCCTCTTTAATCAATTGCGGGTCAATTAAGCGAAACAACGCAATTGCATTATGAATGACATCAACACCAATAGGTTGGGTATCTGTTCCAGTATAATTTAGCCGTTTTTTAATCGACAAACCTTGATGCGCCTCATCAATAACACAATCACCATGATGACGCACAAGACTCGTGATCTTATCTAACCAATAGACTTGTTGTTCCCAAACCTTGTCTATTTTGCCATCGGAAAGTAAGAGATCAAGGTATTTAAGCTCTAATGACTGCATGGCTTCACCAGTAGTCACAAGGTAACTCTTGTTTGTCATCACCTCGACAAACAGCTTATAAATTTGCTCCAAACGCTCCGGCGCAGCATTACTGTCCCGATTAAAATCAAAACGATATGCGCGCTTTCCATATAATCGCTGCGAACTACGATTTAAATCTTCATAGTTAGTTTCTAATAAAGCCTGAGGAACCTCGACAATAACCAGATTATCCCCTTGCGCTTTCATTTCAGCAAGGATGGGAAGAATGACCTTCGATTTACCACCACCCATGATGATTTTTTCAATGACCTCATTAAAACCATGACGTTTATCTGGAACGGCTAATAACTCATTTAATGCTCTGACTTGCCGATCATGCAACAAGATTTGCTCTTCATGTTGTAAAAGAACAATTGCAGGCACATCCAAAGCGGGAATTTCCGAGCGCGCCAATAAATCCAACGCCACAACAGCACTGCTTACATCCTTATTAACCGCTGTTTCATGAAGCTTATCCCTGATTTTTTCTGCAGATTGATAACAAATGCCCTGAACCAATGCTTGATGAATTGCATCATGCAGTTTTTGTGCATTTTGAGGACTTAATCCTGTTTTCGCAATGGTGTAAGTAAAATCAGCTCGTGTATAAAGTGATAAGAGATCGGCATGAGTTAAAATTGCCCGAGCTCGCGATTCTTTTTCAACAGTCCAGATTTGTGCTAATGCAAAATCTTCTGGCCCTTGGTTGGCAAGATTTAAAGCCTCATCCCACAGCATTTTCGTTGTTAATTTAAGTTGAGCTAAAGCCTTAGTGGCAGATTCATGCACTGTATGAACAAGGTTCATGTCCTCAATTAAACCTTTTGCTAATTCTTTTTTTTGTTTTTCAGCATCAATAAATTTCTTACCGGCATCTTCTTCTATAGCAAATTCATCCTCTGGGCTATTCACCGGCTCTTTACCTAACACCTCAAGTTTTTGTGCAAGTGCATCTTGAATCTTTTTATAATGTACGATGTATTGATCAATAGAGGCCAATTGAGTGTCAATTCCCATTTGTACACTTAAGGATTGCTTTGGCAAAGCGCTAGTACTAATTGGTTTAGGAACCTGATGCTCATACTCTTTTATGAGCTGTTCAGGTTCCGCCAGCAACGGTGCGTACACATCTTTTGCCTGATAAACCTGCAGAGCGGGTACATTGTACCCACGAACAATATTTACCAAATCGCCAAAATTGTTATAGTGCCTTTTGATTAAGCGTTCATTATTATATACTGCCCGATATAAAATATTGCATAAAAATGGAATCTGAGAATTTTGCTTGTCTAAAGGTATATGACGATTGGCAAGTAAAGTTCGCGTGCAAAAATCGAGTAAAGGTTTGCGAAACACATTAATCGTTATGTCATTAACATTAGAAAGCGCTATACGCAAATAAGCTGGAAAATGTTCGACAAAATCTTCATCACTCATCGTCGATGAAAGCAGAGTCATCGCTCGTTCATAAGCCTCCCAACTTAGACCGTTACTATCCGCCATAAGTTTTTCGTATACAGCGTCGCCGCTCGAAGCCTTCTTCATCGCAGCCGCTTCCGGCAATGATAAATCAATAGCAACTAACACCAAAGCTGTTGACTTGGAAACTATGGGCTTTAATTTTTTAAGTTGCTGTTCTATATGTGCTATTCGTTCCTGTTCAGCAAAAGATAATTCGCCGGTCTTTTCTTGAGCAAGTAAAAATTTTCGCTCCTCCAGTAATGCTTCCAGACTTAAACGTGTCCATTCATAGCCCAGTGCACCTAAGGGTTTAAAATCTGAGGGCAGTGATTGATGGTAATAGTCTAATAAACGTTTGCGTTCAATTTTTGAAAGCTGATATTGATGTTCCAGATGACGCCCCATGGTTTGGAAACGCTCAAATGTCTGATAAATTGTTCCAGGAAGCGTTTGTAAAAAAGTGTCTATCTCTTTATATTGCAATTGGGCATACTCAGCGTTGGCGCTGTTATCTGAAACATCTGGAGCCTTCAAATCAAATGTCCGGTCCTGCACCAGATAATCGGATAAAAGACTCATTGCCTTAAGTTGGCATGCGACAAAAGGGGGAGTATTTCTGATGGCCGTCTTCTCAAAATTCTTATGCTTATCAATGATGTAAGGTAAATCTTTGCACATCCATTTGATGTACTGTAATTCTGCTGACTCCCCTTTTAAACCGCCCAAGCGCTTAGTACAATCTTCGAGGGTTTTCCATGCTTTTTCGGGCTGATTAGTAACCAAATACATATACGCCAAATACAATGCATCCACTGCAGTATCTGCAATGGGTTCACCATCAACTAATTGGAAACTTGTATAACGCTCACTGTCTTGATAATTCCATTGCGGCTCTTTAGCCGGTGGTGTAGCTTGCCAAAGTTCTTTAAGACTATCCTCGGCAATAACACCACGTTTATCATGAACTACAGGATAAAAATCACTTTGCACACCAAAATCCAAATCATAAAATCGGCTTACTGGCACTAAAACACGTTGTTGACCTTTTCCTTGTAAAACAAGACCTGCTACTGAAACATGAATCGGTGAGGCGATGTTAACCACTTCCTCTTCGGTTGCTTCATTAATCACAGTCTGGGTGCTCGTATCGATTTTAAAACTTAGACCATAACGAGGTAATTTGACGAACGCCTTATCTTGATCCCCATAAGCAATGATAAAGCGATTACTTTCAAAGGCATTAAATAGCTGACGATTATCAGGCTTAAGTACGCCTACTGGATACGCCATCTCTAATCTTTGCTCATCAAGAGGTTTTATTATTCGCCCTCCAATAATGGAGTAAACGGGAACATTATTGCGCGTCAACATGCCGTTGCCTGCAATAGATGTAGTCTGTTTCCAATAGTTCATTGCCCCATCTGTCAAAATGGCGGGTAAATCAGTTTGAATTGCCCCACCGGATTGATTCGCATAGTATGCCTCATGATGATTAGTCAAGGCTTGCAGTTCATACCTTGCGGTCTTACCATTAATAGTCCAATCTTTCTGAACAACAAGCGTATTATTTTTATAAAATAAATGAACATCACCTTCCTGTCCTTGAAGAATAAAATAAGTACCCGCATGATTCGTAAGGCATACTTGTACGTGATGCAAACCCAATTGTTTGATTAATGGATGATTCCGAATCGTCAAGGGCACACCCGCTTTAGCAAAACCTTTATCAAAAATCTTACCTTTAAGTGCATCAACATGAAGTACGGATCCTTGATTAACCGCTAGCGAATAATTGGGAAATTTTCCGGTTAACCCAAACTGCAAAGACATTCCTGCAGCAACTAAAGCACGCTTAACCGCTTCATTCACACGCTGATCGGGTTGTTGACTGGCAAAAATTTTAAATTTCCCTACAACGGTATCTACTTCAACACGATGGGCTGTGTCTTCAAGAATAGAAGGATTGGTATGCCCCATAATATAGAAATAGGATTGCATTGCCTGCTCAAGAAGCTCATTTGCTGTATCACCCTCTTCAATTCGGGCCATAGTGGCGAGGAAAAGGTCTTGTTGCAACACATAAAGTACATCAGGCTCTGAAGACAAGGGCAATTGCTTGATAAGATCTTCTTGTACCTTTTTTAAACGTGTGAGTCCTTCTTGCTTATTTAATTGCGCAAAATAGCGACTCACCAAAAAATCCAAACGAAAGAAAAACAAAGACTCACGCGTATGTTGCCCATTGTGAGCAAAAAAACGTTTTCCTGTTTGTAAAAAACGATCAAATTGAGGGATAAATTCTGGGTTAGTTAGTACATCAAGCAAAAGTCCTGGTTGGAAAATATTCGCTTCAACATAACGCTGATTATTTATGTCATTTAATCGGCTTACATGCAAAGTGAAATAATCCACGGTTAGTGCAATTTGCAGCGTAGGATTCCCCCTTAGATGATGGTAATCACGAGCAAGAATATCGGATGTTGTGACTTTCTGAGATACTCGTGTCGCCTTAGATGGCGTTAATTGAATGGCATTTGCTGTTTTTGCCTGAATATGCCTTTCTAATCTAATCGCTGATTTATTAGAAAGATCAACATCTAAAGCATCGCGTGCAGGAGAGTCTTTTAAGTCATATTTATCCTGCATCACCGTTGTTGACAACGGTTGATAGGGTGTAAAAACCGCATATAAGGGGGCAATTACTCTAAATTGTTCATGAAGATATTGAAAAGTCAATGAATTAGAAGAATTCAACTGTTGAACAAAAAAAGGATTAATAGCACAGCGAAGTGCCGATTCATGATCAACATGTGCTTGAATTTTATCAATGAGGGGTTTAAATTTTGCCTCAAGGGATCTCGTCTTTTGAATATGCAATGAAATCATAAATAAAGACTGTAAACCATTTTTTCTAATGTCTACATGCAGTTTTGATGTATCGTCACTGTATAAAATTGTATACAAGTTGGCTAATTCATTATTAAGCTGCGGCTCTGTTTGCAAAATATTTTTTAAATAGCGAAAAAAATCGTCATCCCTATAGACTGCTGGTTCTTTAAAGCGCCTCCTTAAAAATATTAGACGCTGATCGACCTGCGCATTATTGGTTGCAGCAAAGGGATCACGCTCATGATTATCAATTAAGGTGGCCATCATCATGTCAGTAAAATGTTTGAATGAAGGTAAACCACCAACTTGTTCTCTTGAAGAAGTCGCAATCGCTTCATACGCATCCACTTGCAATGAAAGCACACACAAACTAAGGTGATTAAACAAGGGAACTTCGGCTTGGTGCAGCCAGCTATTTCTTAGCCGAATTAATGCATCCTGGATGCTATTCATCTGTTTTAGGAAAACCTGATAGTCTTCCATGGTTTGGAGTGAGTTATAAGCAAGAAGATCAAACAACCCATTACGTGTGAGTGGTAAAGACAAAATCAATTTTTCAAGATGTACATATTTAATTGCAGGGTCGTCTAATTTTTCGATATCGGCAATGGTCTTTTGCAAACGATAAAGAAGTCCCAAATGATTATAAGAATCAACAGAATAAGGTTTTTGCGAAAAAGAAGCTGCGCTCCCTAGAGGCAATGTCGAACCCGCAAGCGGATTATCATCCAATGTGAATCGCGAAACGACATCGGGGGTTTCAATTGGTGTTTGAATACAACTCCGCCCCGCCTGGTCTACCAATTTTTTAAGCTGTGTTAATGTAGCAAAATTCTGCTGAAATTCATGCGCATTAAACAGCCCAGGACTATTTACTATTTTTAAGCTATTATCAATTGCCAAATAAATTTGATCCGCAACGGCGTTGTTAAAGGCTTGTTTTCCATTAAGGCATGCCGCAACATATTCCTGTAACGAATGCAGTTTAAATTTAAAGATAAAACGCTGATAATAATCACCTGCTGGGGAGTTAATTTTTAACATTTGATGAAGACTGCGTTGTGTACAGGTACCAGAAAGTTGCCCTCCAGTATAAGCATATTTTGGCATATCTTCACCGACATCTAGTTCTTTGCCATTAACGTAACTAATACGAGGCAAAATCTCTTCATAAAGCACATTTTCATCGACACGTTTCTTTATATTATGCCTGGAATCTGGAACTCTAGCTTGCAAAAGCCGTCCAATAAAATGCTCTAATTCCGCTTTCTCTGTTGCGCTTGTCGGAGTAGGTATTGACCAAGCTTTTATAGGGTTATAAAGCTCTTTATCACGGATTGATTTTTTAGAATGATACTGACTAATCCCTGCTCCTGCATTAAAAACAGTAAAAATGTACCCATCAGCCGTTTTGGTGAATTGATAAACCATCGCATGGCCGCCCTCTCTATTTTTCCATCCCCCGGGAATTAACAGGCTTTCTTGTTGTGGTAAATCACTCAGATCTTTCACAACCATGTCTGCCACTGGCTTTGTATCCGCGTCCAAATTGATGTTTTGCATGTCTTTTTCAATTTGATTCAGATACGCCAAGTTTTTTAATAACTTACGGTATGAAGGGGTAATGATTTCGCCATTTTTATCAAGCTGATCAAAATACTCATTAAGATACGAAATTGCGTTGATAAATGAATTGCTTTGAAGTTTATAAGTACCGGAAAGAAATGCATCATTGTGAATATGGGCAAATAATACAGCATCTATAGTCATATAAGGATCTCTTGAATAATAAATTTATATACGCGAATTATAGCGCACCATGGTTTATTTATCGACACAAAGATCCACAGAAAAGCATATAAACCAAAAACAAGAGCTATTTGAATAAATTTTGATCTGGATGAGATGCCTTGATACTACAAATTATTAGCTTTCGCAAAGGCGAAACTAGGCTAAGATATGCGGCTCATCAACCCTAGGTTGTTTGCAATAGCAATAAACTCGTGTAACATCATTAATAAGTCTAATTAAGTTAGAAAAATCATGCGATTAAATTTAATAAGCATCAGTTTGGCAGGAAGCCTCGCCTTAGCAGGCTGCGCAACTAAAGGAACAAATCCCGCGGATCCTTATGAGCCATTTAACCGCAAGGTTTATAAGTTTAATTCAACATTTGACAAGATCTTTTTAAAGCCTCCCGCAAAGCTCTATAAAGCCGTTTTTCCTGCCTTTGTTCGTAAAGGTGTCAATAATTTTTATAACAACCTGGATCTGATCCCAACCGTTGGTAATGATGTACTTCAGGCTGAAGGAAAATGGGCAATTAGAGACACCTGGCGTTTTATAATTAACTCCAGTTTAGGTATCGGTGGCCTAGTAGATGTAGCACAGACCTTTGGTTTACAACCCCATTCAAATGACTTAGGTCTTACTTTAGCTAAATGGGGTGATAAACACTCACCTTATTTAGTTCTGCCATTTTTAGGCCCAAGCACTATTCGTGACGGAGCCGGATGGTTATTCCAATTTGCACTCTACAGTCCTTATGTTTACATTAATGAGGATGCAGTAGTTTATAGTTTACTGGCTTTACGTTACGTTGATCTGCGTTCGCAACTGTTTGATACTGAGCGCTTGATGGATGAGGCATTAGATAAATACTCATTCATGAGGGATGCTTATTTGCAACATCGCAACTACCTTATTTCTGGCGCAGAGCAAGATAATGGTGCGCTTTATGTTGATGATGAAAAGGCAGATGCAAAAGCAGCGTCTACTGCTGGTAGTGATTATGTAGAATAAAAACGCCCTTCTTCCTGGGAGGCCTAGACGTCAAATTGACGCCTAGGGGCTTTACACTGCCATTAAATTAAGGAAATCTGTCATTGAAACCATCCATGAATTGGCATTATAGCCAGTGAGGAATGGATCCCCGCCTATGCAGGGACGACAGGCTCTGAGACATTTGAAGCATAAAATCCTTAACTTAATGGCAGTAGGGGCTTTACAGCCCAGCCTAAAAAAGATATCAGGCATAAACCAGAGCAAAACAATACACTCAGGCCAAACAAATTTTCTCAAGAGAACGCAAAAAATCACCAGCAATATCTAATCCAGTTTCAGCAGTAATTTCGCGCAAACATGTTGGACTGGTTACATTGATTTCAGTTAAGTAGTCTCCAATAACATCAATCCCAACAAAATAAAGCCCTTTTGCTTTTAGTGTTGGCGCTATTTGCTCACATATCCAGCGATCACGTGCGGTAATTGGAACCACCTCACCACGCGCACCTGCCGCTAAATTCCCACGCAGCTCTCCTTTGGCAGGAATTCGCGCCAAAGCATAAGGCACGGGCTCGCCATTAATGACCAAAATACGTTTATCACCTCCAGTTACAATTTCGGGGATGTAACGCTGCGCGATAATAGTCCGCGTTTGATGCTCAGTCAGTACTTCCAAAATAACCGATAAATTTCTTCCCTGCTCATCGACATGAAATACTGAACTTCCCCCCATACCTTCTGCGGGTTTAAAAATTACGTGTTGATGCTCTTGCCAAAAAGCCCTTAGCTTTTTCATATCTCGAGAAACAAGTGTTGTCGGACAGCATTGCGGGAACTTTAATGTAAAAAATTTTTCATTAGCATCACGTAAACTTTGTGGCCTATTCGCGACAAGAACACCTTCGCGTTCAGCAAGTTCCAAAAGATAGGTCGTGTAAATATATTCGGTATTAAACGGTGGGTCTTTGCGCATTAAGATAATATCAAAATCACCCAAAGGTTTCTCTCCTAAATCCTTTGTTCTAGCCCAATTGCTGCTGTATTCATCGCCAATCTCTATGTCATAAACTCGCGCATAAGCCCGCCCCTCACTGCAAAATAAATCGTTTTGCGTAAAATAAACACAAGACCAACCTAGCTCTTGGGCACGTTTTACCATAGCAACAGACGTATCTTTGTATGGCTTTAAATAATGTAATGGATCCAGCAAGAGCGCAAGTTTCATTACTCGCCCCCAATAGCCGCACTTTCGCGCGCAGCAGCAAGAGCAGCTAATCGTGCAATCACCCCGTAAACATAAAAACGATTAGGACAATCAACCACTTCTAATTCATCATTTGGCATGTTACACGCTTGGGCAAATGCCAGCGGTTCAAAATGCATTCCTGGCGCATTGAGATTCTCATCAATACCACGTTCTTGATGAACACGATAAAATCCACCTACTACAAATTGACCAATCATATAAACAACTGGCTCAGCAACAGCACCATTGGGCATAGTTTCAAAAGTATAAACACCCTCTTGGATAATAACGCGATCTACTTTTTGACTGCCTTTGCTGGCCGACATTTTGGTCCGCTGTTTACGATTTAATTGCCGCACTTGCTCCGCCTCATGGACCATCATCACGCTCATACCATAAGTGCCATTATCTGCTTTAATAACCACAAAGGGTTTTTCTTTAATACCATAAGTAGCATACTTGTCCTGAATCATCGTCAAAATTTTATCTACTTCTTCTGCTAATTGGTCAATACCTTCTTGCGCCATGAAATCAACACCATCTATGGCGCTAAAATAAGAATTAATTAACCAAGAATCCATGCCCAGCAGTTCAGAAAACTCATTTGTCACATCATCATAAAAACCAAAATGGCTGGATTTTAATCGTGTCGACCAACCTAATTTGGCTGTAGGTCTGATTTTTTGCTGTAATCCTTGCAAAACTTCAGGAATACCTTGCGATAGATCATTATTAAGCATTATAAAACAAGGATTAAAATCAGCCAGACCGATTCGATCACCTTGTCTTTCGATCGGTTCAATCAATAATGTTTCGCCATGTTCAAGAACGACTTCGCGGGGTTCTTTAAGTTCAGGATCTAAGCTACCAATACGCACGACAAAACCTGCTTTGACAAAGATTTGCCGCAAGATGTGAAGGCTTTGCATGTAAAATTTATTGCGCGTATGGCTCTCTGGAAGTAATAAAATTCGTGTACAGCTAGGCACATAATCGGCTAATACTGACTGCACTGCCTGAATACACAAGGGAAGAAACTCTGGATTTAAATTGTTAAATCCAGCTGGAAATAAATTAGTGTCTACCGGGGCTAACTTGAAGCCTGCTTGACGTAAATCAACTGACGAAGTTAATGGTGCGGGAGTTTTCTTCCATTCTCGCCTGAACCATGCCTCAATTGCAGCAACCTGATTTAAAACGATTTTTTCGACATGATACAATGGACCAGTATTAGCTATGGCCAAATGAGGAACAGGGACTTCAGAAGCGTTCATGTTATCTCTCTTATTATTTTTGTTAACCGATGTTACCGGGGTTAAGAAAGAAATAAAAGATCTTGATTGTTTTCTGTTATTATATCCCTAATCTGCTTTTAGTACCCAACGTCCCGCGGACAAACCTCAGGATGTCGAATTGGGGGTAAATTCAAACAATTATAAAAGGAATTGTATTTATGGTAAGTGAGCTGGCACAGCAATTTGCTACACAAATCCAAACTTTTTTTTATCTCATCATGCTAATCAATGGTATTTTACATTTAATTTTTGCCGGGGCTGTTGCTCGTGATGGCGGAAGCATGAATCGAATGGGGCAAAAAACAGTTCTAGTCTCAGCCTCAACCTGGGCATTTGCAACTTTAATTGGCGGTGTATTTACAGCAACAATTTATTGGTTGCTACACCATTCTACATTAACAAGACCCATAATAAGAGAAGCGCGTTATGACAAACCCTAAGATTAAAACCATTGATGTTCATCAGCTAAAAAATAAAATGGAACAGGATGAAAAGTTATGCCTAATTGATGTACGCGAACAAGACGAATGGCAGGCTGTACGTATTCCCAACGCTATTCATATCCCCAAGGACAACATTTCGTCACAGATTGAAGCACAAGTTCCTAATAAAAATCATCCAATTTACTTGCATTGTAAAGGCGGAGTAAGATCCTTATATGCCGCACAATGCTTAATGGATCTCGGATACAATGAAGTCTATTCAGTGAATGGTGGCATTATGGAATGGGCTATGTTTGGTTATCCTATTGAACAATAACCTCTTAGTAATAAATCTTGGTAAACCATATTTAGCACATCCTATTGCCCCGATACAGCTCGCAACTTTACCCTTAGTTAGAATGGATCCCCGCCTACGCGGGGACAGGCTCTGAGAAATTTGAAGCATAAAATCCTTAACTTAATGGCTGTGGATGCAGCTCTGGGGTAATAAGCTACCATAAGTTAACAATTCACTTTTATTGGCCTATTGCCAAGTTCAGAACATCCTACCTCGTCTCGACAGGCGTCCGCTGCAGCAAATAAGCCCACGCTGGAAGAATAAACAGATTCTGGTTTTACTTTAATTTCCTCTTTCTTATCCTGAGCTAAAACCGCACTTTGACTATGCACACATTGTTCTAACTTCGCTATTTTTTTAGTTAAGTGCTCAAGGAATATCTTCACATCAAAATTTTCAATCTTTTTCTCATTAAACGGATTATTAGCAGACAGATGTCCTTTCCTTAGATCGGTAGGATCAACATAAATATAGGACAGCATGAAATTTTTTAATTTAGAAAACATAAAACACAAATCAGCATCAGAAGGTATATTATCTACTCTAAAATCCAGTGATGTAGCTAATGAAACATAGAACTTGCTATTATTCTCATTCGTTGCAAATGAGGAAAAATAATTTAGCCAGGATCGTTCAGGATCATAATCATTGAAAATACTCCCATGCACATAGCAAGCTAAAGCATTAAATGTTTGTTGCCTGTCTTCTATAGCAATAGAAGATGCATCCAAACAACGTATCGTTGTTAATATGAAACCGATTTGAGCTCTTCTCTTTTGGGGAATATTAGGATACTTGTGTGCTAACTCTTTGGGATCAGCCTTATCTTGTTTGTAATCGTCAATAAGCTTTTGGGCGTTATGCCCATATTTTTTTGCTAAGTGTTGGATACTTTGCAAAATTTTTTCCTTTAGTACATCATAGTCTACGTATTGAAAACCCATTTTTTTCTCCTTAAACTCCATAAACAGGATTAGTAAACTCCATTGCCAATGGTGAAGTTTAAACTAATTAATTAATTACGTCATGATCTTTCTTTTTACTTTTGAATGAATTTTTAATCGCTAAAGCGGCCTTAGCAAATAAAGTAAAAGTCTCCATCAGCTCTAAAATTTATGTATTTTTAATTGCTTTATTCCACAGCATTAAGTTAATTTACACCTTGTTTATCCAAATGAGGATGCAGCTGTATGAAAAAATATCTCTACTCGACTCTGTTGGCTTTTAGCTGTATTAATGCCCAGGCGAATACGAATCAACCAAAGCTGGTTGTTCAATTAGTCATAGATCAATTACGCGGCGACTTAATTCAACAACACCAACAACAATTTGGCAATTATGGTTTTACTTATTTATTAAACCATGCCATTAATTATCATAATGCCCATCACCCTCACGCCAACACGACAACCTGTGCGGGACATACGACCATTGCAACCGGAAGCTATCCTGCCATGCATGGCATCGTAAATAATGATTGGTATGATCGAAAATCAAAACAAATGATCTATTGCATGGAAGATTTAAAAGCAAATATCTTACCAACTCAACATACTAAGACCATTATTCCAGGCCGCTCGCCACGAAATATATCTGCATCAACCTTAAGTGATGAAATCATCTTATCGAACAAAGGACGCTCCTTTGGCGTTTCATTAAAAGACCGCTCAGCGATTGCACTTGCAGGACATGCAGGCAAAGCTTTTTGGTTTGATACAACAAATGGTGGTTTTGTTACCAGTAACTATTATTATAATGAATACCCTGTGTGGGTGCAAAATTGGAATAAGCACTATGAATCCCCTAATTTTGATTGGAATCTTGGGCGTCCACGAACTGAATACCAAAATGTAAATTCACCCGTGTTTCCACAAATAGATCAAACCTTTGGCCAAAATTTCCCACATCATGTAACCCATAATGAAAATCAAGACTATTTTAAAGCACTGTCTAAAACACCTAAGGCCGATCAATTAACAGGAAATTTTGCAGAACAATTGCTAACTGAAGAACGGTTAGGATTAACGGCGAATAAAACAGATTATTTGGCCATTAGTTTTTCTGGGGTTGATGCAATTGGCCATCAATTTGGCCCCAATAGTCTGGAGGCAGAAGATAATCTACTGGAGTTAGATAAAACGTTAACCCATCTTCTTAGTGTGATTGATAAACAAGTAGGACTGAATAATACCCTGATTGTCCTCACAGCAGATCATGGCGTGAATGATGGCCCGGCTTATCTCAAAGCCTATCATATTGCTGAAATTAAACCCATTAAGATTGCTAAGCTCAAACACTACGTTCATAAAGTATTACAAAAACAATATAAGCTTCCCGAACAAGCACTTATGTCCATTACCCTACCTTATATTTACCTTAATCATAAAATCATTAGTCAGCATAAAGTCAATCTAGATGAAGTGAGTCATCACTTAGCCCAGGCATTAACGCTGCAACCTGGAATATTTAAAGCCTATGCACTTCCTGTTACACAGATTGAAAAAGATTGGCTCAGTGCTAAGGTAAATAAAATGTCCTATCCATATCGAACTGGAGATGTCTATATAGTACAACCACCCAATCAATCAAATGGCGCGAAAAATATGTACCGCGTTACCCACGGTAGTCCATGGAATTATGACAGCTATGTTCCTTTGTTATTTGTTCATCCAAATTTTAAAGCGCAACGTATTTCCCGTCCAGTATATACCACAGATATTGCGCCAACTTTATCAGCCTTATTGATGATTAAATCACCATCCGCCGCTGTTGGGCAACCGCTCGAGGAAGTGTTGTCCGCCACCGAGCAATTACCCCGTTAAACAGCCTGTAACTCAGATTAGGCAAAGCCCTAATCTGAGAAGTATTTCCCCTATCTTATCTATAAAGGGAGAGCCTGTATGAGATAAAGATTGAATTTAACACAAAAAACATTTACCATTTGTGCGAAAATTTGAGCGATATAATCATGAACAAAGAAGCAATTATAATTGGGATTTCAGGCCCATCTGCATCAGGTAAAAGCCTTTTCGCAAACACTATCGTTAACGAATTAGGTTCAGAACATGTAGTAGTTATTTCTGAGGACGCCTACTACAAAGACAATGGACATCTCCCCTTCGCTGACCGAGAAAAAATAAACTACGATCATCCAGATTCTTTTGATCATAGTCTGCTTAGTGAGCATTTACGCCAACTTCGTGAAGGTAAGTCGGTCGAGATTCCCATTTATTCACACTCCAAGCATCAGCGTTTAGCGGAAACCAGAGCTGTAGGCAAGCACGCAATTATTATTTTAGAAGGTATATTACTCTTTAGTGATAAAGAATTACGCGAACTAATGGACATCCGTATTTTTATGTCTACCCCTTTGGATGTTTGTTTGACTCGACGTTTAAAAAGAGATGTTGTGGAACGCCATAGAACATTTGAGTCCGTAGTACATCAGTATGAAACAACCGTACGGCCCATGTACTTACAGTTTATTGAGCCATCAAGCCGTTATGCGGACATCATTGTTCCTCGAGGCGGTGAAAATAGAATTGCTATCGAAATGATTCAAGCAAAAATGCGTGAATTATTAGCATCACATACTTAAATAGTAAAGGAGAACACCGTGGGCTTTTTAGCGGGTAAAAAGGCACTTATTATTGGTCTGGCGAGCAATCGATCCATTGCTTACGGTATTGCTAAAGCATTTCATGAGCAAGGGGCTGAATTAGCATTTACCTATCAAGGCGAACGCTTAAAAGAGCGGGTGGAATCAATGGCTGCTGAATTTAATTCAACATTGACTTTTCCTTGTGATGTAGCTAATGATGCAGAGATCACGGCCCTGTTTGTAAATCTGGGTAAGCATTGGAATAAATTCGACATTCTAATTCACTCTGTTGCTTATGCCCCAGCCGATCAAATCAGTGGTGACTTTGTAACATCATGTACTCGTGAAGGATTTCGCATTGCTCATGACATCAGTGCTTACAGTCTGATTGGTTTAGCGCAAGCGGCTTTGCCGATGATGGAAGAAACTCAAGGCTCTATTTTAACAATGAGCTACTATGGTGCTGAAAAAGCGGTCCCTAACTACAACGTTATGGGCATAGCTAAAGCCAGCTTAGAAGCTTCTGTACGTTATTTGGCGTCAAGTTTAGGCAGTCGCGGTTTACGTGTTAATGCCATCTCCGCAGGCCCAATTAAGACTCTAGCTGCCGCTGGCATTAAGGATTTCCGAAAAATCCAAACTGCGTATGCAAGCATTACTCCACTGCAAAGAAATGTCACTATTGAAGAAGTTGGTAATACTGCTGCATTTTTATGTTCAAACTTAGCTTCGGGGATCACCGGGGAAGTAGTACATGTAGATGCGGGTTATCATGCTGTTTCAACAATGAGTGATTTAACTTAATACTCGCGTAGGTTGGGTCATTTGACCCAACAATCGTGCTCATCAGCAACCTCATACCTAAGATAAACACCGAATGCTGGGTCAAACGACCCAACCTACAATGTGGTTTGTGCGAGAGGAAAAATTTAAACAATTTCCCCTGTCTTTTTATAAACAGCATCAATTGCTATTAAAGACTCTAATAACTGCTTCATTTTATCCAAAGGCCAACTATTAGGACCATCACTTAGAGCTTTGTCGGGATCAGGATGGGTTTCCATGAAAATACCCGAAATTCCTGCAGCTACAGCCGCACGTGCAAGTACAGGTATAAACTCTCTTTGCCCACCAGAAACACCATTGTTACCACCAGGCAATTGCACTGAATGGGTAGCATCGTAAACAATGGGACATTCAGTTTCGCGCATAATTGCTAAAGAACGCATATCGGAAACTAAATTATTGTAACCAAAACTCACGCCACGCTCACACGCCATAATTTGCTCATTACCGCTTGCTTTTGCTTTAGTAATGACATGCTTCATTTCCCAAGGTGCTAAAAATTGGCCTTTTTTGATGTTCACTGGTTTATTCATCGCCGCCACTTTTTGAATAAAATTTGTTTGGCGGCATAAAAAAGCAGGGGTCTGTAAGACATCAACCACACTGGAAACTTCTACTAAAGGCGTGTCTTCATGCACATCAGTTAACACAGGTACACCAATTTGTGCCTTTACTTTTTCTAAAATAGCCAAACCTTTCTCAAAACCTGGACCGCGATAACTGGATAAAGAGGAGCGATTTGCTTTATCAAAAGATGATTTGTAGATAAAAGGAATGTTTAATTGACCACATAGTTCTTTTAAATAACCTGCAGTTTCCAATGCCAATTCCTCACTTTCAATAACACAAGGGCCTGCTATTAAAAATAAAGGCTTATCCAATCCTACTTCAAATCCACATAATTTCATGCTTTACCCTTCTCTTGATGTTTATTTCGTGCAGCAAGTACAAATTGTTTAAATAGCGGATGACCACTTCTTGGCGTAGAAGTAAACTCTGGATGAAACTGACATGCTAAAAACCAAGGATGATCTGCAAGTTCAACCATTTCCACTAACGTACTATCAGCAGAACGTCCTGAAATAATCAATCCATGCTCTACCAAGCGTTCAACGTATTTATTATTCACTTCATAACGGTGACGGTGACGTTCAATAATTTGCGGTTTGTCATAGACCTTGCGTGCCAGCGTACCTTCTTCCAATTGACACAATTGGGCACCTAAGCGCATCGTACCACCTAAATCAGTATGCTCATCACGGAATTGTTTGGAGCCATCAGCTTCCATCCATTCGTTAATTAAGCCAAGAACAGGATAAGGTGTATTCTTATTAAATTCAGTAGAATTTGCTCCAGTCAACCCAACAACATTGCGCGCAAACTCAATAACCGCCGTTTGCATCCCCAAACAAATGCCCAAGAATGGTATTTTATGTTCACGGGCAAATTGAATTGCGTTGATCTTTCCTTCAACTCCACGCTCACCAAAGCCACCTGGAACAAGAATAGCATCCACATTTTCTAATAATGACGGGCCATGGGTTTCAATGAGCTCCGCATCCAAATACATAATTTCAACTTTAGTTTGAGTATGGATACCAGCATGCAGTAAAGCTTCGTTAATTGATTTATAGGCATCATTCAATTCAATGTACTTACCAACCATAGCAACTTTCACTGTCATGGTTTGAATCTTTTGCATGTCAACAACACGTTGCCATTCACTAAGGTCTGCAGGTTTGACATTTAGTGCTAATTTCTTAACGACAATGTCATCTAAACCTTGCTCATGCAATATCATTGGAATTTGATAAATGCTTGACACATCTTCAAGAGAAATAACCCCTTCTTTATCCACATTCGTAAACAGGGCAATTTTTGCTCGATCCGCCATGGATAATGCTTTCTCAGAACGACAAATTAACACATCAGGTTGAATACCAATAGAGCGTAATTCTTTTACAGAATGCTGTGTAGGCTTTGTTTTCGTTTCACCAGATGTAGCAATATAGGGTACTAAGGTCAAATGGATAAAGAGTGCTCGTTGCGAACCTAATTCAATACGCATTTGGCGAATGGCTTCTAGAAATGGTAAGGACTCAATGTCCCCTACAGTTCCACCAATCTCAACCATAGCCACATCAAAACCATCAGCGCCTAGTTTGATACAACGTTTGATTTCATTGGTGATGTGTGGAATTACTTGGACAGTACCCCCTAAATAATCCCCTTTACGTTCTTTTTTAATAACGTTTTCGTAAATTTTTCCAGAAGTGAAATTATTCCGTTTGGTCATTACGGTATTAACAAAACGCTCGTAGTGCCCCAAATCCAAATCAGTTTCTGCACCATCATTCGTTACAAACACTTCACCATGCTGGAATGGACTCATGGTGCCGGGGTCGACGTTAATATAAGGATCTAGCTTAATTAATGTAACACTAAGACCGCGTGCCTCAAGGATGGCAGCTAAAGATGCGGCAGCAATACCCTTCCCTAAGGAAGACACAACACCGCCAGTAATAAAAATAAAGTTTGTCATATTGACCCCGTTTAAAATGCTAAATCCACCAAGGCCTATTAGCGCCCCTTAATTCATGAAATTTACATTTGCATGTAAACGGGATTTAATTCTACCAAAATGAAAATAAAAATGACACAAATTTCTTAAGGAAGATTTGTGTTTAATAATAAAACAAGAGCTGAATTGAGCTGTAAGGCCTATTCATCGTGTCTATCCGGTGCATAATACCTGAACTAAACCGCAAATGTTAGGCCTCTCAGTCAAAGGAAAATAGTGACAGACCCTAACTAATGGCCAACAAATGCCCCATCTTTTCTTTCTTCGTTTTCAAATAGCGGTGACTTTCCAAAGTTGGCTCAACCTCTAAAGGCACCCGCTCAATTACTGTCACACCATAACGCTCAACTGCAGTAATTTTTAATGGATTATTCGTCAACAGACGTATTGCATCAATACCAAAATGTTTGAGTATCTGGTAGGCAATGGCATAATCACGATTATCAACCGGAAGACCCAGCTCATTATTCGCATCGACCGTATCTAATCCCTTTTCTTGCAAGGCATAAGCTTTTAACTTATTCGCCAGGCCAATGCCACGCCCTTCTTGACGTAGATAAATTAACACGCCCCCTTCGGCGGCAATTAAAGAAAGAGACTGTTCTAACTGCTTGCCACAGTCACACTTGCACGAACCAAAAATATCACCGGTAATGCATTCAGAATGGATACGCACCAAAGGAACTTGATTCGCAAATTTTGGCGGTTTAACCAACGCAAAATGCTCCGCAGAATCCAAATCATTGGCAAACACCGTCATATTAAAATCCCCTTTGTCTTGCAAGGGAATACGAGTTGACGCTGCATCACGAACTAAAATTTCATGACGTACTCGGTATTCAATTAAATCTTTAATGGTTACCAAGGGAATATCATGTTTTTGTGAAAAGGCAACCAATTCCTCAAAACGACTCATAGTCCCATCTTCATTCATGATTTCACAAATTACCGCCGCAGGTATTAAGCCCGCAAGCTTTGCCAAATCAACACTCCCCTCAGTTTGACCTGCACGTTCTAAAACGCCTTTTTTGCGCGCCCGCAAAGGAAATACATGTCCGGGAGAAATAATGTCTGCCGGCTTACTCTCAGGGTTAATTGCAACCTGGATGGTATGCGCCCGATCATGGGCCGAAATACCCGTTGAGACGCCTTCTACTGCTTCGATGGATACCGTAAACGCAGTGCCATAAGGTGATTTATTATTTTGCGCCATCATGGGCAACTGTAACTGATCAATTAATTCCTCTGCCATAGGCAAACAAATTAATCCACAACCATAACGAGACATAAAGTTAATTACTTCAGGGGTGGCAAATTCTGCAGCCACGATGAGATCCCCTTCGTTTTCTCTATCCTCATCATCTATTAAAATAACCATTTTACCGGCTTTGAGTGTTTCCACTGCCTGTTCTATTGTAGCTAATGAATGCTTCATAACGCGACCTCATTAAATCCAGAGTATAGGATGACCCTAGCTCTCTTGCCAATCAATACATGCCATCATATTGTCACCCATAGCATGCCAAGACACCGTGTGCGGACGGTCAAATAGCCCACTTTGCTGGTATGCTGAAATTGCATTTTGTTCCAAACTGGTTGGAACGAGATACAAATAAGTACGGTGAACTAATCCTTCCTGATGTAAGGCAGTAAAAATAGCGCCGCCCGCTTCGACCCAAACATCATGATATCCTAGTTCGCCTAAATGCCTGATTACGGCACTTAAATCCATTACCCCATTCTTCATCGGCATGCGATGCAAACTGCTCTTTGAATAGGAAATCTTGCGCTCATCACAATAATATATATGACAATGAGCGGCTGTTGAAAAAATTTGCGCTTCGTTATTAAGCGTGAGTTGTCTATCAATAATTGCCACAGGCTTTGCTTGCTCTTTAGCCCCTAAGCGCACATTCAGCTTAGGATTATCCAATTGAATAGTTCGCGCGCTGGTAAGGATCACATCCGTTGCCGCACGCATTTGGTGGGTAAACTCCCCGCATAAAGAATTAGACAACACGACACGCTCACCAACTTTCCGACCAATTTTACCATTTAAAGTTTGGGCAATTTTAACTGTAACCCGCGGTTTTTTAGTTATCGTCCAATACGTGTAACTTTTATAAAACTCAGTGATCTCTGCCACCGGATAATGCGTCACCTTAATGCCTTGGGCACGCAATTTTTCCGTTGAATTATTTTGCGCAACAATAGGGTTAGGATCTGCATAAGCAAAAATCACATGCTCAATACCGCCATGGTTAATAATGACATCAACGCAAGGAGGCGTTCTCCCCCAATGATTACAGGGTTCAAGCGAAATATAAAGACTTACCCCTGGTGTTTTAGGCGGGATCTGTGCTAACAATAGTTGTTCAGCATGTGGTGTCCCTGCACCATGATGGCAGGTCTGTGCTATAATATTTCCGTTTTGCACAGCAACAGCGCCAACACAGGGATTGGGAGCGCAAAAACCTTGCCCTAGACGGGCTTGTTCGAGAGCTGCGAGCAGAAACTTTTTATGCATTGATTACGGTACCTTTAAAATCCGGATTAATGATAACAAATTATTCAATTTTTGAGTAGCCTAATGATTAAATTGAAGATCAAGAAATATATTTGCTGGCTGTTATTAACCAGTGTTTTAACCCAACCTGTTGCTGCAGAAGGATTATCTCCGTATTCAACAAGTGAGCTGGATCAGCTGGAAAAAGAATTTGTTCAACAAATTAACCTCTCAGAAAGTGTAGAGCGTAATCCCTTAGCCAAACAATACATTAATCGCATTGGCAAAAACTTAGCACATCAAGGACATATTAGAACACCCGATTTTTTTATTGTAAAATCCGGTGAAATCAACGCATTCGCCGGCCCCGGAGGCCATATAGGCATTAACACCCAACTCATTCTCATCACCACTAGTGAAAGTGAATTAGCCGCGGTAATGGCTCATGAGATTGCCCACGTTCGTCTACATCACCTCTACAGCGCCATCGAGCACCAAAGACAAATGCGCATTCCTATGCTTGCCTCCATGCTGGCATCAATTGCCTTGGGAGTCATTAATCCTACCGTAGGTATGGGCGCAATGATGGGGTCATTATCTGGTTTCTCTCAAGACAGTATTAATTTTACCCGCTCAAAAGAAAAAGAAGCAGATCGAATCGGTATCGATATGCTGATTAAAGCCGGCTACAATCCACACAGTATGGCGGCCTTTTTTCAAAAAATGCAGGAAAACACCCGTTACTCCTACACAGCGCATGTACCTGCTATTTTACGCACCCACCCCTTAGATTCAGACCGTATCGCCGAAGCACAAAACCGTACTACACGCTTTGGGAAAAAGTATTATCCTGATTCAATCGATTATGCCTTAGTTAAAGAAATCATTCGTACGGATGTAACTCGTGATCCCAGAGATTTACTGGAGTATTATGAACGTCAATGCCGAAGAGTAAGTCCTGATAAGGCCTGTCAATACGGTCATGCACTGACATTAATCAATACAAATAATTTTGCGAAAGCACACGAGCTGCTCACCCCACTTGTTGCGCAAAATAATAATCTCTATTTTCAAATTGCTATAGCACAAACAGAAACGGGCCTATCTCAACATCAAGCAGCCCTAACCCGGTTAGCCGAAATGCAAAATAATCACCCCAATAATTACGCCGTCCTCATGGCTTATTCCCAAGCTTTATTGGCGGCGAATCAAAATGAAAAAGCAGCCAGTATTTTGCTTAAAGGCAGTAGGCAATACAAGCAAGACCTGCCGCTATGTAGAGAATTAGCGCGCGCCCAGGCAAAAAACAATCAAAAAAGTTATGCCTATTTTACACAGGCGCAGTGTTTATTACTCGAAGGGCAAAAAAGAGCGGCCGTAGCCCAGCTGAAAGTAGCGCGCACTCTAGCAAAGAATGATGAATATTTACAAGCACGAATTTCTGCGAAAATTGAAGAAATTATGAATTAATGATATAGGCAATATAATTGCTGCAACCCAAAATAAGCGTTGATCATGGGATGATATGGTATTTAACCCAGAGGAAAGCACGTCGATTAAAAGAGGCACCTGCGATTTGCCTTGAAGTATGCCTAAAGCACATTTTCCCCTGATAGGTTCGCTTATTATTGGTAGATCGAGTCGAGAAACCTAATGGCGTAATGAGAAAGATTCGTAACCCGGATGCAACAGAACCCGGGCTTGATTTGTCTTCACTGGTAAACAAACTAATCGCGAAAATTCTCATACTGCAGAGGCAGCTTAACATCTGACTTCTTTAACAGAGCAATTGCTTCTTGCAAGTCATCACGTTTTTTCCCTGTAACACGTACCTTATCTCCCTGAATGGAACTTTGCACTTTCAATTTAGCATCTTTAAGTAACTTCACGATGTCTTTTGCTATGGGCTGCTCAATCCCTTGTTTAAACGTCATGTTTAAAGAATAAAACTTGCCGCTATGTACTGGCTCATCTTCTATATCAACTCCTGAAGCATCAATGTTGCGTTTTATGCAATGATTACGGAATAAATCCTCTAATTGACGCACCTGAAAGTCAGACTCAGAACGCAGAGTCACTGTAAGTTCTTTGAGCTCAATACTTGATTCCACACCACGAAAATCAAAGCGTGTTCCCATCTCACGAATGGCATTATCTACGGCATTACGTAGCTCAACTTCATTAGTTTCTGAAATAATATCAAAAGAAGGCATAAGATACTCGTTAAAATTTAAAAAGGTAATTTAACAAAAAAAATAGTGCTTCACCACTTTTTATCGCAGATAAAAGATAGAAGAAGAACAGCCAGACCTGAATGGAACTTTGTCCATATTAGATGAATAAATTGATTGATTCCCTGCCACTTCCCCGCTAAAATGGACAATTGTTAAGCACAAAGAATAAAACCCATTGGCCAACCCGGATAAAATAATGAAAAAACCCCTTTTATTCATTCTTATACTCCTAAGCAACAGCGTTTCTTTTTCAGCAGCAACCACCTCAGCCCTAGACATTAAAACGTACAAATATGCTTTTTCCCAAAAGGATAACTTTAAGGTTTCTTATGCGGATTACCCAGCAGGCGAAGATGAGTTCTATGAGCTTAATTACAAAAATGGTGCAAAATTACCACATGAAATTAAGACTCAGCATCCGCATGGTTTAAAAATCTCGGGTAATAATCACAGTGATGATTTATTCATGTATGCCTATAAAAAAATCACGGGATTAAAACCGAATACCCCCTATCACGTTAGTTTCTCTTTAGAGTTTGCCGCAAATGCACCTACAGGTTCTTCTGGTGTCGGTGGCTCACCTGGCGATAGTGTTTTTGTAAAAATAGGCGCGGTAAACCAAGAACCACAACGCTTCGTTGATGAAGATCATTACTACAAAATTGCATTGGATAAAGGCAATCAGCTGCAAGATGGAAAAGACATGATCTTTATCGGTACAGTAGGTGTTGATACTCAGGATTCAATCTATAGGCTAAAAACATTACCTTATCTGCCAGATGAAGTAATGCAAAAAAAACTTACCCAATTCAGAGTTACCACCGACAACCAAGGCCAGGCTTGGGTTATCTTTGGTACTGATTCAGGCTATGAAGCAACTTCTACGTTTTTTTATACAAATCTATCACTTACCTTCAAAGAGGTAAGTGAGTGCAACATCCCTGCATCCCATAGATGCCCATTACAATCCATCAAATGAAATAAATTTTAAATAGCAAAAATAGCCCAATAAGTACTATTATAATACCCGAAATAGTAAATAATTCAGGTTTATCTGCCATTTTACTCCACATTCGATGAATAAATTCTGGACAGAATAATCTAACTATACCGCTAATCAAGGCAAGCCAACCTATTATTGTTATGATCACGGGCCATGACATTACCCACACATTGTGACTGGCAACGATCATCAAACCGACAATTAGCGTTATAAATGCGATTACAAATAATAATCCTGTCTGCTCCATAACGTTGCTCATTGCAGCTATTACGACATTACGTCTGACAATTAAAAACAACCCCATAATCACTAGATACCAACCCAGCACGCTGGCCAAAAATATCGTCACCATGATAATGCTCCTAACAATCTCCCTATTTAAATTATAGTTCAATAGCACTTATTTACTGGACTATTAATTGGCAATTAGAGCAATAAACAACTAAACTTATAATGAAGAATTGTATCAAGAGGATCCCCAAAATGAACGAGCAATATACTGCATCTGTGTACACTGGTAGCGAACAATTTGCAAAACAGGTTGGGAATGATCTTGATGAACTCTACACTTGGATGCTCATTCAAGGCAATATGCATTTTGGCGATGTTCACGGCGAAATCATCGATAATAAAACTAAAAAAACCATCAGGACTTTTCGTAAATGTGCGATTGAATAATTTTCTGTTGACTAAACCCCGCAAGTACCTACAATAACAGCCCTTCAGCAAAATCCTATATGCTAAGGATAGTTATGAGTAGTAAAACAAAGTCCTCGTTTAATCTTATTTGGTTATTAAGTTATATTTCGATTGCTTCAATATCTGCAGCGATTATTACTCCCTCATTACCTAAAATCCAGGCTCAATATGCCTTAAACCCCGGGATGGTGGAATGGATAGTCTCTGCGTTTTTGATTGGGTACATGGGTGGCCAATTAATTTATGGACCGCTTGCTAATCGTTTTGGTCGCTTAAAAGCATTACGTATCGGATTAACCATTAACCTCTTAGGCATTGGCGTTTGCCTTAGCGCCTTGACATGGGAAACGTATGGACTTTTAATCGTCGGTCGTTTAATTACAGCCTTAGGCGCTGCTAGCGGGCTAGCCTGTACCTTCATGTTAATTAATGAATGGTTGCCTGAATCACAACGAAAAAGCGCTATGTCTTATTCAGTATTATCCTTTGCTCTGGGCATAGGTATTGCCGTGGTACTTGGTGGCTTAATTACCGATTATTGGCATTGGCAAGGTTGCTTTTGGTTTTTACTGGTTCATGGAATCATCATGCTCATTGGCACCTGTGTATTTAGTGAAACCTTAGTTACTCCTAAACCAATTCATGCCTTAACCATCATAAAAGATTATTCAGCAGCGCTTTCTTCATCAAAACTGGTTATCTTTTCATTGATTGTAGGCACCTGCTCAGCAATCTCTTATTGTTTCTCAGCAGCTGGACCACAAATTGCAGAAGAACTATTAAAGCTGTCTGCTGCTGAATATGGTTATTGGAATAGTCTTAATATTGTGGGCATGCTGTTCGGTGGTGTGTTGGTCAAACAATTACTCTCGCGTTTATCAGCAAATCAAGTAATTGCCATTGGTTTTTTGGGCGTTGCCTTGGGCGTTATTAATTTATTTTTTATGTGGATAATAGGTAGTCAATCTGCATTATGGTTTTTCCTGATTACCGCCAGTTTATATTTGTTTAATGGCTTGATGTTTTCTAGTGGCTCATTAGTTGCCTCTAATGCACTTACAGACAAAGCAAGCGCTGCGGCCATGATGAGTTTTATTAATATGTGCTTTGCAACACTTGCAGTGATTTTAATGGGCTACTTAGCGATTAACCCCTTATTAAGTTTTATTCTTATCCTAAGTCTTGTTTGGGTCTTGGTTGTGATACTCTTACTTATAGAAAATTACCGCGGTGCAAATTAAACCAGCATCTGTTAACACCACCAAGTTGATCAAAATAAAAGCAAAAAAAGGCTATACTTAATTTGTAGGGAAAAAAGTACAAACAAAGGAGAATGTAATGAATACAGATTCTATGTACCTTTCCAAATGCTTGCGTACTGTACTTATGGTAGGAGTTTTAGGCTTTATGGCAAGCTATACAACTATTGCCAGTGCCGCCCAAGGTTGCGGCCATGGATTTCATCGCAATATCTATGGGCGCTGCGTATTTAATCATCCTGGCCCACGTGCAACTCCAGCTCCTTATCATCGCGGCTGTTGGAGAAATGCTTGGGGACAATTACGTTGCTATAGATAATCAAAAAATACAGCGTGGGCAGCTCAGCGTTAACCCACGCTGTTTTATTCGAGCCTTACTCTAAGCTTTTCTTATCAAAATACCAACAGCTAAAATAACTCTGCCCCAAGCAATCGATTAAAAGCACACTTAAATTTGCCTATTTTATACCCACATGATGCTATTTAAGCCCGCTTTTCTTTAAAAAAGCACATTATACTTACAAATTTGTATAAAAAAGAAAAACAAGCCCTTCAAAATTTACATAAAGAAGCATCATTGAACGCCGATGGAATATCAAAAAAAGAAACACCCTCTGAATCTCAAGAAAATGACGATTATTTTGCTTATTCAAGTGATGATGAATCCTCCTTTGATGAAGGTAGTGAAGAAGAATATAGCGACGAAGAAAATCAATTTAGACCATAGTATGGACCCGACCACTTTAAAAAAGCTTCTAATCGAACCAGAATGAAGTTGCATCTCATGATTGTAAAAGAGATAAGCATTGCATGTTTGATACGTTATACAAGTAGATCCCCAAACTGCTCACAGAGATATCCACAGAAATTGTGGATATCTAATTGATGCCAAAAATAATGCGTTCTATGCAAACCCAAGCACAGCAAGGACTATTTAAAATAAGTTAGGTAAGTAAATTAAAATACAAGATATTATTGAATAATTTATCCACAGGCGGGAATAAATTGATGAGGGTATTTACAGACTCATGGTACCAAAAAAAGAATAAGAAAGCAGCCTTATTTTAAATTATTTTTCTGCTTTTTCTTGAAAAGATAATAAGCTGTGCTTATGATTTCATTAGCGGCACAATGGTTTTTAACCCATCATTTAATGCCGATCAGCGATGTGATTGGCATTGCTCTAGAAAATAAATGGCCACGGAGTCTTGGGCATCATGAGCAATAACCTCTTTAAAAAGACGGGTTGCTTCTTGAAAGCGTTTTTCTTCATAATGGTTTAAAGCCTGGGTAAAAAGCGGAAGAGTATCCTTTTTCAATTGTATTTCGCGAGCATTGTCATGATTAAAAACTTCATAAACGTTAATCGGTAAATTCTTACCTTTCACAGAAGTTAAACCTAAAGAGCGTAAATAATAGTTATCTATGTATTTTAATTGTTGGTATGTTTGCCCGCTAATTAGGAGTTCAATATTAAAGTTTCGGGTTAATGATTCTACTCTGGAAGCAATATTGACCGCATCGCTAATCACACTGCAATCCATGCGCGACTCAAAACCAACCGTACCGACAATTAATGACCCGGTATTAATGCCAATGCCTACATTAATTGGCAGTAAATTATTACGTGCACGAATATCATTAAATACATTGAGCGCATCAAGCATACCTAATGCTGCAGATACAGCATTATCCGCATCATCAAATAAGGCCATCAGTGCATCACCAATGTATTTATCAATAAAACCACCATTTTTAACAATCACTGGATCCAAATAACTCATCAAGCTATTTACCAGGTTAAAAATTTCAACCGAAGACAACTGTTCTGCCAGAGTAGTAAATGATTTAATGTCTAAAAATAAAACCGTCATAACTTTTTCAACACAATCCCCCAGTTTTATAGCTGCTATATTTTTTCGATTAAGCATTTTTAGGAAATTTTGGGGCACAAAGCGTGCTACTGCAGCGGAATTTTGCTGAATTTCCACAAGCTTATTAACAAGTTCATCATTTAATGCCCGTACTTTTTTCTCAGCAATCTGCAGCTCCTGAAAATAAGAACTGGTACGAATCATATAGCAAACCCGATAACCAATTAAATCAACATTAATAGGCTTCGTCGTAAAATCAGTAGCACCAGCCATAAATGCTTGATTAATCGATTCATAGTCTTCCAATCCAGTAACCATCATGATAGGGGTGTACTGATAATCAGGTAATTTGCGTATCTCACGGCATACTTCAAAACCATTTATGCCTGGCATCTCTACATCCAGCAAAATAACATCTGGCCTTTTTGTATTCAGTAATGCTAATGCGGTTTCACCATCTTCAGCTTGAATGACTTCAAAACCAGATTTGATTAGGGCATCACTAGTGAGTAAACGCATTGTGGCGCTGTCATCAACTATCAAAACTAAAAAACTTTCTTTTCCCATAAACATTACTCAACTTTAGTGATGCAAATATTCGTTAAATAATTTGCAATATGTTCCAAATCAATCACCAGATCTACCGCATTCAACGATTGTGCAACAGCCCCCATACCAAAAACAACAGCACTTTGAGGATCTTGAATTAACGTATGCCCATGCGCTTTTTTTAATTCTAATAGGCCCACGGCCCCATCATCACTCATACCGGTTAAAAGCATACCTATAGCCTTAGGACCTGAAACTAGAGCTACAGACTGCAGCAACGTTGTGATCGAAGGACAAAAACCAGAAACAGGATCGCCATCGATTAATTTACATGTTAATTGATCATGCACACGCTCAATCAGCAGATCTTTTTGCTCTGGGGCAATATAGACGGTTCCTTTGTGTAATACGTCCTGATTAACTACATTTTTCACTTTAAGGGGAATATTTTTTGCAAGCCACTGTGAAAATCCACCAATAAAACCATTGCTCATATGCTGAACAATCACAATAGGCACAGGAAAATCAGCTGGCAATTGAGATAAAATGGTTTTTAATGCCATAGGCCCCCCAACTGAAGCACCAATTGCAATAATTTCATACGCAGAGGTCATTTTTTGGAGTTCCGCCTGTTTGTGTTCTCTTGCATAAGTAAGTGCGGTTTTTAATGGTTTTTTAGCGACGCAAATTTCTGAAAGACTACGGATGGTATCAACAATGTAATTACTGCGCTCCTTAAATGAGGGTGAAAATGCATTAACGGGTTTAGCCAATGCAGCTAATGCTCCAGCTTCAAAAATATGAAAGGTGGCATGAATTGACTCATCATTCACCATAGAGCTAATCACAATAATTGGCGTGGGATTTTGTGACATAATAATACGTGTTGCTTCAAGTCCATCCATAATCGGCATTTGAATGTCCATCGTAATCAAATCGGGCTTTAATTTCGCGGTTAACTCAACTGCTTCTTTGCCATTTTTAGCAACACCAATCACTATCATGTCTTTTGCAGACTCAATAATGTATTGAATTAATGCAACTTCCGTGGGTGAATCATCAGCAATTAAAATTCTTATCATAGCAATAGTTCACATGTATTTGAAAAGTTAAGATAACAACGCTTTTTTAATTACTTCAGAAGAATTTAGTACAAAATTAATTTGATTGCTGCCTGTCAGAGTAGCACCAATGACAAAGGGCATATTGGTTAATGGCTCTTGCAATGGCTTAAGCACGACTTCTCTTTCGCCAATAATTTCATCGACAAGTAAAGCAACACGCTCCCAATTTTTCTTAACAATAACCACAGACAGATACTCTTTTGAACTCTGTATATTTTCATCAAGATGCAATATCCTGGCCAAAGAGCTGAACAAAATCGGCTGTTGCTTAATAAGAACAGTAGGGCTTCCTTCTACCTCCACAATATCGCTTCTTTTTAGTAAAAAAACACTTTCTACAGAGCTGGTAAGAATCACAAATACTTGCTTATTGCATGAAACAATCAAGCCACGTTCAGTTGCCAAAGTAATAGGAACGCGCAAGAAAAAATGTGTGCCTGTGCCGGGCTGGCTGGCTACACTAACCAGCCCTTTCAACTGAGTCAGGTTAGAGCGTACAATATCCAGGCCTACACCACGTCCAGAAATACCTGTTACCACCTTACGGGTGGAAAAACCTGGGCGAAAAATAATATCTAAAATGTCCGCCGGACTCATCATATCAAGCTCGGCTTGCGTGATAATATTTTTTTCCAAAGCACTACGAGCTAAATTATCTGGGTTAATCCCCGCGCCATCATCAGAGATTTCGAAGATAATTTGATGATCTTCCTGACGCACTTCAAGGCAAATATTCCCTTGCAACGATTTACCCGCTGCCTGACGCTGTTCCGCATCTTCGATGCCATGATCAATTGCATTACGCAAAAGATGTACAATGGGATCTTTTAATCCTTCCAAGATCATCTTATCAATTTTTACATCATTGTTTTTAATATCAAAATTAATTGGTTTTTGTAGTTCATTAGCTAAATCACGCACCAGCCGCGGCAAGTAGCGCAACTGGCTGCCTACTGAAATCAAACGTAGAGTACGAATTTCATCCTGCAACGCATTAAATAAAACAGATAATTCATTCACTGGCATACGCAACCCTCGTTGTAATCGATGGGTGGCATTACTGATTTCAGAAAGCTCTAAAAGGTAGGGAGAAAACAATGCGGCTAAACGCTCTTCTTCACCCTCAAAACAACTTCTTAAACTTAATATGTTTTTTTTCCATGCTTTAATAAAGTTATCGATTTTGAAATTTATTTTATTAAGATTCGCATAATGTTCCTCAATGGCAATTTTAACGCCCTGGATTTCTTCCATATCCGCGGAAATACGATCCAAATTTTGCAAGGGTACGCGGATGGATTCGTACTCATTCACTTTGCCTTTCGTTACAACCGCATCAGGCTCAAGGAGTTGTTCAACGAGCGGTTTTACGTGACCAGGAGCTTCTTGTTCAGAAAACTCTGTATATTGCCGCAGCTGCAGCAAATGATTTTGTAGATCAAAAGATAAAGGTACTTCCTCACTATAACATTGCATTGCTTCATTCATGTAATCAATTGATTGCAGACAAAGATTAATTACTCCAGGAGAAATTCTAATGCTTTTTTGCTGAACTGCCGTAAATAAAGTTTCCAGATGATGTGCGATTTCACCAACGTTAATCGCACCTACTCCACGCGCAGAACCTTTAATATTATGTGCTGCGCGAAAAAGCTCATCTAAGAGTGCTACAAATCCCTGCTCCGAGATGCCTCCTTTTTCAAGCTGCAACAAACCATCAGTAATTTTGATTAGATTATCCTGAAGTTCTACTTTAAAGGTTGCAATAATTTTTTTAAAAACTCCCGTTCAGAAGCATTAGAGGACGGTGTAGCTAATGGAAGAGAAGGCCCTTCGGGAACAGATGGTTCTGGTATAACTGAAGCCTCCTCCTCTTTTTCGCTCAAATGTGCTTGTTGCTGCAATTGATGCAGTAATTCACGGACATTAGCAGAACATGATTTTTTTTCGATGAACTCTTGCATGAGCTCACGCATACCATCCACTGAGCGAAAGACTAAATCAATGCGCTCAGCGGTTACCTCATGCTCTGACGCAAATAATTTTTCAATAGACTCAGCCATCTTCGCAAGATCATTAATCCCAACTGAAAGCGCCGCAACTTTAATATTACGGCCAGAGCGAGAAATTTCAGAAATGATGGGCTTTAAATTATTGTCTGAGGCACCTGGCTTAATTTTTTGTAAATTATCCGTGATCACCGAAAGTAGAGATTCCAACTCGGTATTAAATGTTGCAATTAACTGTTTTAGCAAGGGCTCATCTGGAATCATAGCACCCCCTAAACTTTATAAATGCTTACATCATCTTTAAGATGTTTCGCAATTTCATCCAGTTTATGTATGAAATCCATCATTTCCTTAATACCACCAGAGAACGTCGATGTAGTTCGATTGATTTCATTCATACTTTCAACGATTTGTTCGATACCGACCGCTTCTTGACGTATGGCCACTTCGATATGTTGGCTTGAAATCGAAGCTTCATTAATCATTTTACTTAAGGTGTGGATCACCTCCCCCGCTTTTTCAATTAATTGTGTGCCCGACCCCAAAGTCTTTGCTCCCTCTTCAGTCACGGTAACGGCTTTCTCAGTAGTACGACGAATGTCCTCGAGAATTTTTTGCACTTGCACGGTAGATTGCTCTGATTGTTCGGCTAAATTTCTTACTTCGATAGCAACTGCAGCAAAACCTTTTCCTGCCTCACCTGCTTTTGATGCCTCAATAGCGGCATTCAAGGCCAGCATTTTTGACTGTTGCGCAAGGGTATTCACCACGGCCGTGATTTCCCCAATTTGTTGCGTGTGGATGCTTAAATCAAGTATTGTTTGTGCGATAAGTTTCATTTTTTCTTCTGAAGCTTTAATGCCATGGATGCTTTGTACTACAGATTCCGTACCGAGCTTTCCTTGTTCATAGGTATTTTTAGCAATCTCACGTAAGGCTTGAGCTTTATTCATGGTTTGTTTTGAACTTTTATCAATTTCCTCCAAAGAAGCACTAATTTCATTAATTGCTGAAGCCTGTGAATTAATACTTTCTGTCTGCTCACTTGCTGAAGTGATTACTTTATCAACCATAGTGACAATTTCATTACTCACTTGGGTAATTTTTTGAGTACTCGATGCCAGAGCATCAGTCATCAAATTTAAATCATTACCTAAATCTTGCAACACATCTTCTTTATCAAGTACGAGTCGCTCTCTCAGATCGCCAGCAGCGACTTTACTGCTATGCCGACTGAACTTATTCGATGAGTTCACCAATTGTTCTAGAAGCCGCCGTGATTGCTCTTCATTTTTACGCATTTTCTCTTCATTTTCTTTAATTGCTTGTTGCATACTTTTAAGTGATAACAGCATCTTGCCTAATCTATCTAAAGTATGGATTTGAATATCGATATCACGCTCACCTGCAGCAATACGTTCAGCAATTTCAATCACATTATCTATTGGGCCTGAAAGACTACGTTGTGTTATTAGAGGGACAATAATTGTTAGCACAATTGCAAGAATTAACAGCGCATATGCCGATTGTTTGAGTGTTAATAAGGTGTCATCAATATGGTGCGTGTTTTTGGTAATTTCTTGCCTTATATCACTGTATAATCCACCAACTCGTTGCCCACGTTCATTAGAATAAGTGCCATCAATTATATCAATCAGGTGACTGCTAAGGGGTCTTACCTTCTCTGTGGCTTGCTGCAAGCTCTCTATAGTGCTTGCATTTCTAGGCATATGCATCACTGCCAATTGCCCCTGATATACCGGCTCATAAAGTTGGGTTAATTGTCGCCAATGTTCCAGGATCTCTTGATTGCCTAACTTAGTTAGTGCCTCATGCCATATTTCTTTGGTCTTATTAATTTCATCCCAAACGCGTATAAACTCAAGCTCATCATTAGGATCTCCGGTCATTATCCAATGCGCGACGATATCTCTAGTCTGATAAATCTGGGTATCTAATACCGCAGATAAATTAACCTCATAAATTTGTTTACTGGAAAAAATTATAGAGTTAATTTTGGGTAATAGAAGCATAATTAACAGCACGAGGGGCAAGCTTAATGATAAGAACCCTATAAATAAACGGGTTCGAAGCGTAATGATAAAATGTGGCTTCCTAACTGTTTCCATAAACATCTCCTATCTTGTATACGCTTTTTTTAATTTCTTGACTTAATCCTAAGACAAGAGCATCAATATTCAGAATGGCAGTAACTGCCCGATCTAAGCCAAGAATGTATTCAGTATGAGCAACATTCACCGAAGTTAAAGGAACACCTAACTGACTCGGTTGATAAATACCATTGCCTTCAACACGATTAACCAATAGACCCAAAGTAACATCATTTGTGTTAATAACAATAATAATTTTACTGCACGATTCTAAACGATCTGGATGAAAAAACTTCATCAGATCAATTACAGTAATCAAAGAACCGCGCCAATTGATTACTCCGGTAATAAAATCAGGAACGAAAGGCGGTTTAGCGATAGAAACATAATGTAAAATTTCATGAATATGTTGATAAGCAATCCCATAATGCTCATTTAGACCAAGTCTAAATCGTACATAGGCAACACCACTTGGCTCGCTTACACCCTGCTCATACTGAGCAAGCTGTTCTGCACGTGCTTGCAGTATACGTAGTGCCGCATCCCCCTTGGGCATTAATTCTGAAGCATGTTTTTGCACTTTAGTCATTGCTGCCAAAATTCCTTTCGCAGTTATCTTGGGTCTGTTGCTATTTCTATTGTCTTGGCCAAAATGAATTGATTCTCTGTGCTTTGATACTGGATTTATGCACTGCTTCGGTGCGCAAAAATCAATTCATTTTGGCTCAATATCAACAGACCCTAGAGAAAAATAGATTGCGCCATTATGATGAAAAACAAGATTTGTTTCTGCCGTAACAATGGGATCAGATGCACCCAGTAAAAGATAAGCGCTCTCGGCCATAGTTGCACTTAACTTTTTCATGATTTTTACAACAAACTCACTATCAAAATAAATTAACACATTGCGGCATAATATTAAATCAATCTCATTGATTCCATTAAGAATAGATGGATAACTATTATCACTTAAATTAAGGTATTTAAAGTTCACCAAATTACGAATCTTGGGGGAAAGAACATAAGTATGCTCCTCTTTAGAGAAATAGCGTTGCAAATAGCGTTCTGAAATAGAGCGCATTGACCACTGCCGATAAACTCCTGCCTGAGCCTTTGCCAAAGCAGTCGTGTTAATATCGGTGCCTAATAATTGCAAATTCCAACCATCAAGGTTCGGTATTAATTCAGATAACAGCATAGCAATAGTATATATTTCCTCGCCTGTTGAACAACCCGCACTCCAAATTTTTAAGGTGAAATTATTATTCTTTTGCTTGATTAACTGAGGCAATATTATTTTTTCTAATAAATGCATTTGATTTTTATCGCGAAAAAAATAACTTTCCCCGACCGTAATTGCCGCAACCAAATCAGCTAATAAAGAGGAGCTATTGGAACAATGCTTTAATTGATGCAAATATTCTTGAGGCGAATAATTGAATTTATGACACGCATCAATAATTGTTTTCACCAGCACCCGTGTCTGATTGACATGGACAACAAGCCCAAATCGTAGACGAATTAATTCAATAAATTCAGGTTCCAGAATTTTTATACTATTCAATAAATTACTCATGATCCGCGGCACATTGATGTGCTTCTTGTGTTAGTTTCAGTGCGAAGACCCAAGGAATATTCAGCAACAGTGAAATACCAGTTGCCAGAGTAACTGCTCCTAAAAATGGCGAATGCCCTTCTGTAAGCTCGTCATGTATTTCAATATTTTCCTCCCAGATCTCGCCAAGTCCAATTACTTTATCTACAATCAGAGCAAGCTGGTGTATTCCATCAGAGCAAAGCAGAATGGGTATGTTTAAAGAATAGATTTGATCTCGTGTCAAGCCAATACAAACTGCTAAGTCAAAGACAGGAACACAGGTATTTTTAAGATTCATCAATCCAACAAAATAAACCGGACTACCAGGAATAATGTCAAGAAGAGGTAAAGGAAGTATTTTTTCTACATAGCGCAAATCCAGACAGCAGTGTACGTCTTGCAAGAGAAAATGAAGAACCTTTATGCAATTACCGTCCTCTTCGACCACTTGGCACCCGTCCTAAGAAGATTTCTTTTTTTATTCTTTTAGTTATAGACCTAATCTACACAGCGCACAAGATAAAAAAATGAACAATCTAGCCATTGGAATGAGGATTTGTTCCTTTTTTCAGAGCGGCTCATGCATATGAGACAGTAACGATCGGCCTGGTTACTTATAACGAATGGTGCTACTTAAGGAAAATTCTCAATATAGTCAGTAGTTGTCGTCCCCGCATAAGCGGGATGACAATTTTTAGTGTGTGCCGTTAATTAAGTATTTAACCATTTAATTTTAATTGAAAATTTTCTTAAGTAAGCATCATTAAGCCTAGACCCGAATAAAATGCACTTAAATAAATGCCATTCATTGCAAGCAGCCAGGCTACTAGACAATCCGTATATATTACCCTTTTTTAACAAACTGTGACTTTAATTTCATTGCGCCAATTCCCTCAATTTTACAATCAATGTCATGATCACCATCAACCAAGCGAATATTCTTAACTTTCGTACCTACTTTGACTACCAGTGAGGAACCTTTAACCTTGAGATCCTTTATAACCGTAACTGTATCGCCATCTTGTAGAATCTGACCATTAGCATCTTTGATGACTCGGGCTTCATCGTGCGATTCTTCAGCTTCATCCTTTGCCCATTCGTGGGTGCATTCTGGACAAATAAGCAGGTTGCCATCTTCGTACGTATATTCTGAATTACATTTAGGGCATGGAGGTAATGTATGCATGTTTTTTCCTAATAATCAACCAAGGCCGTATTGTACAACCTAAGAATGCAATTAGCATCCCATAACGGTAATTTTCAGATGCCGTTGATGCGATTGGTAGCGATGTTCATAAAGATAGATCCCTTGCCAGGTACCTAAAGCTAATTTTTTATTCTGTAGTGGAATAGTAAGACTTGTCTGCGTTAAAATGGTACGTATATGCGCAGGCATATCGTCCACCCCCTCAATGACATGCTTAAAAAGAGGATCACCGTCAGGGATTAGGCGCGTCAGGAAATTTTCTAAGTCTTGGCGAACCTGAGCATCATAGTTTTCACACAACATTAATGAGGCGCTAGTATGTTGGAGAAAAAGATGACATAGCCCCTGTTGAATCGTAGCATTTGCTAAAACAGCGGCAATTTCTGCTGTAATATCTGTTGTTCCTCTTCCTACAGTCTCAACAGTCATGGAAAATTGTTCCAGGTTCATAAATTAATCTCCTCATATTTTACAAGATAACTCAACGACAATTATCATCCGTTATCTAGCTAAATTTGCGTGATAAGACACGCCAGTACTGAATTATTGTATAATTAATCTTTTTTCCTATAATCCCCCTTGATTTTTTGTCAAAAATAGTCAAGAATGCACAAAAATATTCCATTAAGCCATTTTTTACTGCGCTTTATTTTAAAATTGGTGTTTACTGTAAACAACTTTTCTCATTTTAAAGTGCGAAAAGTTTTAAAATATTGGGGATGAATATAGCATTGCTTCATCATCATTAACTGAATAATGTGAGAAATAAACAGCCCGTGAATAATCGTAATTCAAAAACAACTAAGCCTATTAAAGACAGTGGTTACAGCCGAAGATTAAAAGACCGACATGTTCAACTAATTGCCCTTGGTGGGATTATTGGTTCAGGTTATTTTTTAGGTACTGGTGAGGTAATTAATCTCGTAGGTCCCGCAGTGTTTCTAGCCTATGTGCTCGGTGGTTTAATTATTTTTCTAACGATGTTGTGTATGGGTGAGCTTGCGGTAGCAATTCCCATTTCAGGTTCCTTCGTAACCTATACCGCCGATTTTATATCACCGTCTGTTGCCTGCGGCGTTGGATGGTCCTATTGGATTAGCTGGGTAGCCTATATTCCAGCGGAATGCGTCGCGGGGGGAATCATCATGGAAATGTTTACCGGGGTCAATGGCTATATCTGGGCTATTTGTTTTGGTTTATTAATTACCTATATTAATCTCGCTAAAGTAGATACCTTCGGTGAAATAGAGTTCTGGCTGGCCTTAATTAAAATTATGGCGTTGATGGGATTTGTTATTTTATCCATTTTAATTTTCTTTGGCCTGGTTCATGGCAGTGAGCCGGCTGGCATTATTGGTAGTAAGTACATTTTGGGGGATGGTGGTATGCTACCCAATGGGGTCATGTCCTTATTAACCGCCATGGTACTTTTACTGGTTAACTATCAAGGCTCTGAAATCATTGGTCTTGCTGCAGGAGAATCTGAAAATCCTGCACGCATGATTCCCCATGCTATTCGTAATGTGACCTTTAGAATTCTGTTCATCTATATTATCCCAGTATTTTGTCTCGTTTTAATTTTCCCATGGCAAAAGGCAGGTTTATCAAATTCGGTCTTTGCTGATGCACTTAATATGTATGATTTAAAATGGGCAGGAATAGTAACAAGTTTTGTTACACTAAGTGCGACATTATCTTGTGCTAATTCTGGATTTTATGGCACCGTACGCGCTCTAAATGCACTGGCACGTGATGGCATGGCACCACATACTTTTGCTAAATTTAACCATAATTCAATCCCACAAAATGCGGTCATTGCGACCTTAATTATGATCTGGGTTCTTTTAGGTATTGGTTACTTCTTCGGGCAAACAAAACTATATATCGCCCTACTTTTAGTATCTGGTTTTACCGGTACTCTCGCCTGGATTTCATTGTGCACGTCACAAATTAGATTCAGAAGCAGATTGTATCAAGCCGGCTATACTACAGCGAATCTGCGTTATATAACGCCCTACTCCCCCTATACAGGGATTTTGGCAATAATACTGATGTGTATTGCTCTTTTTTTCCTAGTGCTAAATAAGGATCCCACTTATAAATGGGCATTCTATATTGGGATGGTAAGTTTTGTAATTCCAATCATAATCTACAAGGCATTCGACTTATCGAAAAAAAGACGCAAAGCCTTGCACCTTAAAACCAGAGTCAAATTCCAGGATTTATTTCCCCCGGTATAACTCGAACCTGTGTATTGGCAGCAATGCCATTAAGTTAAGCGCTTTGAGAAGTATAACCTATTAAACGTAGCCCGGGTTAGCGCAGCGTAATCAGGGGAAAATGTTATTCCGTGCACCAAAATCCCGGATGACGCTGCGCTAATCCGGGCTACAAAGCTTAACTTAACGTCAGTGATTGGCCGGGCTGTAAAGTCCAGCATTATATCTACATCAATTTATTGAATTAAATTCATCCCAACCTGTGCCTGATTCAAGACTAAACGTTGCTTAGCTCAGCCCATTTCCTCACCTATTCTAATTAATCATAAAAATTGAACTATAATTTAATAAACTGATTCCAATAAAGACAATTGGAGATTTGTCTCTACTCCAAGCATTAATGATTACAATAAGTGGCGAGTCAATTTGGGGAATTAGAAAATGTCGTCATTAGAAATGGAAAATGAAATAAGACAATTAAAAGAAATAATTGTGCAATTGCGCCTGAAATTAGAATCAAATTATATGGACATGCAAAGAAAAATCGAAAAAGAACGTTCAGATTATAACCAAATTATCATCCAACTACAGATATCAATTGTTGAGTTAAGGAATGAGCTTGAAGCCATAAGGACAAAAAATCTAAAAATATAGAGGAAATTAAAAAAGAAAAAAATAGCGAAATTTATCAATTACAAGAAACAATAAAAGAAATGAGAATAAAGCTTGAAATGGCAATTAATGATTCTACTAATCAATAGTAGCTTCAGTGATTTCATGTTTTTTAAGTTATTGAGATATAAATATGCAAAATATCGTGCCTTATAAACATATGAGTTCTAAAAAGTTTTATACCCTATTATCAGAAATCTATCGCGATTTATCAGCAACATCCAACTTGAAAGAAATTACTAAAAAGCTAATTGATGTAACCGTACATATAATTGGCTGTGAGCGCGGTACTATATTTTTGAATGACTATCAAACAGGGGAGCTATATTCATTTATTGCCCAAGGCGATTTGCACTTTGAAATTAGAATACTCAATACTACGGGCCTTGCGGGTTGGACATTTACAAAGAATGAACCAATTATCTTAGATAATGTAGATGAGGATGAACGTCATAATAAACAAATAGATAATATGACTGGATTCAAAACCAAAAGCATACTCTGTGTTCCCTTAAGAAATGCTAATAGTGAACTTATTGGCGTTACCCAAATGTTAAATAAAATCGACGGTGATTTTACTGAGTCCGATATCAAGTTTGTACAAACACTAACAGAACACGCGGCAATGGCGATTCAAAACAAGATGACCATTGAACACATCGAAAGTTGCCACCAAAAAGACTTGTATTTTCTAGAATCGATTTCACGAGTTTCTTCGGAAATTAATTTATCCTTATTATTAGAAAAAATCATTGATACCGTGACCAGAGCGCTGGATTCAGAACGCGCAACTTTATTTATTAATGACGAAAAAACAAATGAATTATTTACTGAAGCAGGTATTGGTTTAGAAAAGAAACAAATACGTTTCCCCAATCATCTGGGGATTGCTGGTTCCACATTCACCTCAGGCAATATAATTAATATTCCTCATGCGTACACCGACTTAAGATTTAATCCTGCTGTTGATAAACAAACAGGATTTTTTACACGATCAATACTCTCCGCACCAGTTAAAAATAAAAATGGCAAAATTATTGGCGTTACCCAGGTACTCAATAAGAGACGCGGTGAATTTAATTCCGATGATGAGTCACAACTCCTCGCTATTAACTCACAGATATCCATGTCTATAGAGAATGCAAAACTTTTTGATGAAGTACAAAGCATTAAAAATTACAACGAAAGTATCTTAGAAAGTATGACTAATGCGGTATTAACGGTGAATACAAATAATCAGATTGCAACCTGTAATCGTGCAGGAATGAAATTAATGCAACTCGACTCCATAGAAAAACTTATATTCAAAGATATTGCTACCTTATTTCCAGAAGATACAAATGGGTTAATTGAAAAAATTACCTTAATTAACCATGAATCATCAAAGATGAAACAAGATGTTTTAATGGATGTTGAAGTGGAAATTGCCAATATTAAAATTACTGCCAATATAACCATTGTCCCCTTAATTAACGCCAATAATGAACGTTTAGGAGCAATGATCATGATTGAGGACATTAGTTCTGAAAAACGAATGAAATCAACCATGTCCCGTTATATGAGTCCTGACCTAGCAGAAAAATTAATGCAATCAAGCGACTATTCGTTAGGGGGTACAAGTACAGTTGCTACCGTTTTATTCTCAGACATCCGTGATTTCACCACCATTTCAGAATCACTTGGCGCTGAAGAAACGGTGAAACTATTAAACGAATACTTTACGCTAATGGTCGATTGCATCCAAAATGAAGGAGGAATACTTGATAAATTTATTGGTGATGCCATCATGGCTGTTTTTGGTAATCCATTCCCGCATGATGACGATCCTGACCGTGCCCTACGCTCTGCGCTTACCATGATGAATGCGCTAACTGAACTTAATCAAAAGCGTCTAGAACGAGAATTACCCATTATCGATCACAGTCTAGGTCTTAATACGGATAAAATTGTTGCCGGGAATATTGGCTCGAATAAACGAATGGACTTTACCGTAATTGGTGATGGAGTAAATCTTGCATCACGAATCGAAGGACTATGCAAACATTATGGTGCACATATATTAATAAGTGAATTTACTTATGAACGCCTGAAATCAACCTACCGCATGCGCCACATCGATAAAGTAATTGTCAAAGGCAAGAACAAAGCCGTTTCTGTTTATGAGGTACTTGATTATTATGATAAAAAATTATTCCCTCACCAAATAGAGGTGATCAATCATTTCAATAATGGCATTGAACTGTATAACAGCGCCCACTGGGATAAAGCTATTTCCAGCTTCGAAGCAGCATTAAAATTGCACCCCAAGGATAAACCATCGAAGGTCTATATTGACCGCTGCCGTATATTAAAAGAACACCCCGCTGATCCAGAGTGGTGTGGTGTTTGGAAAATGCTGAGCAAATAGCTCCAGTTTATTTAAGGCTTTTTATTTGGCATTGCCCCCAACCCTAATGTAACTTTTGCCCGTTAGGAACCTGAGGATCTGTCGTAATTAAACAGATCGCTCCATTAGCATCAGTGAACCCCACTAATAAAATTGGCTCTACCCCAAATAAGGGGGCACTTTAATCAAGTTAGTCTAAACTAACTTATTGATTTCGCGATCAAAATGGAGATTAAAGTGCCCAAGCATAATCTTATCTTAAATTTACCTGGTTTTACCATAC
>NZ_JH413811.1:172890-178852 GCF_000162755.2 Legionella drancourtii LLAP12
TTGTTAACTGGTGAGTGCCCCCGTAATTGGGAAAGAACCCTAAAAATTGAGATGTAAAGCCAGCAATATTTTTTTCACCTAAATTAATACAACCCATGACAGAACGGCCTAGAAGGGTTTCTGGAGTATAGTTCTTCGTCACTTGGGCAGAAGTTTGTAAGACACCAATATCGTCTCCAAAATCAACCCATACTTTATAAGCCGGTTTTCTGGCGCGAGGAAACTCTTCTACTTTAACTACAGTACCAGAGCGTAAATCTACTTTTTCAAAATCATCATAAGATATTATCATTTAAAAAATTCCTTACTAAGCAACCACAGGTAAATCAGTTGAACGTAATTCAGGTACTAAGCTCTTTAATAAAATAAATAATTCTGCAACTTGATATTCAGCACAAGCCGTATTTAACAAATGCATCGTCTGTGCTAATTCATCCCAATCTAGTTCGCGAAATTTTGCTTTAAAGAGCTTTTCATGTTCTGTAGGCGCTAATTGCTCCGATTCATGGAATAACTCTTCGAATAGCTTCTCACCTGGCCGTAATCCAGTATATTCAATCATGATGTCCTTTCCTGGCTCTTTTCCTGCTAAACGAATCATCTGTTCTGCCAAGTAACTGATTTTAACTGGTTCCCCCATATCCAAGACAAAAATTTCGCCCCCCGAACCATTAACCATTGCTTGCAAAATCAACTGGCTGGCTTCTGGAATGGTCATAAAATAACGTTGCATATCTGGATGAGTTACCGTGATTGGGCCGCCTGTCTTTAATTGTTTTTGGAATAAAGGCACCACACTGCCTGCCGAACCTAAAACATTGCCAAAACGCACTGTAATAAATTGCGTCTTCGCCCGACGATCTAAATTTTGACAATAAATCTCAGCAACGCGCTTGGTAGTACCCATAATATTCGTAGGATTCACTGCCTTATCAGAGGAAATTAAGATAAATTTCTTAACATCTGAAGTGACACTGGCCTTTGCTATAATCTGTGTGCCAAGTACATTATTCAACACCGCCACACGAACCTGATCCTGCAATAAAGGAACATGCTTGTACGCTGCCGCATGAAATACAATTTCTGGTAAAAAATCAGCAAATAAACGCCCAACAGCAACCTCATCGGTAATACTAACCAAGTTCAGCATCATCGGAATGTTGGGAAACTTTTCACTCAGTTCTTGCTCAATTTGGTATAGATTGAATTCGCTATTTTCGACTATAGCTAAGCTTGCAGGTCTAAGTGCCATAATTTGTCGGCATAATTCCGAACCAATGGAACCACCACCACCAGTGACCAATACGCGTTTACCCGCAATACCCGCCGTTAATTTATCCCATTGTAAATTAACCTCATCTCGCCCTAATAGATCTTCTATATTTACCGGCCTTAATGCATTTACCTCAACACGTCCAGAAGCTAAAGCCGAAAGACTGGGTAACGTTCTAAAGGGAACATTACTGCTTTCACAATAAGTTACAATACGACGCATCTCTACTGAGCGCGCTGATGGAATCGCAATAAAGATTAAATCAATTGAATACTGATTAACACGCTCTGTAATTTGGCGAATAGTACCTAAAACAGGCACGCCATGAACTTCCAAACCACGTTTGCTACTATTATCATCGACAAAGCCAACCGGCTGATAATAATTACTACGCTTTAAATCACGAACCAAACCTTCACCAGCCAAGCCTGCACCAACAATAAGTACTCGCTTAATGTCGGCTAATTCATGGCCTCGAGCGCGTCGGTCCCAATATAAACGGAGCATTAATCGACCACTACAAAGTAAAGTGGTTAAAATCATGCAATACAGGGGAAGGATAGTACGCGGTAAATGCTGCAGTATGGATGTTAAATAAAAAACAGGAATCACCAACATCATGGCACAAAGGGATGCTTTTATAATACGCAACACATCATTGAGCGAAGAAAAACGCCACAGGCCACGATAGGTTTTAAAATAAAAATAACATCCCACCTGAATAACAGTTAATAAAGATAATGCAATATAGGAATGAGAAGACGTTAACATTTTAGGAAAGGGGTGCATGTTATAGCGCAACCAATAGGCAGTATACCATGCCACAGGAATTGCGGTTATATCAAACAACATCACTGGTAATTTTAAGAAGAATTTTCTCATAAATAATGTTAGTTTCTGCATCATAAAATATAAGGCACTGAATCCATTTATAAGAAGAGATAGTACACCATGTTGCTATTTATAACACCAAAAATCGTATCCGGAGTTGCGTAAAATCATAAAACACAGCAATGATACTAATCCCTTGATTGAATTGATTTAATCACCTCTACCCACCGAATGAGTAAACAATTCATAACGATAAGTAGAGTTAGGATCATTACTCACAAAAGCATGCTGGAATTTATAATCATTTTGTTGATTAAGCCAGGCTTTCAAACACACATCGCTCGGTGTGTAGGTTACCTTTCCTTCCTCAATCAAAGAAGTTAAAATAATCACCCCCGGCTTCTCTTGCACAACGTCCTTACAAAATTGTTCATAACGTTGCGCTGCAGGATAATGCGCCATAGACACATTATTCAAGCAATATGAATCAATAAAATTTAAATTACTGTAATAAGGTATCATACCACTATCCGCCAGTACGACGACCTCACCCGAAGCCGTATGAATCGTTAACCAATTCAAGACTTCTTCACGTAATTGCTCCCCTTTGACTGGATTTTGACTAAAGTAACGATAATCAGCCAAAGTCATTCTGGGAATGAAGAAAAAAACCATAAAAAAACAAGGGTATAAAAAAAGATAGGAAGACAATATCCCGACGCTGCAAATACAAAAATACCACCACACTCATCCCTTGCAATGCTAAAGGCAACAATAAAGCAAATGCTGGCAAAAACAATCGATTATTAAAAGCAACAATTGGATCTGAGTCTGCAAGCATGAATAAATATACAAGACTAGGTAACCATAAAAAATAATGGCGTCTATCGTGAGCTGTAAAACAGGCAGGTAAAGCAAACAGCACAAAAGGCCAAATTAATTTAAGGTATGTTAAATCCAAAGATAAAGTAAAAGCCTTAACAAGGCCTTTGCAATATACTGAGTTAGGAAATAAATAACCAAAATAAAAAAGACGCCACACAAAATAAGGTGTAAAAAAAAGCACCAGCGTCAGACTAAAAAGAAGCACTGCATACCAATAATACCTTAATTCTGTTTTTGGTCGATCGATACAGAGCAGGATAAAAAACAAAACCATTAATACTGGTGCTTCTGGACGCGTCATCCCCGCCAGCGCAAGCAATAATCCAGCAACAATTAAAAAAGTTGCTTTTGCTTGCCCACGATTGTATGGGAAAAACTGATAGCCCATCCCGCGTAAGCAAAAATACACTGAACCACAAATCAAGGCTTCATACACCGCCGTTTCTAAGCCAGGAACCGCCCAAATAATTTGCCCTTTATAGGCGAATAAACAAAGAACAGAAAGAAGAGACGCTCGTGTCGTAAACCAAAAACGACTAATCAAATAAAGGAAGTAACCAGTAAAAAATAGCCCGAGCATCCCCGCAACTTTTAGAACAACTACGGGATTGCCGTTTAATAGCAAGCTGAGCGCCGCTAAAGCAACAAAACTAAAATTAGAATATCCTTCCACTGGAGGTGCCTGTACATTCCATACTAAGCCATGACCAGCAGCCCAGTTTTTGGCATAACGCAAAGAAATATACATGTCATCAATGGTAAATGGCCAAATAGCTTGAATTTGCAAAACAAATAAATAAGCCAACAGCAAAATAAAAATGCTGTCATACCATCGTAACTTCCATTTCATGGGGATAAAGCCATAAAGGTCAATACAACAAAACACCAAAGATTAATTCGTGACAAGCGATCACTTAAGAAAACAATAACTGGATCATCATTATCAATATCCTGTGTCGCAAGCCAGCCAAACCGCCACAAGGCAATAGCGGCAAAAGGTACAGTTAACATAAAATAAAACGATTCATCGCGTGCATAGATAATATAAAAAATATAGGTAATAAAAGTAGCGATGCCGCTACCAACAATCAATGCATACAAAATTGCAGGATGATATTTGCGCAAAACTTCGCGTGTTGAATGTTTTAATCCTAAGCGCATTTCTAAGCGTCGCTTATTTAAAGCAATAAATAAACTCAATAACGTCGCCGCAATCGTAAGCCAGGTAGAAATAGGTAGCCCAATACCTATGGTTCCGGCCAAAACCCGTAACATAAAACCTGCGGCAATACACAATACATCAGCAATAGGGATAAGTTTTAGTACCTGGTTATATGCGATGTTAATAATTAAATAGGCGCAAAGAATAATAGCTAGCTTTTTTGAAATCAGCCAGCCTAAAACAAGGCCAGTAATCAGCAACAAAAACAGCATAAAAATCGCTTCGGTTACCGAAATTTTTTCACTGGCTAAAGGTCGGTGCCGTTTATGTGGATGCAGACTGTCTTCTATTCTGTCTTCTATGTCGTTATAAATGTAAACCGCACTGGAAATGAAACAAAATGCAAGTGAAGCCAAGAGCGCAGGCACAAAATATCCAGGAACTGGTGTGTAGCAAAATCCCAGCATTACAAAAACAGCTTTAGCCCAGTGAGATACACGAAGAAGTAAAAATAAATGTTTCAATCGTTCACTGAAACCCACTTTTATTGTGTCATTTGTCAATTTAACCACCTTTTCTCTTATGCCTACATCATCATAGTCCAGGCTACATAAATGTTAAAAGTATCATAATCCTAAAAAAAAGTATCATTTCAATGAGTTAATTACTAAATTAAATGTGATGACTTAATAGATTGCAACATTTTAGTAAATAATAGCCCCATGACATTGCATTTAGACAATGAAGAAGTAAGATAAAATATACAAAAGGATAATTATCGGCGCGCATTGATGCGCATGACACATCAAGGACAGGGGAATATTATGCGATTTACTCTTGTAGCAGGGAGCATTAGACGATTTGACAATCTACGTAGCGATTATGAAGAAGAAAGAAAAATCGATCTGGAAGCAACTCCATCAATGCTAGGTATGCCCACCATGTTTGGCGGCACCGATGTAAAAAACAGACGCAAACAAATTTCATTTATAGAAAAAATGAAATTTGTCCTGAACCGATTTCTATTTGAAGAGGAAGAAATTAAAACTGCCGAACAATGGCAAGCTAATTTAATGGCTTCAAGAATTATGATTGCAGTAGCACTCTATATTCAAAATCAAATTGGTAGTTCAAAAGATAATTCCGCACTATATCGACTAATCAATAAATATTTAGGTGTAACCAACGAAAATTTCTTTGATGATGAAGATCAAGAAAGCTGTTATAAAACTGCAGCTAAATTAATTAATCAACAAGATGCACTTACCCATATTAATGCCGAGCAAAGAATCGTTGGTGGCAAAGAATTTACAAAAGAAGAATGGGAACAATTTGTAAGTTTTATAAAAAATGAAGACAGCAAAAAAAATGCCCCTCGGCCTGTTTACAATAAATATCCGGTCACAACACTCATCCAACCTATTTTTGAAACCGCATTTTCCTATGTGGGTTCAACAATTGGCTGGGTTGTTGCTGAAGCTTTAAGCAATTCATCAGCAGCCATAACTCCACGTTTAAAAGTAACGTCTCTCGTCGGTTCGCTCTTAGTTATGGGGCCTGCAGGCGCAACAGGTGTTGCCTTATTGGCACCAGCAATTGCTTCTAGACTGCTTAGCTCTTTTTGCACCATAAGTTTGGCCAGTATGAGCGGAGCAACTATGGCTTATGTAGGCAAAGGAACTGGGGTGCTTGTTGGTCTGCCTTTTGATCTGGTTTATAATCTGCTAAAAGCCACAGGAGCGTTGATTGTTAGCTACTCCACTACCCCACCTCATCTTGCCCCATTAAATGGAATACGTATTGCTGAATGG